>NZ_LR722655.1 GCF_902500225.1 Buttiauxella massiliensis | reverse complement strand
GAAGTACGGGAAATCACGGAACGCTGGCTGAATGAATACAACAGTGAGCGGCCCCATGAATCCCTGAATAACCTGACGCCGGAAGAATACCGGCTGATGGCTGAGAAACCGGAAATCTCAAAAAGTGCGTGGAACTAAAGCTGGGATACTTACAAGATCATCAGTATTCTCCGCGAGACTAAAGCCGGGGTTTCAGGCCGTGAACTCGACCGCAAGCACATCACCTTTTACGCCAGATGTAAAAGTTTCGCGGTATGGAAGTGCCGGAAGTTAAGCGTCTTAAGGCTCTCGAAGAAGGTAACGCCCACCTGAAGCCATGCTGGATATGGAGGCGATCTGGGGCGAAAGTACTGACGACAGACCAGAAGCAGCACGCTGTGGTAGTGATGTGGACGTGATGGGTCTGTCGCAACGTCGTGCCTGCAGCTCGCTGGTTTGTCGCTGTCAACATTCCGTTATGAGGTTCAGCGTCAGGCAGCACCTAATCTCACCTAGGTCAATGGTCTTTGTCATGAATGCACTGGTCACCGGATTAAGTTCCTGACCTGACTGGATGATTTGACGAAGGAGTGCCTGACGATTACCGCCGTTTTCGTGATTTCAGACGTGCAGTTAACGCGCATTCTGGACAGCATTGCACTGCTTCGTGGCTATCCGGTGGCGGTAAGAACCGATCAGAGGCCCGGATTTACCTGCTGGCCGCTGGACCAGTGGGCCTTTGAACATGACCTAGAACTTCGGCTTATTCAGCCGAGCAAACCAACACAGAACGGATTTATTGAGAGCTTTAACGGACGCTTTCGTGATGCATGTCTGAATGAGCATTGTTGAGCGAAATCATTCGCATCAGGTCAATCCCTAATGACTGTAAGCTGGACTATAACGAATGCGGACCCCATTCAGCACTGAATTTTCAGACGCCATCTAAATTTACAGCAGGCTGGAGAAATGGAAAATTTGAAGGTAAACAAACCGACATGACTAACTGACGGCTGTATCTAATACTAAGGCTGGTCATCTCCTTCAAACAGCCTGCATTCCTTAACAGAAAAAATTAGCTTGCCAGTCATAGCACTCCGGGAGTCCTTTTTCAGATACTGTCGATGGGATTAGCTTTCTTATCCTCCAAAAGTCTACCTTCTTAAACTATTCGCAACCAATTCAATCCAGATCAAATTTCAAGGGATCATCGTTGTACACAAAGTGCCAATTTAGGGATAGTATCGACAGCGTATCCTGTTTTTAATTGGCAAAACGGTAATTATGATGAATATCTATGAAGAGCAGTATCAATTATTAAAGCAAAATGGCGCGCAGGCGTGGGCTGGTGAAGGTTATAAGCGAGCGCATCAACAATTAGCTCTCATTCTGCAAGAGTTAAAACAACGTAATATCCTACCCTCCCCTGGAGCTTCATTTCTGGAATTAGGCTGTGGAAATGGTGCGATGTCTTCTCAATATATGGCAGAGCGTGGCTACGAAGTATCTGGTGTTGATATTTCACAAACCGCAATTGAGTGGGCAATAGAGCGATTTTTGACACTTGGGCTTAAAGGGCATTTTACCCAGGGCGATGTCTGCCATCTTAAGCAGCTGGAAGCAGATTCATATGATGTTATTTTTGATGGAAGTTGCTTGCATTGCCTTATTGGTTCACAGCGTGAATTGTGTCTTACAGAAATAAGACGTCTGATAAAACCAGAAGGTACGGTTGTTATCAGTACTATGGCTGGGAAACCGAAAAAACCTGAAGATTTACGAGATTTTGATGCCGATAATTACCATTTAATGAGGAATGGCCAGCCATGGAGAACCTTAAAGCCTCTTACACTACTGGAAGAAGAGATCAGCAATCAGGGATTCTCGATTATTTATACCGACCTGAATCATAATCCATGGTGGGATCATGCCACTATTTGTTGTAAGCCATCATAGAAATGAGAATGTATTGTAAGATCAAGCTATCTCATTCAACTCAATCAATTTCCCGCGGTAAAATTTTATATCTCCTGAGCCTTCTAGCTCTCTTACAACCTTCTGAACAGCACTCCTCGATATATTATTTCTGGAAAGAATAAAATTGTATACAGAAGTTGTGTGTCTTTCTGGTTCACCTAAAGCCCAAATTTCCTTCAAATGTTCAACAACGATCTCCCTGGCTGATGATTTATGAATTAGTTTTCCTTTAGGCATGCAGATATATAAATACTTTCTGATTATAAAAAAAGCATCTTGCCATAGACTTTTCTCTGTAAATAAATCAAAAGCAATATTCGAATCAAGGATCCACATTGAACATTCGCTTTTACACTGAATGAAATGAGTCAGCCCAATATCATGTATATGGCCAAGTCCAATAACTGCGGGCGCTTTAATAGAGTTAGTCAGTAGCCCATCTTCAATACGATGAATAGTAACAATGCCCGATTTAAGGAATGCAACCTGATTATCCTGAATAATCTCTACGTGCTGCCCCCTTTTTCTAATTGCAAAAAAAGCATGTTTACATTTTTCTATCTCTTCACTGACTACTTTTACTGAGTGCGAGATATCCGTTCGACTGTTCATATCATAAGTGCCCTATTAATACCTTCTGGATTAATTTAAAGTATTACTTCTTCAATTGGCACAGGCTTACCCGTGTGGTATCCCTGTAACCAATCTACACCTATTCTTATTAGCTCTTGCTTGATCTCTT
This sequence comes from Buttiauxella massiliensis, assembly GCF_902500225.1. Taxonomy (GTDB): domain Bacteria; phylum Pseudomonadota; class Gammaproteobacteria; order Enterobacterales; family Enterobacteriaceae; genus Buttiauxella; species Buttiauxella massiliensis. The sequence continues at coordinate 222,128 of NZ_LR722655.1, read as the reverse complement.
CATTTTCAACAAATTCTGCAACGACCTGCATTTTTTTGATTCTAGCAACGGTGCAGAAAGATCTAACTAAAAAGTGATTTAAGTCATCATGAAGAATCTTGCGGATAAAAGACCCATCTATCTTAAGAATATCAGCTTCTATTTCTTCCAGGCGAGAATAGCTGGAGCAACCGGCACCAAAGTCATCAATGGCTATCTTGCAACCAAGACTGCGCATCTTTTCAAGCTTTAAAGCGGCTACTTTAGTATCAATAATGTCCGTTTCGACGATTTCAAAAATAATTCTGTCCGGTGATATTTTGTACTTCTTGAATAGCCCCATCAAATGGTCAATAAAATAGATATGATGAAGCGTCCGCGGGGCTAAATTAATACTAAATTTACTTTCAGATTTTGATTCCTCAAGTGACTGTATAAATCTGAATGTTTGTTCAATAACAGTCATATCTAATTGAGCAAGAATCCCAGCTTGTTCTGCAATAGGAAGAAATGCGTCAGGAAATAAGAGCTTTCCATCTTTGTTTCTGATCCGAATAAGGACTTCATGATAGTATGAATCTGTACGTGATGAGATCACAGGCTGAGCCATGAGTATAAAAGACTGGTTGTCTATAGCGCTTTGAAGCTCACTCCGTATATTGTCATTACTCTTTATATTACGTCCCACCGTCAAAAAATCTGTATCATCCCAAACGACCATTACCGGAACTTCACTATTGATAGATTCTGCAGCAACAGCAGACAATTTACCGACAATCATTAATAAATTATATCTTTCTGGCAAGCTTAACATGTAAGCCAACCCTGAATTAATGCCCAATGTATTATTGCCATGCGAAAAACGGTATGTCTTAACTAAAGAATATATATTATTAATATGCTCTTTATCAGGAGAACTCAGTCTAATATAAAGCCCATAACCTGGTTGATAATAGATCTCTTCATTATCCTGAAGATGAGGGAGAAGATAGGCGGTCAATGACTTAACGAACATAAATCTAATGCTAAGCCCATGCGTTTGTGTCAAAGTCCAAAGCTCAGGGCAGTGAATTAAAGCAAGCCCGGACCCAGGGTAGTCAGCAAGAGATTTTTTGAGTGCATAAACATTCGATAAGCCAGTATAAAACTCAGTTTGCATTAGCCTGGTTATTTTTTTGATATATGAGCGATTACTTGAAACCAGCACTCCAGATAAAACTAAAGAGAAGGACACAACTAATAGTGTGGCAGATGCAGTTGCCAAAGGTTCAAGGATTTCAAGTTCACTGATAGCGTAATTATATTGTATATAACCATCACTGTGGAATCCGAGCAGAATCAAAACAGCACTCCAGATGGGAACAATAAATGAATGACCAATAGTTACTGTTCCCCAGACCATTATCGGGAGTAACCATAACAACCCATATCCGGTAAATAATAAAAATGTTTGCTTAGTAGATAGTAAGCAATACATGATACCAATGAGAGAGCATAGCCATATAATCCGATAGAATATTCGCGAACCTGAAAATATTATTTTAATTTGTTCATTAAGGTAACGCGAACACCATGCTGTATTGCTGATACATCTAAGAATAAGATAACAGAATGGTACACCAGTAAGGCAAGATGTCATCATCCATTGGACGTTAATCAAGTTTTTGGTGCTAAAAAATTCACCATACAAAACTTCATCAAAATGAAATAAAAACAACATTAACTGATGAATAACTTCAAACACTACAGAGTTAAAAACAACCAACCAACCGATACGATGAAATGTTAATTTGTAACGACCGAAACTGACTGCACCTTTGCTTCCAACAGAGATAAAATATATCAGGCAGCTGATTGAAGCGGCCAGAAACTGTGAATAAACAGTGAGGTTTTGCAACACAGATTGCGTGTTTAAGCTGTAGATAATAAGCAGCCCGAGTGCAGGTATGGCTCTGACACCATATAAAACAAGTAGTGCTGTAAACAATGGCAGCCTGAGATCATAGAATGTCAGAGCATATCCACCCACTTCAGCACTACTCATTAGTTGACCAAAAACATAATGAAACAGAAACAACAATACACAAGCTTCCAACATGCGTTTAATCGTATTTCTGGTTTCTGCACTTATTTGCATTAAACAACTTTCCATCTATCAATATGTACAAAAAAACATCCATGTGAGAGTAAGCCTCGCTTTAACATCATGATGTTAATTGCAGCTCCTTTTCATAGGTTGAAACATTATTAGAGCAATGATGATTTTCTTTCAGGACCTGGCATAATTTTTCAACTGGTAACGGACGCCAGAAAAGGAACCCTTGTGCCAGTTCGATACCAACAGAGCGAACCTGGGCAAGTTCCTGGTCTGTTTCAATCCCTTCAATAAGAACCTGGCGCAGCTCATCTTCAGTTTCAACACCTTCAATAACAAGATTGCAGTGCGTGAGTCGGCACAGTCTGGTGACTTGTTTTAAAAACTGCAGCCCACCATTTTCAGCTAGCCCCTGCACTAGTGAACGATCAAGCTTTATCTTGTCGAGCGGATATCGTGTCAGATAATTCAGTGTCGAGTACCCTGCCCCAAAATCATCAAGAGCAATACGAATCCCCATTGATTTTAATTTTGTCAGCACCGAGGCCACATTTACCGGGTCGATAACAGCTTGTGACTCTGTAATTTCCATCTCAAGAGTCCAGCCTGGAGGTAAAGGTTTTTCCAGCACTTGGGATATCACTTTAAATAATCTCTTGTCCAGCAGTGTCTGCGCCGAGACATTGACCGACAGAGTCATTTCATTAAATTCTTGAAGATGATGATGTAGATAATTAACAGATTGTTCGATAACCCAGAAATCTATATCTGCCATCGCTTTGAGGCGATCATAATATTGTAGGAAAGTAGGTGGCGTAATTTTACCATCTTCACCCTGATGGCGGATTAATGCCTCAACCCCAATAATGCGACGGTCGGAGATCCGTACCTGAGGCTGAAAATAAAGAATGAAATGACCACTCGATTGTAAGTGTTGCACCTTGCTCAGTGCATCAAGATAAGATTTTTCTTCGGACTGCAGCGTATGCCCAGGAACCAGGTCTAAATTTGTTGGTGGTAAAAACAGATTCAACTCAGGGGTTTTAAGTTTGCTAATAGACCATTTTCTAACAAATGGTGTGTAGATAAGCGCGCTTACGCCAATAATAATGATATTCAGGACAATGGCTGAAACCGAGCCCTCGGTGGCAAGCCAGGTGCTCAAAATAGGTGGAACGCTCCAGTTTACCGCTTCAGAAACAGGGGGCACCAGATGCCAGACAGTTGCAGTGTACGCTATTGTATAGGACACAGCTGGCACCAGAACAAAAGGGATAATCAGCAAGGGGTTCATGACTATCGGCAAGCCAAAGATCAAGGGTTCATTCACATTAAACAGCGACAGCGGAAGCGATAAGCCAAGCAAATTCCTGTGCGGAGATTTTTTATTCAACAATATGCATAGCAACATTCCCAGGGTATTTCCTGTACCACCCATGGTGCACCAGATATTATAAAAAACGGGGCTAATAATGTTTAGCTGCCCTTGCCCTGCATGCCAGGCAGCAATATTGCTATTCATTTCGGCAATAAACCCGGCATCAATATCGGCACAAATAAAATACCCATGAATACCAAAGAACCACGGTATGCAGCGAAGAACAATATAAATCAACCCATCGATGAAGTTATCAGGGTAAGAGTGTAGTAGCGTTTGCGATATTACGGGAAAAATTAAAAGGTAAATGGAGTGGGCTACCACGCCAATAATCAATGTGGAAAAGGTGATAATGAGTACAGAACAGAAGAAAAGAGCTGATGTTTTTCGGCTTTTGCTTTTCAGGAAATCAACTGAATCCACTAAAGCGATAGTTTTTTCCAGCAATAAATTGACCATAATGCCTGAAAGTAAAGCTAAGGGAACAGTAATATCAAAGAAGAAAAGCTTATCATTACTGATAACCCGGCTAATAAATAGCAAGCTACAGAAATTAATAGTCAAAAAGTGGATAACTGAATATCGATTACGAATTGCCCAATGTAAAGCCATAAAGGCATTTATTGCGATGGGCATAAATTCTGTAAGCGTTTCTTGTAACTGGAACAACTGTACCGAAAAACTCCCCCACCCCAGCTGGTTGCAGACGATTGAGCCAACAAGAAGTAATGCACGGATGATGGCAAAGGGGACAATAGCTAAGGAGCTTGCGACAATAGACTTTATAACTCGGTTATTGAATAACAAAATCCGACTGTTGTTGAGCTGATAAATAAAAGTGTTCTGAAACCATGTACTCATCTCAAAAATACTCTTTTTTGGACATTTATTGCCTGACTGAAAACTATATTTATAAAAATTCCGAATATTTCAAAATGCTGAATTTTTTGTATGAGTTATAATTCATCAGAGTTTCTTATTAATTAGTGTTGCCGGAAAGATGCATACATTTTGCTAGTTATGACGCACTGCAAACTCAATTGTTAGAGTGGTGTTAGCCAGGAAGCTATTGCCATGCTCAATATATAAACACAGATCGATATAAACGATCAATAAATTAATTTCGATAGATTTAATCAATAGGTCTGATAGATCATTCACCCATAATAGATCGATAAAACCTATCAATTTGTTTAGTTATATGATTAAGTTTTAAAGAAATGTTAACGCACTTTGTGAGGTGTTTGTAATTACGGGAAATTAAATTCTGACATTTACTTCTAAATATTATGTGAAAAGAGGTGCGATATAATAAATAAGTGAACGATAAACAAACAATAGTGTAAGTGTTTGTTACATATATTTTTTTACTATGAACATAGCGTTTTAACGGACAACTCTGGTTGCTCACATTAATTTATTGGACGAATAGATTGATTTACAACCCCTGGTCTGGTGAGCAGCAAAGTTGTTTTTATAGGATCATCTCATTAATTGACTGATCAACCCGTGGTTGCGCTAGGCATTTTGATTTGAAATAACAAGTACAACATCTTCCACACAGCCGATTTTTATTTCACTGGTTCTATTTATTTTACTCTTGTCGATAAGCAATAAAGATTGTGCTGCGCGCTTCATGAGTAATGATTTAAATTCCGCATTGTAAGCATTGGAATCCCATAGCACACCATCCTTATCAACTCCCTCACAAGAGAAAAGAAACAGATCGATATCCAGCTCTTTAAGTTGGGAAATAATTGCAGGATTGACGTAACAAGCATATTTACGTTGAAGCAAGCCGCCTGAACTAATGAGCTGTATATTTTTCCATTTTGCAAGTTCCTGGCAAATACGCACACTATTGGTAAAAACAGTGATATCAATATCAGGGAGTTGTTTTGCCAAATACCAACATGTTGAACTCGCATCGAGCGCAATAGTCATTCCAGCACTAATCCACGGTAGTGTCTGGCGTGCAATATCGGCCTTGCTGGCAAAATGGCTTTTGAGGCGAGCGCTAAATGGGTCTCCACTGTCATGAGTGTCGCGCTTGATGCTCTTAGCTCGCCCATGCTGGCGAATGATTTTCCCCTGCGTCTGTAAAGCATTCAGATCACGACGGATGGTTTCTTTACTGACCTTTAATAGCTCGGCGAGATCTTCAGTTGTCAGGGTTTCATGTTGTCGAATGAGTTCTACTATAGCCGCATGACGCACCGTTTTCACAAGCCCTCTCCTCTACCTGAAACAACCATGCGCCGGTGGCGCATGGCAAAACAAGGAGTCTGAGACTACGGCGTAACCCCTTTCTTTAACAGAATATTCCCGTATTTAGCGGTCTCACCTGTGATGACGATCGCAAATGCCTGCTGCGCTCGTTCATAGAATGCAAAGCGATCAATACGGCTGACCTTATGTTGCGGCTTTTCACCAAATAAAGCCTGCAAATACCGGGTTTCAACACATGGATCTAATTCATCGCCTTCAACTGCCGCCATCATGACGAGCGGGGGCGCGTAACTATCGAGTTCAAATAACGGAATAATTGCGGCCAGTAACTCGCTCACTTTTAAACCATCGGCGCGGATAACATTCGGGCCCATGCTATGGGCAGGAAAATGTGCATCTGAAAAAATGATTTCATCGCCGTGGCCCATTTCAGCCAATGTTTTAAGTAGCTGAGGCGAAATTAATGGAGATATGGTTTTTAACATCGTTAAACCTCTTCGAATATTTCGGAGCACTGGCAAGCGAAGTCTTGATATTGCGCGCTTTGCTTGCCTGGATAATAAGACTGGTAGCAATAGTTAACTTGCTGGCGCGCTTGTTCTGGTGAGGTGTAAAAGTTGGCACCACTCCAGGCAAACATTGCCGCTCCCAGAACGGTGGTTTCCGCATCTTGTAATACTTTGATAGGTAGATTGAGCACATCCGCTTTTATTTGGTTCCACAGTGGGTTTCGGCTCCCTCCCCCAACCAGCAGCAACTCTTTAGCTTTAAAACCGCCGATATCTTCCAGCACTAACAAGTTTTGCTTTAGCTGCCATGAAAGGCTCTCTAACGCCGAGCGATAGAAATGACCGCGTTCTGTATGCAGATGCACACCACTCCAGCCTGCCTGCTCGCGCCTGTCGAGAAGTTGGCAGTTCATACGTAAACCTTCAGAACCTGGTGGGATCGTTTTGGCTTCAGCGATCATCTGCTCATATACAGCAGGCAATGTGCCATCCGGCCAATACAGCTTACGAACCCATTCCAGAACACCGGAGGCCAGCCATTGCAAACCGGGATTAAACAGACCAGAACAGCTATCAAGCTCGCACGTTGAACCTGCAAAACGTGGCAGCAATGAGGTATTAACCTGCGGGGTGCGTACCATCAGGATTTCCCAGGTTCCCGATGAAAGCACTGGCTGATCTAACCCCGCGCCGGAACCAAATAACGCAAACTGGGTATCATGCCCGGCTGAAATAACCGCTGTTCCCGCTGGTATTCCAAGGCGTTGTGCCATATGAGGTAAGAGATTGCCGATATGCTCGCCTGCGGCAACAAGACGTGGAAACAGCTCTATCGGCAGGCCGGTACGCTGAAAAATAGTCTTGCTGAAGATTTCCTGCCGAACATCTAATAATTGGCTGGTTCCCGCCATAGTGCGGTCGGTCGTGAATTCGCCGGTTAGCCGCTGATTAATCAATGAAGAGATAAATAGCCACGCGTGCGCTTTTTCCAGTAACTCGGGGCGGTTTTCTTTTAGCCAGATAAGTTTATATAAGGTGTTAAAGCTGAATTGACCGATACCCGAAATAGTTTGTAGCTCACCGGGGGTAATGTAGCGGTCAATTTTTTCCATAATTTCTGACGTGCGGGGGCATTTCCAACTAATTATCGGATAAATGAGCTCCCCTTGAGCATCCACCAGCGCGCCATCCACACCAAATGTTGTGACACTCAACGCATGAATTTTATCGCCTTTGAGCTGCGGAATAATTTGCATACAGCAGTCGGAAAAGCGCTGCAAAATGTCATCTAGCGACCAAATGTGCCATTGGTCATTTTCTTCAGCTGCAAGGCTTACATTAGGTAAAGCCGCTTTCGCGACCACATTGCCTTGCGAATCCACAGCAATGGCACGGATGTTAGTGGCGCCACAGTCCAGAACAATCACCACATCACGATTCATGATGCTTCCTTTGATAAGTATAAATGTGCCCCCCTCCAGACAAAGGGAGGCGACAAAGGGGCCTGGTTATAAGCAACCCCCTGGAGCATTATTTTTTATACAGTGGCCCGTAGTTTTGGCAGGCGCGATAGTCCTGGCCTTCCACATCCATACCATGAGCACCCCATGAAGATGGGCGATAAATGTCACCGTCCTCGACGTTATGCATACACACTGGAATGCGCAGCATTGACGCAAGGGTAATAAGGTCAGCACCCACATGCCCAATAGTCAGCACACCGTGATTAGCGCCCCAATTTGCCATCACAGAGTAAACATCAGTGAATGGGCCTTTGCCTGTCAGGCGTGGGGCAAACCATGTGGTTGGCCATGTTTCATTAGTGCGTTTATCCAGAATGTCATGCACATCTTTTGGCAGCTCAACGCTCCAGCCTTCCGCAATCTGCAAGACCGGCCCAATGCCCTTAATAATATTGATACGGGACATCGTGAATGCCACGCCACCGCGAGTGAGGAAGCGTGATGAATAACCGCCGCCACGGAAATATTCATGGATGGCCGGGCACCATTCGGTAGCTTGCAGGCAGTCATCAGCCTCTTTCTTGCTGATTTTCCAATGCGGCTTCATGGTTGGCTTGCCCTGCTCATCAAGCTGGCGACATGAACCATCAAGTGCTGCGGAACCGGAGTTAATTAAATGGATAATTCCGTGCTCAGCATGCCCGGTCAAATCGGTACCGGTTACGCGTTTCACCGCTTCTGGGGACCAGTAAGTACGCACGTCAGCGAATACCTGGGCCGTACCCGTGAGCATATGCCCAAACAACATTGCCACACCGTTCAGACTGTCATTTTCGGTCGCAAGCACATACGGCTTGCGCACCCCATTCCAGTCGAAAGAGCTATTTAACAAGGCTTCAGCGGTATCACCATTCGGGTATTGATCCGTCCAGTGACGTTGCCCCTGGAAACCGGCGGCGATGGCGTTATAACCAAGGGATTCTTCAACAAAACCTTTTTGTGCCAGCGCAGGATTGCCCTGCATCATGTCGCGGATACACATCGCCATTAGCAAGCTTTCACGCAATACCTGGCGGCTGCTTTCAGGGGAACGGCGATATTGTTCCGCGTTAAGATCCGGCCCGTAGCGGAAGTTTTTATCGGCCCAGGCCAGTGCCAGCTCTAGTTCCTGTTCATCATAAATTTTCTGGTCAATACGACGACGTAGCTCGGTCATATCAACAGACTGCACCTTCATACCCAGCCAGGATTCAAAGAAATTGTGGTCCACAATGGAACCTGCAATCCCCATTGAAACGCCACCCAGAGACATATAGCTTTTGCCTTTAATACTCGCCACAGCCAGGCCTGCCCGAGCAAAACGCAGCAGTTTTTCTTGTACATCCGCAGGAATAGATTCATCGCCGCCATCTTGTACGTCATGGCCATAGATTGAGAACGCGGGGATCCCTTTTTGGCTGTGGGCAGCTAACGCCGCGGCCAGATAAACTGCGCCAGGACGCTCTGTACCATTGAACCCCCAGATAGCTTTCGGGCGGAACGGGTCCATATCGATGGTTTCACTGCCATAACACCAGCAAGGCGTCACAGTAATGGTAAGGCCAACATTCTGTTTACTAAATTTGTCGTCACAAGCTGCTGACTCTGCCATTCCGGCGATGCAGCCATCGGCGATAATGCATTCAACCGGTGAACCACAGGCATGGTGAAGTTGTTCGCTCAGCAGTGCCGCCGTGGCTTTCGCCATATTCATGGTCTGCTCTTCCAGTGATTCACGTACCCCCATACGGCGACCATCAATCACAGGGCGAATACCAATTTTTGGTAGATTTTTAGACTGGTGTTGGCTGTTCATTTTATTCCTCAAATTAATCAGTAAATTGCACTTATTAAGGTTGAATTGCTTAAGCCGTTACACGCGGCATTACGTTTGATCTGAATTTGGCGAAAATGAAAATAATGGCGAAGCACAGCGCGGGGATGATTTCAGCAGCCGGGATATTGCCCGCCGCATCACTGACGAACCCCATAATCGGGGTGACAATCCCGCCACCGACAATAGTCATCACGATAATGGATGAACCATATTTGGTATCCTGGCCCAGTCCCTTGATGCCTAAGGAGAAAATCGTTGGATATTGAATGGACATAAACATGCTGCATAAAGTCAGCGCTATCAGGCCAAGATGCCCGCCCAGCACGGCTGAGATGATGCATAACAACATGGAAACGAAGGCATAGATGGCCAAAACTTTAAAAGGTGCATAGCGGCGGATTAACCATGTGCCGCTGAAGCGTCCGATGAAGAAACAGACCATGGTGGCGGTAAGATAGTTGGCGGCAAACCCTGGCGTAGTCCCCGGCAGCTCTTCGATAGCGTAACGAATCAAGTAACTCCAACAGGCTGTTTGTGCGCCGACGTAGCAAAACTGAGCTAATACAGCCCAACGCCAGTGGCGAATACGCAGCAGGCGAGATATAGAAGCCATGACTGAACCAGCTTCTTTACTTTCGTCATGGGAATCACTTTGAATCGAAGGAAACTTGGTCAACGCAATTAATAGCGCCACAACTAATACGACCGCTACGATTATCATGTAGGGAGACTGAACGGCGAGCACCAGGCTGTGGTTATAAGCACCAAGCTGGTCAGGCGTCATACTCTTTAATACGTCATCTGATTGATGAGGAACATGGGAAAGAATAAGGCCCTGACCAAATACTACGGCAACAATGGCTCCGAAAGAGTTAAAGGTTTGAGCTAAGTTAATTCTAAAATGCCCTGACTCTTCAGGCCCTAACACAGTAACAAACGGGTTAGCTGCGGTCTCCAGGCAACCAAGCCCTGCTGCTATAATAAACAAACCAATTAAAAACAATGAATAACTCATTCCTTCCGCAGCAGGCCAAAATAAAGCCGCACCAATGGCGTACAGTAATAACCCAGTAATAATACCGGCTTTATAACTCATCTTCTTCATCAATATCCCGGCAGGGATAGGAATAAGGAAGTAGCCAAAATAAAATGAAGACTGAATAAGCCCAGCCTGGAAATTTGTTAATGTAAAAGCCTGTTGGAATTGCGGTAGTAAAATATCGTTAAGATTGTTCGCTACAGCCCACAGGAAAAAGAGTGAACATAATAATGCAAAAGGAATGGCGTAGTTCCCTTTGCGCTCATTGCTGGCAACGCAGTAGCTCTCTGACTGAATTGAAACTTGTCCCATAGCACCCTCGTTAAATATTAAGTACATCTGCTTTTATTTCCGCAGCAACATAATCAATACAGTCAGCCAATTTCTAATCTGACAATCATGCGGCTTGTGCGGTAAGTGCAGCTATTCTTAAAACAAAAAACGCTTAAAAATATGAGTTCAGTCACATTAAGCATTATTAGCAGGTGAAGTGTGAGCATGATCACTTCAGTAAAAGAATTAATATGCCCGTTTCCGTCAAGCATTGAATAAAAAACACAACATGCATGCCCGATTGGTTTTATTTATTTTAAAACGGGCACTTTTAGATATTTAATGACATAAATTGCCCGTTTAAATCCACTTGAGATAAAACGGACATTTTTACTATTTCCACAATTGCGTTATTGAATCTAAATAAGCCATTTAACTTGATGAAGATCACACTTTCTGAACTGGCAACTTCTTAATAACTCTTGCTGGATAAAGATAAAAATCACATTCCCCATTCATGTTTATTTTTTATTCAAGAAGTTTAGAGAGGCAATAAAATGGAAAGAGATTTACTCGCACGTGAAATCATTCACACCTGTCTGGAAATGACTCGCCTGGGTCTAAATCAGGGAACCGCTGGCAACGTCAGCGTGCGTTACCAGGATGGGTTACTCATCACCCCCACTGGCATTCCTTATGAAAATCTCACAGAGGAGCAGATTGTTTATATCGATGCCGACGGTAAACATGAAGAGGGAAAGGTTCCTTCCAGCGAGTGGCGCTTTCATCAGGTAGCTTATCAGACGCGCCCAGATGCCAATGCTGTCGTGCATAACCACGCGGTAAATTGCACCGCGATATCCATTCTTAACCGCCCAATTCCGGCCATTCATTACATGATTGCCGCAGCAGGCGGAAGCACCATTCCTTGTGCACCTTATGCCACCTTTGGCACCAAAAAACTTTCTGAGCACGTTGCGGTAGCGCTTAAAAACCGTAAAGCCACGCTTTTGCAGCATCACGGTATGATCGCTTGTGAAACGAACTTACAGAAGGCTCTTTGGTTGGCTCATGAAGTTGAAGTTTTAGCGAAGCTCTATCTTTCAACTCTGCCAATCACTGATTCCGTCCCGGTCTTGCCTGATGAAGAAATCGCCATTGTGCTTGAGAAGTTTAAAAGCTACGGCCTGCGTGTTGAAGAATAAACCCGCCAGAAATTCATTTCTAAGCAAGGATTTTCATAATGACCAAAAGAATGATTTTGAATGAAACGTCATGGTTTGGGCGTGGTGCTATCAATGAATTAGTGCCTGAAGTTATGCGCCGGGGTTATGGCAAAGCACTGATAGTGACCGATGCCCAATTGGTTGCCTGTGGCGTGGTAGAAAAAGTGACATCAAAACTGGATGCTGCTGGGCTTCATTACCAGGTTTTTGATGCGGTTACACCTAATCCAACCATCAAAGTAGTGCAGCAAGGGTTAGCGGCTTTTCAGCAAAGTGGCGCCAATTATCTGATTGCCATTGGTGGGGGATCACCACAGGATACCTGCAAAGCCATTGGCATCATCAGCGCCAATCCAGAATTTGAAGATGTACGTAGTTTAGAAGGCATGGCGCCTACACACAGCCCAAGCGTGCCGATTTTGGCGATTCCAACCACAGCAGGTACTGCGGCAGAAGTGACCGTCAACTACGTCATCACCGATGAAGAAAATCGCCGCAAATTTGTCTGCATCGATCCTCACGATATCCCGCTGGCCGCTTTTATTGATGCTGACATGATGGACGGAATGCCCCCCTCATTAAAAGCAGCAACCGGGGTTGATGCGCTAACCCATGCCATCGAAGGCTATATCACTCTTGGCGCCTGGGAGCTCACTGATGCTTTGCATCTTAAAGCTATTGAAATTATTGCATCTTCTCTGCGTGATTCGGTTGCAGGCAAAGCAGAAGCCGTTGAGAAAATGGCATTAGGGCAATATGTGGCGGGAATGGGATTCTCAAACGTCGGGTTAGGGTTGGTTCACGGAATGGCGCACCCGTTAGGTGCGTTTTACAACACACCTCATGGCGTCGCTAATGCAATTTTGCTACCGCACGTGATGCGCTACAACGCAGAATTTACGGGTGAGAAGTATCGTCATATTGCGCAGGCAATGGGTTTTGAAGTGACTCACGCAACTCTTGAACATGCGCGAGAGGCGGCAATTCAGGCAGTAGAATCTCTTAATCGTGATGTCGGTATTCCCGCGACATTAAGAGAAGTTGGGATGCGTAAAGAAGATATTCAGGAGCTGGCGCAGGCAGCGTTTGACGACGTGTGCACGGGAGGAAATCCTCGTGAAGCGAAGATTGAAGAGATTGCCGAGTTATATTTAAAAGCACTATAAACCCTAAATAATTCAAGTTGTGGAACAAAAGGCTTTGGCCTTTTGAACAGTGCTTGCGCTGGCCCGCGAAGGGGCTAAGGCGAACAGCCAACGCATCAACAATTTGAAGTATGACGGGGATAAATTGCCTGAATAACAACCACGTTTCTAAATATCAGGGGCTGCCGAATAACACGCGGCCCCTGATGATCTTAATTTATCGCGTTAATTTCAAAGATTGCCGCCGAACGATTAGGCATAGATATCTGCATCTCCCCACGCGTTCCATCCCAGTGAGACTCATGAGTGATGGTGGTTGGGTAACCTTGCTTAATCACAACCTCTTTTGCCGCCAGTTCGCTAATAGGTAACACACAAACAGCCTGTTCCCCTTCACGACGCCACACCGCCAGCAGTCGTTTTCCACCTGGTGCGATCAGCCCTAAAGCCACCCACTCATCTGAGAAACGGGACAGTCCGAGTGGCCAGAAAGGCAGTGCGTATTTAATGTCATCACGCAGCGTTTTATAGAAACTGATTGCCTCCTGCACCAGGTTAAAATTAGCCTCAGAAAGTTCAGCTAAATGCCCACTCTGATGTATGCGTAGCAACATCGCCGATACCTGATTAAAGATGACTTCCTGCTCATCACCATCGCGCATTGGATACGACCAAATAGCCGCCTGTTCAGGGGTAACTGCCGTTGGCGCATTGGCAGCAATCGTGGCGTATTTCAGATAATCTTCCTGGTCGCTGGTCGACTGAATTGAACAGCGGCTTAACAACGCGTAATCCATGCGTAACCCACCACTACCGCAGTTTTCAATTATCAGTTGTGGATGGCGGGCGAACACATCATCCAACCAGCTCAGATAAGCGCGATTGTGTTTCAGCAACCCATCACCAAAGCTGTCAGCTCCCTGCTCGGTACCAATTCCTGGCTCGATGTTGTAATCCATTTTGATGTAACCAACGCCATAAATATCCACCAGACGATTAATCACCTCATTGGCATGTGCAATAACCGCCGGGTTTGTGAAGTCGAGTTGATAGCGGCTTCGATCAAAGACCCTTTTCCCGTGGCGCATGAAGAACCAGCTATCATCAGTCTCCGCCAGCTTTGGAGACTTCACGCCCATGACTTCTAACTCTAACCATAATCCCGGGGTCATTCCTTTATCGCGAATATAGCTAATGACGAACTCAATACCTTCCGGGAAACGTTCTACGGACGGCAACCATTGGCCAACGCCGTTCCACCACTCACCTTTGTCATACCAGCCACAGTCAATACAGAAATATTCCGCACCAGCCGCAGCCGCAGCATCAATTAACGGTAATAATTTTTCGGTGGTCGGATCGCCAAACAGACAATTCATATAATCATTGAAAATAACGCCGAGTTTCTGGTTATCCTCGTTAATCCGACGAATGCGACGGCGATACTGCGTCAATACGCCCATTGCATGGTCAAAACCTTGAGCAGTCACCCCAATAGCAACAGGAACGGAGGTAAACGATTCGCCAGAGTTTAATTGCTTAAACCAGTGACTATAAAATTCGTTAGGCCCACCTAGTTGCAAATACAAGTGATCGGCCTGGTCACCTATTTCCCAGTGCCAGGATCCATTGTTTTCAATTTGCCAGAATAGTCCCGTATTGTTATGGCTATCATGCAAATAAGCCATTGGTAAATATTCTTTAGTGGACCATGCGCCGGTATTAGTAAAGTGCATTGGTTTTGACGAACGCTGCAATCCTTTTTGAATACATGGCGTAAAACCTAACTCATCAAAACTATATTTTCGCCATTGTAATTCTCTCGTCCAGCTATTGTGCGGAATGTGGAGTGAGAAATTCCTCTCCCACTCTGGAGAACTATCTTTTTCTATACCATTAAGGACAAAGCTTGATAAATACTCTAATGTTTGCGGGGTATTTCCTTTATTGGTAATAACCGTCCAACTACGAATAATTGATAGCTCACTGTAAAATTGATAATGCACCTCAACGCTGATTTCACTGGCTGTATCTGTCAGTAAAAAAATAAGCTTGCGCCCTTGATCATTATGGTTATCACTAAAGGAATCGAACTGTAATGTATATCCCGGCGCTGTTGCTGTAAAACCTGCACCGTGACGTTCCAGTGGCTTATCAAGCCCGGACAAATTCACCTCCACCAGATTAAAGCGCGATTGAGCATCACTATTATCAGTAATTTTTTCTGGGTTAAAAAATTCTGTCGAAAAGTGTAATAAACGGGCACGTTCCGCCAAATCGAAAACCATAGTAATACCGTTTTCGACGATAGTTAATAATTCAGACATGAAAACCTCAATATAAATTAGTGCGCAGGAATAAGTGACTGAACTCGTTTACGCGATAAAGTGAATACTGATATAACCGTGAATACCAGAGCGACAAGACCAAGGATAGTGTAAGATTCTTTAAAGCCCAGCACGTCATACATACCGCCAATAGTCGTGCTCATAAATATTTGGCTAAACTGTTTTGCAAACTGGAAGCCGATTAAATAGACCGTGGCAGATAATTTCCAGTCGAAGTTAGCAGAAATATATTTCAGGGTGGCAATAATGAGAATTGAACTTTCAAAACCATGCAAAAGTTTCATGGTTGAGATCAATACTGGTCCCGTTGCCATTGCGCTACCAATAATACGGAAAGTCATAATAAATCCGCAGTACAGTAAGGCATTTTTCGGGCCAATTCGGTTAACGATGGCTGGCGCAAAGAACATTGTCATGGCATCAAGGAAAATCTGCGCGGTATATAAATAACCAAAGACTTCCGCGCCACGCGCTTTGCTTTCAAAGAACGTGCTGTAGTAAACCGCAAATTGCTGATCATATGTTTCATATACAGCACCGACACCCACCATATACAACACCAGAAACCAGAATCTTTTGGTGCACAGCAGATCGAAAATATCGCTCTTATTCACCTTCGCACGTTCAGAACTGACGTTACCAAGGAAGTTTTTCCCCGGGCGAAACACCAGCAAGATCAACGCAAGACAAACACCTGCTGCGCTGGCCATAATAAAGATGTAATCCGGGTTGACGACAAATAATTTACCGGAGAGAAACGTACCTACGGCGGCACCAATCCCCCCCCACATACGCGCACGGCCAAATTCAAATCCATCGAGACGTGAAACTTTATCAATATAGGCTTCACAGACCCCGCAACCACATCCGAAAGCAAGGCCGATAAAGATACCGCCGGCGGCCGCTCCAGCAATTGCACTGACTTTCAGTAGTGGTGCAAAGACCCAAATCCACCACGGTGCGAATGCAATCATCAGGATGACCAGCATCCACATCAGATGTTTTCGAAAATGCAGTTTATCGGCAAGAATGCCAAATATCGGTTGGAAGACGACGGCGACGGTAGCAATGCAGGTATAGACCATACCAACTTCAGCAGAGTTGATACCGATTCTTTCAGTAAGCCATAAAGATAAATAGGGAAAGCAAGACCCCCAGCAGATAAAGAAGAACAGAAACCATAAGCTTGATAAAAGGTAGTTCTGTTTTTGTATCCCGTTTCCTGACGAAGACATAGACACCTCATTATTTTTTAGTAAACAAACCAAGGCCACCTTAGTGATTAAAATTAACCCTGCAAAGATCACTGCTTCCTGAAGCGTGACAGGTATCACACTCTCTGTTTTTTAAAGCCATTTAATGTGATCTGCGCAATAAAAAAACAACAAAAGATATTGTGATATTCCTTAGGCACTCATAAATCCATCATGAAAATGCTATTTTTAGTAATCAAGAAAAATAACACTGAAAAACATGTTGAGGAAAAATATGAAAAGATTAGGTCTGGATATTGGCGGAACCAAAATTGAAGCTGTGGTGCTTGATGAGCAAGGTAACGTTGTTTACCGCCAGCGGTACCCTACCTGTAAGGAAAACTATCCGGCTTTCCTGAACAGCATCAGTGGAATCATTCAGGAGGCAGAAAAGCATGTTTCGGAAACTCTTAGTATTGGCATCGGTTTACCCGGCACACCGGATCCGCAAACCCATCTGATCAAAAATTCGAATATTCAGATTATTAATAAACAACATTTTGTTATTGATATTACTGAATTAATTGGCAAACCTGTTGCTGTAGCAAATGATGCAAACTGCTTTGCCCTTTCCGAAGCTATCGATGGGAGTGGTATGGGTTTTCATGCTGTGTTTGGTGTAATTCTGGGAACAGGCTGCGGAGGAGGTTTAGTCGTTGGGCAGCACTTACTGACTGGGCCAAATGCCTGTAGTGGAGAATGGGGCCACAACCCCCTGCCTCATTACAATCCGCAACGTGATGGCATTACATCTCGCTGCTACTGTGGTCAGGATAATTGTCTCGAATCATTTATTTCTGGTACCGGCCTTGAACGTCAATACCATCAAAATTATAGTAAACATGGTAAAGTCCCTGACATAATTTCTCTTGTCAGAGCTAACGATGTTACGGCGATGCAATGTTGGGACAACTTTCTTGATCAAGTTGCCCGGGCATTAGCCAGTGTGGTGAATTTGTTGGACCCTGATGTCATCGTTATTGGTGGCGGGGTATCAAATATTGCCGAGCTTTACACATCGTTACAGCAACGTATGGCAAAGTATGTATTTGGCAACAGCTGTGGCACCCCGCTGATTGCGGCGAAATACGGTGACAGCAGTGGTGTAAGAGGTGCTGCGTGGCTTGGCCATCAAAAGATTAACCAAGCTTTTCAACGCAACAAGGAAGATGCGAATGAACGCTACGGTGCATCAGGAAATTAAACGGGAGAGGCATGACTAAACCAGTAAGAATCAGAGATATTGCGCAGGCATGTGGGGTATCCGTCGGCGCAGTTTCACGTGCGCTAAAGGGCCAACCGGGCCTGAAAGAAGAGACACGACAGCGTATTGTGGCCATCGCCGAAGAGCAAGGATATGACTTTTCGCGACTGCACAGCGACAAGATAAAACGGGTTCTCTTCTTGCTACATCGTCAGCATGATATTGCGCGTGCTCTGCCCTTCTATTCGTCATTGCTACTTGGCGTCGAAGATAATTGCCGCGCGAAAGGAATTGCGATGAGTTTTTTGGCAATCGGTCCGGATGATGCGATTAATGATCAGGTTCTTCTGCATCACCCTGATGCGCTAATTTGTGCGGGATACTTTGAACCGCAACTCATTGCTACGCTCGCGCAGATGAAATTACCTATGGTGCTGGTCGACTTATGGTCACCTGGCCTGCCGTGTGTTAACCCTGATAATGTTCATGGTGGTTATTTAGCCACCCAACATTTGATTAAACTGGGTCGAAAACGTATCGCTTTTTTAGCCAGTACACTCTCCCATTACAGTATTCGTCAGCGTGAGAAAGGCTATCGCCAGGCGCTGTATGAAGCACAAATGTTGATGCCGCCTGAATATGAGGTGATTGCGTCCCCACTGGTTGATACAGAGCAATCCCTGATTTATGCGATGAACGAACTGTTAAACCTACCCACTCCCCCTGATGCTATTTTCGCTTACAACGACGTCACCGCGATGATTGCTATTAATATGTGCGAACAGCGTGGATTAAAGGTGCCTGAGGATGTGGCGATTGTTGGATTTGATAATATTGAAACCGCAGCCTGGGGACGTCCTTCATTAACAACGGTTGCCGTCGATAAGCATAAATTAGGACATCAGGCAGTCAGCTTATTACTCTCTAATGCATTACAGGAGAAAAACCAGCTATTGCCAGTGAAGTTGGTTATTCGAGAAAGCAGCGGTAAAGAAAAGTAACGCTGAGCACACCAGCCTGACCAGGCTTCAATCATTAGGCTTGAGCGAAATATAAGGCTTCTTTAAATAATAAGAAGCCCTGACTTTGTTGTTACCACTCTAAAAATGGTAATCGCCTGCGCGCATTAGCTGCTGACTCAAATATCCCTTTTGCCATAGCTTCTCCAATTTCCGCACAGACAGTCAGCCCCTGAACGAAGGGTTGATCGTGCATCAGATAAGGCAGCGCCCCAAAAGCAATGCGCCCACGAACAGATTCCGGTTGTAATAATATGTAGTCCTCACCGACATCCGGAATATCATCGCCGCCAGACTCGAGCTGTTTTCGTAGGCCAGGAAACGGTAGATCTTTAGTCTTAAGCGGCCTTTGCCCGCGGGCATCAATAAAAACGTCAAACTCATAAACATTTTGCCCGACGGAAATCGCCGTCTGTTTCTCTTTTACATCCATCTTATAATCCGGCCCGAGCGTAAGAATGCTGATTATCCCGGCCTCGCGTAACGCCAGTAAACGGCGAATAGATTGCGATGGAATGGCTGCGTAATTGTCGATGAACACTCGTGCAAGGCCCACGTTAAAACGCTCCCGGTCCTGCTCGTCCAGATAAGGCACAATCAACTGGACGGCTTCATGTAACCGAAGGATCACGTAACGCCAGGGAACCGTTCGCTTGTCGCGCTTATTGCGTTCAACTTCATAAAGATTGGCTTCAGCCCAATGAAACGGGTCGTTCATTTTCCTGTCAGCAAACCAGGCTTTAGCAAAACTATCCGCATCCAGGGTATTGAGCGCCAGATGTTTGCTCCATGCCGGATCTGCACGTTCAATTTCCTCAACCATAAGGCCGAAAACCCGATTGAGAAGACCATCGGCCCCAGCTGAAATTTCGTGATTAATCGCCTCTTGCGTCACGACAGTTAATGGCTCGTAAGGGATTGGACAGTAGAAATCAGCTTCCGGCAGAATCCCCGATCGGGACATAAGCACAATGTTAAGCTTTTCACTCCCCTCATCGAGATTGAAATGGATTTGCTCTTGTTCCGATTCAACAAACTCTCCATGCTGGATGACCACTGCCATCGCGGCATCCAGAGCACTCAACGATGTCCCCATAATTCCGACCTTACACGCAGCAATTTTAGCCTCCATCAGCCCTGACCATGGGCTTGGGAAAAAGGTGCGGGTCGACTTATCCTCATCAGGCCATACGTGCCCGGTGGCAATCACGACGAGATCAAACAACGCTGGGGAAGGTTCACCTTCTGCCCACAGTTTTACTCCCTCGGTAGTCGCCTCCAGATCGGTGACCTGGCAAGATTCATGAACCTCCACGCGGAACCCTTGCTCTTTTGCCTGAACAACCAGCTCCAGAAACTGATCGCGGAAGTACTCGCCAAGAAGGATACGCGGTAGAAACTGTCGGATATGAAGTGAGTCATGGCGAACACCATAACGCGCCAAATGATCTTCACTTTGGCTGCGCAACCAGTCAATGTAGGTCGAAAAAATAGGCGGGATTTCGATGCTGGCAATATTGGCCAGCATCATTCGGGAGTTTTCTTCATCACTGTAAGGCATGCCAACCCCTGCCTCACTGTCCTGCTCATAGATAGAAATGGACAGTGGCACTTGCTTCTTCAGAAGGGAGAAAAGAGTGTAAATGCCCGTAGGGCCTGCGCCGACAATAGCGATTCTTTTCATCAATCTGCACCCACCGTTGTTATAAAGTCTTCCATCTCTCTGTTGAGATTAGGCTCATTCAACGGTTTCTGGCAATTTATCTGCCAAACAAACTCGTTTTACTTGGCATGGGTTACCCGCAGCAATGACTCCGGCAGGAATATCATGTTTCACCACGCTTCCTGCACCAATAGTGCTGCCTTTACCGATAGTTACACCAGGCAAAATAATAGATCCCCCACCGATCCAAACATCATCGCCAATATTTATCGGCCGTGCGCTGCCAATATGTTGGTTTCGCGTATCAGGGTCCAACGGATGCTGCGCGGTATAAATTTGTACATCAGGAGCAATAAATACGTTATTACCAATAGTCACTGGAGCACAATCCAGTAGCACAAAGTTGAAATTAATAAATACATTATTACCAATATGAGTATTACAACCGTAATCAATACGCATTCCTTTTTCGAAATGAACATTTTCGCCAACTCGGCCAAATATTGTGCGAATTAACCTCTCTTTCTCGGTAACGGCACGGGCACTTAATGCATTAAATTCATCAACGATATCGCGTACCCGGTAACGGATTTCACGTAACTCTGGGTCATTAATATTATAATTTTCACCACTCACCATTTTGCTAAATTCGCGCATTCTCAACTCCTCATAGGCAATTGATGTTGTTAAATCATATTTTTTAGAACTGATAAATAACTACCTTTCGTAAACTGCATAGTCAGCACAAACGTCAATATATTCAGTTGTTTCTTACAACACCGAAAAGTAGAACAAAATTTATCCATATCAAATATTTGTATTTCTATGACCACACCTGATAAAAACCTCTAAAAACTTAATATATCTTATTGTTATTTATGCATTTACATTGTCATTCACTGAATTTATCAATTATGTCGCACTCATCACACAAATGATCATCACAGCAAAATAATCCATATATCTACCTACCTGGAGTCAGACGCTTTTTGGAAAGATCTTATAAAGTGCAGTCATTGGTTTTCGGAAACTACATTGAGCTTGCGGGATTTTGGAGATTTATTATGTCTAATGAAGTACTGCCTGGTTGCCCCAGTCACCTCAATACCAGAGCGCGCGACTCGCGCCGAATGACACTGTTTGTTTCCGTTTCTGCGGCGGTAGCGGGCCTGTTGTTTGGACTTGATATCGGAGTGATTTCTGGTGCTTTACCCTTTATTACTCAGCATTTTACTTTAAGTAGCCAACAGCAAGAGTGGGTTGTGAGTACCATGATGTTAGGCGCAGCAATCGGTGCACTTGCAAATGGCTGGCTCTCATCTGCGTTGGGTCGCAAATATAGTCTTATGGCAGGAGCGATATTATTTATTATCGGCTCACTCGGCTCAGCACTCGCGCCAACGGTAGAAATATTGATGGTCTCACGCGTCGTCCTTGGGATGGCCGTGGGGATTGCTTCATACACCGCTCCTCTTTATCTGTCTGAAATGGCAACGGAAGATATTCGCGGGAAAATGATCAGCATGTATCAGCTGATGGTTACTCTGGGTATTTTGCTGGCGTTCTTATCAGATACAGCCCTGAGCTACAGCGGCGACTGGCGAATGATGCTAGGCGTGCTGGCAATTCCTGCATTCCTGCTGCTGATACTGGTAGTCTTTTTGCCCAATAGCCCACGCTGGCTGGCCGCTAAAGGGCGCCATATTGAGGCCGAAGAAGTATTAAGTAAGTTGCGAGATACCTCGGAGAAAGCGCGCCAGGAATTGCAGGATATCCGTGAAAGCCTCAAGTTAAAACAGCACGGTTGGGAGCTGTTCAAAATGAACAGCAACGTGCGCCGTGCCGTATTCCTTGGCATGTTATTGCAAGCGATGCAGCAGTTCACCGGCATGAATATCATTATGTATTACGCGCCAAAAATCTTTGAAATGGCGGGTTTCACAACCACGCATGAGCAGATGATGGCAACCATTGTTGTCGGCCTGACGTTTATGCTCGCCACCTTCATTGCTATTTTCATGGTCGATAAAGCAGGACGTAAACCGGCGCTGAAAATTGGCTTTAGCGTTATGGCTGTTGGCACGCTGGTGTTGGGCTATTGCCTGATGCAGTTTGATAATGGCAATGCTTCGGATGGTTTGTCTTACCTGTCTGTCGGTATGACTATGATGTGTATCGCAGGCTATGCGATGAGTGCCGCACCTGTGGTTTGGATTCTGTGCTCTGAAATCCAACCGCTGAAAAGCCGTGATTTTGGGATTACCTGTTCAACCACCACGAACTGGGTGTCGAACATGATAATTGGTGCAACATTCCTGAGCCTGTTAGATGCAGTTGGCCCGGCGGCCACATTCTGGATGTATACCGCGCTTAATATTGCATTTATCGGCGTCACTTTCTGGCTAATTCCAGAAACGAAAAATGTCACACTGGAACACATCGAGAAGAAACTTATGGCGGGTGAAAAGCTGCGTAATATCGGGCAGTAACTCTTCCAGCACAATAAACCCTGACCTCATCAGTCAGGGTTTATCTATTTGTTCTGGCAATTAAAGTGAGTTATCCATGCCGAATGGGTAACTCTCAATACAATTGCGACCATTATTTTTTGCCTGATACAACATTTGGTCTGCTTTGTTAATAAGCCGCTGGTAATCAGGGTGGTTATCGAATTCGACCAAACCGGCACTGATGGTGACATTAAATGAGGTGTCTACATCGACTTCAATCATCTGGCTGGCAATATAGTTACGCAATCGCTCCGTCAGGACTTGAGCCTGAGACAATGACGTTTCCACCAGCAATAACATAAATTCTTCGCCACCGTAGCGGAAAACATAGTCACTACTGCGCACATACTCATGCAACCAGACCGCAATATTTTTTAGTGTGTTATCACCGACGGCGTGACCATAGTTATCATTGATTTTTTTGAAGTAATCTATGTCCAACAAAGCGATTGTAAAAGGTTTACCGGAGCTAATGGATAAACCAATCTCACGTCTCATAATCGTAGGGATAAAGCGACGAGTGAGTAGTTTGGTCATTGGATCTTTACCATTCTCACTTTTCACTATCTCTTCGAAGATAGAGCTAAGAATCATATTAACCTGTTCAATATCTTGCCTTAACAGGCGTAGCAAATGAATGCGACTCAACGTATTTGATGATTCTTTAGCAAACTCTGTGGTAATAAGCCTATCTATTTTTTGGATCAGTGCATCAACTTTCTTAATTAAATCTGGCTGCCTGAAAATATGTTGGCCTTTATGAGCAAACCATAGCCCGAATTCAGAATCACTTAGTAGCACACGTTCTTCAAATGGCAATTCAGTCGCAATATTATAAATAAACTGATTTTCCCAATCTTTTAATGCCCCTAACTGACGTTCACGTTCCACGCTCATATCGTCATAAACAGTTAGCAGGCGAAAATGTTCTTGATCGTGCATCATTTTTTGATGTGAAGGTGTAAAAGCAATAG
This sequence comes from Buttiauxella massiliensis, assembly GCF_902500225.1. Taxonomy (GTDB): domain Bacteria; phylum Pseudomonadota; class Gammaproteobacteria; order Enterobacterales; family Enterobacteriaceae; genus Buttiauxella; species Buttiauxella massiliensis. The sequence goes on along the minus strand of NZ_LR722655.1, from coordinate 197,945 downwards.
TCATGACTTCAATTGCCGAATCTATTGCCATGCCACTAAAGAAGATAGCATCGTTAATTTCTTTTGCAGAGAGTTGTGTTTTATTTAATAGCAATTGAAAAAGTTCATACTTCAGCTTTCTGGCGCCACGGGCAACAAGATCGATAGGCAACCCAATCCGAGCATGAACCTCACCAACATTGCGCTGATGAGTAATTAACGCGGCTAAATCTTCACACGAACTCCCCAGCACTTTGCGCAACCAGTTGTTCATACTGGCACTAAGTCTCTCTTCAACCTGGGTCGTGCTAAGGAATAATTTCGCCTTCTCATCCTGCAACATATATTGATAATACGCATCAACCAGCTGCCTGACCTCCTCATCACTAAGGCTCATAAGGGTCTGATGAGTTGCAGCATTTGTATTATTAATTAACAACTGCCACTCATTTTTAATAATGTCGTAATTAAGAGGTTGGATGTTTTTCATAAGTGTAACATTTATTCTTCGCGAGATATTATTTCTATTAAGGAATTCCCCTGTGAGTTGAATATTATCTCAACTGCTCTTTTTTGTATAACTTTATCATTTCCAGATATATATAATTCTCTTACTTAAAATTTCCACATTTCAATACATTCAACTGCTTTAAATACGTCAATACTTCTGCTATGCAACCCAATATTGCAGCAATAGCGAAAAACTTTGCGCCAGATAAAAAAGATTACTTTAAATTCCCCAATTGCTTGCGGATATGGTGCTGTAGCACCGCTAGCATGCTGGCACCGGACAACCCAATCATCAGCGCACCATTCACCGCTTCCAGTGGGCCGAGCAGCTTCCATTTTGTACTCATCACGATATCGCCATAACCCAACGTGGCAAAATTGACGCCAGAGTGATAAACAGCCTCTTGCAGTGAGGAAAACTCCCCGAGCCACAAAAACAAGATCCCCCACAGCATTATTTGCAGCAGATTACCCACCAATACGATGATGATGATGCCGAACAATGCCAATACGCCATACAACATCCCTTCCTTCTGGTGAAAGCGCTTGATGTAAAAGCGAATGCACCAAACAGACATAAGTGATTGCAGCAACATATTGCACAGGATGACAGGCATCCCAGTTATCAAGACCAGCAACATTTTAACCCCCTTAATCTGTTTCGGCTGCTGGACGACCAGCCTGATGCCAGCGTTCAAGAACCACCACACACGCCCAGCCATACAGGGCAACAGCAACATATAGAGAACAGCGCATCAGCGATGCCAGCCAGACATCTTTACCGGAAGCACTGTCCTGAATTGCTGGGCCAAACAGAATCAGGCAGGTGACCCAGGCATTACTCCAGAAAGAGGGGGTGAATCGGCCAGCCGCCAGTCGCACCAAACGGCGCGCAACCCAAAGGCTAACGAAAGCCATCCACAGCACCAGCATCAGGAATGAAGGCCAGATGCTAAGCCCAAACCACAGCACCACCGCCAACAGCGCCCCCATCAGAGTCGATAGCACCAACTCTTTCCCGACCTGTTTTGCCGCAAGCGTGTTGGTTTGCTGTGCCAGCATCACGGTTTTCATCACTGCCGGGATATAAAACGCAGGGTTGCTTAATGCTAACAACCACACCGGCAATACAATAAGTACTGCACGTAAAGCCAGCTGGTGTGGAGATTCAGGAGGCAATAGATCCTTAGCTGCTAAGGCAAGTGTGGCCTGCGGCGGGAACAGTACTAACGCAAACCGGTTAACCACCGTACCAATGATGATGCCAAGCCCCATCATTTGAGCAATACCAATAGCTAGTGACTGCTCGATGAGTCCGGCAATCGGAATGATGGTAATGGCCGTCGTCAGTAGCATGGCCTGGGTTCCCTTCCCTCTAAGCCCCATCAGCATCAGCAGATAAAGCAGCAGCGCCGTAAACAGCAATGCAGATAACGGGTAGTGCGTCAGTAAAGGCACCATCAGCACGCCACCAATCATGGTCATCGTTAGCACTAAGCCAACAATAATCCCCTTTTTGATGGGCAAAGGTTTCCCCTGACACAACACAATCCAGGCCATAATGCAGCCCAAATGCGGCATCGGTAGTGCAAGGCCGTAGCAGACCAGCGCCGCAATGGCCGATCCCACTCCAATTCTCAGTACCGCACGATCCCCGTTATGCATGGCCTACCTCAGTAGATATACGAGAACCAGCTCATCAGTCGTATGTAGATGCTACCGAAGAAGCTCATTACGCCAGCGCCATTGGCATAGACCAATACATCCGCCTGCCCACCGACCCGCAAGTTTTTAACCGGAGGGAAATCGTCTTTAACAAAGGCTATTTTCACCGGGAACCGCTGCGCCTGACGTAGCCAGTCACGGCTATTATCGACCGTAGGCAGAACACCTGCGGGCTGGCTTTGTGTAGCACTTACGCCATAACTGATGCTGCGCACCTGGCCTTTGAAAATATGCCCCGGCATGCTGTCGAGCAAAATGGCGACTTCATCACCGATATTCACATTGCCGATGTTATTTTCGGTCATATCCGCGCTAATCCAGACATCGTTTATCGCCACCAGCGTCATAACGGGTGCTCCCGCGCCAAGAAACTGTCCGATATCAGTGCGCAGATCCGTTACCAACCCGCGGTTGGTCGCAACAACTACGGCATTTTTCCGGTCCAGTTCGGCTTTTTGCACCGCGGAACGAGCGCTCAGCAGTTGTGAGTTTTTTTCCCCGGAAACGCCCGCGGCTTCCGTCGCTCGGCGCACATCAGCAGCGGCGGCTGCCATCTGGCTACGCGCGGTTTCCCGCGTGGCTTGTGCCACTTCGAGTCGGCGAACTGAGATGGTGCCGGGATCTTCACGATACAAACGCTCCTGACGTTCAGCGTCTTTAGCCGCATTTTGATAAGCGGCTGTCGCCGCCTGTAAACCCGCTTTGGCCGCGGCAATGGTTTCATTATTGGCTTTGACCGAACTGAGCACCGTTTCATAGTCCGAGCGAGCCTTAGCCAACGCGATGTCATAAGGCTCGGGATCAAGCTCAAACAGCTTATCGCCCGGCGAGACCTCCTGATTATCGCGGACATAGACCTTTTGTATTTGCCCTCCCACTTCCGCAGCAATGGGGATAACAAATGCTTGAATTCTTGCCTGAGAGGTATAAGGCGTGAGGCGGTCCGCTGCCAGATACCAGCAAAGCAATAAAATGATGACCACGAGGAGACCTATCACTCCACGTCGACTGGCTTGCCCCGCCGGAGATGAGGATTCTGTCATTGCTGTTTACCTTCTTTGGGTAACGTTGCTGATGGCAAAGGGGCATCCAATAAAGGCACCCAGTTATCACGCTGGCGTAAATGAGCATCGGTTTGCTTATCAACCAGTGGGCGCTCACGCCCTTTCTCCCAACCGCCGCCCAGAGCCTTATAGAGCGTAATCAAGTCACGCATCAGGGCACCCCGGCTATTCACTAGTCGCTCCTGCTGATTGAACAAGGCTCTTTGTGAATCCAGCACACGCTGGAAGTCAGCCATACCCTCACGATATTGGGTGTTGGCGATATCCAAAGAACGGTTTGCCGCTTGCCCGGTTTGGGTCAGCAGATCGATCTCTTGTTTATCATTGGCGTAAGCAACGGCTGCATCATCCACTTCACGTGCGGCCTGAAATACCGTATCCCGGTAGCGTTCATGCAGTTGCAGGAACCGCGCATCTTGTACCAACACCTGGTTACCCAGCCGCCCTTGATCAAGCAAGTTCCAACTAAATGTCGGCCCCGCAGCCCAGGAGAGCGTGCTACTTCCGCCATTTCGGGCGCTAATTCCCACGCTGCCGAAAAGAGAAATAGATGGATAGAGTTCAGTTTCTGCCACGCCTATCAAGGCTGACTGTGCCGCTAATTGCCTTTCAGCCGCTCGCACATCAGGTCGGCGGCGCAGCAAATCTGCCGGTAGTTCCGACACCAGCTCGAGATTGCCCTTCGGAAGGACCCCTGTGTTATCGACCATTTCGGGTAACGGGCCAGGTTTTCGCGCCAGCAGCACGCTCAATGCGTTCTGGCTCTGACGCAGACTTGTTTCCAGTTGAGGAAGACTTGAGAGAGTTGATAGATATTGGGTTCTCGCCTGCTGTACATCTAGCTCAGCGCTGTTGCCGCTGAGGAATAAACGTTCTGTGATTTGCAGGCTACGCTGCTGAATTTTGGCGTTACTGCGGGTAATTTGCAGGCGCGCTTCAAGCGTACGGATATTCACATACAGCTGTGCGACTTGTGCCGCCATCAGCACCTGAATATCGTCATATTGCGCAAGTGTTGCGAAGTAACTCGCATCGGCAGATTCGACACCTCGTTTGAACTTGCCCCAGAAATCGATCTCCCATCCCAGGTTAAAGCCCGCGCCATAGTTGGTGCTAGCGATGTAACGGTCATTACGTTGTTGACCGCCAGTAATGACTTGCCCATCGCCAATGGTTGCCTGAGGTGAGAGTAAGCTTTCTGCAATCCCCAACTGCGCTCGTGATTCAAGCAAGCGCAGACCGGCAATTTTAACGTCGGGGTTTTTCCGCAAAGCTTCGTTGACGAGCATCGTAAGCGTCGGGTCATTAAGCTGTATCCACCACTGGTCATAACTGCTCTGAGATACACCAGATGCCATACTCTTCGTCACCGGTTGCCATTGCGCCAGCTCCGGAACTTGTGGAGTTTTATAGTCAGGTCCCAGAGTGGTACACGCGCTCAAGACCAGGCTTGCGCCCCCCGTTATCAGGAGGCGCCTGAATCTGTCTTCACAGAGCATCTTGCCCGCTCAACGTCGGGCCTGACGGACCTTCTTTAACCCAGGCCATGAAGATTCGGTAACCAATAGAAAGCAAGGTCGCGCCAATAAACATGCCGAGAATACCGTTGGTCGCCATACCTCCCAGCGCCCCCAATAGCACCACAGGCATTGGCACATCTACACCACGCCCCAACAACAAAGGTTTCAGCACATTGTCCGCCATACCGGCGACAATCAGCAGAATGGTGAAAATGATATTCATCACCGTTCCGTTGTCGCCTGTCATCCACATAATCGCGATAGCCGGGGCGGTAACCAGTATCACCGGAACCTGGGCAATACCCAGAATCAGAGCCAGAACGAAGAAAATCCCCACGGCAGGAATACCAGCGAACGCCATCACAATACCGGCCAGCAACGCCTGAATGAAGGCAACACCAATAACCCCCATCGCTACGGCACGAATGGTATTGGTGCAAAGTTTAGTCAGGGCCGGGCCTTTTCTTTCATCGGTGATGCGGGTGGCGATACTCGTGGCACTTGCCGCACCTGAAGCACCCCAGGCCATCATGATACCGGCGACGATAAAGGAGAATACAAAGCCAATCAAACCGCCACTCATGCTAGCCAGAATGGTAATAACCTGGCGGGTAATCTCACCTAGTTGCGGGCCATAACTTTTAACTAAACCCGGCAAATCTGTCGCGGCCCTCATCCACACAACATAGATTTTTTCACCCACAATCGGTATTGCCACCAGGCGATTCGAAGGTTGCGGAATGACCAGGCTATCGCTGGTGACTTTTGAAATAAGTGCACTGACGCTATCACCCAGGGAGCTAATCATCGCGATGGTAGGTACAACGATTAGCAACACCCCCAGCAATACCAGCAAGGTCGCAGCCCATCCCTGTTTATTCCCCATACGCGCAGCAAAACGTTGATGAAGCGGATAGAGAGTCACCGCCAGAATAAGTGCCCACAGCAGCATATTCATAAAAGGCGAGATGACAGTAAAACAGAAGGAGGCTAGTGCGAGGATGAGACCAAATTTGATGAACATATCCAGAAATCTGGCAACCAGTCTTTTCTCAGCTAAGGGGGTATCATTAATTTCCATGATGCGGTTATTCCAGGTGATAGTGACTACGTAACTATCCAGATCTCGAGCATTAATGACCGGGACAGCAGATCGCTGGCATTGCATTTTAAAAAATTAGATTGAGCCCAGTAATATAAACCCGTTGGTTTTTATTAACTATTTTGATAATAGAACAAACAGACATTACTGCAAAAATGGCACAAAGAGTGTGGTCGCCAGACTTACCATCTAAAAACAAAGATAAAAAATTTAATCTATACAATGGCATTCTATTTTCGATAGCATTTTCCGTATAAACAAAAATAAAAAATCAGAACTAAGTTCTGTAAAAAACAACCTGTACAATCGAAAATATCACGACAGCATTCATAACACCTCACTCACCGATGAATGCACCACCAGAAAAGAATGAAATGACAATAACCCCCCAACATCATTGAGGGTGATGCTCTTTCTGCAGAGTAATTATTTCGTGTTATACCCAAGTATTAAACCAGCCTTATTAGCACATAACAAAACGGTTTTTTGTTTATTTTTAACAAACACTAATCAACTCAATGAGAACAATTGCGGCATTAAGGTATCAAAGTGTTAATAATTAATTGCAAGCCATTAATTATATACCCAAAATAATTCAAGATGCAGGAAGGCGTTTGGGCGACCAGTAACGGATCAAACAAAACTGATGAACAAGCGTTGACCAAATAGTCCTGAGTGATGTCGGCGGTTAACTGTAGGTATGAATATCTCGGTGTTGTTGATTGGCATTTTTTGGATATTGGACCTGCATGGCGACACTTTCGCGCCGGTGCCCATTCACCCTTTATCTGCTGTTCTCAGATAAGGTTAGCAATAATCATACTTTTCAATACTGAACAATCTCTTATGCATCTATTTTTGAACAAAATTTTTCTTTCCCTAAGTTGGCGAGAAATACAGTTCTGAACCATAGTCTAAAGGTAGGGAAAACAATTTATCTACCATAAGCAAAGATGAGGTTCGTCATGAAAATAGCTAAGGGTGTATTGGTAGCGTTAACTTTGGGTGCAGTATCATTCAGTGCATTGTCAGCAGAACTGTTGACGAAAGAAGCCTATAACGACCATAAAGATCAGTATGTAAAAGTAGGTACCATCACCACCAGTGGTGAAATGTCACCATCTGATGCCAAAGCAGAACTCTCCAAGAAAGCCGATGAGCTGGGTGGTCAGTTTTATGTTGTAACTTCTGCAGATACCGAGAATAAAATTCACGGCACCGCAGACGTATACAAGAAGAAATAACCTGTCTTCTAAATGGGCACCCCCTGTGTTGCCCATTTAACAACGCTTCCCTTCACAATAAAGCCAGATAACCTTTCCTACCCAAAATACCCTATACTTTGCCATCCGTACCTGATTGATATACCTGAATAACACAGGTATCTGGGTTTCTCTGATGTATATATCAACCCGTTTTAGAATTGTGATTCACCTTTGTGCGTTTCTGGTAGTTCTATACAGTTTGACCATGATCCCGCCTATGTTGCTGGCTTTAGTCGAAAAAGAACGCAGTCTGTTTGGCTTTCTTTATACCTTTCTCATCACTTTTACACTGGGAAGCCTGGCCTGGGTGATGACTGGCCGGTCTAATATTCAACTCGAAACTCGCGATGGATTTATTATCATCGTTATGTTTTGGCTGCTGTTTTCGGTGATCAGCGCCATGCCGCTGTGGCTTGATGACAGCTATAACGTCTCTTTAGCAGATGCCATATTTGAAGGGGTTTCGGGGATAACCACCACCGGAGCGACTGTTTTCAATGATGTTGGCCATTTGCCCAAGTCGATTCTTTATTATCGCGCGCAGCTCAACTTCGTCGGCGGCCTCGGTGTCATAGTGCTGGCGGTTGCCGTGCTACCGCTGCTCGGTATTGGGGGCATGAAACTTTATCAGTCCGAAATGCCTGGGCCATTTAAAGAAGAGCGTCTCACCCCACGCCTTGCGGATACCGCCAAAAGCCTGTGGCTGACCTATTTGCTGCTCGGCGGCGCATGTACTATTGCGTACAAGCTCGCAGGAATGCCGTTCTTCGACGCGCTTTGCCACGGCCTTTCTACCGTGTCATTAGGCGGGTTTTCGACGCGAACAGAAAGCATCGGCTTTTATGACAGTTACGCTATCGAACTGGTCGCCGGGGCATTTTCATTGCTCTCCGCCATCAACTTCACGCTCTATTTTGTCGCCCTTGCGCGGCGTAGCATCAAACCGTTCCTGAAAAGTGCCGAGCTAAAGTTCTTCCTGTTGGTCGCAAGCGTGGTGATTTTAATCATCACACTCGAAGTCTGGCGCGCCGGGATGTACGCCTTGCCTGCTTCTTTCGTACACGCATTTTTCCTCACCAGCTCAATGATTACCGACAACGGGCTGTCGACCAGCGATTACGCCTCCTGGCCGGTACACACCATCGTCCTGCTGCTTTCGGCCAGTTTCTTTGGCGGCTGCGTAGGGTCAACCTGCGGCGGGATCAAAGCGCTGCGCTTCCTGGTGTTATTCAAACAGACTCGCCATGAAGTCCATCAACTCGCCCACCCACGCGCCATCATGAGTATCCGCATCGGCAATTCGCCGGTAAACGACCGGGTATTGCGCTCGGTGTGGAGCTTTTTCTTTCTCTACGTGGTGTGCACCCTGTTTTTCATCTGGATGCTGAATTTACAGGGCTATGACTTATTAACTTCCTTCGCCACCGTCGCCGCCTGTATTAATAATATGGGGTTAGGTTTTGGCGAAACGGCGGCGGGGTTTGGCACGTTAAGTGACAGTGCGAAATATTTAATGTGTGCGGCGATGTTATTAGGACGACTTGAGATTTATCCCGTGTTGATTCTGTTTTCCAGGACGTTCTGGCGGAGTTAATTATCAGACAGAACGGGCATAAATGGTGGATGACGCTGCCCGTTCTGGGGTAGGTCGGATAAGCGCCAGCGTCATCCGACAAAATTACACGCTAAGTTCACCCCAAACCAGATTCCCTTTATGGAATGTCGCGGTTCGTGGAGAGATACGTGCCACGGCTTCGGCAGAACATGAGGCATCCACCAGTACAAAGCTTGCTTCATCCTGTGCTTTTGGCCACACACGCTCGCCTTTGTCATTAAGCGGCAGCACATTTCCTGTGGCAATCGCCAGCGAGCGCGAAAGGTTTAGCTCACTCACACGCATATAAAGCTGCGCATATAAATTCGCTTTCTCCAACATGTCGCCCAGGCCATACGGCGACCAGTGGTCGATAACGCTGTCGGTGCCGGTCATCACAAACACACCCTTCTCTTGTAGCTGCTTAAGTGGCATATGCATGGTGCCAATCGGTACCGTTGACGCGATAGTAATTTGTTGCGCTGCCATACGCGTAGCAATCGCATCAACTTCTTGCTCGTTCATCATCGCCAGTGCAAAACCGTGGCTGATGGTCAATTTGCCTTTCAGCTCAGGAGTTTTCTCCACCGTTTCCACCATATAATTCACCGCCGCAATGCCCGCTGGACTGGTTTCGTGCAGGTGAATATCGACGCCTTTTTTGTAGTCGATAGCTATCTGGAACATGGCATCTAAGGATTTTTCCATCGCCCCATCGACGTTAGTCGGGTCAAGCCCACCCACGTAGTGAGCGCCCGCTTGCATTGCATCACGCATCAACGCAACGGAGTTCGAGTGCAGCAAACCATGCTGAGGAAACGCGACAATTTCACAGCTAAAACCAGACTTACGGCGTTCCAGAACCGCTTGCAGATTCTCGAGGTTTTTCAGCCCGGAAACTGGCTCAACGTTGCAATGGCTACGAGCGATGGTCGAGCCTTTCGACTGAATCAAATCAATCAGTTTTTCTGCACGCTCCTGAGTGACCGGTTGCAGTTCCGGCAGCAATTTTTGCTCAAGGGAAATCATGTCCAGAATGGTGGTTCCCGCCGGGCGGTTATGCACACGCCACGGGCCGCCGTAGAAGGTTTTATCAAGATGGATGTGCATATCGCGCATCGCTGGCAGCAGCAGTTTCCCTGACGCATCGTAATGGGCAAGGGTGGCATCGGGATGCTGTTTATTTGCGAGCAGTGCCGCAATTTTGCCGTCTTTAATTTCCAGCGTTTTTAGCTCGGTTTGCGTGCCAACAATAGTCTGCCCGTCGCGGCTAAAACCCGCCTCCAGCAGTACGTTGTCGAGGTAGTAATGCGATTCTTTAATGGCGCTCATGCGATTGTCCGTCTCACAGGTAAGGGAGGCTGGTTTCGCAGCATACGCCATTGAGCCAGTCGCGCCAAAGAGTGCGCAGGCAGCAGCCACTTTGCCGCCACCGCTTAAAAATTCACGGCGGCTTTTTTCTGCATTATTCATTGAGTTCTCCCACTCTTAAGTATTAACAATATGAGTGCCCGTCTCGCCACGCAGGGCTGCAGGTAATTTTTCAGGTGTGGTGATAATCACGCGTTTGCCGCCATTGCGCAGGAACGCGAGGCTGGCAGTGATTTTTGGCAGCATGCTGCCCGGAGGGAAATGACCTTCTTCGCTGAAATGCACCATCTGTTCAACCGTGACTTCATCGAGTGCTCGTTGTTCTGGTTTGCCAAAGTGAATACACACTTTCTCCACGCCAGTGGTGATTACCAGAATGTCAGCGTTCACTTCGCGAGCCAGCAGCGCGGTAGACAGGTCTTTATCGATAACCGCATCCACGCTCTGGTAATCGCCCTGTTCGCTGCGAATCACCGGAATACCGCCGCCGCCCGCGCCAATCACCACAAAGCCTTGTTTGATAAGCGCGCTGATGGCATCCGCTTCAACAATCCGTTTTGGCTCTGGAGACGCCACAACCCGACGGTAACCCCGCCCGGAATCTTCTACAAACTGCCAGTCCGGGTGAGCCACTTTTAGCGCCTCGCACTGTTGTTCGCTAAAGAAAGCGCCGATCGGCTTGGTCGGATGGGTGAAATTAGGGTCGTTTTTATCTACTTCTACCTGCGTAATCACGGTGACCGCTTTTTTGTCCCCGTGTTTACCCAACTGGTTATTCAGCGCCTGCTGAATCAGATAGCCAATGCCGCCCTGGGTATCTGCCACACAGTTAGCCAGTGGCGTGAGCGGCAATCCCTCTTTCTCATGGGCGATTTCCGCTCGGCGCAGATCCAGCCCCACCTGTGGGCCGTTGCCGTGCGTCAGCACGATGTCGTAATCCGACGAAAGCATTTCCAGCACCGTCTGGGCCACTTCTTTAACCGCGACTTGCTGATGTTCAACCGACTGGCTGGCGTTATCTTTGATGATGCTGTTGCCGCCAATTGCCACAACCACGAGCTGTTTCATTGTTTTTATCCTTGTAGGACAAAGGCCGGTGGATGCCGCCTGAGGCTTATCCACCCTACAAAACTGTAGGGCCGATAAGTACGCGTCATCCGCCATTTTTTTATACCGAGGTCACAACCTCAGAAGCCGCTTCACGGCGGTCGAGCACGTGCTTCACCACAAACATCGCGCCCATCATCAAATACGCAGTGACAAACATCAGCGAACTGCCCTGCGCAAAGCCGACCATCGGCGCATGAATCACGCCAAACAGTGCCAGCAACGCACCGACAACCGCCGCAACTGCACCACGTAACGGTTTGTTGATAATCGCGAAGATTGCAACACAGCCCCACAACATACTGGCGAGCGGTGCACCGTTACCCAAATGCACCAGTCCCTGGTAAAACACCCCTTTATGCGCCAGCGCTTCCGGGCCGATTTTTGCAGCCGTTGTGCCCGCTGCGGCCATCACGCTATTCACCATGGTCAGTGCCCAGTTAGCTATCCACGGGAACAAGCAGATGAAGATAACCGGCACCTCTATTTTCGGTGTCTCTCGCACCACCTGGTTTGCCGTCACCACACCGATAAACACCAGAATCGGCACAATCGCGGTCATCGGAATTATGGCGAGCATGAACGCCCCAAGGCCAAACAACGGCACGATAAACATCGTCACACCTGACGCCAGCGTGTAACCGATACTCGCGCCCATCGCTTTCCAGCCCGCATGGCCAACGTACACCGTGACCGGGAACGGGTTCCCCATCAGGCAACCGAGCGTTGAAGCCAGGCCGTTGGTCAGCATCACTTTACGCGTGTTGTATTCGTCACCCGCTGCGTGGGCACTTTCGATGTTTTCCAGGTCGAAAATGTAGTTCGCCAGCCCCAACGGAACTGCCGATGCCAGGTAAGGCAGCGCGTGCGGCAAGCCTTGCAGGAAGCTATCAACATGAATCGATGGCGGGTTAAAGCCGAATGAGGACATCGAGGCTTTGATGGCCTCCGGGCTTTGCAGGCCGGAAACCCACGCCAGCGCAGTACCGGCAACCAACAGTAATAAGCCAGTAGGAATACGGGCAAAAATCGGCTTTTTGCCAAACCAGTTGATGAAGATAAGCAGCAGCACGATGAAGGAAACCGTCGGCGCTTCAAATGCCTGAAGCATCGGGTTCATCGCCAACAGCAACAAACCTAATCCCGACAAACACGACAGCAGAACGGTACGCGGGATCATCTTGCGGATGGTTTCGCCAAGGAACGAACCGCCCACCAGAATCATCGCTTCAACAAAACACCACACCAGACCAATCTGAATCGCAAATTCGGCATCGCCAGTTTGCTGATAGACCGGCATCAATACCAAAAACGTCACGGTAAAGATGGACGGCGCACTTGGCCCGGAAGGCAGTGCGGTCACATCTTTGCGCCCTGTCTCTTTTGCCAGCTGCAAACCAAACCAGGCGTAGCAAATGCTCGCTACCAGCACCGCCAGCCCGAAGGCTGGCGCAATGCGCCCGTAAACAATCTCAGTCGGAATACCCACCACAAAAATGAGTAACCCCATCATGGTCAGCAAGTTAGTCAGGTTGTTGGTCATCAACCCGAAATATGCCGCCCAGTCACCGCGTTTCCACTCAAGCTTAACGTTTGTCATCGGGGTATCCCTCAGAAAGAGTAACGCTCACCAAAGGCGAGCAGAGCCTTCTCAAAACATTCAAACGGCGGATGGACAATCCCGGCGCCAATCATGCCGATGCCCGCATCTTTGTGGGCAATGGCTGTGTTGATCACCGGCAAAATGCCGCTGTTGCCCACACGCGTAATATCAATGGCGGTTGGGATGCCCATAAACGACAGCAATGGAATGGTGACGTTCGGGTTTTCGCCCAGCGTGATTTCGCGCATCTGGCGCGAGAAATCGATAGCTTCATCCACGGTGCCACCCACCAGCGCGACAATCGCCGGAGCCGTTGCCATTGCAAATCCGCCGATGCCGTAGGTTTCCGTGATCGCGCTATCACCAATATCGAGACCAGAATCTGCCGGTTTGTAACCCGCAAACATCGGGCCAATCACTTGCTGTGCCGGGCCGGTGAACCACTGCCCCGGTAGGCCGCTAACGCGCAAGCCAAACTCCACGCCGTTACGCGCCATAGTAGTAACCACAGTGCTGTATTCGATACCGTGCGCCGCGTCCATTGCCGCTTTGCACATCGCCATCCACGTTGGGCCGGAGAAGTAGTCGCTGCTGGCGACAAAATCGAACACTTCTTTCTGCTGTGCGACGGTGAAATTAGTCTGAATAATCCACGGTGTGAGCGCCTGAATCAGCAATGTGGTGCCCGCGTTGTTGCGGTTGTGGCACTCGTCGCCCATATGCAGTGCTTGCGCCAGCATCAAACGCAGGTCGATTTCACCCGCCAGTTTCATCGCATCACGCAACATTGGGCCGAGCACATCACGCATCCAGATAAGGCGGTCAATCACGCTCTGGTCGTTAGCGCCCATGCGCAAGATCTTCGCCATCTGTTCGCTGAGGTTGGTATAGGCGCGGTTACCGTAGGTTTTGTTCTCGACGATATGCATAAACATCGAGGCAGAAGTCACACCCGCCATAGACCCTACGCAGTCGTGTTCATGGCATGGCGAGAAGATTATTTCGCCTGATGCTGCCAGCTGCGCGGCCTCATCAATATTCGCCGCCAGCCCTTCAAACACCAGTGCCCCGGTGACCGCACCTTTCATCGCGCCGCACATATTTTCCCAGGCAACCGGCGGCCCGGCGTGAAGAATGGTGTTGCGCGTCATGCCCGGAACCACATTAATCGCCTGGTCGTAACCCACCAAAACAGGCTGTGACTGGATGATGCGCTCAACGGCCAGTTTGTTTGCTGCTGCTACTTTTTCGGCAAGTGCCGGAGCGACGATGGAATCGAGCGCGTTAACGACAGCTAAATTACCCTGCCCCGGTGGCGTCCAGTCCAGTTGAGTGACAGGAACGCTCTGCTTTTTCAAATCATCGCTGAACATTGCAATGCCGACGTTAATCACATTTAGCGGTTGGTTGAATAAACTCATTGTGCTTTCTCCTTGCAAACAAACTCACGTGCAAGCAAACCGGTGTTGGTGCTGCTACTTGCCCAGATAACGCCCGCATCCGTCAGCATCTGGCACTGCTTTTCAAGCGATGGCGTGTCCAAATCGGTGCCCAACACATAGCCCAGGATTTCCAGGTTACGCTCTTCGCGGGCAGCAATGGCTTTCGCTTCTTTGATGGCATCAAGCATCACGCCGACCGGATCTTCATGGGAGCCAAAGCCCAAGACGAAGTCCATCACAATCACGCCCACTTCCGGGTCACGTGCTTCCTGCAACAGGCGGCTAATACGGTTGGTTGGGTCAATCATCGGGTGTGGTTTGCCGTTGGTGAAATCATCGTCGCCGAAATCGAGGAAGGTGTGCGCAACGCTGATATTCACGTCTTTGAGGCGATATTCCGGGTTGGGTTGAATATTGCTGTAGACGTCCGGGTACTTTTCCAGTGCTGCAAACATCGCTTCGTCACACAGCGTGCCGCCGCAGAACAGCGCACGAATGTACTTTTGCTCAGGTTTCATGCGCGCACGGATTTCTTCAATCAGCGGCCAGTTAAGCGGGTGTAAGTCCAGCGACTCTCTTTTGATTCCAGTCAGCAGAACGGCTTTCAGCGCGGCCTCTTTCGTCGCACGAGCAAACTGCAAACCTGCTTCATCCTCACGTGCTTCTTTAGTACCAAGGAAGCAAACCACCACCGGTTTGCGGCAAGCTTTGGCCCTCTCCAGCACTTTACGGGCTACCGTTTCAGCAGGTGGTTTGGAAACCAGAACAATCACTTCAGTTTGCGCGTCATCTTCCAGCATCTGGATTGCATCGAGCATCATGATACCGCCGATTTTCTCGCTTAAATCACGCCCTCCGGTGCCGATGAGTTGTGAAATCCCACCGCCAAATTCATGGATACGCACGCTCAATTCCTGGCTGCCAGTACCGGACGCACCAATAATGCCAATTGAGCCACGGCGTACCGCGTTGCCAAAGCACAGCGCTGCACCATTGATAATCGCAGTACCGCAGTCCGGTCCCATCATCAGCAGCCCTTTTCTGTGTGCAAGCTGCTTGAGTGCCAGTTCGTCATCAAGGGAAACGTTGTCGGAAAAGAGCATCACGTTGAGGTCGTTTTCCAGCGCCTGACGTGCTTCACGGGCAGCAAACGCGCCATTGACCGAAATCACCACGAGGTTACTTTCAGGGATATTTTGATGCGCGCTGGAAAGTGTTGCGTAACGAGATTCGTGGCGTGAGTTGCCGCTGTCTTTGCGGGTGAAGAGCCCTTCAATGGCTTCAAGAGTGGCGTCGTTCGCCGTATCGCTCGCGCCTTTAATCACAATCATCAGGTCGCCATTTTTGGCCTGTTCGAGTTCGTCGTTTAACAGACCGAGGTTTTTTAAAACCCCTTTGTTCATCTCGGTCGCCATCGCGACAAACGCCTGTTCCACACCGTCAAGCTGGTTGGCTTTGGTTGAAATAGACATCAGTGAGACAGAATCAAAATAGGTGTTCTTTTTAATTACAATCCTGGTCGACATAATTTCCTCCGTTAATTTTGGTCAAAGCGAAGGCATCCGCCATGCCGCAAAGCATGTCGCATCCTGAACTCGATCCTATTTTTTTAATTTCGTTAATAGACTGCTGAATATTTTCTAAATCACCATTGACCACCTGATAAATAAAACCATAAATAGTTTCACGATAACGTTGGTCAATAGCTTCACGCAGCGTAATAGCGCTTAGCTGCGTGGTTTTATGTTTTTCTCTTTCCAGTACAACAATAAAAATATCTCTATATTTCCGCGCTGGATGCCCGATAATAAATAAAACAGCACTCAGGCCCGCCAGATAATCATCACCGGATGGTGTTAGTCCAATACCTAAACCCAGCAATCCACTTATTCCTTTTTCAATCCCAGCGCAATTCCCTGTATTTAGCGCTGATATAAGCTGCTTTCGATGTAATTGCAGCAGGCGGCTCATTTCCTGGTAGAAAATATTATCGCCATGAAAATAAAATAGTGACGAACTTTTTATGACACTGGCCTGTGTCATTTGCGCAAGATGTTGCCAATCAATCTGTTTTATTCGTGTGTGGCTTAGAAAAAGCGCTTCAGGTTGCCAGCGTGTACAGCGCGAGAAATCGATACGTTTATCTGTGCCAATATCAATGCCGTTACTGTGAAAACTTACCCGTTCACCAGGCTTAAAGTGGTTCTGACAATGCTCTACTGCTAAACGACAGCTATTTGGTGCGTTATCACATTCGGTACTGAGCAAAGTGAAGATCTGTTGCCTTTCAGGGAGGTGAATATTCACCGCCCGGTCAAACACCTGCTCAACATAACCTGTTGTATCACCGTATAAATCCGGGGTGAAAAAAGCGCTATCTGCCGTTTGTGCAAAAAGGCACTGCCGCTGAAGATATCCGGCGATAGTGCATCTCCTGTGTTTTACGCGCCGGCATTTACCAGCAGTTCGGCAATCTCGTGATAGCCTTTTTCACGCGCCAATTCGAGTGGCGATTTACCGTATTTGTCAGTCATGTGCGGGTTGGCACCGTGATCCAGCAGCAGTTTCACGATCTCTTGCTGTTTCGCCCCACCGTCGTTTAATACGATGGCTTCGAGCAATGGCGTCCAGCCCACAAAGTTGGTGTGATTAACGTTAATGTCGGTGCGTGTAACTAATTCACGGACAATTTCAACGTGACCTTTTTCACTGGCGGGCGTAATTCCCACGCCACCGAAACGGGATAAGCAATTTAAATCTGGGTTTGCCGGTAAAACCAGACGTAATAATGTCAGGTCGTTATTAAGACAACTCAGTAAGAAGGGGTTAAAACAGGTTTGGTCTTGTTGATTAATATCGGCACCGGCGGCAATTAAATATTCCACACAGTCATATTTTTTATGCAGGCTGGCGAGGGTAATGGCGGTGCGGCCCTGGCGGTTGGTGGCGTTAATATCCACGCCATCGCTAAGGCATTGTTTTAAATTTTCCAGGTTGCCAAGCTCTGCTGCACTTAGAAATTCTGCAATAAGTTCTTTCTGAGACATATCCATACTCCCATACTTTGCTATTTCTGATGAATTGAGAATAGCAACACTATGACCGCTTTAACATCCGTTTAAAAATCATTCATCGTTAATGACAGCATTGTTGAATAGTATTCAACAATGTGAGCAAAATGTGCGATAGAGCAATCTTTTACCTATGATAGAAGAGCTTTCGCCGCTCTTTATCTCTCTCTATGAGGAACGCCGTCAGGCCTTGCAGATAGCGGGAGAAATGAGATTCAAGAAGTGTGATGCTCTTCAAATCACTTGTAACGGCAGTGTTAAATATGGTTCAAGGCAAAGTCGCGGATCATAAGGAATACAAATACATTCAACAATAGGATTGGGTAGCTGTCGGATGACACTGCGCTTATCCGATCTACGGGAGTGGCGCATGAATTCCATTTTTACCGAAGAGAACCTACTTGCCTTCACTACCACGGCGCGGCTTTCAAGTTTTAGTAAGGCTGCTGTCGAGCTGGGGATCACCACTTCTGCCGTTAGCTACACCATCAAAAGAATCGAGACGTACCTTGATGTGGTGCTGTTTGTGCGCAATACCCGCAGTATCGAACTGACTGAATCCGGCTTCTATTTCTATCGTAAAGCAACCGAACTGCTTAACGATTTCCACGCCATAAAACGCGGTGTCGATACCATCTCGCAAGGAATTGAGGTGAAGGTCCGCATCTGTATCAACCAACTGCTTTACACCCCGCGCCACACCGCAAAGCTGCTGCAAATACTCAAAAAGCAGTTCCCTACCTGCCTGATTACTATCACGACAGAGGTGTACAACGGGGTGTGGGACTCAATTATCAATAACCAGGCAAATATTGCGATTGGTGCGCCAGATACATTGCTCGACGGTGGTGGGATTGATTACACCGAAATCGGCGCGATTCACTGGCAGTTTGCTATCGCCCCAACCCACCCGCTGGCATTTATGCCGGAGCCAATTTCTGAAAGCCAGTTGCGCCTTTACCCCAACATCATGGTGGAAGACACCGCATCAACACTGAATAAAAAGGTGGGATGGCTGCTGCATGGGCAAGAAGCGATTCTGGTGCCAGACTTCAACACCAAGTGCCAGTGCCAGATTCTGGGAGAAGGCGTTGGTTTTTTACCGAGCTATATGGTGCGCGAGGCTCAGGATAGCGGCCTGCTGGTGACACGCCAGATAAACAACCCGCGCCAGGATTCACGCATGCTGTTAGCAACCCAGCATGCCGCCACCGGCCAGGTAACCCGTTGGATTAAAAAGCAGTTTGCGCCGGGCGGGTTGCTGGCAGAGATTTATGGGGACTTGTTGTCCAGGGATTGAGGTCGTGGCTTTGTGAGGTAAAGGTGGAGGTCGCTTGCGCTAATCCACCCTAAAAACCCATTAAATTTTCAGCTTCAACTGCTCTGCCACACGTTTTGGCAGTGCAAAACGGCAGGTTTTCAGTGGGTCAACTACCTGGCAAATCTGCAAATCGCCAGTGATGCTCAGTAGGTTGATAGCATTTGGCAAAGTCACGTCACTATTGTCGGCAATAAAGTGCGCCATATTGCGTGTAGCAAGTGCTGCTGCGTCATCCAGCGTTAATGCTGATGCGAGCGTGAAGATGGTGTCGTTATTTTCCAACATCGGCGTTGGTAGTCTGCGGTTTTTAACCACGCTGAGATTAACTACTACGTCTCCAGCCACTTCCAAACCACAGACCGACACTTCCCCATCGCCCATGGCAGCATGCAGGTCGCCCAATGCAAACAACGCCCCTTCGACGTTAACCGGTAAATAGAGGGTGCTACCGGTGGTGATCATCTTGCAATCCATATTGCCGCCGTGACTATCAGGCGTGCCGCAAGAAATTGCCTCACCAGCAGGCGCTACGCCAATTACGCCGATCATCGGGTTAATCGGCACCCTCACCCCACCCGGCAGATGCGCTTCACCGTTATCAATCGGCACAACCAAAATACGCGGTTCGGTGAGCTCATCACCAATCACACCAAGTTGGGGAGCAGTCACCATCACTGCTTGATTGCCACGCAGCTCGATGCTTTTAATTTCAACTTTCAGCACATCCCCTGGCAGTGCGCCTTCCACAAACACCGGGCCGGTGGCGGGGTTAATGCGCTGCCAGTCAAGCTGGTTGAACTCAGCATCAGCATGCTGAATCTGGTCAGAGAAGCAGTCACAGGTAGCAAAACTGACGTCTGTATCGTTCGAAATCGTCGCCACAGGCGCGTTTTCACAGCTCATCGCGTAAATGACCTGGGTGTTGGCAATTTTTAACATTAATAATCCTGATTATGATGTTGGGATGTTTGCGTGACAGCTTATTTTTTGATGTGTTTTTATATAGCAAGATACGTAGGTATAAACAAATCTATATACATGTACTCCTTAAGGTTATTGGAAGTCAGACGCCTTCTACTCATTAAGTAGCGGTTCGCTACCCAATGATTAGCGAATTGATTTTGCTCAATATCCGCTCTGCCTCAGTTGCTATTTTCGCCGCCATTCATACGTCATAACAATGAGGTTACGATGGACGTCAGTCGCAGAAAATTTTTCAAGATCTGTGCCGGCGGGATGGCAGGGACGACCGCCGCAGTTCTGGGATTTTCTCCCAAAGCGGCGCTTGCCGAGGTGCGCAACTTTAAGCTTTTGCGTGCCAAAGAAACCCGCAATACCTGTACATACTGCTCCGTAGGCTGTGGCTTGTTGATGTACAGCCTGGGCGATGGCTCGAAAAACGCTAAATCCAGTATTTTCCATATTGAAGGCGATCCGGATCATCCGGTGAACCGTGGGGCGTTATGCCCGAAAGGCGCTGGCCTGCTGGATTATATCCACAGCGAAAGCCGCCTGCGTTACCCGGAATACCGCGCGCCAGGCTCCGATAAATGGCAGCGCATCAGTTGGGAAGATGCGTTCGCGCGTATTTCTCGCCTGATGAAAGATGACCGCGATGCCAATTTCGTTGAGAAGAATGAGCAAAATGTCACGGTCAACCGCTGGCTCTCCACCGGCATGTTATGTGCCTCGGCGGCCAGCAACGAAACCGGGATGCTGACGCAGAAATTTGTCCGATCGCTGGGCATGTTAGCGGTAGATAACCAGGCGCGCGTCTGACACGGACCAACGGTAGCAAGTCTTGCTCCAACATTTGGTCGCGGTGCGATGACCAACCACTGGGTTGATATCAAAAACGCCAACGTGGTGATGGTGATGGGCGGCAACGCCGCTGAAGCGCATCCGGTGGGTTTCCGCTGGGCGATGGAAGCCAAAAACAACAACGACGCCACGCTGATCGTGGTCGATCCGCGCTTTACCCGCACCGCTTCGGTGGCGGATATTTACGCGCCAATCCGCTCCGGCACCGACATTACTTTCCTGTCGGGTGTTCTGCTGTACCTGATTTCCAATAACAAAATCAACGCCGAATACGTTAAGCATTACACCAACGCCAGCCTGCTGGTGCGCGATGATTTTAGCTTTGATGACGGCCTGTTTAGCGGCTATGACGAAGCCAAACGCCAGTACGACAAAACCAGCTGGAACTATCAGTTCGATGAAAACGGCTATGCGAAACGCGACGAAACGTTGACCGATCCGCGCTGCGTGTGGAACCTGCTGAAAGAGCACGTTTCCCGTTATACGCCGGAAGTGGTCGAACATATTTGCGGTACGCCGCAGGCTGATTTCCTGAAAGTGTGCGAAGTGCTAGCTTCCACCAGCGCCGCCGACCGCACCACCACGTTCTTGTACGCGTTGGGCTGGACGCAACACACCGTTGGCGCGCAGAACATTCGCACCATGGCGATGATCCAGTTGCTGCTCGGCAATATGGGCATGGCGGGCGGCGGCGTAAATGCCTTGCGCGGGCACTCCAACATTCAGGGTCTGACCGATCTGGGCCTGCTGTCCACCAGCCTGCCGGGTTATCTGACGCTGCCTTCTGAGAAGCAAACCGACCTGCAAACTTATCTGACGGCAAACACGCCGAAAGCCACGCTGCCGGGCCAGGTGAACTATTGGGGCAACTATCCGAAGTTCTTCGTCAGCCTGATGAAAGCGTTCTATGGCGATCATGCGCGTAAAGATAACAACTGGGGCTTTGACTGGCTGCCGAAGTGGGACCAGGCCTACGACGTGCTGAAGTACTTCGACATGATGGACCGCAACAAAGTCACGGGCTACATCTGCCAGGGCTTTAACCCGGTCGCCTCTTTCCCGGACAAAAACAAAATTGTCGCAAGCCTTAGCAAGCTGAAATATCTGGTGATTATCGACCCGCTGGTTACTGAAACGTCTAACTTCTGGCAAAACCACGGCGAGATGAACGACGTGAACCCGGCGGCGATTCAGACCGAAGTGTTCCGCCTGCCGTCCACCTGCTTTGCCGAGGAAGACGGTTCAATTGCCAACTCCGGGCGCTGGTTACAGTGGCACTGGAAAGGGGCAGATGCACCGGGAGAAGCGCGTAACGACGGCGAAATTCTGGCTGGGATTTACCACCAGATCCGCGAGCTTTATCGCAGCGAAGGTGGTAAAGGTGCCGAGCCATTGCTGAAAATGGGCTGGCATTATGAGCTGCCAGACAGCCCTGAATCCGAAGAGGTCGCCAAAGAGAACAACGGCTACGCGCTGGAAGATCTCTATGATCCAGCTGGGAATTTGCTGGCGAAGAAAGGTCAGCTTCTGGACTCGTTTGCGCTGCTGCGTGACGACGGCACCACCGCGTCTGCCTGCTGGATTTACGCCGGGAGCTGGACGGCGAAAGGCAACCAGATGGCGAACCGCGATAACGCCGATCCGTCCGGGCTGGGCAACACGCTGGGCTGGGCCTGGGCGTGGCCACTCAACCGCCGCATTATCTACAACCGCGCGTCTGCCGATCCGCAGGGCAAACCGTGGGACCCGAAACGTATGTTGATTCAGTGGAATGGCGCGAAGTGGGTCGGGAACGATATCCCGGACTACAACACGGCCGCACCGAGCAGCGGCGTGGGGCCGTTTATCATGCAGCCAGAAGGTTTAGGCCGCCTGTTTGCCATCGACAAAATGGCAGAAGGCCCATTCCCTGAACATTACGAGCCGTTTGAAACGCCGCTGGGTACCAACCCGCTGCACCCGAATGTGGTCTCGAACCCGGCGGCTCGCCTGTATGAAGCTGACGCTAAACGCATGGGCAAACGTCACGAGTTCCCGTATGTCGGCACCACGTATCGCCTGACCGAGCACTTCCACACCTGGACTAAACACTCGCGGCTTAACGCGATTGCGCAGCCCGAGCAGTTTGTGGAAATCAGCGAGAAACTGGCGAAAAGCAAAGGTATTGCCAACGGCGACCACGTGAAAGTCAGCAGCAAACGCGGGTTTATTCGCGCCGTTGCGGTGGTCACGCAGCGCCTGCAAACGCTGAACGCTGGCGGGCAGGAAGTGGAAACCGTGGGTATTCCGCTGCACTGGGGCTTTGAAGGTACGGCGCGTAAAGGCTATCTCGCCAACACGCTGACGCCGTCCGTCGGTGACGCTAACTCGCAAACGCCAGAGTACAAGGCGTTTCTGGTCAACATTGAGAAGGCGTAAGGAGCGAACTCATGTCCATGCAATCTCAGGATATTATCAAGCGTTCGGCTACCAACGGCTTTACGCCGCCGCCGCAGGCTCGTGACTTCAAAGAAGAAGTCGCCAAGCTGATTGACGTCTCAAGCTGTATCGGCTGCAAAGCCTGCCAGGTCGCCTGTTCGGAGTGGAACGACATCCGCGATGAAGTCGGTCATTGCGTCGGGGTTTACGATAACCCCGCCGATTTGAGCGCCAAATCCTGGACGTTAATGCGCTTTAGCGAAACCACGCAAAACGGCAAGCTGGAGTGGCTGATTCGCAAAGATGGCTGCATGCACTGCGAAGATCCGGGCTGCCTGAAGGCCTGCCCGTCTGCGGGGGCCATCATTCAGTACGCTAACGGGATCGTCGATTTTCAGTCGGAACATTGTATTGGCTGTGGTTATTGCATCGCCGGGTGCCCGTTCAATATTCCGCGCCTGAATAAAGACGATAACCGCGTCTACAAATGCACGCTGTGTGTCGATCGCGTCAGCGTCGGCCAGGAGCCAGCCTGCGTTAAAACCTGTCCGACGGGTGCCATTCATTTTGGCACCAAAAAAGAGATGTTAGACGTGGCCGACGAGCGGGTTTCAAAACTGCAAAAACGCGGCTATCCGAATGCAGGGCTGTACAACCCGCAGGCTGTTGGCGGCACGCACGTGATGTACGTGTTGCATCATGCTGACCAGCCGGAGCTGTATCACAATCTGCCAAAAGATCCGCAAATCGACACGCCAATCAACCTGTGGAAAGGAATACTCAAACCGCTGTCGGCAGCAGGTTTTATCGCCACCTTCGCCGGGCTGATTTTCCATTACATCGGCGTCGGGCCAAACGAAGAGGTGGATGAAGACGAGGAGGAACATCATGATTAAGCAGAGCAAATCGATTATCAGGACGAAATTTATCGACCGTGCTTGCCACTGGACGGTAGTGATTTGCTTCTTCCTGGTGTCGCTTTCCGGTATTGCGCTGTTCTTCCCGACGCTGCAATGGCTGACGGAAACGTTCGGTACGCCGCAGATGGGCCGCATCTTGCACCCGTTCTTTGGCGTGCTGATTTTCGTGGCGCTGATGTTTATGTTTGTGCGTTTCGTACATCACAATATCCCGGAAAAGCAGGACTGGCCCTGGGTGAAAAATATTGTCGAAGTGCTGAAAGGCAACGAGCATAAAGTGGCGGATGTCGGCAAATATAACGCCGGGCAGAAGATGATGTTCTGGACCATTATGAGCATGATTTTCGTGCTGCTTGTGACGGGCGTGATTATCTGGCGGCCTTATTTCGCTTCGTACTTTCCCATCAAACTGGTGCGCTACAGCCTGCTGATTCACGCAACCGTCGCCATTATTTTGATCCACGCCATCCTGATTCATATGTATATGGCGTTCTGGGTGAATGGGTCGATAAAAGGCATGGTCGTCGGCAAAGTCAGCCGCCGCTGGGCGCAGAAACACCATCCGCGCTGGTATCGTGCGGTTCTGGCGAAAGAAGCGAAGAAAGAGAGTACTGAAGGGTTGTAGCGCTCTGCCCTGATATCCCCAGTGCATTTGTGCCGGGGATTTGTATCGACAGGAATTTTCCCGGACAATGCGCTTTTGGAAATGTTTTATACCCAAAATAATTCGAGTTGCAGGAAGGCGGCAAAAGAAGGAATCCCGATGAGCTTACTTGAGTAAGTGATTCGGGTGACTGAGAGCCGCCAACGCACCTGCAACTTGAAGTATGAAGGGTATTACTTCGGCGTAACAATAATGATGAAACACCCTCTCGAAACCTTGATAAGCGCTGGCAGTATTTTGCTGCTGGCGTTTTTCTCCTGCCTGCTGCTTCCGGCCCCGGCGCTGACCATTGAACTGGCGCAAAAGCTCATCACGATGTTCCATCTGCTGGATATGAACCAGCTTTACACCATTATTTTCTGCCTGTGGTTCCTGGCTTTGGGTGCAATTGAATACTTCGTGATTCGCTTTATCTGGAAGCGCTGGTTTTCGATTGACCGTGATTGATAAGATTATTTGTGTCGGTTGACGCTACGCTTAACCGACCTACAAAGCCTTCTGCAACACAATCGAACGAATATCATTACCCGTCGGCGCTTGATGAATCCGCAGCCCAAACTGATCAACCACGGCAAATATATGCTCGAAAATATCAGCCTGAATGGCTTCATATTCCAGCCATGCTACGGTGTTGGTAAACGCATAAATCTCTATCGGCAAGCCTTCAGCCCCTGGTGCTAACTGGCGCACCATTAGCGTCATATCCTTACGAATACGTGGATGGTTTTGCAGATATTCAGTGAGATAAACACGGAATGTCCCGACATTGGTCATGCTACGGGCATTGAGCACTGAAACCCCGTCGCTATTATGGGTTCGATTATATTCTTCAATTTCTTTGCTGCGCGAGTCGATATAGGGCTTCAATAATCTCGCATTCATTAAGCGCTGTATTTCATCGGCGGAAAGAAAATGAATACTGGTGGTATCAATATTAATACTGCGCTTAATACGGCGACCACCGGACTGCGACATGCCACTCCAGTTTTTAAATGCATCAGAAACCAGAGCATAAGTTGGAATGGTGGTAATAGTATTATCCCAGTTACGCACTTTCACGGTAGTCAGGCCAATATCAGTCACCGCACCATCAGCACCAAACTTAGGCATTTCCAGCCAGTCACCCAGCTTTAACATACGGTTTGCCGAGAGCTGTATACCGGCCACTAGCCCAAGAATCGGATCTTTAAATACCAACATTAATACCGCAGCCATTGCACCCAGGCCGCTGATAAGAATCGCAGGAGATTGGCCGATAATTCTGGAAATCATCATGATGCCAATCACCAGGGAGCTAATGAGCTTCACACCCTGGAATATTCCTTTTAGTGGAATATCCGACGTAATAGTAAATTTCTGTGAGAAATTATAAATAACATCCAGCAAGGAGAATAACGACAGTAAGGAATAGAGCATAATCCAAAGCTGTGCGCCGATAATTAATATCTCGCTTGCGTCACTGCCTTTTTGCAGCCACAGCACCGCCTGAATATTAACGATAATCCCTTGCAAAGTTGAAGCAAGCCTATGAAATAGCTTGTTTTCTGTGATAATTTGCAGCCACAAATGCTGACTGGATTGCGCACGTTTTTCAAAAGTGCGCAGTACAACCCGGTGTAGAATAAAATGTACAATTAATGCAAATACAAAAATAATACCCAGAACGACTAATATCGAAGTTGTTGGGTCAAGCACAACACCAAAAGTACTTAGAAATGAAACCAAATCTTTCATAATAACTCCTTCCTGAACAACGCATATAATGGAGGGAGATGATTCTTAGTGCAACTTTCAAGGCATTTTAATTCACTGAACATTCTTTACAATATTATCATTGCATTTATGAGTAGCAGCTAATTCCCAGTGATAATAATGAGATAAAAACAGTATCTACGCCCGATCATTTCCAGACGGATGGCTATACTCAATTCAATAATTGTCAGAACAATGAGAGTCCAGCATGCCACTAAGTAATTTTAATCATTCTGACCCATATACCCTCGGCATCGAGCTGGAATTGCAAATCATCAATCCACCAGCCAACGATCTCAGCCAGGACTCATCGCTGCTGATTGACTCTCTGAAAGGCCTGGTGACAGAAGGCGAAGTCAAACATGACATCACCGAAAGCATGCTGGAAATCGCCACCGGGGTGTGTGGCGATATCGCGCAGGCTCAGGCGCAGCTTTCAAGTTTGCGCCAGCATGTGCTGCAATCAGCAAGTAAACATCATCTGGCAATTTGCGGTGGCGGTACGCATCCGTTTCAAAAATGGCAGCGCCAGGAGGTGTGCCAGAGCGAACGCTATAACAAAACGCTCGAGCTATATGGCTATTTAATGAAGCAGGCGACAGTATTTGGCCAGCATGTGCATGTCGGCTGTGAGAACGAAGAGGACGCTATTTATTTGCTGCATGGTCTGTCGCGCTTTGTTCCACACGTCATCGCGCTCTCGGCTTCATCGCCATATATTCAGGGGGCTGATACAACCTATGCCTCGTCACGTTTGAATATCTTCTCGGCATTCCCGGATAACGGGCCTGCGCCTTTCGTCGGTGACTGGAACGAGTTTAAGTGGATGTACCAACGCCTTGAGTCCAGCAGCATCGTTCAATCGATGAAAGACCTGCACTGGGATATTCGTCCAAGTCCAAAATTTGGCACCATTGAAGTACGTGTAATGGACACGCCGCTGACTATCACGCGTGCGGTCCATATCGCCGGATTTATTCAGGCTTTGGCCCACTGGTTATTGAGCGAACGACCCTTTGTGCCGCGCTCCGAAGACTACTTACTTTACCGTTTCAATCGCTTTCAGGCCTGCCGTTTTGGGCTCGAAGGAATGCTAACCGACGTGCGCACCGGCGAGCAACGCACAATGGCGGAAGATATTTTGCCATTGCTGGATACTCTTGCGCCTTATGCGGCACAACTCCGGGCATCATCTGCTTTAGAAGCCATTGAAGGTTATGTGCGTAATAACGACAGTGATACACGCCGCATTCGGCAGTTTATTACTGAGGGAGGACTTCTGACCGAGTTAATGCGAGAACATTGTGAAATTTGGGCAACTGAGTGAATTTATTTTCTGCCTGATGGCCTACTGGAAATAGGCCAATACGACTTCTGATAAATATCGATTAACGCTTAAACCTTAGCGCCTCAACAAATAAAGAAAATGCGGTGGTATGTTGTTTACGGCTTGGGTAATACAGGTAATAACCGGGGAATGGGGCGCACCACTCTTTAAGTACAGTTACCAGCTCGCCACGCTCAACGGCTGCTGCTACCGAATCCTCCGGGACGTAGGCCAGGCCAAGACCGACTGTTGCGGCATCAATCCGCTGGCGCAAGCTGTTAAACGTCAATTGCCCGTCAACGCGCACGCGTAATTCCCGCCCCTCTTTTTCAAATTCCCAGGCATACAGCCCACCCATAGTTGGCAGGCGCATATTGATGCAATTATGGTTTTGTAATTCTTGCGGGGATTGCGGTGTGCCTTGCTTTGCGAGGTAATCAGGGGAACCAACTACCGCCATGCGCATATCCGGGCCAATACGTACCGCAATCATATCTTTGGCAACTTGTTCACCGAGACGAATTCCGGCATCAAATCGCCCGGTAACAATATCCGTCAGGGTGTTATCGACAGTAATTTCCACGTTTATATCCGGGTAATCCCCCAGAAACGATTTCAGTACAGGCCACAGCACCGAATCTACCGCGTGTTCCCCTGCAGTTATCCGGATATTGCCCGCTGGGTTTTCACGCATTTCAATCAGCGCTTCCAGCTCGCCTTCAATTTCTGCGAAACGAGGCCCAAGACTCTCCACCAGCTTTTCACCGGCTTCAGTTGGGGCAACGCTGCGTGTTGTGCGCGTCAGTAAGCGTAATTCGAGGCGCTCTTCCAGACTGCGAATAGCGTGGCTTAACGCCGACTGCGATACGCCTAATTTGGCGGCAGCTTTGGTGAAGCTGCGTTCACGGGCAACCACCAGGAATGAAATCAGGTCGTTAAAGTTCTCTTTTAACATATGCAAATCTGCCGTCGCTGCATTAACTGGTTATCAGTATACGCGGATTCATGAATTCAACTCATAGCTCCTTGCGTATTTACCGGGCTAATCAGCAGGAATCACAGGCGCTAACATAGCTTTTTCGCTCCTCGCAACGAAGCGTGGGCACTCAAACCACGACCAACTTATCTGCCAGTCGCGCTCAGTTACCTATACTTCTGACTGGTGTTATCTCTGTTAACCCCGGCATTGAATGCCGAAGTAGAGGAAAAAATGGAAGAAAAGCTGAAAATCATCCAGGCTGGATCACAGCCTTCTCAAACGGGTCCGGAAAGTTACTTCACAGGTAGAGTCCGTATTGATGCACCTTTCCAGACCACGCCCCCTGCTCGTACCGGTGGCGCTACCGTCACCTTTGAACCTGGTGCACGTACCGCCTGGCATACACATCCACTTGGACAAACTCTGATTGTCACCCATGGGCACGGCTGGTTGCAGGAATGGGGTGGTGAAATCCGCCAAATGAATCAAGGTGATATCGTCTGGATCCCTGAAGGGGTGAAGCATTGGCATGGCGCGACGCCAGACAACGCTATGACGCATATAGCCATTGCTGAGTCACTCAATGGCACCCCTGTCGAGTGGCTGGAACAAGTCAGCGACGATCAATACAAAAAAGATACCCTTCATTCTTGAAGTTGCTTCGGCGGTGTCTGCACTAACCCCAGTCACTTATTTGAGTAAGCTCCCGGGGATTCTCGAGTTTGCAGCCTTGAAGCAACTTCAATTATTTTGGGTATAGCCTCTCAACCCGGAGAACAACCATGACGATGAAAGTGCTCGGTTATGCGGCACAGTCCGCAGATGTTCCACTTGCTCCATTCGAATTTATGCGACGCGCACCGCGTCCTGATGACGTGGTGATCGAAGTGATGTACTGCGGCGTTTGCCACTCAGACCTACACCAGGCGCGTAATGACTGGGGTTTTAGTCAATATCCTGTGGTGCCCGGCCATGAAGTCGTTGGGCGCGTGGCCTCCGTTGGCAGTGACGTGACAAAATTCAAGCCAGGTGATTACGCAGGTATCGGCTGTATGGTGGACTCGTGTCGTATCTGTCATCCGTGTAAAGAGGGCCTTGAGCAGTACTGTGAAAAGGGCAACGTGCAGACCTACAACGGCGTTGATCGCCATGATCATATGCCAACCTACGGTGGTTACTCGCAGGCGATTGTCGCCTCAGAAGATTTTGTGCTGAAAATGCCTGAGGGTATGGATCTCAAAGGTGCAGCCCCATTGCTGTGCGCGGGTATTACCACGTGGTCGCCACTGCGCCACTGGAATGTAGGCGAAGGTAGCAATGTGGCGGTTATCGGGCTGGGTGGCTTAGGCCATATGGCACTGAAACTGGCAAACGCGATGGGGGCGGAAGTCACTCTGTTCACCCGTTCGGCGAGCAAAGAGGAAGACGCACGCCGTCTGGGGGCGCATCACATTGTACTTTCCACCGATGATGAGCAGATGGCATCGGTTAGAAATCAGTTCGACCTGATTATCGACACCGTACCTTATGACCACGATATCAACCCGTATATGCCAACTCTGACGCTGGATGGCACGCTGGTGTATGTCGGTTTGCTGGGCAACATTGAGCCACCCGTCAGCACCTTGCCGATGATTCTGGGCCGCCGCTCAGTTGCCGGCTCCTGTATTGGCGGCATCAAAGAAACCCAGGAAATGCTGGATTTCTGCGGTGAACACGGGATTGTTTCAGATATTGAGATGATCAACATGCCGGATATCAACGCAGCCTATGAGCGGATGCTGAAAAGTGATGTGAAGTACCGTTTCGTGATTGATATGGCGACGCTGAAAGCCTGATTGCACAAACCCTCTCTGTAAAAAAGGGAGGGTTTTTCTGGTTATAGCCTCCCTTCCACCATCACATTTCATATACAATCGCGCAACACTTGCTGTATTTGGTAGATAGCCCGGTTGCCGTCACTCTTCTCCCTTTCACGTCATAAATGGCCTTTTGCTCTCGCTTTACTGGCGATGGCGATGCTTTTTATCGCCCCGGTGATTTCAAAATCACTGGAACAGAGGCGTGCGGCGGCGAATGGTGACCATCATGTGATGAGCCATTCAGGCGGCATGATGATGGAGATGGGCAATATGGAAATGCCTACCACATCCCATTTGATGCCGGGCGCGGGCGCTTCCTTAATGGATGATATCGCCTGCGGGTACTGCCAACTTCTGCTGCATATCCCACTTATCGTCTGGCTATTTATTCCCTTTGTCTGGTTGGCATGGCGTATTTCGCGTGCGCCACCTCCTCCGGTTATCGCAGCGCTTCTGCCCCAGCATGACGATGCCGAAGCGCTGCCACGCGCGCCTCCTGTCGCACTGTCTCGTTAATACAAACATCATTTAACGTCACAGTTTTACTGGAGATAACCATGTCTGTGAATCAATCTCAGCTCGCCCGCCGTGGCGCGCTGCTGACGCTTTTGCGTCGCCTGCATTTCTATATTGGCTTGTTTGTTGGTCCGTTTATTTTTATCGCAGCACTTACTGGCACCCTATATGTGTTGACGCCACAAATTGAGAATGCGCTTTATCATGAAGCCTTGCGCACGCCAGATACCGGCCAAAACCAGTCGCTTTCGCAGCAAATAGGCGCTGCACGCCAATATATTGGCAACGATGCCAGCATCTCAGCCGTACGGCCTGCCCCTTATCCAGGCGACACCACCCGCGTGCAGTTTGTTGACCCAACGCTTGGTGAGTCTGAATCTCGTGCCATCTTTGTCTCGCCTGCAACACTTGCCATTCAGGGCGATATGACGGTGTATGGCACCAGCGGTGTGCTGCCACTGCGTACCTGGATTGATCAATTCCATCGCGCATTGCTGCTGGGTGATACCGGCAGAATTTACAGTGAGCTTGCTGCGTCCTGGCTATGGGTTGCAGCACTTGGCGGCGTGGTGTTGTGGCTGACCTCACGGCCAAAAAGAAAGTTAAAAGTACGGCAAACCCCGCAAAGAAAAGCGCGCCACTGGCACATTACGCTGGGTGCTGCGTTGCTGCTCGGCCTGCTGTTTTTCTCTGCCACCGGGCTGACATGGTCGCAGTGGGCAGGCGGCAATATCGACAAAATGCGCAGCACGCTCGGTTGGATGACGCCGCAGGTAAATACCTCGCTGGCACCAAAAACCGGGCATCAGCACCACGATCCCCACGCCGAACATCATGCCATGATGCCGGGAATGGTAATGCCGCAAACAGACGACAGTGTCTGGGATCAGGTACTTGCAGCCGCTCGTGGCGCTGGAATTGAATCGAGTAAAATCGAAATTCGCCCAGCCCGTTCGGCAGATAAAGCCTGGACCGTGACCGAAATTGACCGCGCCTGGCCGACGCATGTTGATACCGCAGCGGTCGACCCAACCAGTTTTAAGGTGATTGACCGCACCTGGTTTGCTGATTTCCCGCTGGTTGCCAAACTGACGCGCTGGGGAATTGATGCTCATATGGGTGTGCTTTTCGGGCTGGCAAACCAGCTATTGCTGGCAGCATTTGGCATTGGTCTGTGCGCGATGGTGATTCTCGGTTACCGGATGTGGTGGTTAAAACGCCCAGCGACTTCTGCGAGCAACCCCGTACAAACGCTAAGTGAAGCGTGGCTTGCACTGCCAGGTGCGTGGCGTGCAGGAGTGGTGAGTGTCGCGCTGCTCTTTGGTTACAGCCTACCGGTAATGGGTGCCAGCCTGTTGCTGTTTATCGTTGCTGATATTGGCCGCTGGCGCAAAAACTCGTTGAAATTGCAGACTTCGTAATTCCCTTCCCCCTCTCTTTCTGGAGAGGGGGAAATCGTATTCTCCAGCCCCTCAAATATTGGTCCTACCAATCCTGCCAAAAATGTGACCTCTTTGTGCATAACGACAAAAAAGAGCAACATTAACATTGCCATTGGTTAACAAAAGATTAACCTTTACTCATTGTCTACCCTACATCGCAATATTGGTCCTACCAATTAAGCGAAAAATAATAAGCACATCACGTTCTGGAGAGTCCTGCATGCAAGCCTGGCAACAAGTCTATGACCCCGCAGGTAACATATGGCTATCAAGCCTCATCGCCGCTATTCCGATTATTTTCTTCTTCTTCGCACTGATTAAACTGCGTATGAAGGGCTACACCGCCGCCACCATTACCGTGGTCCTGGCGCTATTAGTGGCGTTACTTTTCTACCGTATGCCGGTTGACCGCGCATTGTCGTCAGTTGTGTACGGCTTCTTCTACGGACTCTGGCCGATTGCCTGGATTATTATCGCCGCCGTTTTCGTCTATAAAATCTCGGTAAAAACCGGGCAGTTCGACATTATCCGTTCGTCGATTCTTTCCATTACGCCTGACCAGCGCCTGCAAATGCTGATCGTCGGTTTTTCCTTCGGCGCGTTTCTTGAAGGAGCTGCGGGTTTCGGTGCGCCAGTGGCGATTACCGCCGCATTACTGGTTGGCCTCGGCTTTAACCCGCTGTACGCCGCTGGTCTTTGCCTGATAGTGAACACCGCACCAGTAGCGTTTGGTGCGATGGGGATTCCAATTATTGTCGCCGGCCAGGTTACCGGGCTCGATAGCTTTGAGATCGGCCAAATGGTGGGCCGCCAGTTGCCGTTCCTGACCATGATTGTGCTGTTCTGGATTATGGCGATTATGGACGGCTGGCGCGGTATTAAGGAGACGTGGCCCGCGGTAATTGTGGCGGGTGGTTCATTCGCCATAGCGCAATTCCTCAGCTCAAACTTCTTAGGGCCAGAGCTTCCTGACATTATCTCTTCGCTGGTTTCACTGGTTTGCTTGACCGCTTTCTTGCGCGTCTGGAAGCCGGTTCGCATCTTCCGTTTTGGCGATATTGGCGCATCGGTTACCGACCAGACTCTGGCTCGCAAAAACTACACCGCAGGCCAGGTAGTTCGCGCCTGGATGCCGTTTATCTTCCTGACAGCAACCGTCACACTCTGGAGCATCCCGCCGTTTAAAGCGCTGTTTGCACCAGGTGGTGCCATGGCTGATTGGGTATTTAACGTCTCGGTGCCATTCCTCGACAAAATGGTCGCCAAAATGCCACCGGTTGTCGCCGAAAGCATGGCCTACGCGGCGGTGTATAAATTTGACTGGTTCTCAGCAACCGGCACCGCGATTCTGGTTGCAGCACTCATCTCTATCGTTTATCTGCGCATGAAACCGAAAGCGGCCATCGAAACCTTCGGTGAAACGCTCAAGGAGCTGGCGCTGCCGATTTACTCCATCGGCATGGTGTTGGCATTCGCGTTTATCTCCAACTACTCCGGCCTTTCGGCAACGCTCGCTCTGGCGCTGGCGCATACCGGCCACGCATTTACTTTCTTCTCGCCATTCCTCGGCTGGCTGGGCGTGTTCCTGACGGGCTCAGATACTTCATCAAACGCTTTGTTCGCCGCGTTACAAGCCACGACCGCACAGCAAATTGGCGTGTCGGACTTGCTGCTGGTTGCCGCCAACACCACTGGTGGCGTAACCGGGAAGATGATTTCGCCGCAATCTATCGCCATCGCCTGTGCAGCCGTAGGGCTCGTGGGTAGAGAGTCGGATCTGTTCCGCTTCACCGTTAAACACAGCCTGATTTTCACCTGCATGGTTGGCGTAATTACTACACTACAGGCCTATGTCTTAACCTGGATGATCCCTTAATGACGACGCACTTGCGCCTGGCCGACCATCTGGTCGAGCGCGTAAAAGCACTGATTAGCGAACGTAATCTGGAGGCGGGCATGCGATTGCCCGCCGAACGCCAGCTTGCGGCGGAAATGGGTGTCTCACGCTCATCGATTCGCGAGGCGATTCAAAAGCTAATTAGCGAAGGCATTTTGATTAGCCGTCGCGGTGGCGGCACCTTTGTGCGCTATGAAGTTCAGGCGTGGTCTGAACAACGCATCGTACAGCCACTGAAAACGCTGGTGGAAGATGACCCCAACTATCGCTACGACATTTTAGAAGCACGCCATGCGATAGAAGCCAGTACAGCGTGGTACGCAGCTCAGCGGGCCACACCTGCCGACAAAGAGAAGCTCATCGCCTGCTTTGATGCGACGGTGAAATTTAAAGAGAGCGATGACCCAGATCTTGCAGCCCAGGCCGACGTGCGCTTTCACCTGGCAATTGCCGAAGCCTCTCACAACATCGTATTGCTCCAGACGATGCGCGGTTTTTTTGACCTGCTGCAATCATCAGTGATGCATAGCCGCCAGCGCATGTACACCGTACCGGCAATTTTTGCCGGTCTCACCGAACAGCATAACGAACTGTTGCAGGCCATTCTGGCAGGCGACCCGGAACGTGCGCGCACTGCCGCAAAAACACACCTTGGGTTTGTCCATACCACGATTAAAACCCTGCATGAAGATGAAGCCCGACAGGCGCGAATCACCCGCCTGCCCGATGAAGATACCGACGTAACAAGGGACGAAAATCCATGATTATTTCAGCTGCATCAGACTACCGCGCCGCGGCAAAACGCATTTTGCCGCCATTCCTGTTCCATTATATTGACGGTGGGGCTTATGCCGAACATACGCTACGTCGCAACGTTGATGACCTGGCACAGGTGGCGTTAAAGCAGCGCGTATTGAAAAATATGTCGGCATTGAGCCTTGAGACCAAACTGTTTAATGAAACCCTATCGATGCCGGTTGCGCTCGCACCGGTTGGTTTATGTGGAATGTATGCCCGCCGTGGTGAAGTACAGGCGGCAAAAGCGGCAGCCGCAAAAGGCATTCCGTTTACGCTTTCTACCGTTTCTGTCTGCCCGATTGAAGAAGTGGCACCTGCCATTGACCGGCCAATGTGGTTCCAACTGTATGTTTTAAAAGACCGTGGTTTTATGCGCAATGCGCTGGAGCGCGCCAAAGCCGCTGGCTGTTCGACGCTGGTGTTTACCGTTGATATGCCGACCCCTGGCGCACGTTATCGCGATGCACATTCCGGCATGAGCGGGCAACATGCCGCACTGCGCCGTTACTGGCAGGCCGTGACGCATCCACAATGGGCGTGGGATGTGGGCCTGAACGGTCGCCCCCATGATTTAGGGAATATCTCAACTTATCTGGGTAAACCGACCGGGCTTGAAGATTATATTGGCTGGCTGGCGAATAATTTCGACCCGTCGATTTCCTGGAGTGACCTGGAGTGGATTCGTGAGTTCTGGGATGGTCCGATGATCATCAAAGGCATTCTCGATCCGCAAGATGCCAAAGATGCGGTACGTTTCGGAGCCGATGGGATTGTGGTTTCAAACCACGGGGGCCGCCAGCTCGACGGTGTGCTGTCATCATGTCGCGCCCTGCCCGCCATTGCTGACGCTGTCAAAGGTGATATCGCAATTCTTGCCGATAGTGGCATCCGCAGCGGGCTGGACGTGGTGCGCATGATTGCGCTCGGAGCCGATACTTGCCTGTTAGGCCGCGCTTATCTGTATGCGCTGGCAACCCACGGCCAGGCGGGTGTCACCAACTTACTGAACTTAATCGAGAAAGAGATGCGCGTGGCGATGACGCTAACTGGTGCTAAATCTATCTCTGAAATCAGCCCTGAATTGCTGGTGCGCGAGGGGCTTAAAGATATTCTTTCGCCACAAAGCATGGCGGTTGGGTTTTAAATAAACTGATGCTCGCCAGGTTGTAAGTGGCGAGCATTACCACTTAATTCGTCAGCTCCGCAAAACTGATTCCCGCAGCATTAATGATTTTTTTAGTAGTGCTAATGGTCGGGTTCCCGCGTTCTGAAAGCGTTCTGTAGAGTGTTTCGCGATTCAGTTTGGTTTCGGCAGCAATTTTGCTAACCCCGCCCCGAGCTTCAACAAGGCAACGTAAGGCCAGTAAGAAAAGCACTTCCCCATTTTCTTCATCCAGACCCGCAAAAGCGCCTTTCATATATTCAACTGCAAAAGCAGGGTCTTCCTGAAGCATTTCAATAACAGTTTGGTCGAACTCGCTAAATTTCATTCTCTGACTCCTGATGTTCTTTCCACCACGCAACAGCCTGGTCGATATCCGCCTGCTGTTTGCGTTTATCACCACCGAGCAAAAGCAGGTAAGTATTTTTTCCTTCCAGGGCGTAATAGAGCCTGTAACCCTGCCCTTCATCAATTCGCATTTCCCACACGCCTTGCCTGCAAGGCTTATGGTCGCCAGGGTTGCTGAGTGATAATTGGTAAATACGCCTGACGATTTTCATCTTTGCGTACGGGTTTCTTAGTGTTTTTAGCCATTCATTTAATGGCGCTTTACCGTTTTTCAGCCTGAAATACTTAATGATGTTCATCCCTGAAGCCCCTCGATTGTAGCTTTAATACCACAGCAGTCAATGAATAAATTTTGCGCGAAAAAGCTTATTGCGCAGCAGGCTACAGCAGGTCCAATGAATACAGCGAGAGAACTTCGAAGGGGTGTTTCAGCTTTGCGGCATATCTTCCAGGATGGAAATAAATGGAGCAACGCTGCCGCCGAAATTCATCGGGGCAGCGTTTATAGAACGTTAATTGAGTTTGTAATCGAGGGTAATTTCAGCTTTCATCAATTGTGAAACCGGACAACCGGCTTTGGCTTTCTGAATGATTTTGTCGAACTTCTCGCTATCTGCATTCGGCACTTTTACCGTGCTGGTTAACGCTATTTTGGTGATAGCAAAACCACCATCGGTTTTGTCCAGTGAAACATCGGCTACCGTATCAATGCTTTCTGCTGTGTAGCCCTCTTCGCCAAGCATCAGCGAGAGCGCCATCGAGAAACAGGCAGCATGTGCGGCACCAATTAGCTCTTCTGGATTGGTACCGGCTGCGCCTTCAAAGCGGGTATTAAAACCATATGGCTGTTCTTTCAATGCGCCGCTCTCGGTAGAGACGGTGCCTTTACCGCGTTTAATGTCACCTTCCCAGTGAGCCAGCCCTTTCTTATGAATCGTCATCTTTGTGCTCCTGTTTTATTTATGCAAAGCATAAGTATAGAAGTTGAATACAGGTCTGCCTGGCAACTAAGAGCAATCCTTATCGCGTAAAAATAAATCGAATAAATCCTCACCCCCAAGTGTTCACTGCATACCGAACACCATGAGGGCTTTACCATGAACCGTTTTTCTCCCTGGTTGTTACCTGCTGTTGTCAGCAGTTTCTTTTTACTTTCAGGCTATGCCCAGGCGATGGGTGGCAGCAATGATGAACCCGTTCCGCCAACCTGCCCGAAAGGGCAAATTTATGACTCAAAAACCAAAACCTGCATGGTCGATAAAGGCGGGATGATTGGCGATGAAGCGCGTACCGATTACGCCTACGCGCTGGCAAAGGCGGGTCGTTATCAAGAAGCTCTGGATATGCTCAACACGCTAAAAGATCCCAATACTGCCGAAGCACTGAACTATCGAGGCTACGCCACTCGCAAGCTTGGCCGCACCGATGAAGGCATCAGCTATTATTTAAAATCTGTGGCGCTCGATCCCAAATATCCAAAGGTTCGTGAATATCTGGGCGAAGCCTACATGATCAAAAATCGTCCTGATTTAGCACGTGAGCAGCTTGCGACTATCAAAACGCTGTGCGGCGTCGGTTGCGAAGAATATCGTGACCTTGCAGCAGCGATCGACGGTCATCCGGAATCCTGATATTCGCCTGTGGAGGCAAAAATCAGCAGCGAGACAATACGCAACGAAATAGCCCATTACCTCTCCCGTTTGTGGCGTTACGCCCTGGTGCTTTCGCATAAACGGGATGTGGCGGACGATCTCGTTCAGGCTACCTGTGTGCGGGCGCTGGAACGCGCCTCACAATATGTTGCTGGCAGTCGCATGGACCGCTGGCTGTTCTCTATTTTGCATTCGATCTGGATTAATGAAGTTCGGGCCCAACAGATTCGCCGCGGGCAAGGTTTTGTCGATGTGGATGATCTGCCCGGAACTGAAAACAGTGATGACCCTATTTGGTCAAACGATGTGATGAAACGAGTTAATCGCCTACCAGAAGCACAGCGGAATACCGTTTTTTTGGTATACGTGGAGGAGTTGTCATACCAGGAAGCAGCAGTAGTGCTGAATGTGCCTGTTGGAACGGTAATGAGCCGCCTTTACACGGCGCGTCTCACGCTTGCAAGAGACAGCGCACTCCAGCCAAATTCGCCGCAAATCAAAGGAGAGAAATCATGAGACTTCCGCTGGGTTCGGACGAAATGCTGGTGGCGTATCTGGATAATGAGCTCAGTGATGCACAGCGCAAAGTTCTGGAAAGCAGGCTGATTGAGGACGACGCTCTGGCTCAGCGTCTGGCGCTACTGGAACGCAGCAATCTGCCCTTTAAAAAGGCTTTTGAACCGCTGCTGCAGACAGCCCCGATTGAACGCTTACAGCAGACCCTTTATCCCAATAGTCACCAAACGCCTGCCGTATCACGGCGCAATCTGGTTGCTGCCGCGGTCAGTTTCCTGGCACTTGGCGTGATTGGTGACCGGGTAATTATTTACTTAACACAACCCGAAGATAACTGGCGTGAATTAGTGGCGCAATATATGGCGCTTTATACGCCGGAAACGCTGGCGGAAACTCCATCGAACCAGACTATGGATGCGCAATTGCACGCAGCGGGCGAACAATTAGGCCTTGTTCTTTCCCTTTCGAGTCTGTCGTTACCAGGTGCTGTATTAAAGAACGCGCGAATGCTGGCTTATGACGACCAGCAAATTGCGCAAATTACCTGGCTTGATAAAGTGCACGGCCCAATGGCGTTATGCATTACAAAAAATACAGGCCGTGGGATGCAAAAAAAGAACGAACAACGGCTCGGCATGAATATTGTTTATTGGGCTAGTGCGAACCACCAGTTTATGGTGATTGGGCATGGTTCTGAGGAGCAAGTCAGTCAAATCGCTGAGCGGTTACAAAGTACAATTGGTGCTTAGTTCAGGCAGGCAGCAACTTTGCTTACCCGCAGGCAAAAGTTGCAAAGCGCACACTTAGGCTGTCCAGTCTTCGACACGCAAACGCGCCACCATAGTAAAGGCACGATCGCTGGTAATAATCGTCGCGTTTCGGCTAAGGGCATGAGCGGCAATTAACTGATCAAGGTGGCCCATGACTTTGCCTTTTTGTTCCATTGCCGCGCGGAGTTGGCCGTAGCTTTTTGCCGCTTCACTATCCCAGGCGTAGACCGATACTGTTTCCAGAAAACCCTGCACTGCAGCCGTTAAGGCTTTGCTCTTGCGCTTAGCAATGCCATACAACAACTCAGCCTCCGTGATACTAGAAATGCACACTTCTACAGGCCGCGTTTGAGCAAGCTTTTCTATCACTTTAGGATGCTGACGGAAAAGATAGCTCACCGTATTGGTATCGAGCATGTACATGATCAGTCCATCCCTGCAAAGGGATCTCTGTCAGCAATACTCTGGTTACGCTCTTGTTCATCAAGGAACGTATCCGACACTTTTGCTTTCTTAACTAAAGCAAAAACCTTTTCCCATCCTTCTGGTTTAGCTGGATTTTTTGAAAGAATCACGTTTCCCTCCTTGTCTTTGCGGATATACACCCTGTCGGTATCAAACTCAAACTCCACCGGTAACCTCACCGCCTGGTTTCTGCCGTTTTTAAAAAGCTTCGCAACGCGTTCCATAGTATCTCCTGGCACTTAATGGCCTATGCCATAGCATATGCCAGAGACATACATCCGCCAAGCTCACTTTATATTCAATTAACGTTTTAGAGGGCAACACTACCCTGGATTTATACAGTCAGCCTGGCTTTATTTCGACGGGATTATTGTTTTGCGAGAAGCTTTCAGGATTATGAAAATAACGACACGGCATTGCAGCCCGGAATG
Source organism: Buttiauxella massiliensis (assembly GCF_902500225.1). Classification (GTDB taxonomy): domain Bacteria; phylum Pseudomonadota; class Gammaproteobacteria; order Enterobacterales; family Enterobacteriaceae; genus Buttiauxella; species Buttiauxella massiliensis. The sequence goes on along the minus strand of NZ_LR722655.1, from coordinate 157,531 downwards.
ATGAATGGCTCAGAATCAGGTGGGTAAACTGACCATTTACCCACCCTGATATGCTACTGAACTAAAGCAGTCAGCTTGCCAAATACTCCTGCACCATCGGCATCACGCCTGATTTGCACCACATCTTCAAGCTTGTCGATTTGGCTAATCATTTGCTCGAGGCGTTGGTCGTCCGCCACTTGTAGCCAGATTCGGCTTTGGTCGCCCTGCGCTAGCGGAAGGCAGAGAATGCCTTCAACGTTGAACGCACGGCGGGCAAACAGGCCACAAATGTGAGACATCACGCCCGGATGGTTACGCACCGTAAGTTCCAGAATAACGGTTAGTTGTTGCATCGCTTACTCTCCAATCATCTCAATATTGGCAGCGCCTGGCGGCACCATCGGGAATACTTTTTCGCTGGCATCAATACGCACGTGAATCAGGCATGGACCAGGTCGTGAAATCGCCTCTTGCAGCGCCTGTTGTGGGTTTTCGGCTGCGTTCAAATCGCAGGTCGCGAGACCAAAACCTTCGGCGATTTTCAGGAAGTTTGTCTGCCCTGAATAGGTCGCGGCAAAAACATTTTGTTGATAGAACAATGTTTGTTGCTGATGCACCAGCCCCAAAGCCTGGTTGTTGAGCAAAATGATTTTTACATCCAGATTATGTTCCGCAGCGGTCGCCATTTCCTGAATATTCATCATGATGCTACCGTCGCCTGTGAAGCAAAGCACTTTACGAGTCGGTTCAGCTAATGCCGCACCTACCGCCGCAGGCAGGCCAAAGCCCATGGTGCCCAGGCCGCCAGAAGTCAGCCACTGGCGCGGTCGGTTCAGCGGATAGGCCTGCGCCACCCACATCTGGTGCTGGCCAACGTCGGTGGTAATCACCGCTTCATCATCCACACAGGCGGCGGCTGCGTTAATCAGGCCGTACGGCGTTAACGGGTTATCTGCACCAGGCATATTGAACGGGAATTCATGCTGCAAACCGGCTACTTGTTGCAGCCATTCCTCGCGCGGTTTGGCGTCAATTTTTGGCAGTAATTGTTCCAGCACTTCACCCACATCAGCGCGAATGGCAACATGAGCCTGTTTGATTTTACCCAGCTCAGCGCGGTCGATATCAACATGAATGATTTTCGCGTTCGGGCAGAACTCTTCGGTTTTACCAATCGCGCGGTCATCAAAACGCGCGCCCAAAACAATCAGCAAATCCGCTTCCTGCAAAATGTAGTTGGTGCTTCGAGCACCGTGCATACCCAACATACCCAACGATAACGGGTGTTTCGCCGGAACAGTGCCCAGCGCCATTAACGTCATTGTGGTTGGCAGATTAGCTTTTTCGGCCAGTGCACGCGCATCAGCATGGGCATTAATCACTCCGCCACCGAGATACAACACCGGGCGCTGTGCCTGGTTAATCATCGCGGCAGCATCGGCAATTTGTTGGGCTTCAAATTGTGGTGCAGGAGTGTGTGCGGAAACAGACGGCAACTCGCTGATATCAATTTCTGCGGTCTGCACATCTTTTGGAATATCAATCCAGACTGGGCCTGGGCGGCCAGATTCAGCAATGCGAAACGCGTCGCAAATTACCTGCGGTAGTTCAGCAATATCGCGAACCAGATAGTTGTGTTTGGTGATAGGAATGGAGATGCCGTAGGTGTCGACTTCCTGGAATGCGTCGGTGCCAATCATCGATTTCGGCACCTGGCCGGTGATGCACACCAGCGGGATGGAATCGAGACGCGCATCAGCAATCGCAGTCACCAGGTTTGTAGCACCAGGGCCGCTACAGGCGATGCATACCGCCGCTTTGCCCTGCGTTCGTGCCATGCCCTGCGCCATAAAGCCTGCGCCTTGTTCGTGGCGCGCCAGGATGTGGCGGATTTTTTGGCTTTTACTCAGTGCGTTGTAGAGCGGCAGAACGGTGCCACCGGGAATACCGCTAACGGTGGTGATGCCATGATGTTCAAGCATTTGCACAATTAATTGTGCACCCGTAATACGGTTTGCTTGCGGTGGGTTTTCCGAAATTGCCATTGCTCCAGTCCTTCTTCTTATGCCGTTTCGCTTTTGGCCGGGGGGACTAAAACAAGAAACCCCGCCCGGTTTGCGCCGGCGGGGTTTTGGAATCGATGTGTTGATTCAGACCCTACGGCGCATTGCCGACGACGACCACCACCACACGCACGACGACTACCGCGGCTGGTAGCGCGGTTAGTAGTAGTGCTGATGTGTGCAGGTTAGTTGTCATTTGGGTCCTGAATGTGTTGTGTGTTTTTAACAGCGAATTTCATACAAACATACTGCTTCGTTTCGCACAACAGCTTTATTCGCCAGGGATGAAAATCGTGCGAGAGATCACATCCGCGTTTCAGCGTTTAAATGGTTGTTGCAGCAAACTCCTGACGCAGCTCATCAATCGGCAGGTAACGCCCGATAATCACTAAGCGCGACACTCGCGATTCAGATGGGTGCCACGTGGAGCCATAATCAAAACCCACCACTTTATGCACGCCCTGCACAATTAAGCGCTGTGGGTGATCGGCTATTGCTAACACGCCTTTGTAGCGCAGCATGTCATTGCCAAAACGCGCGATGCAGCTTTCCATAAACGCGCCGATTTTTTTCACATCCAGCATTCCTGCATCAAAAACATGCGCCTGAATGGCATCATCCCAGGAGCGTTTGGCCGGCATTTTACGGAACGGCTGGAAACGATCGGGGTGGTTGGTATCAGCACGAATAACATGGAACCCTGCGGCCATATCGATGTTATCGGTGAGTTCAAAAGCGTTAAGATCAAGCCAAAACTCTTCCGGACACTCACCGTTTACGATCTCAAACAGATCCGCTTTGTTATTGATCCGATTAATCCGATCGAGCGCCAGCTGTTTTGTCTCTTCATCAACACGATCCGCTTTAGTCAGCAAAATACGATCGGCAAAGCCAAGCTGTGACGCCGCAACCGCATGCTCATCAAGCTGGCGTGAGATATGTTCTGCATCAGCAAGTGCGATAACCGCATCCAGGCGCAGCGCTTCACGCAGGTGTTCATCGACAAAGAAGGTCTGAACGATAGGTGCAGGGTCAGCAAGGCCTGTTGTTTCAACAATCAACCGCTCAAATTTCAGCGTTCCGGCAGCACGCTTTTCCAGCATTTCTCTTAATGCTGCTGTGAATTCCCCGCGCACGCTGCAACAGACACAACCATTGCTCAATTCCACAACGTTGACGTTTTCACCGCCTCTAAGCAATGCGCCGTCAATGTTTACTGCACCAAATTCGTTTTCAAGAATAGCGACAGGGGCGTTGTCGGAATGGGCGAGAAAATAGTTGAGAAGTGTGGTTTTCCCGGAGCCGAGAAAACCCGTTAACAGGGTGACAGATACCGCTTGATTCATGTCAAATTCCTTCGTTTAGCAGCAGCGAGCGCCACCTTTTCCGCCGTAGCGCGCATCCTGACGCTCACGGAAAAACTCTTCGTAAGTCATCGGCGTCTGCTCTGGATGGGTCAGACGAATGTGTTGTACGTAGTTGTCGTAATCAGGGACGCCAACCATCAATTTAGCGGCCTGGCCGAGATATTTTCCAGCTTTAGCGAGTGTGTCGAACATGGTAGCTCCGGGCGTAAAATCCACCTCCCCTTACGGGGAGATGGATGAATGGCTTAGTGCGCACTTTTCGCCTGCGCAACAATCTGCTCAACGTCTTCAGGCATCTTCTGGTAAGGAGTCTCCTTCGCCGTTGGCGTGTCCGACCTCAGCGCCTGGCGCGCGGTTTTAATCGCAAACAGACCAATCACCACCACAACCACCATAAAGAAGATGGTCAGCCCAGCATCCAGACGGTTGTTAAACACCAGTTGGGTAAGCTGAGACTGAGTGTATTGCGCAGGAATATTGCCGCTGTCGAGCATCGCCTGGAATTTGTTAGCGATAGCCAGGAAGCCCACTTTCGGGTTGTCGCTGAAGGCTTTTTGCCAGCCAGCCGTCAACGTACAAATCAACAGCCATGCGGTTGGGACTAAAGCCACCCAGGCGTATTTCTGCTTCTTCATCTTAAACAGCACTACCGCACACAGCATCAACGCCATGCCTGCCAGCATCTGGTTGGCGATACCAAACAGAGGCCACAAGGTGTTAATACCACCGAGTGGGTCAACAACGCCCTGATGCAGGAAATAACCCCATGCCAGCACGCAAAGCGCCGTCGCCAATAAGTTCGCAGGCAACGAGTCTGTACGTTTCAGGCTCGGGGAAATCACGCCCAGCAAGTCTTGCAGCATAAAGCGCGCCGCACGTGTACCGGCATCTACCGCCGTCAAAATAAACAATGCTTCAAACAGAATGGCGAAGTGATACCAGAATGAAACATCCATCAGGCCGCCCAATGCGCCGTGCAGAATGTACGCCATCCCGACGGCGAGCGTTGGTGCGCCGCCAGCACGGGAGATGATGCTTTGCTCGCCCACTTCATTCGCAATGTTAGTTAAGGTTTCTGGCGTGATATGGAAGCCCCAACTACTGACAACGCTTGCCGCAGAGGTGACGACATCCACAGTCCCAGCCGGAGCCAGCACGGCCATCGGGCTGTTCATTGCGAAGTAGACGCCTGGGTCGATAACACAGGCCGCCACCAGCGCCATAATCGCCACAAACGATTCCATCAGCATGCCGCCGTAACCGATAAAGCAAGCCTGGTTTTCGTTAGCCAGCATTTTCGGCGTGGTGCCAGAAGCAATCAGCGCGTGGAAGCCAGAAACCGCACCGCACGCAATGGTGATAAACAAGAACGGGAACAGGTCGCCGGTCCATACCGGGCCTGTACCGTCAATGAATTTGGTGAGTGATGGCATTTGCAGCGTTGGGCGCATAATCAAGATGCCAATCGCCAGCCCAATAATGGTGCCGATTTTCAGGAAGGTGGAGAGGTAATCACGCGGTGCAAGCAGCAGCCAGACCGGCAATACCGCAGCGACAAAACCATAACCCACCAGCATCCAGGTCAGTTGCACACCAGTAAAGTCAAAGTACGGGGCCCAGGTTGGGCTTTCGGCAACCCAACCGCCAGAAATAATGGCAAATATCAGCATTACCAAGCCAATCACCGACACTTCACCAATGCGGCCCGGGCGCAGGTAGCGGATATAGACCCCCATAAACAACGCCAGCGGAATGGTGAATGCCACGGTGTACGTGCCCCACGGGCTATGGGTCAGCGCTTTCACCACAATCATCGCCAGCACCGCGAGGATGATAACCATAATCATAAAGCAGGCCACCAGAGCAATCACACCCGCCGTGTTACCCATCTCTTCTTTTACCAGTTCGCCCAGAGAACGCCCATCACGACGCGTCGAGACAAACAGCACCATAAAATCTTGTACTGCCCCGGCCAACACAACCCCCGCCAGCAGCCAGAGCATACCAGGCAAGTAACCCATTTGCGCGGCAAGCACCGGCCCGACAAGCGGCCCCGCACCAGCAATCGCAGCAAAGTGGTGACCGAACAACACTTTTTTGTCGGTTGGTACGTAATCCAGCCCATCGTTATGGCGCACGGCTGGCGTCATACGAGTGGCATCAACGGTTAGAACTCGTTTAGCGATAAACAAGCCGTAGTAACGATAAGCGATGAGGTAAACGCAGATTGCAGCAACCACAATCCACAATGCGTTTATCTGTTCGCCACGATTGAGTGCGATATAGCCGAGCGCGAATGCACCAATCAGTGCAAGCACAGCCCATATGAGGTGTTTCCCTGGATTATTCATATTGTTTTCCATGTGTAGAGCCAGAGGTAGAAGCAGACGGTATTACCGTTTTGTTCTAGAACAAGCGCATGAATTTAACAACATTGAAACATTGGAATACAGTGGTTTGACCAGGTATTTACATCAGCTTGTTACGGGGATCACGATGTGGTGATAGTTCTGCCATTGCTTGATAGGTGATGGTTCCGTACACCGAAAGTTCAGTGATCTCTGTAGTTACCGAAACGGTGAACGGAAAACCTCCGGCTTGCCATAAGCATCACCCTAATAGCGCCGTCGTCAACCGACTCGTACAGCACCTTTTCCCGCGAGCATCAAAAATGGCAATATCCCACACCTGGGAAGACCGCCCAAGATGCAGCGGTTTGCATACGCCACGCACTGAACCGGACGCGACCGCACGATGGTGGCTAGCGTTTATTTCCGTTCCCACCACGCACTGCCCGTCATTGGTCGTCAGAAATCCCGCCATCGATCCCAGCGTTTCTGCCAGCACCACAGACGCGCCGCCGTGCAGCAAACCAAACGGCTGCTGGGTGCGGTTATCGACTGGCATTTCCGCTTCCAGGCTTTCGTCATCCAGGCGCGTGTAGACAATGCCGAGATGCTCAACCATAGTCCCGACGCTGGTTTTGTTTAACGCCTCAAGCGTAAGTTCCCTTTTCCAGATACTCATTCAGGCTCCCAGCGTTGCGCCGCCATCAATCACAATATCCTGCAATGTGATGTGGCTGGCGTGGGATGAGGCGAGGAACATAATGGTGCTGGCGATTTCCTGCGGGCGGGCGATTTTTCCCAGCGGAATGCCCAGTTTGAACTGATCCGGGAATCCCTGAATGCGCTGCTGTTCGGCATCCGGCGTTTTCCACAACGTGCGTTGCATATCGGTGTCCGTCGAACCCGGCGATACCACATTGCAGCGCACACCAAATGGAGCCAGTTCCAGGCCCACGGTTAACGCCAGGCTTTTGAGCGCCGCTTTCGACGCGCCATAGGCCGACATTCCGGTGCGCGGCGTGTGCGCGGCATCGGATGCGACGGTCACAATCGCCCCGCTGCGCTGTTCGCGCATGCGTGGCATTACAGCGCGGAACATATTAAATGCGCCGCCGACGTTGACCGCAAATGTGTCCTGCCAGTCTTGCAGGGGCAGAGCATCCGTCGCACCCATACGCAAAATTCCCGCTGCATTCACCAAGACATCAAGCTGCGGCTCGTCGCTCATTAAACGCTGCGTAACGGCAGCCACCTGGTCGGCATCCGCCACGTTTAACACTTGGGTGGCGAACGGATAAATATTCAACGGAAACGCCAGATCAAAGCCGATAACCGTCGCACCGGCTTCGCTAAATGCACGTGCAGTGTGATAACCGATGCCTTTACCCGCCCCGGTTACCCAAACGGTTTTGCAGCTAAAGTCGATGTTCATGCTCATGCTCATGCTCCCCGCGACAGCAGCGCCCACCATGCGTCGATGGTCGGGTTTTTCGCCAGCATCACAAAGTCGATATCAGCGTGAATTTTGCGCCAGCGAGCTGCCAGCGCCATCATGCGCACGGAATCGAGGCCGTAATCAATCAGGTTCTCGTCATCTTCAGGGATGTCGGATTCATCAAGCAATGGCAAGACGATTTCACGCAGTTGCTGTTTGTTTTGCGGGGCACTTTCCGGCAACAAATCACGCGTCATCACCACGCGCCCGGAACGACCTGCGGTGTATTTCAGCGCCATCATGTGTTCTTCGCGGCTGAAATCTGCCAGCGCATCGGCCACCATAAACGGTTTGATATCACGCATAAACGCATCGGTTGCCGTAGTCATGCAGCCTATATGTGCGTACACACCACAGATAATCAGCTGGTTACGGCCAGTTTCTTTCAAGGACTGTTCCAGCGGCGAGCGGATAAACGCGCTGTAACGCCATTTGGTCAGCACCGTGTCGTGTTCGTCTGGCGCAAGTTCGGCCACCACTTTCTGGCGCTCAGGGTGTTTGTTTAAGCCCGGCCCCCACATGTCGTTGAGCAGCGCACGGTCTTCGTCGCTCTGCGCATTGGGCTGTGCTGTGTAATAGACCGGAATATTGTGGCGTTTGCAGTAATCGCGCAGCGCGGCGATGTTGGCGATAACCTGCTGGATCATTGGGCAATTATCGCCCCAGAAATCAATGAAATATTCCTGCATATCGTGAATCAGCAGTGCCGCACGCTCAGGTTCAAACGCCCAGCTCACTTTGTTTTCCGGGATATCGGCAGCCGTCGGTAAGGTGTATGCGTTCAGTTTTGGAATAGCCATAAATTCTCCGTCAATCAGGAAGCCAGTTGCTTATCAGCAATCAACTGGCGCAAACGTTTTTTGTCCACTTTGCCCACCGCGGTCAGCGGTAGGTTTTCAACGATTTCAATACGATCCGGCAGCTTGAAGTCGGCAATACCCAACTCACGCAAATAACGGCGAATTTCCACCGCGCGGAACGGGCGGCTGCCAACGATAAACGCGCAGCTTTTCTCGCCCAGCAGGCTGTCTTCCATCGAAACCAGCGCGGCATGCACGATCTCTTCATGGCGCAGCAGCAGGTTTTCGATCTCCTCGGCGGCAATCTTCTCCCCGCCGCGGTTGATCTGATCTTTCTCGCGCCCCTGCACGGTGATGTAACCGTCTTCGGCAATAGAAATTAGATCGCCTGAGCAGTAAAAACCGTTGGCATCAAAGGCGCTGGCGTTGTGTTCTGGGCTGCGATAATAGCCACGGAAAGTGTACGGCCCGCGCGTCATCAGGCGGCCCACTTCGCCGTACGGTAATGGATTACCGTTTTCATCAGCCACCCACACTTCGTCATCCGGGCACATCGGTTTGCCCTGGGTTTTGAAGATATGATCGTTATCGTCGTCAAGGCGCGTGTAGTTCACTAGCCCTTCGGCCATGCCGAAAACTTGCTGTAACTGGCAGCCAATCTCTGCCGGAATACGTGCGGCCAGCGCTTCGCTCAAACGTGCGCCACCAACCTGTAACAGTGTCAGAGACTCAAGGGATTTATTGCTGCCCCACTCGCCAATAGCCTGTAACCACAGGCTGACCGCAGGCGGCACCAGTGCGGTGACGTTAATCTGGTGGCGTTCAATCAGCGGGAAACAGAGCGTGGCACTCGGGTCATTTGCCAACACCACGCGCCCACCGCCGTAAAATACGCCCAGCGAACCAGGTGAACTCAGCGCGTAGTTGTGCGCCGCCGGGATCGCGCACAGGAAACGCGTATTCGCATCAAAACGGCAGATTTCTACGCTGCGACGAATGCTGTAGTAGTAATCGTTATGGGTACGCGGGATCAGTTTCGGCGTGCCGGTACTGCCGCCAGAAAGCTGGAAAAAGGCCACTTCGTCCGCCGCCGATGGCGTGGCAACAAAGTTCTCTTCCGTCTCATTGATAAAGGCGCTCAGCGATCGCTCGCGATCGTTTTCGTTGAGCAAAACCGCCATGCGCAGCGATGGGTTCTGCTCGCAAAGCGATTCAAGGAAATCATCGTGGGCGAACAAATTATGTTTACGGTCGGCAATCAACAGCACCGGCTCGATTTGCTTAGCGTAGGCTTCCATTTCTGTGCGTTGGTGGCTGAAGAGCGCGTTAACCGGAGCCACGCCAATCTTCAGCAGTGCAAACAGTGTGATATAGAGTTCTGCCACGTTGCCAAGCTGGACCAGCGCGGTTTCACCACGGCTCAGGCCACGACGCTGTAGTGCGCAGGCTAGTCGCGTAGCGGCCAGTTCCAGCTCGCGATAACTGTAATGGCGCTCGCCATCAACCAACGCAATGGCATCATTTTTGGCATGACGGCTGAGAATGTCGGTGAGGGACAAATCGGCCCAGTAACCTTTTTCGCGGTAGCGAGCGGCCAGTTCATCCGGCCAGCGCGTGAATTGAATCGCCATTTATTTCAGTCCAAATACGTTGAGCATGGTGGAAAGTTTGACGCCAGTTTCGCGCCATTCCGATTCAGGAGATGAAGCAGGAACAATGCCTGCGCCAGCGAACAGACGCACTTGATTGCCACCTACGCGGGCACAGCGAATAGTCACCACCCACTCGCCGTTACCGTCAGCGTCACACCACCCGACTATGCCGCCAAACAGTTCGCGGTCAAACGGCTCTAGTTCAGCAATCAGTTTTTGCGCCACATCGTGCGGAAAGCCGCTGAGGGCGGGTGTGGGGTGCAATAAGCAAGCAAGGGAAAGCGCGTTGTGCTGGCGGTCTTCAACCTGGCCGTAAATCGGTGTGGCGAGGTGCCATAACGTCGGAGTGGTGATAAGTTCCGGCGTATCGGAAAGCGTTAAATGTTGGCTATGCGGCTGTAAAACATCGCGCATCGCCTGCGTCACGAGGCCATGTTCGTGGCGGTCTTTTCTGGATCGCAGCAGTTGCGCACCAATTTCGCTGTCGCGCGGGATATTTTCTTTATCGCGACGCGCCGATCCTGCCAGCGGCAAGGAGCTGAAATTCTTGCCTGATTTGCGTAGCAGCAATTCCGGGCTGGCACCCACCAGCGAGCTGCCATCCGGCAACGGCACGTGGAAGTTATAGCTGGTCGGGTTCTGGCTAATCAGGCGATTGAGTAACACATCAAGGTCAACGGGCGCGTCCGTTTCGATATCAATCAGGCGCGAGAGCACCACTTTGTCAATATCCGGCTGAGCCGTAGCGGCAGCGGCGTGAGCCACCATCTCCATAAATTTATCTTGTTCAGGAATCGCTTTACGGGCAGCAATGTTCAGGGGTTTTGCCGCTCTACTTTGGCTGGCATCAGCCTGGCGCTGGGCGCGGGAAAACGTCTGCCAGCTTTGCGGGATAAATAACGCTGAAGGTTGGCTCGGATCGAATGGAATAGCGCCGACGACAACAGGTTTCTCGATACCGTGCTTTTTGGCGTTTTCAAACGCTTCACGCAGCTGTTTTTGCAGGTCCCCGTGGGGGTTTGCACCATCAAGCGCCGCGCAATCCAGGCGAGTAAAGCAGCCGCTGGTCGAAAAACTGCGATAAGGCGACATAAAGAAAAAACTATTCGCACAAGGTGTTAGCTGTTTTTCTTGTGACTGCGGCACCAGTAACGTTTCCATTCGTCCTCCGTAAAAACATGACAAAAGATAGTAATAATGATTATCATTTGCTTTTCGGGGTCGTAACCTAAAGAGAAAAGACAGCAGTGTCAATAGCTGCTCGGTCTTGCCGGATGGCGCTAACGCTTATCCGACCTACGCAAAACAGTTTTGTAGGGTGGATAACCGCCAGCAGCATCCACCGCAATCGTTAAATTTCAACAGGAAGTTATTGAGTGAAAATCAGATTCTCCGCAGTTATCGTTTTATGCCTGAGCAGCCTTGCTCACGCTGCCGACTGGCCACGCACCATCACCGACAGTCACGGCCCTCATACTTTTGAGCAGGCACCGCAGCGCATTGTCTCAACCAGCGTGACGCTCACCGGTTCACTACTGGCAATCGATGCCCCGGTTGTGGCAAGCGGTGCCACGACGCCAGGCAATCGAATGGCTGACTCGCAAGGTTTTCTACGCCAGTGGGGAGATGTCGCTAAACAACGTAACGTTCAGCGTTTATATATTGGCGAAGCCAGTGCTGAAGCCGTCGCGGCACAAATGCCTGATTTGATTTTGATTAGTGCCACTGGCGGTGATTCCGCCCTCGCCCTTTATGAGCAGCTCTCGGCAATTGCACCTACTCTGGTTATCAATTACGACGATAAAAGTTGGCAGCAATTGCTCACCCAGCTCGGTGAGATTACTGGGCACGAAAAGCAAGCCACGGAAAGAATCTCAAGCTTTGATAAGCAGTTAAGCGAAGCAAGAATGCACATGAAGTTGCCGCCGCAACCGGTCACAGCAATGGTTTACACACCTGCGTCTCGTTCAGCGAATATTTGGACGTTAGATTCGGCACAGGGAAAATTGCTTGTGCAACTCGGTTTTACCTTATCGCCAATTCCTGCGGCTATTCATACCAGTCAGAGCATGGGTAAACGTCACGACATCGTGCAGCTTGGCGGTGAAAACCTTGCTACAGGTTTGAATGGCGAGAGTCTGTTCCTGTTCGCAAGCGATGAGAAAGATGCCACTGCACTGGCAAATAACCCGCTTCTTTCGCACCTGCCCGCCGTGCAGAAAAAGCACGTTTACGCGCTGGGAACCGAGACTTTCCGTCTCGATTATTACAGTGCAACAAGAATCCTTGAGCACATGAGCACGTTGTTTGCCAGCAAGTGATTATTTAGCTGTTTCTGCCTCGGGTTGCGCCGGGGCGGCCTGGCGATAACGTCGCAACTGCACCAACACAATCGCCAGCACAACGCCGCATAACGTCAATGCAAAGCCCCCGGAACTTGCCGCCGCCACAGGCGACATTACAACCGTCATGCCACCTAAAATCGCAGCACCTATCGCATCACCCGTCACGTTCTGTGCTGTCCACAAACCATTGATTCGGCCTAACATCCCGTCCGGGGTAAGCGTCTGAATTAGCGTGTATTGCAACAAAGAGCTAATCGCACTGAGATAACCAAACAGCGCCAGACACGCCAGCCCAAGTCCCCAAACCGGCATCAGGCTGAAAACGCCAATCGAGATAAACGACACAATTCCGGACGTCAGCATGATCATGCCAGGGCTCGCGTGATGGGCAATACGCCCGCTGGTTAACGCACCAATCGCGGCACCCAACGGAACGGCGGCATACATCAGGCCGATTTGTGCGGCACTCATTTGCCAGTGATCAGCCAGCGCGGGATACAACACACGCACCGCGCTCGCCATCGTCAGCAATGCACCGACTAACGCAATGCCGCCAATAATCGGGTGGCCGACCAGAAAGCGTAAGCCATTCAATAAAGAGAGCAGCGGATTTTCACGCGCCTGCGGAGGCGGTGCCAATTTCGGCAAACTCAGCAATGGCAGCAAAGTGATAAAGGTGCCGACGGATGCCAGCGCGTAGTTCCAGACCACGCCGCCCGATGCCAGTAACAGCCCGCCGATCATCGGTGAAATCACCGAACCGAGGCGCACGGTGAGCATAGTAATTGCACTCGCTTGCATCAAATTCTCACGCCCCACCAGCGCAGGTGTTGCGGCTAAAAGTGCAGTCACACCGAGCGCGCCAAAGAACCCATCCCACACACCAAGCAGGTAGATCGCCGCCAGCGATGGTTCAGGTAATGCGGCGTTAATCGTCAGGCCAATAAAGCCGACGCCACAGGTAGAACGGGCCAGAAGAATCAGACGACGGCGCTCGTGGCGATCAGCCAGCACACCGCCCATCATCAGGCCGATAAACATCGCCGAACCGGTAAGCGTCACCGCGAGCCCCACTTGCAAGGAGGAGCCTGTCAGCATCTGGATTTGTACTGGCACCGCGACACCCAACAACCCCAACGACACAATGGAGATAAAACGGGCGAGGAAGACGGCGCGAAAAGCGGGATGAGTCTTGAGTAAACTGAGATTAAGCAGCAAAGAATTGCGGTTCATTACATGACCTTAAAGCGAATTTTTCTTTCCGGGTGCGAGGCGGCTCATGCTAACATAAACAAATAAGAGTGATAATGATAATAACTATCATTTAATTTTACGTGATTTTTGTAGGGCTACGAAGTGAAGGATATACAACGTATGTCACGCTGGTTCATCCTGCTGAGTTTGCTGTTTTTACTCGTTTTAATGGCAATACTCAGTTTGTTATTAGGTGCCAAATCCCTCCCTGCCGAAGTGGTTATCAATGCACTTAGCGGCCAATGCCAAAGTGCAGATTGCACTATCGTGCTCGACGCCCGCCTCCCCCGCACACTAGCTGGTATTCTTGCGGGCGGCGCGCTGGGCCTTGCCGGTGCGTTGATGCAAACGCTGACCCGAAATCCCCTCGCTGACCCAGGCCTGCTTGGCGTCAATGCCGGGGCCAGTTTTGCCATTGTTTTGGGGGCGGCTGTGTGGAGTCTTTCATCGCCAATAGCATTACTCGGGTTGGCCTTTGCGGGCGCATTGTCTGCGGCACTGGTGGTGGCTTTTACCGGAAGCCAGGGCGGCGGGCAACTCAGCCCGGTACGGTTAACGCTGGCTGGCGTCGCGCTCGGTGCGGTACTCGAAGGCTTAAGCAACGGCATCGCTCTACTCAACCCGGTGGTCTATGACCAGTTGCGTTTCTGGCAGGCCGGAACGTTGGATATTCGCACGCTCGAAACCCTAAAAATTATTGTATTGCCCGTGCTAGCGGGCTGCGTGATTGCGCTGTTTATCAGCCGTTCGCTAAACAGCCTGAGTATGGGCACCGACACCGCCACCGCGCTGGGCAGTAAAGTGGCACGCACTCAGTTGTTCGGTTTAATCGCCATCACTTTATTGTGTGGCAGCGCTACCGCCGCAGTCGGGCCAATTGCTTTTATTGGCCTGATGATGCCGCATCTGGCTCGTTGGCTGGTGGGGGCCGATCACCGTTGGTCGCTCCCCGTGACTCTTATTGCCACCCCAACTCTACTGCTGTTTGCCGATATTATTGGCCGTATGCTGGTTCCGGGCGAGCTGCGCGTTTCAGTGGTGAGCGCGTTTATTGGCGCTCCGATGCTTATCTACTTAGTACGCCGCAGCCGCAAAGGAGCAGGATTATGAACCGCCCTTCTCCTCGTCTGGTCACCATCAGCCTGATTTTATTGCTACTCAGTATCACCCTGGGAATATGGAGCCTGGGCAGTGGCGTATTACCGCTTTCGGTAAGCCAGGTGATTGACGCGCTATTGGGTTCCGCACCGCGCAATATCTCACTGGTGGTGGTCGAATGGCGCTTGCCACGCGTTGTCATGGCGCTGCTGATTGGTGCAGCGCTGGGCGTGAGCGGTGCCATCTTCCAGTCACTGATGCGTAACCCACTCGGCAGCCCGGACGTGATGGGCTTTAACACTGGCGCATGGAGCGGCGTGTTGGTTGCCATGGTGCTGTTCGGCCAGCATCAAACCGCGATTGCCACCTCTGCCATGGCCGGTGGCATTTTGACTGCGCTTGTGGTCTGGCTGCTCGCCTGGCGAAACGGCATTGAAACTTTCCGTTTGATAATCATCGGCATTGGCGTGCGTGCGATGCTGGTGGCGTTCAATACCTGGCTGTTGCTGCATGCCTCGCTTGAAACCGCTATTTCTGCAGGGCTGTGGAATGCGGGTTCCCTGAACGGTTTAACCTGGGGGAAAATCTTCCCGGCCGCACCTTTAATGTTACTGGCGCTGGTCGCTGGTGCATTGTTAGTGCGGCGTATGCGGTTGCTGGAAATGGGCGATGACAGCGCCTGCGCACTCGGCGTTTCGGTTGAACGCTCTCGCCTGTTGTTAATGCTAACTGGTGTGATACTCACTGCCGCAGCCACCGCATTAGCCGGGCCAATTTCGTTTATCGCACTTGTCGCACCACATATCGCCCGCCGTTTAAGCGGCACTTCACGCTGGGGTTTGCTGCAATCCGCATTATGCGGCGCAACGCTTTTACTCGCGGCAGACCTGTGCGCCCAACATCTGTTTATGCCATATCAATTACCGGTCGGCGTGCTCACAGTAAGCCTTGGCGGTATTTATCTTATTGCGTTGTTGATTCAGGAATCCCGTAAAAAATGAGCCCGATTTCCGCTCCACCGCGCCTGCATGGCGAACAGCTCACATTGGGATATGGCAACCATGTGGTCGCCGACGGCCTGACCGTTGCCATTCCTGACGGGAAATTTACCGCGATTATTGGCCCCAACGGCTGCGGGAAATCCACGCTATTGCGCACGTTAAGCCGACTGATGAAACCGATGCACGGCCAGGTTTGGCTCGATGGCAATGAAATCCACCGTTTTGCGACCAAAGAAGTGGCGCGGCGCGTGGGTTTACTGGCGCAAAATTCCACGGCACCGGGTGATATTAGCGTGGCGGAGTTGGTGGCACGTGGCCGCTACCCGCACCAACCGATGTTTTCACGCTGGCGCGAAGAGGATAGCCAGGCGGTCGAGCGGGCATTAAAAGCGACAAACATTGAAGATTTAGCCGATCAACCGGTGGATACGCTTTCTGGCGGCCAGAGGCAACGAGCCTGGATTGCGATGGTGCTGGCGCAAGAAACTTCCATTTTGCTGCTTGATGAGCCCACCACCTGGCTTGATATCAGCCATCAAATTGATTTGCTGGAATTACTGCGCGATCTCAATCAAAAGCAAGGTTTCACCCTTGCCGCTGTGCTGCACGATTTGAACCAGGCCTGCCGTTACGCCACGCATTTAATCGCCTTGCGAGACGGTAAGATTGTGGCCGAAGGCGCGCCGACCGAGATTGTCACCCCCGAACTTATCGAAGCGATTTACGGCCTGCGCTGCATGATTATTGAAGATCCGGTAGCGCATACGCCGTTGGTGGTTCCGCTCGGACGCGGCTAATATACCCGTCATACTTCAAGTGGCAGGGGCGTTGGCTGCACTCTCAAACCCCAGTCACTTACTTTAGTAAGCTCCTGGGGATTTGCTCCCTTGCCGCCTTCCTGCCACTCGAATTATTTTGGGTATAGCTGATTTAAAATCTACTCAGAACTTATCAATCCAACGCTAACACTCGCTGCAACACCGGCCCAATTTCCTCGAAAGCATTTGGGGAAATGATATCGACATGGGCGCAGTTCAGGCGGAATACATCAAGTTCGCCAATCCATGGTGCCCAGGTTTGTTGCGGGTCCATCCCTTCTGGCAGCGTTCGCTCGGCCACAAACAGCGTGGCTTTGCCGGCAAACGGCACACTTTGCGCCGTGGTAAGCAGGCGCACCGCATCGCCGTAGTTCCCTTCGATAGCCTGGAATAACGCATCCGACGTTTGCCCCTGCTGAGCGGCGACAAAAGCCGCACGTTCGCGGTTGATTTCATCAAGCACCGCCGGGTCGAGTTCGTTGGCACCTTTTTCAGCCCAGTTTTGCGTTTCCGGTGGCCAGGTATCTAACAGCCCTAAGAACGCTACCTTTTCACCCACCGCTTCAAGACGCGCAGCAATACCTTGCGCCAGCGTGCCGCCTAATGAATATCCCATCAGATAATACGGGCCATGCGGTTGAAGTTGACGCAGGGTTTGCAGGTGTGTTTCGCAAACCTGCGCCAGGTTTTCAGCCTGCTGCATCGGGCCATACGGGCGCGGGGACTGAATACCGGTTATCGACCAGCGCGGGTCGAGATAGCGCTGCAATACGCTAAATTGCCAGGCAAAACCAGACGCCGGGTGGAAGCAATAGAGCGTTGGCCCGGTGCTTTTACGCAGCGGCAGCACGGCATCAAACCCTGCCCGATTCGCTTCTTCTTCACCGCAATCTTTGGCCAGCATTTGCGCAAGCTGGCCGACTGTCGACGCCACCATCACCTGCCCAACCGTCACCGGCCTTTCAAGCGTACGGCGTAGTTGAGCCGCGAGGCGCATCGCCAGTAATGAATGGCCGCCGAGGGCAAAGAAATCGTCATCTATCGAGTGAATTTCGCATCCCAGCAAATGGGAAAAAGCGTCTGCAATGGTGATTTCTAAAGAAGATACCGGTGCGCGCCCTGTGCCACGTATCGCCAGTTCCGGCAACGGCAGCGCTTTTCTGTCCAGTTTGCCATTCGCGCTCAATGGGAAATCATCAAGCTGAATGAGCGCGACCGGCACCATGTGCGCCGGGAGCACGTTGCCCAATTGTTCACGCAGAGTGTCGACGGGCAAAACCTCGCCTGAAGCTGAGACCAGATAGCCCACCAGTTGGCGGGCATCGCCACCGCTTGCGGCCTCTTTATTGAGCACACAGGCGTGCGTCACTGCCTGCGCAACTTCCGGCAGCGCCTGCAAAGCGCGGTCGATATCGCCCAGTTCAATGCGTTGCCCACGAATTTTTAACTGATCGTCACTGCGGCCAAGATATTCCACCGCGCCATTATCAAGCCAACGCGCCACGTCGCCCGTACGATACATGCGCTCGCCCGCAGCAAAAGGATCGGCAACAAAGCGGCTGGCAGTAAGATCCGGGCGGGATAAATAGCCCTGCGCCAGCTGGATCCCGGTAAGGTAAAGATCACCTGCGATCCCGACAGGAACCGAGCGCATTGCCGAGTCCAGAATTCGCAGCCCGGTATTCCACACCGGCCAGCCAATCGGAACGCTGCTGCCGGAAGCCTGTGCTAATTCCTCACCAAATGCCGGATACCAGCTCACGTCGACCGCGGCTTCCGTTGGCCCATAAAGGTTATGCAGCGGCACGTGGGTGAGATGTTCCCACTGGCGACAAAGTTCTGTTGGCAGTGCTTCGCCGCTACAGAATACGCGTTTTAAAGTTGCGCATTTCGCTACCGCATCGGCATCGGTTAACGCGGCAACAAACGCCGCCAACATTGATGGAACAAAGTGTGTAGTAGTCACTCGATAACGAGCAAAAAGCTGCTGCAACGCTTCCGGGTCGCGGTGCGCTTCAGGTGGGGCCATAACCAGTTGTGCGCCAACAATATACGGCCAGAAAAATTCCCAAACGGACACATCAAAACTGCATGGCGTTTTCTGCAAAACCACATCGTCACCGTTTAACGGGTAGTGATTTTGCATCCACAACAGGCGGTTAACGATAGCCTGTTGCCCTACCATTACCCCTTTCGGGCGGCCCGTTGAACCGGATGTGAAGATCACATACGCGGTATGTTCAGGGTGAGAGAGATTGTGAGTCTGCGGCGGCTTAAACGTTGTCAGCACATTTTGATAGCAGAAGGTTTGCAGACCATGAACAGCACTAAAACGTGGTAACTGCTCTTGAGAAGTGAGCAACAAACGCGGCGCGGCATCTTCAAGCATCATATGAAGGCGCTCATCGGGATAGCCAGTATCGAGCGGCAGCCATGCTGCACCCACATCAACAATCGCTTGCAGCGCCAGGGATAAAAAGACCGAGCGAGGGAGTGCCACGGCAACCACATCACCCGGTTTTACGCCACGTAACAGCAGTTCACTCGCCAATGCCTGAACCTGTTCACGCATCTCGCGATAACTGAACTGGTGGTTTTCATCCGCCAGCGCCGGTGCATCTGGTGTGCGCTCCGCTTGCTGCGCAATAAGCTCGCTTAACGTTGTCGAAGGGACTGACGTTTGCGTAGCATTTACGCTGTCCAGCAGCGAGGTTTCGGATTCATGCAACAGTTGGGCATCTACGCATCGTAATGCAGGATTGGCCGCAAACTGGCGCAACAGAAGCGGCAAGCGCGCAATATGCTGCTGCAAAGTTTGCGCATCGTAACGCTCGGCATTTGCCAACATCTCAAGGGAGAAGTCACCTTGTTCGCTGATGTAGAGCGCAATTTCCAGGTCGCGGACCGGGCCTGAAGCCATTTGATGCGTGATGCCTTCAATACCATTGAAATCAAGCCGGTAATCGAACATTTTCAGGTTTATTACTGGGCCATACAGCGGTTCGCCGTTTGCGATAAGCCCCAAATCGCGCTGGATTTGTTCAGCATCGTAACGCTGGTAACGGCGTATACCTTTCAGTTCTTTGGCGAGGTTTGTCGCAAGGCTGGCGAGGGTGTAGTCGGATTCAATATGTACACCAAACGGCAATACATTCAGCACCGGGCCGGTGGCACACAGTGCGGTGGAACCCATGCGGCGCATAAAGATAAAACCGGCGGAATACTCATTGCGGCCACTTAAGCGCCCGAGCCACAACGCCACCAGTCCTAACGCCATATCGGCGGCTGTCAGGTTTTGCAGGCGGGCGTTTTCAACCAGTGCATTAAAATCTGCCGACTCAAAACGTAGCGTCTGGCGAATCAGTTTTGTGCTAACCCCTTGGCCAGTAAGCGGTTTGGTTGACAGAGTGGCAGGTGGTGGCAACTGTTTAGCTTTGCTTATCCAGAATGCAGAATCACGCCGCCAGGCATCCGTTTTGCTGTAATGCTCGTATTCTTCAACCACTTCGCTAAAGGGAGTAAATGGCGTGGGTTCAGGCGCTTGGTTTTGGCACAAGTCGCTATAAATATTGGCAATTCGGCGGGTAATAGCGGTGAAACTAAAGCCATCGACCACTAAATGATGAAAACGTTGATACCAGAACCAGCGTGTATCTGAGATACGCAGCAGTTGATGATGGTAAAGCGGCTTACCGCTGGCAATGCGCAAATCCCCGTCGAGATCGTCGCGCATCATCGCTTGTGCAGTGGCGATCGGATCGATTTCATTGCGCAGATCAACGCAACAAGGGGCAACAAACGACGCGTTGGGGTCTATCCACTGCCGCGCTTCGCCGTCCACTTCGCTAAAGCGCATGCAAAGGGTATCGGCCTCTTTCATGCCTGCCACTATCGCCTGGCACAGTAACGCTTCGTTGAGTTCTCCATTTAGCTCAACATAGTGTGCCACGCTCCACATATTGGACTGTTGTGACAGCTGATCCGCCATCCAGATTCCGGGCTGCGCTGCTACCAGCGGCATGGTTTTTATCTGTTGTTCCAGTGCTGGCGTCATCATTAATTCACTCACCAATCACCTCTTCTTTTGCAAAGGAGGCGGGTTGAAGTTCGCTCCAGTTGGCAAGCAACCAGCGGTTACATTCATCGTTTGATGCGGGTTCACAAACCACCTGCCAGCCATCGGGCAATGCACAATGTTCCGGCCATAAGCTGAACTGTTGCTGCGCATTTTCAAGGATGAAAAAACGGCTCTGCAACGAGTCGAAAGGGTTACTGAATTCCATAGTTAACTCCGCTCTTTAAGGCGCTTTCCAAAGCCAGGCGAGACCGTCCAAAAGACCGCCTCGCCAGCAAAGCGCATCGTGCCCACCATCAACCTGACGGTAGAAAACAGCTCGCTGTGTTTGTTGTAGTAAGGGGTAAATTCGTTGATTAACTTGATGAATAAGAGGTTCTCTGACCCCTGCCTCAAGATAGATACGCAGCGCTTTTTCACACGCGAGCCCATCTTCCAGTTGCCGTATCAACTGCCCGCCCTGCTGGTTGTTTTCACGACGTGGCCACCAGTAAGAACCTGACTGGCTCAGCACACAGCCAAATTGTTCAGGCCAGTGAAGTGCGGCATAAAGCGAGGAAAGACCGCCAAAGCTTTGCCCGGCGACTACCGTGGTTTCAGGGTTTTCATTCCAGCAGGTAACCGTGCGCAGGTGCGGCAGTAATTCTTCTTGTACTGCCAGCCAAAACTGCGCATTACAGGGCAGTTCATCACTGCGGGTTGCGTTGTCGATGACATCAATCAACACATAAACGGCGGGAGGTAATACGCCAGCATCAGTTTGAGCCTGAAGTGCAGACCACACTGGCATCCCTTCAGCCCAGAATTGGCCGTCGAGCAAAATCGCCAACGGGCGATGCTCGGGCTGGGCGTCACCGGTTGCAAAAATCCATACACTACGCTGGTTTTTCAGGCGCTCACTCAACCAGGAAATATGCTGAGGTGTGTGATACGGCGTGTCTGGTTTTTCCCAACCGGCCTGCATTGGCGCATCAGGAAGATGGAGTGCTGACATCGGATGCCCTCGCCCACCGAGCCAGCTTTCAGGATTTAGCGGATCGGCAATCGCAAGTGGCAACAGTTTTCGCCAACCTTCTCGCAGCGCCATGCGCTCCGGCACGATGCCTTCAAAAGCCTCTGCCGGGAAATCATCTTCGCTGTTTGTTGGAATGAGGCAATAACTGCCTCGCCATGTAGCAGTTAGCTGCGTTTGCCATTGCCAGACATCAGTTCCGACAATACGTTCGAGCGTTTGCGGACGCGAGCGTTGGTGGTGATCTGTCACGCCCGTGATGTAAATCCAGACTCGCTTTGTCGGTGAGGTTTGCTCGCAACCCTTAGGGTCACGCCATAAAAAAGTCACCTCACACATATCATCATTTTCAAAGGTAACGGCGGGGATCCCTTGCGCTTGTTTTTCCTGCCACCAGCACTCACTTCCTGTCAGCAAATTCGTCACTCGAACATAACCTTATGAAATTATTGATAACGGACAATAATCTTGAAATATATTGATAATACTATTGATAATTATTTGCATTTACAATAGCGTATTTCCGCGCTTTGAGCTACCAGCTTCCTGGTGCAAAAACAATTAATTGCCGGACTTGAACGCACGATTCCCTCATTTCGGGGCTGTTGCAGACAGTTTCGGTATCGCTTCGTAACATCCATGCTGTGCCCGATCCCTCTGGGAATGGAATGACACCGGGCGCAGCGGAAAAGCAGGCCGCCATAATGAATAAGAAAATTAACTATTCCCTCGCAATGCTAATCAATCTGGGAATATACGGTGTTGCAGCACCTGTCTTTGCGGCAGAGCAGGCGGCACCAGCAACGGCTCAGACCGCTGCGACCAACGACGACACGCTCACTCATGAAGACACTCTGGTTGTTACCGCCGCCGCGCAAAATTTGCAGGCACCAGGCGTTTCAACCATCACCGCTGAAGAGCTGAAAAAACGCCCACCAGCGCGTGATATTTCCGAAATCGTCCGCACTATGCCAGGCGTTAACCTGACCGGTAACTCCACCAGTGGCCAACGTGGTAACGGTCGCCAGATTGATATTCGCGGTATGGGCCCGGAAAACACCTTGATTCTTATCGATGGCAAACCGGTCACCAGCCGAAACTCGGTACGACTTGGCTGGCGTGGCGAACGTGATACACGTGGCGATGCAAGCTGGGTACCACCTGAAATGGTCGAGCGTATCGAAGTTATTCGTGGCCCGGCAGCAGCGCGTTACGGTAACGGTGCGGCAGGTGGTGTAGTCAATATCATCACCAAAAAAGGCACCGGTGAATGGCATGGCACCTGGAACACCTATCTCAATGCCCCTGAGCACAAAGACGAAGGCTCTACTAAGCGCACCAACTTTAGCCTGAACGGCCCACTGGGTGGGGATTTCAGCTTCCGTCTGTACGGCAACCTCGATAAAACGCAAGCCGATGCCTGGGACATCAACCAAGGCCATCAGTCTGAACGTACCGGTAGATACTCAGATACACTGCCCGCCGGGCGTGAAGGCGTAATTAACAAAGATATCAACGGCGTCGTGCGTTGGGACTTTGCACCGATGCAATCTCTGGAACTGGAAGCGGGCTACAGCCGCCAGGGCAACCTGTATTCCGGCGATACCCAGAACACCAATACCAACCAAATCGTGAAAGATAACTATGGCAAAGAGACTAACCGCCTCTACCGCCAGAGCTACTCCATGACCTGGAATGGTGGTTGGGACAGCGGCCTGACGACCAGCAACTGGGTGCAGTACGAACACACCCGCAACTCACGTATGCGTGAAGGTCTGGCCGGTGGCACCGAAGGGATTTTCTCCAGTGATAAATTCAGCGATATCGATCTGAGCGATGTGCTATTGCACAGCGAAGTGAATATCCCGATTGATTTCGTGTTTAACCAAAACCTGACACTGGGCACCGAATGGAACCAGCAAAAGATGAAAGATTTGTCGTCAAACGGTCAAACCTTTATGGGCGGCCCAATTCCAGGTTCGAATAGCACCAACCGTAGCCCATATTCTCAGGCAGAGGTCTTCTCACTGCTTGCTGAAGACAATATGGAGCTGACCGACAGCACTATGTTGACTCCGGGTCTGCGCTTTGATCATCACAGCATCGTGGGTAATAACTGGAGCCCATCTCTGAACCTGTCTCAAGGTTTGGGGGATGACTTCACCCTGAAAATGGGTATTGCTCAGGCGTATAAAGCACCGAGCCTGTATCAGACCAACCCGAACTACATCCTCTACAGCAAAGGCCAGGGTTGCTACGCAAGCGGCAACGGTGTGGGCTGCTATATGATGGGTAACGAAGACCTTAAAGCTGAAACCAGCGTCAACAAAGAGATTGGTCTTGAGTTCAAACGTGACGGCTGGCTCGCTGGTGTCACCTGGTTCCGCAATGATTATAAAGACAAAATCGAAGCGGGTTACGCGCCAATCGGCCAGACTTCTTCTGGCAAAACCAAAACCGATATTTACCAGTGGGAAAACATTCCTAAGGCTCTGGTAGAAGGGCTGGAAGGCACGTTAAACGTACCGGTTTCCAATACGGTGAACTGGACGAATAACATCACTTACATGTTGGAAAGTAAGAATAAAGAGACCGGCGAGCGCCTGTCCGTTATTCCGGAATATACGTTAAACTCCACCCTGAGCTGGCAAATTCGCCAGGACATTTCTGTGCAATCGACCTTTACGTGGTACGGCAAACAACAGCCGAAGAAGTACAACTACAAAGGTTTGCCTGCAACGGGATCGGAAACCAACGAAGTTAGCCCTTATAGCATTGTTGGCCTGAGTGGGACCTGGGATGCAACGAAGAATGTCAGCCTGACTACGGGTATCGACAATGTCTTCGATGAACGCCACTGGCGCGCAGGTAATGCCCAGACAACGGGTGGTGATGTCGGTTACATGTACGGTGCAGGTGCCGAAACATATAACGAGTCCGGACGTACTTACTACGTGAGTGTGAATACGCATTTCTGATAGACCCCCGCTTACGCCATGCAGTCCCTCTCCTTTTTGGAGAGGGACTGCGATAACTGCCCTCATCCCAACCTTCTCCCCAAGGTAGAAGGAGAAAACATCTGATGAATACTCAGCTCACCCATTTCAGCCTCTGTGACACGACGCAAACTATCGTGCGGGTGGATTTTGACGCTGTCACTTTTCAACCCGATGACCTGCTGTTACTCCCGCATCACAAGCGTCTTGAAAATGCTGTCAGGCAACGCAAAGCCGAGCATCTCGCTGGCCGGATTGCTGCCAGAGAAGCGCTGCGTCTTCATGGAATAAGCCATCATATTCCGGGCATTGGCCTGCACCGTGAACCTTGCTGGCCGCCAGGGTTTACCGGCAGCATGACTCACAGCGGCAATGTGGCGCTGGCAACAGTAATCGCTGACTCGGCGCAAATGCGTGTGGGAATTGGCATTGATTGTGCTGAAATTATTACGCCAGATGTCGCCGGGGAAATTTACCCTGGCATAATTGATAGCGCGGAAAGAGAAGTTTTGTGCTCGACCGCCCTCCCCTTTCATTACGCATTAACGCTGGCATTCTCTGCCAAAGAGAGTTTATTCAAAGCCTTGTTTCGCCACGTTGGGCGCTATTTTGATTTTTCAGCTGCATCCATAAGAAAAATAGATGACAAGCATCTTATTCTGACGCTCAATCATTCACTTGGGCCATTTAAAAAAGAAAGTAAATTCAAAGTGATATGGGAAAATCACGCTACGCAATTAATAACGCTAATACAGTTATAAACAGCATAAGATAAATCACTTGCGGCCTGGTAATAAGTGAATGTTATATTCGAAAGAACACAACACATCTACAACATCACTTATAACAAGGACTTCTTAATCTATGGAAAACTCGCTTTCTCTCGAATCATTCCTGAACTCTGTTCAACAACGTGACCCGCACCAACCTGAATTTGCACAGGCAGTACGTGAAGTTATGACCACGCTCTGGCCGTTCCTGGAGCAAAATCCGCAATACCGCCGTTTGGCACTTTTAGAGCGCCTTGTTGAACCAGAACGTGTGATTCAGTTCCGCGTCACCTGGGTTGATGACAAAAATCAGGTGCAGGTTAACCGCGCATGGCGCGTGCAATTTAGCTCGGCGATTGGGCCATTCAAAGGCGGGATGCGTTTCCACCCGTCAGTGAACCTCTCAATTCTGAAATTCCTCGGCTTTGAACAAACCTTCAAAAATGCGCTGACCACACTGCCAATGGGCGGCGGTAAAGGCGGTAGCGACTTTAACCCGAAAGGTAAAAGTGAAGGCGAGATCATGCGTTTTTGCCAGGCGCTGATGATGGAGCTGTACCGCCACCTCGGGCCAGATACTGACGTTCCGGCCGGTGATATTGGCGTGGGTGGGCGTGAAGTCGGCTTTATGGCCGGGATGATGAAAAAGCTCTCCAACAACACTTCTTGCGTGTTCACCGGTAAAGGGTTGTCGTTTGGCGGCAGTCTTATTCGCCCGGAAGCGACCGGTTATGGCCTTATCTACTTCACGGATGCGATGCTCAAACGTCATGGCCTGGGCTTTGAAGGAATGCGCGTTGCCGTTTCTGGTTCCGGTAACGTGGCGCAATACGCCATTGAAAAAGCATTATCACTGGGTGCGCGCGTGGTAACGGCATCGGATTCCAACGGCACTGTCGTGGATGAAGCGGGTTTCACTAGCGAGAAGCTGGCGCGTCTGGCTGAGATCAAATCCAGCCGCGACGGGCGTGTTGCGGATTACGCGAAAGAGTTTGGCCTGCAATATCTCGAAGGGCAACAACCGTGGAGCGTACCGGTTGATATCGCGCTGCCGTGTGCCACACAAAACGAACTGGATAGCGAAGCTGCTCGTGCGCTGATTGCCAATGGCGTGAAGGCCGTGGCTGAAGGTGCGAATATGCCGACCACCATTGAAGCTACCAATCTGTTCCTGGACGCGGGCGTGCTGTTCGCACCGGGCAAAGCGGCAAATGCGGGCGGTGTGGCAACTTCAGGTCTGGAGATGGCGCAAAACGCCGCTCGTATGGGATGGAAGGCAGAAAAAGTTGATGTTCGCCTGCATCACATCATGCTGGATATTCACGAAGCCTGTGTGAATTATGGCGGTGAAGATAAGCAAACACATTATGTTCGCGGTGCCAATATTGCGGGCTTTGTGAAAGTAGCCGATGCGATGTTAGGGCAAGGCGTTTTATAAGCCGCCTTTAGATAAATCTGACAATACCCTAAATAATTCGAGTTGCAGCCAACACAGCTGCAACTTGAAGTATGGCGGGTATCACGATGTCGGAACCACCTTAATATCTTCCATCCCAATCCCAATCTTGCGTGGTTCGTGACCAAGAATATTGCCTTCATTAGATAACTGCGGCTGCGGTGGAATAATCTCCAGCAAATTACTGCGCTCCGGGTTATCAAAATGCAACGTCGTGGTACTTAACTCTTCGCCAAGCGTAAGTGTTTGCTGCTGGCTCCCGACTTTGACCGGCACCGGCTGACCGATATTCGGGCCAAACGCTTTAGCTGAAATCACCAGGTCAAATTTCTCGGGCAGCGGCTCGGCATATTCAATTTTCACCTCCGGTGCCAGATTCGCATTCGACCAACGCCCCCACTCTTCTGGACGAGAAATACCTGCATACTCTTTCACATTAAGTGGCGCCCCCGGCACATTGAAAATAAAGCTATCTGCCTGGTAGCGGATGGCGTTTTCATCCACTTTCAGCAGCGCAACGTTCTGTTTAAAACGTGCTTTATCGATGTCCTGTTTGGCAAATTCGACCGCATGCTGTTCTTGCTGTTGTTCGATTAAACGCACTGACGGTTGGCCTCCAACTTGCCCCTGAGCGACACACAGCCCAGTTGAAAGTGCCAGTTTAGGTTCCCATAAACGCGCCATTTTGAAGCAACGGTCGGCCCAAATGAATTTGTCATTTTCTTTAAAGTCAGCCAGTTGATAGCGTAACGGCGCGGAATACTCGCTTTCAGGCAACGGCTCTATTTTTTTATCCAGAATGCGCAGCAATAAAGGCATTTTGAAATGCGCGCCTGAATAGCTAAAGGTATTTTTCTTCTGGTCAATTTCATACTGGGTAATCGTTTTCGGGAAGTTCCACAGGTCGATAACGTCCGGTTTCCACTCCATCACCTTTTCTTTGACGTTAAGAAATACCGATGCAATCGACTGCCCGGACAAACTACTGCGTCCTAAGCCAAGATAATTATCGCCGCCTAAAACATCTAATACCGTTGCGCCATTATCCAGCGTGCTGCGTTTAACTGGCACCAGGTCGGCCTGTGGTTTATCACCGCGAATAATAAAGAACAGGTTATTTCTTTCGTGCTGATTGAGATATTTATACGCGGTGTTATTCATTGCCAAATGGTCGGAACTTACGACAATGACGGTATTGTTAAAATACGGTGATGCTTTTATCTTTTCGATAAGTGCAGCGACATGTTCCTGGCTGCAAGCCACGGCGCTGAAGGATTGGTTTTCTTTGCCGTCAAAATTGTAGCTACGGCGCTTACAGGTTTTCGAGATAAAGCCGTCCGGGTGATGCGTGTCGACGGTCAGCGTAAACAGTGAGAAACGCTTATTCTTTTTCGACAGCTCAACATACTTTTCATAGACCTCGTCCAGAACCGTATCGTCGTAGAAACCCCAGTTATTGCGGTATTCGGGGTCTGCGACCATGCTTTTCAGCTCTTGTGCGCCGTACATATGGTCGAAACCATGAGACTGTAAAAAAATGTCTTTGCCCGCAAAGCGTAAGTCTGCGCCCTGCATAAAGTAGTTTTCATATCCCGAGGCTTTCAGAATATCGCCAAGGCAGATATTTTTTGGGAAAAAACTCGACATTGAAGCTGATGAATTCCCCTCAAATGGTGCAAATAAAGGAATACCACATTGCGAGGCGACCATTCCGGCAATGGTGTAATCGGTGCCGGGTAATTGCACAGTATGGCTGAAATCTATTGCTTCATCTTTAAGCCCGGTTAATTCCGGCGCTAAATCAGGGAAGAACTCTGGCTGTAAATAAGTTCGTTCCAGACTTTCACCGTAAATATAAACCAGGTTTAATTTAGGATCTTTGATGCTCCCCTGCGGGACTTTGTAATAAACATCAAAATCTGAGTTACCAGAACGAGTCTGTGATTTCACCAATTCTGTGACCTGGCGAAATGCTGGCGAGGCATCAACCGAACCCATCGCTAACGCAAGCGCCAACAGGCTGTAGCCAAAATGGTGAGGGTAGTTTTTACGGCGGCGTAAAATCCAGGTCAAGCCGCTGAAAACGGCCACCAGCGCAACAAACACCCCGACACTTGGCAAGATATACTTCCCGATCCCTGCCCCAGTCAGACTGCTGGTAAGGGTGTAAAGCACTGCATCGTTGATCCCATCGCCGGTGAAGTAGTTACTGGCAACAAAGGTCACGTTCAGGACAATATAGAGTCCTAAAATCAGAAGGATAGCGCTAAACCACCAGGCGTTACGACCTGCTTTTACGGCGTATACGGCAATAGCTGCGACAAACAACACGATTGAAAGCATTTCCGACAACGCCTGACCCTCGAAATAGATGCGCACAATGGCACAAAGCTGTACTCAGAGATTAGTGAGCACTAAATCTAACGTTGTTGTCACAGTCCTGCAATTTTCCTGACATGAAAATGTGCTCTATTTCGGGATTGTACCCGCTGTAAATATGGGTATTGCATTGTTCGATAGTAAATAGCTATCAGAACCATCGTTAATACAACGGTTGAGTGGATTGACCAGTACTGCGCGCAAATGATTTAATCGCGCCGCTGTTATAATTTTTTAAAGTGGAATTGTAACGCGCAACATGAAGGCCACCCCGCAACGGGTGGCTTTTTTTATGCCTGCCATTTCGCTTGTAAGGTATTACTTATCAATTCGATACGGTCTACCCATTAGAGCCAAACGCGAATATTCGGTACCTTTCTCCCATCGCAAAACGGAGGAAGTACAGATGTCTTTAATTAATACGAAAATCAAACCATTCAAAAACAGCGCTTTTAAAAACGGTGAATTCATTGAAGTAACCGAGAAGGATGTAGAAGGCCGCTGGAGCGTTTTCTTCTTCTATCCAGCTGACTTTACTTTTGTATGCCCAACTGAACTGGGCGATGTTGCTGACCACTACGAAGAATTCCAGAAACTGGGCGTGGATATCTACTCTGTTTCCACTGACACCCATTTCACGCATAAAGCATGGCACAGCAGCTCTGACACCATCGCTAAAATCAAATATGCGATGATCGGCGACCCAACTGGCGCGCTGACTCGTAACTTCGAAAACATGCGTGAAGATGAAGGCCTGGCGGATCGCGGTACCTTTATCGTTGACCCACAGGGCATCATTCAGGCTATCGAAGTGACTGCTGAAGGCATTGGCCGTGACGCCTCTGACCTGCTGCGTAAAGTGAAAGCAGCTCAATACGTTGCTTCTCACCCAGGTGAAGTTTGCCCGGCTAAATGGAAAGAAGGTGAAGCAACGCTTTCTCCATCTTTGGACCTCGTCGGTAAGATCTAAAAAATAATAAGACAATGAACACCTGCAATAACTAACTCAGCGGTGGGCAGTGCGCAAGCCTGCCCACCCTGGTTATTCTCGCCATCAGGGAGATTTACCCATGCTCGACAACAACATGAAAACCCAACTCAAGGCCTACCTTGAGCGCTTAACCAAACCTGTTGAGTTGATTGCCACGCTGGACGACAGTGCAAAATCGACCGAGATAAAGGAACTGTTGGCAGAAATTGCTGAGCTATCTGACAAAGTTTCTTTGAGTATTAATAACGATTTGCCGGTGCGCAAACCGTCATTTTTGATTACTAACCCAGGCTCTGATAAAGGCCCACGCTTTGCGGGTTCCCCACTCGGCCATGAATTTACTTCTCTGGTTTTGGCTTTGCTCCAGACCGGGGGACATCCGTCGAAAGAGTCACAGGATTTGCTTGAGCAGATCCGTGAAATCGACGGCGATTTCCATTTTGAAACCTATTACTCGCTCTCCTGCCACAACTGCCCGGACGTGGTGCAGGCGCTGAACCTGATGAGCGTGTTGAACCCGCGCATTAGCCACACGGCGATTGACGGCGGCGTTTACCAGAACGAGATTCAGGAACGCAATGTGATGGGCGTGCCTGCGGTGTTCCTCAACGGTAAAGAGTTCGGCCAGGGCCGCATGACGCTTGCGGAAATCGTCAGCAAAATTGACACCGGCGCTGAAAAACGTGCGGCCGAAGCGCTGAACAAACGCGACGCTTACGACGTGTTAATCGTCGGCAGCGGCCCGGCGGGTGCGGCGGCAGCAGTTTACTCCGCACGTAAAGGCATTCGCACCGGCCTGATGGGCGAACGATTTGGCGGCCAGGTGTTAGACACCGTGGATATCGAAAACTACATTTCTGTGCCAAAAACCGAAGGCCAGAAACTGGCGGGCGCACTGAAAGCGCACGTTGATGATTACGATGTTGACGTTATCGACACGCAAAGTGCCAGCAAGTTAATCCCGGCGAAGACTGAAGGCGGTCTGCATCAGATTCAAACTGCGTCTGGCGCGACACTTAGTGCACGCAGCATCATCATTGCGACAGGTGCCAAGTGGCGCAATATGAACGTGCCGGGCGAAGAACAGTACCGCACCAAAGGCGTGACTTATTGCCCGCACTGCGACGGCCCGCTGTTTAAAGGTAAACGCGTGGCGGTGATTGGCGGCGGCAACTCCGGGGTGGAAGCAGCGATTGATCTGGCGGGTATCGTTGAACACGTCACGCTGCTGGAGTTTGCCCCAGAAATGAAAGCCGACCAGGTATTGCAGAATAAAGTTCGCAGCCTGAAAAACGTCGACATCATTTTGAATGCTCAAACGCTGGAAGTGAAAGGCGATGGCACGAAAGTTACTGGTTTGCAGTATAAAGACCGCGTTACTGAAAGCGTGCATGAAATTGAGCTGGCAGGTATTTTCGTACAAATCGGCCTGTTACCCAATACCAACTGGCTTGAAGGCAGCGTTGAGCGCAACCGCATGGGTGAAATCATTATTGATGCGAAGTGCGAAACTACCGTTAAAGGTGTGTTTGCTGCGGGTGACTGCACTACCGTGCCTTATAAACAAATTATTATTGCGACGGGTGAAGGTGCAAAAGCCTCTCTGAGCGCATTTGATTATTTGATTCGCACTCCTATCGATAATTAAAAATCATTATTTACCTGCATATTAAAAAGCGGTTTCGGCCGCTTTTTTTCATTCTTTAAATGAATCAAACACACCCCGCCATTCATTAAATAAATGTAATAAATAACTTTTCCTATCAACACCTCATTTTCTATTAAGTGCCATTGACATATTTTGGCTCACTGCTCAAATACCCATAAAATAACCAGTGTTTTATATTAAAGAGTTCAATGAGAATAATATGAACAAGAAATGGATTTTTGTGGTTTGTATGGCAAGTATCGTCGTTGGAGTTATGTTAACCACCCTCACCGGATGGGGTTTAAAAAAGACATCAGAAACAGAATTTTGCCTCTCATGTCATACCATGCAAACACCCTACGAAGAGTATCAAGGGTCGGTTCATTTTATGAATCAAAAGGGTATTCGCGCCGAGTGCAAAGACTGCCATATTCCGGAAGGTGGGCTCGATTACCTCGTGACTAAGCTTCGCGCCAGCAAGGACGTTTATCACGAATTTATCACCAACAAAATTGATACCCCTGAGCAATACGAAGCCCATCGCCTTGAGATGGCACAAACCGTATGGAACCAGATGAAAAGCAACAACTCTGCCACCTGTCGTTCCTGCCACAGCATGGAAGCGATGGATCTACAAAAACAGAGTAGCGATGCGCAGAAAATGCATGCTTTGGCGGTGAAAGAGAACCAAACCTGTATTGATTGCCACAAAGGTGTCGCCCACTTCCCACCTGAAGTCAGCGTAGATAGCAAAGCGTTGGATGCAATGATGGCTGAAGCCATTAAAACCCCAGTCGATTCCCCAGAACGCTTTGCCGTAACCCCAACGCCGTTGGGCACATTGGGCACTGTCTATCCAGCGACAAAAATGAAAGTTTTGCGCCAAATAGATGATGGGCAAGAAGTTGAGATTACCGGCAGCCAGATGCAGGGTGCAGAGCAGGTTATCTACATTGCAACAGGCCAAAGGCTGGTCATTGCGTCTCTTACCCCTGAAGGAATGCAAGCGCTTAAGCCACTGGGTGAATGGCAAAAAGACAGTTACGGCAATGTCTGGCGTGACGTTAGCCTGCAAGGTCCGGTCACAGAGCATTCTTTGGCAAACCGCGAACCTCTTTGGCGCTATGCAAAATCCCTCGACACCGCTTACTGCTCCGGTTGCCACGCCCCTATAGCCGCAGACCACTACACCCTCAACGCCTGGCCTTCTATTGCTAAAGGAATGGGGTCCCGCACAGATATCAGTGATGACGATCTGGACATTCTTTCGCGTTGGTTCCAGTACCACGCTAAAGATGCTGCCCGGTAAGCCGTACGTCATAGCCATGTTCATTTAAGGAGAGAATGATGAAGTTAACACGACGTAGTTTTTTGAAAACGGCAGGCGGTACCGCGGGCGCCATAGTGGTGTCCTCAGCAATCCCGCTTCCTGCATGGGCTGAAACACACGCAGGTACAATACTCACCGCAGCTCGCTGGGGAGCAATTGAAGTTGAAGTGAAAGATGGGAAGATAGTCTCTTCAAAAGGCGTTCTGGCTAAAACCATCGAGAACTCACTACAGAGCAGCGCACCTGATCAGGCTCATACAGCCTGTCGAATTAAGTACCCTATGGTACGTAAAAGTTATCTCGCAGCACCGGGAACAGCAGATGGAAAACGCGGTAAAGATGAGTTTGTCCGCGTTTCCTGGGATGATGCGCTAAAGCTCATTCACGAACAGCATGCTCGTATTCGAACCACTCATGGCCCGGCATCTATCTTTGCTGGCTCTTATGGCTGGCGCTCTAGCGGGGTGTTGCATAAAGCACAGACACTTTTACAACGTTATATGAGTATGGCTGGCGGTTACGCGGGTCACACCGGAGATTATTCCACTGGTGCTGCCCAAGTGATTCTGCCGCACGTTATCGGTTCCGTCGAGGTTTACGAACAGCAAACCGTCTGGCCCATGATCCTTAAAAATAGCCAGGTCGTTGTTCTGTGGGGAATGAACCCGCTAAATACGCTGAAAATTGCCTGGAGCAGTACCGATGAACAAGGCCTGGAATATTTCAATCAGTTGAAAGCTTCCGGCAAAACCGTGATTGCCATTGATCCAATGCGTTCCGAAACTATCGGTTTCTTTGGTGATAAAGTTCAATGGATTGCTCCCAATATAGGTACTGACGTTGCACTGATGATGGGGATCGCCCATACGCTGGTTGAGGCAAACCTGCACGATAAGGCCTTTATCGAGAAATACACCACCGGATACGCGGAATTTGAGTCCTATCTTCTTGGTGTTGCGGACAAAACACCTAAAAACGCCGCCTGGGCTGAAAAAATTTGCGGGGTTCCTGCCAAGCAAATCACGCTGCTGGCCGAGATATTCGCCAAAAATAAAACCATGCTTATGGCTGGATGGGGTATCCAGCGTCAGCAATATGGCGAACAGCGCCACTGGATGCTGGTGACACTCGCAGCAATGCTTGGGCAAATTGGCAGTGATGGTGGTGGTTTCGGCTTCTCCTATCACTATTCAAATGGTGGTAACCCAACGCGTAGTGGCGGCGTACTCACGGCAATTTCTGCAACCATTGCAGGCAACTCTTCCGCTGGGAATGACTGGGCTACATCCGATGCTGTCACTAATATTCCCGTGGCGCGTATTGTCGAAGCACTGGAGAACCCTGGCGTTAAATACCAACACAACGGTAAGGAACAAACCTTCCCTGATATTAAAATGATCTGGTGGGCAGGCGGTGGTAACTTCACCCATCACCAGGATACCAACAGGCTTATTGCTGCCTGGCAGAAGCCAGAGCTGGTGGTGATTTCTGAATGCTACTGGACAGCCGCTGCAAAACACGCGGATATCGTGCTGCCGATAACGACCTCCTTTGAACGCAACGATCTGACCATGACCGGCGACTATAGCAACCAGCACCTGGTGCCGATGAAGCAGGCCATTGCACCACAGTTTGAAGCGCGTAATGACTTTGACGTATTTGCCGATCTGGCAGAACGGCTCAAAGCAGGAGGAAAAGCCGTTTACACCGAAGGGAAAGACGAAATGGCCTGGCTGCGCGAGTTCTACGATGCCGCGCAGAAAGGCGCCCGGGCGCAGCGCGTCAATATGCCGCAGTTCACTGCTTTCTGGCAGGCAAACAAGCTTATCGAAATGCGCAAAAACCCGAAAAATGAAGCCTTCGTACGCTATGCGGATTTCCGCAAAGACCCGGTGATGAACCCACTAGGTACACCGAGCGGAAAAATAGAGATCCACTCAAAAACTATCGAAGAGTTTGGCTATAAAGATTGCCCGGCACACCCGACCTGGCTTGAACCAGATGAATGGGCAGGCAACGCTGAACCGGGTCAGCTGCAACTTTTAACCGCACATCCGGCTCACCGCCTGCATAGCCAGCTTAATTATGCCGAACTGCGTAACAAGTATGCCGTAGCAAACCGTGAACCTATCTATATCCATTCTGATGATGCAGCAAAACACAGTATTAAAAGCGGGGATACAGCACGAGTATGGAACGATCGTGGCCAAGTTTTAGCGGGAGTTGTGGTTACTGATGGGATCAAACCGGGAGTAGTCTGCATTCACGAAGGGGCCTGGCCGGATCTTGATCCAGCAACCGGTATTTGCAAGAACGGCGGTGCTAACGTGCTGACCAAGGATATTCCAACATCACGCCTGGCAAATGCCTGCTCTGCAAATACATCGCTGGTAAAAATAGAGAAGTATTCAGGAGCGGAGCTAACGCTTAGTGCATTTACGCCTCCTGTCGGAGCGTAACATAAGACAGTAAACCCCTTCGGTAATAGCCTTAGGGGTTTATTTTCGCTTACGTATTCTTACGACCCAGTCTTACTAATACTCCTTCGGCAAATGCCGAATCGCTACTAGTTTCCCACGCTTAATCTCAATGTAATCACCACGACGTAATTCTCCGAGTATCGCCATAACCGTGCTGCGCGCCAGTTGCGTACGTCCCTGAATAAAATCTGCTGCATTGATATCACGGCGTACATCAGCAGGCAGCAATTCCAGTTCGAGTAATTTATTGCGAATCATCACATACGCCGTAACACCTACCAAATGCTCATCACGTAAAGAGTACATCTGTAAAAACCAGGCAAGGAGAACTGAAACCGTCTCCCATAGTTGCTGCCGGGTAAAGAGCTCAAATGCTTGTTCGGCTGGGATAACTCGTGCTGTACAGGGCTCTTCTACTTTCAAAAACCAGGCGCCACGAGGCCGCAAACATTCAGCAATCCCATAAACCATCTCGCCTCTCACTGATGAAAGCACTAAGCCATCATTTGCACGAACAACCGTAAAATGCCCCTCGGTGAACAGATACAGGAATTTTTCGTGCTGCGAAACTGCGTGAATTTCATCATTAGGTTGGAAAGAACGTACCGTCCCCAGCGTAGAAAGCGCTTCCTTGAGAGCATATATCTCAGCCACAGGTCTGGGTGGATAAAGGGAGGACAGCCCTGATTCACTGTTTTGATCATTTATGGCGGTCATGAGTTTACCTTTTTATATTTCTCGCACCACAATCATAGTTGATAAAAAAAGCGGCTTATGCCGCTTTTTGTTTAACAAACTGAATAAGGCCTACTTTCTGCGCCAGGTAGTGCCTTGTGGGCCATCTTCCAGCACGATACCCATCTCATTGAGACGGTCACGAGCCTGATCCGCCAGCGCCCAGTCTTTTGATTTACGGGCATCGTTACGCTGTTTGATTAGCGCTTCGATTTCAGCAACTTCGTTGTCGTCAGACTGCGCACCACCTTGCAGGAAGGCTTCTGGATCTTGCTCCAGTAAACCCAGTACGCCAGAAAGTTGGCGCAGCGCCGCTGCCAGGCCATTTGCTGCGGCCAAATCTTCAGTTTTTAGGCGGTTCACTTCACGCGCCATATCAAACAGTACTGAGTAAGCTTCCGGCGTATTGAAATCATCGTCCATCGCTTCACGGAAACGTGCTTCAAACGCTTCGCCACCCGCAGGCTGAATGCTACCGTCTGTACCACGCAATGCAGTGTACAAACGCTCAAGCGAGGTACGCGCCTGTTTCAGGTTCTCTTCGCTGTAGTTCAACTGGCTACGATAATGGCCAGACATCAGGAAATAGCGAATGGTTTCAGCATCGTAATATTTCAGCACGTCACGCACGGTGAAGAAGTTGCCCAGTGATTTGGACATTTTCTCACGGTCAACCATCACCATGCCGGAGTGCATCCAGGTGTTAACGTACTCGCCGCCGTGCGCACAGGTAGACTGGGCGATTTCGTTTTCGTGGTGCGGGAACATCAAGTCCGAACCGCCACCATGAATATCAAAATGGTTACCGAGCTGTTTGCAGTTCATTGCAGAACATTCGATGTGCCAGCCTGGACGACCTTCGCCCCACGGGGATGACCAGCTTGGCTCGCCTGGTTTCGACATTTTCCACAGCACGAAATCCATCGGGTTGCGCTTAACGTTCGCTTCTACTTCAACACGGGCACCGGCTTGCAGTTGTTCCAGATCCTGGCGGGAAAGTTTGCCGTAATCGGCATCACTTTCTACCGAGAACATCACATCACCATTGCTGGCAACATAGGCGTGATTGCGCGCGATAAGCTGTTCAACAATTTCGATGATGTCCGGGATATGTTTGGTTGCGCGTGGCTCACTGTCCGGGCGCAAAATATTCAGTGCGTCGAAATCGGTGTGCATTTCGGCAACCATGCGGTCTACAAGCGCAACAAAATCTTCGCCGTTTTCATTGGCGCGTTTGATGATTTTATCGTCGATATCGGTAATGTTGCGTACATACTTCAGCTTATAGCCGATAAAGCGCAGGTAACGCGCGACTACATCGAAAGCGACAAAAGTACGGCCATGCCCGATATGACACAGATCGTAAACGGTGATACCACACACGTACATGCCAACTTCTCCGGCATGAATAGGTTTGAATTCCTCTTTTTGGCGACTCATTGTATTGAAGATTTTTAACATCAGGGGATTCCATGTAAGCGTGTGATTTCAAAATTAGGCTATATGTTACATCAAAATTTCACACGGAAGCAGCACGCTTTGCAAGGTGATGATCATGTGCAGTTATGCTATAACAACCACCTTGTGTCGCGGCACCGTCTGCCGGAACACTGTCTGACTAATATAGGATGCACAGCATGGTTACTTTTCATACTAATCACGGCGATATCGTAATCAAAACTTTTGATGATAAAGCGCCTGAAACTGTTAAAAACTTCCTCGAGTACTGCCGCGAAGGTTTCTACGCCAACACCATTTTCCACCGTGTGATCAACGGTTTCATGATCCAGGGCGGCGGTTTTGAACCGGGTATGAAGCAAAAAGACACCAAAGACACCATCCAGAACGAAGCGAATAACGGCCTGAAAAACACTAAAGGTACGCTGGCAATGGCTCGTACCCAGGCGCCACATTCTGCAAGTTCCCAGTTCTTTATTAACGTGGCTGACAACGATTTCCTGAACTTCAGCAGCGAAAGCATGCAAGGTTGGGGTTACTGCGTATTTGCTGAAGTTGTAGAAGGCATGGACGTTGTTGAGAAAATCAAAGGCGTGTCCACTGGCCGCAGCGGTATGCACCAGGACGTTCCTAAAGAAGACGTGGTTATCACAAGCGTAACCGTCAGCGAATAACTCGCCCATGGCGACGCTGTTTATCGCAGATTTACATCTGTGTTCAGAAGAACCGGCGATTACCGCCGGTTTTCTGCGTTTTCTGGCGGGTACCGCTCGGGAAGCTGATGCGCTCTATATTCTTGGCGATCTGTTTGAAGCCTGGATTGGCGACGATGACCCCGAACCGCTGCACCGCCAAATCGCTTTAGCCATTAAAGACCTGGTGGATTCTGGTGTTCCCTGCTTCTTTATTCACGGCAACCGCGATTTCTTACTCGGTAAACGTTTTGCCCGCTTAAGCGGCATGACGCTTCTGCCAGAAGAAAAGATGCTCGACCTGTATGGCCGCAAAATGCTAATCCTGCATGGCGATACACTTTGCACTGACGACCACGGTTATCAGGCGTTCCGCAAGAAAGTTCACCAGCCTTGGCTGCAATGTTTGTTCCTCGCCCTGCCGCTGTTTATCCGCAAGCGCGTCGCCGCGAAAATGCGAGCCGACAGCAAGGCCTCAAACAGCAGTAAATCGATGGCGATTATGGATGTGAATCAGCATGCGGTTATCGATGCGCTCACCCGCCATCAAGTGCAATGGATGATCCATGGCCATACCCATCGCCCAGAAATTCATCCTATTTCAGCCAACGGCAAACCCGCGTTTCGCTGCGTGCTCGGTGCATGGCATAGCGAAGGGTCGATGATCAAAGTCACTGCCGAAGACGTCGAACTCATCTCCTTCTCTTTTTAAACAAAATCACGCCTTTTTGCTGCCTTGTTGACCACGCAACCGTTTTCCTTGCTCTATGTTCATGCTATTCTCTGAGCCCTTCTGACCGACCGAGCCACGTTCGGTGATGTTTGCACACCCACAGGAGTTTTGAGACG
This sequence comes from Buttiauxella massiliensis, assembly GCF_902500225.1. Classification (GTDB taxonomy): domain Bacteria; phylum Pseudomonadota; class Gammaproteobacteria; order Enterobacterales; family Enterobacteriaceae; genus Buttiauxella; species Buttiauxella massiliensis. Next base: position 118,437 of record NZ_LR722655.1, on the reverse strand, counting down.
CATGTCCTCCAACCAGACCCCGGCGCGTATCGCCATTGTCATGGGTTCCAAAAGTGACTGGGCAACCATGCAGTTTGCCGCCGAAATCCTCACCGCCCTTGATGTCCCACACCATGTCGAAGTGGTTTCCGCACACCGCACTCCCGATAAACTTTTCAGCTTTGCCGAACAGGCAGCCGACAACGGTTATCAGGTGATTATTGCCGGTGCAGGCGGAGCGGCGCATTTGCCGGGCATGATCGCGGCGAAAACCCTGGTTCCTGTGCTGGGCGTACCTGTCCAGAGCGCTGCATTAAGCGGCGTAGACAGTCTCTATTCTATTGTGCAAATGCCACGCGGTATTCCGGTTGGCACGCTGGCAATCGGCAAAGCCGGTGCGGCGAATGCGGCCCTGCTGGCGGCGCAAATCCTCGCGATCCACGACAAAGCCTTGCATCAGCGCCTTGAAGCGTGGCGTCAAAGCCAAACCGACGAAGTGCTGGAAAACCCGGACCCACGGGGTGAAGCATGAAACGCGTCTGCGTGTTGGGTAACGGCCAGTTAGGCAGAATGCTGCGCCAGGCAGGCGAACCGCTGGGCATTGCGGTTTACCCGGTTGGCCTGGATGCCGAACCTGAAGCCGTGCCATTTGCGCAAAGCGTTATCACCGCAGAGATTGAACGCTGGCCTGAAACCGCCCTTACCCGCGAACTGGCTCGCCATAATGCCTTCGTAAATCGCGATGTGTTCCCAATCATCGCCGACCGACTGACGCAAAAGCAGCTGTTCGATAAGCTCGAACTGGCAACCGCACCATGGCAATTACTGTCAAGCCGCGATCAGTGGGCTGGTGTGTTCCAAAACCTTGGCGAGCTAGCCATCGTAAAGCGCCGCACAGGTGGTTATGACGGGCGTGGGCAATGGCGTTTGCGCAGTGATGAAACCGCGCAACTGCCGGACGATTGCTACGGTGAATGTATTGTTGAGCAAGGGATCAACTTCTCGGGCGAAGTGTCGCTGGTTGGCGCGCGTGGTCACGACGGTACAACCGTATTTTACCCTCTGACGCATAACCTGCATCAGGACGGTATTCTGCGCACTAGCGTTGTTTTCCCGCAGGCTAATATCGAGCAACAACAGCAAGCTGAAGCCATGCTCTCTGCCATCATGCATGAGCTGAACTATGTTGGTGTCATGGCGATGGAGTGCTTTATCACGCCAGCCGGATTGCTGATTAACGAACTGGCACCACGCGTTCACAACAGCGGGCACTGGACGCAAAACGGGGCATCCATCAGCCAGTTTGAATTGCACCTGCGCGCTATTGTTGACCTGCCTCTGCCGCAACCGGTTGTTAACTCACCTTCAGTCATGATTAATCTTATCGGCACCGATGTAAATTACGACTGGTTGAAGCTGCCGCTGGTTCATCTGCACTGGTACGATAAAGAGGTGCGCGAAGGCCGCAAAGTGGGCCATCTCAACCTCAACGATAGCGATACCGGCAGACTGTGCGCCTCTCTCGAAGCGATGGTGCCGCTGTTGCCAGCGGAATACGCCAGCGGAATTGCCTGGGCGCAAAGCAAGTTCTAATCTTTCAGCGGGTGGCGATTTGTTCACCCGCTCTTTCACTCAAGTCTCCCCAACCTTTCTTTTCCAGACGCGAAGGCGCACAATCCACGGCGTTTCGGCCTCACTCGCTCTAAGGTTTTTCTATGCAAAACGCTCGTCCTGATACTCAAAATTACGAACATCTGCTGCGTGGCGGTATTCCGCTTATCGACGTGCGCGCTCCGGTTGAATTCAGCCAGGGGGCAATGCCTGCCGCGCTAAATTTCCCGCTGATGACAGATGACGAGCGTGCTGAAGTGGGCACTTGCTATAAACAGCGCGGGCAGCAGGCAGCGGTTGAGCTGGGCCATCGTCTCGTACACGGCGAAATCCGTGAAACCCGTTTGCAAAAATGGCTGGAAGCGTGTCGACAAAATCCGCAGGGATATTTGTGTTGCGCGCGTGGCGGCATGCGTTCGCATCTGGTTCAGGAGTGGTTACGCGAAGCAGGCGTTGACTATCCGCTGGTCGAAGGCGGTTATAAAGCGCTGCGCCATTACGCCATGGACGTGATAGAAGCTCGCTCGCAATGGCCAATGGTGCTCGTCAGCGGAAATACCGGCGGTGGTAAAACGATCCTGATCCGCTCACTGCCGACCGGAATCGATCTTGAAGGGCTGGCGCACCATCGCGGTTCGTCATTTGGCCGCACAATTGTGGAACAACCCTCGCAAACTAACTTTGAAAATAACCTCGCGGTCACGCTGCTTCAAAAAGGCGACAATGCAGAAGTGACATGGGTGGTGGAAGATGAAGGCCGCATGATTGGCTCACGTCATATTCCGGAATGCTTCAGAGAGCAGATGCTGCGCTCGCCGATTGTGGTGATTGAAGACCCGTTTGAGCAGCGTCTGGAGCGTTTGAAATTCGAATATTTTGAGCAAATGAGCGAAGCGTTTTTATCGGTACACGACGAAGAGACTGCCTGGCAAAACTACGGTGAATATTTGCATCATGGCCTGTTCGCCATCCGCCGTCGTTTGGGCATGGAGCGTTTTGCGCAATTTAGCAAATATCTGGATGAGGCGTTAGAACTGCAACGTAAAACCGGTTCGGTTGATGGGCATCTGGCGTGGCTTGCGCCACTACTTGAAGAGTATTACGACCCGATGTATCGCTATCAGCTCAGTAAGAAAGCGGGAAATATCGTGTTTCGTGGCGACTACAGCCAGGTTGAAGAGTGGCTGGGTAAGCGTACGGGCGAATAGCGCAAGCGCTATCCGCCACAACACAATTAGAAGTCGTAACGCAGACGAACCAGGTTCATATCACCCAGGTTGTCAGTGCTGGACGTAAAGACGTGTTCATAATCAACACGGAAACCGTAATCCAGTTGGAAGCTAACACCCACGCCATTATCGATGCGCTGGTAATCGCGACCGTTAATGTAGTCAATGCGGTCGCCCATGAAGTATGGCTGTACGGTTTTAACTGCAAACTGATCCACCGGAATGGTGTAGCCAGCAAAGTATTCCACGCCCCACGCATCACCCGCGAAGTAATTGTTCACATCCACTTGTTTAGTGGTCATGAAGTTCTGATACCAGCCGCCGCCAACGCTGAACGTCCAGTTGTCAGGTTTCCAGCTCAGTGCTGTACCGAGGATATTCTGGTCGTAATTTTTACTTTCGCTAGTGCCCGGATCGCGCATTTCTGCACGCGTGTAGTTCCACGCTGTACCCCAGGTCAGATCTTTGGTCAGATGATAATCCACACCCAGTGAACCGCCGCCATTACGTTTGTAACGCAGGCCGTTACCCGGAAGATACTCATCATCGTTAAACAGCCAGGAGACGTAAACATCGGCATCACCGAAAGTATTCTTATATTTCAGCATGGCGCGTGAACGATAAGTACCATCATAGTTGCCATTAATACCATTAGCCGATGCCTGGCCGATCATGTCATAATCCCAGATATCGGTTTTCGCGCCAACAACATCGTAATAGACGCTATTTTGCTTACCGTAGGTTAGCTGACCCCAGGTCTTACTTTTAAAACCGGTATAAAGCATACGACGGTCAGTATCATTTGCCCCTTCTGCATAATGATTATCCCAGTCAAATACAGCCGGAATGTTAACCCCAAGTTCGTAATAGGTTATCCAGCTAATATCATCGAATAAGTAATAATCAGCGGTAAAACGGAAACGAGTACCGCCGTCAAAGCCATTATTCTTATAAGAGCCTTTGTCGCTATCGCCGGTCATCATATTGAATTGCGGACGAATACTACCGCCAACGGTAAAGTTAAGGCGGCTAAGTGGATTACCCGCCTCAGGCGATTGTTTTAACACTGTAATTTCTGCATTAGCAGCAAATGAAGCCATGCCCAATAGCAGACCTGCTCCCACTAATTGTGGAAGAACACGCAATTTTGTTTTCATCAAAAAAACCTGATTACCATACTTATTATTAGAGCTAAAAATATATCCTTTTATTTAACCTGGTATCAGAAAAATTTTTATTGTTTTGTGCCTTTAAAAATAGAGCATTTTGTTAATAGTTATTAACAAATAAAACAATTGCTCCTGAAATATATTCAGGCACTAACAAAACCGAAATATAAGTGGATTTATAGCGAAATATAATACCAGGAATAAAAAAGCCACGGATAACACCGTGGCCATTTTTTAGATGGAATAATGTTCAGGCAACAAACTGGCGGAATAACGCTTTACCTTTCAGCAAACGAATCCCTAACCAGCCGCCACACAGAGAAAGCAGCACCGCTCCGGTTAACGGCAGGATTACCCACAACCGCCAGTCGGGTTCCCATGGGAAATCAAACACACGGGTTTGCAGTAGACCGAGCGCAGTTTCAGCACCAATCGCCGCCACCAGCCCGGAAACGAACCCCAGCACTGCAAACTCACACCACAAAGTCGTACGCAGCAGGCGTTTCCCGGCCCCCAGGGTGCGATATACCACCAGTTCCTGATGCCGTTGGCGCATCCCCACTTGAACCTGGGCCAGCAGTAACAGCACACCGCAAGCGGTCACCAGCACCACCATCACTTCCAATGCCCGACTGACCTGTTCCAGCACCTGTCCGACCTGGCGCAGAATAGCCCCGATATCCAGCAAACTGACGGTAGGGAATTCACGGTTAAGTTGTGTTAATACGCCATTTTTCCCATCCAGATGGAAGCTCGTCAGCCAGCTTTGCGGTTGGTTATCGAGCGCGCCCGGCGGGAAGATAAAGTAGAAATTAGGTCGCAGACTTTCCCAATCAACTTTACGCAGGCTGGAAACTTTCGCCGAGAAATCCTGGGTATCGCCCATAAACGTGACGGTATCCCCCAGTTTAATCTTCAGCCGTTTTGCTACACCCTCGTCCATCGAAACTTCGCCTGCTTTCGGCGGCCAGGAACCAGCAAGTATCGGGTTATGCGTTGGTTTCTGGCTCTGCCACGTCAGATTGAGTTCGCGGTTAAGTGCTTCATCAGGATTACCCTCGGTGGATTTTCCGTTTATCGCCGTCATACGCACACGCACAATCGGGTAGAACGATTCCGGGATTATCTGATGCTCAGCTAAAAACTCTTTCACTGGCTGAACCTGCTCGGTGGCAATGTTTAGCAGGAAATAGTTCGGGCTTTCCGGCGGCAACTGTTGCTGCCAGCGGTCAAGCAAATCGCCACGCAGCACCAATAACAATGCCAGTAACATAAACGATAGCGAGAACGCTGCGAGCTGACTTAAGGTTGCCCATGGCTGGCGCAGAAGACGATTTACAGCCAGGCGCAGCGCGAGGTTTTTCAGCGTCAGCTTCTTCAGAAGCTTTAGTACCCCCCAGCCGACAATGCCGCACAAAGCCGCGAGTACAACTGTACCTGCCAGCACAGCCCACAGCAGCGTGCTGCCACCCATAAGCAGCGCTAAAAGTGCAACAACAACTATAAAGATGACGGGCAGATAGATTTTCAACGGCCAGACATTCGCTACCGCATCACGGCGTAATACGCGCAGTGGTTGGGTTGCCAGCAACAGGCGATAAGGACGCAGGCCGACCAATAACGAAATCACCACCATCGAGCCGATTGCCCACACCCAAGGCCACAGACTGGCTGGCGGTAAGGCGGCAGGCAATACAGGTTTAAGCAGGCGCATTAGCACCGCTTCAAACACCAGCCCTGCGGCACCACCGGTAACGGCCGCCAGCGCCAGCACCATCAACCATTGGCCGATAATCAGCTTGCGCAGTGCAGCACGCCCTGCGCCGAGGGTTTTCAGTATGGCGACTAAATCGTAGCGGCTACGGCAGTAATGATTCATAGCGACCGCAACGGCTGCGACTGCCAGTAATAACGTCAGAAGAGCGGAGAGCAGCAAGAATTGTTGCGAACGTTCCAGAGACTTCCCGAGAGCGCCATCATCTTGCTCCATACCGTACCAACGCTGTTCCGGTTTAAGCAGTGGAACAACAAATTTTTCAAACTTATCGAGCTGGGCTGGTGTACCGCCAAATTTGTAGCGCCAGGAGATACGGCTCCCTGGCTGCACTGCACCGGTTTTCTCCACATCCGCAAGGTTCATCATCAAGCGCGGGGCCATCTGGAACGGGTTAAACCCAGAATCCGGTTCCTGGATAACTTCGCCCGCGATACGCAATGTGGTGTCGCCTACGTCCAGGGAATCCCCTACTTTGAGATTGAGCAATGCCATTAAGCGCGGTGCCAGCAGCACGCTACCCGGCTCAGGCTTCAATCCCACCGGGTTGGTGTCGAGCTGGCCGTACATCGGGTAAACCTCATCGACGGCTTTTACCGATGCCAGCTGCGGCGTATCACCGGAAAACGTCATGGTGGCAAAAGTCAGTTGTTTGCCGACTTTCAGTCCATCCTTTTTCGCCTGATCCAGCCATTCCTCAGGCACTTCTCGTGAGCTGCGTAATGCACGGTCACCCGCCATAAAATCACGGCTTTGCTGGTTTAACCCTTGTTCCATGCGGTCGCTGATATTGCCGAGTGCCAACACGCACGCCACAGCCAGGCTCAAAGCCAGCCAGACAATCAATAACGATGGCGATCGCCATTCACGCCAGAACCAGCGGGCAATCATGCTTCCTCCCACAACTGACCTTCGCGCAGGCGCAGGCGGCGGTCGCAGCGGGCAGCGAGCTGTTCATCATGCGTCACGAGGATGAGCGTAGTGGAAAAATCCCGGTTCAAGGAGAAGAGTAAATCAGCAATACGATCGCCAGTGTGGCGGTCAAGATTACCGGTTGGCTCATCGGCAAACAGCACCGCAGGACGCCCATTAAAGGCGCGAGCCAATGCCACACGCTGCTGTTCGCCACCCGAAAGCTGCGCGGGGAGGTGATCCAAACGTTTCCCCAGACCAAGCTGTTCGAGCAATGCTTTAGCCTGTGCGCGGCTGGATGAGTCATTTTCTCCGCGCAGCAGCGCCGGGAGTTCAACGTTCTCAAGCGCGTTAAGCGTGGGAACCAACATGAATGACTGGAACACAAAGCCGACGTTTTTCGCCCGCAAAGCCGCTCGCGCTTCTTCATCCATGCTATGTAGCGGCTGGCCGCATAGGTGCACTTCCCCTTCGCTGCCATCATCGAGCCCGGCGAGGATCGCCAGTAGTGTAGACTTCCCGGAGCCGGACTCACCGATTAACGCAATGGTCTGCGCCGGTTTGACAACCAGCTCAACTCCGGTAAGGATGGAGAGCTGATGTTCCCCAGTTCCTACGGACTTACTAAGATGATGAACTTCAACAATGTTTTCCGCTGGCATTTGCCCTTCCTGTTTCTGGCTTTGATGACCTGTCGTGCCGCTTTTGCGGACACGTTGTTGATTCTGGGTGATAGCCTGAGCGCGGGTTACCGAATGTCGGCAACGGCGGCCTGGCCTGCTCTGCTGGATAAGAAATGGAACCAGCAAAATACTAAAGTTGTGAACGCCAGTATTAGTGGCGACACCGCACCACAAGGGCTGGCACGCTTGCCCGCGCTGCTGAAACAGCATCAGCCTCGCTGGGTATTAATTGAGCTTGGCGGTAACGATGGCCTGCGAGGGTTTCAGCCACAAGCCATCGAGAAAAGTCTGCGCCAGATAATTAACGATGTGAAAGCGGCGAACGCTCAACCATTGCTGATGCAAATACGTCTGCCTGCAAACTACGGGCGTCGTTATAATGAGTCGTTTAGCGCTATTTATCCGCAACTTGCCAAAGAGTTTTCTATCCCTCTTCTGCCATTTTTTATGGAGGAGGTCTATTTGAAACCGCAATGGATGCAGGATGACGGTATACATCCGAATAGTGATGCTCAGCCGTTTATCGCCGACTGGATGTCTTCCCGTCTGGCACCTTTAGTTAAACATGACTCATGAACAATCGGGGCACCTCTCGGGTAAAGTTATGCAAAAATCAGTTTTAATTACAGGTTGTTCCAGCGGTATTGGTTTTGCCTGCGCACAAGATTTAAAGCAGAAGGGTTATCACGTTCTGGCAGCCTGCCGTAAACCCGCAGATGTTGAGCGCATGAACCTGGCCGGATTTACCGGCGTGTTGCTCGATCTCGACTCGCCCGAGAGTGTGAATGCGGCGGCAGAACAAGTCATTGAACTGACCGGAAACCGCCTGTACGGGCTGTTTAACAACGGTGGTTTTGGCGTTTACGGGCCGCTGCAAACCCTTTCACGCGATCAGCTCGAGCAACAGTTTTCGACCAATTTGTTTGGCACCCACCAACTGACCATGTTGCTACTACCGGCCATGTTGCCGCACCGCGAAGGGCGCATTGTGATGACCAGCTCGGTTATGGGACTGGTTTCCACGCCAGGCCGTGGCGCTTATGCCGCCAGTAAATATGCGCTGGAAGCCTGGTCCGATGCACTACGCATGGAACTGCATCACAGCGGTATTAAAGTCAGCTTGATTGAGCCTGGCCCGATTCGCACTCAGTTCACGCAGAACGTCAACCAGACTCAAGCTGACCATCCGGTAGAAAACCCAGGGATTGCCGCACGCTTTACACTCGGCCCGGAAGCAGTAGTGGAAAAAGTGCGCCATGCTTTTGAAAGCTCAAACCCGAAATTACGCTATCCAGTGACGCTGGTCGCCCATGCTTTAACGTGGTTACGCCGCCTGTTACCTGGCCGTATGTTGGATAAAATTTTACGTGGTTAGTTGAAGGACAGCTCCTTGCCCCCATGTAAAAGCAAATCTTTATAAGGAATTGATTTATGTCTGCCCAATACAATATCGACATCACCGAAGCGAACATGCACCAGGTGTTGGAACAGTCCGTTACTACACCGATTCTGTTCTACTTCTGGTCAGCACGCAGCCAACACTGCGAACAGTTAACACCGGTTCTGGATAAGCTTGCAGCGCAGTATCAAGGGCAGTTTATCCTTGCCAAAGTAGACTGCGATGCCGAGCAAATGGTCGCGTCTCAGTTTGGTTTACGCAGCATTCCAACGGTTTATCTGTTCCAGAATGGTCAGCCAGTTGACGGTTTCCAGGGGCCGCAGCCAGAAGAAGCGATTCGCGCCCTGCTGGAAAAAGTTCTGCCGCGTGAAGAAGAGTTGAAAGCGCAAGAAGCGATGCTGCTGATGCAAGAAGGCAAACATGCTGAAGCGCTGCCGTTGCTTAAAGACGCGTGGCAGATTTCCAACCAGAACAGCGAAATTGGCCTGATGCTGGCGGAAGTGCAAATTGCGCTGAACCGTAGCGAAGATGCTGAAGCAGTGCTGAAAACCATTCCATTGCAGGATCAAGATACCCGTTACCAGGGCCTGGTTGCTCAAATCGACCTGCTGAAGCAAGCCGCAGACACGCCAGAAATTCAGCTGCTGCAACAACAAGTTGAGCAAGATCCTGAAAATGCACTGTTAGCCAGCCAGCTGGCGCTGCAACTGCATCAGGTCGGGCGTAACGAAGAAGCGCTGGAACTGCTGTTTAGTCATCTGAAAAAAGATCTCGGTGCCGCCGATGGCCAGGTGCGCAAAATGCTGATGGAGATCCTTGCAGCTCTTGGAACCGGTGATGCGCTGGCATCAAAATATCGCCGCCAAATGTATTCGCTGCTGTATTAATGATGTCGGAAGACGCTGCGTTTTTCCGACCTTGGAAAAGCAACGCAGCGTCATCCCCGCTGAAAAAAATCGCTGATTGAAGCCCGTTAAAGGGTAGACTTACATCAAATAAACAATGGAGGTTTTTTTGATGCTAATCGTCATTCCCGTACTGATCCTCGTCGCGCTGATTATCGTCGGCGCCGGGGTAAAAATCGTGCCGCAGGGCTACCAATGGACCGTGGAGCGCTTCGGTCGTTACACAAAAACCCTGATGCCGGGCTTAAGCCTTGTGGTGCCATTTATGGACCGTATTGGCCGCAAAATCAATATGATGGAGCAAGTCCTCGACATCCCTTCTCAGGAAATTATCTCTAAAGATAACGCCAACGTCGCCATCGACGCGGTGTGCTTTATTCAGGTCGTTGACGCCCCTCGCGCGGCATATGAAGTCAGTAATCTTGAGCTGGCTATCATGAACCTCACCATGACTAACATCCGTACCGTGCTCGGTTCAATGGAGCTCGATGAAATGCTCTCGCAGCGTGACAACATCAACACACGCCTGCTGCATATCGTTGATGAAGCCACCAATCCATGGGGCATAAAAATCACTCGTATTGAGATTCGTGACGTTCGCCCACCGGCTGAACTGATTGACGCGATGAATGCGCAGATGAAAGCTGAACGTACCAAGCGTGCGTACATTCTCGAAGCTGAAGGTATTCGTCAGGCGGAAATCGTCAAAGCCGAAGGGGATAAGCAGTCAAAAATCCTGAAAGCCGAAGGTGAGCGCCAGTCAGCATTCTTACAGGCAGAAGCCCGTGAACGTAGTGCGGAAGCAGAAGCAGCGGCGACAAAAATGGTTTCTGAAGCTATTGCTGCTGGTGATATCCAGGCGATTAACTACTTCGTTGCGCAGAAATATACCGACGCGCTGCAACAGATTGGTTCGGCCAATAACAGCAAAGTGGTGCTTATGCCGCTTGATGCCACAAGCCTGATGGGCTCGATTGCCGGTATTAGCGAACTTATCGCGCAAAGCGGTACCGAGCGTAAAAGATGATTGCCCTGCTATTTACCCATGCGCATATCTTCTGGCTAACGCTGGGTGGCCTGCTGCTGGCGGCTGAAATGCTTGGTGCCAGTGGTTATCTGCTGTGGAGCGGTGTTGCGGCTGTACTCACAGGTTTATTGGTGTGGATGGTGCCGCTGGGCTGGGAATGGCAAGGCGTTTGCTTTGCCGTACTCACACTGGTTGCCGCTTTTCTGTGGTGGCGCTGGTTGTCGACACGTAAACAGCAAGAACCGGGCGAAGTACTCAATCAACGCGGCCACCAGCTTATTGGCAGGCGTTTGCGTTTGGAAACCGCGTTAGTTAATGGCCGCGGCCATGTCCGGGTAGCCGATAGCTCATGGCCGGTGATGGCAGATAGCGATTTGGCAGCAGGCACCGATATTGTAGTGGTCGCCGTTGAAGGGATTACGTTGAAGGTGAAGGCCGTTCAAGCGTGAGTTATCAGATGGCGCTACGCTAATCTGACCTACAGAAAACCAGGATTGCGTAGCGACTAATTACTGGCGATGGCAGCAACCCGAGAGGTTATCGATAATCGGGCAATCTGCGTTTTCGTCCCCTGGGCAAGATTCGGCAAGCGCCAGCAGTTGTTGGCGCATCGCCTGAAGCTCAGTGATATGTTTTTCAATATCCGCCACTTTTTGTAGCGTGCGGGTTTTCACATCCGCACTGTGTCGCGCCGGGTCGTTAAACAAATTGACCAGCTCGCGACACTCTTCAAGATTAAACCCCACCTGCCGTGCCTGGCGCAGCAAGGTCAGCTCATCAAGATGCTTTTGCGAATAGCTACGGTAGCCGTTTTCAGAACGAAGCGGTGCTGTCACCAGCCCCTTTTCCTCATAAAAACGAATCGCTTTGCTAGTTAAACCGGTCCTTTTCGCTACATCGCTGATGTTCATGTTTCCTCCGGGAGGTTCATTTCAATGATGCTATCCCCAAACCATTCGAGTTGCAGGAAGGCGGCAAGGGGGTTTATCCCCAGGAGCTTACTAAAGTAAGTGACTGGGGTAAACTCACGCAGCTAACACACCTGCGGCTCGAAGGGGGACGGGGATAGTCAGAAGCGGATCTTCATACCCACCGACGCTGATACATCAGATGACACGGAAGTATCACCACCGCCATCCCATGTTTTCCCGATTTCAGTATAGCCCTGCACATCCGCAGTCACTGCCCATGTGGTGCCGACGGCGACTTCGGTAGTCTGGAAGCGCTGGTTGGCATTGATATCCGTTGCTGCGGCGTTATTCGCCGTATTCTTCCAGGTCACGGTGTCCTGCCCATCAGAAAGTTCCTGCCAGTAGTTGACGCGAACATACGGTTTCACTTTGCCGTAGTTAGTGTCGTAATCCGCCGCAAGGCGAACCCCGAGGCGACCAATGACAGAACCGTCAGCATTAACCGAGACTTTGGTTTTGCCACGATCCTTGAGTGTTACGTCATCAAAATCACTATATTGGTAGATAAGTTGCGCCTGCGGTTCAATCAGCCAGTTACTGTCACCCAGTTGCCACGGTTTACCCACTTCGACAGATGCCGTAAATGAGTTGCCATCAGGATTGTAAGTCTCACGGTCATACATATTCTTCAAATCAACCGAGTGGTATCCGTACTGCAAAACATTATCGACATACAAGCCGTTGGTATCAGTCCAGGTTCCGTAGCCACCAAGGTAAGACGAGAAAGTAGAGTTATACGCGTCGCCGCCACTCATCCCGGTTATGCCACTGATTGAGCTATCGGTATCCATAAAGGTGGTGTACAAACCCGCACGCCACTTATCGTTCTGCCAGAGATCAAGCCCCATCTGCATGCCATTGTAGTTGGTGCTACTTTGCGATTGAGTTGGGTCATCATGTTTCTGATCGACCGACTTCACGATGTAACGCGCCCAGAAACGCCCTTCCTGATCTTCAGGCACATCGGCCTTGTACGGTTGTTCATCGCCCACACGCTGGTGAAGTGTGCCGAGCACCGTAAGATCAGCCTGGCGGATGATCGCGGCCAGCGTATCAAACCCTGGAACATCCGGACGATAGCCCGCGCGCAAGAACCAGTCCTCACCCGCTCCCTGAGCATTTCCGGCAAACAATTGGTATTCCCATGCTCCGGCAGTCAGGATATCGCCGCCGATGTTAAAGGCATCTTTAGTGGTCTGTGCGGTGGTGGTTGCGCCATTAATGGCGTCAACAACCAAAATACCATCACCCGTAGTGGGCTCACCCAACTGGCTAACATCAATATCCAAAAGCGTGCTGCCAGAAGCGGTGCCACCATTGATAACCAGACGGTCAGCAACACCTGGGCTGTGCTGTTGCGCAGCGATTTTCAACGTGCCATCGACACCCACATAGTTACCATTCACCGTGAGTGTTGAACCCACATCGCCGCCACGCAGATTAATGGTTCCCTGGTTAACCAGATTGGCGACCGACTGGCTGTAGCCGCCTGTATCCAGAGTGGCCCCACTGCTGACAATATGGCTGGATTTCTGGCTGAAGCGGTTCTCGCCCGACGCAAGCAAAGTCCCTTTTTCGACAAGAGTAATCCCGCTCCAGGTATTGCTACCGTTGAGAATAGTGGTGCCACTACCTTGCTGCCAGACTCGCCCGCTGCCGGAGATATCGCCGTTTACAGTGAAGGTGTCGGCCCGGTTAATCGCAAGAGTGGCGTTATCGACAATATTGCCGCCAACATTTCCTGCCGTTCCACCGTTGCCCAATTGCAGCACACCATCACTAATGGTGGTAAGTCCTGCAAAACTGCTGTCCTGGGTGAGCGTCAAAGTGCCTTTACCCAGCTTGGTGAAGTTGCCATTGCCGGTTACTGCACTTAACAGCGAAACCGAGTTGCCGTTGGTATCGATAGCCCCGCCGACGCCAGAAAGCGTTACCTGGCGTGCCGTATCAAAAGCGGCTCCGTAGCGCAATGTGCCGCCACTCAGGCCAATTCCGGTTCCCGCAGCGCCTAGGTTGCTGTCAGAAGAAACCTGCAACACGCCGCCGCTCACCTGCGTTCCTCCCTGGTATTGGTTATTACCATTGAGAATCAAGGTGCCGAGATCGGCTTTGTTGATGCCCCCTTCGCCGTCGATGATCGAGTTGATAGTCGCGGTGTAGCCCGCGCTCGGCGCGGTGCCATCACCTACGCGAATCACGGTATTGGCGGTATGCGTGGTGAGGTTATCACCGCCAACGACGTAACCGTCGGTGGCAAACTGCGCGCCGCTAATTGCGACTTCGCCCAGGCTTGTATCTATCGTGACATTACCCGCAGTGCCGCCAAATACCGCGAATGAACCATCGCTAAACGGTGTATTAAAACGTCCGTCCGGGGTAGTGACGTCTGTCGTCCAGTTGTCATTACCGCTGCCGCTTTGCCAGATACCGTTGCCGCCGTCGATCTCGCCGTTGTTTTTCAGCGCTCCACCCGTACCGCCGAATCCATCCCAGAAGCGCATCACATAGCCGGTGCGGTTAACCAGATTGACCTGGCCTGCAATTGAGGTTTGAACATAGAGATCGTCTGCTGCCGGAGGTGCGGAGCCGATATCCAGAATATTGTCGGTCAACGCGCCGGTATAATTGAAGACACGATAAACCCCGACATCAAAGCTACCGCCCGGAGTCTGCGTGATATTCAGTTTGCCGTTAAGGTTGAGATCGCCATTGATGTTGATCAGATCGTTAAGCGCGCCGCCAACGGTGTAAGGCTGTCCGAACTGGAAGTCGACTTGGGAATTTTGGTTGAGTGTTAATGGGCCCATCGTCAGCACACCAACGCTTGAAAGGTCCTGTCCTGCGGCCAGGTGCCCGCCGTCATCAACAACTACGCTGCCACCCAACACGCCAGCACCACCGAGTGTTGCGCCATTATTGACGGTGGTTTTACCCGTCGCAGCCACTTGATTACCGTTGATCAACAACACGCCTTGCTGTGCGGTGGTACTGCCGGTCCAGGAGTTATTGGCGGTGAGATTCAGGGTGCCCGTTCCCGTTTTCACCAGGCTTCCAGCCCCGTCGATGATTCCACTGATAGTGTCATTGCGCCCTAACGCACCTTCAATCAGAGTTGCAGCACCTAATGCAACGTTACCCGCACCTGATAGGGAACCCACTGATGTGCTCGCCAAAGCAGCGCTGATATCCACTAAACCACCCGCAAGGTTTGAAATCACCGCCCCTGCGCCCTGCGCATTGTCGGCAAAAAGAACCTTGCCGCTGTTGGCCACAGTCGCGGAACCGGCATCTGCACTGCTTTGCAGCGCGAGTGTTGAGCTGGCGTCAACGGTCACATTAGCGTTATCACCGTGGCTTTCATCGGTAAACGTCGCCTGACCACCGTTTGTCAGCTTGATGATGCCTTGCCCTGCTCCCGCAGTATCGTTAAACGCCAGAGTTGCATTGTCGACTGCAAAGGTATGCGCTTGCGCAGAGGCTGAGTTATTGAGATTTAATAACGCACGACTGGACAGAGAAATCTGGCTGTCCGCCCGACCAAATACACCAGTGGTATTGGCATTGACGGTCAACTGCCCGTTATTGTTGTTACCGACAATATTGGTATCACCCTGATAGATATTTTGCCGGTTCATTTCGAGGAAGCTACTGTCGCTACCGCCAGAAGTGTCGTAGACCTTGAGCGCCCCATCACCACCAATCAGCCCTGCTGGAGTGAAGGTATGACCGTAGAGGTCAAAGGTACCGCCAGTTGCACCATCAAGATAAATATTGCGGTTAGCAGTGAAATCCGCACCGGCCTGTAGCGCCGAACCATTTCTGATTGTCACCGATGTACCAGGATCGCCAAGGCTTGCGTCTTCAGAAACCTGGACCGTGCCGCCCCAGATCTCCACGCCGCCGCTGAAATCATTAGTTCCATTGAGGATCAAGCGGCCCGGATCGGTTTTCAGCATCCGAACCACTCCTTCGTCTAACTCGTCCTGCACCAGATCGGTATTGATCGTCGCCGTTGTATTCTCGCCTGCCGTACCCACGCGGATAACGAAGTAACTATCAGCCGCTGTTTCCCCTTCGTCCTGGAAACGGTTTTGCGGCGTCGGGGCCGTAGTATTGAATGCATCTGTGACGGTGCTGATGTAATGCAGTTTCGCAATTTGGTTAAGCGGCTCCAGTACATAGCCATCTGTCAGAAACTGCATACCGGAGGTAATCACACGCCCATTGTCGTCGCTAAGAGTGACAGTACCCGCATCACCTGCGAAAACAGCGAATGCAGTTTGCGCCCATGGTGCGTTGCCAACCCCATTTTGCTGTGTCCAGTTGTTGGTATCGCCAAAGCGTTTCGCACGCCAGACGCCATTCCCACCATTAACTTGCGAATTACCACCAATACCATTGGTGCCATGGTTTACAACCGCGCCACCATCCCAGAACTGCAATTGGGATGCGGGATTCCGGTAATTTAAAATCAGGTTTACCTGATTTGGCAGTGCCGTCTGAATACGATAATTTCCGCCATCGTTAGTCGGCAGTGAACCAATATCCATAATGTGATTGGTCAACTGCCCGTTGTAGTTAAACAGCCGATAGACACCAGGAACAAAAGCGCCACCAGGTGACAGCGAAACGTTAACGACACCATCAAGAGTCAGATCGCCGCCCACCGCAACTAAGTCGTTAAGCGAACCACCCGGTATATAAGGC
The DNA here is from genome assembly GCF_902500225.1 of Buttiauxella massiliensis. Classification (GTDB taxonomy): domain Bacteria; phylum Pseudomonadota; class Gammaproteobacteria; order Enterobacterales; family Enterobacteriaceae; genus Buttiauxella; species Buttiauxella massiliensis. The sequence continues at coordinate 102,071 of NZ_LR722655.1, read as the reverse complement.
TGGCCCAGCTCAAACTCGCTGTTGGTGGTGCTCGCCAACGTCAAATCGCCATTAATCGTCAGCTTGCCGACGCCGCTATCTCCCGGTGTCAGCGTGGTGTTGTCTTCAAATACAACATCACCACCAAGTGTGCCATTGCCGCCTAATGTGGTGTTAGAGTGAACGGTGGTAAGCCCAGTTGCCTGGCTTTGATTACCGTTGACCAGCAATGTGCCTTGATTAACTTCTGTCACCCCTTTCCAGGCGTTGGCACCACCGAGGCGCGTAATCCCCAGGCCATCTTGATGGAACGCCCCGATCCCCGAAATCACACCGTTAAGGGCAATGTTGTCAGAACGGTCAATCGTCAAAATGCCATCATCGGTGATATTGGTGGTTTCAGACACGCTACCTACGGTGCCACCGTTACCCAATGCCAGTTCCGCCCCCGAGCCAATATAAGTGTTTCCGGTGTAAGTACTGTTGCCAAGCAGCGTAGTTTTGCCAGCATTGATACGTTCCATGCCACCGCTGCCACTGATAACTCCGGTATAAATCTGATCGCTTGCACCATCAAATGACAGCAAACTCGTCGCCCCCAAAGTGGCGACATTGTAGTTATGGATTGTGGCATCATCAGGCGTGGCAGCACTTATGCCGCTGCGTAACGTCGCGCCATTGTTAATGTTGATGGTCTGCGCACCGGAGAGCTCCAGGTTGTCGACAACACGCGCATCGGTAGCATCGCCATCTAAGGTTAACGAACTCCAGCCAGTGCCAACATTGGTGCCCTTCGTGAGGTCATCAGCGTTAAAGGTGCCGATTAAAGCCGGAGCGGCGCCCTGATGAGTGCCGTTAAGCGTTAAGGCATTATTGGTGCCACCTTCACTTAAAATATGCGTGACGCTGGCAAGCGAAACATCACCAAGAGTTGCGCTATCGTTGCCATCTGCCGCCGTAAACGTGACACCACCTGCAAAGGTTCCCGCAGTCCAACTGAATACGTCATTGCCACTGCCAAGCGTGATTTCCCCACGGGTATTGGCTCCCGCACCGCTTAATGCAACCGTATCATTGCCGCTGCCGGTCAAAATCGCCTGCGCGCCGGTATTGGCCGCCAGCAGTGAACCGCTGTTATTGACCGTCGTATTTCCAAGTCCCGATGCATCAATCACGGGAGCACCTGCACCAAGACTTGTGATATTGCCAGTATTGGTAATTGTCCGACTGGAGCCCAATACGCCATCAGTCGCGACAATCGCAGACCCCGCCCCCGCCGCCATATTGATAGTGGCACCGGAACTCACATTACCGGCCGTTCTTGCCAGAATACCGACACTGCCAGCCCCCGTACCATTGATGGTATAACCATTATCAATGGTGAGATTCCCGGTTGTGGGAGCCCCATTTGCATCCATAAAGGCGAAGCCCTGGCCGTTACCGGAGATATTCAGCGTGTTGTTAGTGCCTGCGGCGTTAAACGTTACCGCCGTGCGAATCGCCGGGCCATTTGAGGCATTAATAGTTACGCCATTAAGGTTGATATTCGAGGTGTCAGCATTGTTATTAATCCCTGCACCACTGCCAGAAATGTCGATAACGGTATTACTTGCGCTAAATGATGCCGCTCCGGTATCCATCCGCACACCATCGGCCCCACCTGATGCCGTTATGTGGTTACCCGTCCCGTTGACTGTCAGGTTAGCGCCAGCACCAATAAGCTGAACGGCGGCAAGTCCGCCAGAGGCATTGACGTTGCCAAGGGTGTTCACTACCGCATTCGCCCCGCCGACGCGCACACCGACATTCCCGCTGCCCACCGCACCGCTGACACTAATCAGATTGTTGTTAGTCAGTGCGCCATTGTTTTGAATATCGACGCCAATATTATTGGTGCCTGAGACAGTCACCGGTGCAGCTACCGTCGCCTTGCCGTTGTCATGCAAAATGATCCCGGTACTGTTGGTGCCATTTAACGAAATACCGTTACCACTGAGATTCAACTCACCCGCATGGGAAACGTTATAGCCAACAATCCCGCTTTGCCCAGCGCTGCTTGTGACGGAAGCGTTGGATGTCACCAGCGTTTGCAATTCGTCAGTATCAATCGTACCGTCGATATTGTAATTACGCCCATCAATCAACACGGCGGTTGTATTGTTATGCTGCAACACAATGCCGCCATCGCTAATATTGCCGACCGCGCCTCCAGTGACTTTCACCCCGACCGCATTTTCACCATTCACAAATATTTTGGCGGTCCCAGTGGTGAGTGAAGTCTTGGTTCCGGTTGTTTCATCCACGCCGTTGGCAATAATCCCGGTGGCGTTATCACCAGACACGGTTAACTGATAACTCGCCGCAGCCCCTGTACCGCCAGCAAATACCGCGCCGTGGTCAACGGCAAACAAAATAGAGTCAGCCTGGCCATTATCATTAATAACCGCATTACCTATATTAATCTTCGCCTTATTACCCCAGGCGTAATAACCCATTTGTTTAACGTTTTCGAAAGAGAGCGTTGAAGCAGGGTTAATATCAATTTGCGCATCACCACGCGCATGAACGCCAATCGCCCCCGCTGAAAGCAAGCTTATCGTGGAATTGAGGTTAACCTGGGCATGTTGGGTATTCAGGCCTTCGGCATATACCGCGTAGTTTCGATAGGTATAGGGTTGACCATCGCTCCCACCGGTATCACCCGCCTTACCAACCGTAATGGCACTACCTGCCGTAGTGGTCACCGTAGCGCCTGCTTTTTGTGCCAGCACGTTAATGGCAATGTTGTTGTCACCATCAACATTAATCGCGCCGCTGTGAGTCACGGTTCCCGTATTATCGACAACGTTCAGACCATAGTTTGCCGCAGCGGAACCGTTGGTCAGTTTGCCTAATACGTTAATCGTGCCGGAGTTAGTGACGGCCCCTGTCGCGCCTTCGATGGAGATCCCGGCGGCATTACGGGTATTTTCTTCAAGCGTTATGGTGCCGGTATTGTTAACGTCACCGGCACTTTGCGTGCGAATCCCCGCCGACAGGTCGCCGCCCGTCATCGGAACAGGTGTTGGTGCAGCGGCACTCAGAACCGGTGTCACGCCAAGGTAGATATTACCGGCGTTAGTGAATGTGGCGTTCTGGTCAAGCCAGACCCCGTAACCGCCCGCTTTGCCTTCCAGGTTATTGGCATTGCCAACTAGCGCAATAGTCCCCGTCGCGGCGTTGGTCGCGGTTGTAGTTCCTGATGCGCGCATACCCACCGCATTGTTGGTGGTAGTGTCGGTAATCGCTGCGTTGATGTGCCCATTGTTGGTCAGCGTACTGCTGCCGTTGCCCTGTATCCCCACGCTGCCTGCGTTTGAAACATCCTGATTAGTGCCGTCTTTTTCAATAAACAGGCCCGCATTTAACGTTCCATTATTCACCGCAGTAGCATCCGTCGTCACCATGCCGACAGACTCTGGACTATTGCCGCTACTACGCCAGGCGTTGATCGCGCCATCGTTAGTGATAATTGCGCCATTGTCGGCACGCATCACCGCCGACGCACCGTCAACCGCCAGGCTACCATTGTTGGTGACCAGCCCCGATGCGTTCGCACCCGTGGCATAAATGACGTTTAAGTCCCCGGTCGCCAGGGTCGCGTTGTTGGTGTGAACGCCTTTGTCATCCCAGACGTGATATGTCAGGTTGATGCTGGTGTTTTCTTCTTTAGCGAGCATCCCGTTAATAATCGCATCGTAGGTGTTTTGCGCCTCAACGGAAGAATCAATCACCTCGCCATTCACGGTGGCGCCCGCCGTCAGCCAGTACTGGATTTGCGGCTTCCCGGCGTAAGCATTCGCACCAATCAGGAAATCGTTAACCCCGGCGATATCATTGGATGAATTAATAACGAAGGTTTTATCCAGCAGCCGTACGACCTTATTTCCGACCTGCTCATAGTTGGGCAGCGTGATGGAAAAATCATACTTTGCACTTTGCGCCTCGAGATTTTGTGTATCCGTTAACAGTACAATCGCCGGGCGAAAGTGGATGTAGTTATCCGAACGCCATTCGGTGCTGCTCAGTGCACTGCCACTGCCGTCAGCTTTTGCCAGCACAGAGTTTTTGGTCAACAGGTCGATGGTATTTTCGGCCGCGGCAATAGCGGCATTGGGGTCGCTGGAACCGACATTAATATTCGCCTGACCACCCGTTGAGGCAACGGAAGCAATACCAAAATCATTAAAGATACGGATGGAGTTGGGGTCGTAAACGGGCAATACCATATCGCTGACGGGAGTATCAGCGGCAGAAATAAAACTCGAAGAATCATAAACAGTAATCACCTGATAACTGCCATCAAGCCCTGGCACCGTGACGTTTAGCTCATTGCTTTCTTGCGGGACGGCAGGCGAAGGTGAATAGGTGTATTGCCCGATATTCGCGGACGTTATTGTCGTTGGCGTGCCATTCGAGTCGGTTGAAACAATCGTAATAATGCGGTTGGGATCGGTGCCGGTACCGCCGGGTAGCGCGTTAAGCACCGTAACGCCAGTGCTGTTGCCGTTAGTGCCGGTGGCGATATTAGGTATTGCACCAATAACATTCAGGGTGGTGCCCGCAGCATAATGGTTCGGCAGTACCTGGCCATCAATGGAAAATGCATAACCGGTATTTTTCACGGCATCATAAGGAGGCAGTAATGCATAGTTTGGGTATGCCGCATTCCAGATAACATCAACTGCACTGGCAGCACCAGAATAGCTCCCGGCAAGCATCAACGCTGTCGCTAATAGCTTTCTGCTACCTCGCCCAGTCCTGCTACCTTTTTTCCCTGCCCGAGAAATTTCTGCCACAGCAATAAAACTGTTAGCAACATGGCTCCACACTAAGCGATATATATTATTCATAAGCAGTCTCTGCATAGCCAAAATAAGTAATAACTCGCTGACACATAAAGACAACGACAAACACCTGTCGAAACACTTTGTGTAACAGTAGTACATAGCTGTGCATTGAGAAGTAAATGGAGGAAAAAGTATTACTTAACTAATACTTCCTCACATAATGCTTTGAAAAATTAAAAATATTTTAATATGACATAGGTGAATATTAATACTTTGCAAGTACCGCCGAGGAATTTGTATAAATCAAGAAAATAAACACGCTGAAATAACAGGGTTAAATATCTCCATCCTGAACGGACGGAGATATAAGGTTTAATTATCAGGCATGTGATGCAGCAAGAGGGCTGTTATTCACATTGACTGGTAACGCAGCAGTGGTGAGCGCTGCCGAAGGTGAGGTGTTCATTGCGGCCATCGCGTGAACGAGTTGGCCGGCAGCGTCAGACGCACCATTTGAGTTCACGATAGCAATGCCCGTGTTAGAATTTCCGTGCTGCCACATTTGATCCATTGAGGCTTCAAATGTCCCTTGAACACCGTCATTGCGGAAAGCCCCCCAAGGGTTGGCAAGAATAAAATCATTCGTTACGTCATCAAAACCGATAATCGCAAATGCGTGCCCACCAACAAGATTGGTTTGCCCGGTATCTGCATTTTTTGAGCTCTCCCAACTGGATAGTTGCACAGGTTGACCATTCAGTACCGCAGTTTTCAATAGATCAAAATCTGTGGTATTCCATTTTTCCTCAGTCGTATATAAGGCTCTGAATGTTGTATAGGTGTCACCGGTGATTTCCTTCAGCTTGTCAAAACCAGCAGGAAGACTGGAGTAGTCATTCACTTCATTCAAATAAGTCGCTTCAAAATCAACGACTGCGCGTTCAATAATCGCCCCCCAACTTGAGTTTGCTGAACTTGTGCCGCTACCATCAACATTGCCATCTACGGTGATCCAATGAGGCACACCGTCTTTAAAGAAACGAACACTGTAAGTATCATTCGGATTCTGAACAATCATCGACTTAATGAAATCAGGTGCCGTTTCCACAACTGCCTGAAGCGCGGAAAGAAGCGAACAATCCCCTACTCCCCCCTGCTGGATATCATTAATAGTCGGGCCGCCTTTTGCAAACACCGGGCGCCCATCAACATGATCAGATGAAGAGTTTTTCGGGTCGTTCGCGCCATCAAACCAGGTTGAAATTAACTGGTTAAACTGCGTTACTGACGAGCCAACATTCAGGCTGCCAATTCGCTGCCCATCACCGGTAGCACTCCAGTAAACAGATGCACCATCGGTACCAATTAACCCGTTTAATAACGAGTAGACTGCGGAGTCAGTTCCACAAACTTCGCCAACGTGCTGCACATAATTTTTTATATCGTTGTACTGGCTTTCAGTAAGATCGCCCGTTAATTGGGATGCAAAATCCTTAAGAACGGATTCAATCGTTGTAAAACTAAATACAGAAGCATCGTTGGTGACTGCGTTATGCAGACTATTTTTCAATATCGGGTCATGCACACTGTCAACCAGTGAGAACCCGGTATCCACAGATTTATTAATCAACGCCTTCTGTTCTTCCGACAAAACGCTCTGTTGCTCAATAGTCAGCATTTGGGAAATAGTTAGCAGCTGATCGTTCGTCAATGAAGATAATAATCCAGTCAATTCAGAGAAATGACCTAATGCCCAGATATGTTGATAATCCATTCCTGTAAACGCAACGGGATTAAGGCTATTAAGCTGTGCCGCAGTGAGTGCATTAAAAGCATCCACACTCAGATTGTTAAGGAATGCTGCAGTAAACCCGGATAAATCATTACCAAAGGCTTGCATCTGATTCGCAGTGAAACCTTTAAGCGCTGCCTCAGAGATCCAACCAAGATGCTGCAAAGACTGAATTTGCTCCGCACTTAATGAGGCAATTTGCTGCGCAGTCAGCCCCTGATATTCCGTTTTAGATAATTGCGAAATGGCTGAAACGGGAAGCTGGGAAATATCTAAATACCCAAACTGATCGCTGGTCAGTGCATTCAGATGCGGAGCAACTGCGACTTGTGCTGCCGTTAATGCAGCCAGATGCTGATTATCCCAATGCTTAAAATTGTCAGCCTGAATATGAGTAAACTGATCGGCAGTTATCCCTTTCATCGCCTGCGGATTTAAACTGTTAAACCAGACAGAAGAGAAGAAGTAAAAGTTATAGGTTATCCCGCCAACCTGTTCTGCAGTTAATTGAGAGCGGCGCTCAGCGTCCATTCCATTAAAGGCATCGAGAAAAATCTGCCCCATCTGTTCAGGTGTTATCGCCTGGAATGCTTCGGTCGTCAGGTTGTTGTACCAGGCTGATGAGAAATAGTAAAAGCTCATACGAATATGCGGAATTTGGTCTTTAGAAAAACCTGCTGCCGAGTAAACAGACATACCATTGAGCGACTGTAACGCATTGACCTGTTCGTTACTTAATGTGGAAACCTGTTGGGCTGTAACCCCTGCACGTAACGTCTGGCTCCAGTTTGAAATGACTGACGCTTGCATTTTGGAAAGATCTAATAAGCCAAATTGCGCACTGCTCAGGCCACCGAAGTTATTCATTCCGCCAATTTGTTCTGCGGTAAATGCGTGCAGGTGCTCATTATCCAGAGCCGCAAGTGTTGCAGAAGATATTTGGCTTGTCTGTGTGGGGGTCAGTGCCTGGAATGCTTCAATGCTCAGATTATTTAACCAATCCGCCGAGAACCAATTCATACCGATACTAATGTTTTGAACCTGCTCTGGTGTGAAAGCACTGGCAGTTGCATCAGGCATCCATGAGGTATGAGCCATTGCGTGGATTTGCGCGGGGCTTAAGGTAGAAATCTGAAGTGCGGTTAACCCTTCATATTCCGTTTTGCTTAAACTATTAATGGCTGATTCGGAAAGATGGGCGATATTTAACAGTCCAAACTGTTGGCTATTCAGCGCACTTAAGTGAGTTATTGCAGCAACCTGATCCGCACTTAAATGTGCAAGCACGTTATCACTTAAAGCAGGCATTTGAGCTGCTGTAAATCCACTCATCGCCGCAACCGGCAACAACTCAACGTGTTGCAGAGCGTTAATTTGTTCTGCACTCATTGCCGCGATTTGTTTGGCGGTCAGTCCTACATATTCAATTGAGGTTAAATTAGCGATAACAGAAGTCGGCAACCCAGAGATATTTAACAAACCGAACTGAGTGCTATTCAAATCCTGCAAATTATTCATTGCTGCAACTTGCTCGGCAGTGAATTGGGCAAGCTGATTACCCAAAGCCGCAGTTTGCTCCGCAGTAAGTTTGCTTATAACCGCAGTTGGAAGCCACTGTGCATGTGTCATTGCCTGAATTTGTGCGGTGCTCAGAGAAGCAAACTGATTAAGCGTCAGCCCGGCATATTCAGTTTGTGTCAGGTTCGTAATAGAGGCTGTTGAGAGCCCGGATATATCTAACAAGCCAAATTGGTCGCTAGTCAGAGCATTCAGGTGCGGAGCTACTGCAACTTGGGCTGCCGTTAATGCAGTCAGATGCTCATTATCCCAATGCTTAAAATTGTCAGTCTGAATATGGGCAAGCTGATCGGCAGTTATCCCTTTCATTGCCTGCGGACTTAAACTGTTAAACCACTCTGGTGAGAAGAAGTAAAAGTTGTAGGTAATCCCACCAACCTGAGCCGCTGTTAATTGAGCACGACGTTCAGCGTTCAGCCCATTAAATGCATCAAGAAACATCTGGCCCATGTTTTCAGGTTTGATTGCCTGGAATGCTTCTTTAGTCAGGTGATTGAACCAGCCAGGAGAGAACCAGTAAAAGTTCTGGGTACAATTCTTTATCTGATCTAACGTGAAACCGGCAGCAGCAGTATCCTGCATCCAGGCAGCATGGCCCATTGCGTTTATTTGCGCAGCACTTAAGGAAGAGATTTGCTCGGCTGTCAGTTTTTCATAAGCAGCCTTACTCATTGCGCCAATAGTTGATGTTGAAAGCCTGGAAAGATTCAGTACGGCAAATTTCTCGTTACTTATCGCATCTAGCTGGCCGGCAGTCAGTGCGGAGAATTCATTTTCCGCCAGGTTTTCAAGCGTCGAAACTGACAAGCCTGAAATATTTAGCAGTCCGAATTGTGCACTGCTTAAGGCATCAAGGTGTGCAATGGCACTGACCTGTTCTGCGGATAATGATGAAAGATGAGAGTTATTCAGGCCTCGGAGGTTTTCAGCGGTAATACTGGCAATTTGAGTTTTATCCAACGCGCCGAAGTTCGCACCCGTTATCTCATTAAGGTGGGCGGCAGTAATGGCCTGGAATGCCTGGGTATTAAGATTGTTCAAGAAGGTTGAAGAGAGCCAATAATAAGTTGTGCTCCAACTTGCAACCTGGGTCGCCGTCAATGCAGCGGCATGCGCGCTATCGAGTTTAGACAGATTAGTACTCGTCAGTCCGTTCAATTGAGTGCCCGTTATCGCCTGTAATGCCGGGATACTCAGATTGTTCAACCATGCGTCGGTAAACCAGTAAAAACTGGCCTGTATCGCCGAGACCTGTTCAGGTTTTAAGGCTGATAAATGGTTGGCATCCAGGCCGCAAAGAGTCGTCGGAGTGAATTCCCCCATCTGTTTTTGAGTCAGTGCCTGGATTGCCGTTGTACTGAGGTTATTTAGCCATCCGGCACCAAACCAGTACATGCTGATATTAATGCTCGCAACCATTTCAGGTGTAAATCCGGCCGCTGCAGCGTCTGGCATCCACGAGGTATGATTCATGGCATGAATTTGGTCTGCAGTCATTTTGCTGACAAAATCGGCGGTCAGCAGTTCGTAATCAGATTTGCTCCATGAACCAATTGAATTAAGGTCGGGCATGGGGGGGATATTTTGTATGGAATCAGGCACAGCGTAACCTCTTACCGGAATGGGTAATATTTATTAGAAATGAATAGCCACCTGCAATATAAGTATCGAGGCAGGTAGTTAAAAGTTAATGGCGTACGCATCTTTTAAGTAATTGAAAGAAAAAGATGAGTTCATATAAATATTATCAATCAACATCATTACCAGCAGCTTTTATTTTTGCTGGGAATTTCATCGCAATATATTAAATAGTGACATTTCAAAGTAAGACAATACTTACAAGCACTCACTCGCACTTACCAAAACAAACATTTTTGTGTTTTTTTCTGATCGATTGTCACCAATTAATGAGTGAGAGCTTTAAATAACTAATACTTATTTATCAGTAAAGTTACAAGTGACCCACTACTTCGCAACATGCCTGCGGCATAATATAATTCGCAAATGTCTAATTTTACTTATTTTTTAATAATCATGGCATTTTGACAACCATGAATGCCTGTGATATTTAATCGCGCATATTCTCTACATCCCTCTTATAAATAACTTTGTTAATAAATATGACTCTTTTGTTGTCGGCGGTATCCCATGGATAGTGGTTTTTTCTGTTTGCAGGTCATCGGTGCCTTTCATCAGGTCGCTGTCGACAAAATAAACCTTCAGCATAAATTTGCCGGCCATCTTGAGATATCCCCTGACGGGCAGCCCGTGTTTGGCCAACGAGCAATCTTATTGGCGGCACAGGAGTTAGGGCTTAAAACAAAGGTGGTGCGCCAGGATGCACGCCGAATGGATAAAGCCGCATTACCGGCCGTAGGCCAGAATCGTGACGGGCGTTATTTTATCCTTGGGAAATATGACCCAGGCAGTAAGAATGATAATCATGTCGTCAAGCCTCGTTTGCTTATTCAATATGAAAACTGCCCTCCTGAATTTATTTCCATCGATGAATTGCCCGATATTTGGACAGGCGAAGTTATTTACTTTGCAAGCAAAGTAAATTTCACCGGAACATTAGCTAAATTCGATTTCACCTGGTTTATTCCGGCACTGATTAAATACCGGCGAATTTTAGGGGAAATCATGCTCATTTCCCTAGTGTTGCAGTTAATCGGTTTAGCCACCCCGCTTTTCTTTCAGGTGGTGATGGATAAAGTTTTGGTTAACCATGCCATGAAAACCCTGCATGTGGTTGCCATTGGCCTGGTGGCAGCAAATATCTTTGAAGCTTTATTAAGCGGAATTCGCACTTGGGTATTTGCACATACCAGCAGCAAGCTTGATGTGGAACTCGGTGCACGTCTATTCCGCCATATGCTCAACCTGCCGATTGCTTATTTCCAGAGTCGGCGCGTTGGGGATTCGGTAGCCCGTGTGCGAGAGTTGGAAAATATCCGTTCATTTCTGACAGGCAATGCCATCACAGTCGTACTCGATATTCTTTTCTCGTTCGTCTTCCTCGCCGTAATGTTCAGCTACAGCGTTAAGTTGACACTTATCGTGATTGCATCGATCCCGCTCTATGTTTTTTTATCTCTGGTGTTTACACCAGTGTTGCGCCGTCGGCTAAATGAGAAATTCAATAAATCGGCGGAAAACCAGTCCTTCCTCGTTGAGACCATCAGCAATATCGACACCGTAAAAGCCATGGCCGTTGAGCCACGCTGGGTTAAGAACTGGGATGATCAACTGGCGGGTTATGTTACTTCAGGGCTTTCAGCCACCAATATCTCGACCATCGCCAACGGTGGTATTACGCTTATCAGCAAGCTGGTGACCGCCGCTATCATGTGGATAGGTGCAAGCCTGGTTATCGATAACCAACTGACCGTAGGTGCACTCGTAGCGTTCAATATGCTCTCCGGCCAGGTGTCGCAGCCCATTTTGCGCCTTGCACAGTTATGGAATGATTTTCAGCAGGTCGGCATTTCCATGAGCCGCCTTGGCGATATTTTAAATACTCACCCTGAGGTTGTTGACCAGAAATCACGGTTGCCGCGACTCAACGGCGCAATTGAGTTCGACCAGGTGACTTTCCGTTATCGCCCGGACGCTTCTGAAGTGTTACGCAAAGTGAGCCTGACGATTACCCCCGGCGAAGTGATTGGTATTGTCGGGCGATCCGGTTCAGGAAAAAGCACCCTGACGAAACTGGTACAGCGGCTATACATCCCCGCAAGTGGCCGCGTGCTACTGGACGGGCACGATCTCGCGGTGATAAACACCACGTCGCTCAGGCACCAAATTGGTGTGGTGCAGCAAGAAAACAACCTGTTTAACCGCTCGATTCGCGCCAATATCGCGCTGACTAATCCGACGCTGCCGATTGAAGCAGTAATAGAAGCCGCGAAACTTGCCGGAGCGCATGAGTTTATTTGTGAGTTACCGGAAGGCTACGACACCATGGTCGGCGAGCACGGCACTGGTTTGTCTGGCGGCCAGCGCCAGCGTATTGCCATTGCCCGCGCCTTAATCTCAAACCCACGTATTTTGATTTTTGATGAAGCCACCAGCGCGCTGGATTACGAGTCCGAAAAAATCATTCAGGATAATATGCGCCGTATCTGTGAAGGCCGAACAGTATTGATCATTGCGCATCGCCTCTCTGCGGTGCGTGAAGCCAACCGCATCGTAGTGATGGAGCGCGGAGAGATTGCCGAAGTCGGTCATCATGATGAACTGGTTCAACACGTCGGTGGGATCTACGCGCATTTATATACTCTGCAACAAGGCCCGGTAAGAGAGGCCTGCGTATGAGTCTCAAACTGCGCTACAGCGCCTGGTGCGAATTGATGAAACGCTACCGTTCTCACTTTGCGTTTTTCTGGAAGCAGCGCCACTCACTCACGCCACCGGCTTTGAAAGCAGACGAAGCGGAATTTCTTCCGGCTGCCCTGGCATTACAACTGGCTCCCGTTTCACCAACTGCTCGCTGGACGGCACGCCTGCTTATGGTGTTAATCGTTTTCCTGGTGCTGTGGTCGATATTGGGTAAGGTCGACATTATTGTTTCCGCCAGCGGGAAAATCATTCCCTCGAGTCACGCCAAAACTATTGCCTCTGTAGAAACCGCGCGCGTTGAACATATTTTTGTTACCGATGGGCAAACCGTGCATGCCGGTGAACCACTACTGCTGCTTGATACGCAAATCATCGACCATGAAAAAATGCGTGCGGAAGTTGGCCAGGATAACGCTGCCTTGCAGGTTGCACGCTCGCGTGCCCTGCTGGCATCCATCACCGCTCATCAATTTATTGGACTGAGCGATATAGAGAACATCACGCCAGAAAAGGTCGCTGATGCCCGTCAGCATCTGGCCAGCCAGTGGCTGAACGTAGAAAGCAGACTACGGGATCTGGATGGTGAAATTGCCCGTTACAGCCAGCAATTGCCGATTGTTCGTGAGCGGGCACAAAATTATAAAGATCTGGCCGAAAACCATGACGTGTCGGTCACTTCATGGCAGGAAAAAGAGCAGGACAAAATTGAGCTGGAAGGCAAACTCGCCGATGCGCGCCACCAGCGTGATTCATTCATCGCAGATACTCGTAAGAAAACCGAGGATGAGCTCAATGACGGGTTACGCCAGCAGGCCGAAGCACATCAGGATGTGCAACGAGCCGACGCCCATAAAACTCAACTTCAGCTCACCGCCCCCGTTGACGGCACAGTACAACAATTAGCGGTACATACGGTGGGTGGCGTAGTAACAGCCGCCCAGCCGTTGATGGTCATCGTACCCAAGCAAAATCAGGTTGAGATCGAAGCCATCGTTGAAAACAAAGACATTGGGTTTATTCATAAAGGCCAGCATGCCGCCGTGAAAATCGAGGCATTTGACTACACCAAATACGGCATGATGCAGGGTGAAGTGACTTATGTTTCGCGCGATGCATTGAATGCCGGAACCAGCAATGCAGCCGAAAGCGCACCATCTGGCCATAGCGATAACGCGCAGAAACCACAGAACTCGCAATATGCCATTCATATCAAACTTGACCACAAAACGATGGTTATCGATGGCGAACCCTCGACACTGCGACCGGGCATGAGCGCCTCAATTGAAATAAAAACGGGTAGCCGTCGGGTGATTGAGTACTTCCTCTCCCCTCTGATTCAACACACTCATGAGAGCCTGAATGAACGGTAAAAAGTATTTAGCCTCTGTCTGTCTGTTGGGTTTACTGGTGCTGCCGACTGCCTGGAGTGAGGGGATCAATAATGTGCTCGATGATCCACTTCAGGCCAACCCCGACCAATTACAGGCGGGGGCGACGCTCCCAGATCAGAGCCGAATAAATTGTGCGACATCAGTTGATTTCAGCCAGCCGCTAGCTCTGAACGACGCTGTCGATACCGCTTTGTGCAATAACCCACAAATCCGCGCCACTTGGGCGGAAATTAAGGTGCAAAGCGGCGTGGTAGGTGAAGCCAGAGCCGCTTATTTGCCGACAATTAGTGCTACCGCCAGCCGACTCAGAGACACCAACACCATTCCTGGAAATTCTTTTGAACCCAGCACCACAACCACCAGCCTGGGTAATCAGTATTACGGTTCATTAAACTGGCGATTATTCGATTTCGGTGGCCGCTCAGCCAATCGCGAATCCGCTAATCAGATGCTGCTGGCGGCTATTGCCGGGCACGACGCATCCTTGCAAAAAACGATGGCATCGGTGATTCAGGACTATTTTGAGGCGATGACCAGTGAAGCTGAAATGGAGTCCCGCCAGCAAATAGCCGAGCTTGCCCAACAGACACTCAGTGTGGCAAAACGGCGCGAGGAGAAAGGAGCAACGAGCCAGGATGATACGTTGCAGGCCGCAACCGCACTGGCAAAAGCGCAGCTCAACGCTATACATGCCAGCGGTGATTACCAGAAAAATCTCGCGGTGCTTAAACAGGCGATGGGGATAGATCTCGCTACCGGCATTCACTTACCGGCGCAACCGGATACAGTGATCCCAGCGGATATTCACGATCTCAATCAATGGCTTAAACAGGCGCAAACTCGCCACCCTGCAATTCAGCAAGCCCGCGCAAAGTGGCTCGCCGATAAAGATAAAATCATCCAGGTGCGTTCAGATGGTTTACCGACTATCGATATGACAGCGCATATCTCGCGCAACGGTTTCCCCAATCAGGGGCTGTCGTCTAGCACTGAAACCAGTAAAGAAGTTGGCCTGACGCTTACGGTCCCCCTGTTCGATGGCTTCAGTCGCCATTACAAAATTCTCGAAGCACGGGCACAAGCTGAACAGAGCGAAGCACAGCTTGAAGACACGACCAACCAAATCCTTACCGATGTGGTTAAAGCTTACGCCGACGCCAAAACCGCGCTGGGTGTGCTGACCGTAAGCCAACAACTGCTCGATGCCGCACAAGCGGGGGTCGATTCTTCCCGCCGGCGTTACGAGAAAGATGTGGCAGATATTCTCGAAGTGTTAAATGCCCAGTCTGCGTTAGCGGACGCGCAACAACAGCGAATTCAGGCTATTGCCGAATGGCAATCCGCGCGCTTAGGTTTGCTGGCGAATACCGGGATATTGAGCCAATTGCCGGCAGCGGAAAAAGTGAATGAGTAACAGACGCCAAAACAGTAAAAGAGATATTCCCTCGAGGGAAGCTTGACCTTCCCCTGAGGGGAAGGTTTAAGCTTGCCGTACTGTTAAATAAAAGGAGTCTGAAAATGTCTCACGTTATCGATCTAAACCTTGATGGCCTAACCTGCGGCCATTGCGTTAAACGCGTTAAAGAAAGCCTGGAGCAACGTCCTGACGTTGATACAGCTGAAGTGACGCAAACTCACGCCAGCGTAACCGGAACGGCTTCCGTTGATGAGTTAATCAACACCGTAAAACAAGCCGGGTACGAGGCGACTGCGGCCAGCCACCCAAAGTCTGATCCGCTGACAGAGTCATCAATCCCGTCGGAAGTGCTGACAGCGGACGCATTGAAGCTTCCGACAGCCACCGAAGATGACGACGATAGCCAACAGTTGTTGATCAACGGGATGAGCTGTGCCAGCTGCGTGACCCGGGTACAAAGTGCATTGCAAAATGTCCCTGGTGTCAGCCTGGCGCGGGTAAACCTTGCCGAGCGCAGCGCCCTGATTATGGGCTCTGCCTCTGCCGAATCTTTAGTAAAAGCGGTGGAGAGTGTCGGGTATGGTGCAGAAGCCATCGAAGATGATGCGAAACGCCGTGAACGCCAACAAGAGACCGCCAACGCCGCCGTAAAACGATTCCGCTGGCAGGCGATTCTGGCGCTGGCCGTCGGCATCCCGGTCATGATTTGGGGCATGTTTGGCGACAACATGATGGTCACCGATGACAACCGCTCATTATGGTTGGCAATCGGCCTTGTCACTTTAGGCGTGATGGTGTTCGCCGGTGGGCATTTCTATCGCAGCGCATGGCGCAGTTTGCTCAATAAAACCGCCACCATGGACACGCTGGTGGCGCTGGGAACCGGCGCCGCGTGGATTTATTCCATTACGGTGAATATCTGGCCACAGCACTTCCCTATGGAAGCTCGCCACCTCTATTACGAGGCCAGTGCGATGATTATCGGCCTGATAAACCTTGGGCATATGCTGGAACAACGTGCGCGCCAACGCTCTTCTAAAGCGCTGGAAAGGTTGCTGGACTTAACGCCACCAACGGCGCGAGTTGTCACCGAAGAGGGTGAAAAGACACTACCACTGGCAGAAGTCACCGCAGGCATGATATTGCGTTTAACCACCGGTGACCGCGTGCCGGTCGACGGCGAAATCACCCAGGGCGAAGCCTGGTTTGATGAAGCGATGCTGACCGGTGAACCGGTACCGCAGCAAAAATCCACCGACGAGCCGATTCATGCAGGCACCGTGGTGCAAGACGGCAGCGTATTATTCCGTGCTACCGCAACCGGCAACCACACAACGCTTTCGCGCATTATTCGAATGGTACGCCAGGCGCAAAGCAGCAAGCCTGAAATTGGCCAACTTGCCGATAAAATCTCGGCGGTGTTTGTGCCTGTAGTGGTACTGATTGCTTTGTTTAGCGCCGCAATCTGGTACTTCTTCGGCCCGGCACCTCAAATCGTATATACGCTGGTGATTGCCACGACGGTGCTGATTATTGCCTGTCCTTGTGCGCTCGGTCTGGCAACGCCGATGTCGATTATTTCTGGCGTGGGTCGTGCCGCTGAGTTTGGCGTGTTAGTGCGTGATGCCGATGCCCTGCAACGCGCCAGCACCCTCGATACCATCGTGTTCGATAAAACCGGCACGCTGACCGAAGGCAAGCCGCAGGTTGTCGCCGTCGTGACTTACAACAACTGCTCAGAAGCTGATGCATTAAGACTTGCGGCAGCCCTTGAACAAGGATCAAGCCACCCGCTTGCTCGCGCTATTCTCGATAAAGCCGAAGGGGCTGAGTTACCGCAGGTTAATGCCTTCCGCACCTTACGCGGGTTGGGTGTCAGCGGCGAAACCGAAGGGCATCATTTACTGCTCGGCAACAAAGCACTGCTTGATGAGCAAAACGTGAATACCGGCCCTATGGCTGCTGAAATTGAAGCGCAGGCCAGCCGTGGTGCAACGCCGGTGCTACTGGCGGTCGATGGCAAACTGGTCGCCCTGATCGCCATCCGCGACCCGCTGCGTGCCGACAGTATTAGCGCACTACAACGCTTGCACCGTAACGGCTACCGCCTGGTGATGTTGACCGGCGATAACCCAACCACGGCTAACGCCATTGCCAAAGAAGCAGGTATTGATGAAGTCATCGCGGGCGTATTGCCGGATGGCAAAGCCGAAGCGATTAAAAAGCTGCAACAACAAGGACGACAAGTTGCTATGGTCGGCGATGGTATCAACGATGCGCCAGCGTTAGCCCAGGCTGAAGTGGGTATTGCAATGGGAGGCGGTAGCGATGTTGCTATCGAAACGGCGGCGATTACATTGATGCGTCACAGCCTGGTCGGAGTCGCTGATGCACTGGCAATATCTAAAGCGACTTTGCGTAACATGAAACAGAACTTGGTTGGGGCGTTTATTTACAACACGTTGGGTATCCCAATTGCTGCAGGGATTTTATATCCGCTGACCGGAACGCTGCTTAACCCGGTAGTTGCAGGTGCTGCAATGGCACTGTCATCTATTACTGTGGTCAGTAACGCCAACCGTTTGTTGCGCTTTAAACCGAAAGATTGAATGTCGAATGACGCTGCGATTTGCACCCTGCTCATCGCAGCGGTAGCATGACTTTTTAGCCAGGGAATCTGCAAATGGGTCTGCTATCGCGAATTACCTCATTGTTTTCAAGCCTTTTTAAACCCCAATACCCCTGGCCTGCTCTGGATATTGTTCTACCCGGAGATCGCCATCTTCACCTTGTCGGCAGCATTCATATGGGTACACGCGACATGGCGCCGCTGTCGAGCAAGCTTATCGATAAACTCAACAATTCCGATGCGCTGATTGTTGAAGCTGACATATCCGAAGGCGGTTCCCCCTTCCCGAATAATCCCGATGAACTCCCGCTTGAGCAACGACTATCAGCTGATGATTGGGCGCAGGTGGTGTCGTTAATCCAGGAGTTGGGAATCCCCCTGAGCCAAATTGATAATCAACCCGCCTGGCAAATTGCGCTGGTGCTACAGGCCCACCAGGCACAGCGACTAGGGTTAAGAGCCGATTACGGGATTGATTTTCAGTTGCTGGAAGCCGCGAAGGCGCAGGCAGTACCGATTATTGAACTGGAAGGTGCACAGCATCAGGTGGACATTCTTACCCGCCTTCCTGATGGCGGCATGCCGTTATTAACCGATACGCTCACCCACTGGCACACCAATGCGCGTTTGCTGCAAACGATGATTAGCTGGTGGCTGGAGTCGCCACCGCAAAGTGGGAAAGTGGTATTGCCCAATACATTTGGCGATGAGTTATACGATGTTCTTATGCATCAACGTAACCTTCAGTGGCTGCATTTCTTGCAACAACTTCCTGCCGGACGCTACGTTGTGGCCGTCGGAGCACTGCATTTATACGGCGAGGGAAACTTACCAGGGCTATTGAAAAATCCCACTAAATAAGCGGAAAGCCTGGTCTAAATAATTCGAGTTGCAGGAAGGCGGCGACGCAGTGAATCCCCGGGAGCTTACTCCAGTAAGTGACTGGGGTGAACGAGGAAAGCCAACGCACCAGCAGCTTGAAGTATGACGACCGGGAAAAAAAACGGCCAATATCGCTATCGGCCCGTCAAAGAGGAATTTGTATATTATTTTAATTATTCTGGCCAAATTAATGGCCAGATACAGAATTGTCGCTCAATGTAACGATTAACGCCAACACTATTGCGTGACATTATAGTATTTGAAAAACTTATCACCCTGTTTATTAATTTGTGCGTATACCATACAAATTCACTAAGAAGGCTCCATGACACCCGCCGTAAAACTTCTCGAAAAAAACCGTGTTCCATTTCAGTTACATGCTTATGACCACGACCCAAGTGAAACAAACTTTGGTGATGAAGTGGTACGTAAACTCGGCCTGAATGCCGAGCAAGTCTACAAAACCCTGCTCGTTGCCATTAACGGGGACATGAAACACCTGGCGGTTGCCGTCACCCCAGTTTCCGGCCAACTGGACTTGAAAAAAGTCGCTAAAGCATTGGGTGCCAAAAAAGTGGATATGGCCGACCCGATGGTAGCGCAGCGCATTACGGGTTATCTGGTCGGTGGCATTAGTCCGCTGGGGCAAAAGAAGCTGCTGCCCACGGTTATCGATGCCCCTGCACAGGAATTTACCTCTATCTATGTTTCCGGTGGTAAACGCGGGCTGGATATCGAACTTGCCGCAGCGGATCTGGCAAAACTGCTGAAAGCCACGTTTGCTGAGATTGCTCGCCGCGACTGATCGTTATTTCCTCCCAAAATAGCAATCTCAGTCAGGACGTAAAAGAGAGTCGCTGGCAAAGTAAATGCTTGAGGGAGGAATTATGACGAACGAAAGACACGAACTTTATGCCCGGCGTTTTGAGCAAGTGTTTGCCTGGATTGAACAGCATCTTGATAGCGCGTTAACGGTCGAGCAACTAAGTGAAGTCGCCTGTTTTTCGCGTTTTCATTTTCACCGGCAATTCAGCCAGTTTTGCGGAATCAGCGTTAGCCGTTACATCACTCTAATGCGGCTAAAACGGGCCTCTTTCCGGCTGGTGAGCAACCCGCAGGAAAGAGTGATTAACATTGCTCTCGATGCCGGGTTTGAAAACCCTGAATCATTTTCCCGAGCCTTCAAAAATACCTTCGGCCTGACACCCAGCGAGTTTCGCAAAGATCCTGTTTGGGTTGACTGGCATGTGCATTTTCAATTTCCCGGACGGGAAAATCAGCAGAGGTTAAAAAATATGGACGTGAAAATCATTACTGTTGAACCGATGAAAGTCGCAGTACTTGAGCATCTAGGCGATCCTATGCACGTAAATAATACCGTCGCGGCATTTATTGAATGGCGTAAAGCATCAGGGCTTTCGGATTACAGTACACAAGGGACTTACGGCGTTCCGTGGAACGACCCGCTGACCACACCGGGCCCGGAATTTCGTTTTGATGTATGTGGAGAGCTAAACCCGAAGGCCAACGGACTGGTTCCTGAAAATCCTCAGGGAATTATCAGTAAAACATTACCCGGTGGGCGTTGTGCCGTGGTGCGTCACGTTGGTGCTTATGAGCGCATCAGCGATAGCGTTTATTATCTTTATCGCCAGTGGTTGCCAAACAGCGGTGAGGAGTTACGCGATTTTCCAGTCTATTTCCGCTACCTCGAACTCGATAAAAATCATCCCGAGCATGCGCAGCAGACTGATATTTTACTGCCGTTGAAATAAAGAATGGTGGATGTCGTTTCCGCTAATCCCCTTACAAAAGTTACCTTGTAGGTTGGATTAGCGTAGCGACATCCGACAAATTGCCTTACTGCCAGCTCACCTCGCCTTTCGGCTCATAAGCATTAACATCAAGCGGAGAGTTCTTCTCGATATATTGCTTCAGCACTTCTGCATCCACAAAACCGGTATTCACATAGCCCGGTTTTTTATCGATAGCAGGATAGCCATCACCGCCGGAGGCGTTAAAGTTTAACGTCGCCATACGGTAGGTTTTCGCAGGGTCAACCGGCTCACCTTTGATTTTCAGGTCCTGTAAGCCAGTAGCTGTTGCCACAAAGCTGACATTCGCAAACTGCGGGTAGGCACCCGAGTCTGGTTTTTTCTGCGCTACGGCACTGAGATATTCGGTGACATCTTTGCCCGTCATATCGGTATAAACCACTGTGTTACCAAACGGCTGAACCTTCAGCACATCTTTATAAGTGATGTCGCCGGTTTCAATCGAATCACGAATGCCACCGCCGCTCATCACAGCAAAATCAGCACTGGTACGGTCCATTTGTGCCGCCAGCAGCAGACGCGCCAGGTTGGTTTGCACGAAACGCACTTTGCTGCGATCGCCTTCCAAGTGGCCGTTAACGCTGCCCACTTTTACATTCAGTTGTGCCTGTCCTTTATTCTGGAATGGCGTCAGCAATGAGAGCATTTGCTGGTTTTCCGGGATCTGTGGCGTGTAAAGCACGCGCTCGCTTTCACCGTTATCGTAGGTGATTTTTTTCTTCAGGTTGATTGGAATCAACTGGTAGTGCACCAGTTTCATTTCGCCATTACGGAATTCAAAATCAGCACGACCGACGTACTTGCCCCACTCATGGGCCTGCACAATCCAGATACCGTTTTGCTGATCTGGCGCACATGGCGTGCCAGGCACGTAATCCACCTGCTTTTTATTTTCCGAAGCCATGCAGACCGGATCTTGTGAGTGCCCGCCAACAATCATCGTCAACGCACCAGCAGGGAGGCTGCGCGCCATTTCTACGTCGCCCGGCGCGTTAGAGCCATGGTCGCCGTTGTCATAGTGGCCCATATGGGTTGCCGCGATTAACACATCTGGTTTTTCAGTACTTTGCAGCTCCTGAATCACCAGCTTTGCTTCTTCAGCAGGTTTGCGGAATTCGATATCGGTGAAGTTTTCCGGGTTGCCAATTTTCGCGGTGTCGTCTGTGGTTAAACCGATAACCGCGATTTTAATGTCCTGTGGCTTAAAGATGGCCCAAGGCTTAAATAGACGCTCGCCGGTGCTTTTCTGGTAAATGTTAGCCGAAAGCAGCGGGAATTTGGCCCACTTTTCTTGCTGACGTAATACGGTCAGCGGTTTGTCGAATTCGTGGTTGCCGATTGCCATCGCGTCATAACCAATCAGGTTCATGCCACGAAAATCAGGTTCTGCATCTTGCAAGTCAGATTCAGGTACACCGGTGTTGATGTCGCCGCCAGAGAGTAACAGTACGCTACCTCCCTTCTCTGCCACCTCTTTACGAATGCTATCCACCAGAGTTTTCTGTGCAGCCAGACCATATTCCGCGTGTTCATTGCGCCAGAAATGACCGTGATGATCATTGGTGTGTAGAATGGTGATGTTATAAGTTTTATCTTTTTCCCAGGCCAGTGCAGATGCGCTGGTCAAGCCGACTGCGATAAGCAGTGCTGCGGTCACCCCTTTCACGACGAACTTCATTGCAAATCTCCATATTCAAAAAAAATACTTCCGCACCAATAGCAGACAGCTACTAGCATAGACAAATAACTTTTCACGATTGTGACTTTCTTCAGAAAGTTCCTGCAGGTATGTTAGCAGGGTAACTGTTTCCCACGGTTCCATCGCTGAACCGATATAAAATAATACAATCAATTCTTTGCAGGTATTTATGGCAATCTCGGAACAAACACTCGCATCGCCGGAGCCTAAAAAGGCTCGCACCGCGTTTGGCATTCTGGGGGCAATTAGCCTCTCCCATTTGCTCAACGATATGATTCAGTCGCTTATTCTGGCGCTCTACCCGCTTCTCCAGAGCGAGTTCTCGCTGAGCTTTGTGCAGATTGGGATGATAACGCTCACCTTCCAGGTGACCTCATCGCTCCTTCAGCCGGTGGTAGGATACTACACCGACAAATACCCGATGCCGTGGTCGTTGCCGATTGGTATGTGCTTCACACTTTGCGGGTTAGTTATCCTCGCATTGGCGGGCAGTTTCCCAATGGTGCTATTGGCAGCCGGGCTTGTAGGAACCGGTTCTTCCGTTTTCCACCCGGAATCATCCCGCGTAGCGCGTATGGCCTCCGGTGGCCGTCACGGCCTTGCGCAGTCGCTGTTCCAGGTTGGCGGAAACTTTGGTAGCTCTTTAGGGCCGTTGCTGGCCGCGCTGATTATCGCGCCTTACGGCAAAGGCAATGTGGGCTGGTTTGTGTTGGCCGCTCTGCTGGCAATTATCGTATTACTGCAAATTAGCCGTTGGTATGCCGCACAACATCGCATGGCGAAAGGTAAAACCGCAGCACCTGTCGTTAACCCGCTGCCACGCAAGCAAGTGATTCAGGCGGTGTCTGTATTGCTGGTACTAATTTTCTCCAAGTATTTTTATATGGCGAGTATCAGCAGCTATTACACCTTCTACCTGATGCACAAATTTGGTTTATCGGTGCAAAATGCCCAATTCCATCTATTTGCCTTCCTGTTTGCAGTAGCGGCCGGGACAGTAATTGGTGGACCCGTGGGAGATAAAATTGGTCGCAAATACGTTATCTGGGGTTCAATCCTGGGTGTCGCGCCATTTACCTTGTTCCTGCCGTACGTTTCGCTGTACTGGACTGGGATTCTGACCGTGATTATCGGCTTTATCCTTGCCTCCGCATTTTCAGCGATTCTGGTTTACGCGCAAGAGCTGATGCCTGGGCGTATCGGCATGGTTTCCGGGCTGTTTTTCGGTTTTGCTTTTGGGATGGGTGGGCTGGGTGCGGCAATACTCGGCTTGGTAGCCGACCATACAAGTATCGAGTTAGTCTATAAAATATGTGCTTTCCTGCCACTTCTTGGCATATTGACCATATTCCTACCTGATAATCGCCATAAGTCATAGTTATAAAGGGTCAGAGATTGCCTCTGACCCTTTATATTACCCACGTTTACCCATACCTTTCTTAAACTAAGTGTATAAAACTCCCTTCAGACACCATTTTTTGTCTAAATGCGCCTTTTATTAAAAAACGATCTATTTAACACACACATCGATTAAAAAATTGTCATAAACTAAATGTAGGTTATTGGATCTTATTTATTACGAAAGGAGACGGAATGCATCACGCCACCCCGCTTATCACCACCATTGTCGGCGGCCTCGTATTGGCCTTTTTGCTCGGTATGGTTGCCAACAAACTTCGCATCTCACCTCTGGTGGGCTACTTACTAGCAGGGGTATTGGCCGGCCCTTTTACGCCAGGCTTTGTCGCAGACACTAAACTTGCCCCCGAATTAGCTGAGCTGGGCGTGATTCTGCTGATGTTTGGCGTTGGTTTGCACTTTTCGTTAAAGGATTTGATGGCGGTAAAGGCCATCGCCATCCCCGGAGCTATCGCCCAGATTGGTGTGGCGACGCTACTGGGAATGGCGCTCTCATCATTGATGGGCTGGTCGCTGATGACCGGCATCGTATTTGGGTTATGCCTTTCAACCGCCAGTACCGTGGTGCTGCTACGCGCACTTGAAGAACGGCAACTCATTGATAGCCAGCGCGGGCAAATCGCCATTGGCTGGCTGATTGTTGAAGACCTGGTAATGGTGTTAACGTTGGTTCTGCTGCCGGCTGTCGCCAATATGCTGGAAAAAGGCGATCTTGGCTTTGCGACTCTGACACTGGATTTGGGTTTGACCATCGGTAAAGTGGTGGCGTTTATTGCCATTATGCTGATTGTTGGCCGCCGCGTGGTGCCATGGATTCTGGCGCGAAGTGCCGCAACCGGTTCACGCGAACTCTTCACGCTAGCCGTTCTCGCGCTGGCGCTGGGCATTGCTTTTGGTGCGGTAGAACTGTTTGATGTTTCATTCGCCCTGGGTGCGTTTTTCGCCGGGATGGTGCTCAATGAATCTGAATTAAGCCACCGTGCCGCGCACGACACGCTGCCCCTGCGTGATGCGTTTGCCGTGCTGTTCTTTGTCTCCGTCGGCATGCTGTTCGACCCATTAATTTTGATTCAGGAACCGCTCGCGGTACTGGGTACGGTTGCGATCATCGTCTTTGGTAAGTCGTTAGCCGCCTTCTTCCTGGTGCGCCTGTTTGGCCACTCGCAACGCACGGCATTAACCATCGCCACAAGCCTTGCACAAATTGGTGAGTTCGCCTTTATCCTTGCAGGCCTCGGTATGGCGCTAAATCTGCTGCCGCAGACTGGGCAAAATCTGGTGCTGGCAGGGGCGATTTTGTCGATTATGCTCAATCCGATTTTGTTTGCAGTGCTTGAGCGTTATCTCGCAAAAACCGAAACGCTGGAAGAGCAGACGCTGGAAGAAGCTATCGAAGACGAGAAGCAAATTCCGGTCGATATTTGCCACCACGCGTTGCTGGTTGGTTTTGGCCGTGTAGGCAGCTTGCTGGGTGAGAAATTGCTGGCTCAGGGCATTCCGCTGGTGGTGATTGAAACGTCTCGCAGCCGGGTCGATGAGCTACGTGAACGTGGGATTCGCGCAGTGCTCGGCAATGCGGCCAATGAAGAGATCATGAATCTCGCCCATCTGGATTGTGCACGGTGGTTATTGCTGACGATCCCTAATGGCTACGAGGCGGGTGAAATTGTTGCGACAGCACGTGCGAAATGCCCGAATATCGAGATTATTGCCCGTGCTCATTATGACGATGAAGTGGATTACATCACCGAACGTGGTGCCAATCGTGTCGTGATGGGTGAGCGCGAGATAGCCAATACCATGATGGGAATGCTGGAACATTCAACCGTTCAGTAAGTAGTCATTGGTGATGTTTTAGAGTGGGTCCAGCCCACTCTAATTTAATTTAGCAAGGCGACGGACCGCGTTTTCCACACCATTAAATATTGCATCACTGATATGCTCAGGGAATGTTGCAGGAAGCAATTCTCTTGCCTGCTTGAGTACTTCTGGTGTCTTTAGGTAAAACTCCTCTAACAACTCCGCCATGCGGGACTCACTAAAACCACATTTTTTAGCCGTTGCCAGGAAATGGCGTGGAAAGATCATATTCCATTCATATTTTTTTCCTTTCCCTGTTGAAGCCAACGCCATCGCCATTTTGATATCCGGCTTCACAAGACCACCCCCACCAATAAGTGGGTAACAGGACATAATATCGTATAGCGGCGTGAGGCAGTATCCTCCACCCGGCATAATCGAGACTGAATAGTTTTTGGCATGGCCATCACTCGCAGCTAATAACCAGAAAAGAATATGGCTACGCATAAAGTTATCGCGATCTTTTTCAGCATGATCAGAGCCCAATAAAAACCTCATGATCACAGAAATCCCGGGGCCGCCGTCACTTTCATATTTTTTGGTTGATGAGATGCCAAGCGCCTGGCAAATATCTTCCTGTGGCAAACGGGCGATCCAGCTATTATTACTAACAAAACGACGATCAAAGCGTTTTACCGCTAACGCCTTAGTGTTCTGGGTGGCAACGATTTCACAATCTGCTACTTCCAGCCCATACAACCTCGCCAATAACATACTGAGCCACCCATTTTCGACACTTTCACGGAGGTCTAACGTAAAGCTATGCCCCTGGATTTCGCCAACGGGCAATTTGAATATATGGGTAGTCGGTGTAATGCCTTTAGGTAATTGCCAGCAATCCTGATAGCGAAGCAATGCCGTCTTTTCTTGTGCCCCTGCGATTGAAATACGAAAATCGCGCACTTCTTGTTGCCGGTAACGGGAGTAATTCAAATAGCCAGTCAGAATGATGTCGAGTTCTTTGCTATCAAGTACCTCGCCATCTATTTTCTCTATATTCTGAATAGCCTCTTCTGGCGGTTGTAGTATCAGTGCACCAACGCAATCCCAACCAATTTCATAAAGTAAATCAAATGGCTGAAGAGATTTGCCTGATAGCGACTGGCTATCCGCTCGCGAGTTTCGCGGCTATCAGGTAACAAATTATCAAAAAAGTTAAAAACAACTTCACCCGTATATTCTGTTGCCCGCAGCGGCATGGAAAGTGATATTGGACGGGCGCCGCTGGTGTTTAGCCAGCTATCTTCATACTGAAAAGAATTAGCGCCGTTCTCTTCTTGCATCAACTTCCCAACCAGATATCCATTCATAAATACGGACAAGCTTTTCATCTACCACTCCTCTTTCCATGCCTCGGCACGGCCATGACCGGTTTTCGGCTCAATATGAAGCTCCATATTCATGGAAGATAGAATTTTAAACAGAGTTTCGATTTGCGTTTTAGCAGGATTTTTTTCGAATTTTGAGATTGTATCCTGCCGTAAACCGACTTTCTCAGCTAACATTTCCTGCGTTTGCTTTTCCTGTTTGCGAGTGTCCTTCAGGAAAATGGCTAACTGTTCTGGAGAAGTAATTTTCATTATGCGTCTTACCCCTTTTACCGGCACTAGCGTGTAAAAAAGGCCGGTAAGCTTTGCTTACCAGCCTTCTGTAGCATTACTACACCTAAAGTTTTAACGCGCCCAGTAAGACTCTTCTAAGCTGTCTTCGCGTTCTGGCAATCCACGCGTCAGGCGCGGAGAGTGCTGGTTCAGCACCTGGTAACTTACGCGGTTTGCATATTTACACACTTGTGCCAAAGACGAATAGGTCAGCCAGGTATGCTGGTGTTTGCTGGAGTTTGGCACGTTAGAACGGTGATAATTGTTCGCTGTAATATCGTGCAGCAATGCCGCTAGCGCACCGTCGCCCGCACCATTGGTGTTCATGATTTTTTCAGGCCCGCCCATGTATGGCGCGATGTGCGAGAAAATACGCATCGGGTTCTGGCAGTCTTTATGGCGCATTGCACGGCTAAATTCGTACTGGTTAAACTCGGCAATCGCACCCGGCAGCAGCGGATGTTGGGTCGTGCGTTTAGAGGACTCTTCAGTAAAGCCCGCCATGTACAAACCAACTGGCCCTGCGGTGCACAGTACTAAATCAACCCAATCCAACGCCTTATCCGCCGCCAGTAATGGATCGCTCTCACCGGTCAGTGCCAGCCCTTCCTCTTCGTTCATCGCAAGAATTGAGACATGTTCTTTCAAGAATGCCTGCCACCACTCCGGGTTTTCTGCGATGACGTATTTGGTGCCAAGTGTGAGCACCACAGGAACGTTGTATTTTTTCGCATACGCAATGGCCTGCATGGTAGCTTCCGGCATTGGTTCGCCATCTTTACAACGCACCAGATAGGAAGTCAGAACCAACGCAGAGGCACCCGCAATTACCTCTTCAGGGATATTTTCGGCACGCAACTGGTTCATGTGGCCAGGGCTTATCGCAAAAGTACGCTCGCCCTGCTCGCCAATCAGCGTAAAGCAGCGGCCAATCGCGCCGTTAACACCTTGTAGATAGTTGAGATCGGTACGGCTGGAGGTGTTGCAAAGGTAGCGGTAGGCGTAGCTACCAATTTCGATATTGCTGCACATCACGCCCAGCAAAACAGAGCGGTCATCGGCCAAAACCGAATAGTTGTGCATGGTGTTGCCAATGGTGCCACCAGCAAACTGGTGGGTAATCAGATCTTTTTTCACCAACTCCTGATACAGCGCTTCCGCAACATCATCTTCAATAACCAGTGAGTGCCCGAAACTCAGACCGTAACGATGAACGAACGCATCGTCCACTTTGGCTTCGATATCCACCAGCGTTTGGTCTATCCCGACTATCCAGGAAGTGCCTGTTTCGCTTTCAGGCTGAACCTGTTGCAGTAATGGGTCACGTGCGTTTACAGGGAAGTAGTGTTTGGATTTTCGTTTGCCGGGAAATTTCATGATGTTGTTCGGAGGTTGCTAATCAGGCCGGAAATGGTAGCACATTAACGGCCCTAAGCGAGATCAGCGATATTTCTTCACCAGATTCATCATCATCGCGATGTGGGCTGGGTCGTCATTGAGCGCAGGAATATATTCATATTTTGTACCGCCTGCTTCGAGGAACACTTCACGGTTTTGTACCGCCATTTCTTCAAGTGTTTCAAGGCAATCTGCGGAAAAGCCTGGGCACATAACCTGAATGTGTTTCACCCCTTTCTCCGCCAGCATTTTCAGCGTTTCATCGGTGTAAGGCATCAACCACGGCTCACGGCCAAAACGCGACTGGTAAGTCATCATCACTTTTTCTGGCGGCAGCTCAAGTGCCGAAAGCAATTCACGGGTCGTGTCTCGACATCGTTGCGGGTAATCATCGCCTTCGTTGGCGTAACGCTGCGGAATACCGTGGTAGGAGAGCAGCAACAAATCTGGTTCGCCGTGCTTTGCAAAAGATTCTCTGACCGACGCCACCAGCGCGTTGATGTAGGACTCGTCGTCAGCATAATCACGAATCAGGGAAATCGACGGCAAGGAGCGGTAATCGGCAAAAATGCGCCCTAATTCGTCCCACACGGCGGCGACCGTCGAGCAGGAAAACTGCGGATACAGCGGCAGCACAACGATATGGTCAACGTGGTGCGTCATCAGTTCTTCCACCGCACTTTTCAGCGACGGCGTGCCGTAGCTCATACCGAGTGCGACCGGTACATCAGGTAATTGCGCGGCCAGTGCAGCCTGTTGACGGCGGCTATAAACCAGCAGCGGCGAGCCTTCGTCCATCCATACGGACTGATAAAGTTTGGCAACACGGGAAGAACGCAGCGGCAAAATCACACCGCGCAGCAGCGGCCACCAGAGCAAACGCGGGGTATCAACAACACGTCTATCGCTAAGAAACTGGCGTAAATAGCGTTTTACCGCAGCCGGAGTCGGAGCATCAGGTGTGCCAAGGTTCGCCAGTAAGATGCCCACTTTTTCCTGATTCATTTCCGCTCCTTATCAATAAATTGCTGATAATTGTAACGTAAAAGCGCCACGGGAGAACCGATTACAGCGAAAGGCCGAGAAATGGGCAAAAAAATACCGGGCTCAAGTCCCGGTATTTTTATCTCAGCAACGAATTAGCCGAGGATTTTAGCAAGTTCTGCACTCACTTCGGTCACTTTACGAGTGCCGTCGATTTTCACGTATTTGGTGTTACCGGCTTCAGCTTCTTTGCTGTAGTAAGAGATCAGCGGAGCCGTCATCTGATGGTATTCCACCAGGCGCTTACGCACGGTCTCTTCCTGATCGTCTTTACGGGTAGTCAGTTCTTCGCCCGTTGCGTCGTCTTTGCCTTCCACTTTTGGTGGATTGAAGGTGACGTGGTAAACGCGGCCAGATGGCGCGTGTACGCGGCGGCCAACGATACGCTCAACAATGAGCTCATCCGGCACGGCGAATTCCAGAACTACGTCCACATTGATGCCCGCTTCTTTCATTGCATCAGCTTGTGGAATAGTGCGAGGGAAACCATCAAGCAGGAAACCGTTACGGCAATCTTCCTGGGTAATGCGTTCTTTAACCAGAGCGATAACCAGTTCATCTGTAACCAGTTTACCGGCATCCATGATGTCTTTTGCTTGTTTGCCCAGTTCTGAGCCAGATTTCACTGCAGCACGCAGCATGTCACCAGTGGAGATTTGCGGAATGCCATATTTCTCCATGATGAACTGAGCCTGAGTTCCTTTACCTGCGCCCGGAGCGCCAAGCAGAATAATACGCATTGCGTAATTCCCCATTCGTTTGGATTTTTGATTATTTAAAGCAGAGGCGATGACCTTACCATTAAAGACGTATTCACCTCAAGAATAGCGGGGCTTGTGAGCGCCGTTAGCGGCGTTTAGATGAAAAAAAACCTGCCGTTTTGGCAGGTTTTTATCTTTTCTTGATGGCGGATGGCGGGTAAACGTAATCGCTACCCGCCCCTGTCATTAAGAAACCAGCAACTGGTTCATACGACGGATAAACTGGTTTGGATCTTCCAGCGTACCGCGCTCAGCTAACAGAGCCTGGTCAAGCAGCAGCTCAACCCATTCAGCGAACTGTGCTTCATCCTGAGTATCCGCAACACGTTTCACGAGACCATGATCCGGGTTCAGTTCGAAGATGTACTTCACTTCCGGCACTTCCTGGCCCGCCGCGGCAAACAGTTTCGCCATTTGCGTGCTCATGTCGTTGCTGTCGGTGGTCACGATAGCTGGCGTGTCGGTCAGACGGTGCGTCAGACGCACTTCTTTCACGCGCTCACCCAGCAGGGTTTTCACACGGTCAACAAACGGCTCAAGTGCTTTTTCAGCTTCTTTCGCTTCCGGAGTCTCTTCGTCAGCCATTTTTTCCAGTGACTCGTCAGTTTTGCTGACTGACTGGAACATTTTGCCGTCGAATTCGGTCAAGTAGCTCATCATCCACTCGTCGATGCGGTCAGAAAGCAGCAACACTTCGATGCCTTTCTTACGCAGCAATTCCAGATGCGGGCTGCTCTTCGCGGCGGCATAGCTGTCGGCAGTGATGTAATAAATCTTCTCCTGCCCTTCTTTCATGCGCGACACGTACTCTTCCAGCGACACTGTTTGTGCAGCGGAATCGGTATGCGTGGTCGCAAAGCGCAGCAGTTTAGCGATAGCTTCCTGGTTTGCGTTGTCTTCAGCAGGGCCTTCTTTCAGCACCAGACCGAAGTTTTTCCAGAAGGTCTGGTATTTTTCGCTGTCGTCTTTCGCCAGTTTTTCCAGCATCTGCAATACGCGTTTGGTCAGCGCACTACGCAGGTTTTGCGTCACACGGCTGTCTTGCAGAATTTCACGCGAGACGTTCAACGGCAGGTCGTTGGAGTCAATCAGGCCACGCACGAAACGCATGTAGTTCGGCATAAACTGTTCAGCGTCGTCCATGATGAACACGCGCTGCACGTACAACTTCAGGCCATGTTTATGGTCACGGTTCCACATGTCCCACGGCGCTTGCGACGGGATGTACAGCAGGCTGGTGTATTCCTGCTTGCCTTCCACGCGGTTATGGCTGTAAGTCAGTGGGTCGGTGAAGTCATGCGCCACATGCTTGTAGAATTCGTTATATTCTTCGTCTTTAATTTCAGACTTGCTGCGCGTCCACAAAGCCTGCGCTTTGTTGATTTTTTCCCAGCCGAGGATGGTTTCGCCATCTTTTTCTTCGCGGGTTTCGATTTCAACCGGCAGCGCGATGTGGTCGGAATATTTACTGATGGTCGAACGCACACGCCAGTCGTCTAAGAACTCATCTTCGCCTTCGCGCAAGTGCAGGGTAATTTCAGTGCCGCGATCCGCTTTAGTGATATCCGCAACGGTGTATTCGCCAGCGCCTTCAGATTCCCAGAACACAGCCTGATCCGCTGGAACGCCCGCAGCGCGAGTGCGCACGGTGACTTTATCCGCCACGATGAATGCCGAGTAGAAACCCACACCGAACTGGCCGATAAGCTGGCTGTCTTTCGCCTGGTCAGAACCCATGGATTCGAGGAACGCTTTGGTGCCGGATTTTGCGATAGTCCCGAGGTGGTCAATCGCTTCGTCACGCGTCATACCGATGCCGTTGTCGGCAATGGTCAGTGTGCGTTTGTCTTTATCGAATGAGACACGCACGCGCAGTTCGCCGTCACCTTCGTAGAGGTCTGCTTGAGACAGCGCGCGGAAGCGCAGTTTGTCTGCCGCATCAGAGGCGTTGGAGATCAGCTCACGCAGGAAAATTTCTTTGTTTGAATAGAGGGAGTGGATCATCAGGTGCAGAAGTTGTTTCACTTCAGACTGGAAGCCACGAGTCTCTTGTCCTTTCATGGTCATTGATACCTCAACAAATTCAAAATACGCAGGGGGTTTTAAAACGCTGAGGGTGATATGAGGATAGAAAGGAGGGTTTTCAAGCGGGAGGATTAAAAACCTCCCCGCAAGTGATTAGAAATTAATCTTGTGACGTCCAGCAAGAGAATGCGAAAGCGTGGTGCCATCGACCATTTCCAGCTCGCCGCCGACCGGCACACCATGCGCGATACGGCTGGCGTCCACGCCATATTGCCCGCACAGCTCAGCGATATAGTTAGCTGTGGCTTCGCCTTCCACGGTTGGGTTGGTTGCAAGAATAAGTTCTTTGATGGTCTCGCGCTCAAGACGCTGTTCGAGTCTGTCGAGGCCAATATCTTGCGGGCCAATGCCGTCTATCGGAGATAAATGCCCCATCAGCACAAAATAGCGCCCGGAAAACTGGCCGGTCGCTTCAATAGCGTGAATATCCGCAGGCGTTTCCACCACACAAATCTGGCCATTTTCCTGACGACGCGGATTGGCGCAGATTGCACACACTTCCTGTTCTGTGAAAGTACGGCAATCAGCACAGTGGCCGATTTCAGACATCGCGCGTGTTAACGCTTGAGCAAGGCGCATCCCACCACTGCGGTCGCGTTGCAGGAGCGCGAACGCCATACGTTGGGCAGACTTTGGGCCAACGCCTGGCAGGCAGCGCAAGGATTCCATAAGGGCGGTTAGTAAAGGACTGGTTTGCATCGCTCAGACTTCTGAAAAAAGAGTGGACCATAGCCTAACATTAGCCCCGCTGAAGGACATAGAAAATAATCCCCTTGTGCGAGGTGCTGCGCAAGGGGAAAACTTTTAAGCGCGTTGGGAGTCAAGTTGCTCCTGATTGGTCACTACGTCTTGCGCTTTTTGGTAGCTTTCCATCAGCAAGCCGTACTCAATAAACACACCGCCCCACAGGTTTGCCCACTCCATAGCATCGTCACGGTTCCAGGTGTGCTGGACTTCGGCTACCACGGCTGCGGTGTCCATCGGCACAACACCCGCTTGCACTACACGCGCCAAAGTCACTTCCTGGGCCATTTTGGAATAGGTGCCGGAGGCGTCAATCACTGCAAAAACTTTAAAACCTTCGGCCGCGGCACTGATTGCCGGGAAAGCCATGCACACGCTGGTTACAGTACCGGCAATAATCAGTGTTTTGCGCCCGGTCGCTTTTACCGCAGCGACGAAATCCGGGTTGTCCCAGGCATTGATTTCACCTTTACGCGGCACATACTGCGCATGCTGTGCGTACTGATGGATTTCAGGGATCAGTGGGCCGTTCGGGCCCTGTGGCACAGAAGCGGTAGTGATGACCGGAATATTGGCAAGCGTTGCGACTTTAGCAAGTACGGTGGCGTGAGTGCGTAAAGTTGGCATTGGCATATCGTGCACGAGCTGGAATAAACCGCTTTGATGGTCGATAAGCAGCATTACCGCGTCGCTCGGGTCAATCATTGGAATTTGTCCGTTAAAGTTTGCAGGTGACATGTTCATATCCTCTTTAATTAATGAATTAACTACTGAAAGTTAACGGCTACCGGGACGATAGCCGTTTATGCTAGTTAAACTTTCTGACCAAATTTGCCCTGATTAAAATCGTCAATGGCCTCTTTGATTTCCTCACGAGTGTTCATCACAAACGGTCCGTAACCGACCACTGGCTCATTAAGCGGCTCACCGCTCAATACCAGAACGACGGCGTCATTGTTGGCTTCAAGCGTTACTGTTTCACCTTTAGCATCCAGCACCACCAGTTGCGCTTCGCGAACCACTTCCTGCCCATTGACCTGTACGGTGCCTTTGAGAACCACCAGCGCCGTGTTCCAACCATCTGGCAGCGTCAGTTGCGTAGAACTGTGTGCATTGAGCCGCATATCCAGCACACGCAGTGGAGAAAACGTGTGTGCTGGGCCTTTTGCTCCATCCATTTCACCTGCGATGACTCGCACCTGTCCTGCGTTGTCCGGCAGTGTCACGACCGGAATATCGGCGTCGGTGATAGACTGGTAGTTCGGTGGTGTCGACTTATCTTTGGCTGGCAAGTTGACCCACAGCTGAACCATTTCAAGCGTACCGCCCTTCTCGCTAAAAGCCGGTGAGTGGAACTCTTCATGCAAAATGCCACTACCCGCGGTCATCCACTGCACGTCACCCGGGCCAATCACCCCGCCGCTGCCGGTGGAGTCGCGGTGAGCCACTTCGCCTTTGTAGACGATGGTGACGGTTTCAAAACCGCGGTGCGGGTGTACATCAACGCCGCGCTGCCCTTTGTTGCTCGGCTTAAATTCCGCTGGGCCTGCGTAATCGAGCAGCAGGAAGGGGCTGAGCTGTTTTTCAAATTTTGAGTAAGAAAACAGTGAGCGAACCGGGAAGCCATCGCCCACCCAGTGGGAAGCCGGTGCTGAATAAACGCCAAGAATTGATTTCATCGTTATCTCCATTGAGTGTCGATTTCTGTTGAGATAAAGCTTACTCATAAGACGAATTCCCCGGTAGACTCTGAAAATGAACTCAGTGTTCCATAAACAGGACAATGGCAATGCAAGACCTCAACGATCTGTGGTATTTCGTGCAAGTGGTGGATAACGGAGGGTTTTCTCCAGCGAGCCGCGTTATCGGTATTCCAAAATCACGCTTGAGTCGCCGAATTGCACTACTGGAAGAAAGTCTTGAGACACGTCTGATTCAGCGTTCAACACGCAGTTTCACAGTGACCGAGGCCGGGCAGATTTTTTATCGCCACTGCAAGGCGATGATTATTGAAGCCGAAGCCGCTCAGGAAGCGATTAACTCTTTGCGCGCAGAGCCTCGCGGGCTGATCCGCCTGAGCTGCCCGATTGCCCTGCTGCATGTGCATATCGGGGAGATGCTGGCGAAGTTTATGGCGCTTTATCCGCAAGTCACCGTGCAGCTAGAAGAGACAAATCGCCAGGTTGATGTACTAAATGAAAATGTCGACTTAGCGGTGCGGGTACGTCCATTGCCGTTGGACGATAGCGATCTGGTGATGCGTAAACTGGCGGATCGAGGCATGTGCCTGGTTGCCAGCCCGGAACTGGTTGAGCGCTTTACAACGCCTGCATCACCGGCAGATCTTCAGCACTGGCCAAGCCTTGCGTTGTCAAAACCGCAGCAGATTTACCGCTGGTGCCTGTTCGGCCCGGATAATCAGGAAGTGACGCTGCATCACAAGCCACGTTTTGTGACCACTGATATGGATGCACTGCGAGCGGCTGCGCTGGCAGGTGTGGGGTTGGTTCAGTTGCCGATATTGATGGTCAACAAGCAACTGGCAGACGGAAGCCTGGTGCGTTTGTTACCGGAGTGGCGAGCAAGGCGTGAGGTTATTCATTTGGTGTTTCCTTCACGGCGCGGCCAGTTACCGGCGGTCAGGGCATTGATTGATTTTCTGGTGGAGAGTTATGCGGAGTTTGAAGAGGAGTAAAGGTGTTAGTTAGATGCCCTCATTGAGTTAAGGGGAAACTATTAATGCCCTAAATAATTCGAGTTGCAGGTAGGCAGCAAGGGAGCAAATCCCCAGGAACTTACTCAAGTAAGTGACTGGGGTTTGCGAGTGCAGCTAACACCCCTGCAGCTCGAAGTATGACGGGCATTTAGAATGGCATTTTGAAGCCTGGCGGCAACTGCATCCCGCTGGAAACGCCAGCCATTTTCTCTTTCTGCGCTTCGCCGATACGACGAGCCGCATCGTTGAAGGCCGCAGCAACCAGATCTTCAACCATCTCTTTGTCGTCTTCCATCAGGCTTGGATCGATTTCCACGCGACGGCAGTTGTGAGCACCGTTGATGGTCACTTTAACCAGACCCGCGCCAGATTCGCCAGTGACTTCCATTTGGGCGATTTCTTCCTGAACCTGGGCCATTTTTTCCTGCATCTGCTGGGCTTGCTTCATGATGTTGCCCAGACCGCCTTTTCCAAACATAGTCTTCTCTCTTTTGCTCGGGCCGACTAACCGTACGTGACGATTATCGGCTATCAGGGTTTACAACAAACCGGCATATACCCAAGCTACTTCAAGATGCAGGTAGGCGGCAATCGAATGAATCCCGATGAGCTTACTTGAGTAAGTGATTCGGGTGAACGAGAGCAGCCAACAACCCTGCAACTTGAAGGGCGAAGGGTATAATCGGTCTGTCAAATTGGTCGAATACTGTCGTCATCCAGTTCCGCATCAAAGAAACGACGCAGCGTCTGAATGTTGTTGTCAGTTTTCATTGCTTCCCGCGCTTGTGCCAGCTTCTCTTCATAGATAGCCTGGCGCCATTCAAGCGGGGTACGTTGCGCAAGATTATCATCTTCAATAATAGTCAGCTCAACAGTTTCACCACTAAAAGT
Source organism: Buttiauxella massiliensis (assembly GCF_902500225.1). Taxonomy (GTDB): domain Bacteria; phylum Pseudomonadota; class Gammaproteobacteria; order Enterobacterales; family Enterobacteriaceae; genus Buttiauxella; species Buttiauxella massiliensis. The sequence goes on along the minus strand of NZ_LR722655.1, from coordinate 65,180 downwards.
ACTCAATGCTTCCGCCAGCGTTTTCTGCGCCGATGGTGAATTCAAATGCCGTAGTGCCGGACGCAAGTGCAAACACACTCGGTTACCGTCCTGCTCTTTCCAGGCATTTAATGCGAGCTGTTGCACTAATTTCGGCAGCACCAGTTGGCTAATTTCAGCTGACCAGCTATCGCGCTCAATGGCCTCCAGAGCCAGTTTTTGCGCAAGCTCAGGCGTTTTCTCATGCTCCATCGCGCGTTTTAATGCTTTTGGTGTCGCAACCGGTTCTTCGACGACATCAGAAACAATTTGCGACTTCCAGCGATAAGCCTCGGGCTTTGGCTCAGGCTTTTCCTCTGTCTGCGCTGCGGGCCGGGACTGGATACGCTCGCTCACCGAGGCTAAACGTTCCAGAGCGGTACTGTTCTTTGCCGGCCGCGCTAGATTTGGCGCTGCCGGCTCACTCTTTTTTGCTTTGTTGGCTCCCTGCTGGCGCATGAGCTGTGTTCGCGCTTGCAACACCTGACTGGTGGTGTCTGGCAGCGCAGTCTCATTTGGCCGTGGCGCGGGTGCCATTTGTTGGCGCACCGGAACAGGGTTCACCACCGGAATACTTGGCGCCTGACGCGGTTGTTCTGGCTCTGGTAGCGGCTTGCGCGGGTGGAATGCCAGTGCGCGCAGCAGAGTCATTTCAATGCCCATACGTCGATCTGGCGCCCAGGACAGTTCTTTGCGGCCAATCAGCAAGGTTTGGTAATAAAGTTGGACTTCAGCAGGCGGCACGACGCGCGCCAGCTCACGCATACGCTGTTCAATCGCGGCCATGTCGCTGCCTAACGCAGCGGGCGAAAGCTGAACCATCGCCACGCGATGCAGCAAACTCAGCATTTCCACCAGCAGCGCTTCCCATTCGACGCCGCGCCCGGCGGCATCGTTAAGCAAGCTCATCACGCGCTCGCCGTCGGCCTGAATCATCGCTTCAATCAGCGACAGCGCTTGGTCGTCGTCGAGCGTGCCGAGCATGGCGCTGACGGCGGCGGTCGTCACTTGCCCATCACCGCTGGCGATGGCTTGATCGGTCAGGCTTAGCGCATCACGCAGGCTGCCATCTGCGGCACGGGACAGCAGTTGCAAGGCGCGCGTTTCACTGGGGATTTTTTCTTCGCCAAGAATGTGTTCCAACTGATGGCGAATTTGTTCGACATCCAGCGCTTTCAGGTGGAATTGCAGGCAGCGAGAGAGAATGGTGACCGGCAGTTTTTGCGGATCGGTGGTCGCCAGCAAGAATTTAACGTGCGATGGCGGCTCTTCCAGCGTCTTCAACAAGGCGTTGAAGCTGTGGCGGGAGAGCATGTGCACTTCATCGATCAGATAGACTTTGAAACGGCCACGCGCTGGCGCGTACTGAACGTTGTCCAGCAAATCACGCGTATCTTCGACTTTGGTACGCGAGGCGGCATCAATTTCAATCAGGTCAACAAAGCGACCTTGTTCGATTTCGCGGCAATTGTCGCACACACCGCAAGGGGTGGCGGTAATGCCGGTTTCACAATTTAACCCTTTCGCCAACAGGCGAGCGATGGATGTTTTACCCACGCCGCGCGTCCCCGAAAAGAGATAGGCGTGGTGGATTCGGCCCATGGATAAGCCATTAGCCAGAGCAGTCAACACGTGTTGCTGGCCGACTACATCAGCAAAAGTTTGTGGCCGCCATTTGCGGGCTAAGACCTGGTAGCTCATTCGAGATAGGCTCTACATCGCGGGAGTGAATTCAGGGGGTAATGCTAACATAAGCCTCACCTGATGGGCGAGGCTTCTATACCCATCATCCTTCAAGCTACAGGGGTGTTGGCTGCAACTCGAATGCTAACGGGTATAATTTTGGGAATACGAAGGCTGAACTCAGTGACCAGGGAAAAGGACGAGGCTGTAGCTTTTCACGCCCATTTTTTCCAGCCGCTGCTCACCACCAATATCAAACAGATTGATGATAAACGCAGCGTCAGTCACTTCCCCACCCAAACGGCGGATAAGCTTCACTGTTGCTTCGATGGTGCCGCCAGTTGCCAGCAGATCGTCCACTACCAGAACTTTGTCGCCAGGCTCGATTGCATCAACGTGGATTTCCAGTTGATCGGTGCCGTATTCCAGCTCGTAGTTTTCAGCGATAGTTTCACGCGGAAGTTTGCCTGGCTTGCGCACTGGCACAAAACCAACGCCCAATTCCAACGCAACCGGTGCGCCAAACAAGAACCCACGCGCTTCAGTACCCACCACTTTGGTGATACCGGCGTCTTTGAAGCGTGAGACTAATAACTCGATGCTGGTGGCGTAGGCTTTCGGATCTTCAAGCAAGCTGGTAACGTCACGGAATAAGATCCCTGGTTTTGGGTAGTCTGGGATACTTTTGATGCTGTTTTTCAGATATTCAAGCTGCTGCGCAGTCGCGGTCATAATTAATGCCTGCTAAAAACATGATTCTAACAAAGCACGAGACGGATGTATTAAACGTTCAATAATCGGTCATACCGTGCTCGAAAACGGTCGAATTTACTGGCTGGCACCAACAATTGCAACCACTGCAAATGCGGTTTACGGCTTTTGTTGCTTTTCATCAATTACCGGCATGCGCCACATAAAGAACAGTAACGCGCACATCATCACTAATAATAGTAGTCTGACCCACAGAATATTGACCAGATAAAGGGATACCGCAAAGGTTAATACGATGAAAATCAGTGCCCTGGGTTTAGCTCCCGGCGGCAGCGCACGATGGTCCTGCCAATGGCGGATATAACTGCCAAACCATGAGCGGTACAGTAACCAGTGATGAAAGCGCGGCGAGGAATGGGCGAAGCACCAGGCCGCCAGCAGCAAAAATGGGGTTGTGGGAAGTAAAGGCAAGACAACACCCAGCGTCGCAAGGACTATCGCCAGCCAACCAATGATGATTAAAATGATCCGTTTCATTCATTATTCCGTACTTAAACACGTGCAACACTGGAGATTCATTTTGTGAAAACCGCCGCGCTGTTACAAGCTTTGGATGCTCGCGTCGCGGAACTCGCACAGGCCATTGCGCCTGTCTCGTTACAACGCGCATCGCAAGCACGCTTCGATCGTAAACTGTTTTCCACTCACAGCACGCAACTTAAAGATTATCTGACCGAAGTTCAGGCAAATCTTGCGCAGTTAGAGCTTAGCGTGAAAGTGGGCCGAACGGAGCAGGTTGCCTATATTGCCGAAAAACTAGTGGCGCAAATTGCCGCCTTGCAGCGTGAACTCGCCACCGTGAAGATGCGTAAAAATGATCCGCAGCCCGTGGTTGCCGAGAATCTGTATGAGAAACTCTCAACGCATCAGGATTACGAACGCCGCATCCAGATTATGATTAGCGATCGTGAAAGCCAACTTTCGATACAAGTCACGCTCGCCGAGCAGCAAAAGCTCCAGAAGGAACTAGCAGCTCTCGAAGGGCGTTTGCAGCGCTGCCGCCAGGCGTTGACGCGAATTGAACGCGCCATCGAACGCCGCGAACGTGGGCTAAGCTAACGCTTAAACCAAACCATTTACTTGAACGGATAAACGCTATGTCGCTGGAAAACGCACCAGAAGAAGTCAAACTGGCTGTCGATTTGATAATGCTGCTGGAACAACATGAAATCCCGACGGAAACCGCGCTCGCAGCGCTTGAGATTGTCCGTCAGGATTTTTTGCGTAAGCGGGAAGAGAACAGCTCCCGCTAATTTTTACTGAGCAGGAACGATGTCACCACCGTTTGATTTGCCATTATGATCGCGTTTCACTTCTGTCAATTCATCGCCTTTGTCATTACGCAGATGAACTTCAAGTTGGTTGAAGGCGATATTAATGCCATTTTCTCGACACAGACGATCGATAGTCCGGTTTAGCTCATCGACGGTGTAGCTGCGATCACGCAGTTCACGCACATACAGACGCAGTTCATGATCCAACGTACTGGCCCCGAAGGTAGTGAAGAACACCGTAGGCTCAGGGTCGTGCATCACTTTCGGATGCTCATGGGCCGCTTTCAGTAAGATCTCACGTACTTTATCCAGATCGGAGCCGTAAGCCACTCCCAGACGGATAACCACGCGAGTAATGGTGTCGGTAAGCGACCAGTTGATCAGTCGTTCCGTTACAAACGCTTTGTTCGGAATGATCACTTCTTTGCGGTCAAAGTCTGTAATCGTGGTGGCACGAATACGAATTTTGCTCACGCTACCGGAATAAGCACCAATCGTGACGGTATCGCCGATACGCACCGGGCGCTCGAAGAGGATAATCAGGCCGGAAACGAAGTTACCGAATATCTCCTGCAAACCAAAACCTAAGCCCACCGACAACGCCGCCGCCAGCCATTGCAACTTATCCCACGACACGCCGAGTGAACCAAAGATGGTCATCGCCCCGACAGCAGTAATGACGTAGTTAAGAATGGTCGTGATGGCGTATGAAGCACCCTGACGCATTTGCAAACGCGAAAGCACCAGTACCTCAAGCAGGCCCGGTAAGTTGCGAATCAGCACCCAGGCAATAGCGAAAGCAATCGCGGCAAATAACAGGCTGCCCATGGTGACGTTTTTCACTACCGCTACACCCGCTTCGGAAGCGCTATAACTCCAGAGCTGGATACTGTCCAGATAACCGAATACCCCGAACAAATCTGACCAAATGGTGTAGAAAACCAGTGCAAACAGAGCGAACAGAGCAATGATAGCCAGACGCATGGTTTGTTGGTTGATTTGGTCCAACGCTAACGGTGGCTCTTCTACCGGCTCGCCCCCTTCTGCGCCCTCTTTCACCAGATTCTCACGGCGCGCAACGGCACGACGGTAAGCCATACGACGCGCTGCAACACTTAATCCGCGCAGTACGGTCTGATAAACCAGGTTCCAGATAAGTATCAGATAGATAGTTTCAATCCAGCGACCAGCAAGGCGAAGTGTCGTATAAAAATATCCCATCGCTGTCAGCACGATTAACACCGCAGGCACCACGCCCATCATCGTGACAGTAAACAACTGCATGGTGTGGTTGTTTTTGTTGCGCCAGTTTTCACGGCACATTGGGAAGACCAGCGCGGTGATAAGCAACAGGTTGAAGAAGATGATCAGTTGACCCAGCGCATCTTCAACCAGATGTAGAGGCGAACGTTCACCGAGCACCGACCAGAATAACAACGGTAATAGTGCACAACCAATACGCACCAGTTGGCGACGATAATGGCTGCACAGTTGCGGTTGCATATTAAAGTGGCTGACAGCTACACCATTTTTAGAGAGCACTTGGTAAGTTAAGCCGAAGACTAACCAGAACAAGGAGAGCTGTTTGCAAAATGCCAGCATCGATTCGCTGATGTTCATTTGCAAGCCAGCAAACACCAGGCCGATTGAGTAGATGACCAGAGCGCCAGGCAAAACTTTAACCAGCGTCAGAGCAATGGCTTTCGGGGTCAGCATTTGGCTATCGTTACGCAACTGCCCGACACGACTCGCCTGCTTTTCCAGATAGCGGTCTATCGCTTTAAAGCGCCAGCGTATAACGCCTGCCAGCAACAAAGCAGGAATCATCAGTAGCAGGATGGCGAGAATTTTAAGCGAGTTCTCAGGCCCTTTAAAATTGAGATTGGCGTTTTTAAACTGATCGCGCAATGAAGAAGGCAATGATTTCAGCCAGTCCCAATCCATCGGCTTATTACTGGTTACCCAGAAAATCTGCTCAGTCAGGATCTGGTCGAGTGATTTCGTGACGTTTTGCAGCTGCTGCTGGTTATTCTGCAAGTTGATTGCCAGCATTAATTGCATGCCAAGCTGCTTATTCAACTGATCAAGCAATTCGCGGCGAGTATCCAGAACCTGCAATAACGCATCGTGGACCTCTGGCGTGACATCCGCTTTATGTCCATCTTCGATTTTCGCGACCAGCTCATCCGGCTGGAACAGCGCGTCACGTTGTTGGTTCACATCGAACTGTTCGAGACGAATATCCGCAATGCGGTTGGTCAGATCTTCAGTGTCTTCCGCAGACGGCAGGTTCTGTTGCTGTTGTTGGTAAAGAATACGCGACAACAACAAGCTGCCTTTCAGAACGGCGATCTGCTCTTTGAGGTTACGTTCAGATTGCAGAGCACGATCCAGTGTATTTTTAATGCGAATGCTCGAAGGCACCATTTCATTGGCATGCTGAGTAGCGTCTATCAGACGCTGACTCAGCTGATGGTTGATATCCAGCTCCTGCTTAACCAGCGGATTTTGCTGAATCTTAACAGTATCTTCAGAGTCTATGGCGTCCTGTGCGGTCTGCTGCGTCAGGGTTAAACGCTTACTGCTCGCCACTTTTTGCAGGATCTGGAGGGTCGCCTCCATTTGATTAATATGCGCGTTGGTGTAGTCACGTTGCTTTTGCAATGTATCTTGCAAGATGGTGTTGCCTTTGAGGCTGTCACGCTGTTGATCTAACTGCGCGTTCAATAATGCTTGTTGGGCCAGTAATAAAGTTTGCTGACTTGGTCGTAAGTCTACAGCGCCTGGCGTGACACCATTAAGACGATTACGAATCGCTTCAAGCTGAGTCGATGCCGCAGTCATGGCATTCTGAACACGCTCAGGTTGCGTTTGCAGCGAAATCAGTTGGCTATTCCAGGTCGCCAAATCGCTTTGCGCGTTCTGTAACTCCGTCATTAAATCATTCAGGCGAGACTCAAGTTGGCGCAAACTGAGCGCTTCGATTTCCGCTTCTTCATCAGCCGGGTTGGCGTGTTGGTTTTTAATCTCGTTGAGCGCATCAGTGGCTTTGCGCAGCACTTTCGGTGCTTCCGTCACCTGCTGATGGAGTTTTGCCGTTTCATCCTTGACCCGATCAATTTTATCCAGCACCTCAAGAGTCTCATTGAGATCTTGTTGGGTGAGTTTGTCATTTGGAGACAGTGTCTTTTGCTTATTCAGTGCAGACAGCTGATTTTGAATCTCATCGCGGCTCGGGAGATCGCTACCATTTTTTTGCGCCCAGACTGGCTGCGCCAGCACGCAAAACAGGCTAACGAATGCAATGAGCAAAAAACGTGCGGGTACGCGACGTGAATACAGTGAACACAAGAGTTGCGGCATAGTTTGACAGTGTTTGAGAACAGGCCGAAGGATGGCGAGTTAAAGACGAAATATGAGCCGCAAGATTAGCACGTCTTTTCGGAAAAACCTTGGTCAACTATGTTAGGAATTACCCTAATAAGCATATTTTTATTGTGGAATGGATCTCAGGGTTGGGCAGGTTTGAAACATTTCCAGCAGAATGGCGACGTAGTCCTCGGCCTGGCTGTGGAGATCAAAACTATCCGGTGCAACCAGCCAGTTTTCAATCAGCCCGGTAATATAACTACGCAGTAAAATAACGGCGTGGGGAAGTCGCAAGTTTTTTGGTAACATTTCAGCATCAATACAACGCTGCAAACTGCTCTCAATTCTCTCGTTTCCTTCCATATAAAGTTCACGTCTGGCCTGTTGTAAAACAGCCAGTTCACCTACAAACTCGCACTTATGGAAGATGATTTCGGTCATTAAGCGGCGGCGTTCATCGGCGACAGTTGCTTGTAATATGTAAATAAGTAACTCTCTGACAACAGAAAGTGGATCGTCAGGAAATTTTGCCCGATACTCAGTTTCTAAATCGCCAATACTGGACTCAGTTAGCTCCCAGATTTCATTAAACAAATCCGACTTATTTTTGAAATGCCAGTAGATTGCACCACGGGTTACACCCGCTGCTTTTGCGATATCTGCAAGCGAGGTTGCGGAAACTCCGTGTTGTGAAAACAAGCGGATTGCAACATCCAAAAGGTGTTGGCGTGTTTCCAGCGCTTGTTGTTTGGTTTTTCGTGCCATAAGTGGGTGAAATAACGGTAGTTAGATTTACATACATTTGTGAATGTATGTACCATAGCACGACGATAATATAAACGCAGCAATGGGTTTGTGGACATTTGATCCATTGAACAACTTTGAAATCGGACACTCGAGGTTTACATATGAACAAAAACAGAGGGTTTACGCCTCTGGCGGCCATTCTGATGCTCTCAGGCAGCTTAGTACTTACAGGATGTAATGACAAAGAGACAAAACAGAGTGCGCCGCATACCCCAGAAGTGGGTGTGGTAACTCTGAAAAGTGCTCCTTTGCAGATAACTACAGAGCTTCCTGGCCGTACAAGCGCTTATCGTATTGCAGAAGTTCGCCCACAAGTCAGTGGCATCATCCTGAAACGTAACTTCGAAGAAGGAAGTGAAATCAAGGCTGGTGTGTCGCTGTACCAAATCGACCCTGCAACATACCAGGCAGCATATGACAGCGCCAAAGGCGACCTCGCTAAAGCACAAGCAAGTGCAAACATCGCTCAGCTGACGCTTAAACGTTATCAGAAACTGTTAGGTACTAAGTACATCAGTCAACAAGACTACGACACTGCACTTGCCGATTCTCAACAGGCAAACGCATCTGTTGTGGCTGCTAAAGCCGCCGTTGAAACTGCTCGCATTAACCTTGCATATACCAAAGTGACTTCACCTATTAGCGGTCGCATTGGTAAGTCTTCTGTTACAGAAGGCGCTCTGGTGACTAGCGGACAGGCTTCTGCATTGGCAACAGTACAACAGCTCGACCCGATTTATGTTGATGTGACCCAATCCAGCAATGATTTCTTGCGCCTTAAGCAAGAGCTGGCAGAAGGCAAACTGAAACAAGAAAACGGTAAAGCTAAAGTCAAATTAGTGACCAACGACGGTATCACTTTCCCGCAGGAAGGCTCTTTAGAGTTTTCTGATGTGACAGTTGACCAGACCACCGGCTCTATCACTTTGCGAGCTATCTTCCCGAACCCAGATAAAACATTACTGCCGGGCATGTTTGTTCGTGCACAACTGGAAGAAGGTACCAATCCAAACGCGCTGTTAGTTCCACAACAAGGTGTAACTCGTACACCGCGTGGTGATGCTTCAGCAATGGTTATTGGTAAAGAAGACAAAGTGGAAGTACGCAATATCACCGCAACTCAAGCTATCGGCGACAAATGGCTGGTAACCAGTGGGTTGAAGGATGGTGATCGCGTTATTGTGACCGGTTTGCAAAAAGTGAAACCCGGTGTTCAGGTGAAAGCGCAGGAAGTGGCGGCAGAAAATAAAGGCCAGGATCAAGCAGCCGCTGGCGCACAGTCTGAACAAACGAAGTCTTAACTTAAACAGGAGCCGTTAAGACATGGCTAAGTTTTTTATCGATCGCCCGATTTTTGCCTGGGTAATCGCCATCATTATTATGTTGGCGGGCGGGCTTGCGATCATGAAATTACCGATCGCGCAATATCCAACCATTGCGCCACCGGCAATTTCGATCTCAGCAAACTACCCTGGTGCAGATGCGAAAACGGTACAGGATACCGTTACACAGGTTATCGAACAGAACATGAACGGTATCGACAACCTGCTGTACATGTCCTCATCCAGTGATTCCTCTGGTTCTGTAACCATAACCATTACCTTTGATTCTGGTACTGACGCGGATATCGCACAGGTACAGGTTCAGAACAAACTGCAACTTGCGATGCCACTGCTTCCTCAAGAAGTACAGCAGCAAGGTGTTAGCGTTGAGAAGTCTTCCAGTAGCTTCCTGATGGTTCTCGGTATGATCAACACCGATGGCTCCATGACACAGGAAGATATTTCGGACTACGTTGGCGCAACTATTAAAGACCCGATCAGCCGTACTCGCGGTGTTGGTGATGTTCAGCTGTTTGGTGCTCAGTACGCGATGCGTATCTGGATGGATCCGAACAAACTGAACAATTACCAGCTCACGCCGGTTGATGTTATTGCCGCTATCAAAGCGCAGAACGCCCAGGTAGCCGCAGGTCAGTTAGGTGGTACTCCACCAGTTAAAGGTCAACAACTTAACGCCTCTATCATTGCTCAAACCCGTTTAAAATCTGCCGATGAGTTCAGCAAAATTTTGCTGAAAGTGAATCAGGATGGCTCACGTGTTCTGCTTAAAGATGTGGCAAAAGTTGAGTTGGGCGGCGAGAACTATAACGTTGTTGCACGTTTCAACGGCCAACCAGCCTCTGGTTTAGGTATCAAACTGGCAACCGGTGCTAACGCCCTGGATACCGCGAATGCGGTACGTGCCACTGTGGAAAAACTACAGCCATTCTTCCCTGCGGGTCTGAAAGTTGTTTATCCATATGACACCACGCCATTCGTTAAAATCTCTATCAAAGAGGTAGTAAAAACCCTCGTTGAAGCAATCGTGCTGGTGTTCCTGGTAATGTATCTGTTCTTGCAGAACTTCCGCGCCACATTGATTCCAACGATTGCGGTACCGGTGGTACTGCTGGGGACGTTTGCCATCCTTGCCGTCTTTGGCTATTCGATAAACACCCTAACGATGTTCGGGATGGTGCTTGCGATAGGCCTGTTGGTGGATGACGCCATCGTAGTAGTAGAGAACGTTGAGCGTGTGATGGTGGAAGAAGGATTGCCACCGAAAGAAGCCACACGTAAATCAATGGAGCAGATTCAGGGTGCTCTGGTGGGCATCGCGATGGTTCTGTCAGCGGTATTTATACCAATGGCATTCTTCGGCGGTTCCACAGGGGCAATCTATCGTCAGTTCTCTATTACCATCGTATCGGCAATGGTGCTTTCTGTACTGGTGGCAATGATTCTGACACCCGCACTTTGCGCCACCTTGCTCAAGCCGATTGCGAAAGGCGAACACCACGAGAAGAAAGGCTTCTTCGGCTGGTTTAACAACATGTTCGACAAGAGCACGCATCACTATACCGACAGCGTCGGTAACATCTTGCGTAGCACCGGTCGTTACCTGGTGTTGTATCTGCTGATTGTGGTTGGTATGGCCTTCCTGTTTATTCGCCTGCCAAGTTCCTTCTTGCCAGACGAAGACCAGGGCGTGTTCCTGACCATGGCACAGCTGCCTGCAGGTGCGACGCAAGAACGTACACAAGCCGTTCTTGATGATGTGACCAAGTACTACCTCGAAAAAGAGAAAGACAACGTTAACTCGGTGTTTACCGTTAACGGCTTTGGCTTCTCTGGACAAGGGCAGAACACCGGTCTGGCATTCGTATCATTGAAAGATTGGGATGAGCGTCCAGGTGAAGAGAACAAGGTTCCAGCGATTGCTGGTCGCGCAAGCGCCGAATTCTCAAAAATCAAAGATGCCATCGTGTTCGCATTTAACCTGCCAGCTATCGTAGAACTGGGTACTGCAACGGGCTTCGACTTCCAGTTGATTGACCAGGCAAACCTTGGACACGAAAAACTGACTCAGGCGCGTAACCAGTTGTTTGGCGAAGTGGCAAAACATCCTGACTTGTTAGTGGGCGTGCGTCCAAACGGTCTGGAAGATACGCCGCAGTTTAAAGTCGATATCGACCAGGAAAAAGCGCAGGCATTGGGCGTTTCTATCAGTGATATCAACACCACGCTGGGTGCAGCATGGGGTGGTAGCTACGTGAACGACTTTATCGACCGTGGTCGTGTGAAGAAAGTTTACCTGATGGCGGATGCGCCATTCCGTATGCTGCCTAGCGATATCAACAACTGGTATGTCCGCGGTTCTACCGGCCAGATGGTGCCATTCTCCGCGTTCTCAACCGCGCACTGGGAATATGGTTCACCACGTCTGGAACGTTACAACGGCTTACCTTCCATGGAAATCCTTGGTCAGGCAGCTCCGGGTAAGAGTACCGGTGAAGCGATGGACCTGATGGAACAACTGGCCAGCAAACTGCCAACCGGTATTGGTTATGACTGGACGGGCATGTCCTATCAGGAACGTTTATCTGGTAACCAGGCCCCTGCCCTGTATGCCATCTCCCTGATAGTGGTGTTCCTGTGTCTGGCTGCACTGTATGAGAGCTGGTCGATTCCATTCTCGGTCATGCTGGTTGTTCCACTTGGGGTTGTCGGTGCACTGCTTGCCGCGACGATGCGTGGGCTGACCAACGACGTGTACTTCCAGGTAGGCCTGCTGACAACCATCGGCTTGTCGGCGAAGAACGCGATACTTATCGTGGAATTCGCCAAAGACTTGATGGAAAAAGAAGGCAAAGGCCTGATTGAAGCGACACTCGAAGCGGTCCGTATGCGTCTGCGTCCGATTCTGATGACATCACTGGCGTTTATCCTCGGTGTAATGCCGCTGGTAATCAGCTCCGGTGCAGGCTCTGGTGCACAGAACGCCGTAGGTACAGGGGTTATGGGCGGGATGGTTACTGCAACAGTCCTGGCTATCTTCTTCGTACCAGTGTTCTTCGTGGTAGTTCGTCGTCGCTTCAGCCGTAAGTCTGAAGATGTTGAACACACTCACGCTGTTGAGCACCACAAGTAAGTCTTAAATCTGCAATTTAAAGGCCGCGCAAGCGCTGAGGGATCCCCACAAACTCAGCGCTAATAAACCAGGACCATACTTCGGTAGGCTCTGGCCAGGTGGTTAAGAACGGTGCTCAGCACCATTCTTGTTAAAACTAGCGGGGAATGTCGCAAGATATTCTCCGCTAATGTCAGAAATGAAAGTACCCGCCTCGATTTTATAGTGTTCGCCTGATATCTCAGATGTAATCCTTTATTTTCAGCATGATAGCCAATAATCCACAATACCACTGTTGCCAGCGTCGCAAGCAGACTCAGTACCAGAATTCGCCCTTCTGTACCACTGTGACTCGCGCGAAGACCAAAACCAAATCGTTCACTCTCTCGTCGCAGAAGTGCTGTTCAATCTGCATTCTCCGGCTGTAGAGTTTCATCACTTTTGCCGGACTGAATTCATCGGTACTGTTGAAAATAAGCCAGGGTTCATTCGCCGAAGCCCGACCGTCCCGCTCCTGAGAATAACGGGATATACGGCGGCGGGCCCGTTTGCCTTTTCGCCCTTTAGCCTCTTTTTTATGAAGATAAAAGTGGCCATCACACTGAGCGTATTCAGCCCGCGCCAGCGTACCCGGCCCCAGATATTCAGGCTTTCTTTTGGCCGTAAGCGACTGCCTTCTAAGCCATTGTTCACCTTTTTCCTGTAAGCGAAGCTGAATATTACCCCTGATCCTGCCGATAAAGTCCCAGCCCAAAGACCTGATATGCCGAAACCAGGTGTTCTGAAAACCAGCGTCAGTGACGATTATCACCCGAGTTTCCGGCGCAATAGCCCTGGCGAGTGCATCCAGAAACGCTTTCTGCACTTGTGCATTTTGTTGTTTTGCCGAGGGAACAATGTGGCTCAGGAGCGGGATGGAACGCCCGTCACAAATCAGGCTCGCCGGTATTCCTGTGAAGGATACCCACTCCAGTCAACAACAATCACACACCACGACAGCCGTTGTGTCTGCAGAGAAATAATATTGTCAAATATTAAGGGGATATCATTGTGTAGTGAGGCGTTAGCGAGCAGGCGGTCGACCCGTTTTATCTTGTTTTTGACCTGCGCAGTTCCCGGAAGGTAACGTCCGATGCTGGTCAGCGTCAGAGATGCGCCACGAGTTAAAGCAACGGTGGCATCAAGAAGGGCATTTTGTCGGTACTGATGAAACGGGGCTAAAGTTTCACGAAAAAAATTCTGGCATACTTTATGTTCAGGCATAGAGGTGATCTCACTGGATTGGTCGCACAATCAGTAGATCACAAATCTCTATGCCTGTCTTTTTTACCCGCCCATTACTGGGGATCCCTCAGCGCCGAAGCGGTTTTTTTATATCCGCGGTTTCTATTTGTCATATTAATAAATAACGATAGCTGCTGGCTTTTTCTACGATAGGTTACTAAATGTTGCAATAAGAACTCAGTTGGACTTAAATATGATGACAAGATATTTCTTAAATTCACTGGCAGATAAGGCAAGAAGGTTCATACTTATATATTAGGATAATTCTTAATTAACCCCTTATTTACTCCCCATTTAAGGTTCATTGCAGCAACACAAAATTAACCCATTGAATATAAACTGCTTTCCCAAACGTTCACTTAAGTTAATTTATCAGACAATGCTTTTAAAAAAAGTGAAAGTCTTAATAAACATTACGTTAGAGTAAACAGCTTTGCTGTAAATGTAATTTTTCGTAATAGCGAAAGGAAATCTACTACGGATTGATTTATAGTAAACGTATATGGAATAATCGTTGTAATTGATTCCCACCTCATCCAGGTGTGTCCACCCCAAGGCGTTTTGTTTATCAAATTTTCTTCGATAAAAAGGGGCTGCATTATGGACGAATACTCACCAAAACGGCATGATATCGCGCAGCTTAAATTTCTCTGCGAAAACCTGTATCATGACTGCCTTACCAACCTTGGCGAGAGTAATCATGGTTGGGTTAATGATCCTACTTCGGCCATTAACTTGCAGTTGAATGAATTGATTGAGCATATTGCTGCTTTCGCACTTAATTACAAAATTAAGTACGATGATGAGAGTAAATTGATTGAACAAATTGACGAATATTTAGACGATACGTTTATGCTGTTCAGTAACTATGGCATCAATGCCCAAGACTTGCAGAAATGGCGTAAGTCCGGGAATCGGTTATTCCGATGTTTCGTCACAGAGAGTCGCGCTAACCCTGTAAGCCTCTCCTTTTAGAACTATTACAAGATGTAATAAGGTGATTTCATGACAACAAAACCACTTACTAAGACCGATTATTTGATGCGCCTGCGACGCTGCCAAACAATTGACACCTTAGAGCGCGTAATCGAAAAGAATAAATACGAATTACCAGATAATGAGTTGGCTGTATTTTATTCAGCAGCAGACCACCGTCTGGCTGAACTGACCATGAATAAGCTTTACGATAAAATACCACCATCCGTATGGAAATTTATCCGCTAATACCCCTTAACTGTTATTACCTTTATGGTTTCAGACTGACATGCTGTTGTAATCAGCCACAAATGGATTCAGAAACTCTTTTAGTCACTTAACAGAGTGCTAAATAGATATTTATCCTGGGCTGTTCAGCTTTCGAGATACAAGCTGCTCATCGCTCTTTTGTAAGGCTTACTACATTCTGTCCGTCGCTCCCCTTAATTTGTGATTGTTATTAGCACATTTAACCATGTGATTACCGTCACAAAAAGGAACTATAGCCACCTTAACTACAAACTAATCGCTTAGGGTAACGGGTGTCCTGTCTATTTTAAAAGGCATCACCTTGAGTGAAGAAAAAAAGAAAATGATTGCAGGCGAACTTTATCGCCCTGCAGACCAACAGCTTCGAGATGACCGCGTAAAAGCGCGCCATCTGATTCACCGTTTTAATCACACCGCTCCAGATGAAAAGGCCATTCGTAGTGAACTGCTCGAACAACTATTAGGTCAAAGTCTGGATGCTTATATTGAGCCATCGTTTCGTTGTGATTACGGCTACAATATTTTCCTCGGCAAAAACTTCTACGCCAATTTTGACTGTGTGATTCTCGATGTTTGTCCTGTTCACATCGGTGAGAATTGCATGTTGGCCCCAGGTGTTCATATTTATACTGCGACTCATCCGCTGGATGCTGAAACGCGCAACAGTGGTGTTGAGTTCGGTAAACCTGTCTCGATTGGCAATAATGTCTGGATTGGCGGGCGCGCGGTTATCAACCCTGGTGTGACTATTGGCGATAATGTAGTGATAGGTGCCGGCTCCGTCGTCACGAAAAATATTCCGGCGAACTCGGTAGTTGCTGGAAACCCAGCTCGGCTGATTAAAATGGTGCCTGACACGCCACATTAACTGTTATGGTTTTTTATGGCTAAACTGTTACTTTTTTACCCTCGCAGGGCTTCTTAAAATAACAGTTCTCTGCCTGTCGCGTTCCTGTTCAGAAGGCCATCATGACTGAAATTCAGCGTCTGCTCACCGATACAATCGAACAACTCAATGCGGAAGAAAAACGCGACAATCGCCCGCGTTTTAGCATCAGCTTTATTCGTAAGCATCCGGGGTTATTTATCGGCATGTGGATAGGTTGGTTCGCAACACTATGGGTGATGCTGGAATCGGATACTCTGTCGGGATCGGTTTGGTTATTGGTTGTGTTGTTTGCGCTGCTAAACGGCTTTTTCTTTTTTGATGTGAATCCCCGTTATCGCTATGACGATATTGATGTGCTTGATTTACGCGTTTGCTATAACGGTGAGTGGTACAACACGCGTAACGTTCCACCCACATTGATCGATAAAATCCTGCATTCCCCTGGTGTTGACGAACAACAAAAATCGCTACTGCATAAGATGGTGGCGACGAAAGGCGAGCTCTCATTTTACGATATTTTCTCGCTCGGACGTCCGTAACGTTCACAGCTTATAAGAGCCAAGGGGCGAAGTGCCCCTTGTCTTAACGCCGCTTCTTCCCGCCCTGCACCGCTTTGAAACGCGGGTTACTTTTGCAAATCACATACAGCCGCCCTTTACGCTTCACAAGCTGGCAATCTGGATGGCGCTGCTTTGCACTACGTAATGAATTCAGAACCTGCATCTCTTACTCTCCCTTGCCAAAAAAATGACCGAAACGCTGCTGGAAACGAGCCGGACTACCTTCGTTGGTGAATGTTCTTTGTTTACCGGTGTAATGTGGATGAGAGGCCGATGAAACCTCCAGCGTGATATAGGGATATTTCACACCCTCAAGCTCAATTTCCCGGTCTGTCTTGATAGTCGAACCCACTTTAAAGAACTCATTGGCGGTGGTGTCGTGGAACACGACTGTTCGATAGAAAGGATGGATGTCACGTTTCATTTTCTTTTCCAGGATACGTTATAACATAACAATAAAATAAAAGATGAATGAAAAAAAAGCAAGCCTGTTTGGCAACAAAGCTTAAGAACCGTTGATTGCCAAATTCTGCAAATGCTTAGAACCCAGCCCAGCAATAACTTAGAAGATAACAATATTGGGCAGCGTGACGCAGTTGCGGCAATGTCATTTCCACGAACAACACATCAATCCAGAAGGGATAAACCATGAGTCAGCGCTGTCGTTGTGAAAATTATTGTTGGGCTAAAACATCAAAACGTGACGGGAAAACATCTGAATTACGTGGAGTTCAAAATGAGCAAAACAACGACCCAGGCATTGCCAATACTCGATCTCTTAGCCCTTGATGGCACCGATACCGATCGCGCAGCCTTTCTTGAACAACTACGCCATGCTGCTCGTGACATCGGCTTCTTTTATCTGATAAATCATGGCATCAGCCCGGAACTGCAACAGGCCGTTCAGGATGAAGCCCAGCTGTTTTTCTCTTTGCCTGACGCAGAAAAACAAAAAGTCGCGATGATTCACTCCCCGCATTTTCGCGGTTATAACCGCGCCGCCAGCGAATTAACACGTGGTAAACCTGACTGGCGTGAGCAATTTGATATTGGCGCTGAACGCCCGATACTTTCCGTCAGTCCATCACAACCTGGCTGGCTGCGTCTGCAAGGGCCCAACCTGTGGCCTGAATCGTTGCCAACTCTCAAGCCGACTCTGTTGCAATTTCAGCGTGAAATGACCGCTGTGGCGTTGAAATTACTACGCACTTTTGCATTAGCGTTGAAGTTACCGGCTAATAGCTTTGATGACCTGTATGGCAACAAACCTAACGAGCATATCAAGCTGATTCGCTATCCAGGCCAACAGGCTACCGATAGCAATCAGGGTGTTGGCGCTCACAAGGACTCCGGCTTCCTAAGCTTTCTGCTACAAGACAGGCAGCAGGGTTTACAGGTTGAAGTCAGCCCCGATAACTGGATAGATGCAGCCCCCTTACCCGGTAGCTTTGTGGTGAATATTGGTGAGTTGCTTGAACTGGCAACCAACGGCTACTTACGCGCCACGGTCCATCGCGTGGTTTCTCCTCCGCCTGGGCAGGAGCGCCAGTCCATCGCATTTTTCCTCGGCGCACAGTTAGATACCGTGGTTCCGGTTTATACATTGCCTCCTGAGCTTGCAAGCCAGGCTCATGGCCCGGAAAGCGATCCTCATAACCCGTTACTGCGTGATGTTGGCTGGAACTACCTGAAAGGCCGCCTGCGATCTCATCCCGACGTGGCAGAACGTTATTACCCGGATGTCTTGCGTAGCAGCACTGAACTCATCGCTTAAATATTGAAGGAAACCCCCATGAAATATGCCTCTTTTAAACTGGCAGGGATCGCACTGTCTTTGACTCTGGCTTTCAGCGCTCAAGCAGCAGATACCTTACGCATTGCAGCAGATGCTGTACCACACGCAGAAATTCTGGCCTTTGTGCAGAAACTCGATCCTAATTTAAAGCTCAAAGTCATTGAGCTCAGTAACGGCGTAAATGCCAACGAACTGCTGGCCAACGGCGATGTGGACGCCAACTACTTCCAGCATGTTCCGTATTTACGCGACCAGGAGAAAGCGTTAGGTAAAAAATTCACCGTTGCCGCCACGGTTCACATCGAGCCACTGGGGATTTACTCACACAAATATAAAGACCTGAAAGCGGTGCCGGAAAACGCCACCATCGCCTTACCAAATAACGTCACCAACCTAAGTCGGGCACTCTATCTTTTGCAGGACAAAGGGCTTATCACCCTGAAACCTGAGTTTAAAGATGCCGCGCAAAACCAGGCGACACCGCGCGATATAGCCAGCAATCCTAAAAAGCTGAAGATTATTGAAATCGAAGCACCGCAACTGCCGCGTTCGCTGGATGATGTCGATTTAGCCGTGATTAATGGTAACTACGCATTGGAAGCTGGATTAACGCCGTCAAAAGATGCGCTGGGGTTGGAAAGTGCCACTCATAACCCGTATGCCAATATTCTGGTCACCAACCCAAATCTGGCAAACGACCCACGCATCAAGGAGCTGGCGAAAGATCTGCAATCACCGCAGGTTGCTGATTTTATTCGCAAGCGATTTAATGGCTCAGTGATCCCGGTTGCTACACCACAGTCATGATAACCCTAGAGCGGCTGAGCAAAGTGTATGCCGGAGGAGGCCAACCGGCACTGGATGATGTCTCACTGACTGTGCCAGACGGCGCAATCTACGGCATTCTCGGGCGCAGCGGCGCTGGAAAAAGCACCTTGATTCGCTGCCTTAATTTGTTGGAGCGGCCCACTTCGGGCCGCATTCTGATGCAAGGTGTCGATATCACCACTCTTAATAATCGCGAGTTGCGGGTACACCGCCAACGCACCGGAATGGTATTCCAACACTTCAACCTGATTCATGCGCGAAATGTGGCGGACAACATCGCCGTACCGTTAGAAATTGCAGGACTTCCCCGTGAAAAGCGTCAAAAACGCATCACTGAGCTACTCGAGTTAGTCGGCCTTAGCGATAAAGCACAGGCTTTTCCTTCTCAGCTATCCGGTGGGCAAAAACAGCGTGTGGGGATTGCTCGCGCGCTGGCTGCTCATCCTGATGTTCTGCTGTGTGATGAAGCAACCAGCGCATTAGATAGTGAAACTACCGCGTCCGTGCTGGCACTACTGAAAAATATTAACCATAAACTGGGTGTCACCATTGTGCTGATAACCCATCAACTTGAAGTCGTGAAAGCTATTTGCGACCACGCAGCATTGCTGGAAAACGGCAGGCTTATAGAAAGCGGCTCGTTGTCTGAATTACTGCTCATCCCCAGCTCCCGTCTGCGCCAGGCGTTACTCCCTGGAGATGCGGCCGAACAAGCATTCTTACGCCGTATCGGCGTGACAAGGAGTCTATTATGCGAAGTCGCCTAGACTGGGATGATTTATGGCCATTACTGTTAGATGGCTCACTGGATACACTATACATGGTAAGCCTCGCGGCACTCTTTACCGTGCTGATTGGATTGCCGTTGGGGGTGCTGTTATTCCTCACTCGCCGTGATGGAGTATTGCCCGCTCCGCTATTCAATCAGGTCATTGGTAGTGTCGTGAATATCGGTCGTTCACTGCCGTTTATTGTGCTGTTAATTGCGCTGATCCCCTTTACCCGCATAATTATCGGCACCACGTTAGGCAGCACAGCCGCAGTGGTTCCGATAACAATTGGCGCCTTCCCCTTCTTTGCGCGGGTAGTAGAAAACGCGTTAGATGAGGTCGATAAAGGTCGCATTGAGGCCATTTTATCCATGGGAGGAAATGTCTGGCATATCATCAGCAAAGTACTGCTACCCGAAGCGCTGCCTGCTCTGCTTGCAGGGATCACCCTTACCATCGTAATGCTAATCGGCTTTTCGTCGATGGCTGGTGTGATTGGCGGTGGCGGCTTGGGAGACCTCGCAATTCGCTACGGTTATCAGCGATTTAATGACCAGGTCATGGTTGGCACCGTTGTCATTCTGGTGGTGATGGTGCAATTAGTACAAAGTATTGGAGACCGTCTGGTGCGCCGCCTGGCGCACCGACGTTAATTTCGCAAACTTTCGGAGGGCGGATAAGCGCAAGCGTCATCCGCCAGTTTTTCAGGCTTTCTCGCGCACCAACAAAGTAGTCAGAGTAAATGATAATCCTAATGCCAGCGCCACTCCCATCAAAGCAAAGATAAAGTATGGCCCGATGTAAGCCGGCAGGCTGAAAATACTCGACAAAATATAGCCATACAAACGCACACCGAAGAAGGCAATAAATGCCGAGGCGATGGAGCTGGCAACCGTGGCGGCGATAAACGCTTTCTTGTAGCGCGTCAGAACACCAAACAGCGCAGGTTCGGTGATACCCAGTAATGCGGAAATAGCAGCAGGCAGAACCACCGATCTTTCTTCGCGAGATTTACTTTGCTTCCAGATGGCAAACGTTGATCCGGCAATCGCCATATTAGCCATAAACATCATTGGCATCAGCATGTCGTAGCCGCGGTCGGTAAAGTTTTGCAGCGCGATTGGTGTCATTGCATGGTGCATTCCGGTCAAAATCGCTACCGGGCGAATGGCCCCCACTACCAATCCGGCAAAACTTGC
Source organism: Buttiauxella massiliensis (assembly GCF_902500225.1). GTDB lineage: Bacteria > Pseudomonadota > Gammaproteobacteria > Enterobacterales > Enterobacteriaceae > Buttiauxella > Buttiauxella massiliensis. The sequence continues at coordinate 44,236 of NZ_LR722655.1, read as the reverse complement.
GGATACACCAAACAACCCCTCAATAAACCACGCCAATGCTTTACCCAGATAGATCCCCAACGGCCCGATCACCACCAGCGCAACTAACGCGGCGAGGAACAAAGTGAGCGTCGGAGTAAATACCGTTTTCAATACATCTGGCATAAACCGGTCCACCCATCGATGGATGTAGCTCAGGGCCAGAACAGAGAAAATCACCGGGATCACGCTTGAGGCGTAGTTAAATACCGAAACCGGTACCACGTTCAGAAAATAGAACGTATCGACAGCATTCGGCGCATGGCTTGCCAGTAACTTTGCTGCTTCGATAAGCGATGGATACATCAGGCAGGCCGCCACCGCTGCGGCCAGGTATTCATTAGTTTTAAAGATACGTGCCGCAGAGATAGCGAGGAAAAACGGTAAAAAATAGAACACGCCGCTGGCAATTAAATCGATGACAATTACCGTATCGCTTTTTGCCGAAACGAATTTAAGCGCAATCAAGCCTGCTAACAGACCTTTGATCATCCCGGCGCCAGCGATAGCGGGAACAATCGGCCCAAACACGCCCGATACGGTATCCATAAACATCGACACCAGGCTTTTACGGGCTTTCTTGTGAGTCGCGGGGGCAATTTGCTCACCAGATGTATCCAGCGCGCTGCTCAGCTGTTCGTACCAACTGTTCACCTGCGGGCCAATAATAATCTGGAATTGGTCACTCTGGATCTGCGCCCCTAATACACCGGGGATTTTTTTAATTTCGGACTGATCAATTTTATTCTCATCAATCAGAGAGAAGCGCAAGCGCGTCATACAGTGCCAGGCTTTGTTAATATTATCCGCACCACCTACAAGGTGAATAATATTATTAATGGCATCACGAGTCCCCATCTGTCGCTCCCAAAGAATTACTAATTATTATGTGTTGAATGCCTGAGATGGTAGAGAATCGAAAGAACCAAAACAAACCAATAAACTTTGAGCAACATCACAATTACTCCTAACAAAGGGCATTAAACACATCAAACTGACAAATTGGTATGGTTTTTAGGTCACATTCAACTATTTTACGGACCAATAAAAATAAGCAAAAATAATGGTTTACCCACATATAAAAATAAGGTGATAGTAAATAACAGAAGCCTTTAATTGATGAGTAAATGACCGCGATTGACAAGGTCTGTGGAGTAATCTCGTGCAACCAACCATTATTGAAAATATTGAATGTTTTATTACCCGCCCTGACCGTCACAACCTGATTACGGTGCGTGTCACCACCAATAAGGGTGTAATAGGTCATGGATGTGCGACCTTCCAGCAACGCCCCCTGGCGGTAAAAGTGATGGTCGATGAATATCTCAAACCACTGCTAATAGGGCGCGATGCCAATAACATTGAAGATCTGTGGCAGATGATGATGGTCAACGCTTACTGGCGCAACGGACCGGTTATCAATAACGCTATCGCAGGTGTCGATATGGCACTTTGGGATATTAAAGGCCAGCTGGCAGGAATGCCGCTATACCAACTTCTTGGCGGTAAATCGAAAGACGCTATCGCAGCATATAGCCACGCCGCCAGTGAAACGCTTGAAGGCTTGTATCTGGAAGTCGACAAACTTTTGGCACAAGGTTATCGCTATATTCGCTGTCAGTTAGGGTTTTATGGCGGAACACCTCAGGGGTTGCATGCCACAAAGATACCTACTCCCGGTGCCTACTACGATCAGGACGAATACATGGCCAATACTGTGGCAATGTTTAAGGCTCTGCGCGAAAAGTACGGCAACCAGTTCCATATACTTCACGATGTACATGAGCGTCTGTTCCCACAACAAGCGGTGCAATTGGCAAAAGCTCTTGAGCCATACCAGCCATGGTTTATCGAAGATATTTTACCGCCGCAACAAAGCGCCTGGCTTGAGCAGGTTCGCGCGCATTCTTCGGTTCCACTTGCTTTGGGGGAGCTATTTAATAACCCTGCCGAATGGCATGATTTGATTGTTAATCGCCGCATCGATTTTATCCGCTGCCATGTTTCGCAAATTGGTGGAATCACCCCTGCATTGAAGCTCGCTATTCTATGTCAGGCATTCGGTGTACGCCTGGCATGGCATGGCCCATCGGATATGACGCCAATTGGCGTAGCGGTAAATACCCATTTAAATATCCATCTGCACAATGCAGCGATTCAGGAATTTATTCCAAATAAACCAAATACCGAATCGGTCTTTCCAGGGAGCCCGGTTGCGGAGAAGGGCTATATTTATCCGCTTGAAAAACCGGGTATTGGCGTAGGTTTCGACCAACAAAGAGCGGAAACCTTCCCGGTGGAATATCGCCCACATGAGTGGACGCAAAGCCGCTTACCTAACGGAGCCATTCACACTCCCTGAATGCCCTGCCGCCAGGCCAAATTATCGTGGTTATAGGGGGTAACGTAGGTACAGGAATAATTGATATCAATGATATCGCTGATTTCAAAAACCCGTCCTCCTTCAAGAATTCCCCGGTTGATGATGTGCATCGCCGGGATACCTTTTTTACACTCCAGCAATACCGCCTGCTCTTTACTGACTGCTACCGCCTGATAACTGGTTAACAGGTGCGAAATCCGCAACCCTTTACTCAGCACATATTTTTGAATCGAGCGCTCGATGACCTGCTGGTTCAGATCTGGAAAATCCTGTACTGGCATGCGCGAAATCTCAATTTGTATCTTTTGATTTTCAACATAACGCAGGCGGCAAAATTGCCAAATGTAGTCCTCTTTACCCAGACCAAATACTTGCTGCTCTTCGCGATTGGGTAATTTCTTATGCAGATTAACCATGCGAAAAGCTATCTGGTCGAAATGCTTTTCGGTGATGGAGTTATAGACCAATGGGTTATTTCTGGCCTGCGGATTAATCCAAATCCCGGAGCCCTGAATAATCTCAATGACCCCAATGCTGACCAGCTTTTCCAGCGCTTTACGAATCGTGAAACGCGAGACATCATATTCCAATGCTAATTGGCGCTCAGGCGGTAATTTTCGCCTTTGGTTATCGTTGTGCTGATAAATTTTGCTCAACAGATCCTGAATAACAAACTCTTTTTTCTTCATTTATTGCTCACCAGTCACTCACTTTCACAGGTTATCCCACCGCATAGGCAGAGGAAAACATAACATCGCCTATTCATGTGAGATACACTGTTCTCGTCTATGAAAAACCATTATAAAAACTAACTTCTTAACTGGGTCTAAAAGAATGACATCCCGAAAGCTCATCAGCCTGGTAAGCGGTGTACTTATTTTGGCAGTTTTGCTACCCATTCTGTTAAGCATTTATCTCGCTCATCGTAATGCCGAACACGCATTTCACGATGAATTAGTAGAGTTTGCCGATCACGCTTTGCTTCGCACTGACAAGGTCATCGACCAGGCTGTTTCTGCGATTAATGATATTAACCGCTTTAATGACAATACATGTTCGCAAGCACACGCGGAAGCCATGCATCGTGTCGCTCTTGAATATCGCTACGTGCAAGAAGTGATGTTCCAGGAAGATGAGCATGTTTTGTGTACTTCACTGGAGTCCATTACTCGTAGTGCTACATTAGGTAAACCGGACCGTCAGGGTATTCATGGTTTTAACGCCTGGTATACCACTCCACCGATACCCGATTTTCAACGCAAGATGGTATATATCGGCAAGAAACCTCACCTTGCATTAATTGACCCAATGTCATTTATTGATGTTCTCCCCTTTGGTAATCACACGCTAAATATTGCGATGATTGGACTGCATAATAATCAGCTTATTGCCAGCAACAGTCGATATATTTCCGAGACATGGCACGAAGCGCTAGAAAAAGGTACGGACGAATTTCAGAGCAACGACAATTTCTATGTGATTCGCCGGGATAATAATCTTGGCCTGGCCATGATTGCCTGGGCGTCAATGGAACCCATGACGACCGCCTGGTATAAGCAATTGTTTATCTGGCTACCAGTAGGCTTAATCATAAGCCTCGTTGCTGGTGGACTCTTAATTCGTATTTTGCGTCGGTTGTTATCGCCTCGTAACAGGCTGATGGACGCTATCAAAAACAATGAATTTAGCGTGGTTTATCAACCTATTGTTCATCTTCAAAGCGGCGAAATTGTCGGCGCGGAAGCCTTAATTCGTTGGCAGCAACAAGATGGCTCAATGTTAAACCCGGATGTGTTTATCCCACTGGCGGAGCAAACCGGGTTGGTAACACAATTAACAGAGCTGGTCATTAAGCGCATTTTCCTCGAGTTGGGCGACTGGTTAAGCAAGCACCCTCACTATCATATTTCTGTGAACATGGGTGTTCAGGATGCCCGTAGCCTGCATATTCTTGATATTACTCGTCCGTACCTGGCACGTTATTCAGTTAATCCAAAACAAATAGCATTTGAGATTACTGAACGTGGATTTTCTGATCCGAAAATTACAGCACCGATTATCGCGCAATATCGAAATGCCGGGCATACCATCTATATTGATGATTTTGGAACCGGTTATTCCAGCCTGAGTTATTTACAAGATCTCGATGTTGATACCCTTAAAATAGATAAATCATTCGTCGATGCCCTCGAATATAAAAATGTCACTCCGCATATTATTGAAATGGCAAAGGCTCTGGGGATTTTGATGGTGGCCGAAGGCATTGAAACCCCCAGCCAGGCGGCATGGCTACGCAAACAGGGTGTGCAGTACGGACAGGGCTGGTTCTTCAGTAAAGCCCTGCCTAAAAATGAATTTATCGAGTGGGTAGCAAGCTCTTGTGTCAGGAAATCAAAAATCCCCTGAAAAAACTACTTCACACCGAGACGTTTCGCCAGGCGGTGTAAATTAGCAACATCTAACTGCAACTGCCGGGCACTCGCAGCCCAATTCCCCGCATTAGCCTCCAGCGTGCTGATAATAATCCGCCGCTGGAAATCATCAGTCGCCGTCCGTAAGTTATCGACCTCAGCCACGCGGGCAACAGCTGTACTAGCAGGTTTAGCTTCAGTATCTGTTAGTTGAAAATGTTGTGGTTCCAACCAGATTTCGCCATCTGGTTTACCGGAGCGCGCAAGCACAGTGGCGCGATAAAGAGCATGCTCCAGCTCGCGAATATTTCCAGGCCAGTCATATCGACGCAGTAATTCCCGAGCGCTATCCGTCAAGGCGACCTGTTTCAGCCCCATTTTTACGCGGCTTTGCTCGCAGAAAAACCCAGCTAATAGAGTGATGTCATCTCCGCGCTCACGTAGCGGTGGAACATGCAGTGGGAAGACGCTTAAACGATGGAATAGATCGGCACGAAAATCACCCGACAGTACCTGCTGCTTTAAGTCGCGATTGGTCGCCGCCAGCACCCGCACATTTACCCTTTGGCTGCTGTCATCGCCCACACGCTGAATATCGCCATACTGTAAAACTCGCAATAATTTTGCCTGTAACGTTAATGGCAGCTCCCCTATTTCATCAAGGAACAGCGTGCCGTTATCCGCCATTTCAAACTTTCCGGTTCGATGGTGAATCGCGCCGGTAAACGCCCCTTTGACGTGGCCGAACAGTTCACTTTCCGCCACGCTTTCCGGCAGAGCCGCGCAGTTCAGATACACCAGCGGATTCGCCGCCCGCGCCGATCCACTGTGAATGGCACGCGCCACCAGCTCTTTCCCAACACCCGTCTCCCCCGTTATCAGCACATTCAGGTCAGAACCGGCGACAATTTCGATCTCTTTCTTAAGCTGCATAATCCCAGTAGACAAGCCCACCATCTCGGCGCTGCTGGTTTTGCTCGTAATGGGAGTGGAGACAACCGCAGGCGTTTGATTTTCAAGCTGTTCCATCAGCAAGGCGTTATTCAAAGCACCTGCTGCCAACACGCTAATTAAGCGCAACTCTTCATCGCTGAAATGATCGAACTGCAAAGGGTCCATACCGTCCACTGTTAACGCGCCAATCAGGTTTTGGTCGGCAAATAGCGGCAGGCCGAGACAGGCATGGACTTTTAAATCGGTATGATCAGGAATGAGCCCATCGTAAGGATCGGGTAATTCGCTGTCCGCCGGGAAACGCACCACATCGCCTGCGCGCGCAATAGCTTCAAGACGTGGATGTTCATCCAGATCAAACCGCCGCCCGAGCACATCCTGCGCCAGGCCATCAATCGCCAGCGGGCGAAACTGCCGCGCTTCGTAACGCAACAACGCCGTGGCATCACCACCCAAAAGCTGGCGCAGCGTCCGAATCAAACGCGCGAAACGATCCTGATGAGAAATGCCGCTTTGCAGGTCAATGGCAATGTTGGCAAGGGAGGTAATTGAAAGGCTCATAGGCGGCTCCAGACGACGATTCGGCTAACTTAGCCCTTGGTAGTCATAAAGACAATCTAATTGTCAAAAAGACAAAATTTTTCATTGTCATTTTGACAAACGACAGTTTACAAAAAACATAAATAATCATATAAATCAATAAAATAAAAAGTTGGCATGGCGATTGTAATACATCAAATACGAGCATCGTTTTTTTAATTCTATTTGAGGTACTTTCAATGGCTATTCAGGTTAAAAACAATATCCAATGGGTCGGTCAACGTGACTGGGAAGTGCGTGATTTTCATGGCACCGAATATAAAACGCTGAAAGGCAGTAGCTATAACAGTTACCTGATTCGTGAAGAAAAGACGGTGCTGATTGATACGGTTGACCATAAGTTTAGCCGCGAATTTGTGCAAAATCTGGCGGCTGAAATTGACCTGAATACGCTGGATTACATCATCATTAACCACGCGGAAGAAGACCACGCGGGCGCGCTGACCGAGCTGATGTCGCGCATCCCAAACACGCCAATTTACTGCACTGCCAACGGCATCGATTCGATTAATGGCCACCACCATCACCCGGAGTGGAATTTCCACGTCGTGAAAACCGGCGACAGCCTGGATATCGGCAACGGCAAGCAGCTCATCTTCGTTGAAACGCCGATGCTGCACTGGCCGGACAGCATGATGACGTATATGACCGGCGACGCGGTGCTGTTCAGCAACGACGCCTTTGGTCAGCACTATTGCGATGAACATCTGTTTAACGATGAAGTCGACCAGGCTGAATTGTTCGAGCAGTGCCAGCGTTACTACGCCAACATTTTGACGCCGTTCAGCCGCCTGGTAACTCCCAAAATCACCGAAATTCTCGGCTTCAATCTGCCGGTAGATATGATTGCGACATCTCACGGTGTGGTATGGCGTGATAACCCAACACAAATCGTGGAGTTGTACTTAAAGTGGGCGGCTGATTATCAGGAAGATCGCATCACCATTTTCTACGACACCATGTCCAACAACACCCGCATGATGGCGGATGCAATTGCGCAAGGGATTGCCGAAGTCGATCCGCGCGTGGCGGTGAAAATCTTTAACGTCGCCCGCCATGATAAAAACGAAGTTCTGACCAACGTTTTCCGCTCCAAGGGCGTGCTGGTCGGCACATCAACGATGAATAACGTGATGATGCCGAAAATTGCCGGGCTGGTTGAGGAAATGACTGGGCTGCGTTTTCGCAATAAACGCGGCAGCGCGTTTGGCTCTCACGGCTGGAGCGGCGGCGCGGTTGACCGTCTTTCAACGCGCTTGCAGGATGCCGGTTTTGAAATGTCGCTGAGCCTGAAAGCGAAATGGCGTCCGGATATCGACGCGCTGGAAATCTGCCGCGAGCATGGGCGTGAAATCGCCCGTCAGTGGGCGTTAACGCCGCTGGTTTCTGCGTCAACGCCAGCGCTGCAAGAAAGCGTCGTTGAAAATCCAGGCTGCGCCGATTTAGGCCCGCGCATGCAGTGCAGCGTTTGCCAGTGGATTTACGACCCACAAACCGGCGAACCGATGCAGGATGTCGCGCCGGGAACACCGTGGAGCGAAGTCCCGGACAGCTTCCTGTGTCCTGAATGCTCGCTTGGGAAAGACGTCTTTGATGTGCTGGCAACGGAGGCAAAATGAATCATGGCATTGTGATAATCGGTTCGGGCTTTGCCGCCCGCCAACTGGTGAAAAATATCCGCAAACATGACGCGCAGGTGCCGGTGCGCATGATTGCCGCCGACAGCATGGACGAGTACAACAAGCCCGATCTCAGCCATGTTATCAGCCTGAATCAGCGTGCAGACGACCTCACCCGGCAGCGTGCCGGGGAGTTTGCCGAGCAGTTTAATTTAACGCTCAACGCCAACAGTTGGGTGTCGGAAATTAACACTCGCGAGCGCCTGGTAAAATGTGGCGATCAGCAATGGCCGTACGACAAACTGGTGCTGGCAACCGGTTCAAGCGCCCTGCTGCCGCCGATTGCAGGCAAAGAGTTGATGCTGACGCTCAACAGCCAACAAGAATATTTGGCCTGTGAAACGTCATTACATGATGCACGCCGCGTGATGATTCTGGGCGGTGGTTTGATTGGCACCGAACTGGCGATGGATTTTTGCCGCGCCGGGAAGCAGGTGATTTTGGTGGATAATGCCTCCAGCCTGCTCGCTTCGCTGATGCCTGCGGAAGTCAGCAGCCGCTTACAACAGCGCCTGAACCAGATGGGTGTCGAACTGCTGTTTAATCAGCGCCTTGAATCACTGAGCAAAACGCCACAGGGAATCAATGCGGCGTTGAGCAACGGGCGAATCGTCAATGTGGATGCTGTTGTGGCGGCGATTGGCCTGCATCCAAACGTCGGGCTGGCGCAACACACCGGGCTTGCGGTGAATCGCGGTATTCAGGTGAACCGCCAGTTGCAGACATCCGATGCGAATATTTACGCCCTTGGTGATTGCGCAGAAATCGACGGCAAAGTGCTGCCATTCCTGCAACCGATTCAGTTTAGCGCCATGACGCTGGCCAAAAATCTGCTCGGTGCCGCCGACGGCCTGAATCTCCCCGCGATGCTGGTGAAAGTGAAAACGCCGGAGCTGCCACTGCATCTGGCGGGTGAAACGCAACGTAATGATTTAGCCTGGCAAATCTGCGCCGAGCCGCAAGGTTTGATAGCCAAAGGCTATGACGAAGCGCAGCAGTTACGGGCGTTTATCGTCAGCGAAGCACACATGAAACTGGCGTTTGGATTATTGCGGGAATTGCAGTTGTAGCGGGAGTTCATGCGGGTGACGCTCGATATGATGTCAGCGCCGCCCGCGTGACGTTACTCGTCAAGAATTGGCGCAAAGCCGCCATAAATCATCCGTTTGCCATCGAACGGCATCGACTCGCCAAACTCTTTCATCCGTGGGTCATCCATCATTTTCGCATTTGCGGCATCGCGCACTTCTTTGGAGGGATATTCAATCCAGCTAAACACCACTTCTTCGCTCTCTTCGGCTTTCACCGCCATGCGAAAATCAGTGAGTTTGCCATCGGGCACATCGTCGGCCCAACATTCCACGACACGTAACGCACCAAACTCTTTAAACAACGGTGCGGCTTTTGCGGCTAAATGCTTGTATTCATCCTTTTTTGCTGCGGGTACAGCAACAACAAAACCATCAACATAATTCATTGTGAACCTCCACAGTGTGGGGAATACGGGTAGATAATTGCCACCCGTGATGATTACGATTGATAAGTTTAGTCGTTAAGAATGGACACTACCTGTTCATAATTTGAGCAGCATCTCATATTGGGTAATGGGATCCTGACGGTAGCCGCTGCTCAGATAAAGAGGTGCCAATTGCTCAGGGATAGCTGTTGCGGTAAATAATCCAGGAAAACGCTCACGTAATAGCGTAAGCAATTTTTTCGCCTGCCCTTTGCCACGTGCCATCGGGTCAACATAGAGCATCCGTAATCTGGGCTTAGGGGTTGTGGCAACCATTGCGTATGCAGTGTCATTGAGAACGAATGCTTTGCCCGGTAATTTATATAGCGTTTCAGGCGCGCTTAACCACGGCAGATTCAGGCTTTCGTCCATCATCATTTTTTTCGCCATCACTAGCGGGTCGATTTCCTGCAATTCGCCGGTTTCTGTAAACTGCGGCGACTGAATGGTATCAAACCCGACCAATGTCTGCTGGCGAACAAACCCCATACGTTCATACAGTGACACTCCATTCTCGTTGCCAACAATAACTTCCAGCCAAAAGTTACGGTCACCACGGGCTCGCGCACCATCAATTAACTCCTGCATGAACTGTTTGCCAAATCCCTGCCCACGCAATTCAGGACGAATCGCGAATGCAGCAAGGCGACAGCTCTGCCCACGCCGCGTGATGAGCGCCAGCGCTTTTGGCTCACCATTTTGCGTCCAGACTCGGCTGTCATTGAGACTGAGATCTTCAGCACTAAAACGTGACGCAAAAGTTTCACCATCAATAGTGAAAGGGACCAAATACCCTTCAAAACAGTGGGAAAGAATTTCAGCCAACTGATGGCTATTCCAGTGCGCCGCCGCGTTGCTGATTACCTTGCTATTCATCGCTACCTCATCCAATGGGGGTTTGGCTTCAACATTAGGGTACGACGGTCGGTTCAACCAGGTTTTTTTGTGCTCTGGGTACAATACGGAACCATGGTAAACAGATCTGGATAAGCGGGCCGATTGCCAGCGCGTACAACACCGTACCCACACCAAATGTGCCTCCCATCAGCCAACCGGCCAGTAAAACCGTCAACTCAATCGCTGTTCGCACACTACGCAAAGACCAGCCAGTACGGGCATTGATTCCAGTCATCAAGCCATCACGAGGGCCAGAGCCAAAACCCGCACCGATATACATTCCGGTCGCAATGGCATTCACCAAAATAGCGGCAAAGAGCAGGAAGCTTCGTGCCACCAATGACTCAATCGGCGGCATTAATGCCAATGCCGCATCAGCTGCAAGCCCCAAAACAATCACGTTGCTTATCGTCCCCAATCCAGGTTTCTGGCGCAGCGGAATCCACAGCAGCAACACCAGCGCGCCAACCACGATCATCACCATGCCAATATTCAAAGAGAAGATCCGCGCCACGCCGAGGTGAAACACGTTCCAGGGATCGGCCCCTAAATTGGCCCGCACGAACATCGCCGTGGAAACCCCATATAAAACCAGCCCGGTATACAGTTGCAGCAAGCGACGAGCGATCATGTTATTCACCTCAGAATTCTTTCGTGGCTTTACTTTCAACCAAAATGGATATGATATTAAGGTCCAGTTATCAAAAAGTGGATTGCTATGGCACAGCGCAGAACAGGCTCATCATCACTGGTAAAATTGCTGGGTAACTGGCATCAGGATTTACCGCGTACCGCGGTTTACCGGCAACTGGCAGATGGATTACGGTTGTTGATTCTGGATGGGCGACTGCCACTTGATAGCCGCCTGCCGGGCGAGCGTGAGTTGGCAATGGCCCTGGGCATTAGCCGAACTACAGTGGCAACTGCGCTGGCACAACTACGTGATGAGGGATATCTGGCAAGCCGCCAGGGTTCGGGTTCCGTCACTATGTTGCCTGAAGGCACGCAAACCGTTTCGCCATTACCTGGACGCACCACCACACTGGATCTTTCAACCGCAGCACTGTCTGCCGGGCCGGAAATTCATCAGGCTTATGCGAACGCCCTGATCGCGCTGCCGGAACATCTCGGCAGCACCGGATACAATCAACAAGGCTTGCCCGAATTACGTCAGGTGATTGCAAAGCGTTATGTCGAAAGAGGGTTGCCGACAACCGCTGAGCAAATCATGGTGGTCAATGGCGCGTTAAGCGGCTTTGGCCTGATTCTGCGGCTGCTGACGGGGCCTGGCGATCGCGTGGTTCTCGATAATCCCACTTACCCGATGGCACTTAGCGCAATCAAAGGTGCGTCGTGCCGCCCTGTTCCTGTGAGCCTGACCGAACACGGTTGGGACACCGAAGGATTAGCCGCCACCATTGCACAAACCTCGCCACGGCTGGCCTATTTGCTGGCAGATTTCCATAATCCCAGCGGGCTTTGTATGGATGCGCAAACCCGCGAGGCCATCGCAGAAATTGCCGCACGAACACGCACCACTATTGTGGCCGATGAAACCATGGTTGACCTGTGGTATGACGCTCCCCCGCCGCCACCGTTGGCCGCATTTGATCAGGCCGACAGGATTATCACGCTGGGTTCTGCGGGGAAAAGTTTTTGGGGCGGCCTGCGTTTAGGCTGGATACGCGCCGACTCACGCACGATTGCCTCGCTGATTCAAATTCGCGATTCCTTAGATTTAGGGTCTCCCATTCTTGAACAGCTTGCCGCCATCAATCTGTTTAATGAGGCCGAAAACTTCCAGCCGCAACGCCGCGAAATGCTACGTCAGCAACGTGATGCCTGTGCGGAAGTCGTTAAAGAATTATTCCCGGACTGGAAAATGACGGTGATACCACAAGGTGGTTTATCCTGGTGGATTGAACTGCCAAAACCACTGGCTACGGTTTTTGCGGCCAGTGCTGAGGCCATCGGCATTCGTATTGGTGCCGGGCCACGTTTTGGGTCAGAAGGCGCATTTGAGCGCTATTTACGGCTACCGTTCACACTAGAGCCTACGCAAATGCGTGCTGCACTTGAACGGTTACAACCTATTTGGGAACACCTGGCACAAACTGGAAGTTATACAGGGAGAGGGATGGTGGTCTAAGAAGTACACGGTTTTATATGATTAAAACGTTTGGAGGATTTAAGGCTGAATCTTTGATACCCAGAATTGGGTGGGGGCCCTGCCAGCTACATCCCGGCACACACGTCATCTGCTGCGGCTGCTTCCTTCCGGACCTGACCGAATTCACAAATTAGTGTTGCGGGAGAACCAACAGGGCCCCCATTGAGAGCGCTAGTTACCTAACGCGCTGGCGCATTATCCACGTTGCCCTATGCAATTGCAAGCAAGGTGCGGTCAGGTGTTGCTTTCTTGCGCACCCGCTGTTTTTCTTCCCTGTTTGATAACCGCCGATTATCCTAAACCCTGGCTGTTTTGGAGTTTGCTATGGACAACGATTCATTCCCGCAACGTGTTTACCAAATTATCGCCGCTATTCCGGAAGGGTTTGTCACAACGTACGGTGACGTAGCACGCCTGGCAGGTTCACCGCGTGCGGCAAGGCAAGTGGGAGGCGTACTCAAACGGTTACCCGAAGGCAGTAAGCTGCCCTGGCACCGAGTGGTCAATCGTCATGGACAGATATCTCTGACTGGCCCGGATTTGCAACGCCAACGGCAAGCCCTGCTTTCAGAAGGCATTATGGTTTCTGGAGATGGGTATATAGATATGGAACGTTATCGCTGGAATTACTAAAGAGCGCCTCCGCAGAGGCGCTTAGACATCACAATCAGAACTGCGTTGGCGCAGGAACCGCTGAGGAAGGGTTCACCTGAGTCGGTGATGTTAATGGCACTGTTGTTACCGCCCCGCCATTCGTCTGAACTGGAACCGCTGTTTGCTGAACTGGAACCAGTGTCAGATCCACTTTTGTTCCGCCCTGATTAACAGCCGGTTGAATGGTATCGGTGATAAACATCAGTTTATCGTTCACGGTAATGGCCGCACTCAGGATAATGCGCGCGTTCGGCTGAATATCAGCCGGGTTATACGGCAGCACAAAACTGAATGGCGACTGTTTCCCTTCGGTACGCACCGCTTTTTGCGCTAACACTTTTGACGGAGCATCCGCCAAAGAGGCATCAGACAACGTAACAGTGAGCACCGCATCAGGCGGCAATGCAACTTTTTGACGAATCCAGACCGTACCGGAAACGTTAGGCTGTCTAATATCAGACTGCGCCGTTGCCGCTGCCGATGAGGTCGTTGCAGCAGGTGCAGGCGTTGGGATATCAGCACTTTTCTGCGCGCATCCCGCCATTGCTAAGGCAATGGCTAAACCACTTAACGTGTGCACAAGTTTCATTGATTTGTTCTCCTTATTATCAATGCACCAGCAGGCCACGGGCCTACAAGTAATGAGTGGTTAAACATGCTTATCATGCTAAGTGTGGCACATATCACTGATTTCTGCCCAAAACCGAAACACATCATCAGGTCGGGCCAGCGGGTGGAGAATGTTGGAAACCTGTTATAATCAGGCCAATTGCACGATTTTATTTTTTTACTGAGGACACTTTATGAGTCAGGCGCTCAGCAATTTGTTGGCATTACTCAATCTGGAAAAGATTGAAGAAGGTATTTTTCGTGGCCAGAGCGAGGACTTAGGTTTACGTCAGGTATTCGGTGGACAAGTCGTTGGCCAGGCGTTATATGCCGCTAAAGAAACCGTGCCAGTTGACCGTCTTGTGCACTCATTCCACAGTTACTTTTTGCGCCCAGGCGATAGCCAAAAACCGATTGTTTATGATGTGGAAACTCTGCGCGACGGCAATAGTTTCAGTGCTCGGCGCGTGGCAGCGATTCAGAATGGCAAACCGATTTTCTACATGACAGCTTCTTTCCAGGCGCCCGAGCCGGGGTTTGAACATCAAAAAACCATGCCTACAGCCCCTGCCCCGGAAAATCTGAAATCTGAAACTGAAATTGCGATGGCTTTTGAGAAACTTCTACCTCAAACGCTTAAAGAAAAGTTCCTGTGTGAAAAGCCGCTGGAGATTCGCCCGGTGGTGTTCCATAACCCAATGCAGGGCCACGTCGATGAACCTGTACGCCAGGTGTGGATGCGGGCAAATGGTCAGATGCCAGCCGATTTGCGCATCCAACAATCTTTACTGGGTTATGCCTCAGACTTCAACTTCCTGCCAGTAGCCCTCCAGCCTCACGGCGTAGGTTTCCTGGAGCCGGGTATGCAAGTTGCCACCATCGATCACTCAATGTGGTTCCATCGTCCGTTCGATATGAATGACTGGTTACTGTATAGCGTGGAAAGTACGTCAGCTTCGAGCGCACGTGGTTTTGTACGCGGTGAGTTTTATTCACGCGATGGCGTTCTTGTGGCGTCAACGGTGCAGGAAGGCGTGATGCGCAAGCGCGGTTGAGATTGTGCCAGTTGACGCGAAACTGAACCGACTTTTGGTTTTGTCCGGGTTAATCTTGAAAGCATAAAAAAAGCGGAGCCTGTGCTCCGCTATTTTATTTAATGTCTTACTTATGCGTTGTAAGCATTTTCGCCGTGGCTGTTCACATCCAGACCTTCGCGCTCATGCTCTTCAGGTACACGCAGGCCCACAGTCAGGTCGGCAACTTTGAAGCCGATGAATGCGACTACCGCAGACCACAGAATCGTCACACCGATACTTTCTAACTGCACCAGTACTTGATGGCCCATAGTCACGCCTTCTGCGTAACCCACACCGCCAAGGGATGGAGCGGCGAAGATACCTGTCATGATGCAACCAACGATACCGCACACGCCATGGACTCCGAACACATCGCAAGGGTCATCTACACGCAGCCATTTTTTCAGCAGCGTCACGCCCCACAAGCCAGCCAGACCAGCAACGATACCGATAATCAATGCACCGCCGACACCAACATAACCACAGGCAGGAGTAATACCAACCAGACCTGCGATAGCACCGGAACATGCACCCAGCAAAGATGGTTTGCCGCGCAATGCCCACTCGCCAAATACCCAACCGAGTACCGCAGCCGCTGTTGCAACAACAGTATTCACAAAGGCCAATGCAGCAATTTCGTTAGCAGCGCTTGCAGAGCCTGCGTTGAAGCCGAACCAACCGAAATAGAGAATTGCTGTACCGGTAAATACCATCGGCAGGTTGTGCGGTTTGAAGGCTTCTTTACCATAACCCACACGTTTGCCAATCAGGTATGCACCCACCAGGCCTGCTACTGCGGCGTTGATGTGAACCACTGTACCACCTGCAAAGTCCATCGCACCGTGCGTTGCCAGCAGACCACCACCCCATACCATATGTGCAATCGGCAGGTATGAAAGCGTCAGCCAAATTACGACAAAGATAAGTACAGCCGAGAAGCGAATACGTTCAGCTAGTGCACCAACAATCAGGCCAACAGTGATACAGGCGAAGGAGCCCTGGAACGCAACATGAATATATTGGTAGAAAGAACCAGTCAGCGCGGTGAGCTGGATGTTCTTCAACATTACCCAATCGAAGTTACCGAAGAAGTTACCACCTGCACCGAAGGTTAATGAGTAGCCGTAAACCACCCACAGTACACAAACCAACGCAAACGTAACCGTAATCTGAGTCAGCATTGACAGCACATTTTTAGAGCGAATCAGGCCGCCGTAAAACAGTGCCAGCCCAGGAATTGTCATAAACAGCACCAATGCGGTGCTAATCATCATAAAGGCGTTGTCTGCTTTATCGACTACAGCCGGTGCCGCGAGGGCAATTGATGGCGCAAGTGCCAGGGCTACAACGCCTAAGATAGAGGCTAATTTTTTCATTTTTTCCATCCCTTCACGAGTGGCAAGACGATTACAGTGCAGCTTCGTCGGCTTCGCCGGTACGAATGCGGACGACTCGTTGCAACTCTGCAACGAAAATTTTGCCATCGCCGATCTTGCCGGTATAGGCAGCTTTGCTAATGACATCAATAACTTCATCGAGTTGATCATCGGCAATTGCCACATCAATTTTCACTTTAGGCAGGAAATTGACGCTGTACTCAGCACCGCGGTACAACTCTGCATGACCCTTTTGACGACCAAAGCCTTTCACTTCAGTCACGGTCAGCCCTTGAATACCGATTGAAGACAATGCTTCACGAACGTCTTCGAGTTTGAACGGTTTGATCACCACGGTAACCAGCTTCATAGATCCCCTCCAGTCAGAATTGGGTAATTGCCTCTGCGATACAAATTAGATAAAGCAAAGGTCATGCCAAATTTGAAAAAGAGGTTATTTCAGCGCGCTAAGCTGCGCCAAATGGGGATTTTCAGGAGTGAAATTACGATGACTGGGATTAAGAAAGTTCTTAGAGAATAAAAACGCACCATTTTAGTGCATGGTGCGTTTCGCTTCTGCACCAATGGTGATAACCATTGGCTTTATGCGTGATTTTGGTGCATTACGCGGTTGCGGGTTCTTCACGCGTGGCGGCGGCTAATTCTTCACCAGCCAGTTGCAGTTGGTACATTTGCCAGTAACGCCCTTGTGCAGCCAGCAATTCGCTATGTGTGCCACGCTCGACAGCTTGCCCGCGGTGCAGCACCAGAATCGTGTCGGCATCGGTAATAGTCGATAAGCGGTGCGCGATAACGACCAGCGTGGTGTGCTCACGGACGGCTGCCAGTGCTTGTTGGATTGCCTGCTCGGTGCCAGAGTCGATATTTGCGGTTGCTTCATCAAGGATCAGAATCTGCGGAGCATCCACCAGCACCCGAGCCAGCGCCAGTAGCTGTTTCTGGCCGACGGACAAATTATTACCCTGCTCGCCCAGCCGTGTATGAATTCCATCAGCCATGGTTCGAGCAAGGTCCGCAAGTTGCACCGTCTCCAGCGCTTGCCAGACGGCATCTTCGCTGATGTCACGCCCAAGCGTAACGTTGGCAAAGAAAGAATCAGCCAACACCACCGGGTCTTGCTGAACCATTGCAACACCCTGGCGCAGCACGCGATGACTCAAGGTATCAAGCGGGCGACCATCCAGGCGGATTTCACCGTTGGTGAGTGGGTAATAACCCATCAGCAAGTTGGCAAGAGTGCTTTTCCCACTGCCTGTGTGCCCCACCAGCGCCACAAAACTGCGCGCAGGAACATCCAGATTAATGTCCTGCAATACCAGGCGATCGCCGCGATAAGCAAAAGAGACATTATCGACTTCGATATGGCCGCTCTCAAGCGGGCGGTCGTCGTTGCCGTAATCCTGGCGCTTACCGTCCATTAGCTCAAATACTCGCTCACCTGCAACCACCGCCTGTTGCAGCATGGATTGTTGGGTGGTGAGTTCGATTAATGGCTCATTAAGACGCCCGAGGTAGTTGATAAAGGCGTACAGCACGCCGACTTCAATAGTGCCGACCGAGGTAAAACCAAATAGCATCAGCAAGCCACACAACACCATTGCAGAGAACAGGCTAAGCAACGGGCGCAGTAAAAAGCCATCAAGGCGCAGAGTCTGCATTCGCGCCATGTAGTGCGAGCGGCTCGCGGCATTCATACGCTCGCCAAAACGGGCCTGCTGGCGGAACTGCTGGATAACGCTCATGCCGTTGATGACTTCGTTGAAGCCATCGTTGATATCGGCCAGATAACTACGAACGCGGCGCACAATCGGGGTGCTGTATCGCTGATAAATAAACATCACGATAATCACTGCCGGGAAGATGCAAATCGCCACCGTCGCCATGCGCCAGTCGAGTGTGAACATCGCCACCAGCATCGCACCAATCAATGCAGCACTACGTAATACGGTGGCTACCACTGTCACGTAGAGATCGCGGATCACTTCGGTATCGTTAGTGACGCGCGAGATCAACTGCCCAACCGGTTGGGTATCAAAAGTGCTTAATGGCTGGCGTAGTGCTGCATCCATTACATCAGTACGTAATTTTTGCACTACGCCAACGGCTGCCTGGTTAAACAGCAATGCCTGCCAGTAGTGCAGGCCCGCGGCCGAAATCGACAGTAGCAAATACGCAGTCGCAAGCCCTGCCACAGCGGCAACCGGCAACCGATGTTCAGACACCATATTATCGATGAAATAACTCACCAGAATAGGACCAGTCACTTCAGCAGCCGCCGCAATCCACAGCATCACAACCGCTCCCGCGAGCGGTTTACGCCACGGTGAGCCGTAGGCCAGCAAGCGTTTGATAGTTGGCCACTGCTTGATTGCCTTACGCATTGGCGGATTCCTCGTCTGGCGTTGCTTCTGGCGCATCATCCAGCGCCGCTTCCAATTGTTGATAGCGATACATATCGCGATACCAACCAGGCTTACCCACCAGCGCATCGTGATTACCACGCTCCACCACCTGCCCGTGTTGCATTACCAGAATTTCACTGGCTTCGGTCAGCGCCGACAAACGGTGCGCACTGATGATAACCGTGCGGTTTTCGCCCCACTGGCGCAGGTTATGAAGAATGTGGTGTTCTGTACGCCCATCAACTGCAGAAAGTGCATCATCGAGAATTAAAATTTCTGCATCGAGCAACAATGCTCGCGCAATCGAAAGACGCTGTTTCTGGCCACCGGAAAGCATCACGCCCCGCTCGCCGACCTCAGTTTCATAGCCTTGTGGCAGACGTAAAATATCTTCATGCACGCTGGCAAGCCTTGCGACATGTTCGATTTCGTCCTGCGTGGCCCCCGGCTTACCCAGCGCAATATTGCTGGCAACCGTGTCGGAGAACAGGAAAGGCGTCTGGTTGACTACCGCCAGGCGGCTACGCCATGAGTCGAGTTGCATCTGTGCCAGCGGGATCCCGTGGAAGCAAATCTCGCCCTGGTCGATATCAAAATGGCGCTGGATAAGCGACAGAATGGTAGTTTTCCCAGCTCCCGTTGGCCCGCACAGGCCAAGCATTTCGCCCGGTTTCAGGGTAAACGAAACGTTCTCAAGAGTCGGTCGTGCAGTTTGTGGGTAATGGAACGCCTGAATATTGGCTTCCACCGTGCCGCGCCCGGCAGGCGCTTCTAGCTCGCCATCTTTCACTGATGGCGCTTCCTCCAACATGCTGCGAATACGGCTGTACGCTGCGCTGCCACGCTCAACAATGTTGAACATCCACGCCAGCGCCAGCATCGGCCAAATCATCAGGCCGAGGTACATCACAAAGCTGGTGAGTTGCCCAAGCGTCAGCGTGCCCTGAATTACCATCCAACTGCCGCCGCCAATCGCAAGCAGGTTTGCTGTGCCAATAGTGATATAAATCGTTGGGTCAAAACGCGCATCTACGCGGGCAACTTTCATATTCTTCGCACCGGCATCTTTTGCTTCAGCGGCAAACAACGCAGACTGCCTGTCTTCGAGCCCGAATGCTTTGATCATGCGGATGCTGGACAGGCTTTCCTGAGTGCGGTCATTGAGCGTGGAAAATGCAGCCTGTGCCAGTTTGAATCGCTGATGTAGCTGGTCGCCGTAACGTTTGATAACCAATGCCATAACCGGCATCGGCAATAGCGCAAGCAGCGTTAATTCCCAACTGATTTGCGTCGACATCACAATCAACACCGCGCAGCCCATCACGAGTGAATCCACCAGCGTTAATACGCCCTCACCAGCGGCAAATACCACACGGTCGACATCGTTTGTTGCGCGCGCCATTAAATCACCGGTGCGGTGACGCAGGTAAAATTCGGGGTGCTGGCGGCTCAGTTGACGGTAGTAATCTTCGCGCAGTTCAACGGCGAGTTGATAAGACGCACCGAATAACAGTACGCGCCAGACGTAACGCAGCATGTAGACAACCACCGCGATAACCAGCATGACGCCAATCCACATCAACACGTCGGTGCCTGAAAGCGTCTGTTGGGTAACACCATCGACAATCACGCCCACCAGTTTTGGCGGCACAAGCTGCAAGATGGCAATGATAATAAGCAAGGCAACCGCCCCGAGATAGCGTCGCCACTCACGGGTGAAGTACCAGCTTAATTGAGCAAATAATCGCACGCAGTCAGATTCCTGAGATATCGTCTGCCGATGCATGGCAGAAATTGAAGGCCGGGAGCGCGGGACTTAGCGCTCTAAAGGCAAAGCCGTGGTGTATTTTATCTGTTCCATGGCGAAACTCGAAGTCACATCGGTTAAACCTGGAATGCCGTTCACCAGCCGTTTGTAAAAATCGTCATACCGTTTCATATCTTCTACCTGCACACGCATCAGGTAGTCATACTCGCCAGCCATACGCCAAAACCCCAACACTTCGGGCATTTCCGCAACGACCGAAACAAATTTGCAGTACCACTCACTACTGTGTTGTTGAGTTTTGATAAGCACAAAAGCCGTCAGCCCAAGGCCGAGTTTTTCCGGGTCTAGTAAAGCTACTTTTGCCCGGATAACACCGTCGTCTTCAAGACGTTTCAGGCGCTTCCAGCAGGGTGTGGTGGTCAGATTAACGGCATCCGCGAGAGCCTGCAAAGAGAGGGTGCAGTCGTTTTGCAGCAAGGATAGCAGCTTACGGTCAATTTTATCTAACATGGCAGCATCCAGGAGAAAAATTTTCTCCATTGAACCGCCAGTGAAGGCTAAAAGGCAACTTTTTTATCTTCCATTTGCATTACTCTAAGCACAAATAGACAAACGGACATCACCATGACCAGTACCTGGGTAAACCACGCGATTAGCGAAATTAACGCCGACTACCAACGCTCTGCCGACACACATTTGATTCGTCTGGCGCTCCCTGGTTTTCCCGGTATTCAGCTCTACCTGAAAGATGAAAGTACGCACCCGACGGGCAGCCTGAAGCATCGTCTTGCTCGCTCGCTGTTTCTATATGGTTTGTGTAACGGTTGGATTAAAGAAGGTACGACGATCATTGAAGCGTCTTCCGGTTCAACTGCGGTTTCTGAAGCCTATTTTGCCCGTTTGTTAGGTTTACCGTTTATTGCCGTCATGCCCGCCTGCACCGCCAAACGTAAAGTAGAGCAAATTGAATTTTACGGTGGCCGCTGCCATTTCGTAGAGAGCGCATGCGAAATTTACGCGGCCTCCGAAATGCTGGAGCGCGAGTTGAATGGGCATTATATGGACCAGTTCACGTACGCCGAACGTGCGACAGACTGGCGCGGTAACAACAATATTGCCGACAGTATTTTCCGCCAAATGGAACATGAGCCTCACCCAGTGCCAGATTATATTGTAATGAGCGCGGGCACTGGCGGTACATCGGCGACCATCGGGCGTTACTTGCGCTACCAGGGCCACCCAACAAAACTGACCGTAGTCGATCCGCAAAACTCGGTATTTATGGATTACTGGCAGAATCGTGATTGCAGTTTGCGCAGTGCCATTGGCAGCAAAATTGAAGGGATTGGTCGTCCACGCTGCGAACCGTCGTTTATCCCGGATGTCATTGACGAAATGATGCGCGTGCCAGATACCGCAAGCATTGCAACTATGCAGTGGCTGGAAACGATTCTCGGCCGCAAAGTTGGCGCGTCAACTGGCACCAATATGTGGGGCGTTCTGCAGTTGGCAGCTCGTATGCGCACAGAAGGCCGCACGGGTTCAATTGTGACGCTGCTTTGCGACAGTGGTGAGCGCTATCTGGAAACCTATTACAATGCAGAGTGGGTGAAAGCGAATATTGGTGATGTGCTGCCAGCCCGAGCGGAAATCGAAAAGCTGCTGGAAAGATAATGAAAAAAAAGCCGGGCAAACGCCCGGCTGGCTTAATGCCTTATCATTCGGGGGAATAAGTGAGGTTTGGTGTATCCAGCCAATGCGTCAAATAATGAGAAACAGCCTGTTTATTACAGTGACCAATAACAGGTAAATGCGGTAAATCTTCTTTCAGTTGCGCCATCGCGTTGCCCATGATCAAACCATGACCCACGCTTGAGAGCATTTCGCGGTCGTTCATCGCGTCGCCAAACGCCATGCAATCTTTCATCGTTAAACCAAGGTGCTCGCTCAACACATTCAGAGCAGAACCTTTGTTACAGCCAATCGGTAACACTTCCAGGCAATCTACTGCCGAGAAACATAAAAATGCTCGCCCGCCCAAAGCCTCATCCAACTGAACTTTCAAACGAACAAGATCGTCGTGAGGGGCGCAGAAACAAATTTTGGTGACTTCATCGGACGGGATGCGTTTGATGTCGACAATTTTCGGGCTAAAACCGCTATAAACGTGAGCATTCAGCATTTCGCCGACTTCATATTGAGTTAGCCAACCGGTGTCATTAAACACATGCAGACTCGCCTGAGTATCCCACTGCCCGTGGATAACCATTTCCGCCGCCTCAGGAGATAGATCCTGGCGATGCAGAAGATCGCCCTGCGTTGAGTGAATACGCGTGCCGTTGCCAGTAATCAAAAATGCTTCAAGGGATAGTTTGCTCAACACATGGCGCATTTCCAGCACATGGCGGCCCGTGGCAAACGCGAGGGTTATCTGGCGTTCATCCCGCAGACGGTTAAGGGTACGCACGGTTTCTTCACCCAAAAGATGATTGGGCATTAACAGCGTACCATCCATATCAAATGCAGCCAGACGAGCCATGTTTACTCCGATTTGTGACGACTAAAACACTGAAGGCAGTATCGCCTGGCATATACGGAACTAATAGTGAATACTTTCTGAAAATTGTTCCGGGTTTACACCAATGCGACTGTTAAACCGATTAAACCAATTTCAACGCTTATGGCAGCCTTCGGCGGGAGAACCGCAGCAAGTGACGGTAGCCGAACTCGCTGCACGCTGCTTTTGCAGTGAGCGCCATGCACGAACATTGCTTAATCAACTTGAAGATGCGGGTTGGCTGACATGGCATGCGCAGTCTGGACGAGGCAAACGCGGCACTTTGAGTTTTCTGGTGACGCCAGAAAGCGTGCGTTCTGGAATGATGGAGCAAGTACTCCACAAAGGGCAGCATCAGAATGCGCTGGAACTGGCGCAAATCGCCCCTGAACAGTTGCGCCAATTGCTGCAACCATTCCTTGGAGGGCAATGGCAAAACGATACGCCGACTTTACGTATTCCCTACTATCGCCCGTTAGAACCGTTGCAACCGGGGTTCCTGCCAGGTCGTGCCGAACAGCACCTTGCGGGCCAGGTCTTTGCCGGGCTAACACGATTCACCTCGAACAGCGCGGCACCGCAGCCCGATCTTGCTCACCACTGGCAAGTCTCCGAAGATGGCCTCAGTTGGTACTTTTTCATTCGCTCGACACTGCACTGGCATAATGGCGAACCGGTGGAAACCACGCAGTTACAGCAACGGCTGATGATGTTATTGACGCTCCCTGCGATGCGACGTTTGTTCATCAGCGTGAAGAGCATTGAGCTTGCCCATACGCAATGCATCCGCTTTGTATTGCATACTCCCGATTACTGGCTGGCGCATCGTCTGGCGAGTTATTGCAGCCGCCTGGCGCATCCTGAAGATACCCAAATCGGCTGTGGGCCATTTCGCATCAACAGCTTTAAAGAGAACCTGGTGCGTATCGAGAGTTTTGAGTATTACCACCTCAGCCACCCGCTACTCAAAGCCGTAGAGTTCTGGATTACCCCGCAATTGTTCGACACCGAACTGGGCACCAGTTGCCGCCATCCGGTGCAAATCGCCATTGGTCAGCAAGACGAGTTGGTTCATTTACGCCCTGTCAGCAATAGCATTAGTCTTGGGTTTTGCTATCTGGCGGTAAAACAAAACGGCAATTTAACACCAGAGCAGGCACGCTTCCTGATGCAAATCATTCAGCAGCAGCAGTTGATTGAAAGCCTTCCGGTCGATGAGTCGCTGATCACCCCAAGCAGCGAGATGATCCCTGGCTGGAAACTCCCCGAATGGCCATTGTCCAAATCGATAACGCTGCCGCCGCAATTAACGTTGATTTATCATTTGCCCGTTGAGTTGCACGTCATGGCGCAGCAGCTTAAAACACATCTGGCTGATTTGGGTTGCGAGCTCACACTGATATTTCATGATGCGAAAAACTGGGCAGGATGTGAGGCGTTGGCTGAGGCCGATTTAATGATGGGCGACCGTCTGATTGGCGAAGCACCTGTCTACACGCTGGAGCAGTGGTTACGCAGCGATGTGCTGTGGCCTGCGGTGCTTACTGAAAGCCAATACACCCATTTGCAGGCAACGCTCGACCGCGTACAAATCCACCCGGATGAACACGCGCGCAGCACCGGTTTGCAGGAGGTATTCAGCGCACTAATGCGCGATGCGATAGTCTCACCGCTGTTTAATTACCGCTACCAAATCAGCGCGCCGCCGGGTGTCAACGGCATTGAGCTCAACGCCTGGGGCTGGTTCGATTTTACCCAGGCGTGGATACCGCCACCGACGATGGCGTGAAGAAGCTGGGCAGCTATCTGCCCACGAGTTACCATAGGTTTTTAGCTGTTTAACAGGATTACTCATGAAACGTGCAGTTGTCGTCTTTAGTGGTGGCCAGGATTCCACAACCTGCCTGATTCAGGCATTACAGCAGTATGATGAAGTCCACTGTGTGACATTTGATTATGGCCAGCGCCACCGTGCTGAGATTGACGTTGCTCGTGAACTGGCGCTGAAACTGGGTGCGCGTGCGCATAAAGTGCTGGATGTAACGTTATTGAATGAACTGGCTGTCAGCAGCCTGACGCGCGATAGCATTCCGGTACCCGGATACGATCCCGAAGAAAAAGGTATCCCAAGCACTTTTGTTCCAGGACGCAATATTCTGTTCCTGACGCTGACGGCGATTTACGCTTATCAGGTTGAGGCCGAAGCGGTTATCACCGGTGTTTGTGAAACGGATTTCTCCGGTTACCCGGATTGTCGTGATGAATTCGTAAAAGCTCTGAATCATGCCGTAAGTCTTGGTATGGCTCGCGATATTCGCTTCGAAACACCACTGATGTGGCTCGATAAAGCAGAAACATGGGCGTTGGCGGATTACTGGCAGCAACTGGATCTGGTGCGTAGCGAAACGCTGACCTGCTATAACGGTATTAGAGGCGATGGCTGTGGAGAATGTGCCGCCTGCAACCTGCGCTCTAACGGGCTTAACCATTTCCTGGCGGATAACCCCGGGGTAATGGCAGCAATGAAAAAGAAAACTGGCCTGAAATAAATATTAGTGGGCGTGGTCCGCTAATTGCCACGCCCCTTTATCGACTTGATTACTCCATCATTTGAACTAACTTCTCGCGCAGTTCCCCTTCCAATGGAACCGACTTCTGAGTTTTCAAATCGATACAAACGAAAGTCAGTAACGCATCTGCGACAATCTCACCTTCCGGTTCAAGTTTAACCACCTGGCTCAAAACACCGCTTTTACCATTAAGTTGTTGTAACGAACTTTCAATGCGTAGCAAATCACCAAGCACCGCCGGACGACGATAATTGATGTTGATATTCACCACGATGAACGCGATGTTGTGCTCCGTCATCCATTGGAATCCTGCCGCATTTTCCAGCCCTTCCCATCGGGCCTCTTCGAGAAACTCAAGGTAGCGGGCATTGTTAACATGCTGATAGAAATCAAGATGGTAACCCCGAACTTTGATTTGTGTTTGCATAGCGCTAAAACCCTTTCACTGTAGTTTTAATATTCAGGTGAAGTAACAGGCCACACCAAACTGGTATGACCTGTGATTTAGCATAGCAAACTTTCCCGGCTGCGCGAGCAAGGAGCACTAAGCGTTAAAGCTTAATGTGAGACAGATTACGTTCTACCAATGCACTGCCAATCCCTGGTACCTCTTGCAGCTGTTCAAGTGCCTTGAATGGGCCGTACTCTTCCCGGTAACTGACTATCGACTGCGCTTTTTTCAGGCCGACACCATTCATTGCTTGTGCCAGAGCTTCTGCGCTCGCCGTGTTAATACTTACCACGCCATCATCAGCATCACTCGATTTAGCGGTTACAACGGGGGTTGCAGGGGTTTTATCGCTGCGCTGTTGAGCTTGAGCCGTATCATTTTTGACAGCGACTGGGGCAGCCAAAGCCTGAGTGCAGATGCTTGTACCAATAAATGCCACGGCAATGCACACTGCTTGTATTCCACTTTTGATTCCTGTTTTCATGCTGTTCCTCCTTGTGTGTTGACAGCGAAGCCAACTTACCGAGGAAAAAAAACAGCTACAAATGGCAATCTTCAAATGTGGAAAAGGCCGCGAAAGCGGCCTTTGAATGTTGCAGAGCATTGCAGTTAACTGCGAGAAACCTCGAGGTTAATTACTGCTGTTCGATGCTGTCACCCATCTTAATTTTTGCTTCTTTGCGCAAGTTGGTCATCAGCGCTTCGAAAGTGATCTGGGCGTTGTTCTGGGTGATACCCTGAACCATCGCTTTTTTCTGTTCTGCCGGCATGTCACCAGGTTTAACTTCATCCAGAGCTAACAGAACCACATTACCCCGCATGTCATTTGCCACGCCGTAGGCTGGCTTATCTTTTGCTGGTAATGGCAGATTAAAGGCAGCCTGGCTGATTGGGTCCTGACCAGTACGGGTCAGCGTTTTCGCTTCACCGAAGCTCAAGCCTGCGGCTTTCATAGCTTCATCACCTTTACCCAACTTCAACGCATTCAGCAGCTTGTCAGCATCCAGCTTAGCTTGTTGCTCAGCTTTCTGATGTTTAACCTGTGCGATAACTTGCTCGCGAACTTCAGCTAACGGTTTGATAGCTTCAGCTTTGTGCTCAGCGATACGAATCACAAACGCACGATCACCATCTACTGTAATGATGTCGGAGTTCATACCCGGAGCGCCGTTCGCACCGACCAGACCACCATTGAAAATAGCATCTGAAACAGGTTTGAAGTTCAGCTCAGCAGGTAAGTTGTCGTGGCCAAACCAACCGGTCTCGACAGCTTTAACACCAGCGACTTTCTCAGCACTTGCCAGAGATTCGTTGTCATTGCTCGCCGCATCGCTAACTTTCTGCTGCAACGCGTAGTAAGCATCAACTGCTTTCTCTTGCTTCACTTTCGTAGCAATGGCGTCTTTTACTTCTGCCAATGGTTTAGTTTGCGCAGGCTGAATGTCATCAAGACGAACAACCAGGAAGCCAACAGAAGATTTGATCACACCAGAAAGCTGGCCTTTGTCTTTCAGACCGGCATTTTTCAGCTCATCAGGTGTAGTGCCTGGTTCAAGCCAACCCATGTCACCACCGTTACGGGCGGAAATAATGTCAGCTGATTTTTCTTTTGCCAGAGCAGCAAAATCACCGCCTTTGCTCAGTTCATCAAGAATCGCTTTAGCTTCGGCTTCAGTTTTAGTCTGAATCACGCTGTAACGGTTACGTTGAGGCTGAGTGAACTCGTCCTGATGCTGGTCGTAATAAGCCTGAATATCTGTATCGGCTATTTCAACATTCTGAGAAGCCGCATCAAGCATGATGTAGCTTACTTTGAACTGCTCAGGGGCAATGTAGTTGTTTTTGTTCTGCTCATAGCTGGAGTTGATTTCCTGCTCGGAAACTTCCTGCTTCGCAGCCAGTGCGTTTACATCAATTGTGGCTTCACGAACCACACGTTGCTGCGACACCAGGGCTGCCAGTTCGTCAGTTTCACCCGCCAGCATGAAATCAGTACCTACAACGGCATTAATCAGTTGCTGAGTGGTAAGTTGATTACGCAGTGCCTGAGCGTATTGATCCGCAGTCATACCCATGTTGCCGATAATCGCGGTATAACGCGCGTTATCGAATTTGCCGTTGTTCTGGAATGCGGGTTCTTTAAAAATGGCTTGTTTGATTTGTTCGTCGCTTATGCCAAGACCAAGATGTTTGGCGTATTGGTCCATTAACGCTTCATCAATCATGCGCGACAGCACCTGTTGCCGCATCTGCTTCATGTAGCCTTCATTGCCGGCTAGCACAGAGAACTGTTCGCCAAGCTGTTGCTGCTGGCGATTACGCTCACTGGCAACAGCATTTTCAAACTGACCACGGCTGATTTCCTGGCCATTCACTTTTGCGGCGTAGTTGGCACTACCGCCAATCAGGTAGCCACTCACGCCAGTCAAAATGAATGACACGATAATGATCCCGAAAATTATCTTGATTACGAGGCTGTTTGCCGCCGTACGTAAATTGTCCATCATGGTGTAACAACACTCCACTGTAGTGTGAATGGTAAACCCAGCGCAGTCGCTAAATGGGCATCCCTGAATATGCGTACTGCTGTGCCGCTGCGTGCAAGCGGGTATTGTGACAAGAAAACGGGTTCAAATCATCAAACATGCGCAAAATTAGCCATCAGGCATAAAAAAAGGCACATCTAACGATGCGCCCTGACCTAACTTTACTAGCCTTGCCCTGTATACCCATCATTCTTCAAGCTGCTGGGGCGTTGGCTGTACTCACTTACCCAAATCACTTACTGAAGTAAGCTCATCGGGATAAGCTCTCTGGCCGCCTACCTGCAACTCGAATGCTAACGGATATTAGCTAGCGATAAATCAGTTAACTGCTTCTTTCAACGCTTTACCAGCACGGAAACCTGGTACTTTTGCAGCAGCAATAGTGATTTCTTTGCCTGTCTGAGGGTTACGGCCTGTACGGGCAGCACGGTCTTTAACAGCAAAGGTGCCAAAGCCAACCAATGCAACTTCTTCCCCAGATTTCAGAGAGTCGGTAACAGCAGCAATCACAGCATCTAATGCACGTCCAGCCGCAGCTTTAGAAATATCAGCATCGGCGGCAATTTTGTCTATCAGTTGAGATTTATTCACTCTTCTCTTCCTCTCTTTATAATTTATATCGCACCAGTATCCTTCAAAGTGCGACCGCGCAGCAGTTATATCAGGCCTGTCATGCCCTTACAACACCCGTTGTTAATGGCATGCATCGCCAGCGATCTAAAGTAGCGATACAAAAAAAAGCTGGCAAGTGACAATTCACCAGCCAGCTCTGATTTTATTAACCGAATATGCGTCAGGTCACTATTTTGCGGTCACAACCTGCATTCCGTAAGGTTCGTTCTGTAATGCAAGGGTCAGAACTTCCTCAATGCGCTTCACCGGATGAATATCCAGGTCGGCGAGAACGTTGTCAGGAATCTCTTCCAGATCGCGTTTATTTTCATCCGGAATCAGAACCGTTTTGATACCGCCACGGTGTGCCGCCAGCAGTTTTTCTTTCAAACCACCGATTGGCAGAACCTGACCACGCAACGTTATTTCACCGGTCATAGCCACATCTGCACGAACAGGGTTCCCTGTCAGGCAAGATACCAGCGCAGTACACATCGCAATACCCGCACTTGGGCCATCTTTCGGCGTCGCACCTTCTGGCACGTGAACGTGGATATCACGTTTTTCATAGAAATCAGCATTGATGCCTAATTTCTCTGCACGCGCACGCACCACGGTCAGTGCAGCCTGGATAGACTCTTGCATAACTTCACCCAGCGAACCGGTGTAAGTCAGCTTGCCTTTGCCCGGCACACATGCGGTTTCGATAGTCAGCAGATCGCCACCCACTTCGGTCCACGCAAGACCAGTTACCTGGCCCACACGGTTTTCGCTGTCTGCACGGCCATAGTCAAAGCGCTGCACACCGAGGAAATCTTTCAAATTATCGCCATTAATGGTGATGTGCTTGAGCGATTTATCCAGCAGCAGCTGTTTAACCGCTTTACGGCACAGTTTGGAGATTTCACGCTCCAGACTACGCACGCCCGCTTCACGAGTGTAGTAACGAATAATGCCGCTTATAGCACTATCCTCAACCGTGATCTCACCTTTCTTCAGCGCATTGCGTTCAATCTGCTTGGTCAACAGATGCTGTTTGGCAATGTTCAGCTTCTCATCTTCGGTGTAACCGGAAAGACGAATCACTTCCATACGGTCCAGCAGCGGTGCCGGAATGTTCATGGAGTTAGACGTAGCAACAAACATCACGTCGCTCAGGTCGTAATCCACTTCCAGATAGTGGTCGTTGAACGCCACGTTCTGTTCTGGATCAAGGACTTCCAGAAGAGCAGATGCAGGATCGCCACGCATGTCTGAAGACATTTTGTCGATTTCATCCAACAGGAATAATGGGTTTTTAACGCCCACTTTCGCCATTTTCTGAATCAGTTTGCCTGGCATAGAACCGATATAAGTACGACGGTGTCCGCGAATTTCCGCTTCATCACGCACGCCGCCCAAAGCCATGCGCACGTATTTACGTCCGGTCGCACGTGCGATGGACTGACCCAGAGAGGTTTTACCTACACCAGGAGGCCCAACCAGGCACAGGATTGGCCCTTTGAGCTTGTTAACGCGACTCTGGACTGCGAGGTATTCCAGGATACGATCTTTCACGCGCTCAAGGCCGTAATGATCGGTATCGAGAACTTCCTGCGCCTGACGCAGATCTTTTTTCACTTTGCTGCGCGCATTCCACGGCACCTGCACCATCCAATCGATGTAGCCACGAACCACTGTTGCTTCCGCAGACATTGGCGACATCATTTTCAGTTTTTGCAGTTCCGCTTCGGTTTTTTCACGCGCTTCTTTCGGCATTTTAGCCGCATCGATTTTGCGTTTTAGCGCTTCGTTTTCATCTGGCGTGTCGTCCATTTCGCCGAGTTCTTTCTGAATGGCTTTCATTTGCTCGTTCAGATAGTACTCACGCTGGCTCTTTTCCATCTGCTTTTTAACGCGGTTGCGAATACGTTTCTCAACCTGCAGCAGATCGATTTCTGACTCCATCATGGCCATCAGATATTCAAGACGTTCGTTAATATCGGACATCTCAAGAACTGACTGTTTATCAGTCAGTTTCAACGGCATATGTGCAGCAATGGTGTCAGCCAGACGAGCAGGATCGTCAATGCTGTTCAGCGATGTCAGCACTTCTGGCGGGATTTTTTTGTTCAGTTTGATATAGCCTTCAAACTGACCAATTGCGGTGCGCACCAGCACTTCCTGTTCGCGCTCTTCGATAGCTGGCGAATTCAGGTACTCAGCCTGCGCTGAGAAATGGTCACCGTTGTCAGAAAGCGTGGTGATACGCGCACGCTGTAAACCCTCAACCAGCACTTTTACCGTGCCGTCTGGCAGTTTCAGCATTTGCAAAATGGATGCGACGGTTCCCACTGAGAACAGGTCATTGACACCTGGCTCATCTGTCGAGGCTTCTTTCTGCGCCACCAGCATGATTTTTTTATCATGATCCATGGCCGCTTCCAGGCAACGAATGGATTTTTCTCGCCCGACAAACAGTGGAATTACCATGTGCGGATAAACCACCACATCGCGCAATGGCAATACGGGGATTTCAATGCGTTCAGAACGCTCAGGATTCATAGAGCTCTCTCTTAGTTAAGGTCCGCCTGGTGATGGGGCGATGTCCTCTGTTTATACCTTAAATCTTTCAATTTGCAGGAAGGCGTAAACAACGCACCTGCACTTGAAGGATGACAGGAATCATGGCATCACCAACAAGTAATTCAGTATATGGGGATGTTTCCCGAGCATTCAATGCCAGGAATGAAGGAAAAGCAAAAGGGGGATATAAATCCCCCTTTTTAGACTAACTGACTGGTTATTTTGGCGAATTATTCACCGGATGCTTGTAGCTCTTCCGGCTTGCCATAAATTAATAATGGCTTGCTTTGACCGTCGATGACGGATTCGTCAATCACCACTTTCTCGACGTCTTCCATAGAAGGAAGATCGTACATGGTATCCAGCAATGCGCCTTCTACGATGGAGCGCAGACCACGAGCACCGGTTTTACGTGCCATTGCTTTCTTAGCAATTGCATCCAGCGCTTCGTCACGGAATTCCAGATCAACACCTTCCAGATTGAACAACGCCTGGTACTGCTTGGTCAGTGCGTTTTTCGGCTCTTTCAGGATCTGAATCAGTGCTTCTTCGCTCAGCTCAGTCAACGTAGCAACGACTGGCAGACGGCCGATAAACTCAGGGATCAGACCAAATTTGATCAAATCCTCCGGCTCAACCTGGCCTAACAACTGCCCTTCGGTCGCCTTCTGAGATTTACCTTTTACGGTCGCGCCAAAGCCAATGCCTGAACCGGTTTCAACGCGGTTAGCAATAACTTTGTCCAGCCCTGCGAATGCACCGCCACAGATAAACAGAATCTTGGAGGTATCAACCTGCAAGAACTCTTGCTGTGGATGCTTACGGCCACCCTGAGGCGGAACCGCCGCGACAGTACCTTCGATAAGTTTCAGCAACGCCTGCTGCACACCTTCACCAGACACATCACGAGTGATGGACGGGTTATCAGATTTGCGGGAGATTTTGTCGATCTCATCGATATACACGATACCGCGCTGTGCTTTCTGCACATCGTAATCACATTTCTGCAGCAGTTTCTGGATGATGTTTTCGACATCTTCACCCACGTAACCTGCTTCGGTTAACGTTGTGGCATCAGCCATTGTGAATGGAACATCCAGCAAACGTGCCAGGGTTTCAGCCAGCAGCGTTTTCCCGCTACCCGTTGGCCCGATGAGCAGAATGTTACTTTTGCCCAGTTCGATACCGTTGGTGCTGTCGCCGTTACGCAGACGTTTGTAGTGGTTGTAAACCGCAACCGCCAGGACTTTTTTAGCCTGTTCCTGACCGATGACGTAATCATCGAGATGGTGACGGATTTCATGCGGAGTCGGCAGCGCACTACGTTCCCGGTGCGGAGCGACTTCTTTAATCTCTTCGCGAATAATGTCGTTACATAAGTCGACACACTCATCGCAGATATACACTGACGGCCCGGCAATCAGTTTACGCACTTCATGCTGGCTTTTGCCGCAAAAAGAGCAGTACAGCAGTTTGCCTGAACCGTCTTTGCGCTTATCTGTCATCGGTAAAACCTCTTATTTGTTTCTGTGCACCGAACAGGACGGCGCAAGTGCCATTCTACGGCGCAGCCAATCGTAAGCGCGCTATGAGCTGGTGCTAGAACAATAATAGTACACGGCTCACTATTTTCGGGCATTAGCTACGGTGAGTCAGGATTGAGTCAACTAAGCCATACTCTACCGCTTCATTTGCTGCGAGGAAACGGTCACGCTCGGTGTCTCTCTCTATTTCTTCAAGAGATTTGCCCGTGTGTTGCGCCATAAGTTCGTTCATACGAGCTTTCACTTTCAGGATTTCGCGGGCATGGATTTCGATATCCGTAGCCTGGCCCTGATAACCGCCCAGCGGCTGGTGAATCATCACTCGTGAGTTCGGTAAGCAGAAGCGCTTACCCTTCGCCCCAGCGGTCAGCAGGAATGCCCCCATAGAACAGGCTTGTCCCATACAGATGGTACTGACATCTGGTTTAATAAATTGCATCGTATCGTAGATAGACATACCAGCGGTAATCACACCACCTGGTGAGTTGATGTAGAGATAGATGTCTTTTTCTGGGTTTTCTGCTTCCAGGAACAGCATCTGCGCTACGATCAGGTTAGCCATATGGTCTTCGACCTGGCCCGTCATAAAGATGACACGTTCCTTAAGCAGACGGGAATAGATATCGTATGAACGCTCGCCACGCGATGTCTGTTCAACAACCATCGGCACCAGGGCCATATGGGGTGCAAATTGATCTCTTTCGCCACTGTATGACATTTCCGTCTCCTGGAATAATTAAGCCTTCGATACCTGCAGCACTGATTCTACTTGAGGTGCCAGAAGAAGACTACGCTCCTGCTTACACCTATTACCATATTCGGACGGATTATCAGTCAGGGATCCATTTTCGAGCCATGCCCTTATTTATGGGGATAAGCTTGCCCTGTTTCAAGCATAACAACCTTTTCTTGTTACGCTAACCCTGAAACTGCGTTTTATTGATGGGTTTTCAGGGAGTCACTGATAAAAAAAGCCCGCCACCAGTAGGTGACGGGCTTGATGCAGCAATATTTTGGCGATGATGCCAAAAATTATGCTTACGCTTGCTGGTTCATCAGTTCGCTAAAGTTAGTGGCTTTCTCAGTCACTTTCGCTTTAGACAGAACAGCTTCAACAGCTTGTTCTTCCAGAGCAACATTACGCATGTTGTCCATCAGTTCTTTGTTTTTGCCGTAGAATTCTACAACTTCAGTCGGATCTTCGTAGGCAGAAGCCATTTCTTCGATCAGACCTTTAACGCGTTCTTCATCAGCTTTCAGCTCGTGGGTACGAATGACTTCGCCCAGCAGCAGGCCAACAACTACGCGACGTTTAGCTTGTTCTTCGAACAGTTCACGTGGCAGTTCCAGCGCTTGTTTTTCGTTGCCACCAAAACGCTGAGCAGCCTGGCGACGCAGAACGTCGATTTCGCTGTCGATCAGTGCAGCTGGAACATCGATGTTGTTCGCATTAACCAGGCCGTCGATCGCTTGAGACTTGATGCGGTTACGCACAGCGCCTTTCAGCTCACGATCCATGTTTTTACGAACTTCGGTGCGCAGACCAGCTACAGAACCATCTTCAACGCCGAAACGCTTGATGAAGTCTTCAGTAAATTCTGGCAGTTCACGCTCTTCTACTTTCTTCAGAACGATGTCGAACTTAGCCGCTTTACCTTTCAGGTTTTCAGCGTGGTAATCTTCTGGGAAGGTCACTTCGATAGTGAATTCTTCGCCAGCTTTGTGACCAACCAGACCGTCTTCAAAACCTGGGATCATACGACCCTGGCCCATTGCCAGCACGAAGTCAGACGCTTTGCCGCCTTCGAATACTTCGCCGTCTACAGAACCGGTGAAATCGATAGTTACGCGGTCTTCTGCAGTTGCAGCAGCGTCTGAATCTTTCCAGGTCGCCTGTTGCTTACGCAGGGTGTCCAGCATTGCATCAACGTCTTCGTCAGTCACTTCAACAACCGGTTTTTCAACTTCGATTGCTTCCAGACCCTGCAGCTCAACTTCTGGGTACACTTCAAACTCAACCGCGTAGGTGAAGTCTTCGCCCAGTTTGTATTCGCCTGGAACGTAGTTCGGTGCGCCAGCTGGATTGATTTTTTCTTTGATGATCGCTTCAACAAAGTTGCGGCTCATCAATTCGCCCAACACGTCCTGGCGAACAGAAGCGCCATAGCGTTGTGCGATAACAGTCATCGGCACTTTTCCTTTACGGAAACCGTCGATACGGGCTTTCTTTGCCACGTTGACCAGCTCGCTTTTTACAGCGGTTTCGATGCTGTCTGCAGCGATAGTAATCGTGAGACGGCGGCCAAGGCCCTGAGTGGTTTCAACTGAAACTTGCATCTTGTTACCTCAAAAAATCACAGTGCTCGGTCAACTCTGGAAGCGCTCATTTGCACTTCGCAGAACCGGGATGCCTTCTGTATCAGAATCACATTCCCTGTCGTCAGAATCGTCCCGAAGACATTCCGAAAAATAAGACGCAGCATTATAGCGGCATCACCAAGGTGAGTCGAGAACGGCAACACAGTGTTGCTGCGGCCCTTTTCACAGTTCTTTTGGATTTTTTGCCCAAACCCTGGAATAACGAGGGCTATTTCAGACAAAACAAAACGGCCCGCAGGCCGTTTTATAAAACACGATTCATATACCGCAACATAAAGGAAAAGTTCCCTCAGTTGCAAGTCTGAAGGTTAACTTCAGGCGATTGACCCTGCTCCACGGCAAGGTGGGGAGGCAAGAAGAGTGTCATGCAACCCCTCCCATTCCTTAATGGTGTAGGTATGCAGTGCCAGCGCATGCACCGTTGACGAGAGTTCTGCACTCAAAGTGCCATAAATCATACGATGACGATTTAAAAAACGCTCACCCACAAAACGATCGCTGACCAGAACCACTTTGAAATGACTCTCTGAACCTGCCGGGACATTGTGACGATAGCTTTCATCCGCAACTTCCAGGATCACGGGTTCAAACGCTGCCCTTAATTTTGATTCTATTTGCTCGCGCATCATCATGAACTTTCTCCTCGACTACGTAGAGATGCCACTCATCCCTTTAAATGTTAGCCGCTTTTAGCCGTTTTAATAACGGAATTACAACAATTATTTAGCTTTCGTCTGATTTTCTTAGCCAAGCCCCTGTAGATTAATGTGATTACGGCACTAATCGAGGGCAAAGTGGTCAGATAGCTTTGCAACCGCTCAGAAAAAGCGCAACGCGATGAAATTACGTGCGTTAACTACTTCCCCTGGGCAAACGCAGTGTTATGATGGCGTGATTTTTTATCTGCCTGCCCCTTGAGTACATTGAGATAGCGAACATGTTAAAAAAACTATTATTCCCGTTGGTCGCCGTATTTATGCTGGCCAGCTGTGCAACACCACCAACTACCATTGATGTTTCTCCAACCATTAGCTTGCCACAGCAAGACCCTAGCTTGATGGGTGTGACTGTCAGCATCAACGGTGCAGATCAACGTAAAGACCAGGCTCTGGCTAAAGTCACTCGTGATAACCAACTGGTTACATTGACTCCATCTCGTGACCTGCGCTTCTTGCTACAAGAAGTGCTGGAAAAACAGATGACTGCTCGTGGTTACATGGTCGGACCAAACAGCCCGGTTGATCTGCAAATTATCGTAAACCAGTTGTTTGCTGACGTGTCTCAGGGCAGCGTGCGCTACAACATCGCCACTAAAGCTGACATCGTGATCATTGCGACAGCGAAAAATGGCAACAAGATGACCAAAAACTACCGTTCTAGCTATAACGTAGAAGGGGCGTTCCAGGCTACCAACAAGAATATCGCCAACGCGGTGAACTCCGTATTGACTGATACCATTGCTGATATGGCTCAGGACACCAGCGTTCACGACTTTATTAAGCAGAACGCTCGTTAATCAATACCCCACCAGCCCGCGTCATGCGGGCTGGCTGTAGAGCAAAGTATGCCCAATCACTATCTACGTCTCTTCCAGCAACCTAAATCAGCCATCCTTTTGATTTTAGGTTTTGCATCCGGTCTTCCACTCGCCCTCACCTCCGGCACGCTACAAGCATGGATGACGGTCGAGAACATCGATCTTAAAACCATTGGTTTCTTCTCGCTTGTTGGGCAAGCCTATGTATTTAAGTTTCTGTGGTCGCCGATTATGGACAGATACACGCCGCCGCTGCTTGGACGGCGTCGTGGTTGGTTGCTGATCACCCAAATTCTGTTGCTGGTTGCTATTGCAGCTATGGGTTTCCTTGAACCCGGCTCGCAGTTACGTTGGATGGCAGCATTGGCTGTTGTCATTGCTTTCTGCTCGGCCTCTCAAGATATCGTCTTCGATGCGTGGAAAACGGATGTTCTTCCGGCTGAGGAACGCGGCACGGGTGCAGCAATCAGTGTGTTGGGTTATCGCCTGGCGATGCTGGTATCGGGTGGTTTAGCGCTCTGGCTTGCGGATAGATACCTTGGCTGGCAAGGCATGTACTGGTTGATGGCCTCATTGATGCTGCCTTGTATTATCGCTACATTGCTTGCCCCAGAGCCCACCGATGCAATTCCGGTCCCAAAAAGCCTTGAACAAGCAGTGGTCGCTCCACTGCGTGATTTCTTTGGCCGCAACAATGCATGGCTCATTCTGCTGCTGATTGTGTTGTACAAACTTGGGGATGCATTCGCCATGAGTTTGACGACCACATTTTTGATCCGCGGTGTAGGTTTTGATGCCGGTGAAGTCGGTATGGTGAATAAAACACTGGGATTAATTGCCACAATCGTTGGCGCACTCTACGGCGGCATTTTAATGCAGCGCCTGTCACTGTTCCGCGCATTGCTGATCTTTGGCATTTTGCAGGGTGTCTCTAATGCTGGTTACTGGCTTCTTTCGATTACCGATAAGAATATGTTCAGCATGGCAGGCGCCGTCTTCTTCGAAAATCTCTGCGGTGGCATGGGTACAGCGGCATTTGTCGCGCTGTTAATGACTCTGTGTAATAAATCGTTTTCTGCCACTCAGTTTGCGCTGCTTTCAGCATTATCCGCAGTAGGACGCGTTTATGTTGGCCCGATTGCCGGTTGGTTTGTTGAAGCGCAAGGCTGGCCTACTTTTTATTTATTCTCTGTTATTGCCGCTGTTCCAGGCATTCTGTTGCTGCTGGTTTGCAAAACAACGCTGGAATACACCCAGAATAACGATAGTTTCATTCCGCGAAGCGAATTTTCATCAGCTTATCGTATTGCTCTTCAGGCATTAATGTTAGGTTGTGCCCTGCTCGCCGTATGGTTGGTAGTACTGATTACCAACGCGACTGGCCTGACTGACTGGGCATTCAACATTCAGTTCCTCGAATGGGGGGCGTTGTTTGCAGTGAGTGGAGTTTTGCTTGGTGGATTGCTGGATTATCTGGCGTTGCGCAAATCAGCTTTAGTGTAAAATCCGCCAGATTAATAAAAATAATAAATTTCGCTCAGTAACTATATCGTTCGATTAACATGCAAATATTGATGTGATGAATTATTTGGCGAAAGCAAGCCTGTTTTTTTGCATTATTAGCAGGAAAATTATTTTCTTCGCACCTTTAACCGATTCAGCCAGCCGGTAAATTAATTTGCAGCTCATTTCGTTTGTTAATTGATGCCATTTTGTTAAATTTATGTTTAACAAAATGATTGGTTATACCAATTAACCTGCACTATTTATAGCAACATAGGTTTTCGTTATAACCCAGCAAGGTTGCGGGCTATCTCGATATTTTACAGTTTGTTGCATTCTATGTGACATTGTCGGCAGAACCCGGTAACACCACACTGACACTACGCCATTCATGTTTACAGTAATGTAACCTTCCCGTAAAATGCCTTCACACTTTAAACGACAATTAGAGCTCCCCGGAATTGAGGTCGTTAAATGAGACTCAGGAAATACAATAAAAGTTTGGGATGGATGGCATTAATTACAGGCACTTTTTTACTGAGTGGCTGTGATTCTGCACTTCTGGACCCCAAAGGACAAATTGGACTGGAACAACGTTCATTGATACTGACAGCAATCGGGCTGATGTTGATAGTAGTAATACCCGCTATCGCAATGGCTATCGGTTTTGCCTGGAAGTATCGTGCTTCAAACACAAACGCCAAATACAGCCCCAACTGGTCGCATTCGAACAAAGTTGAAGCTGTGGTCTGGACGATTCCTATCCTTATCGTCATCTTCCTCGCGGTTCTAACATGGAAAACCACGCACGCTCTTGAGCCAAGCAAACCGCTTGTTCACGATGCAAAGCCGGTAACCATCGAAGTTATCGCCATGGACTGGAAATGGTTCTTCATCTATCCAGAGCAAGGTATTGCTACGGTGAATGAAATCGCCTTCCCAGCCAACACCCCGGTGGAATTCAAAATCACTTCTAACTCAGTGATGAACTCCTTCTTTATTCCGCGCCTGGGCAGCCAAATCTACGCAATGGCAGGTATGCAGACCAAATTGCACCTGATTGCTGATGAAGCAGGCACCTACGACGGTATTTCGTCTAACTACAGCGGTAAAGGCTTCTCTGGGATGAAGTTTAAGGCAATCGCCACCCCAGACATGGACACCTTTAACCAATGGGTAGCTAAAGCCAAGCAGTCTCCGGAAGTCATGAACGATATGGCGACTTACGAGAAACTGGCACAGCCAAGCGAATACAACAAAGTCGAATACTTCTCCGCTGTTAAGCCAGATTTGTTTAAAGACGTTATTAACAAATTCATGGGACACGGGAAGAGCATGGACATGACCCAACCGGAAGGCGAGCACGCAGCGCATGAAGGAATGGAAGGCATGGACATGAGTCACGCGGAAACCTCTCACTAAGGGGCCGAGGAATAATACGATGTTCGGAAAACTTACACTGGATGCAATCCCATACCATGAGCCCATTGTCATGGTTACGGTGGCAGCAATTATCGTCGGGGGACTGGCGCTAGTTGCAGCTATCACTTACTTCGGTAAGTGGGAATATTTATGGAAAGAGTGGTTCACTTCGGTAGACCACAAACGCCTCGGCATAATGTACGTGATTGTCGCAATCGTCATGCTTCTGCGTGGCTTTGCAGACGCCATCATGATGCGTAGCCAGCAAGTTCTGGCCTCCGCCGGAGAAGCAGGCTTCCTGCCGCCTCATCACTACGACCAGATCTTTACCGCCCACGGCGTAATCATGATCTTCTTCGTGGCGATGCCATTTGTTATCGGTCTGATGAACGTTGTCGTGCCGTTGCAGATTGGTGCGCGTGACGTTGCCTTCCCATTCCTGAACAACCTGAGCTTCTGGTTCACCGTTGTAGGTGTGGTGCTGGTTAACCTGTCTCTTGGGGTAGGTGAATTCGCGCAAACCGGTTGGGTGGCTTATCCACCGCTATCGGGCATAGAGTACAGTCCGGGGGTCGGTGTCGACTACTGGATATGGGCACTACAGCTCTCGGGTATCGGTACGACATTAACGGGTATTAACTTCTTCGTTACTATCCTGAACATGCGTACACCTGGCATGACTATGTTCAAAATGCCGGTATTTACCTGGGCTTCGCTGTGTACCAACGTACTGATTATCGCGGCATTCCCAATCTTCACCGTGACCGTCGCACTGTTAACCCTTGACCGCTACCTTGGCACCCATTTCTTTACCAATGATATGGGTGGCAACATGATGATGTATATCAACCTCATCTGGGCATGGGGTCACCCGGAAGTTTATATCCTGGTGCTGCCGGTGTTTGGTGTGTTCTCAGAAGTGGTTGCGACATTCTCGAAAAAACGCCTGTTCGGTTACACCTCTCTGGTGTGGGCGACCATCGCGATTACGGTACTGTCGTTCATCGTTTGGCTGCACCACTTCTTCACCATGGGCAGCGGCGCGAACGTAAACGCCTTCTTTGGTATCGCCACCATGATTATCGCCATCCCGACTGGGGTGAAGATCTTCAACTGGCTGTTCACCATGTATCAAGGCCGTATCGTGTTCAACTCCGCGATGCTGTGGACCATTGGCTTCATCGTCACCTTCTCTATCGGTGGCATGACCGGTGTTCTGTTAGCGGTTCCGGGTGCGGACTTCGTACTGCACAACAGTCTGTTCCTGATTGCTCACTTCCATAACGTGATTATCGGTGGTGTGGTATTCGGTTGCTTCGCAGGCCTGACTTACTGGTGGCCAAAAGCCTTCGGCTTCACGCTGAACGAAACCTGGGGTAAACGTGCCTTCTGGTTCTGGATCATCGGCTTCTTCGTGGCATTTATGCCGCTGTACGTGCTTGGCTTCATGGGTATGACCCGTCGCCTGAGCCAGCAGATTGATCCACAGTTCCACACTCTGCTGGTTGTTGCAGCTTGTGGTGCGGGCCTGATTGCTCTGGGTATCCTGTCTCAGCTGATTCAGTTCTACGTCTCTATTCGTGACCGTGAGCAGAATCGCGACCTGACCGGTGACCCATGGGGTGGCCGTACGCTGGAGTGGTCAACTTCTTCCCCTCCTCCGTTCTACAACTTTGCTCACTTGCCGCACGTTCATGAGCGTGATGCATTCTGGGAAATGAAAGAGAAAGGCAAAGCGTACAAACAGCCAACGCATTATGAAGAAATTCATATGCCACGTAACAGCGCAGCGGGCATCGTGATTGCCGCGTTCGCTACCGTGTTTGGTTTCGCGATGATCTGGCACATCTGGTGGCTGGCGATTGTTGGCTTTGCCGGCATCATCATCACCTGGATTGCGAAAAGCTTCGACGAAGATGTGGATTACTACGTTCCGGTTGCGGAAGTCGAAAAACTGGAAAACCAGCACTTCGATGAAATTACCAAAGCAGGGCTGAAAAATGTCAACTGAAACTCTCACTCACGCTAACGCCCACGCCGCTGAGCATGGGCATCACGATGCAGGAACCAATAAGGTCTTTGGTTTCTGGATCTACCTGATGAGCGACTGCATTCTGTTCTGTTGCTTGTTTGCTACCTATGCCGTTCTGGTGAACGGTACTGCCGGCGGCCCGGCAGGGAAAGACATTTTCGAACTGCCATTTGTGCTGGTTGAAACTGCCCTGCTGTTGTTCAGCTCCATCACCTACGGCATGGCGATCATCTCCATGAACAAAGGCAACAAGAGCCAGGTTATCTCCTGGCTTGCGCTGACCTTCCTGTTTGGTGCGGGCTTCGTCGCGATGGAAATCTATGAATTCCATCACCTGATCAAAGAAGGTTTC
The DNA here is from genome assembly GCF_902500225.1 of Buttiauxella massiliensis. Taxonomy (GTDB): domain Bacteria; phylum Pseudomonadota; class Gammaproteobacteria; order Enterobacterales; family Enterobacteriaceae; genus Buttiauxella; species Buttiauxella massiliensis. The sequence goes on along the minus strand of NZ_LR722655.1, from coordinate 1,632 downwards.
GGTCCGGATCGTAGCGGCTTCCTGTCAGGCTTCTTTGCCCTGGTTGGTACGCACGGTCTGCACGTAACTTCGGGTCTGGTCTGGATGGCGTTGATGATGTTCCACGTTTACCGTCGCGGCTTGACCCCTGCTAACCGCACTCGCCTGATGTGCCTGAGCTTGTTCTGGCACTTCCTGGATGTGGTTTGGATCTGTGTATTCTCGGTTGTTTATCTGATGGGGGCGATGTAATGAGCCATTCAAATGAACACGCTGGCGCCCACCACGGTAGCGTTAAAACCTATATGACTGGTTTTATCCTGTCTATCATCCTGACGGCAATCCCGTTCTGGATGGTGATGACAGGTACAGCGTCCCACGCCGTAATTCTTGGCGTAGTGCTGGTAAGTGCTGTGGTACAGATTTTGGTTCACCTGGTGTGCTTCCTGCACATGAACACCTCTTCTGAGGAGCGTTGGAACCTGGTGGCCTTTGCCTTTACAGCGCTGATAATAGCCATTCTGGTGGTCGGCTCTATCTGGATTATGTGGAACCTCAACCAGAACATGATGGTTCACTAAGAGCAGCCTATATGATGAAGCGGTACCTACAAGTAACTAAACCAGGAATTATTTTCGGCAATTTAATTTCTGTCATTGGCGGATTTTTACTGGCCTCAAAGGGCAGTATTGATTATTCCCTGTTTATATCCACCCTTGTTGGGGTGTCGTTGGTCGTGGCGTCGGGTTGTGTCTATAACAACTTCATTGACCGCGACATCGACCGCAAGATGGAGAGAACCAAGAACAGGGTTCTGGTCAAAGGCCTGATTGCGCCGAAAACCTCGCTGGTATACGCCACCTTGTTGGGTATTGCTGGCTTCATGCTGCTGTGGTTTGGTGCTAACCCGCTGGCCATGTGGTTAGGTGTGATGGGCTTTGTGGTTTATGTCGGCGTTTACAGCCTGTACATGAAGCGCCACTCCGTCTACGGCACGTTAATTGGCAGCCTGTCAGGTGCTGCACCGCCGGTTATTGGTTACTGCGCTGTAACCAATGAATTTGATGCCGGTGCTTTAATCCTGCTGGCTATCTTTAGCCTGTGGCAGATGCCGCACTCGTACGCGATTGCTATCTTCCGCTTTAAAGATTACCAGGCCGCCAACATTCCGGTGTTGCCGGTGGTTAAAGGGATTTCGGTCGCGAAAAACCACATCACGGTTTATATCATCGCTTTTGCTGTCGCAACGTTGATGCTGTCGCTGGGTGGTTATGCCGGATGGAAATATCTGGTTGTGGCCGCTGCAGTCAGCGTCTGGTGGTTGGGCATGGCATTACGTGGTTATAAAGTGGAAGACGATAAAGTCTGGGCGCGCAAATTGTTCGTCTTTTCAATCGTTGCTATCACCTCTTTAAGCGTGATGATGTCGGTCGATTTCATGGTGCCAGATTCACAAAATCTTATGACTTACGTCTGGTAAGTCGTGAACCTCATAAAAGGGCGCAATTGCGCCCTTTTTTATTAATGTGACCCGTCCTAAATAGCGTTGACACATTTAACTCGTACTATGAGGAAAATGTGATGAACCAGTACGTTAAACGCACGCAACGCGATTACCCTCTATCCTTTAAATTGGCCGTTGTCGAACAAGTC
>NZ_LR722676.1 GCF_902500225.1 Buttiauxella massiliensis | reverse complement strand
TGAATGAATACAACAGTGAGCGGCCCCATGAATCCCTGAATAACCTGACGCCGGAAGAATACCGGCTGATGGCTGAGAAACCGGAAATCTCAAAAAGTGCGTGGAACTAAAGCTGGGATACTTACAGGCATAGTCGATAATTCTGAAAATACCACCTGCCGACAGTGACTCTCGCTTCTTGCTCCGTTCACTCCTGAGTATTTCACACCCGATAACATCAACAGAGTAACACCCTGGCAAACTCCCCCATCGGCACTGCAGGAAGGTCACGTTACGCGCCCTCAGGTAGGCAGACTGCACCTCGTTCTCCACACCTTCGGCCACCAGTTGCAGGTCGAGTCGGTTTGCCAGGTCGATGACGTTATCGACAATGTGAGCAGAGAGTGCGTCAGTCCAGTTATGTGCCTGACTGCCGATATTGCTAGATTTTAGCCCCTTAACGCACTTAAAGTGATTTGATTGTCATGATTAATTCGCTTAGGTTTGTATCGTCCTCAGTTGGCTTAATCTCGATAGTCACTCCTTGATGTCTCCATCGATCACGAAACTTCACTTCATTGTCGTGCCGACCTAGATTAGAATACCGAGGTTTTCCAATCCCTTTTTCTGAATAGGAAAAGGTGTTCTGTTGAGCGAGACATTGATCAACTTGGACTTCTAACTCATTCATTTTTTTAACAAGTATTCCGCGTTGCGTATCATCAGCTTGACCGTAATAGCAGATGTAATCAACATCGTATTTTCCTGAGCCATAATCGATAACGCATTCGGACGCTTCTCCGATATTTACCGTGGCATAAAATAGATCGTCATTAATACGGTTACCTTTAACTTCGGAAAAATAACCATGATTAAACTTATTCTCTGTCCCCCTGACCAGCACATGCGCTAACCGTTGGCAAAAACTTCCTGTTTCTGTTCCTGTGGCTATATGAGGGTTTTGTTCGGGCTGTTGGGAAAGAGTTGCGCAACCTGTAAGCGCTAATACAACGCCCCCTCCAATCAAGTAGTATTTGCTCATTTTTACTTGCATGACAAAGTTACCTTCGTATAAATGTTTCCTGTCTTTTGGCTATGCTGATAGGACAATATTGCGTTATATCCCTTGTAATTATTAGTTACCCATTTATCGACGATAGCCCCCAATAAAGCATTCACAGCCTGAGTCACCAGATTCCCAAGTTGTGCGCCCGCCCAAGCGAGCAGAATCCCTGCAGCTTGATCCCCGGTATCTTTCTTCTCCTTTACACTGCCACCTGCTAGTTGAACCCGGTTTAGCGCATCAGCTACTGATATAGGAAACCCCTGGAGTGGTACCCCGGGCGAAAATTGAATCGTGATACTCGGACGGCGCTCCCTCACTGCGGAATTTATTGCTGAAGTTATTAATTTATCGTCGTTCCCAGTAACAACGAATGGATTAGCGTTAGAGCACCCAACATTGGGTGTAGTCATTTGTGTGGGTAAAGCGTCGGTGATCTTGTCAGCAACAGCTTGCGCAGCCGCGAGTTGCTCCTTATTAAGCTCGATGGCTGAGCAATTTAATGATAAAAACAATATCCCCATTGTAAAAATACTATGGTTTATGACACTTGCTCTGATCATGACCGTTCTCCGCAAAAGTATTTTTTACCACTGTTAACACATCTGGTCCGCAAAATATCGGTAGCCCTGTATCTGGATTGAGTCTTACAGTTGCATTATGCTTCAGCAAATAATTCAACATTCCCTGTTTTTCAGCTGTCCATGGGCCGTGGATTTTTGTCGGCAGGTACATAGTTGCATCATTAGCTGACAACTCGATACCCACGGCTATTAAATCGTTCATAGCCTTCACAGAGTCTAGTTCAATGGCGGTACGGGTTAACTTGAGTTCCTTATTCAATAAATTCAAATTTGATTGCTCATTTAGCATCACCTTGAGCCAAGACTCCGACTCTCCGTTGCGGATAGCCTCAGCAAATCCCCTAGCCAACATCTCCGCCCCTAATACCGACCCACTGGTATCTATATCTTTCGGAGAGGATAATTTATTTATTTTGAGGTTAGTAACATCCTTAACATCTGAAAGAGTATTAGCTATAGCTCCTGCGTCAAACGCTTGGGAGTGAACGCCTACAACTGCGCCATCAGTTTGAGCTACGACTAAGGCACCTGAGCTACCAGGAAACGTCATACAGTAATGATTAAACTGGCTCGGCATTGCCGTTTTATCGTTACCTACTCGACAGTTACCGCTAGATAGTCGCTTCGCTTGTCCTAATGGATAACTAATAATCACCAGTGTTTCACCCGGAATTGGCGATCTGATATTCATTGGGTAAGGTTTGAATGAATCTGGAAATGGCGTGCTCAAAGCCAGCACCGATACATCTTCAGTATTCGACGAAAGTAATGGCGATGATACCAAGTCTACGTTCTCCTGAGCCAGGATACCTCGTACTGAATCATAACTAACTACCTTGGCCTTGATGACTTTCCATGGTTCATTGCCTGGTATGCAATGATGCGCAGTGATGACTTGGTTGGGCTGGATCAGCGTTGCAGTACAACTATCATATTTTTGCTGTCCGTCGAATTCTATAATGAATTCCAAGCGGAGAGTCGCACCCGCAAGATCGTTCCAGCGAAAGGTTGTTGGTAGTTCTTCTGTAAGAAATAACTGTCGTGGCGGGTCGTTAGTATATTTTCGGAGAAGTGCCATGCTGAATGTACCAGTGCTCTCCTCGTAAGTTTTTTGAACTGCTTTATACTGCGTTTCTGCATTTTCTCCATTTGCATTAAAACAAAAAAAAATTAAAATTAGAAAAACAAAACAATACTCTCGCCTTCCTCTCAAATAATCATACATTCTTTAAGCCCTCTTCTTGAAATATGGCTCATTTTTGATTAATTCAACAACGCCCATTTTCGCCATAGCTTGCATCATGATTGGTGTTCGCCTGCTATGATTTCATGATCGCGGCGGGCGGCGCCGACTTGGAATAGCTTGGCTCTTCAACTGCCTGTTAACAGACAGATGAAAACTGGGCTCATCTGTTGCGAACGTTTCTGATAGTGGCTAGAAACCGATCAGATCGTCGACCTGTAGTGTCAGCTCGCCACCAGTGATCCGTTTCAGGGTCTGCTCAATGACCTCAATATTGTTGTCAAAGCCTCCATGCGAGGCGCATTTAGTTTTCTTCGTCGTACCGTCGGCGGTAGCGCGGCGCATGATGATTTTTTCCTCTTCGTGAATGGTGAGACGCTCGCGAAGATTGCTGATTTCCATCGCATTGCGCCAGTTGGTCAGAGTTTCAGCAGAAATTGACGAGCCGTCCCAGTCGGTATATTCGGGCTTATAGACATTCTCCAAACCGAGGATAGGCATACGCAAATCAGCCTCCAGTGCGTTCGAGACGAAATAGAGCAATGACTTCTGATAAATGGTCGCTACGTTATCCTCTTGCTCACGGGGATCGCTAAGTATGTCGAGATACAGCCTGCTCATGATCTTGGTTTGTGTTGCATAGTACCGGTTAGCAAAGGCGACGGTGCAGGCTGGCGCATAAAGATTAACTGACTTAATGTTGGGGATCAGTTTCTTCTGCTCCAAGTTGTTGAGCAACCGGCCTAATACGATGGAGCCAGCGGAATGCCCTATCAAGTGCAACTCGAATTTGTCGCCCCAACTGCTAGCCAGTGAGTGCAGTGCATTACTCAGCAGGTCACCGCCGCGCCCGCTTTCCGTTGCCAGTTCAGCGTTTTCCTTCATTTCGCTCCATAGCGGACGGGCCAGAGGACGGCCGATTGTTTTTTCTATGATCGGATCGCTGATGTTATTGGTCAGCCAACTACTTATGCTCCCAGCCATAGGCGAGACTGTGGGGCGGGTTTTGTCGGCGAGGATATCTCCTAGCGATTCGAGCAAACCGCTTTTCCATATTAGAAACAACGGATAACAACCGTTACCGAGGAAGTAGCGTCCCATAGCTTGTGCCCGTTTGATGGCATCCCCTTCACTGTTTAGGCCTCCATGTGCATAGATCACCAGGCGCTTGATGGGCTGTTCATTCTGACGGAACCAAGTGTCGGGTAGAACACAGGCCTGGTTTTGCAAGGTACGCGTAACGCCATCCAGTTTATCAAAGCGATCGACGCGGCCATTGTTACCCAATACGATGCTGTGCTGGTAGGCGGTCTGTTCGTCCCACCAGTTGCCTTGGGTGGTACCGGTAGCCGCGACAAGTTGCTGTGCGCCACAACCACTGGCCAGGCGGTCGGATATTACGCCTGGCATGCCCATTGCTGCTACCCAGACGTCCATACCATGAGCCAACCAGTCGGTGTAGCTGATCACGGCGAAACCGCCAGCACCCCAGTTATGACCCCAGGAATTTTGGAGCACAAAGCCAACCCGGTTGAAGCCAACCAAAGCAAAGGCGTGACCGCCACTACGGGATGGTTTACCGTCGTAGTGTATGAGCGGAAGATCAGTGTGAGAAGAAGGTGGTTTATTGCTCGTCTTGACACCTTCCCAACCGTGATGGGTGTATGAGGATACATAGATGGCGCCGATTTCAAGAATCGCTGCCTGCAGGTCTGTTATTGCTTTGGGGTCTATGCGGTAATAAACGCCGAGAGTCCGTTCGACAGCATCCGTATCCCATCCAGCTGTCGGCAATGCATCATCGCCCGTATCGTAGCGCCAGTTCGACTCCAGGCAAACTCCGTTGTTGTACCAGCCCTTGAGTGCTCCACGGCAGCTTGACCCGTCGTAGTTTTCCCCTTCATATTCGTCGAAACGACGGGCGAATTTGTAAAGCATACGCGGACTTACCGATTCCATCTTCGAGGGCATTCCGGCCATGCGCCAGCGTAGATAGTTGATGACGCAGGCCAGGCCAAATCCCGTGCAAGCGCCTTCCAGGCCTTGGTCAAGAATCAGGCCTGCCTTGGTGTAAGTACCGATGGAATGCGCGATCTCTTTGTCATTCGGGTAGTTTTGAGGCAGCGAGACGGGCGGCGGCATATAGGGGCGGTCGCGGAGATCGGCAGCGTCGGGCGAGACATTGAGGCTACTGCGTCGTGTAGTGGCAGGAACTGTGGCTTGGCCTTTGTTCTTAGCCCTTGCGTTTACTATATGTTGGGCAGCGGTGGACCACAGTTTTTGCGCATGCTGATAGGTATCGGTGAAACGATCCAGTCCATGACTCCCACCATTGACGACCTGACGGGCTGCTTTCAGATCGCCTTTGGCGAGCGCGGTGCTCAAGCGTTCTCGGTGGCTGCCAATGAATGCAGCCAGTAGGCAGGCAGCAACTTCGGGTGCGCAGGCGCTGTCAGGATTTTCAGCCAGCGCGATGTCGAGCAATTTCCCGTATTTCTCATAATTCTCGCGACCGGTCAACTGAACGAAGCCACGTCCACGATAGCGCGCCCCATCGCCGGGATTATTGTTGCCCAGCTTATTTTCGTACTTGCTGAACGGTAACTGCCCGGGCAATGTATTAAAGTGTGAGGGTAATTCGGCGATCGGCATGAAGCCTTCGGTCTCAGCCCTTATCGTACCCAGAGCGGCGGCAACCAGATTTGCATCGGTCAGGTTGAAAGCTGCCAGTGCAGCGGTGACATAGGGCAGATTGCTAGCGATATTGGACGTGCGGGTAAAGGGAAAGAGCTTCGCTACTAGACTATTGTCGACGATGACCGCCAGTTTAACCGACGGGGTAATGCCCAGGGCTGTCAGAGTTCGCGGTCCCGCGATACCATCAGCAACCAAGCCGACGCTGCTTTGCCATGCACGCAGTGCGGTTTCGGTGTCAGCGTTGAAGTCCTTACCGGAAGCCAAGCCTGGGAATGTTATTTTTCCGTTGTCCAACGTCTTGAGTAAGGCTTTCTTCAGATCGGCGACGGTCTGATCAGAATTGCCTCGCATCAACAGCACAGTTTTTGCGATGCTCATTTTCCTGCATCCTCATGTCGACAAAAGTTGGGGGAATCATAAGCAGAACTTTGCCACTTATGATTGGGGGATTCTTCGAGCCGTTCATGTGGTATGACAATTTCAATATTCGATATGCTAGTGCATTGCTTATTCAAAATGCATCATTCAAACGAATGATGCTCTCTCTTGAGTATTAGATAAAAAGCTGGAGATGATAATTTTCATCTACTTGTCAATACCACTGTTGAAAGGTAGTGATTCGCGCAGTAAATAAAGTGACTCGTGCAGACATCTTTCACAGTCAGACCGACTTCCACCGATTTAATTACGGCGATGATCTGATGCTCAGTAAAACGAGCTTTACGCATAGCGATCTCCTTCGTTTCCAGCGTGAGTGTATGTCGGAAGATCTCTAAATATGAATGGTGCGATTATGCGGGACACTTACACCTCGACTTCACCACCTCATGCGCTGATTTCCACACGAAACGGAACCGGGATAGCGTAACGCTAAATCCGGAGCGGGGAAAACAGGCTGCTTACTTAACGTTAGGTGACAAATACCATTCCATTAACAACGCATATTAAATCATCCATTTTCATGAGAGCGCCGTAACCTCAGATTATTTATAATAATTCAGATAGCCTATTGTAAATAAAGGGTTCGGGTTATGAATATAAATGAGTTAATTCGTCAGATTCAAACTGAATTAAACATAGATATTGATGGTAAACCAGGGCCGCAAACTTGGACTACTATCTATCAATACATTTTAAAGAATAAAGTAAAGCCAAGTTTAAGTGCCAATATAAAGTTGGATGAAGTCGATGCGAGGAGCGAGGAGAATATCGAATTGCTATTACCGGAGGTGAAAAACTATGCACGGGCACTTGTACATAAAGCCAATGAAGTTGGGATAACTATCAAAGTGATCTCCGGGTTACGTACATATGCTGAACAAGACGCACTCTACGCACAAGGGAGAACGAAAAGCGGAGAAATTGTAACCAACGCCAAAGGCGGGTATTCAAACCACAATTTTGCCATTGCATTTGATATTGGTGTTTTTGAGGGAAACAAATATCTCGCAGAGTCAGCGAAATATAAAGCTGTTGGTGCTATGGGGATTGACCTTGGCCTTGAATGGGGCGGATCCTGGAAAACGATTATTGATCAACCTCATTTTCAGTTACGCCCAGTATGGGCCATAGATATGAATTCCTCGCAAATGTTGGCGGAATTAAGAAAACGCCATGCAATTGGTAAGGCAATATTTTAAGAGTTTCCAGTGAATCTTGGAAATCTGTGTCATTCCATTAAAATCCCGACAAATAGGAATGACACATGTCCCAACCCTTAGATTTCGATATAGCCCTGAAAGCACTTCAGGAACTTCAAGCTATGACAGGAAAAGATGGCATCTTAACACCGTTAAACAAACAGTTAACTGAAACAGCGCTCGCTGCTGAACTGGATTCCCATACCTTCGATATGCCCTTCAAGGGTTATCCTCACAAGAAAACTGATGTGCACCAGTGTGATCTTCTTAATTGTCCTGACTTCAGAATCCAGCGTTCAGTCCCTTCAAACTGGAGCGGCCGTAATCAGCTGTTTGGTGTTCAGGAAAATTGCTCCTGCTACTACATTAATTAGTACATTTTTGAAGGAATGACCGTTGGTGAGTACCAGTGCATGAAAAATGCAATGATTCAATGATTCAATGATTCAATGAAAATGATCCACAATTTTCACTGACGAAGCACATTAGATACTATATAGAGAAGGGATTTATAGAGGTGTACGAGTGAATAGACTGATGGACCGGATGAATCCTCACTATCAGTCACTTAGTGCTGAAAAATGAGCGTATCCGTTACCGGATACGTACCGGAAATAACACGTGCAGGATCCATGATAATACTGGTTATCTGATTGAGTTTTTTGCATCAGCAGGCGGCACGTTGCACTTCATTGCACCCCGTGAGCACAGGATACGCACAGGACGTGAATTTCAGGCAATAAAAAACCACCCGAAGGTGGTTTCCACGACACTGCTTTATCATTGATTTTATAGCTTTTATTCCCATGGTGCCCGGGGCGGGACTTGAACCCGCACAGCGCGAACGCCGAGGGATTTTAAATCCCTTGTGTCTACCGATTTCACCACCCGGGCTCGGGAAGAAAGTGGAGGCGCGTTCCGGAGTCGAACCGGACTAGACGGATTTGCAATCCGCTACATAACCGCTTTGCTAACGCGCCAAAACCTTTTACCTTCGCAGGCTGTAACAGAAACTCTGCTACATAAATTTGGAGCGGGAAACGAGACTCGAACTCGCGACCCCGACCTTGGCAAGGTCGTGCTCTACCAACTGAGCTATTCCCGCAAAATCTTATTAATTAAGCTTAAAGCTAATCATTTGATTTTACTATCTTCTGGCAAGCTGTGCTGCCGTTCGATGCGTTGCATTCTACTTACCTGACGCGATGAGTCAATGAAATTTTCCGTCATCGCGCTCCGTTTGCTGAATTTTGCACCGTACCGATCACGGTTCGAGCAAATAAGCCTCTGCTGCGGCCAAATATTGATACATTAACCAGTAAATGGGAATCAAATTTGATAATCCAATATCGTTTCTTCTGGCTCAAGTGCCAGCCTTTTGATATCCGCAACCGAAAGCTCCGGATTACATAGCTCAATAAATCGCCAGACATAATTCCGTTGCAGCTGACCTCGCTTCAAACCGAGCCACACGGTGTTAGTGTCAAAAAGATGGCGAGTATCGAGCCTGACTAACTCCCCTTCCTCGCTGCTTGCCTGAAATGCCACCAGACCGATACCCAGTCCAAGTTCAACATAAGTTTTCACCACGTCTGAGTCTTGCGCACTCAGCACGATATCTGGAGTCAGTCCACGGCGTGAGAACGCTTCATCAATACGCGCACGCCCGGTAATACCCTGACGATAAGTAATAATCGGCCAATGGCTAATATCATCAAGTGTGAGGGGATTAGCATGGATCAGTGGATGACCGCGCGGCACCAATAAAGTGTGCGACCAGCGAAACCACGGATAAGCAACGACTAAGGGATCGGTACTTAAGCGCTCACTGGCAATACCAATATCTGCAGTACCGTTATGCAGCAGCATCTCGATTTCTTGCGGCGTCCCCTGAATTAGCTCAAGGCGTACTTCTGGGAATAATGAGCGGAACGATTTGATAACCGACGGCAAACTGTAGCGTGCCTGAGTATGCGTGGTAGCAATGGTGAGCACACCGCTAGTGTCATTGGTAAATACATCAGCCAGACGACGTACATTACTGGCTTCATTAAGAATACGTTCAGCAATCACCAGCAGAGCTTTACCCGGCTCTGTCATGCCCAATAAACGTTTACCGCGACGGATGAAAATCTCGATACCGAGTTCTTCTTCCAGTTCACGAATATGGCGGCTTACGCCCGATTGCGAAGTGAAAAGCATATTGGCGACTTCGGTCAGGTTGTAGTCCCGCCGGGCCGCCTCGCGGATGATTTTGAGTTGCTGGAAGTTCACATTGCCCCCGGGGCATAACCATTCTTTACACTATTGTTAAAGTGGCAACCCCGATATAACAAATAATAAAAACCAGCAACTTATTCGATTTAGCAATAAGCCGAATCATCCTACCAGTAGCAGTTCGCGATTTTCCTGTGCAGGACGGACCACCAGCGACATTAAAATGTCTTTCACTGCCTGCGCCTGAGGGGTCAGCGCGGTACGGGCCGATAAATTAACCGAAAGTGGTAAATTCAGTGATGGGCTGGTGATACGTGCCATCCAGCCGTTTGCTGAACTCACCAGCGAGCGTGCCGCTGATTCTGGCAACACTGTCACCCCCATTCCGCTGGCAATTGCCGCCGTCAGCGTCGAGATAGAATCAATCTCACCGGTAATTTTTGCCGTCAGGCGGCGTAGTGAGAACGCTTCATCCACACGTTTACGCACGGCGCTATAGTCACGCGGCAGGAATAGGTTCATTTCGGCAACCGCAGAAAGATCGACTGTCTGACCTGGACAGTCGCGGGTGCCGACCAGAAACAACTCCTCTTTAAGTAACGGTTGGCTGGTGATGCCCGCCGTTGGAGAACGGTCATACAAGACCGCCATGTCAAGCTGGCCGCTTAACAGCTTGTCATTCAGGACAGAACTACTGTTCTCATGCAGATAGACCAGCACGTCGGGTAATTCCGCACGTACTGCCTGTAATAAAGGCATGGTAATTGAAGAAGCTGCGGTACCTGGAGCCAGACCAATAGAAACCTGACCACCTAAAGTTTGGCCCACATTGCAAACCGCTAGTTGAGCCTGTTCACATTGGCGCAAAATAGTTCGCGCATGGGTATAGAGAATTTTTCCTGCTTCTGTTGGCGTTACGCCGCGTTTGGTACGAATTAATAGCTGCTGATCCATTTCACCTTCAAGGGTAGCAACTTGTTGGCTCAGCGCCGGCTGCGCAATATGCAGCACTTCTGCGGCCTGAGTCAGGCTACCAATATCGACGATTTTCACGAAGTACTTCAGTCGTCTTAAATTCATTTTGCCCCCTACACGGAATGCCAACGCCAGTCTCGGCAGTGATGTCTCTCTAAGGAATTGCAATATGCTTGCCACTTTTGAGAAACATCCGACCAGATGCGCTAACAAACTGGATAATAAGCGAAAGTGATTTAAAACGAGGAAAAATGAGTTTGAAACAGTGGTTCTCTTATGCCCCATTAGAGGTATCGGCGCACCATGACGGTGCGCCTGTCCTTGCCATTACAATGAGGCCCACCAAAGACGTAGTTTCATTCCCCAAAGCGTAGTCCAGCCGGTCGTTGACGAGACAACCTCTCCTTTATAAAGCACAACCAACGTAGGCGTGACGCCAATCTGCCAGTTGCGAGATAACTCACCTGAGGCATCATTGACCACAGGGAGATGGATCTTTTTCTGGGCCAACCAACGCGTCACATCCTCTGGTTCGCCTGAGCGTAGCGCAATTGTCATCACGTTTTCTCCCTCTCCGACTAACTGCGCAACAGAAGGTGTGGTATAGCGACACACGCCGCACCAACTGGCCCAGAAATAAAGTAGTAATGGGCGCTCTTCGCTCAACGTGCCCAACGCTACAGCCTGGCCATCTAGTGTATGAAGTGGTGTGCTGTCGAAAGCCGTGGGCAGTTTCGGCGCTCGCCACCAGTCCATTAGAAAAACAATGGTGAGGAGGACAACCACCATCACCAACGCTTCACGTCCCCAGCGCTTTAATTTACTTTTCATTGGCCTGCGCCCGCTTTTCTATCACCAGCGTTTCCAAAGACTCCCATGGCACTGCCCCTGCAAGTAAGGTATCGCCAACCAATGTTGCCGGTGTGCCTTCCACACCGACGACCCGAGCCAGTTGAAGGTTGAGATTCAGAGTGTCCCTACTCAATTCATCAGGCTTAACCACTGTCACCCCACTTTTGACAAACGCCGCATCAATAGTGGTTGCAGTGTGATTACCCTGTTTCGACATCAAGCTGTGATGCAATGCCAGAAACTGCTGCGGGTTCTCGCGCCAGGTCGTTAAGGCGACACGCGCAGCAAGCGATGATGATTCACCACGAAATGGCAGCAGCTTGAACACCACCGCCACGTCGGGATACTTCTCGACAATCTTCTCAAGCATTGGGTCGAACTTTTTACAGTACGGGCAGTTGTAGTCGGTAAACGAAATGATGGTTAATTTCGGTGAAGTAGCACCGATCCGTGGGCTGGCAGGATCGTGATACAACGCTTGATAGATCATCTGCTGTATTTGTTCTTCACTATTAGGTTGCGTCTCGGCAGTGGCACCAAAAGTTGTCGCCAGCAACAGTACAAGCGTCATGATCATTTTCATTTTTTATCTCCTTTCGCATCATTTAGCGCGTTCAATACGACATCTCGTGTCAACAGAGTTGGCAGGGCTTTTCCTTCCGGTGCGCCCGGTCCATAGACCTGGTTGAAAGGCACGCCAACTTGCCCACGCTGTTTGAGGAATGTGGTTATCTCTTTTGAAGGGAGTGTCCAGTCTCCGCGTAATGCAATGACATCAGGCTCTTGCAACACAGCCTGTACATCCTCACGAGAAAGAACGTTTAACTTGTTAATTTTGCAGGTGATACACCAGTCGGCGGTGACATCAATAAATACACGCTTGTTTTGCGCCACTGCATCCTGAATTGCCTGCTCACTTAGCGGCTGCCAGGCAATATTTTCTTTAACGGGAGTATTTACTGCTGACCCAAAATGCACCGGTAACAGACTAACCAGCCATAAAGCTGAGCCCAGCATCATCACTGCCAAGATGCGGCGTAACCAGACCATCCAGCGTCCAGGTTTCGGCAGTCGTAATGCCAATGAAGGGCGCATGGCAATAAGCAGCCACGGCAGGCTCATCCCCACACCAAGTGCTAAAAAGATGCCCCACAATGTTGGCAACGATGCACCAAGTGCCACGGCAACGGCTGTGCCGAGGAATGGAGCACTACAAGGTGTTGCCAGCAGCGTTGCCAGCGCTCCCTGCCAGAAATGCCCACTTATGCCATTGCCTCCTTGCGTAGCAATCCTGGTTGTCACTTTCGAAGAAAGCCGGAATTCAAATAGTCCAAACAGATTGGCACTGAACACCAACATCACTACGGCCATAAAGCCAATAAACCAGGCATTCTGAAACTGAATCCCCCAGCCCACAGCCTGGTTTGTCAAACGCAGTACCGTCATTAACAGCGCCAGCGCCATAAACGAAACGAGAATACCGGCAAATGAAGCGAGGAATTGTTGGCGAATAACGCGCTTTTCTTGTTTTTCAGCCAGTAACACGGAACCGAGTTTCATCCCCAAAACGGGCAATACACATGGCATCAGGTTAAGAATGAACCCACCCAGCAGGGCCAGCAGTAACACTTGCCAGAGTACGAAGTCGCCCCCAGCCTCAGGCACAACAGGCGTTTCAGCTATCGTGACATTGCTTTGCTGAGCGATCCCGTTATCGGCGATAACCAAAGAAAGATTGTGCCCACGTAGATCGGGCCCGGCGCCGTCCCAACCATCACTAACCGGTACGGTTGCCCATAACGTTTCACCTTCGACACGATATTTTGGTTTACCGAAACTGGCATCCTCTGGCATATCAAAAAACAGCTCGGGTTTCTCCCAACCTGCGGAACGTGTGGCCTGCACAACCAGATCAGCGCTGTGATAACCCGCTTTCAGGCTATCGGTTAGCCCGTTATGAAGCGGTACTTTTCCCATCGCTTGTGCATAATCGTGGGCAAAAGCTGCGTTGCCATTCTCTGGTGTGATTTCAAAGGGAAAATCTGTCAGCAGGCAGACATCTTTGCAGGTCGAGAGCGTAAGTACGCCTGCGATTTTCCCTGTAAAAGCACCATCGAGAGCCAGTGGAATACTGACCGCATTGTGGTAACCCTGAGTGGTGATCCCCGCCACATCAAAACGTTGCGGTGTCGGCCAGAACCACTGGGCAGATTTTACCGGATCGCTCCAGACAATAGTCGGCGCAACGCCACCATCACCCGGCGAACGCCAATAGGTTTTCCACCCTTCTTCCAGTTTCACATCCAGCAGGACGCGGGTTTCACCTGGCAGTGAGGTATCTGCACGCAGCCGAACGCTGGCGTGTTGATTATCCGTAGATTGAAGCCAGCCGGGTTCCGCAGCCCACGAAAATGGCAGCCATAGCAGTAGCAGGCAGAGCAACGCTCGCCTAAAAAGACTCAACATATTTTTTCTCCGTAAATGAATTATCGAACTGTGTTAAACAGCCGGTGTTTCATTCACGGAAAACGCAGAATCTCAGATGGACTCTTAGGGTGGGCGAACTAAATGCCCTGGCGGGAGAAACCGATGATCGTTCAGCTTGTAATGGTGCAATGAGCGCCAGAAGTAGACTGAAAACAAAAAATGCAGCTTCAAACAACACTGGAGGTGCGGCAAGTAATGACTTTGCACTCAATTCGCAGGGGGTAACCGGCGCGTTATCTTCAACTTCGGAATTGCTGCTTTGCGAGAGCATGACGCTTTGGGCAGCTTTCATTTGCAAAGCGTGCAATCCCGCCATGCGTTGCGCGGTGCAAACTAACACCACCAGACATGCCAGCAATAAAAACCACTTTGCAAAATGCTTCCGTTTAAACATGAATCCCTCGCACTATATGAACCGCATATCTTAACCAGTCGTTCTCGTTTGGCAACTGATGTGCTGTAAAGATATGTCTGCACGCCTGCATTGCCGGGTTTGATTGTTTTATCAGCAAACAAACTTGCAGTGTGATAACAGGCTTTGACAAGCCCGAAGCGCATCGCTAATATGCGCCCCGTTAACCGATTCCTCTGTAGTTCAGTCGGTAGAACGGCGGACTGTTAATCCGTATGTCACTGGTTCGAGTCCAGTCAGAGGAGCCAATTTAAGGGAAGCAGACGTTCACTAACGTCTGCTTTCTGCATTTCTATCAGTTGGTTATCCCTTCTTTCACGTTCACCCTCGTTCACTAAAAACCACTCGAAGCCATACCCATTTGCTGGTAAAAATGTTGGTAATGGTAGTTCGATTGCGCTTTTACCAACAAACGGGGGATGCCTTTATGCCACTTACTGATACTAAAGTAAAAAATGCCAAGTCCCTTGAAAAGGAATACAAGCTGACCGATGGCTTTGGCATGTTCCTTCGCGTTACCCCCAAAGGTTCAAAATACTGGCAAATGGCCTACCGTTTCGAAGGGAAGCAAAAACTCTATTCTATAGGTGTCTACCCTGCAGTTTCACTTGCTGACGCAAGACAACGCCGTGACGAGGCCAGAAGGCTTCTTGCTCAGGGCATTGACCCTAATGCAAAGAAACAGACCGAAGCCAAAGAACTTAAAGCAAAGCGTGATAACACCCGAACATTCAAAGCAGTGACCAAGGCGTGGTTTTCTACCAAAAAGAAATGGTCTGAATGTAAGTATCCCACCAAAATGGCCCATTCACTTTTTGAGATTTCCGGTTTCTCAGCCATCAGCCGGTATTCTTCCGGCGTCAGGTTATTCAGGGATTCATGGGGCCGCTCACTGTTGTATTCATTCAGCCAGCGTTCCGTGATTTCCCGTACTTC
>NZ_LR722654.1 GCF_902500225.1 Buttiauxella massiliensis | reverse complement strand
ATTTCAGTACGGCGATGATTTGGTGCTCGGTGAACCGGATTTTACGCATGGCGATCTCCTCGGGGACATAATCAGTATGTCGGAAGATCTCTAAAAGTGAATGGGCCATTTTGGTGGGATACTTACATGCCCTCTCCGGAAATCCTGGAGATTACATTCATTTAGATAAATGCTGCATGGATGACCCACTGCTTGGTGATTTCGAGCGTCTGTGCCGTTTCTGTGCACAAAGCTATCCACGGCTATCTATTTCCAGCTAACTACAGCAAAGAGGGATAGTCAACGCCAGCTAAGTCCTGCTATGAAAAGCTATGTAACGCCATGATTCTGCGTAGAATTTAAAATCCCTCGGCGTTCGCGCTGTGCGGGTTCAAGTCCCGCCCCGGGCACCATGGGAAACATCAGAATAATCAAAGCAATAAGCAGTGTCGTGAAACCACCTACGGGTGGTTTTTTTATGCCTGAAATTCACGTTTTGTGCATATCCTGTGCTCACGGAGTGCAATGAACAGCAAACCCGAGCGTGTTAATGCAAATACTCATGCCCTTATCTCCAGCATAATGAATACAACTGAGTCGAGGAGTTTCCGGTAAGTATCCGGTCTGTTTCGGCATGTATCGGTTAAGGCACCACTCCTTCAATAAGTAATCCCGCCTCTTTGAGAGAGCAAGTGCAACATTCATTTGCTGATTGTGGTTAGCCGGAGGCTGGTTAAGATCCGCAATACTTAATGTCCAAAGCTGACGAGGAGTATAAACAGCTTCAGAGTCTGCCAGTAAAAGCTGAGCAGCCCGGATCGTATAATCCTTATTAGGCCCGTTTAATGCACGGGATGAAAGATATTCCCCACGTGGAACATCTTTAACCCAGCCAAACTGGCATAAGCCCAGGAATGCTGATTTAGGACAGCCTTTTTCTTTTCCTGCAACAGCTCTATGCCAGGCTTCTATCGGGGATAGTTGTTGTCTGATAAGTTCAACTGCATGAAGGGTGATAATGCCGTAGCTGCTTTGGTTAGCTTTCATCACTTGCCATACTGTTAAATGAGTTTGTTGGATTGAGCTTGAGCAGTTACCTGAGTTATTAGATAAATTACTCCTTACAACATCATTTAACGCTCTTTTTTATGGTTTTGCTAAGGAAGTTAAAAGACATATCAAATCTACATTTACCGAATCCTTGAAATCATGGATTGAAGAGGCGGGTACTACTTTTCGGGCAGACCTTTCGTTGTTTCTATTCTATCTCTGGAGCAACAAGATAGAGTTCCCGTCAGTAGAATTCAATGACAAGGCTGATACCACGCCTAGTGTACCTTTGGTTTCATTCGAAGAAGTTAAAAATACTTGGCTGTGTGTGAGCGTATTTATTTTGATATTTTGGTTGATAGATTAGCTACACGACTTGAGCATTTTAATCCTAACAAATTCGTTACCATGTATTTAGTAGATGCAATGGATGGTTTCCAGTTCGAAAATTTCCTTGTGGAAATATTCCAGACTATGGGCTATGACGTCAAAGGAACGAAGAGGACGCAAGACCAGGGCGCAGATCTCTTTGTTACTCGATTCGGTAAAAATATGGTTATTCAGGCGAAGAATTATTCCGGCTCCGTGGGTAATTCTGCGGTACAGCAGGTGATCTCTGCTAAAACTTTTTATGGCTGTGATGAGGCGATGGTTGTGACTAACTCTTGGTTCACTCGTTCTGCAAAAGAGCTGGCTGAATCTGCCATGGTACGTCTAGTCGACAGGGATGAACTACAAAAGTATCTGGATGATTATAATCAGAAGATAATTGAAGATTTTAATTAGAATTAGTAAGTTACGAATTTATTACACGCTTCGTACTTGCACCATTCAGAGTCTTTTTTACTGAGCCAGGATAACGCCTTTAAGTTGTGTTTACCCCTTGGGGGCATTCCAATGTGTCAGGCTCACGTCTAAAAGAATCGCGCATGAAAAGCAGGTTGCGAAATTAAACCGGGGGGAACGCTTCCTCGGGTATATTGAGAAAAAAAGAAAATGTGTCGTGACACTGCATACTAACGATCAGGAAGGACTTAGCATGTCAATTAATATCAATACCTTACAGAATATTCGTAGTGCGTTACTTACTGCGCTCGAACTCTCCATTGAGCACGGTGAAGCAACAGAAAATGTCGATCACATTACCGATGTTTTGCGTCAGGTGGAACTGACGACACTTTTGCAGCAAGAATCCATTTACGCCATCGCGGGTATGCAAGGGGCCGGTAAAACAACCCTGGCGAAAACTATTCTCGGTATTGATGATGAATGGTTAGACGCCAATCCGGGTCGTGGCGAGCAGGTGCCGCTTTTTATCGAACAGGTGGATGGCGACCCCGCCGACTTTCCGCAGGTAGTCTATCAGTGCCTGAACCTTAAAACAGGCGAAATTGAGCAGCAAAAAGGCGAGGGTGGGGAGCAACTTCAAAACCTCCTTCGCGACTGGAACAGTGTTCGTCGCTATGAAAAAGCAGGTTTTAAGCTGCTCTACCCCAAACTACTGATCAGCAAGAAAAGCTCGTTCATTGATGAACAGGTGACCTGGGCGCTGCTACCGGGCTATGAGTTAATCACCAGCAAAAACTACCTCTGGCAGGATATGATGCGCCACGTATTGGTTAACGCCCGTGGCGTCATATTCGTGACTGACGCCTCTCTGTTAGCCAACGACAGCAAATCTGGTGTATTGCAAGATTTGCGAGATAACTTCAGTGACCGAGGCCCTGTGGTGGTCATCAGCAAAACTGAGTTGCTCGGTTTACAGGAAATCGAACAGCTCAAGACCAGTGCTGCTGAACGTGTTTTCCCCAATGTTGGAATGACAAAAGAGGATATCGTAGCGACAGGCTCCGGCAATAGCGATATTTGGATTGATGCACTGCGCCAGACGGTGACCAATAAGCTCACTAGCAGCGCGGCGTCTGAAGCAATTGCGTTGGATAATTTTATGGCGCTTATTCGCGAAGATGTGTCCGAAATTATTAATGATTTGAAAATATTGGCGGATAAGCAGCAGCATCATGAATCCATGGTAGAAGAGATCCTTGAGGCTTTTGATGAATCTGCCGCCAACCATGAGCAAAAATTACGCGCAGCGATTAAAAAGCAGACCCGTCAGCACTTTACTGATGCACTTAGGCATTGTGAAGAAAACTATAAAAGCGAAGAGGTTGGTTTTCAAAACAACCTCAAAATTTTTGCGCGGCGTCTGTCGTTGCGCGGCATAGAAGTGGATGACGAGCGCAGTCGACGTATTATCGACGCCTGGGATAAGCAGTACGAAAACGTCAGTATCCACGAGCATAACTTCAAAGCTCTAACGTCTGTAAATTCTCGAGTGCTTCGTGCCCAAGGGCTCTTGCCTGCTGTTGAAAACCAGCAGTTGTTGGCACTCTCTACCGCCGGGAGAATGGGTTATCTGGTTCAGGATAAGCAGACAGAGTACACGATGAAGGATCCCGAGCTGGCGAAGGGTTTGTATACACTGCTTAAAAAGCCGGGCAAAGAGCATCAAGTTTCGCCTAAAAACCTCGCTGCGGTGCTGAAGATTATGCCTGCCTTAATGCTGGAAAATGCACGTTCTAGGCTTGCAATGCATCTAGATCCTGCTTGTACAACCCAACTGGCAGAAGAGATACCACCCAAGCAAATATTTGATGCCCTCTTTTCCAGCAGCGAACAGTACCACCCTATTAAAACGGCTATGATGGCGTTTCTAGGGGCTGATGCGGCAGATGGAGCGGTGGACGGTAAGATCACGCCAAATAGCGAAGATGGATTTACTCCGCTGGCGTTGGTAGGCAAAGCTGCTTTGGTAGCCAGTGTGGCCTATGGCATATACCAAATAACAGGTGTGATTCGCGACAGTGATAAAGCGCAAATATATTATATTCGTCGTGCGATGGAGGAGCTGGCGTTCCATAACGAACAAACCGTCATCGGCAATTATCAGGAGATGATTACCGAACTTAGAGAGCATATTGCGTACAACCTCAAGCATATGTTTGGCGAAACGGATGCCCTCGCAAATCGAAGCGCACTGACTCTCGCTATTAAGAAGCTAGTTGCCGCGCAAAAGGAAGCAAAACTGTATGAAACTCACTTCCGAAAAATCTTGGGCTGATCTTAGCCAGGAGCGTTACTTGTGGGCAGAAGAGAGTTTTGTTGCCTTTCTAGAGAAGTTTGACGCACAACGCTTAATCCAGGCGACAGACAATGCTTGCAAGCAAGTTTCAGTGATCCTGTACGGTCCGGCTCAGGTCGGTAAAACCTCCCTGATCCTGACTCTACTGGGCATTCGCGATGATTGCTTCACCGAACTCAATACTTTGCTACGCGGCGAACAAGATCTGGGCACGATGTCCACGGCTCGCACTTATCGCTATCGTATGTCGAAAGACGACTTCTGGTACTTCAGTCATCGCGAGAATGGTACTTCCCGATTTAGCGACAAGGAGTCGAAGGTCATTTTTGCTGGCTTTCGCCAGGATGTTGAGCTGGGGGTACGAGAATTCCAAAGTGTGGATGTGTTCCTACCCCGGCGTTTTTTCGATTTGCAGCAACAGTGTAATGCTCAGTTGTTGATCCGCGATTTACCTGGCACTCATTCAACCAACGCCAATGAGCAGTATTATGTCAACATGCTTGCCAGTCGCTATCTTGCCTCTGCCGACGTGGTGCTACTAACCGGTAAGGCAGATGCGTTGACCTTCCTGAAGCCAGAAGAGCTAGACAATGCCATGCTGAACGACTGGCACTGGCAACGCCACCGCTACAAGATTGTTCTGACGAGGGCTTATTCAGATGCCACACTCAAGCGTTTGATCAAGCAAAAACGGTTTGATAAAAAGGCGATGCGGACATTTTTGCTTGATCAGATCAATACCATGGAGCTGGGCTTGCCTGAAAGCATCAGCGAACTGATCTACCCCGTAGAGTGTGGACATACCTGGCTGGCAATCAATGCCGAGAACGATGAGTTCACCCGGCAGTGCCGCGATTTACGGCGAGATGTGTTGCAAGATTTACTCGACTCTCTGCATCAAGCGTCAAACCCGCTTTCACGCTTGCGCACGGGTTACGCTCTGCCGAATATCATTGAACAGCAGATGAGCGTCGAAAAGGGGTATTACGAAACGGAAAAAACGTTGCTGCTAAAACAACTCTTACGACTGCAAGAGTATCTTGAGATGTACGAGAAACGGGTTAGCAGTAATAGCGATAAGTACCAGAAATTAAAACTGAAGCAGCAAGCTCTATTACAAAAGCGTGATGACGCGTTAAGTGAAAATTTTGATAACGATTCGAACTTGTTCCAGACAATCTCGCAATTAGCTGTATACCTATCGCCAACTCTTGATTCCCTTAAGACGCAGATTCATAGATATCGAGAAACGTTTACAAAACGCTGGAATGATCTGCTGGAAGCCTACCAGCTTCCCCTTGAAAGGGGGCCGAAGATGGCTAACTTAGATCGGGTGTTAACCAGACTGAATGGCTACTGGTTTGAAACCTATTTTCGCGAGAAAACCCGCAGGGAAGACCAGGATGAGATCAATGAGGCGTGCTTTAAAGACGCCAACTGCTTAACGGCTCTTTTCCACGAACGCATTAAGGTTAAGTTCGATACAGAAGAATGCGCCCTGAATAAAAACATTGTCAAAAATGAGCGCACAGCGCACCGACTGGAGCGTATCGTGGCTCAGTTACTGAAAAAAAAGGAGCACACACAGCCGCGGCTCGTCCAGATCAAGCAGGAGTTCGACGAGTCGTTAACTCGTTATTCACAGCGGCATCACGAGAGTAAAAAATTTCTGAATGCCATTCTTTCGGCGAAAAATACCCGGGCGCGTGAAATCGAGGTCAACGCTAAAAAACCGGACATCAGCCGCAGCGAACGCCTTGGCTGGTTGTTGATGTATAAAGCGTTGAACAATGATTTTGACTACGTAAAATCCTTAGACGAGGAGAGCAGTAAAATTGAATAAAAACCTTGTTGTAGCGGAAATGGCCAACGATGAACAGTTACTGGACCAACTGGTGCAGGATTTGTTTTTGGAGCATTTGCGACGCGAACTGGACGGGCAGAAGAAGAGTATTGACGACAGTAATGACAAACTTTTTAATCTCGACCGAAAATTCGTCGCTGAATTTAAAAAACTGACGGGATCGCTTGAGACGATATCCGATATGCTCGGTGAGCAGACTCGCGAATTGAATGATTCCAAAGATGATGCTCTAAGACATTATCTTACTTTGTTGAACAGTCTGGCGCAGAACAGAGCGGACACTACCGCGCTGCATGACATGTTCCAGCAACAGAGTAGTAAGCATCATCAGGAACAGGGCGAACAACTACAACGCATCCATGAACAATTGCCCCAACAGAGTGCTAAACTTCAGGAGCAAAACGCAGCGTTGACAGCCCTTACGGAACAGCATGTGGCGTTGAGCCATCAGCAGGCGGCCCTTCAGGAACAACTGTTCTCCGCTACTCTTGCCGAGATGCAGGCGCAAAACGTGATGCTGGAGTCGCTCACGGAACAGAATAAATCTCTGCATCAACAAATGCTCACCTTAGAGGATAAACAACGTGCAGAGCTGCAGACAAACCGCCGTTGGGGCAAGCTGTCCACTGGATTCACGCTGGTGAATACACTCATTCTGGTGGGCATGACCACCCTGTTTTTCATTCAGCATGGAGTCTGACTAGGGATGATAGCTCGTTTTACTTCACAGCCCGTTTAAGTAATTTGCGCATAACTATGCGCATTCTGAGTGGACTAATGCGAGTTGATACGCTGCTGGCAGCTCAGCGTCAGCTGGGCGCGATGTTGGGTTTACACTTTGCCGTTCACTGTTAGCGTCGCATTCAGCAAATTGATTTAACTAAGGTGAATACTTTCGGCTTGAACTCATATCTGCGCCGTTTCTGTGCTCAAAGCTATCCATGACTATCTATTTTCTGCTAACTACAGCAAAGATGGATAGTTAACGCCAGCTAAGTCCTGCTATGAATATCTATGTAACGCCATGATTCTGCGTAGAATTTAAAATCCCTCGGCGTTCGCGCTGTGCGGGTTCAAGTCCCGCCCCGGGCACCATGGGAAACATCAGAATAATCAAAGCAATAAGCAGTGTCGTGAAACCACCTACGGGTGGTTTTTTTATGCCTGAAATTCACGTTTTGTGCATATCCTGTGCTCACGGAGTGCAATGAGCTGCAATCTCCAGCCTGGCAATGCCGAATCGAACGTGTCGCCTCTAGCATAGAGAACCAGGCCGCTTTGCCTGTTTCCCGGTACTCTTCCGGGAAGGGGGGGCCTGCTGAGCAAGCTGTAATGCTCTAGCCACCCTGAGTACAAAGTTGCTTAATTCGTGCAATCACCTCATCTCTGTACTTCTGGTGTCCGCGCATAGCCCTTGGATGGGCAATTCTATAACAGATTGTATTACCGGTTTTGAACTCCCACAGCTTCCCCGGAATGACTGAAGAAGTCACATAGCCGCCTAGCTCAGTAAGCACCTGTTTTATGATGTAGTCTGTCCTCTGGGCTCCGGATGCAAAGATGATGAAATCAGGCTCAAGGTGTTTAATTTGTACCGCCAGCAGTTTCAGCGAGGCTAATATGACTTCCTGCACTTCATTTTGAGGGCGATTGAGAGGGGTCAGTCCGGCGTAATCCCACGCCAGTAGATTGGCATACACGATTGACTGAGGATGAATATCGAGCTCCCGGGCAAGCCGGAAATGATATTGCGTGAAGCGGCTACGTGATTTGAGGTTTGTGGTGCCATCATTTTGTACCGGAAGATGATTCCTGTAACGATCTACAGCCTCTGCAACCACCTGCCCGATGGTGACGTCAGGTATAAGTCCCAACACCCGTGATATCGTATTCTTACAATTCAGCGTATTCCAGCCAGCGGTTTCACGTCCAACCAGCATGATTTTTACCGGTGAGTGCCCGTATTCTTCAAAGGGCACAGGTAAAAAGACGCCTGAGTATTTATCCTCATTCAGGTTAAATGACTGGGCGTCAACTTCCTGTAATATCCGTTTGTACGCGTCTAATAGCCTTTCCATTCTTCAATCCTATCCTGTAATAAATACACCTTCAGATATATATTATTTTCATGATATCAATCAGATACATGAGGATAATTATGCAAAAATCCTTCCGATTCACCAATTCATCCATCAAAGCCCTTCCGGCAAACACAGATACCAGATCTACAGAGCTTGAGGTATCTGATACCGAAGTAATTGGCCTCAAATGCCTCTCAGGTCGAACGGGTAACAAACGTTTCCTCCAGCGCTACACATTCCACGGTACCAAAAAAAGTATCAGTATTGGCAGATTCCCTGAAATCGATGTGGGGACAGCCCGTCAGATAGCTCGTCGTCACAAGGAGGCGATTGCACTGGGAAATGACCCTAAGGCAGAGCGCGATAATTATCGGGCGATGCCAACGCTTAGTGAGTTTTTTCACCAGACCTATGTTCCGTTCATCAAGCGCCATAAAAAGTCCTGGGATAAGGATGTTCAGCGTTTCACGCAATACATTGAACCTAGTCTGGGGAAGATACGTTACTGCGACCTTCGGGTCCGGGAAATCCAGCAGGTGCTTTTCGACATGCTTGAGGGTCGTATTCACAGCCAGCAGTATGCACCGTCTACCTGTAACAGGGCACTGGCTATTCTGAAAACCATGGGGCGTTATGCGCTACGACAGGATGTCCTTGAGAAGAATGAAGCCGATAAGATCCCTTTGCTGAAGGAGAACAATCAGCGGACGCGCTTTTTTGACGCTGATGAGATCAGGAGGATCCTCGACGCTGCGGCACGATATCCCAATAAGGCTGCCGGGGGACTGATAGCCATGCTGTTGTTAACCGGTACCCGCAAATCAGAAATGCTTAACGTCATGCACAAACATATTGATCGGGATAACAGGTCCTTGTTCATTCCTTATACTAAGAATGGTCGCAGCAGAACTGTGTATCTCAGTGATGTCGCGTTGTCGATTATTGATTCGATCCCACGGGCTGGCAGCAATCCCTATCTGTTTGCCGTAAAAGATAATGGAAAACCGATATCTGAACCCCAGTGGGCCTATGAAAAAATACTGGCAGAGTGCGGGATAGATAAAAGTGAAGTCTGTTTCCACACCACGCGCCATTCCGTCGCATCATTACTTGTCTCCAGTGGACAGTACAGTCTGTATGACGTTAAAGCCCAGTTGGCGCATGCCAGTATTCAGAGTACGGAGCGCTACGCAAAACTGACACTAGAGCGAATGCGTCAGACCGGGCAGGGTGTTACCGACCTTCTATTAACCCCCGTAGCTACCAGTAAAGAACAGTGATTTTAGCGTCCCTTAAACGTGGAGAATGATTATGCCGTTAAAGTGCCCTAAGTGCGGTAGTCAGAATACAGTCACAGAAACTGCCGGAAAGATAGCAGAGGTGACTCGCGATGACCGGTTCCTGACATTGTGATCCACTACAGCGAGCGGTCTCATGAATCCCTGAATAACCTGACGCCGGAAGAATACCGGCTGATGGCTGATAACCCGGAAATCTCAAAAAGTGCGTGGAACTAAAACGGGTGTGCTTACAGTTTTTTTATGCCTGAAATTCACGTTTTGTGCTCATAGGCTGCAATCAACGACAAACCACAGCCTGATAATGTAAAACCAGCCCGGCAGCCTATTAGGATTTTAGGCTGCCGGGTTGTTGAGCGGTTTCTGAGTCAAATGCGACAATTAGCTTAATACAAAGCTACAGCTCTGCTTGCTCAACGGGGATAGGTTTTCCAATATGGTATCCCTGTAACCAATCGATACCCATCTCAGTTAGCATCTGCGCGATTTCTTCGTTTTCAACAAACTCTGCAACTATCTCCATATTTTTCAATTTCGCCATTTCGCAAAATGATTTAACGGCACAGTAGCTAAATGGATCATCAATAATATTTTTGATAAAAGAACCATCGATTTTTAAAATATCTGCATTCAGAACACGCAATCTGTCATAACTTGAGGAGCCGGTGCCAAAGTCATCAATGGCAATTTTACTGCCCGCATTACGCAGACTTCTCAGGATGTCTGAGACATTGTCATTATCAAGAATTTCAGATTCAATAATTTCAAAAATAATACGGTAAGGAGCTATGCTGTATTTTTTGAATAATGTAGAGACATTATCCAGAAAGTCAGTTTGGTAAAGTGACTCTGGCGTCAGGTTGATTGAAAAATAACAATCAGGGTCTGAGACTTTCCTTGTCTGCATAAAGCGGAAAGTTTGTTCAATTACCGTGATATCCAGTGCAGGCAGCAGGCCACCTTTGCGTGCCAGGGGAAGGAAGGTATCAGGAAAAATTAGTTTACCATCTGCTGTTTTGAGGCGAATAAGGATCTCATGGTAATGAATTTTACCCCGAACAGAGATAACAGGTTGTGCGGTGAGCACCGTGGATACAATTGGCTGTGCCATTAGCAACAACGATTGTCTGTCGATAGCTTGTTGCAGAACATCGCGTATCATCCCTGACTCAACAATGTTATCACCAGGAACCGTCGGGCTCAGAGATAACGGTCTTCCATGCAACAAGGAAATATAACTATTAATGTTTAACTGTTTTATTGCTTCTGATAAGTTGCGGATGATTCTTTTATCACTAGTATAAGCCACCCCACAATTTAGCCCGAGGATAGATGTTTTCCATTGAAAGCGGAAAACCCTTAGTGATCTGTAAAATACGGGGACGTCTGGGAGCGTGTTTAGCCTTAGAATTATACCATGACCAGGGCTGTAATAAACCTGGCCACAACATGGTAATAAGCCTGTTATATACGAACTTAACGCTTTAACAAATTCAAAGCGAAACTCCACACCATAAGTCTGTTCAAGCTCATTTAGCTCAGGGCAACGAATCAGGCATAATGCTTCCGCTGAGTGTTTATCTATATCCATACTCAGAGCCTGAAAATTTAGCAATCCAGTGTTTGGCTCGGAGCGGTACAGTCTGCTGACATGCTGGGAGTATTTTAGGTTGTGCGCAGATATCACTCCTGTTGCAACAATGGTCAGGGAGAAAATGAAAATTGTTGTGGATGATATGATTAAGCTGTGCAGATGGTTGGCATCTGTAAGGGTATTTGCTATTGAAATATATCCATCAATATAATTTCCCAGCAATGCCAGTATGATGACCCATACAGGAGCCACCAAAGCATGCCCAATACGAACTGTCCCCCATAACATTACCGGTAATAACCACAGTAAAGAATAATCAGTAAAGAGCAGCGTATTGAGATTTTTTGAAATCAGGCAGTACATAATTATGAGCAGTAAAAACCACCAAATTGCCTGATATAAAATGGATGGGCCTGATTTTACTGATGCTCTTACGTGTCTTAAATATTGAAGTCCCCATGCAGGCTTATGGCAGACCCGAAGTAAAAGATAACAAAAGGGAATACCCGTAATACAAGAGTTCATCATCCATTGCAGGTTAATCAGAGTCTGTACTGTAAAAATTTCAGTGGCTGATTCTGGATCAAAATAAGTCTTAAGTGAGTGATGAAAAGTTATACATAACAAAGAATTACAGCAAACAAGCCAACCAATGCGTCGGGGAGTTAACTGACTTCGCCCAAAACTGACCGTACCACGTTTTCCTGTGTGCCAGTAATACAGTAGCTGACTGATGAGTGCTGCCAGCAGCTGGGACGTTAGAGTCAGTTTCGCTGATAACGGATGACTAGAAATCGAATAAAGGAAAAATATCCCCAGGATGGGAAGTGCCTTCTTTCTGTATAACACCAGCAAAGCAGAAATCAGCGGTAGCGTAAGGTCATAAAACCGAATTGTCGCATCTGCAATATGTTCCTGAGCGGTAAGGGACTCGGCCAGAAACTGAAAGAAGAAAAAAGCCACTCCGATACACAAAGGGCCTATCATTCTTTTGATTAAAATATCATCTTTGGCTTCTGCCAATAACATGCTTTCTTCTCTGTTAAATAATTTTTTATAGATGGCTATAATTAATGTGTAAAATTACACATTAAATGTGCTCGAAATATCAGAAATTTTCTTTACTGCTACTTGAAGGGGTGATATGCCGTGAAAAAATGGTTCTGAATCGGATCGATAAAACCGTCGTAACCATCCACCCAACCAGATGAAAGAGATATTTCTGTATCATGTAAATGATCGTTCAAAATGTTCAGTGAATCAATATAAATAGATTTTGTGATAGGTTTTTAAGGTCATCAACTCTAAAAATAGCAGTTAAAAACTATCAAAATGTCACTTGTTAAGTTAATGTTATTTGATGGTTTCTATATGTTGTATTGATAAGTTACACCAGCACGTGTGCAACGAAGACTCAATAAGTGATAGGGATGTGCTAAAACTTTATCATTTTTCCTGGTTTAAATGCTTTCATATATTAAGGTCAGTATTACCAGTGAATATTGCTAATAAATTAATCTTGAGTATTTGAATATTTTATACTCAAAACTTGTTTAGTTTGGGCTATATAATTGTACTCGATTTTTCTTGCTGATACTTGTGCTATAGAGAAGGCTGCTCTTTTCCTCGCTATGGCTATCTATCGCCCGCACACTTATGTGTAGCTGGGCGACAACTCCCACCTTGAGCACCTTGGTAATAAAATCAATGATAAGCCTTTCCGTTAGATCACTTTTGGGTGATTTTTGTTCTTATGGTTATCGGAGTTTTATGAATGCATTCTGACAAATCTTTCATTCTTAGAGGAATATAACGGCATACTACAGGCTGAAATCAATCGTATGAGTCTTTGCATCAACATTGGCTTAAAAATCGCACAAACTCTGGAGAACTCAGTATGAATCAAGGGCCACTAAACGAAGAAGAATTGGAATGGCTGGATGATACCCTCACTCAGTATGGTAACGATGATTCCGTACTGGATGTGTCCGAGTTGGACGGGATGCTCACTGCTATTCTTTCTGCCCCTGGAACGATTCAACTCACGCAGTGGCAAACTGCACTTTGGGGCGGTGAATCACAATTGCCTCATTGGGAGAGTGAAAAGGAGCAGCAACGCTTTAACGATCTCGCATGCCAGCATATGAACGATATTGCAGAGCGACTGTGTCATGCTCCGGATCAGTTTGAGCCGCTATTTGGTTTACGCGAAATTGATGGCAAGGAATACACCATTGTAGAAGAGTGGTGTTTTGGCTATATGCGTGGTGTTGAACTGAGTAACTGGGAGGCATTGCCAGAACAACTGGAAACCGCGCTGGAAACGATAGCTCTACATGGTGATGAAGCGCATATTGCAAAGCTTGAGCAAATGACTGAGCAAGAATATGAAGCCAGCCAGGCAGCAATTGGTCCTGCTGCGTTGCAACTGCATCATTACTGGCAAGAAATGCGTGAGGCTGGGTCGGAAGTTTTACATTAATTACTCGCCACAAAATCTTTCTTTTAATAACCAGGCAGCATTCGGCGTGCTGTCTGGCTACTGAAAATGCCCGCCTTAAGCAGTAACTGGCTGAACGGGACGAGGAGACGGCTATCCTCCAAAAGGCCGCGACATACTTCGCGAAGCGCCTGAAATGAAGTATGTCTTTATTGAAAAGCATTGGGCTCAATTCACCGTCAAAGCCATGTGTCGCGTATTGCGGGTTGTCCGCAGCGGCTGGTATGCCTTGCGTCTGCGTCATCAGCAGATAACACCACGTTAGCATTTCCGGCTCGTCTGTGATGCTGCTGTCCGTAAGGCATTCACTGAGGCAAAACAGCGTTATGGAGCTCCACTGCTTGCGGATGAACTTCCGGCGTACAACGTCAAAACCATTGCCGCCAGCCTGCGGCGTCAGGGACTTCGCGCAAAAGCTGCCCGTAAGTTCAGTCCGGTCAGCTACAGCGAGCACGGTATGCCAGTGTCTGACAATCTGCTGAAGCAGGTTTTTTACGCCAGAGGCCCGAACCAGAAATGGGCGGGTGACATCACGTATTTGCGCACGGACGAAGGCTGATTGTATCTGGCGGTGGTCATTGACCTGTGGTCCCGAGCCGTCATCGGCTGGTCGATGTCTTCACGGATGACGGCACAACTGGCCTGTGATGCACTGCAAATGGCACTCTGGCGGTGTAAACGACCAGATAATGTTATCGTTCACACCGACCGTAGCGGGCAGTACTGCTCAGCGGATTATCAGGCATTAATGAAACAGCATAATCTGCGTGGGAGTATGAGTGCGAAACGCTGCAGTTATGACAATGCCTGCGCGGAAAGCTTCTTTCATTCGCTGAAAGTGGAATGTATCCATGGGGAACACTTTATCAGCCGTGAAATAATGCGGACGACGGTGTTTAATTATATCGAGTGTGATTACAATCGGTGGCTTCGTCACAGTGCCTGTGGCGGCCTCAGCCCGGAACAGTTTGAAAACCAGAACCTCGCTTAGGGCCGAGTCCACATTACGTGGGTAGGATCAACTGACATAAGATGGTGCTGATTTGGAGTATAGACGCTTAACTTATATCCGCCACAGTGTAAGGTTTTTAGCAGAAAAGTGATTGTCAGGGATTACAGAAGGGAAAGGGAGAGTTTTAGTTAAGGAGAACCGGCAAGTGCAAAATATACTTGCCGGAAATATTTTATTAAGCTTGAGTATCGAGGGTAGAAAGCTCTTTATCTACGAAATACAGACCTTCACCGCTTTTTCCAACCAGACTTAATTTATCCAGTACGGACTTGAACAGCTTCTCTTCTTCATGCTGTTCAGAAACATACCACTGGAGGAAGTTGAAAGTTGGATAATCCTGAGATGTCATTGCAGCATGAGCCAATTCATTAATCTTGCGCGTAATTAACTGCTCATGTTCGTAAGTGGCGTTAAACAGGTTATCTAAAGATGAGTAATCATGGTCTGGTGCCGAGACCGCATTAATGCGTGGCAAGCTTCCAGTATCAGTCAGGTAAGCAAACAGACGCTGCATATGCTCCATCTCTTCCTGAGCATGGCGACGCAGGAAAGCGGCGGCCCCTTCAAAGCTATGGTAGCTGCACCAGGCACTCATTTGTTGATAAAGCAGGGAGGAATAAAGCTCAAGATTCATTTGTTCGTTAAGTTTTTCGATCATTTCAGCTTTTAGCATGGTGCGCTCCACAAGAATGTATATTTAACAATGTCGCTACTTTAATTTTATTATTTCTATAATGCAAAGGAATTGTTAATTATATTATTGTAATGAGAATGGTTGTTAATATTATTTCTCTTTATAATTAATTCGTTCTGGAAATAAGAATTATTACTGTTTGTTTGAGGGCCAGAAGATAAATCTCAACCAACCCTAATGTTAATGACGTAAAGATAATTGTTCTATTATTGAACGACACTCTCATCTTTCAGATACCGCTCCATTCCCACACCGCGACACTGGTACTCAAGCGTCACTTTTTGGCTCAGGCAGACGGAGCCGCTGGTCAGGGTACAGGTTTTGATTGGCTCTCCGTAAGGGTATGCGGCGATGTAACCCCACTGCTGGCACTGGTGGCTGGCTGCTGATTGCGAAACATAAGTATCCACTTTTGCCGTTTGTAATGGCGCGAGGTCAAATCCCAAACGAACCACGCCCACCACTTCACTACTTTTTACGGGCACAGGTGTTTTATTCACCGTACATCCA
Source organism: Buttiauxella massiliensis (assembly GCF_902500225.1). Classification (GTDB taxonomy): domain Bacteria; phylum Pseudomonadota; class Gammaproteobacteria; order Enterobacterales; family Enterobacteriaceae; genus Buttiauxella; species Buttiauxella massiliensis. The sequence continues at coordinate 224,290 of NZ_LR722654.1, read as the reverse complement.
GCTAATAACGCCGTGGCTAAAAATAAATAAACAGTTTTCATTATGCTGATGCTCGAATGACTTTTTAATGATTTTAGCACGCACAAAAATGAAAAATGACCAACAGCATAATGCTGTTTAATTTCAATTAGGGCGAGGTAAATGAATTTTCCTAACATAAATTTTAGTGCTTTGTAATATTGAAAATGGGCATCACCAATATTTGTAGGGTGATTAAATTTTGATCACAACTGCCATCAAGTTTGGCTGAATCGTGCCGACAATACTGGTAATGCACGGTCTACTCTCAGTATTGGTATACAAAAACCGAATAAACGGAGCTGAGGTGACTACAGCTGGTGCAGGAAATACTTTTTATTATTTCACCAGGAAAATACAAAACATGAGGTTTATTCGTAATATCAAAATCCGCGTCATGGTGGTGCTGATACTGATCTTCTCGTCAGTGGCGTGGCTGGGTGTTTCCGGACTAGCGCTGTGGTTTTTACATGATTTGCAGCAAAACCTGGTACTGAATGCGCAACAAGAAAAGTGGATCGGTATCGTTCGTTTCTTGCTCGGGGCTTCGGTGTTAGCAAGCATTGCCATTACCTTGTTAACTGAACGCTATCTTTATTTCTGCCTGGTGAAGCCGGTCGAGAGCATTCGCGCACATATGCATATTCTTGCGCGTGGTGAACTCGAAACCCAATTACCTGATTTAGGCAGTAACTGCATTGGTTTGATGGTTTCACCGATCCAAAAAATGCAGTCGAATTGGGAAAAAGCCGTTTCCAACATTCGTTCCAGCGCTCACACCATTCGCGGGAATGCCACGGAAGTGGCTGGGGTGAACAACGAATTGTCTTCTCGTTCTGAGCAACTCTCCGCAGCGTTAGAAGAAACGACTGCCAGCATGGAACAATTGAGCAGCACCGTTACGCTGAATGCGGAAAATGCCAGCCACGCGAGCGTACTTGCAAAAAATGCGACTAAGACGGCAGTAAACGGCGGGGAGTCGGTGAAAAAAGTGATGTCCACGATGGAGACAATAACCAGTAGCTCTCACAAAATTGTCGATATCACGACCGTGATTAACAGCATCTCCTTCCAGACCAATATCCTTGCGTTGAATGCTGCCGTTGAAGCAGCACGGGCTGGTGAGCAAGGGCGAGGTTTTGCCGTTGTAGCGAGTGAAGTGCGTAATCTCGCGCAACGTAGTGCAGTGGCGGCGAAAGAGATAGAAACCTTGCTCAAAGAGTCGGTTGATAACATTCATACTGGTTCTGAACAGGTGAAGAAGGCGGGGGAAGCGATGGGGGAGATTCTCAATGCGGTCACTCAAGTGAACAATATTATGGGCGATATTGCCAATGCTTCGGGTGAGCAGAGTCAGGGTATTGGGCAGGTGGGGGTTGCAGTAAGACAGATGGATGCGGTCACTCAGCAAAACGTCAATCTGGTTCATCAATCTGCACTGTCGTCAGTGGAGCTGGAAAAACAAGCGCACCAGCTTAACGATATTGTGGCGATGTTCCGCATCGCTAAACCCGCCTGAAAATGTGGGAATGCTCTCAGTCGAATGCAGAAGTGTGAGCGCACCTTAATTTTTTAAAACAAAATTTCATTAAATTTGAAAGTGTGTTTGTGAGCTAGTATCGTTAGTACATACCAAAGCTATTCACCGCGGGAAATCCCGTGACCCAATCAGGAGACGGAAATGAAAATAGCACTGATGATGGAAAACAGTCAGGCTGGCAAAAATGCAATCATTCTTAATGAGTTGCAAGCGGTTGCTGCTGAGAAAGAGTACCCGGTTTACAACGTAGGTATGAGCGATGAGCAGGATCACCACCTGACCTACATCCACCTCGGTATTATGGCCAGTATCCTGTTGAACTCTAAAGCTGTAGATTTCGTTGTGACCGGTTGCGGCACAGGTCAGGGCGCAATGATGTCTCTGAACATCCACCCGGGTGTGGTTTGCGGCTACTGCCTGGATCCTGCTGATGCTTTCCTGTTCTCACAAATCAACAACGGTAACGCGTTGTCATTGGCATTCGCTAAAGGCTTCGGCTGGGGTGCTGAGCTCAACGTTCGTTACATGTTTGAAAAAGCATTTACTGGCCGTAAAGGCGAAGGCTACCCGATTGAGCGTAAAGAGCCACAGGTTCGTAACGCCGGTATCCTGAACCAGGTTAAAGCTGCAGTTGTTAAAGAAAACTACCTGGATACCCTGCGTTCTATCGACCGTGAACTGGTGAAAACCGCGGTGACCGGCGAACGCTTCCAGAAATGTTTCTTCGAAAACTGCCAGAACAAAGAGATTGAAGCGTTCGTACGCGAAATCCTTGCTTAATCTCTTTTAGTCATGCTTACGGCCAGCCTTTGCTGGCCGTATTTTTTGTGCCAACACCGCTTTAACTCGTGGCGCTTTTAGCGCCATCCTTCGATTCGCCCGCTAAAATGTGGAACTGGCTCTTGTGGCCATCTTTGATGTTCGGCAGCCATATGCTGCTCATCCCAATGCTTACTGTTTATTCCTTGCTCCGGCATCAGCTCCGGCCAGTCTCGCTGCACAGCACTGGTTTTTGGATAAGGGTTATGCAAAGAAGGGTTGTTAAGAGGTTGGATCTCAACAGCAAAAGCTTGAGACCCTATCAGTGACAACATCATAAGTAAGTATATCGATAAGCGTTTCATAGTGGCCTCACACACCTGACCTATCGTTAAGTGTAATTGAGGCCAGCGACCGGGTTAGTGTTTTTTCGACACACTGCTGCCCGCATTGTGTGGTAAACGCAGCAGGTCAAACAAACCTGCCAGGCAAATGAGCGTAATCATCACAAACGAAATCTTAATAGAAATGCCAGGGATTGCGGTTAAATCGAGCCACTGACTGACTTTCTCCCCCAGACGAATCCCTATCGCACCAAGCGTAATCCCAAGCCCTACAGAAAGCTGCGTTGCGGTACTAAATAGCGTGTTGGCGTAGCTCATTTGCGTGGATGGCACATCTGAAAAGGCGAGGGTGCTTATGCCTGTAAACTGCATCGAACGGAACATCCCGCCAAAGAAGAGTATCGCTATGGTCACCCATATTGCGGTGTGCGGGGTAAGAAACGCACAAGCCAGCAGAGAAGCGACGTTCAGAAGGCCGTTAATAATGAGTAATTTCTTGAACCCTAATGCGCGAATTAATGATGTCGTTGCAGGTTTCATCGCGAGATTTCCGGCGAAGACTGCCAGCACCAGTAAACCCGAATGAAAAGCATCCATTCCGAAACCGACCTGGAATAGTAACGGCAATAAAAAAGGCACTGCGCTGATGGATGTACGAAATAAAGAGCCTCCATACATTGTCACACCAAAGGTCTGCACCTTTAAAGCATCAAGGCGAATCATCGGGTGCTTAGCGTGTTTAAAGTGCCACAGTGAGAACCACAGCGCCGCTGCACCTAATACCAGCAAGCTCACAGTTGGCAGCACATTAATTTGCGATTGCCCAAGCATTTCCAGGCCGTACACCAGGCTAATCATTGCCACTGCAGTGCCGGTAAAACCAATGCCGTCAAATGGACGACGGTCGTCGTCATGAATATCGGGAATCAATCGCCACGCCAGCGCCATGGCAATTAACCCAAGTGGCAAATTGATATAGAAAATCCAACGCCACGAGGCGTAGCTGGTGATAAACCCGCCCAATGGTGGGCCAATAATGGGGGCAACCAGGGCGGGCCAGGTGAGAGTGGCAATCGCGGTGATCAGTAAATGTTTAGGGGTTGTACGCAGCACAGCCAACCGCCCGACAGGCACCATTAGCGCTCCACCGACTCCCTGTAAAATGCGCATCGCGACAAACTGCTCAATCGTATTGGCAATGCCGCACAGTACCGAGGCGAAAGTGAAGATCCCGAGCGCCAGGGTGAAAACTTTACGTGCGCCAAATCGGTCTGCAATCCAGCCGCTGGCGGGTATTAATACCGCAAGAGTCAACAAGTAGGCACTCATACCGATATTCAGATCAACGGCATCAACACCAAAAGTTCGGGCCATTTCCGGCAGCGCGGTGGCAATGACCGTCCCGTCGAGAAATTCCATAAAAAAAGCGCCAGCGACCAGGAGTGCCATTCCTGAAATGCCACGTTTTGCTGCTGGAGAAGGGGAGTTAGTCATGAGTGAAATTCAAAATTAAAATAATGTTTTAAAAAATTGTTGAGCCAATTAACCAGTTAAGTCGTGGATATGCAAGCCATTTTGTGTGAAGAAGATGTAAAATCCACAAGAAAAATGTGTGATGTGCATCACAAAACTATTGATTTGTGTGACGGATGTCATATTATTAGTCGCATAACGAGCAACACCTGCAAAACAAAAAACTGGAGCACACAATGAAAATGCGCAAAATCCTGAAAAGCATGTTCGAGCAATACTGCAAGACTTTTAAAGATGTACCACCGGCTGGCATGTTTTAATCTGCCCGCTTGAAAAAAACCTGCTGCGGCAGGTTTTTTTATGTCTGAAATTTGCCTTTTTAACCACGATATTAATCTTTATATCCACAATTTCTTCTTTAGCACTTTTTCGCATAACGTTATGCGTTTTACACTTATTTACATTGTGGGTATGGCTGGTGCACTATGCGGTCTCTAATTGAGACGGAGTCCGTGAATAAATGCGTAAACCCCTGTTGTTATCTGCGCTGTTTGCCTCTTTGGCCCTGGCCCTTTCTGGCTGTGATAATGCAAAAACTGAAACTGCGGCTGCTCCTGCACCGGCTAAACAAGCAGCCCAGGATGGCGGCAATTTAATTGTTGGCGTGACCACTGGCGATCCGCTAGCGATGAACCCACTGTATGCCAGCGACCGTACTACGCTGACTATCATGCAGACGCTATACGCACCGCTTTATAGCTTCAATGGCGATAAAATTGAATGGGCTCTGGCTGAGAGTCTGACGCCTTCAGAAGATAACCTCTCATACATCTTAAAACTCAAACCGAATCTGAAATGGCAAGATGGCAAGCCTATTACCGCAGGCGACGTGGTGTTCACTTTCAACAAGTTGCTTGATGAGAAACAGCACAGCTTCTTCCGCAGCATGTTTGTGTACGGCGACAAGCCAATTCAGGTCAGCAAAGTTGATGACCTGACAGTGAAATTTACTCTGCCACAGGTGAGTGCTGCGTTTGTAGGTACGCTGGTACAGATTTACCCAATACCAGAACATGTGTTTGCTGATGACAGTGGCGATCTTGAAAAGAGCACCAAAAACGATACTCCAGTTGGTTCTGGCCCGTTCAAATTCAAAGAATATCGCGCCGGGCAATATTACTCGCTGACACGTTTTGATGATTACTGGAACGGCAAGCCGAAGCTGGACACGGTGACTTACCGTTTCGCTAAAGACAGCAACTCTGCCAATCTTGCGCTGCAAAATGGCGAAATCAATATGAAGATGATTGACCCACAGGATGTCAATCGTTTGAAAAGTAGCGGTAAATTTGACTTCGTTATCTACCCGGAAGGGCGTCTGGCGTATATGACGTTTAACCAGAATATTGACAGTATGAAGAACAAGGCGCTGCGCCAGGCCATTGCTTATGCCATCAATAAAGATGAACTGGTTCAGGCGGCATTCTCTTCACTGGAATATGCGCAACCTGCCGCATCTATTCTGACGCCAGATACGCTGTATCAGACTAACGATGTTGAAACCTACAAGTACGATGTGGAAAAAGCGAAAGCATTGCTGAAAGAAGCGGGCACTCCTGCGGATCTGAAACTGCGCCTCGCCTACATCAATAGCAATAAAACTCAGGAAAGCATGGGGCTGTATATTCAGCAGCAGCTGAAAAACGTGGGTATTGCTGTTGAGCTGATGCCACTGGATGCCAACGCCATGTCGCAACGCAGCCTGGATATGAAAAATACCTCTTATGAGCTGAGTCTGGGTGGCTACATCATGGGTATGGAACCTGATGGCTATAAGTCTTTGTACCTGAGCAACGAAGCTTATAACTATGCCCACTACAAGAACCCAGCGTTCGATGCGTTGTGGAACCAGGGCGCCACTGAAACTGACAAAACCAAACGTGCTGAAATCTATAAGCAAATCCAGCAGACCGTTGCAAACGACATGGCATGGTACCCAATTGCTTATACCAATGCGGTGGTTGCGGTAGATAAACGTTTTGCCGGAACCAAAGAGGCTGAACCTAAGCCTGTTTATATGTTCCAGGATTGGTCGAAGATCTATCAACAATAATTAGCACACTGCCCTGAGGTAGTCGTAGGGCGGGTAACGTAAGCTGCCCGCCCTACAGTTTTCCCCCTTCCGGGGGCTTATTTTTTGGAAAGCAGTATGAACAATGTGTTAGTACGACGCCTGGCCCAACTGGTGCCGATGCTGTTCTTCATCTCGCTGGTGTCGTTTCTGCTGGTCAAACTGGCACCCGGCGACCCGGTGCAGGCTTATATTACTCCGCGTATGAGCCCGGAGGATATCGAGCGTATCCGCCATAGCATGGGGCTCGATAAGCCCATGTTTATGCAATACCTGTTGTGGCTAAAAAACGTGCTGCAAGGGGATTTGGGTTACTCACTAATTTACCATCGCCCGGTGTTAACTATGATTGCCGAGCGCATTCCCGCAACTCTTGGCCTGATGGGGGCATCACTAGTTCTGGCTATGGTGTTGGCTATCCCGCTGGGTTTAGTGGCAGGTGCTTTCAAACACCGCTGGCTTGATCACTTCCTGAATATGTTTGCTTATATCGGTATTTCAGTGCCTATCTTCTGGTTTGGAATTCTGCTAATAACCGTGTTTTCGGTGCAGCTAAACTGGTTGCCGAGTATGGGCATGCGAACAATTGGTATGGAAGACTCGTGGCTTGATGTGGTTCGTCACGGTATTTTGCCGTGCATTGCACTGAGTTTTTATAACCTTTCCAATTACGTGCGTTATATCCGCTCCAACACCATTACGCAGTTGTCGGCTGATTATGTGCAAACGCAACTGGCGTACGGTGCGACACGTCGTTCAATCCTTTTCCGTCATGTCCTTAAAAACGTACTGCTGCCAGTTATTACACTCTTTGGTATCTCTTTTGGCGAGCTGGTGGTGGGGGCGTATGTGACTGAGAGCGTCTTCTCATGGCCAGGCATGGGGCTGTTGGGGATCCAGTCGATAACCTCCCTGGATTACCCGTTAATCATGGCGATGATCATGCTCTCTTCAACGATGCTTATCGTCGGCAATTTATTGGCTGACATGTTATATCGCGTGGCAGACCCGCGCATTAAGGCGTTGAGGTAAGACGATGAGTAGACGTTGGCAACAAGTTAAACATGGCCTGAAACGTAATCGTCCGGCTCAATTATCACTTCTGGTTCTGGTCATTTTCAGCATTGCAGCATTACTGGCAACATTCAGTCCCTGGGACCCAAACCAGATGTCACTGACCGCAAGGCTCACACCGCCAGATGCGCAACACTGGTTCGGAACTGATGACTACGGACGTGACTATTTCACTCGCGCTTTATATGGCGGCCAGATTTCGTTAATGGTCGGTTTTCTGGCAATGATATTTTCAACGTTGATTGGCACGCTGGTAGGCACTGTCAGTGGCTATTTTGGCGGGCGAATCGATAACCTGATGATGCGTGTGGTCGATATTTTGATGTCGATCCCAGCCTTCTTCCTACTGTTGGTATTGAACGCATACCTCAAGCCCGGTATTGCCAATATCATCCTGATTATCAGTGCATTGACCTGGATGAATATGTCGCGCCTGGTGCGTGCTGAAACTTTATCGGTGAAAGAGCGTGAGTATGTGGTGTACGCCCGTGCGTGTGGTGAGCATCCGTTAATCATCATTGCGCGCCATATCATCCCGAATATTTTGCCGACCATTATGGTTGCGGCAACGCTGAATATCGCCTCTGCAATCCTGATGGAGTCGACGTTGAGCTTCCTCGGACTTGGTGTGCAGCAGCCAAATGCCTCATGGGGAAGCATGCTCAACAATGCGCAATCCTTTATTGGTGAAGCAACATGGCTTGCGATGTTCCCGGGTGTCCTTATTTTGCTGACGGTGCTGAGTTTTAACGTATTGGGGGATGTATTACGTACTGCCTTTGAGCCCGGAGCTAACCGCGATGAATAACTTACTGGAACTCGATAACCTGCAAACGTCCTTCTTCACCCGTGAAGGGGAAGTTAAGGCGGTGCGCGGTGTAAGCTTTGCAGTCAAACGCGGTGAAGTGGTAGGGATTGTGGGTGAATCAGGCTGCGGCAAGAGTGTTACCTGTAAATCAGTGCTCAAACTGCTGGGTAGCAACGGTAAAGTCGTAGGCGGCCATGTCCATTTTAAGGGCGAAGATTTAGCCCGTAAAACACCCGAGCAAATGCGCCAAATCCGTGGCAACGATATTGCCATGATCTTCCAGGATCCCATGACGGCACTTAACCCGGTGTTGACCATTGGCAAGCAGATGAGCGAAATCCTGATTCGCAATCAGAACCTCAGCAAAAAAGCGGCCAAAGAAAAGTCGATTGCCATGCTGCAACAGGTGGGGATTGGTAATGCGGAGCAGCGTTACAACCAGTATCCGCACGAGTTCAGTGGTGGTATGCGCCAGCGCGTGATGATTGCTATTGCACTCTCATGCCACCCGGCGTTACTGATTGCCGATGAGCCAACAACCGCACTGGATGTCACCATTCAGGCGCAGATTTTACGCCTGCTAAAACAACTACAACAGCAAACCGACACCGCAATTATGCTCATCACACACGATCTTGGGGTTGTAGCCCAGGTTTGTTCACGTGTGGTAGTGATGTACGGTGGGCTTGTGATGGAGCAGGGGAGCGTGGAGGATATTTTCTACCGTCCAGCGCACCCTTATACCCGCGGGCTTTTGGCATCATTGCCGCGGCCAGGCGAGGCAAGCGCTCGTTTGTCACCTATCGAAGGCTCGCCACCAGGGCTACTCAACCCACCACCTGGTTGCCCATTTGCAGAACGTTGCCCGCAGCGCATGGAGCGTTGTAGCAGCCTGCCTCCGATGTACCAAGCCGGAGAGGGTCATCAGGCAATGTGCTGGTTATGGAATTCGGAGGTGAATAATGCAGGACGTTAAGCCATTAGTCCGTGTAAAGGGCTTACGCAAATATTTCCATAGCCAACAGGGATGGTTTAATAAAACGCCACCGGTGAAAGCTGTTGATGGCGTGAGTTTCGATATCTATCCAGGTGAAACCTACGGGCTGGTTGGCGAGTCTGGGTGTGGGAAATCAACACTTGGGCGCAGCGTACTTCGCCTGTTTGATATTACCGATGGCGAAATTGAGTTTGCAGGCCAGGACATTGCAAAGATGAGCGACAAACAACTTAAACCGTTGCGCCGCCGCATGCAGGCAATTTTTCAGGACCCATACTCATCGCTTAACCCGGGCATGACTGTCGCGCAGTTAATTGCCGAGCCGATGAAAATCCACGGTTATGGTAAACAACAGCGCGCAACCCGCACACTTGAATTGCTCGAAAAAGTGGGGTTAAAAGCGGAACACTTAAACCGTTTCCCGCATGAGTTTAGCGGTGGCCAGCGGCAGCGTATAAGTATTGCCCGAGCCCTGTCAGTAAACCCTGAGTTCGTGCTTTGCGACGAACCACTGTCGGCACTGGATGTATCCGTACAGGCGCAGGTGGTCAATATCTTGCAGGATTTGCAGCAGGCATTGGGGCTGACATATCTGTTTATTGCACACGACCTGTCGATGGTGCGCCATATTTCAGACCGAATTGGTGTGATGTATCTTGGCACTCTGGTTGAGGAAGCACCGGCTGAAACTCTATATACAGAGCCGGCGCATCCCTATACCAGGGCACTGCTTGCCTCAATCCCGGTGGCCGATCCGCATGTGCAAATGCTTGATCAAGGTGGCATTAAAGGCGAATTACCAGGTGCTATGAGCGACTGGCCAGGCTGCAAATTCTGCAATCGCTGCCCAAGAGCGATGGATAAATGCCAAAGCCAAATCCCGGTGATGCAAGAGATTTCACCCGGCCATCGCGTGGCTTGCTGGTTATTTGAAGATAAGTGATTAATCGCGGGGGCTTATTCAAGCTCCCGCACTACTTTGCATGGTTGCCCCATTGCCAGCACACCCGCAGGGATATCTTTGCTGACAATGCTTCCCGCGCCAATGGTGGTGTTATCACCAATTGTCACACCGGGTAAAATAACCACATTGCCGCCAATCCAGACATTGCTGCCAACAACAATCGGTTTGGCGCTGGTCAGAAAAGGATAATCGGGATTTCCGGTCAGGCGCTCTTTCGCCGACAGCGGATGTACAGGGGTGTAGAACTGAACATTTGGCCCCACCAACGTGTTATCGCCAATTGTCACGGTATTGCAGTCAAGAAACACCACATTGGTATTAATAAAACAATTACGGCCAATGGTGACGTGCTTTCCGTAGTCACACCAGAACGGTAATTCAATCCAACTTTCATCACCAAAACCACCCAGCATTTCACGCAGCAGCGTAAGTTTGGTTTCAAAATCATGAGAATCCAGCAGTGCCAATTGTTTGGTTACCGCCCGTGCGTTGTGATACATCCCGAGCAATTCAGGATCCCGGGTGTTGTATTGCAAACCCGCCAGCAATTTTTCATGTTCAGTCATTGTTCTGCCCTTATGTCTATTGGCAGCATTCTAATCTTGTGACCATAAAAATACTGTTGTAAAAGCCACAAAATTCTCTGCGCGAATAAAGTAATGAATGTCGATTACCGATACCGTTTCAGCGTACAGAAATGTACTATGTTGCCCATTGCGAAACAGGAGAGAAATGATGTCTGAACAATTATCTGCCGACCAGGAACTGGTTTCCGATGTGGTGGCATGCCAGCTGGTGATTAAGCAAATTCTGGATGTAATTGATGTGATTGCACCGGTAGAAGTGCGCGAAAAAATGGCTAATCAATTGAAGACCATTGATTTCGCCACTCATCCGGCAGCGGCAGATCCGGTGACCCGCCGCGCAATTCAGAAAGCGATTAGCTTGATTGAGTTGAAGTTTACGCCCCAGAACGAAGCGCATTAATTCCATCCGTTAAATCGCCCATTTATAATGGGTGATTTACGCTTAAAAGAACGTCATCACCAGCAAATAACTCGCCGCGCACGCACAGCTCACGCCAATCAACCCAGGTAAAATGAAGCTATGGTTGATGATGAATTTGCCAATCTTCGTGGTGCCAGAACGGTCAAAGCCGATACACGCCAAATCGCTAGGGTAAGTCGGTAATACGAAGTAGCCGTAAGACGCTGGGAAGAAGGCAATCAGCATTTTCGGCTCAACACCCAGCATCAATCCCATCGGTGCCACAGCTGTTAATGCAGCCGCCTGGCTATTTACCAGTTTAGAAACCAAAAACAGTACGATGGCATAAGTCCACGGGTGGCTTTTCACCACGCCTTCCAGTGCCATTTTCAGCTCTTCAAGGTGTGCTTGAAAGAAGGTATCACTCATCCATGCGACACCAAACACCGAGAAAATCGCCACCATCCCGGCTTTAAATACCGCGCCATTAGAGATAGCGGATGCATTTACTTTGCAGACGATCAGCATCACTGCGCCCGCAATCAACATCATCATCTGAATAACCAGATTCATTGATAGTGGCTTTAGCGCACCTTTAATTTCAAACGCTGGACGCAGTGTCGGAATAGCGCCCAATAAGACCACCACCAGGATCCCAGCAAAGAAAATCCACGTAGACCAGTAGGCTTGTTTTGGGAACACCTGGTCCATCAGCGTTTCGCTACTGCCGTAAATAAATTCACGCTGTTTAGGGTCTTTGAGCTTCTCCTGAAACTCTTTATCGTCTTGCAAATCTTTACCGCGACGCAAACTCCAAAGCGCAGCAATTAACACGCCAAATAAAGATGCCGGCACAGAAACGCAGAGAATATCGAGAATGCTCCACGCCTGACCCACGCCGTGATTAGCCCCAATAATGGAAATCAGCGAAACCACCGCCACCGAAACCGGAGAGGCCGTAATCGCCATCTGCGAAGCAATAGATGCCACCGCCATTGGGCGCTCCGGGCGAATCCCTTTTTTAAGCGCAATATCGGCGATAATCGGGAACATGGTGTAGACCACATGCCCGGTTCCACACAGGAACGTCAGCATCCAGGTAGTGAAAGGAGCAAGCAGTGTGATGTGTTGCGGGTGTTTACGCAGTAGGCGTTCAGCAAACTGCATCATGACATTCAGGCCGCCCGCAGTTTGCAATGTAGCTGCACAACCGATTACGGCAAGAATGGTGAGCATTACATCAACGGGCGGCTTTCCTGGCTCAAGGCCAAAAATGAAAGTCAGGATAAACAACCCAATTCCACTGATTAAACCAAGCCCCATCCCGCCAAAGCGAGTCCCGACCAGCAGGCATAAAATAATGACAATAAATTCAATAGTAATCATGACAATCCCTTTTAAAATTCCATCGCATAAAGCATTGCAGATTGTAAGGATTACCATTGAGACGCAGATCGGATTTGTTAAAACTCAATGAAAACAATTGATTATAACAAAAAATTAACAATTTAATGGACGAGGTTTATGCCGACTGAGCAAATTAAGCGATTAATTGAGTTGGGCGGAGAAGCATCCGCCCAAAGATTTAAAAGGGAATATGCGAGGTTTTAAGTTGCGGGAGCACTGCATATTCTTCGCAAAGATCAACTAGTACCGTTCTTTCTCCACGCCTGAGTTGGATAGTCATACCGTTAGAATCCGGCGTGACGTGCATATCGGTTATCGGTTGTTGATGGTCAAAATCCCAAACGCAAATGAACTGAGAAGATTGTTCTTTGTTACGCAGAACCAGATAGCTCAGATCTTGAACCGCCGGGTTATCCGGAGCATTTCCTTGCCATAACTCAGCATGGCCGTACAGCCATAACGCTTGCCCATTATGAGGGGTGGCAAAGTGACGTGGCTGGCTATTGGTTAACTGTACGCAACGGGCATCCTTCATAATCACCAGCGGGCCTTGAGAGCTAAATTGCGCACATTCTCCCTCGCTATCCAGCGCTTTTCCCTGAAGATGCAACGTCCAGTCGATTTGTTGGCTATGCGGGTTTTGCACATTGCTGATATCAATAATCGCGTTATCCAGCCAAAGTAAACGACGGCGAAAACGCACATCGCGCCAGGCCTCACTATCCCACTGCACACGCGTGTGGCTATCGAGAACCGGGGGAATTTGCCGCCAGTCTACTCCGGTATCCAGCCAGCAAAATGCATCACTTTCGTAATAATGATGCACCATAGGGACAGCAGGCGGTTGGTTGGTTTGATTTACCGTGATCGTATTGTGGGTGGCGCTATTTTTGTAATACGCGTAATGCATGGGCGCGCCGTAACCAGTGTCCCCAGATCGGGGAGGATCTCTGAACGTCCGGTGCCATTCCATTACTCCTTATTTAACCTTGAAGCCCATCTGCTACTTAATCGTTATGCGGAACATGTCGAATTTGACCGCTGGAATGCCGTACAAGATGGCAGGAGCGTGAAGCTTGGTATCGATTATCTGATGCCATTTATCGCAGACCCCGATTTGTGGCCTTACAGTGATTTGCAGGGTATCGTCTGGGACAGCGCGTTGCGGCTGTTACTGCAATCCATGAGGGGATATCCAAAGGATATGGCACGTTATAAAGTCGTGCTGGCTAGTTTCCCGGAAGACACGCTCAGTTTACGTGAACAGTTGATGTGGTGTGCATGACTAAGGCGGATTAGCGCCAGCAACATTTATTGTCGCTCGGGTAATCAACGCTGTATTACCCGATACAATGAGACTTAGTGTTGTTGATGATTCACTAAATTTGTCAGGTGCTCATCTGTTTGGCTCATACACAATCCGGCTTTATGAGCACTACGTACTTCTTCAAGAATAGTGTTGAGCAACAGGCCTTCGTCTTGTTGTTCCTGATCCATAGTTTTCAGGAAAGTGAGGGTTGAATAATCTTTCAATGCTGTTGCTTCATTGGTCAATTTAGTCAGTGTGGCGCAGCGCTGCTGATAATCTTCAACTGTTTTTTCAAATAGTGTTTCTAAAGAGTCACATTCGCTTTGTGGCGCTTCAATCGCCCTTACAATGGGAGTGCCGCCTGCTTGTTTCATAAAATTAAATATACGCATCATCTGCGTAACATTACATTGAGCCTGGTTTCTTAAAAAATTAGCCGTGCCCGTTAAACTGTTTTCTGAGCACCAGTGACTCAACTGTAAATACAGATTTGAGGAATAAAAATCACGATTTATCTGTAAGTTGAGACTTTGAACCATGCCGGAAGTTGCCATGATAATTTCCTTATTTAACCGGAACATCGGGTTAGGATTAGAATTTTGTATTACATGAAATATGACGGGTATAGAGATAAAACATTAAAACCGTATCCATGTCATGTCCTGTGAATCCGCGTCCTGACTGCGTTGTAAAAAATAATACCCCTTTAGAGTTACCAATAAAACAGTTGATTCTCGCGTTTCATTCTTATTTACAAAGTTATTCAACAGGAAATATTAAAAAAGACTAATTAAATAATTGCCTCCTGATTTGTCTATTTTAAATAATTTAAATGAAATGACCAAAACTGTGATTCAACACGGAATAATTAATCCACTATGAGGTGGTTTATTGTGTCAGATCATATTTTTAGCCCTTCAGTTGAATGAGCCCGTGACCGTTTACGATACTGCAATGGTGTCTGGGACATCATTTTTTTAAAACAGGTGATGAAGTAGGTAACTTCTATAAAGCCTACCTCCAGGGCGATAGCTTCAATGCTTAATGGTGAAGTGCGCAATAGATCACAACTTTTCTTTATGCGCCGCGTCAGCAAATACTCATGAATACTGCCGCCGGTTTGTTGACGAAAAATCCTGGAGGTATAGCTGCGTGATAAACCAATGGATTGCGCTAACTCATCCAGTGAAAACTTCTCACTATAGTTACTCTCAACCCACTGCATGATACGTGATGCAACAGTCTGTTGTTGCGGGATAAATAGCTGCGGTTGAGCGGGCAGGAAGGCCATAATTTGCATCACCATAAACGCAACATCGCTGGCGGTGGAGTGCTCCGTGGGGTCGAGTTTGTCGAACTGCTCGAGAATCACTTCCATGTAGCCGGCCTGCTCACTTAAATCGTAAATTTGTGCTGGGACGTTGCTTGCAGCCAGGGCTGAAAATTGAGCTTGTTGGCGGGGAAAGCCATGCAATGTACTGATAACAGAAGAGTGTTCAATGTGCATGGTTGTGCGGTGATACTGGTTTTTGTCATTGGCATCGACATGAACCTTATGCAAACGGAAGGGCGGGAAGATAAATAAGCGCCCGGGCCGTGCGGTGTAATGCTGATTATCGACCACCACAATGCCATATCCTTTTGAAATATATAAAAACTCAACGCACTGATGCCAGTGATAATATTGCGCGCTGGAGGCTCGCAAACGATGAAATGAGATAACCTGGCTATCAAGCGTAATCCGCTCCATAAATTGCTGTTCGCTCATTTCCCCTCCAGGACAATAAATTTAAGTTTTTACGCCATGATTTGTAATTTATTGCCCCCGCCAATAGAAAAATCCAGTGAAATTGAAATAACGGTTTAGTTTTGTGATGCGGCTCACTCTGAGCCAGGAATAAAAGCGACTACTCTTTGCATCAACGCGCTGAACTAGCGTGCACAAATTATTAATAACAATAACTTAGATTATTCTCGTGTCTGGCGGGAGGACATTGTGCAACCTGAACATATTACCCTCAACAACCCTCTAAAATGCAGGGGTGATCTGCATAAACTGGTGAATGAATTATTGAATGCCGTTTCGCCATTCTTTAAAAAAGAGGCCAGTGGTGTCGACCTGGCAAATTTCACCGCTCATTACGGGCAACAAATTGCCAATATGGAAACTTTCTCGCGCTTGTTGTGGGGCGTGACGCCACTTTTGGCGGGAGGGTACGAGCCTGAGCAACTCTCTTTTTATATCCAGGCCATAAAAAACGGTACTAATCCTGACCACGCAGAATATTGGGGCGAAGTGGCTCCTTACGATCAGCGCATTGTGGAAATGGCGGCCTACGGATTGATGCTGGCGGTGGCGCATAAACCGCTGTTGGCGCACTTTAACGAACAGGAGAAACACCATCTCTGGCAATGGTTAAAGCAGAGTGAAAACCACGATATCCCGGATAACAACTGGCATTTCTTCCCGATTCTGGTGCAGGTCGGCTTCCATCATTGCGGTATGCCAAACAATGCCGATGCGCTGGATAAGCATTTTGCTGCAATGGAGCCTTATTACCTCGGCGACGGCTGGTATTCCGATGGTCCAGGTCGCCCACGTGATTACTATATTTCGATGGGCTTCCATTTCTACGGGCTTATCTATTCCAAATTAATGGCCGATGTTGACCCGCAGCGCTGCAAAATATTGCGCCAGCGTGCCACGGAATTTGCCGCTGATTTTATTCATTTCTTCGCGGATGACGGTGCCGCGATTCCGTTCGGTCGCAGCCTGACTTATCGCTTTGCCCAGGCCGCCTTCTGGAGTGCCGCCGCCTTTGCGGGCCTCGAAGTCTACGAACCAGGTGTGGTGAAAGGCATTGTGCTGCGCCATTTGCGCTGGTGGTTGCAACAACCGCTGTTTGACCGCGATGGCGTATTGAGTGTGGGTTACAGCTATCCGAACCTGATTATGGCGGAAGATTACAACGCACCTGGCTCGCCATACTGGGGGCTGAAAACCATGCTGGTGCTGGCATTAGGCGAAAACGATACGTTCTGGCAGGCGCAAGAATTACCGTTACCGACCCGTGAAGCTGAACACAGCATTCCTCACGCTGCGCAAATTTTGGTTCACCAGGATAACCATTTGTGGATGCTGACATCCGGGCAACTCGAGCTGAATAACTTCGTTAATACCGAAGCCAAATACTGCAAATTCGCCTATTCCACACGCTACGGTTTCACTATTGAACGTGGGCGCTACGGGCTGAACCATGCGGCACCTGACTCGATGTTGCTGTTATCCGAGAAAGATAACTATTGGCGTGGACGTCGCGAATGCCAGCACGTCACCACCGTCGACGGCATGATTTTCAGCCGTTGGCTGCCGTGGAATGACGTCATTATCGACACCTGGCTGGTGCCGCTTGGCGACTGGCAGGTACGGGTGCATCACATCAAAACCGCGCGGGAACTCGATTGTGCCGAAGGCGGTTTTAGTTTGCCCAATCGCCCGCTGCCGCACGCCGATCTCTCGTTGGCAAACAGCGTTCTCAAAACGGCTACCGATACCAGCGCTATCACCTGTTTAAGCCCGCAATCCCGGAACGGAGAGCAGGTTTTAACTCCACCAAACAGCAACTTATTGTTCGCCGAACGCGCAGCCATTCCGCTGCTGCGCGGTGAATTAAACGCAGGAACGCATCTCTTAATCAGCGCCGTTTGGGCAGGGGATTCTGAAGGATTTGATGAACACGCTTGCCCGCAAGCCATTATCAGCGAGGGCGCAGTACGCCTGGTGATGGGCCACCACCAAAAGCATGTATTGTTTCTGGAGAACCATGAATGAATAGTTCAACACCAACGCGTACCGCTCAAATAAAAATGAGCACCTTTATCTTCCTCTACTTTTTCACCTGGTCTTCGAGCTTCGGGTTATATGCCCTGTGGTTGAGCCAAAAAGTAGGATTAGACAGCATAACCATCGGCAGCGTTTTTGCGATTAACGGCGTTTTTGCCGTGGTGATGAAACCGGTCTACGGCTACATCATGGACAAAATCGGCATGAGCAAATGGCTGCTCTATTTTGTCTGCGCCATCTCGGCATTAATGGCCCCGTTTTTCGTCACGGTTTATCAACCGCTGCTGCTTTCGCATACCACCATTGGCATTGTGATTGGCGCGTTTTATCTGAGCCTCGGCTGGTATGCAGGCGTTGCGGCGTCAGAATCTTATGCCGACAGATTCAGCCGCTTATATGGCCTGGAATTTGGCCGTATCCGCATGTGGGGTTCGCTCGGTTGGGCGATGGCTGCATCGGTTTCCGGTTTGCTGTTTAACTACACGCCGCTGGCAAACTTCCTCGTCAGCAGCACGACCTCCGTATTGATGTTGCTGGTGCTGATCAGCCTGAAAATTGGCGATGAACAACTGCGCAATAACAATGTGATTTCAGCGAATAAAATCGTCTTTTCCGATGTTCTGATGCTGCTGAAAAACCGTAAGTTCTGGATGTTCAGCCTGTATGTCGCAGGCGTGGCATGGATGATGTTTGTTGCTGAACAGCAATTCCCACGCTACTTCGTCTCTTTCTTCGATACCAAAGAGCAGGGCAACGCCTGGTACGGCTACCTCAGCACGCTGCAGTCCGGCATGGAATTCGTAATGATGATGTTCATCCCGGTGCTGGTAAACCATTACGGTGCCAAAAAAGGGTTGTTGCTCTGCGGCTGCGTCGTCGGTTTGCGCCTGATAGCGTCCGGCCTGACCACCGATCCGCTGGTGATTTCCATTATCAAACCGTTCTACGGCGTCGAAATTGCCCTGCTGCTGATCTCTGTGTTCAAGTACATCGCCGAGCATTTCCACCAGAAGGTCAACGCCACCATGTATCTGCTGGGTTATCAGGCGATGATTTATGTCGGCTCGGTAGTAGTGGCACCGCCTGCAGGCTATCTGTACGACAAAATCGGCTTCGCACACACCTACTTAATGATGGGCTGCTGCGCGCTGGTCTTCACCCTGATTTCCGCTTTCACACTCTCGCGTTGCCAGTCAAAACGCGCTGAATCTCAGACATTCTCACCCGCTTTAGACACTTCACCGGTCGAACCGGTAAAACATTAATTAAGGAGACGTTATGACCCGTTCTGTAGTCACTGAAAAAGTTGTGACCGAGCCACTGCGCCCTATTGAATTGCATCAAGTAGACCGCCTGGCCCTGAAACGCAAGCTGGATGCGGCTTTGCAAAGTGTCACTAAAAAGCTGGATAAGACCATTGTTGCCATCGGAGACAAATTCCCTAACGAAGCCTGTGAAGGCGGCAAATGGAAACCTTCGGAGAATAATGAGTGGACCACCAGTTTCTGGCCAGGGCAACTGTGGCTGGCATGGGAGATGACCGGCGATGAAAAATATCGCCAGGCGGCAGAGCGTTATCTGCCTTCTTTTAAAGAGCGTTTAGACAAGCGCATCGAAACCGCGACCCACGATTTGGGCTTCCTTTACACGTTGTCGTGCGTTAACGCCTGGCGTTTAACCGGCAATGAAACCGCTCGCCAGACCGCGCTGCAAGCGGCGGATATTCTGATGGAGCGTTTTAACCCGGTGGCAAAAATCATTCAGGCGTGGGGCGATTTGAATGATCCAGAACAACAGGGGCGGATGATTATTGACTGTAATATGAACCTTCCGCTGCTTTATTGGGCAAGCCAGCAAACGGGCGACGAACGCTACGCGCAGGCTGCCACGGCACATGCGGAACAGGCGGCGAAGTACATTGTTCGCCCGGACGCTTCGACATTCCATACTTACTATATGGATGTAAAAACCGGCGAGCCGCGGTTTGGCAATACGCATCAGGGTTACAGCGACAGCTCATGCTGGTCGCGCGGGCAGGCGTGGGGCATCTACGGTTTTTTGCTAACGTATTTGTATACCGGCGACAAGAGCATGGTGGATCTCACCCGCAGCCTGGCGCATTACTTTATCAACCGCCTCCCGGAAGATGACGTGTGCCACTGGGATCTGGCGTTGCTGGGCACCGATGCGGTGCGCGACAGTTCAGCCGCGGCGATCACCGCTTGTGGATTGCTGGAACTGGTGAAAGTACTGCCGGTGCTGGACGAACATCGCGCCCACTACGAAGAGATGGCGCTGCGTATTATCCAGTCGCTGACCGATAACTATCTGGCGCGTGACGATGAGCCATGTGAAGGTCTGCTGAAACACTCGGTCTACCACATGGCGAGCGGCAAAGGGGTGGATGAATGTTGCAGTTGGGGAGACTATTTCTACCTGGAAGCGCTGGCACGTGTGCGCCAGGTGTGGAGTCTCTACTGGTAAGTTTCTCGCCCCCGTAATGTTGCGGGGGCAACATGGAGAGTGATGATGAAAACCGTTGCAGTGTTACTGGCACCAGGTTTTGAAGAAGCTGAAGCCATTGTTACTATTGATATTCTGCGTCGCCTTAAAATAGAAGTGCGCACACTTTCTTGCGTCGATACCCGTGCGGTGGTGAGTTACCACGATATTCCGATGGTGGCAGACGCTACGCTGAGTGAATGTTTTGATGAAACATTCGATGCCGTTGTGCTGCCTGGCGGCCCAGACGGCAGTGTCTTTCTGGCCCAAAGCGCTAACGTGATTGCTTTCGTGCGTCGTCATGACGATCTTGGCAAGTTTATCTGCCCGATTTGCTCTGCTGCAGCACGCGTCCTGGGTGGTAACGGTTTGCTTAAAGGCCGCCGCTATGTCTGTTCTGGTGATTTGTGGCAACAGGTGACGGACGGTGAATATGTTGATGCTGACGTAGTCGAAGATGGCAATCTGATAAGCGGTAAAGGGTTAGGGAAAGTATTTGATTTTGCCCTGACCATTGCCGCGCGACTCGAAGGCGACGAAGCCCCAGCGCGAGATCACGCGGAGCATATCTATTATCAATGGTAATAGGTCAGGAATAGCGGTGGGTGAGCGCAATACTTACCCGCCTTCTTCAATCTGTATTTCTATAAATCAGCTTATCCACCTTAGCGCTGAATTTATGGATAAATCTGCTAGTCCATATTTCATTTGTCCGACATAACGCCCTATTTTTATGTCTTTTATTGCTGAATACATGCACGGTCTTACTGTATTTCTGCCATGTGATTGCGCTCTCCTATGGACTATTAATTTCCCGCTACAACTATCTCCAGCCCAGAAGCAAAAAGCTCATACGGCTAATGGCTTGTTTTAACTAAACCTTACCCTACAGAAAATAAAATCGAGCTGGAGAATACCATGCACAAATTTACTAAAGCGCTAGCGGCAATTGGCATTGCTGCAATTATGTCACAATCCGCTATCGCAGAAACAATGAAGCTGGGTTTCCTGGTGAAGCAACCAGAAGAACCATGGTTCCAGACCGAATGGAAATTTGCTGATAAAGCCGGGAAAGATCTTGGCTTTGAAGTGATTAAAATTGCCGTTCCCGACGGCGAAAAAACTCTTAATGCTATCGATAGCCTGGCCGCCAGCGGCGCGAAAGGCTTTGTGATTTGTACTCCCGATCCAAAACTGGGTTCGGCAATTGTGGCGAAAGCCAAAAGCTACGACATGAAAGTCATTGCCGTTGATGACCAGTTCGTCAACGCGAAAGGCAAGCCAATGGATACCGTGCCATTAGTGATGATGGCGGCGACCAAAATCGGTGAACGCCAGGGGCAAGAGCTGTACAAAGAGATGCAAAAACGCGGTTGGGACGTGAAAGAATCCGCGGTAATGGCGATTACGTCTGACGAGCTCGATACTGCCCGCCGCCGTACTTCTGGTTCAATGGAAGCTCTGAAAGCGGCTGGTTTCCCGGAAAAACAAATCTATAAAGTACCGACCAAATCTAACGACATCCCAGGGGCTTTCGATGCCGCTAACTCCATGTTGGTTCAACACCCTGAAGTGAAACACTGGCTCATTGTTGGCATGAACGACAACACCGTGCTGGGTGGTGTGCGCGCCACTGAAGGGCAGGGCTTTAAAGCCCCGGATGTTATTGGTGTAGGGATTAATGGTGTGGATGCCGTCAGTGAACTGTCGAAAGCGCAGGCCACTGGCTTCTACGGTTCACTGCTCCCAAGCCCGGATGTACACGGTTATAAAAGTAGCGAAATGCTCTACAACTGGGTCACCAAGGGTGCAGAGCCACCGAAGTTCACTGAAGTTACCGACGTGGTGCTGATCACTCGCGACAACTTTAAAGAAGAGCTGGCTAAAAAAGGCCTCGGCGGCAAGTAATCTCTTTGGCGGATGAGGTTTATGCCCATCCGCCCTTCAACATTGGGGTATGTCATGCAACATAAGACACCGTATCTCTCTTTTCGTGGTATAGGCAAAACTTTCCCCGGCGTGAAAGCCTTACAGGACATCAGTTTCGACTGTTATGCCGGGCAAGTTCACGCACTAATGGGGGAGAATGGCGCAGGGAAATCAACGCTCCTGAAAATTTTAAGCGGCAATTATGCTCCAACCCAAGGCTGTATTGCCCTGCGCGGTGAGGAAGTGGCTTTTGCCGACACTCCCGCAGCGCTTAATGCCGGAGTCGCGATTATTTATCAGGAGCTTCATCTGGTGCCGGAAATGTCGGTCGCAGAGAATATTTACCTCGGACAGCTACCTCATAAAGCGGGGTTTGTGAACCGCTCCTTACTGAATTACGAAGCAAAGTTACAGCTTGAGCATCTCGGGCTGGATATTGACCCAAGCACGCCGCTCAAATATTTATCCATCGGCCAATGGCAGATGGTCGAAATTGCTAAGGCACTGGCACGTAATGCGAAAGTGATCGCCTTTGATGAGCCGACCAGTTCTCTCTCCCGTCGTGAAATCGACAACCTGTTTCGCGTCATCCGTGAGTTACGCGCCGAAGGCCGCGTGATCCTCTACGTCTCGCATCGTATGGAAGAAATCTTTGCTCTCAGTGATGCCATCACCGTGTTTAAAGATGGGCGCTACGTTCGCACCTTTGACGATATGAAGCAGGTCAGTCATGACTCGCTGGTGCAGGCGATGGTTGGGCGCGATCTTGGTGATGTCTATGGCTGGAAACCTCGTGAACATGGGGCTGAGCGTTTACGCCTAGATGGTGTAAAAGCCCCTGGTGTACGAACACCTATTTCGCTTTCAGTGCGTAGTGGTGAAATTGTCGGTCTGTTTGGTCTGGTCGGTGCCGGTCGGAGTGAACTGATGAAAGGCATGTTTGGCGGTACGCGCATCACCGATGGCAAAGTGTTTATTGATGGTGAAGTTATCAATATCAATAAGCCCGCCGATGCGATTCGTGCCGGCATGATGCTGTGCCCGGAAGATCGCAAGGCTGACGGTATTATTCCGGTGCATTCGGTGCGTGACAATATCAATATTAGTGCGCGGCGTAAGCATATTAGCGCCGGTTGCCTGATAAACAACCGCTGGGAAACAGACAATGCCGCCTCGCATATCCGTTCGCTGAACATTAAAACACCTTCTGCTGAGCAGCTGATCATGAACCTCTCCGGTGGCAACCAGCAAAAAGCGATTTTAGGACGCTGGCTGTCGGAGGAGATGAAAGTGATTTTACTTGATGAGCCAACGCGCGGCATTGATGTTGGGGCAAAACACGAAATCTATAACGTGATTTATGCCCTTGCTGCACAAGGTGTAGCTGTGCTGTTTGCATCAAGCGATCTGCCCGAAGTGCTTGGCCTTGCGGACCGCATTATCGTGATGCGCGAAGGGGAAATAGCCGGTGAATTGCTGCATGGCGAAACCAATGAGCAACAAGCATTAAGTCTGGCAATGCCAAAAACCAGTGCGTCTGCCGCATGAGTAAGGAGATAAAAATGTCTGCATTAACTACATCAGGTGACAGCAATAAGAAGTCGTCCCTGAGTCTTGGGCGTATCTGGGATAACTACGGCATGCTGGTGGTGTTCGCCGTTCTATTTATTGCCTGCGCTATTTTCGTACCGAATTTCTCTTCTTTCGTGAATATGAAGGGATTAGGGCTTGCCATCTCAATGTCGGGAATGGTGGCTTGTGGCATGTTGTTCTGCCTGGCATCTGGTGATTTCGATTTGTCCGTTGCGTCGGTGATTGCATGTGCCGGGGTCACCACGGCGGTAGTCATCAACATGACAGAAAGCCTGTGGATTGGTGTGGCGGCAGGGCTGTTGCTCGGTGTGTTATGCGGCCTGGTGAACGGTTTTGTTATTGCAAAACTAAAAATCAACGCACTTATCACCACTCTTGCCACCATGCAAATTGTACGCGGCCTCGCATACATTATTTCTGATGGTAAAGCGGTGGGTATCGAGGATGAACGCTTCTTTGCACTGGGTTATGCCAACTGGTTAGGGCTGCCTGCACCCATCTGGCTGACAGTTGCGTGTCTGATAATCTTTGGTTTCCTGCTCAACAAAACAACCTTTGGCCGTAACACATTGGCGATTGGTGGCAACGAAGAAGCGGCACGTCTGGCGGGTGTGCCAGTGGTGCGCACTAAAATCATCATCTTTATTCTCTCCGGATTAGTGTCGGCAGCAGCAGGGATTATCCTTGCTTCGCGTATGACCAGTGGCCAGCCAATGACGTCTATTGGTTACGAGTTGATTGTAATTTCAGCCTGCGTGTTGGGTGGGGTATCACTCAAAGGTGGGATTGGCAAAATTTCCTACGTGATTGCCGGGATTTTGATTCTTGGCACCGTGGAAAATGCCATGAACCTGCTGAATATTTCGCCTTTCTCGCAATATGTGGTGCGCGGCTTGATTCTGCTTGCTGCTGTCATCTTCGACCGCTACAAACAGAAAGCAAAACGCACGGTTTAACGGCTTGATTCTGGGTCGTGGGAGTACATTGTAGCGGTAAAGGGTGTGAGTCCTTTTTTGGGGGTGGATTAGCGAAAGCGACATCCACCATTTTTTTGTTATTAACATCGTTTAATTTTGCACAGATAAGATATCCAGCGTTTAAATGTGATATTGATTAGATTGTTAGTATTTCCCGCCATAAACTAATTCAAACCAGGATATAAATCACTGTAACAATCACCTGGCTAAAGTAGAGTCGGCAGCCTGAATTCGGCCTCAAGGAGATGAGCCAATGAGCAGTGATGTTAATTACACCAGTAGTAAAGTGCATGTTCCCGGGAATCGTAAGTTTGATACTACCTGGGTTCTTAGCCTTTTTGGTACGGCGGTCGGGGCAGGGGTGTTATTTCTCCCGATCAACGCAGGGATGGGCGGATTCTGGCCGTTAGTGGCGCTGGCGGTTATCGTTGGGCCAATGACCTGGCTTGCTCACCGGGGGCTTGCTCGTTTTGTCTTATCATCACGTAATCCTGGCAGCGATATCACCGAAGTGGTGGAAGAACATTTCGGAGCTAAAGCGGGCATCTTAATTACTCTGCTGTACTTCTGCGCTATCTACCCGATTTTGCTTATCTACGGCGTCGGCATCACTAACACCATCGACTCGTTGATGGTCAACCAACTCGGCATGGCTTCACCGCCGCGCGTGATTTTGTCGATTGTGCTGATTGTCGCGCTGATGGCGGTGATGCTGACGAGTGAACGTGTGATGCTGAAAATTACCGAGCTAATGGTTTACCCGTTAGTCGGCATCCTGCTGTTCCTTTCTTTATATTTGATTCCACACTGGAACACGGCCGCTCTTTCCCAAGTACCTACTGCGCTAGATTTCACTACAACTATGTGGCTGACTATTCCGGTGTTGGTCTTTGCTTTTAACCACTCTCCGGCTATCTCCTCATTTGCGTTGTCTCAGCGTCGTGAATATGGCAACCAGGCAGATGAAAAAGCCAGCCAGACGCTGCGCAAAACATCCACCATTCTGCTGGCGTTTGTTATGTTGTTTGTCTTCAGCTGCGTGCTAAGTGTAACGCCGGCAGATTTGATGGCAGCGAAACAGCAAAATATTTCAATGTTGAGCTTCCTTGCTAACAAATTCGATAATCCGCTGATCTCCATCTTTGGCCCACTGGTAGCAATTCTGGCAATTTCCAGCTCCTTCTTCGGTCACTACCTGGGAGCACGCGAAGGTCTGCATGGACTGGTGAAAAAAATTGCCCGCCACAACGGCAAGCGTTTTGATGACCGCAAGCTGAATAAAGCTATCGCTCTGTTCTTCCTGCTGAGCCTGTGGTTAGTGGCAACGCTTAATCCAAGCATCCTTGGCATGATTGAATCGCTGGGCGGCCCAATCATCGCGATGATCCTGTTTATCATGCCGATGTATGCTATCCACAAAATTCCTGCGCTGGCGAAATTCCGTGGCAAAGTGAGCAATATCTTCGTTACGGTTATGGGTCTTGTGGCTATTTCAGGACTTATCGCAAGCTTCTTCTGACACCTGCCATACCGAAACGCCAGGCCATATGCGGCCTGGCGATTTATCCTGGAAAATTGCGACACCCGTCACCCTGTCTATACTTACATGGCTAATCATAATCTACCGTTACGGTAGTAATACTAACTATGTAAGGAGGAGCCGCTGGTGGCTGAAGTTGCATCTGTACCGCCTCTACTTTCAGGAAACCTTGCCTTTTTCTTCGACCTCGATGGCACGCTTGCAGAAATCAAACCGCACCCGGATCAGGTTTATATTCCCGCTGCGGTGCGCACATTGCTGCAAAAAATGTCGGTCATGAGTGGTGGGGCGTTGGCATTGATTTCAGGGCGCTCAATGACTGAGCTAGATAAGCTCGCCACTCCATTTCACTTCCCGCTTGCGGGTGTGCATGGGGCAGAACGCCGTGATATCAATGATAAAACCCATGTAGTAACGCTCCCTGAACCGGTAGTAACCGCATTACATCAGCATTTAAGCAATGCGCTTTTACAGCTTCCGGGTACTGAACTTGAAGCTAAAGGGATGGCTTTTGCGCTGCATTACCGCCAGGCACCCGAAGCAGAAGAGGCTATTTTTGAATTGGCACAGCAAATGACACTGCGCTTTCCTGAACTGGCGTTGCAACCGGGGAAATGTGTCGTGGAGTTGAAACCTTTGGGCATCGATAAAGGTGCTGCTATTCGCGCATTTATGCAGGAGGCACCCTTTGCGGGCCGCACACCGATTTTTATTGGTGATGATTTAACAGATGAAGCAGGGTTTAAACAGGTTAACGCCCTTGGAGGGGTGACCATTAAAGTGGGAAATGGCGACACGATTGCTAACTTCCGACTGGCAAACGTGCGCATGGTTTATCACTGGCTTGGCAAATTAACGCATCACATAGAACAACAAAAGTCAGATATTTTACGGGGAGAAGATTATGAGTCGCTTAGTGGTAGTCTCTAATCGCATTGCACCACCGGACGATAAGAAAGGTGGTGCAGGTGGCTTGGCTGTGGGGATTTTGGGTGCTTTAAAGACGGCCGGAGGGCTGTGGTTTGGCTGGAGTGGAGAGGTCGGTGACCCCGATGCTGCATTACAAAAGACTAAACGGGGAAACATTACCTGGGCTTCTTTCAATCTCAGCAAAGAAGACTACGAAAGCTATTATCTGCAATTTTCCAACGCTGTCCTTTGGCCGGCCTTTCACTATCGCCTGGATCTGGTTGATTATCAGCGTGAAGCTTGGGAAGGCTATCAACGGGTTAATACCATGCTTGCGAGCAAGCTTAAGCCATTGTTGGAAAAAGACGATGTCTTATGGGTACATGACTACCATTTGCTGCCCTTCGCAGCAGATTGCCGCAAACAAGGGCTAAATCACCGCATCGGTTTCTTCTTACATATCCCATTCCCAACGCCTGAAGTATTTAACGCGCTCCCGCCGCATGAGGAGTTACTCGAAGCGTTGTGTGAATACGATTTACTGGGTTTTCAGACGGAAAACGATCGCCAGGCATTCCTGGATTGTGTGGCAAGTCAGACGCGGCTTGATAGCCTGGATAAAAACCAGCATCAGGCGTATGGCAATACTTTCCGCACTGAAGTGTATCCGATAGGTATCGAACCAGAAGAAATCAAAAAGAGCGCTCAGGGTCCGCTGCCGCCGAAGTTGGCGCAGCTTAAAGCGGAATTGGGGAGTATCAAAAACATCTTCTCGGTTGAGCGACTGGATTATTCCAAAGGATTGCCTGAACGTTTTCTCGCTTTTGAAGCGCTACTGGAAAATTATCCCCAGCACCACGGGAAAATCCGTTACACGCAAATTGCACCCACTTCGCGTGGCGATGTGCAGGCGTATCAGGATATTCGTCATCAGTTGGAAACTGAAGCGGGGCGCATCAATGGTAAGTACGGTCAGCTGGGCTGGACACCGCTGTACTATTTGAATCAACATTTTGACCGCAAGCTGGTAATGAAAGTATTCCGCCATGCGGATGTTGGCTTAGTAACTCCACTGCGTGATGGGATGAATCTGGTGGCAAAAGAGTATGTCGCGGCCCAAGACCCTGCTAATCCGGGTGTGCTGGTGTTGTCGAAATTCGCCGGTGCCGCAAACGAATTATCCTCCGCACTCATTGTTAATCCTTACGACCGTGACGACGTTGCCGCAGCCCTGGATCGTGCATTAACTATGCCTTTAGCCGAACGGATATCACGCCATAGCGAAATGATGACGGTGATTGAGAAGAATGATATTCACCACTGGCAGAAGCGGTTTATAGAGGACTTGAAGCAGGTTGCTCCACGGAATGAGGCGTTTGAAATGGGAAAGAAGGTGGCGACATTTCCTAAGTTGGCGTGACGCTATTCCACCGCCTATGGCCGGGCGGTGATTATTCCGTTCGCATAGATGATTTACCTGCATTGCAAACCCGCTAACGGTGAACGTACCAAGGGGATATCTTCCCCCTGACATCCCTCGTCAGATCATTAAATTACCATTTCACGGTAAGGCTTGGGCTATTTAAATCCGGAGCCAGGTCAAAATCGAATAAGCTTATGAAATTTTGTTTTGAAGTTAGCTTTGAGTGACATCAATTTTAAGATCAATACCCCTCTTACTTCTGATGATATAAGCCAAATTTAACTTAAATACTGCTTATCTCAGCGGAACGAGCAAAACATCAACCTGACTGGATGCTACCACTGCTTTCGCGGAGCAAATTATCTTGCTGAAAAAGGATTGATTGTGGTTACCACAAATCACTAAATCCACAGAACCCTTATTACATATTGCCAGAATGTGCTCACTTAATTCGCCGGTAGCAATAACCGTTTCTGAAATAGGGTAATTTGCCTTTTTAGCTAGCTCATCAATAAAAAGCTGAGTCTCTTCAAGCATTAATTCCCGCAGGTTTTCCATCATTGGTGCGGCAAATTGATTATAAAGTTCGGGGTCGGATGCGAGTGTAATCAGCGAAATTTCCCCATTCACCGGCCGGGCGATTGAAACCGCCTTTTCTACCAGGATCTGGCTTTCTGGACTGATGGCGACAGCAACCAATACATGTTGGTAACTCATAACAATCTCCTGCTTGTTGATAACAAATTACTTACATTTTCCTTACTACAACTCACATTCTTACGCAAGAATAGTACCCATGGAAAATGTGAGTCTGCTCATGGAAAATGATTAATAACTCTAATGTAAACAACTTGTGAAGCAGCCTGGATGCCTGGATAGCTCATTTTTCCATCAAACTTTAGTATTAATTTATATTGATACTGCGGCTGTCATCCTGGTGTAAGAATTTATCGCCATTCTTACACGAAATAGAAAACTTCAAGGCGTAATGTGCTAAAAACAAGCATTATCACAGCGCATTAAATTGCTTGGTAAAAAATGCGATATAAATCACATAGCTAACCAGGTCTTAAGACACGTTATTGATGGTAAGTCATCAGATTGTTAGGCAAACGAAAAGGTTTTACCAGATTAACGTAACGGTTATTTTGAGTTTGATTGTTTAATGAGCAAATGAAAAGTCTTGCTGATGTTTTAAGGTGAGTCATAAAGTAAATATATGTGATCTGTGTCACATATAATTCAAAATTCGCAGGCATCCGCATTGTATGTCTAAAGGGCTACGAGTAGAGTTTGCCCGGAATTAGGAAAAATCTTAATTTAATGTCAGAAATTTAAGCTCGGATAAGAACGTACCCACAAGGAAGTCTCCACTGCATTTTCGTGTCGGTGGATTCAGTGCGTGTTATCAGTCAAATGAATTTGTCTTTTTTGGTTGTTTTAATTTTAACCGGGATTTCTCGGCGACTCACGGGGTGCGGTAATACCGCATGTATAAAAGTAAGTTTTTCAGGATGAACAAAATGCATACATCCGAGTTGTTGAAACATATATACGATATTAATTTATCGTATTTGTTGCTTGCGCAGCGTCTTATTAGTAGCGACAAAGCCTCAGCAATGTTTCGTTTGGGAGTGACCGAGGATATGGCCAATTCCCTGAGTGAATTAACATTGCCGCAAATGGTGAAATTGGCGGAAACTAACCAGCTGATTTGCCAATTCCGCTTTAACGATAACCAAACCATTACCCGCCTGACACAAGACTCTCGTGTGGATGATTTACAGCAAATTCATACTGGCATTTTGTTATCCACCCGCTTATTAAATGAGGTCTCCGCAATAGACGAGGCACCTCGCAAAAAAAGGGCGTAACAAAATGAGCGAAAAAAGTATTGTTCAGGAAGCCCGTGATATACAACTGGCGATGGAGTTAATCACGCTCGGCGCAAGATTGCAGATGCTGGAGAGCGAAACGCAATTAAGCCGTGGCCGACTGATCAAACTATATAAAGAGCTCCGTGGTAGCCCACCACCGAAAGGAATGCTGCCTTTTTCTACCGACTGGTTTATGACGTGGGAGCAGAATATTCATGCTTCTATGTTTTGCAACGCCTGGCAGTTCTTGCTGCGCACCGGATTATGTACTGGTGTCGATGCAGTCATTAAGGCATACCGCTTGTATCTGGAGCAATGCCCGGCACAAGAAAGCGGGCCGCTGTTGGCGCTGACTCGCGCCTGGACACTGGTGCGTTTTGTTGAAAGTAACATGCTTGAATTGAACTGTTGCAACTGCTGTGGCGGTAACTTTATTACTCACGCACATCAGCCCGCAGGTAGCTTTGCTTGCAGTTTATGCCAGCCGCCGTCGAGAGCGGTAAAAAGACGTAAACTTTCTACGAATACTGCCGATATTATTCCACAACTGCTGGATGAACAGGTCAAACAGGCCGTTTAACAGTTCGGTGTGGTAAACACTCCAGCAGCGATAAGCCATTATCGCTGCTTTTTTTTGCCCCGCATCCGACTGTTTGCCCCTCTGATTTGTGATTCCTCGTCACATTTAACAGCAGAAGGATGTACTCGTGCTGATTGTAATAGGTTATCTGGTCGTAATTGCGACAGTATTCGGCGGCTATATGATGACCGGCGGTCATCTTGGCGCACTCTATCAGCCAGCTGAATTTGTCATCATTGGCGGAGCGGGGATCGGGGCCTTTATCGTCGGTAATAACGGTAAGGCAATAAAGGCGACGGTAAAAGCGTTGCCATTACTGTTTCGCCGCTCGAAATACACCAAAAGCATGTATATGGATCTCATGGCGCTGCTTTATCGCCTGATGGCGAAATCGCGCCAACAGGGGATGTTTTCGCTCGAACGTGATATCGAAAATCCAAAAGAAAGTGAAATCTTCGCCAGTTACCCGCGTATTCTTGCCGACACTCTGATGCTGGAATTCATTATTGATTACCTGCGCCTGATTATTAGCGGGAATATGAACTCATTTGAAATTGAAGCGCTGATGGATGAGGAAATTGAAACCCATGAAAGTGAGGCTGAAATACCGGCAAATAGCCTTGCCATCATGGGGGATTCACTCCCGGCTTTCGGTATTGTTGCCGCAGTTATGGGCGTGGTTCACGCGCTGGCATCAGCCGACAGACCCGCAGCAGAACTCGGTTCTTTAATTGCCCACGCAATGGTCGGCACCTTCCTCGGTATTTTGTTGGCCTACGGATTTATTTCACCGCTGGCGACCGTTTTACGCCAAAAAAGCGCTGAAACGACCAAAATGATGCAGTGCGTAAAAGTCACATTGCTCTCAAGCCTGAATGGTTATGCGCCGCCGATTGCTGTCGAATTTGGTCGTAAAACCCTTTACTCCAGCGAGCGCCCATCCTTTGTTGAGCTGGAAGAACATGTTCGTGCAGTTCGCTCTCCGAACGCGCAATCGCGTGCCACGGAAGAAGAAGTATGAAGCACAACGCGCGCCCGATTATTGTCGTAAAACGCCGTAAGCATAAAGGCCACGGCGGCGGCGCGCACGGTTCGTGGAAAATTGCCTACGCTGACTTCATGACCGCAATGATGGCTTTTTTTCTGGTGATGTGGCTGATTTCCATATCCAGCCCTAAAGAACTGGCGCAAATTGCCGACTATTTCCGTACGCCACTATCTGCTGCCATTACCGGTGGGCAACGCATCGCCGACAGCCAAAGTCCAATTCCTGGCGGTGGCGATGATGTGACACAGCAACAAGGCGAAGTGAAAAGACAGCCGAATATCGAAGATCTCAGAAAACGGATGGAAGCCAACCGCCTCAAGCGGCTGGGCGACAAACTGGATCAATTGATTGAGGCTGACCCTAAGCTGCGTGCGCTGCGCCCACATCTGCAAATTGATCTGGTTCAGGAGGGACTGCGGATACAAATAATCGACAGTCAGAACCGCCCGATGTTTAAAAACGGCAGTGCAGAAGTTGAGCCTTACATGCGCGATATTCTGCGCAGCATTGCGCCGTTACTGAATGATTTTCCAAATAAAATTAGTTTATCCGGCCACACTGATGACTTGCCTTATGCCATGGGCGAGCACGGTTATAGCAACTGGGAACTTTCCGCTGACCGGGCCAACGCCTCGCGGCGTGAATTAATGGCAGGCGGTTTAATCGACGGCAAAGTCCTGCGCGTCGTAGGTATGTCATCAACCATGCGCCTGACTAATCGCGGACCAGGTGATGCTATTAACCGGCGCATTAGTTTGCTGGTGCTCAACAAACAAGCTGAGGATGCCATCGTGCATGAAAACGCAGAAAGCGATAACCAGCCAATAAGCATTCTCCAACAACCTGCTGCCGCGGAACCGGCGCAGAACACATTACCGCCACAACCAGGTACGAGGTGATAGCGTGAGTATGGATATCAGCGATTTTTACCAGACATTTTTTGACGAGGCCGACGAGCTACTGGCCGATATGGAACAGCACCTGCTGAATCTGCTTCCTGAAGCGCCAGATTCAGAACTGCTGAATGCCATATTCCGCGCGGCACATTCGATTAAAGGGGGCGCCGGGACTTTCGGTTTCACCGTTTTGCAGGAAACCACGCATTTAATGGAAAACCTGCTCGACGATGCCCGGCGCGGTGAGATGCACCTCAACACCGATATCATCAACCTGTTTTTGGAAACCAAAGATATTATGCAGGAACAGTTGGACGCTTATAAAAACTCACAGGTCCCAGATGCTGAGAGTTTCGATTATATCTGCAAAGCGCTGCGCCAACTGGCTCTGGAAGCCAAAGGCGAAATGTCTGCGCCGCCTGCAAAATTGACCGTCGTAGAAAAAGAGTCAGTCGAAGCGCTGCCAACAAACGATGGCAATTTGCGCATTGCGATTACCGGGCTTAAATCCACTGAACTGGATTTACTGCTCGAAGAGCTGGGTAATCTCGGTACCTTAAGTGAAGTGGAAAAGGGTGAAAACTCTGTCACTGCAACTATTGAGACGACAGTCAGCGCTGATGATATTAGTGCGGTGCTCTGCTTTGTCATCGAGCCTGAACAAATCGAATTTCTTCCGTTAACGGCAAGTGCGCCAGCCGTGGCTGTTGAGCCAGAAGAAGTGCCGATGGCACTTGCAGTTAACGCTTTGCAGCCGATGGTTGCCGCACCTGTAGCTTCTGTCGCGCCACGTACGGAAAGAGAAAGCAAACCTGCGCGTGTCAGCGAATCAAGCAGTATTCGCGTAGCGGTTGAGAAGGTTGATCAGTTGATCAACCTGGTTGGCGAACTGGTGATTACCCAGTCGATGCTGGCACAGCGATCCAATGAATTAGATCCGGTTGAACACGGCGAACTGATTACCAGTATGGGTCAGTTACAACGTAACGCCCGTGACTTGCAAGAGTCGGTAATGTCTATCCGTATGATGCCAATGGAGTATGTATTCAGTCGCTTCCCGCGTCTGGTGCGAGATTTGGCCAGCAAACTGGATAAACAGGTTGAACTGACTCTGCAAGGTAGCTCCACCGAACTGGATAAAAGTCTGATTGAACGCATTATCGACCCACTGACTCACCTGGTGCGTAATAGCCTCGATCACGGTATCGAAACTCCAGAAAAACGCCTGACCGCGGGGAAATCAGCAGTTGGTAACTTAATTCTTTCTGCCGAACACCAGGGTGGGAACATCTGCATTGAAGTTTCTGATGATGGTGCGGGCCTGAACCGTGAGCGCATTCTTGCTAAAGCGTTATCGCAGGGGATGCCAGTGCATGAAAACATGTCGGACGACGAAGTAGGCATGCTGATTTTTGCTCCTGGATTCTCTACCGCCGAGCAGGTTACGGACGTTTCCGGGCGCGGTGTAGGCATGGACGTGGTGAAGCGTAACATCCAGGAAATGGGTGGCCATGTTGAAATTAAATCGCAGGCCAATGTCGGCACCACCATCCGTATTATGCTGCCGCTAACCCTCGCTATTCTTGATGGGATGTCGGTAAAAGTATGCGACGAAGTGTTTATCCTGCCGCTCAACGCAGTGATGGAGTCGCTACAGCCGAAAGAAGATGATCTGCATCCTCTTGCCGGTGGTGAGCGCGTACTTGAAGTACGTGGCGAATACCTGCCGCTGGTTGAATTGTGGAAAGTATTTGATGTTGCCGGTGCGAAAACTGAAGCGACGCAAGGCATTGTGGTGATTTTGCAAAGCGCTGGTCGGCGCTACGCGCTACTGGTGGATCAGCTGATTGGTCAACATCAGGTGGTCGTGAAAAACCTCGAAAGCAACTATCGCAAAGTGCCGGGTATTTCCGCAGCAACCATCCTCGGTGATGGCAGTGTGGCGCTAATTGTTGATGTCTCTGCGCTGCAAGGTTTGAACCGTGAACAACGTATGGCCGGCACCGCCGCCTGATTCTCCGGGTTTTGAGTAAGGATAAGAAAATGAGTGGATTAAGCAATGTGACAAAACTGACCGGGGAAACGGTAGGGCAAGAGTTCCTGGTCTTTACTCTTGGTGATGAAGAGTACGGTATCGATATTTTAAAAGTGCAGGAAATTCGCGGTTACGATCAAGTAACGCGTATTGCCAATACTCCGGCATTTATCAAGGGAGTCACTAACCTGCGTGGTGTGATTGTGCCGATCCTCGACCTGCGTATTAAGTTTGACCAGGATGGCGTGGAATATAACGAAAACACCGTGGTCATTGTGCTGAATTTTGGTCAGCGCGTGGTGGGTATTGTGGTCGATGGTGTATCTGACGTGTTATCTCTGACCGCTGAGCAAATTCGCCCGGCACCTGAGTTTGCAGTGACGCTTTCAACTGAGTATCTGACTGGTCTCGGTGCATTAGGCGACCGCATGCTGATTCTGGTGAATATTGAGAAGCTGCTTAACAGCGAAGAGATGGCTTTGGTCGATAGCGCGGCGCGCGTGGCTTAATAGCTACTTCTTTATAGGGCGGATTGGCGTAAACGCCATCCGCCACTACTCGATTTACAGATACAGCAAATACAGGAAAATTACGCTTCTACGCGCTCACCTGCTTCCGTTTGTTCTTCCAGCTCACCTTCATTTTTCGACAGCATTGCTGTTGCAACACCATTACCCAATACGTTGATGGCAGAACGGCCCATATCCAGGAAGTGGTCGACACCCATCAGCAGTAAAATACCTGCTACCGGAATATTGAAGCTTGGGATGGTGGCTGCCAGTACAACCAACGCAGAACG
Organism: Buttiauxella massiliensis; assembly: GCF_902500225.1. Taxonomy (GTDB): domain Bacteria; phylum Pseudomonadota; class Gammaproteobacteria; order Enterobacterales; family Enterobacteriaceae; genus Buttiauxella; species Buttiauxella massiliensis. The sequence goes on along the minus strand of NZ_LR722654.1, from coordinate 188,527 downwards.
CGGTACACCTGCAATCCCTTTTGACGCCAGCATTAATGTCAGCATCAGCACCACAATCTCAGAGAAAGTGAGGTGGATGTTGTAAGCCTGCGCGATAAACATAGAAGCAAAAGAGCAATACACCATTGAACCGACCAGGTTGAACGAATAACCAATCGGTAGAACAAATGATGCAATGTTACGAGAACAACCAAAGCGTGTTAGCTGGTCCAGGGTTTTCGGATAAGCCGCTTCAGAGCTGCTGGTGGTAAACGCGACCAGAACCGGGTCTTTCAGCATGGCAATCAGGCGGAAAACATCACGCTTGAGAACCATATAGCCAACGCCCACAAGCACCATGCAAGTCAGGATAATTGCGAGGTAGTAACCACCAATGAAGGATGCGTAGTTAAGCAAAATCCCCAGGCCTTCCGTCGCAATTACAGAAGAAATTGCCGCGAAGATAGCCAGTGGTGCCACATACATCACATAGCCTGTGACTTTCAGCATGATGTGAGAAACCACATCCAGAGCCGCGACTAACGGGGTGTTAAATTTCTCGCCCAGCGACGCACCAGCAATACCGAAGAACAGAGAGAACACGACGATTTGCAGGATTTCGTTGTTCGACATTGCGCCTGCAATGCTGGTGGGAATGGTGTGCGAGATAAACGCTTTCAGGTTCATGCCGCTTACAGCAAGACCGGTTTGCACATCTCCCGCAGGCACTTGAAGGTTCATGCCAGCACCCGGCTGCTGGAGGGTGACAATGAACAAACCAACCAAAATAGAAAGCACAGAAGATGAAACAAACCACACCATTGCTTTACCACCCACGCGGCCAATGGTGGACGTCTCGCCCATCTTCATAATGCCCACGGTCAGGGTGCTGAAGACCAATGGAGCAATAACCATTTTGATCAGGCGTAAAAAGATGTCGGTAAACAGCGTGATGTTTTCGGCATAGCTTTTGATGTTTTCTGCGGCTGCGTACTCATGGATTGCAGCACCGGAGAGGATCCCGGCAAACATGAACAGAAGAATGAATAGCGTAAGTTTGTTTGAACTAGACAATTACGTAATAACCCCGTCGATTAGTAACAATTAATTAACTTATTGAGCCATATGTAATTTTTATGATTGGCCAATATATATTCGGCCCATAAATTGAAGCAAAGCGCGGCAGGATTCAACTATTTTTTACTTTTTGTCGCAATTGTTAATGTGGCGTCTTTTATGTAACGATCTGATAGCAATCGCGAAAGTAATATTAATTATTCCGCCATCTTCTGTGACATCTCAACCAAAGCTCTTGTAGGTCGTGTAAGCGCAGCGCCCCCGACAAATCCACCCCAAAGTTTCACGTAAAGTTTCAATACCACATGCCGATAACACCCATAAGAAATCATTAAAAGGGTGTTATATGTTGAACCGTATTCGCGTTGTCACCATGCTAATGATGGTGCTGGTGGTGTTCGCGCTGCTCCAGCTCATCTCTGGCGGAATGTTTTTTAACTCACTCAAACATAATAACGACAGCTTTAAAGTTTCCAGGGAGTTACGCGTTCAGCAGTCAGAACTGGCCAATACCTGGGAATTGATGCTGCAAACACGCATCAACCTGAGCCGTTCTGCGGCGCGGATGATGATGGATGCCAGCAATGGGCAAAGTGCAGCAAAAACGGACCTGCTGAATAACGCCAAAAAATCTCTCGTTGAAGCGCAAAAACATTACGCAGCTTTCAAACAAATCCCCGCGATTACGCCAGAACTTGAAGCGCTGGTGCAGGGCATTGATGACGATTACCGCAACTACAACCAGGCGCTGAGCGAGCTGGTTGGGTATCTGGAAACCGGCAACATGGACGCCTATTTTGCGCAGTCCACCCAAAGCCTGCAAAACGCCCTCGAAAAAGAATACGGCGACTACATTGCGCTCAACGATCGCATGTACGAGCAATCCTGGATTGCCAGCACTCACGACTATAACTTTGCCAAGTGGCAGATTGCGGGGCTTGCACTCGCGCTGTTCGCGGTGATTGTGCTGGTGTGGTTCGGTATGCGCCGCATCCTGCTGCAACCGCTGGCAGTGGTGATTGGGCATATTCGTGAAATTGCCAACGGCAACCTGACTGAAAATATCGTCTCAAATGGCCGCAATGAGATTAGCGAACTGACTTCCAGTGTGCGCCATATGCAGCAAGAACTGATCATAACCGTCGGCAGCGTGCGTGATGGTTCTGATGCCATCTACAGCGGTGCGACGGAAATTGCCGCCGGAAATAACGACCTCTCTTCCCGTACCGAACAGCAGGCGGCATCGCTTGAAGAAACTGCCGCTAGCATGGAACAGCTCACAGCGACCGTGAAACAAAACGCGGAAAACGCCCGTCAGGCATCTCAATTAGCGTTAAGCGCCTCCGAAACCGCTCAGCGCGGCGGCAAAGTTGTGGATGGTGTAGTGAAGACCATGCACGACATCGCCGGTTCATCGAAGAAAATTGCTGATATTACCGGCGTGATTGACGGCATCGCTTTCCAGACCAACATTCTGGCGCTGAACGCCGCAGTAGAAGCGGCGCGTGCCGGTGAACAGGGGCGTGGTTTTGCCGTCGTTGCGGGCGAAGTGCGCAACCTTGCACAGCGTAGCGCCCAGGCGGCGAAAGAGATTAAAGGGCTGATCGAAGATTCTGTTTCCCGCGTGGATACCGGCTCTGTGCTGGTTGAAAGCGCCGGAGAAACCATGAGTGACATCGTGAATGCCGTTACGCGTGTCACCGACATCATGGGCGAAATTGCCTCCGCCTCTGATGAGCAAAGCCGTGGTATCGACCAGGTTGCGCTGGCGGTTTCAGAAATGGACCGCGTCACTCAGCAGAACGCCTCTTTGGTTGAGGAATCAGCCTCTGCGGCTGCCGCACTTGAAGAGCAAGCCAGCATGCTAAGTCAACTGGTTGCGGCCTTCCGTTTAACGACTGAAACGACTGTTACGCCGTCCGTTAGCGCCACAGTATCGTCAGCTCCGGTTATCAAAACGAGTAAGCCGACAACAAGCGGGCACGACGATAACTGGGAAACTTTCTAAGAAACATTAATGGCCGGCAGACGTGCCGGCTGAGGGGCTGTGATGTTCAACCGTATCCGAATTTCGACCACTCTGTTGTTAATCTTGATCGTCTGCGGCGTGCTGCAGATTGGCAGTAATGGATTGTCTTTTTGGGCATTCAGGGATGATTTTCAGAATCTTAAAATGGTTGAAGTCGGAAACCAGCAACGTGACACCTTAACGCAAAGCCGCGCGGCTTTGTTACAGGCCAGCACTGCCTTGAGCCGTGCCGGAACGTTAACGGCGTTGAGCTACCCGCCGGAAGATATCAAACGCCTGATGGCGAACGCACGCGGCAGCCTGAAACAGGCCGATATGCTGTTTAACCAGTTCCTCGAAATCCCGCCTTTAAATAAAGAAGGTGAGGATATGGTGGTATCGACAAAGCAGAGTTACGCCGCTTATCGCGATGATTTACAGCATCAGGCGACCTGGCTTGAAAGCAATCAGCTTTCTGACTTCCTGAGTGCGCCGATTCAGAAATCACAGGATATTTTTGACGCTTACTTTAACGCCTGGCAGCAGAGCATCAATGACACCGTGGCAGCGTCGAGTGCTGACAGCAAAATGAACTACCAGATCTCGGCGATTATTTTCGCCAGCGTGACGGTGATCGCCATCGTGATGCTGATTGGTTCAATTATCTGGTCGCGCAGAATGCTGGTGCAACCGCTGGATATTGTGCGTAGCCACTTTGAACACATTGCCGCAGGCGATTTAGCACGCCCTATAAGCGTGTATGGGCGTAACGAAATCTCCGAGATTTTCCGTAGCCTGAAAAACATGCAGCAAGCGCTGAAAGAGACCGTGCAACAAGTGCGTCAGGGCAGTGGAGCGATGCACACCGGGATCGCTGAAATTGCCGCGGGCAACAACGATCTCTCTTCCCGAACCGAACAACAGGCCGCATCACTTGCTGAAACTGCCGCCAGCATGGAGCAACTGACCGCAACGGTGGGCCAGAACGCCGATAACGCACGTCAGGCTGCACAGCTTTCCCGTACTGCGGCAGACACCGCACAACAGGGCGGCAAACAGGCTGCAAACGTTGCGCGCACCATGCACGACATTGCGGGCAGTTCGAAGAAAATTGGCGACATCACCAGCGTGATTGATGGTATCGCCTTCCAGACCAACATTCTGGCGCTGAACGCCGCCGTTGAAGCTGCGCGTGCCGGTGAGCAAGGGCGTGGGTTTGCCGTGGTGGCCGGTGAAGTACGCAACCTGGCACAACGCAGTGCGCAGGCTGCCAAAGAGATCAAAGTGCTTATTGAAGAATCGGTCGACCGCGTGCAGCACGGTTCACAACTGGTTGATACGGCAGCCACGACGATGGCGGAAATCGTGCGTTCGGTTACGCAGGTTAACGACATCATGGGCGAAATTGCTTCGGCATCCGACGAACAGCGCCGTGGTATCGAGCAGGTAGCACTCGCGGTAAGCCAGATGGATCAAGTGACACAGCAAAACGCCGCGCTGGTAGAAGAAGCGGCAGCAGCAACCGATGCTCTGGCAAACCAGGCCGAACACCTTAGCGGTGTGGTATCGGTGTTTAATCTGGAAACTGTCGGCAATGAAGACGTCACCAGAGATTTAGTCACCAACGGGGTGCTCGCCACCTCCTGAAAGTAATTGAGAAGACGCTATGACATCACCACTGTCCACTGGACAATCGTCATTAATGTTACAGATGACACAGCGTCTACCGCTGTCCGACACGCACTTTCGCCGGATATGCCAGTTGATTTACCAGCGTGCAGGAATTGTGCTGGCCGATCACAAGCGAGACATGGTTTACAACCGCCTGGTGCGACGTTTACGTACCCTGGGACTGGAGGATTTTGGGCACTATCTGAGCATGCTGGAGGCCAACGGCAGTAATGCCGAGTGGCAGGCGTTCATTAACTCCCTGACCACTAACCTGACGGCTTTTTTTCGCGAAGGTCACCACTTTCCGATTCTCGCAGAACATGCGCGTAAACGTAGTGGGGAGTACAAAGTCTGGAGTGCGGCAGCCTCAACCGGTGAAGAGCCGTATTCCATCGCTATAACGCTTGCAGATGTGCTGGGTATGGCACCTGGGCGCTGGAAAGTCTTCGCCAGTGATATCGACACCCAGGTGCTGGAGAAAGCCCAGAGTGCCATTTATCGCCAGGATGAACTGAAAACACTGGCTCCGCTCCAGATGCAGCGCTACTTCATGCGTGGCACCGGGCCACATGATGGGCTGGTACGGGTGCGTAGCGATCTGGCCAGCCACATGGAGTTTGCGCCAATCAATCTTTTGGACAAGCAAGCACCAATTCCTGGACCGTTTGACGCCATTTTTTGTCGCAATGTGATGATTTATTTTGATAAAGCGACACAGCAGCAAATTTTGCAGCGTTTTGTACCGCTGCTAAAACCGGGCGGATTGCTGTTTGCCGGGCATTCGGAAAATTTCAGTAACCTCAGCCGCGAGTTTTTACTGCGTGGGCAGACCGTGTACGGACTGAGTAAGGAAAGATCATGACAAAAATAACCGTGCTGTGCGTCGATGACTCCGCCCTGATGCGCCAGATCATGACAGAAATTGTCAATAGCCACGATGACATGGAAATGGTGGCAACCGCACCAGACCCGCTTGTAGCTCGCGATTTGATTAAGAAATTCAACCCTGACGTGCTGACGCTGGATGTAGAAATGCCGCGCATGGACGGTCTGGATTTCCTTGAGAAATTAATGCGCCTGCGCCCGATGCCGGTGGTGATGGTTTCATCGCTCACCGGGAAAGGTTCGGAAGTGACATTACGAGCGCTGGAGTTGGGCGCGATTGATTTTGTCACCAAGCCGCAGTTAGGCATTCGTGAAGGGATGCTGGCCTATAGCGAAACTATTGCTGAGAAAGTGCGTACTGCTGCGAAGGCAAAACTGGCGGCGCGAGCGCCCGTTGCAGCGCCTGCTGCGTTGAAAGCGGGGCCATTACTCAGTTCAGAAAAATTGATAGCTATTGGTGCATCAACCGGTGGTACCGAGGCGATTCGCCATGTCCTGCAACCGCTGCCGCTATCAAGCCCGGCGGTACTAATTACGCAGCATATGCCGCCAGGTTTTACTCGCTCGTTTGCTGACCGGCTTAACAAGTTATGCCAGATAGCGGTGAAAGAGGCAGAGGATGGCGAGCGTGTGTTACCGGGGCACGCCTACATCGCACCGGGCGATAAACATATGGAGCTTGCTCGTAGCGGGGCGAACTACCAAATCAAAATTCATGATGGCCCACCCGTGAACCGGCATCGTCCGGCCGTGGATGTGCTGTTCCACTCTGTCGCGAAATTCGCCGGGCGTAACGCCGTGGGCGTCATTTTGACGGGAATGGGGAATGACGGCGCCGCAGGGATGTTGGCAATGCATAAAGCCGGGGCATGGACTATCGCCCAAAACGAAGCAAGTTGTGTGGTGTTCGGCATGCCGCGTGAGGCCATCAACAGTGGTGGTGTCAGCGAAGTGGTCGATTTAAGCGTAATCAGTCAACAGATGTTGGCAAAAATTAGTGCCGGACAGGCAATACGTATCTGAGATAAGGCTATTTTATTTGCCATTTTGAACCCGGGCAGTGCTCCTTTTTTTGGAAAAGAATTGGCTCACGTACTTCATGTACGCTCCGGTTCTTCCGCGCTGGCCGTGTCCAAACTGGCTGCAACAATTACGCCTTCTTGAATAGGCAAAAACCGAAGGAAACCAATAAATGGCAGATAAAGAACTCAAATTTTTGGTGGTGGATGACTTCTCTACCATGCGTCGCATTGTCCGTAACCTACTAAAAGAGCTGGGTTTCAACAACGTCGAAGAAGCAGAAGATGGTGTCGATGCGCTCAATAAACTCAACGGTGGCGGTTTTGGTTTTGTTATCTCTGACTGGAACATGCCGAACATGGACGGTCTGGAGTTGCTGAAAACCATTCGTGGCAACGGCGCAATGTCGGCTCTGCCGGTATTGATGGTGACCGCTGAGGCGAAGAAAGAGAACATCATTGCCGCAGCACAGGCGGGGGCGAGTGGCTATGTGGTAAAACCGTTTACCGCCGCGACACTGGAAGAGAAGTTAAACAAAATCTTCGAAAAGCTCGGCATGTAAGGAGAGGCTCATGCACTCATCTACCAATCCCGCGTCAGAGTTACATTCAACCGGCGATATTATCGTTCGGATAGGCAGCCTGACCCGAATGCTGCGCGACAGCCTACGCGAGCTGGGCCTTGACCAGGCGATTGCCGAAGCGGCGGAAGCGATTCCCGATGCTCGTGACCGCCTGGACTACGTGGTGCAGATGACCGCGCAGGCCGCAGAGCGCGCGCTGAACTGTGTGGAGCTGGCTCAGCCTCATCAGAACAAACTGGAATCCGACGCCAAAGCACTTAATGGCCGTTGGGATGCCTGGTTTGAAAACCCAATCGAGCTGGGTGATGCCCGTGAACTGGTTACCGATACGCGCAGCTACTTGTCTGGCGTCCCGAGTCACACCAGCTTTACCAATGCTCAGCTTCTGGAAATCATGATGGCGCAAGACTTCCAGGATTTAACCGGTCAGGTCATCAAGCGCATGATGGATGTTATCCAGGAAATTGAACGCCAGTTGTTGATGGTGTTAATGGAGAACATGCCAGAACTGGATGCGCGTACGAAACGCCCAGCCGACAGTCTCCTCAACGGCCCGCAAATGAACACGACCGCAGCGGGTGTGGTTGCAAGCCAGGATCAGGTTGATGATTTACTGGATAGTTTAGGGTTTTAATATTGGGTGCTGTGTCTAAGTGGCACAGCGTCATTTTTTCTTAATGACGTTATATATCCATCATCCTTCGAGCTGCAGGGGTGTTGGCTGCGCTCACTTACCCAAACTACTTACCTTAGTAAGCTCATTGGGATAAGCTCCCTGGCCGCCTATCTGTAACTCGAATGCTAATGGGTATATACCCAAAAGATTACGGGTATAATTTGAGAGTGAAAATACATCAGGGAAATACATTACCTTTTTCGGCAATGCATTTATAGTGAATGGTTTTTGGTTTTTGTTGAACATTGATAATAATGTCCTCACCTTTCTGCCATTGTTCAAGTAAAATAAGTAACTTGTCAATTCGAACTGCGGTGATTAAATTTTTGTCAAAATTGGCGCGTTCGTATTGTATTAACTCGGTGCTGCTATAGCAGGACAAATGACTTTGAAGGAAGGCGCAAAGTTTTCCTCCTAATGTAGCAGCATTTTTCCCGTAAATAGTCCGGATGATTTTTACTACGGAACCTTTTTCGTTAGGGGTTTTTTCTAATACCAGATCTAAACGTCTGTTAATTAAGTCCTGTAAATAATTTGGCTGAGTGATTATTTTCTTTGCTTTAATATCATAAATTACAGCATCCCAGGTCATTAACGTGGTATGTAGTAAACTATCGATATTATGTAGTGAAATAACATCCTCTCTGAACGCCCAGGTATCTTCCAGACTCCAGATATCATAATCCATGCGTGAGTGAGTCAGCCGGACACCACCAAATTTATTCTCGGTAAAGTTTGGGATGTTTAATGATTCTAACGCCTCATACAACTTATGACGGCTTCCGTGGAAGACCAGATCGATGTCTGAACTGAAGCGAAAAATCCTTTAACTCTTCGCTTCAGATTTCGCTTACTTTGAACGATTTTCATACTCATATAAGGATTTTAGCTCATCGTGTAGGGCAATCAAATAACTATCTGTCATGCCAGAAATAGCATCGGCGAGAAGCTGCGCTTCTTTGTAAAGCACGGGCAGGTCGTTTTCAGGGCTTCACATAAAGCATGTCCTTTGCTTATTGAAATGAGATCTTTTTCCTGACAATTAATGTCAAGAAAGTTGTCTTTGTTTTCTTTGAATGAAATGACAACAGCATCAACTAATTCAGCTATGGCATAAACCCTGAACATTTGCATGCTCATGTCATTCAGCTCTGCTGGGGATAACTCTGCTTTGGCATACTCTTTATTGTCTTCTTTGCTTTTAGTAATGACATTACGCATTATTTCATCGGATGAGGCCTTATTCTGACAAGAGAGGAAGTCCATTAAATCATGGAATGAAGCTAAACCCTTTTTAACCGTATCTTCTGCATCAAGTACTGAATAAGCAATATCATCACACGCTTCCATAAGATAAGTGAAAGGATGACGGATACCTTCTCTGAGACCGGTTTTCTCCCAGATGTCTTTGACGACGGGTTCTTCGGAGTAGAAGAAACCATGCTTTTTCCACTGCTTTGAACTTGAAAATGAGGTTCGTGGGTACTTGAGCATTGAGGCCAGTGTGGCGTAGGTAAGATTAAGGCCAAACTCATCATTGAGAATTTGAAGTTTGGTTACCAGCCTGAAGGTTTGTGAATTCCCATCAAACTGGCGGAAATCATTGTAAATTTTATCCATGGGGCAACTGGTACAAACGGGAATTTCTTTCCTGAACCATTCACCCATCGCCCGTTCCCCTTGATGGCCGAAAGGGGGGGTGCCAAGATCATGTACTAAACCTATAGCAGCGAGCAGTGCCGGGACATCACGTTCAACACAAACGTCAGATAGCTTTGTGCCGAAAATATCCTCTTTCATTTCGAACGCCAACCGAACCCCAATTCCTCGTGCCAGATTGGCTACTTCATGTGAGTGGGTCAGACGCGTTCTCACACTATCATTTTTATCCAGGGGAAAAACCTGGGTCTTATCTGCCAGGCGGCGGGTGGGGGCCGCAAATAAAATTCGGTCGAAATCTCGTTCTATCTGAAGCCGACCCTTGGCGGTTCCTACAGAATTGGTTTTTTTAGGTTTACGCCGATTAGCGTTAAGTAATTCAGTCCATTGCATCGTTTGCTCCTTATTTAATCATGATTGATAAAACGGTGGAAAAGTAGCAAACGGATCTTTGGATGAGAAGATGGCAGGGCGTTGATTTTTTAATCTTTAGGCCATGCTCGCAAATCCAGATGCAAGAAAATGAAATCCTATCGTTGCGCACACAAACTACTTAACCCACAAACAAACCTACAAATTCCCCCGTTTTCCTCCCATTAGCGTTCCCCCTTTCTGACATGCTGTGCTGGTAATTGTGGCCACGAGATTGTTGCAGTGTCAGAAGAAAGCGACGACGACAAAACAGAAGCCCCCACACCCCACCGACTTGAAAAAGCGCGCGAAGATGGGCAGATTCCCCGATCCCGTGAGTTGACCTCACTGCTTATGTTATTGGTGGGAATCAGCATTATCTGGATGGGAGGGGAGCCGTTGGCGCGACAGCTAGCGGCAATGTTGTCTACAGGGCTCCATTTTGATCACAGCATTATTAACGACCCCAATCTTATCGTTAAACAAATCAGCCAACTGATAAAACAGGCCGTCTGGGCACTGTTGCCGCTGATTTTCGGGCTGGTGATTGTAGCAATTGCAGCCCCCATGCTGTTGGGTGGCATCCTGTTCAGCGGGAAGTCGATACAGTTTAAATTTAGCAAAATGAATCCAATTTCCGGACTCGGGCGGATGTTCTCAGCCCAGGCAGGCGCTGAACTGCTAAAAGCCTTCCTCAAAGCCATTTTGGTCGGCTGCGTAACGGCCTGGTATCTGCTGCACAAATGGCCAGAGATGATGCGCCTGATGAGTGAACCGCCATTGGCTGCTTTGGGGCACGCATTAAATATGGTGGCGGTGTGTGGTTTGTTGATTGTGCTGGGGCTGACACCAATGGTCGGCTTCGACGTGTTCTTCCAGATTTTCAGCAACATTAAAAAGCTACGCATGAGCCGCCAGGATATTCGCGACGAATTCAAGCAACAAGAAGGCGACCCACATGTTAAAGGCCGTATTCGCCAGCAACAGCGTGCCGCCGCGCGTCGCCGCATGATGTCAGATGTGCCGAAGGCCGATGTGATTGTGACCAACCCGACGCACTATTCGGTGGCCTTACAGTACGACGAAAACAAAATGAGTGCGCCAAAAGTGCTGGCGAAAGGGGCCGGCCTGGTTGCGCTGCGTATCCGTGAAATCGGCAATGAGCACCGTATTCCAATGCTCGAAGCTCCACCGCTTGCGCGTGCGTTATACCGTCATGCTGAAATAGGACAACAAATTCCTGGGCAGTTGTATTCCGCCGTAGCAGAAGTGCTGGCATGGGTATGGCAACTGCGGCGCTGGCGTGTCGCTGGCGGTTTAATCCCGAAAAAACCTGAAAACCTTCCAGTGCCTGAAGCGCTGGACTTTGCAAACGAGAAGGACTCCGATGGCTAATTTGCTCGCAACACTGCGTCTGCCTGCCAGTATGAAATCCGGGCAATGGCAAATTCTTGCCGGACCGATACTGATCTTGATGATCTTGTCGATGATGGTACTGCCGCTCCCGGCGTTTATACTGGATTTGTTGTTCACCTTTAACATCGCGCTGTCGATCATGGTCCTGCTGGTGGCGATGTTCACCCAGAAAACCCTCGAGTTCGCGGCTTTCCCAACCATTCTGCTGTTTACCACGTTGCTGCGCCTGGCGCTGAACGTGGCCTCGACACGTATCATTTTGATGGATGGTCATACCGGTGGTGCGGCTGCGGGTAAAGTGGTTGAAGCCTTCGGTCACTTTCTTGTTGGCGGTAACTTTGCCATCGGTATCGTGGTGTTTATCATCCTCGTTATCATCAACTTTATGGTTATCACCAAAGGTGCGGGGCGTATTGCTGAAGTCGGTGCGCGCTTTGTGCTGGACGGTATGCCGGGTAAACAGATGGCGATTGATGCCGATCTTAACGCCGGCTTGATTGGTGAAGACGAAGCGAAAAAACGCCGTTCAGAAGTCACACAAGAAGCTGATTTTTACGGCTCGATGGACGGGGCCAGTAAATTCGTGCGTGGCGATGCGGTCGCCGGTCTGATGATCATGGTGATTAACGTGGTGGGCGGCCTGTTGGTCGGTATGCTTCAGCACGACATGCCCTTTGGCGCAGCAGCAGAAACTTATACGTTATTGACCATCGGTGATGGCCTGGTCGCGCAGATCCCGGCGCTGGTCATCTCGACCGCTGCGGGTGTTATCGTTACCCGTGTTGCAACCGACCAGGATGTTGGCGAGCAGATGGTCACCCAGCTGTTCAACAACCCGCGCGTTATGCTGCTGAGTGCCGGTGTTCTTGGTTTACTTGGCATGGTGCCGGGGATGCCAAACTTTGTCTTCCTGCTGTTTACTGCCGCATTGCTTGGGCTGGCATGGTGGATGCGTGGCCGCCAGATGGAGCAGCCCGCGGCCCCATCAGCCCCGGTCAAACCCCAGGAAAACCCGCAGGCGGTTGAGGCCACCTGGAATGATGTGCAACTGGAAGATTCGCTGGGAATGGAAGTAGGTTACCGCCTGATTCCGATGGTGGATTTCCAGCAAGACGGCGAGCTGTTAGGGCGAATCCGCAGTATCCGTAAGAAATTCGCGCAGGATATGGGTTTCCTACCGCCGGTAGTCCATATTCGCGACAACATGGACTTGCCGCCGGCACGTTATCGTATCCTGATGAAGGGCGTCGAGATTGGCAGTGGCGATGCTTATCCGGGGCGCTGGCTTGCTATTAACCCTGGGACTGCGGCAGGCAGCTTACCAGGCGAAGCGACAATTGACCCAGCGTTTGGCCTTGCCGCCACCTGGATTGAAAGCGCACTTAAAGAGCAGGCGCAAATTCAGGGCTTTACCGTGGTCGAAGCCAGTACCGTGGTCGCCACGCATCTTAACCATCTGATTGGCCAGTTTGCGCCAGAACTGTTTGGCCGCCAGGAAGCACAACAGTTACTCGACCGTGTAACCCAGGAGATGCCGAAACTCACGGAGGACCTGGTGCCGGGTGTGGTGACGTTAACCACACTGCATAAAGTTCTGCAAAACCTGCTGGCTGAGAAAGTGACGATTCGTGATATGCGCACGATTCTTGAAACTCTGGCAGAACATGCACCGATACAAAATGACCCGCATGAATTAACAGCGGTAGTGCGTGTGGCGCTGGGCAGGGCGATTACTCAGCAATGGTTCCCTGGCAATGGTGAAGTGCAGGTGATTGGTCTCGATGCGGCACTTGAGCGTTTGTTATTGCAGGCATTGCAAGGTGGCGGTGGGCTCGAGCCCGGCCTTGCCGATCGCTTGCTGGAGCAGGCTCAGGAGGCGCTGAAACGCCAGGAAATGCTCGGTGCACCGCCGGTGTTGTTGGTTAACCATGCGCTGCGACCACTGCTGGCGCGTTTCTTACGCCGCAGCCTGCCGCAACTCATGGTGCTTTCTAGCCTCGAGCTTTCTGAAAACCGTAACATCCGTATGACTGCGACCATTGGAGCGAAATAATGAGCCGCCTGTTATTGCTGATTCTCTTCCCTTTAATGACCCATGCCGCAGGTGAGGGAGCATGGCAGGCCAGTGGCGTGGGTGCCACGCTTAGCCACCGTGGTGTTGCAGCATCGTCCCGCGCTTTAGCACCTGCGCAACCTGTCAGTGGCGTGATGACATTAGTTTCTTGGCGCTATGAGCTGATTGGTCCAACCCCAGCCGGACTTAACGTCAGATTATGTTCGATAACGCGCTGTGTTGAGATAGAAGGGCAGAGCGGTACGACGCGTGGATTGACCAATGTGGCGGCAAATGAGCCGCTGCGTTTTGTCTGGGAAGTTCCCGGTGGTGGAGTGCTTTTCCCAGCATTAAAAGTCCGCAGTAATCAGGTAATAGTTAATTATCAGTAATCCTCAAAGCCGCAATCCCCATGCGGCTTTTACTTGTTTACCTCTCATTTTTAGTCTGCGCTTTTGATAAAAACAAACCCCTGTTTTATAAATCGGTGATGCGAGTGCTGAGACACTTTGTATTTTTGCCACCATTCATCAAACGATGGCAAAAATGGAAAGGTTTCAATTACCCCGTCCTTCTACCTTAGCAAGGTAAGGTTCTCGCAAGCCCGACAAGTACCGGGACGTGCAATCTCCATAAAAAAATTAACGGGGTTTGACGGCAATGAAAACACGCAAAATTGGATTGGCAAATTATCTTGCCTATGGCTCCGGGGATTTTCTCGGGGCGGGGACGACGGCTCTCACCGCCGCCTGGTTGCTCTACTTTTATACTACCTTCTGTGGCCTTTCACCGATTGAAGCGACGTTTATCTTTGCGATGGCCAGGGTGTTGGATGCCGTTGTCAGTCCGCTGATGGGCTTCCTGACCGATAACTTTGGTTCTACCTGGCTTGGTAAGCGTTTTGGACGCCGTAAATTCTTTATATTGCTGGGTATCCCATTAGTCTTCAGCTACAGCTTTATGTGGGTTGGGGAGATGAGTTATTGGTATTACCTGGTGACCTATCTGATTTTTGATGTGGTCTACACCATGATTCTGGTGCCGTACGAAACACTGGTGCCGGAAATGACCGATGACTTCAAACAGAAAACCAAGTTCTCTGGCGCGCGTATTTCTATGGCGCAACTTTCTGCGATCCTTGCCGCATTCCTGCCGGGCATTCTGTTAAACCACTTCGGTAAAGACAACGCGGTTTCCTTCTTTTACGCAAGCCTGGTCTTCGCCACGATATGCGCCATCGTGCTGACGTTGGTCTGGTTCTTCACCTGGGAGCGCCCTCGTTCAGACTGGACAGAAGCGGCACTGCGTGCAGAAGAAGAGAAGAAAACCCTGACGTTTGCGCAGAGTATGAAGCGCCTGAACGTTGAACTGACTTCTACGCTGCGCGTTAAGATCTTCCGCCAACACTTGGGCATGTATTTGGGCGGTTATATTGCTCAGGATGTGTTCAACGCCGTGTTTACCTACTATGTGGTGTTTGTGCTGATGCAAAGTGCAAGCATGGCTTCCAGCTTGCTCGGCACTATGGCGATTCTGCAATTTATCGCGGTTATCGGCATGATTCCTCTGTGTATCAAATATGGCCCGGCTCCGTCCTACCGTATGGTTGTAGTGCTCTTTGGCCTGAGTTCCATCTCTTACGCATTGTTGTATTACGCGGGATTAAGCGATGTCTTCTCGCTGCTGATGCTGGTTTCAGCCATAGCTGGCCTGGGCCGCGGCGGTATCAACTATGTGCCGTGGAATACTTACACCTACATTGCTGACGTGGATGAAGTGATTACCGGGCAGCGCCGTGAAGGGATCTTCGCAGGCATTATGACGCTGACGCGTAAAGCCTCGCAGGCCGGTGCGGTAATGTTAGTGGGTATCGTGATGCAGCTTTCCGGCTTTGTTTCCGGCCAGACCGTACAGCCGCCAGCGGTAAGCCACACCATTCTGATGATCCTGAGCTTTGGCACAGTCGCTGTTTTGGCGTGCGGTTTCTTAGTCTCCCTGCGCTTTAAACTCAATTTGCAAACTCACAGCGTGTTACGTGAAGAAACCGCGAAGATGCGTGCGGCGGGTCGTCCGGTTCCGGAAGCAACCACGCCACAAGCTCGCGCCACAGTCGAAATGTTGGCTGGTATGCCTTACGACACGCTTTGGGGCAACAACAATATTGGCTATCTCAACCGTAATAAACCTGCGGCTCCGTCATTGAAAGAGGCTGCTGCAATGCGTTCGAATACATCATCACAGAGGTTAAGTTAATGATTATTTATCCCGTCAAACACAGCCCTTTACTGTGCCAGCCGGAGCATTTTATTGCCCGGGATGAGCTGAAAACCCTGATCCACAAGGTGACGGATAATCTGGTTAGTATTAAGGATGAAACGGGCCAATACTTGCTGCGACTAGATGACGGACGAGTCATTGATACCAAAGGTTGGGCAGGTTGGGAGTGGACGCACGGCGTCGGTTTGTACGGCATGTATCAGTATTATCGTCAGACCGGTGAAAAGAAGATGTGCGAAATTATTGATAGCTGGTTTGCAGACCGCTTCGCAGAAGGTGCTACCACCAAAAACGTCAATACCATGGCACCGTTCCTGACGCTTGCCTATCGCTACGAAGAAACGCGCGACCCGTCGTATTTGCCGTGGCTCGAAAGCTGGGCTGAGTGGGCAATGTATGAAATGCCGCGTACCGAACACGGCGGAATGCAGCACATTACGCTTGCGGAAGAGAACCATCAGCAGATGTGGGACGACACGCTGATGATGACCGTATTGCCACTGGCAAAAATTGGCAAATTGCTGAATCGCCCGGAGTATGTGGAAGAGGCGACGTATCAGTTCCTGCTGCATGTGCAGAATTTGATGGATCGCGAAACCGGCCTGTGGTTCCACGGCTGGAGTTACGAAGGCAATCATAACTTTGCCAATGCGCGTTGGGCGCGTGGCAACAGTTGGTTGACTATCGTGATCCCTGATTTCCTTGAACTGGTGGACTTACCTGAGAACAACGCGGTGCGTCGCTATCTGGTACAGGTGCTGGAAAATCAGGTTGCCGCGTTGGCAAAATGCCAGGACGACAGTGGTTTATGGCACACCTTGCTTGACGACCCACATTCGTATCTGGAGGCATCCGCGACTGCCGGTTTTGCCTACGGCATTTTGAAAGGCATTCGTAAGCGCTATATCGGCAAAGAGTATGCAGAGGTGGCAGAAAAGGCGATGAAAGGTATCGTCAAAAATATCTCCCCGGAAGGTGAGTTGTTGCAGGTTTCGTTTGGCACGGGAATGGGCAGTAACCTGGAGTTTTATCGCCAAATCCCGCTGACCTCAATGCCGTACGGACAGGCGATGGCGATCCTCTGTATGGGTGAGTATTTGAGAATTTATTTGTAAGCGCATACAACAGGCCTGGGGAACCAGGCCTGCAAATTACTGCTAAATCAAACCTGCGGGCAAACCCCATAAAGTTCCTCCAATTTAAAAATAAATAAATGGCGTAATGTGTGACGCAATTCATTATGCTGCCGCTGTCGATAAGCCCTTCACTGGTTTTCACCTCCTTAACGATAATGCGAATGGCGAAGCGGAGCTTCTCTTTCGTCCCTCCTTTCTTGTTGATCCCTGGTCTGGATTAATAACTAAACGATGACAGGCGTTCTCCGTTTCGTGCCGTCATCAGGATAAATTGATGTCTATTTCCCCGTTAGCCCGGGTTGCCAGTAATAGTATTGTGGAGCCGGGTGTGGTGCTCGGTGCGCATGTAAGTATTGGCCCGTTTTGTGTTATTTCCGCAGGTGTAGTGATAGGCGAAGGAACTGTTGTCGGTGCTTATTCGGTGATTAATGGCCTGACAACAATCGGCTGTAACAATACTTTCGGCCAGTTTTCATCCATAGGTGATGCGAATCAGGACCTTAAATATGCCGGTGAACCCACGACGGTCGTTATTGGTGACCGGAATCAGATTGCCAAAAATGCCACTATTCATCGTGGAACAGTTCAGGGGCTTAGCACCACTATTATCGGTAATGACAATCGCTTTTTGAATTGTGTCCATATTGGTCATGATTGTGTGGTCGGTAATGGCACATTGATTGCGGATAACAGTGGGCTTGCCGGGCACGTTGAGCTTGATGATGATGCGCAGATAGGCTTTATGTGTGCTATCCATCAATTTTGCATATTGGCGAGTGGGGTTAAGATCCTCGACCAATCAGCAGTGGTTCAGGATGTTCCGCCGTTTGTGACGGCTGGTGGTAACCGCGCTGTGCCGCTGGGTATCAACACAAGCTCGAATGCGTTCCAGGCGTTAGAGCCAGAACAGCAGGATTTGATTCATACATTGTATGAGCGGTTTTACAACCAGGCGCTGGCGATAGAAGAAGTGAAGAGGTCTTTGAAAATACTGGAAAGTGATTTCCCGGTGATTGGCCTTTATGACCGGTTTTTTGCGCGGTCAGCGCGGGGAATTGTTCGCTAACAAGTACCCGTCATACTTCAAGTTGCAGGTGTGTTGGCTGCTTTCGTTCACCCGACAAATCTGCCGGGAGCAGATTTGAATGCTGCGAGCAGCATCCCGAAGGGCGAAGCCCACGGATGGGCCGAGTAATCACTTACTAGTGTAAGCTCGTCGGGATTCTCTCAATTGCCGCCTTCCTGCAACTCGAATTATTTAGGGTACTGAAATTAGGAACTTACATACGTTCTACAGTTTCGATACCCAGGGTATCCAGACCAAGTTTCAGCGTTTTCGCGGTTAACAGAGCCAGTTTCAGGCGGCTGTTACGCGCTTCTTCGGAGTCGGCGGCCAGAATTGGGCAGTGCTCGTAGAAACCAGAGAACAGACCCGCCACATCGTAAAGATAAGTACACATCACATGCGGTGTACCATCACGCGCAACCACGTTCAGCGTTTCTTCAAATTGCAGCAGGCGCGCAGCCAACTGTGCTTCGCGGTCTTCACGAATCACTACTGGTGCTTTCAGCAGCTCAGCTTCATCAATCTCAGCTTTGCGGAACACAGACAGCACGCGAGTGTATGCATATTGCATATACGGTGCGGTGTTGCCCTCGAAGGCCAACATGTTGTCCCAGTCAAAGATGTAATCGGTGGTGCGGCTTTTCGACAGGTCGGCGTATTTCACTGCGCCAATACCGACGGATTTCGCTAACGCTTCCAGTTCATCCGCAGGCATGTTCGGGTTTTTCTCTGCAACCAGATTACGCGCACGTTCCATGGCTTCGTCGAGCAGGTCGGTCAGTTTTACCGTGCCGCCAGAACGGGTTTTGAACGGCTTGCCGTCTTTGCCCAGCATCATGCCGAACATCTGGTGCTCCAGGGTGACAGATTCTGGAACGTAACCGGCTTTACGCACGATGGTCCATGCTTGCATCAGGTGTTGATGCTGGCGGGAGTCGATAAAGTAAAGCACGCGGTCTGCATGCAGGGTTTCATAGCGATATTTCGCACAGGCAATATCGGTGGTGGTGTAGAGATAGCCGCCATCTTTTTTCTGGATGATAACGCCCATTGGGTCGCCGTCTTTGTTCTTGAACTCATCCAGGTAAACCACGGTTGCGCCTTCGCTCTCGACCGCAAGACCTTTCGCCTTAAGATCGGCCACGATGCCCGGAAGCATTGGGTTATAAAGACTTTCACCCATTACGTCGTCACGGGTCAGCGTCACGTTAAGGCGATCGTAGGTTTGCTGGTTCTGCGTCATGGTGATATCGACCAGCTTACGCCACATTTCACGGCAGTATTCGTCGCCGCCTTGCAGCTTCACAACGTACGCACGAGCACGTTCAGCAAATTCTGCGTCTTCGTCGTAGTGTTTCTTGGCTGCACGATAGAACTCTTCCAGGTCGGCCAGCGCCATTTCACCTGCGTTTTCTTGCTGCTGCTTTTCAAGATAGGCGATCAGCATCCCGAACTGTGTGCCCCAGTCACCAACGTGGTTGGCGCGGATAACTTTATGACCAAGGAATTCCAGCGTGCGCACCGCAGCATCACCAATGATAGTGGAGCGGATATGACCCACGTGCATCTCTTTCGCGACGTTTGGTGCGGAATAGTCGACCACGATGGTTTGCGGCGCAACGGTATTCACGCCAACGCGGTCAGAAGCAACAGCTTCGTCGACATGTTTAGCAAGGAATGCTGGGTCGAGGAAAATATTGATAAAGCCTGGGCCGGCGATTTCAACTTTGCTGGCAATTCCGGTCAAATCCAGATTGGCAATCACCAACTCTGCGACTTGTCGTGGTGGCTTGCCCAGTGATTTTGCAACTGACATCACGCCATTGGCCTGATAGTCGCCGAACTGAACTTTTGCTGACTGACGAACCTGTGGTTCGCAATCCGCAGGTGCACCTGCGGCAATCAGTGCCTGACTGACTTTATCTGAGAGAAGAGCCTGAATATTCACCGGGATACCTTACTTTTTGCTAAGGGCTGCCGTGACTTTTACAGCAGCCGTATCATTGGGGATAAAATTAGGGCGTAAGTATAACTGTATTTATCCCCCTTAGTCAGCAAAAGCCTTGCCCGGTGCGCCCTGGACTAATATCAACGGTATAGTGAATAACCATTCAGAAATATAGCCACGTTTCGGGTGTTGGTGATATCTGCCTAAATTGGTAGATTAGCCCGCATTCGTGACTTGAGAGGATAGGGTGATGGCCAACTGGCAGACAATTGCAGAACTGAATGATATTTCAGCGGATCTCCCGCGATTTACACAAGCGTTAACAGAACTTGCCGCTCGGCTTGATTTGGAGATTGCGTTGCTTGACGCCGATCACATTTCTCTGCGTTGCCATCAGAATACGACGGCGGAACGCTGGCGTGCAGGCCTGGAAAAGTGCGGCACATTGCTGTCGGAAAATATCATTAATGATCGGCCAATTTGCTTGTTCAAATTAGATGAGCCAGTTTGCGTGGCGCACTGGGAATTTAGCGTGGTGGAGCTGCCGTGGCCGGGTGAAAAACGCTATCCGCACGAAGGTTGGGAGCATGTAGAAATTGTGCTGCCTGGGGAGCCTGAAACGCTAAATGCCCGAGCGCTGGATTTAATGTCTGACGCGGGTTTACGCCAGACCGGAATTTCAGTGAAAACCAGTTCGCCAAAAGGCGAACGCGAGCGCTTGCCAAACCCAACGCTTGCAGTGACCGACGGCAAAGTCACCATCAAATTCCATCCATGGAGTATTGAAGAGATCGTTGCCAGCGAATTAGCAGACTGATCTCACGGCTGCTTCTATGCGTTTAATGGCTTCATTAAGCGTTGCTGAGGTGCAGCCAAAGTTAATTCGTACGAATTTCGCTTCGCCAAAATCTGCCCCTGGCGAGAAACCCAGCCCCGCTTTCTGGAAGAATAGCGTCGGATTTTCTACCGGCAGAGCGCTTGCATCCACCCATCCGAGATAAGTGGCGGGTGGCGATGCCATCGTAAGGCCTGGCATTTTATTCACGGCACTCACCAAAGTGTCGCGATTTCGACGCAGATAGGGCAGTAACTCTTGCAACCACGGTTCACCATCGCGCCACGCTGCGGTGGCAGCCGTCAGCGCCAGCACATCCACACTCGGTACAATCCCATCGCGAACCGTATTAAATTGCTTACGCAATTGTGGATCAGGGATTATCGCCAGTGATGCGCCAAGCCCGGCAATGTTGAAAGTTTTGGACGGTGAAAGCAGCGTGATAGAACGCTGTTCTGCGTCGTGGCTCAGTGTGGCAAAAGGAATGTGTTTCGCACCGGGATCAAGCAGCAAATCACAATGAATTTCATCAGAACAGACAATCATGTTGTGGCGTTGGGCGAATGCCAGGTGCTGCTGTAATTCCTCACGCGTATAGATGGTGCCGCCTGGATTTTGCGGGTTGCACAACATCAGCAATTTTTCTTTACCGTTGAGCTGAGATTCCAGTGCCTGCAAATCCATAACCCAACGGCCATTTTCAAGGCGCAGTGGCGCGTTGAGTTGTGAACGATTGGCAAATGCAGATGACTTTCGGAATGGAGGATAAATCGGTGTTGGCGCAATGGTAATTTCATCGGGGGCCGTAAAGGCACGAACACTCAAATTAAGGCCCGCGACAATGCCCGGTAAAAAGACGATCCACTCTGGTTTAATCTGCCACTGGTAGCGGCTGGACATTCTTTCAACGACAACATCAACTAATTCTTGCGGCCGGTTACCGTAACCAAAAACTCCGTGCTCTACGCGTTTATGAAGGGCTTCGAGAATACAGGGTGGAGAGCGAAAATCCATATCTGCCACCCACATAGGTAACACCTCATCACCATATTTATTCCACTTCGAACTGTCGCTGTGACGGCGGTCGATGCCTTCATCAAAATTGAATGCCATCATGATTAGCTATTACCTTTATGGGATCGTGATTTTCAGATTATCATTCTGAACCCATGACACAACCGCCAGGCTAAAGATTTTTAAGGAGTAATCAATGCCTTTGCTTGAGATATGTTGTTACGGAATTGACTGTGCAGTCACAGCGCAACTTGCCGGAGCGGACAGGCTTGAATTATGTTCAGCCCCCAAAGAGGGTGGTTTGACCCCTTCTGCTGGGGTGCTGCGTAAAGTGAAAGAACGAGTTTCGATACCTGTGCATCCAATTATTCGCCCGCGCGGCGGTGATTTTTGTTACACCGATGCAGAGTTCGAGACCATGCTTGAAGATATCGCTTTCGTCCGCGAGCTCGGTTATTCGGGACTGGTAATCGGTATGTTAGACGGGGAAGGGCATGTTGATGTACCTCGCATGAAGCGAGTTATGGAGCAGGCTAAAGGTATGGCGGTGACTTTCCACCGGGCGTTTGATATGTGCCATAACCCCCACCAGGCGTTGGAACAACTCACTGATTTAGGCGTGGCGCGCATCCTGACTTCAGGCCAACAGCAGAATGCGGAATTAGGACTTACATTACTTAGGGAACTAAAACAGCATTCCCGTGCTCCAATCATTATGGCTGGTGCTGGCGTGCGATTGAGCAACTTGAAAAAGTTTGTCGATCAAGGCATTGACGAAATGCACAGTTCAGCCGGGCAGACCGTGCCATCACCGATGCGTTACCGTAAAGCGGGTGTGTCGATGAGTGCCGATGCGGAAGCCGATGAGTTTAATCGTTACTGCGTTGATGGTGATGTAGTGGCAGCAATGAAAGCCGTGTTGGTTGCAGGGAAGACTGCAGCCTGACACTTAAAGATTTTAACCGCGCATCATGTCGCCCATGTGATGTTGCTCGTACCAGGCCCCGGCGTTTTGCTGGGGCTTTTTTTATCTATATCAGTTGGTTAGTGATGTTTGGGGTGCTATTGGGGTGCTGCTATATGCAAATAAAACCCCTGATTAAGAGGTGATAAACCTTAATCAGGAGATTTAGCACCACTAAATTAATGTTTTTTTCCGTTCTCTACCTGCATCAATTTGAAGAAATCGATGCCCTTTTGACGTTGCGACTCTAAGTGATCAGCCAAATCCTGAATGTGGATCATCCGTGGTGCTTTCTGGCTGTCAGAAGCTCTGAAAGTGGGAACAGCGAACTCCCCCATAGATGCTTTTTTTTCTGCTGTGGCGGGTTTAAGGCCAAAATATTTTTCACAAACGTCAGCCAATGGAATCGTTGGTGTTCCGAACTCAGCAAGTAAAAGAAATACTGTATTCATAAATTTTCTCCATACATCCCGGCTGCAACCGGGAAGGTTTACAATTCGGTGCTGGTGGTTGGTACTAATTTCTGCCAGATAGCAGACACATATTTAGCCTGATGTTTAGCATCGGCCAGCGCGTTATGCATATCGCCGTCAAATGGCATATCGCGTTTAGGGTCAAATCCAACAGCGCGACCGAGATCGACAATTGTCCGGACATCCTGATCATTCCAGAATTTCCATGGGGTCACATGTCCAGCGCGTTCGTAAGCACTACGCAGAATGACATTGTCAAAGCTGGCGCCATTACCCCAGACTTTCAGGTATTTAGGGTTATCGGCATGACGATTAATGAAATGGCTTAGTTCTGAGAGTGCTGCCGAGATAGGCATTGCATCATCTGCGCAAATGGCTGCTCTTGCTTCTGTACTTTGCTTCATCCACCAGATGATGGTACCTCCATCTGGTTGCGCCCCCTGAGCCATTGCGCTTTCGAGTTGTACCGCTGTGTAAAATTCCTCGCCAAACTTCCCGCTCTGCGGATCAAAGAATACAGCCCCGATGGAGACGATAGGTGCGGTGGGCTTATTACCCATGGTTTCTAAATCAATCATCAAATGGTTCATATATGACCTTATTTTCCTAATTATTAATAAAATAGACCATTAATAACCTATTTCTATTTTTATGGGTCATTAATGGCCTTTTAATCTTTCATTTTTAATATTTAGCTCATAAAAGAGCTATTTCACTTCTATTTTTAATCCGGCGATAGTACCAGCACGCTCTATAGCTTCTTTCACCCAGCGCTTATAGGTTTCTGGGTGGAATTGTTCTGTCTTACCGATTCCACTCCAGAATGCTTTGCTGTTCGTATCTGGCAGCTTCACGCAAAGCTGGCGGGGTTCAAGATATTTCTCACTCCATGGATCACCTGTCTGGTCTTCCAGACGCTGTAGCAATTCACCGATTGGAAGGGGCTTAATGAGTTGTTGCTCCAGCTCCGCTATGCGCTGTCTGGCTTCGTTATAGGCTTCCTCCACGGTATTGAATAAATATCCTTTTTCGATATGCCGTTTAAGCTCCGGCTTGTAGGCAACACAATTATCGTTAGGGTCCTGCACGTTGTGAACGTAAGTATCAAACGCCCCCATGAACCGATCAAATCTGCCTTTGCCGTCTACTAATACTTGCCATGCACGCAGCAGGAACAGCTTCTGTTCGCGTGACAGCTCTGAACAGTAAGCAAGCGCTTCGGCAATTTCAGGCACGGTATTACGACACCAGCGATCTTCTACACGTTGTGCAGCGTGATATAACTTCCAGAAATATGCGGTTTCTTCTGCGTCAGGACGGCATTGTTTCAGGTAGTGAGTTGTCATTGATTTACCCCGCGAAGTATTTCGTTCTCTGCCATAAGGGTGACTCGTTGATCCAAAGATTCACTTAGGGCAATAAAGGTCACATCAAGTCTGGTTGCAACTTCACGCATTAATTTGGCTTCTGCTGGTGGCAGGGTTGGGGCGGCAGCATACGCAGCGGCGACCAGGTCTTTTACTTTCAGATGCTGGTGCATGTGCGAAGCTCCATCAGTTCGTTGAAGCGGGTCATGAACAATCCAAAAGCCTGTCCAGGACGCAGTGGCACAATCTGGATCATGTCGCTGGTAGGGATACCCTCAAGTACAGGCCATTTGGTACCGTCATCAATGTCCAGATCCCGGCGTTCGGTAGCCAGCATTGTCAGGTCGGCATATTTCACAACAGCAGATTGCATTAGCGGCAATTCGTACTTAAAGCGAATAAGGCCGTCTACGAAAGTTTCGATCCGTTGGTAGTCTGGCAGCAGGGCTTTAAGTGGTGCGGGAATGTCCTGGCAATATGCCTCAGCCGCATCATGCATCAACGCTTCAAATGCGAATTCAGGCGGTACCAACTGGCTGCACAATACGGAGTGTTGAGCCACGGAATAGAACTCAGGTAAATGGCCAGTGAAGCGGCAAATATGCGATAACGCGGTGGCGATATCTTCAATCTCGATATCGTCAACGGTGGCATTGGTATAATGAAAATGCTTGCCGGATAACGTCTGTATAAAACTCATCGGTATATTTCTCCATATATTCGCAGCTGCATCTGCGGTTGATTTTGGTTGCACGAATCCCTCGCCAGGTGGCGATTAAAAAAGGAATTACGCTTCACTAATTGCCCCATGGTGCAGGGCAATTAAGGCAGAGCAATTACGCTTTGAAGTTACCGATAAAGGTATCGACTGGTTTCTCGTTGAACTTGCCGATCAGCAGGTCACGGAATTCATTAGCGATAGCTTCTTCCTGGGCTTCCAGTTGGACGATACGCAGCACGAAACATGGCTCGCTGCTTTTCAGTAGGCTATTACGCATGCTGAAGGCACGTTCACCCAGGCCTTCATACGGGACACATTTGAACTCAAAGGCCACAGGCATAACATCTTTGCTGCTGGCTTCAATGCTTTGCATCAGGGACTTTTTACCGGTGAAATCACCGTCTTCATGGTCAGCCTGAGTTGCCTGCTGAATTGTGATACGGCGAACAGCCTGCGCGGCCTGGGCGATCGACATTGTCTTACCGTCAGCATCGAACGCAGTCAGGTAGTCACTCCAGTCTTCCAGCCATTCAGCGATTTGCTTCTGGCTCAGGCGGTCGCCATCAATAGCCAGCAGTGCGCGGAACGGAGCTGTTTGTTTCAGCTTGATGGTTGAAACGTTATCGGCGTGGCCTGGATTGTCGAGTGTGCCGATATTGAAGACAGAGCGGGCACTCATGTTTTGCGCATCAATAAAGCAGCGTGCCGGTTCTTCAGCACTGGCATAACCAACAGAGTAACGAACAAAGTCATCGATGCTGGTCGTATCCATAGCGCCACGGAAGCGGAAGCGTGTAAAGCCAAAGCGCTCCAGGCTTTCTACGCTTACGTCTTTTGGCAGCATGGCGGTAGGGCAGGCAAGGCCACCAATATCACCAAGGTGATAACCAGAAAGGACCAGGTCTTTTACTTGCTGGATAGCGCCGCCGTCTAATTGAGACATACAAAATTCCTTATAAATTAATTGGTAGAAGTAATGGCAGTGAATTAGTCAGTCGCGGTTCACTGAGTCGCTTTAAGCTTTCCGTCAGTAGCGCCGTTGATCCCGAAGAGTTGCCCCTGGTCTTCCTGCAAGATGGTGAGCTTGCCTCCACGGTTAACCCACATAGGGGTTTCGGTGGTGTCTTCTTCCGTCGCCTTGCCGCGTGGAGTAGGGGTGGTGTACTGCAATTTGTGCTTGATTTTGACGCGCTTCTCTTCGACAGAGTTACCCATGCGTTCAATATCAAAAGTCAGAACCACTTTGCCTTTTCCGCCGTTATTCAGCGTGCCGAGTGCAGTGGTATTGAGTGAGGCGGCGATCTTATTCATGAATACGCCAGCATCCAGTTCTCCCAGGAAGTCGGGCACTACAGTCATGCGGTCATTGCTCATCGTTTTACCCTCGTAATGGCAGCTGCAACTGCCAGTTAGAAATCTCCATACACACGATTAGGTTGTGGTGCCGGGTGCCTCCCGGTGCTGTCTGGCGGCAAACCATCCAGCGATGACCTATACCGATAATGACTTGATGTTTTGCCTTTCATCGCGAGCGCTGAGCCGCATTCACCACAACGAAGAGAGCACTGCCGGTGTCCGAATTGAACGGACTTTTTCTCTGCCCATTGCCACTGAATCGTGGTGTCTGGAATCGAACCGGACATTAAACCTTGCTCGTCAATGCTCTCATCGTTGTGAAATCCGTTAACGGGGATCAGGCGACCTGTTTTTACGATTCATCCACCCCGGTTTAGCGGCGCCACCTCGCCGGGGTAGATGTAAAGTGCAGTTACGCTGCAAGACGGCTTGTTGGTATGCTCAGGCAATCATGTCCTGAATCGCGGGGGTTGCTCTCCGCCCCAGGTTCTCCCCGCTATGCTTTAGCGCGTAACCTGAGAAAAACGCCTTCAAGTCTTTCGGCTTTCGCCATGTTTTGTACGAATCATCCGGTTTTCCATATGCCACCGGCGCTACTTCTTGGGCGTCCTGCCTGTTCGCTATGGTTGAGATGAATGTACCTTTAGTTACCTTTTTGGTCAAGAGCGAAATGTACCTATTGTTACCTTGATGGGCGTAAAAAAAGCCAACAATTGTTTGCTGGCTTTCTTTTGGCTTAAAGTTACAGGGAGTTAGATATTTTGTGTTATTTGAACAACTTTCCCTATTATTCGGCAGTTGCCATCAATTGGAATTGGCTTGAAGGCAGGGTTTAGGGGCATTAAATAAGAATAGGGGCCATCCCATACTAATTTTTTCACAGTTGCTTCTGATGAGCCATCTAGCACTGCAACCACTATCTTTCCGTATAAATTATCTAGCTGCCCATAGTTTGGTTCAACAATAACTATTGAACCTTCTGGAATGGACGGTAAGCCATTGGGATTCGTCATCGACTCTCCACGAACAACCAGCCCAAATACCTCATCACTTACATCAGCCGTCGTTTGAGTCCACGAAATCACATCAGTTAACCTTGAGCAAGCATAGCTTTCTGTCCAATGGCCCGCCTGGACAGCAGAAATAATAGGAACAGAAACAGGTGCTTTGAAATAGGGTGTGACTCGAATGTCATCTTGTCCCTGATCTCCCTCTCCATAGAGGAGCCACTCTGGCGTAGTGGATAACGCTATGGCTAGTTGATGGAGATTCTCACCGTCTGGTTTGGTTGTTCCTGCTTCCCACTTAGTCACAGAAACACGGCTAACACCTAGCTTCTTTGCCAGTGCTAGTTGAGTTATTTCCAGCTGGACGCGCCGGGATCTAATTCGGTCTTTCATTTCTGTTTTCATGTAACTAATGTTACATCCTTTTGGAGTAACTGTTGTTTGCTATTTAATGTACCTTTTGTTACCTTTAAACGGTCGAACTAAGGAGAATCAAATGCTCAAGAAAGTCGTTGTAAAGCACTTCGGTGGTATTTCCAAGACCGCGAATGCTTTGAATATTTCCCACCCTGCAGTCTGTCGATGGGGTGAGGTGATACCAGAAAAGCAAGCCTTCGTTATTGAACGGATTACCAAAGGAAAGTTGAAGTACGACGCTTCTCTTTACCTGAAGACTAACGAATCAGCTGCTTGACAGTAACCACAGAAATAAGGAGTGAACAGTGGGTAATGAACCTGAATGGAAAGTAGATAAACAGCCAACCTGGCTGGTGGCCGCAATCAAAAAGACGATTACCGATCTACCTGGTGGGTACGCTGAAGCTGCTGAGTGGATTGGTGTAACTGAAAACTCGCTATTCAACCGTCTCCGCACTGAAGGCGATCAGATCTTCCCACTGGGTTGGGCGATGGTGCTACAGCGTGCTGGTGGTTCACACCAAATTGCGGATGCAGTGGCCCGCAACTCAAATGGTGTATTTGTTCCATTGGCAGATGTTGATGATGTGGACAATGGGGACATAAATCAGCGTTTGATGGAATCCGTCGAATGGATTGGCAAGCACTCTCAATACATCCGTAAAGCAACAGCGGATGGTGTGATTGATGCTGAGGAACGCGCTCAGATTGAAGAGCACAGCTATCAGGTAATGGCTAAGTGGCAGGAACATTTAACGCTTTTATTTCGAGTTTTTTGTGCGCCAGAAAAGAGTGACGCCCGCGAGTATGCAGCTCCGGGCGCCTTGGCGAAAAACTCTACGTTGTGTATGGAGAAATAATCCGCATGAGCAATTTAACCGAAAATTGTCATTTACCGCAACTAAGGATGCATCCGGTACCGGGCGCTCCGTCGTTTCGGTATGTATGCATGGTACGTGGCCAGTGGGTTTCATGTAACCACAGTAGCGTTTACATGATTGTGGGGGTATTCAACCGGAGGGCTGCGCAATGGTTCAGCAAATGAGTAACGCTGCGGCGTCTACAGTGGCGTCTGTATTTTCTTCCGGCCTGGTAACTATGAGCAGTCGAGAAATCTCCGACCTGGTTGAATCGCGTCATGCTGATGTTTGCCGAACCATTGAGAGATTAGCGGCAGCTGGGGCCATTCAGGGGTATACGCCAACGCCGTATACCCACCTTCAGAACGGGCGAACCTACAAAGAGTATCTGATTGGCAAACGCGACAGCTACGTAGTCGTTGCACAATTATCTCCACAATTTACCGCTCGTCTTGTGGATAGATGGCAGGAGTTAGAAAACAAAACAGCAGTCCCACAATCTTTACCCGAAGCTCTTCGCCTGGCAGCTGATATGGCAGAGCAGAATGCACAGTTGGCAAACAAGGTTCAGCAGGACGCGCCAAAGGTTGCGTTCGTTAACCAGTACGTCGAAGCCGGTGGCAATAAAAGCCTGCGTGAAACGGCGAAAATTCTGAACATGCCAGAGAAGGCGATGATTGACACTCTGGTCCGTGACAAGGTGCTGTTCCGTCAGTCGGGAAACCTGCTGCCCCATGCCCTGCGTCAACGCGATGGTCTGTTTACGGTGAAAACTGGTACTTCCGATTTTGGTCATGCATTCACGCAGACTCGAGTGACGCCGAAAGGGGTTCAGTGGATAGCAGAACGCTACGCATCTGAACTGATGGGGGGTTGATAGTGAGTGTTAAATTATCTTCCTATGTCTGGGATGGTTGTGCGTCGTCTGGCATGAAGTTGTCCAGTGTTGCCATTATGGCTCGCCTGGCTGATTTCAGTAACGATGAGGGTGTTTGCTGGCCTTCCATTGAAACCATTGCACGTCAGATTGGTGCCGGTGCAAGTACGGTAAGAACTGCTGTCGCAAAGCTTGAAGCTGAAGGCTGGTTATCCCGCACAGCTCGTCGCAAGGGCAATCGCAATGCATCCAATGTATACCGTCTTAACGTGGCGAAATTGCAAGCGGCGGCATTTGCTCACCTGTCAGAATCTGACACATCAAAAACTGACGGGTCAAAATCTGTCGCATCAAAATTTGATGGGTCAAAATTGAACGAGGAAAGTGGTTTTGACCCGGCAGAATCTGGCGGGGATCCGTCAGTAAAATCAAAACAAGATCCATCAGAAGTAAAAGACTCTCGTCAGCCTGCTGCGCAGACCGACCGTGAAGTAGAAATTACTGATCAAGCTAAACAAGTTCTTTCTCACCTGAATCTCGTGACAGGCTCCCGTTACCAGGTCAGCAAATCCTCGATGGAAAATATCCGTGCCCGACTGGGGGAAGAATTTTCCCTCGAAGACTTGAATCTGGTTGTCGACTACAGCCAGGCGAAGTGGGGGCACGATATCAAGATGGCTGAATACTTGCGCCCTGTAACGCTGTTCCAGATCTCCAAATTCCCTGGCTACCTTCAGTCTGCAACCAAGTGGCATGCCGCTGGGCGCCCTGAAAATGTGAATGGGAAATGGGTCAAAGCTGGTGAAACTCCGGTTGGCGATACCAGAGAACGTGATGAAGAATATGGGCGATATATGCGCGGATTATTGCTGCCAAACGAACCAAGTGAACTCGCTTTGAGAGTTTGCAAGGCCGCAGGTGCGGTGAATCTTCGCAATCAACGCCCTGAGTTTGCCATGAGCCGCTGGAACGCTATCTGGAAAGAACAGGCACAGCGCGGAAACCAGGGGGAAGCAGCATGAAAGTGCAAATTCAAAACTTGATCCTTAATTTCATCAGTGAAAACCCAGGCACCCAGATCTCTGCGGTCGTTAAAAGCATGCCTGATGTTGATCGTTCCTCGGTGTCTTCTGCGCTTACCCGCCTGACAATGCAGGGAAAAATAAACCGCAGGACGGGCGTTAATAACCGATTCTGCTACACCATCGCTGCAGGTGAACCTGTTCCAGTAGTTGCCATCCCTGCACCTGTCCATGTTCCAACTGCGGTACCGAAGCAGCAAATCATCAGCCCTGAAGAGTGGGAGCGCCGCTTTAGCAAAGCAGAAGAGCTACTGGTCAAAGGATTATCACGCCGCGCAAACCAGGCTTTTCTGGAATTACTCGACGTGACATCGGAAACAACGTTACGCGAGAAAATTGTTAGCTGCCGGAGCCGCTGTGGAAGCCGACCTTCTGGCGATAGCTCAACTGTGGCAGGTCACTTTGTGGGAGTGGGGTTGATATGACGAGTAATTATTGCAAAAACCTTGAGGCTCTTCGTTCAAAGGCGGCCCATGAGCTTAAAGAAGTGGGCGATCAGTGGCGTACACCTGATCACCTTTTCTGGGGTATTAACGCCATGTTTGGCCCGTTGGTTCTGGATCTGTTTGCAGACGATAGCAACGCAAAGTGTCCGACCTGGTATACAGCAGAAGACAACGCACTGACTCAGGATTGGTCAGAACGCCTCGCCGAGCTTGGCGGTGGTGCATATGCAAACCCGCCATACAGCCGCTCGCAGTACCACGAAAAACAGGCGGTAACCGGAATGACTCACATCATCAACCATGCCCTGGCGATGAGAGAAAAGGGCGGGCGCTATGTATTTCTGATTAAAGCAGCAACCAGCGAAACCTGGTGGCCTGATGGTGCTGATCATATTGCCTTTATTCGCGGGCGCATTGGATTTGACCTGCCGTCCTGGTTCATTCCTGCTGACGAGAAACAGCAGCCAAGCGGTGCTTTCTTTGCTGGCGCTATAGCGGTGTTTGATAAGTCCTGGCGCGGTGAGCGTTTCAGCTACATCCAGCGTACCGATCTGGAGGCAAAGGGGCGGGCATTCATGGCGCTTGCTCAGTTTGCTGCTGCACGAGTTAGCCCACCAGCGGAAGAGATACCGACTTCACAACCAATAGCATTACCAGAGGTTGAATCGCGTATCTGGCCACTCGAAGTGGGACTTATCTTCTCTCAACTGGTTGATGCTGATGCGATAGCACCAGCCCAGCAGAACAAGATAAAAGCGCACATTAACCAGCTCTGGCTGGAGCGTATGCCAAACAATGAAATTATTGCCGTAGCTGGTGGACTGGTTGCCAGTATGCAGGGGGTGACCTGTGCGTGAGATTATTGTCGATAACTTTGCTGGTGGCGGTGGCGCGTCAACGGGTATTGAACTTGCTATTGGTCGAAGCGTAGATATTGCTATCAATCACGACGAGAACGCAGTAGCGATGCACAAAACGAATCATCCGGACACGCTGCACTATTGCGAGTCCGTATTTGATATCGATCCGAAACAGGCAACTGCCGGCAATCCGGTTGGCCTAGCCTGGTTTTCCCCTGATTGCCGTCACTTCAGTAAAGCGAAAGGCTCAAAGCCGGTAGCGCGGGAGATTCGCGGGCTTGCCTGGATTGTGCTTCGCTGGGCGTTGGCGGTTCGTCCTCGAGTGATGATGCTGGAGAATGTGGAAGAGTTCAAAACGTGGGGACCGTTGCTGGTGGATGAAAATGGCGATCAGCGACCAGATCCGAAACGTGCCGGTGAAACCTTTGCTGCGTTCGTTGGCATGCTGGGTGCTGGTATTGATGCTGGGCATCCAGCACTGACTGAAGCATGTGATTTCCTAGGTATTGAGCCACACAGCAGCGACGCTCTTCGCCTGGTTAACGGGCTTGGATATGACGTTGATTCTCGCGAGCTGCGAGCATGCGACTACGGCGCGCCAACAATCCGCAAACGCTTCTTCATGGTGATGCGTTGCGACGGGCAGCCGGTTACATGGCCTGAGCCTTCACACGGCGACCCCAAGTCGCTGGGAGTGCTAAACGGCACGCTCAAACCATGGCGCACAGCAGCTGAATGTATCGACTGGTCGCTTGATTGCCCGAGCATCTTTGAGCGTAAGCGACCGCTGGCCGCCAACACGCTTAAACGTATTGCCAGGGGCGTTCAGCGTTTTGTTGTTGATAGTGCCACGCCGTTTATCGTGAAGTGCAACCACACCAGCACGCGGACGAAGTACGACTGTTTCCGTGGGCAGTCGCTGGATGAGCCATTGCAGACCATCACCAAAACGCATGGCTACGCGATTGCGGTACCGCACATCACCAAGTTCAGAACTGGCGCGACCGGACAGGATTGCCGCGAGCCGGTACCGACAATAACCGCTGGTACTTCAAAGCGGCCTGGTGGGAATGGTCATGCGCTGGGCATGGTGGAAACTATTCTTTCACCATTCCTGGCTGGAAATGGCGGCGGAGAGTATCAGGCAAAACCTCGCCCGCTAGACAAGCCAGCTCACACCGTCTTAAAAGAGTCCCATGCGTGTGTTGTCGCGCCTGTTATCGCTCGACAGTTCGGCAACAGCATCGGTCATCAAATTGATGAACCTAGCGCCACTATCACCGCTGGTGGGGGCGGTAAATCCCAACTTGTTACCGCAAATCTCGTTAAGCATTTTGGAGGCAACTACACGGGGCCGGGTGTCTCGATGGATGAGCCGGTGCATTCAGTAACGACAGTGGACCACCACGCTCTGGTTACATCCCATCTCGTTATGCTGCGGGGAACATGCAAAGACGGTCGAGTGGTTGACGCACCGGCACCAGGCTTAACGGCTGGTGGCCTGCACGTTGGCAACGTCGAGACTTATCTGGCGGTCGATGAGTATGACGAGCAGCGCGCCGAAGAAGTATCGGCCTTCTTGCGTGAGTACTGCGGTGATGATTATCGAGAGTTCGTCACAGTGGATGGCGTGACTTACCGTATCGTTGATATTGGCATGCGCATGCTTCAGCCGCATGAGCTTTATCGCGCCCAGGGCTTTCCGGAATGGTACATCATCGACCAGGATTACCGCGGTAATCGATACGCGAAAGATAAGCAGGTTGCCCGCTGCGGCAATGCGGTACCACCACCTTTTGCGGAAGCTTTAGTACGCGCAAATCTCCCTGAGCTTTGTGGCCTCCAGCAACGGGAGGTGGCATGAGGGTGATCCTTACCCCTGAAATTGCCCCGCGTCTCGGCCTGGCGCTATTCCGTCCAGGCTCAGATGTGATGGCTCTATTCCATCAGGGTCGTGTGCTGATTGAATGTGTTCCTGAGCATTTAAAGCATCTGCCGTCCGGTATTGTACCGGCGGCAACACAACCGCTTTGTGATGATAAGGCGCTGCTGGCCTTTTTCACCAATGCGCGGGTGATTCAGGCTGCTGGTGGCCTTTCGACCCTAAAAGCATCCCTCCTCAGGGAGAATGGTTGTCAGTATCCGCACGGTGATTACCACCACCCCGAAATGGTCATCATGCCTTATCCACCAGGCTCAATTCGTATTTGCTGGCATTGCGATAACAAGTTGCGAGAGCAGGCGACAGAGCTACTTGCGGATCTGGCGCACCGGAACGTGGTGGAATTCGTCATTGCTTCAGCACTGCGCAACCTTGGGTTTGATGATACACATCAGCTGACGTTGCCGGAGCTCTGTTGGTGGGCGATACGATATGACCTGGTTGATTGCCTGCCTGAAGGGATGGCCCGCCGCGCACTGCGTATGCCTCAGGATGTCATCCCATCTGTAAGCCGTGAATGTGACATTGTTCCTGATGTACCGGCCACCAGCATTATCCAGGAAAAAGTGAAGCCGGTTTTCAAGCTGAAGGTTGATCCGGAAAGTCCAGGCACTCTTATGAAGCGCCCAAAACGCATTCGCCTGGAAAAACCAACATACCTTCAATGGGTAAAAACACAGCCATGTGAGGGATGCGGCTCACCAGCTGACGACCCACATCATTTAATAGGTTGGGGGCAGGGTGGGATGGGTACTAAGGCTCATGACGTTTTGTCTATTCCTCTTTGCCGTACATGCCATACAGAACTACATAACGACCCGGTGAAATTTGAGCAAAAGCATGGCTCACAACCGGTAATGATCATTCGAGTTATTGACCGGGCTTGCTCGCTCGGCGTGCTGGCGTAAGGGAGACAGTAAATGATTAATTCAACAGCAACAGGCAAAAGCAGTGAGATGGTTCGTTTACGTACGCTCGAGAGCATCTGGATTCAGGGAAAGCTGCGTATGTGGGGACGCTGGTCATTTATTGGTGGTGGTTGCGGTGGCAACATGTTTAACCAACTTCTGGCCACTAAAACGCTAACCAAAACAGCTATCAATGAAGCACTACGCCGCATGAAGAAGTCCGGCATAACAAAACCGGAGTTGGAAGCTTTCTTAAAGGAGATACTGAACGGGAAGCACAAAAGCAATCTGGCGTTTTGTAGTGATGAGGAAGCTTTGAAGATTGATGGAGTGGTTTGCGCTGTACTCAAGTCAAAAGGGCACGGTGCGCTTGTCGCTTTGCTATATGACCGTTATCAACGCCGGATGAGTAAAAAGGCCATGGCGCGAGAACTTCACCACCGGAATCCTGAGTGGTGCCTTAGAACTTGTGAAACCCGTATTGATACCTGGTTAAATTTGGCAGAATCGATGCTATATGTGCCAATGTGTGATGTG
Source organism: Buttiauxella massiliensis (assembly GCF_902500225.1). Classification (GTDB taxonomy): domain Bacteria; phylum Pseudomonadota; class Gammaproteobacteria; order Enterobacterales; family Enterobacteriaceae; genus Buttiauxella; species Buttiauxella massiliensis. The sequence goes on along the minus strand of NZ_LR722654.1, from coordinate 152,996 downwards.
TTCGATACAAATAGCGACAGATTCACCTTGCAACGTTGCGCGGAAACTGCTTAAATTGTGCTAAGCTCGGGACGTAAAAACGAACTGAGCACACCTTTTCAGCGAAGGCGCTATAAGCCGAGCGACAAGTGTGATAAATGAACCCGCCTAGAGCGGGTTTTTGCATTGCTGATGCTTACCCAACTGTTAGCAAAACGGAACTACAGGTAGATGGATGAACTTACTGCAGCTAATTTCTCAATTGGTAAGTCCCAAGAAAGCTTTGTGGCACCCTCATAGGAGTGACTATGTAGATGTTGCCCCTTACTTTCGTACATTTTCTGGAATGGCATTCCATAATGCAGTGACAGATTAGTTGCGTAAGCGCAAATTTTCCTCAAGTTATTGTTGATAAGTCTGTGGTTAAACAACTATATTTAAGTCGTAAATCTGTTTAAACGAATTCTCAGCGAGCTCCGGAAGGGGCTCTTTTCGCATCTGTATAACAGGTGTTTCTATATGTAGTGGGTTGGCGGGTTTTTTGTCGCTATATATAGTATTTAGTGGGGTCGAAGCTATGACTATAACCGAGCTGTACGAAAACTTTGGAATTGCGCAATCTGAGTTCAAACCACATGAGACTGTTAATGACTTTGGTCGCAGGGTTATGAGCTCTAACTCCATGCAATTGGAGCAAACAGGAGTTTTATATTCTACAGGATCCTCTGTTGATAAACTCAATGTTAATCATGTAGTTAACCAGGAATATCAGCTTTATTCATATTAATTATGCCTAATTGGAATAAGGTCATGGGCGAGATGGCAGTACTCGCCCAAAAAAGCCCTCTGGACACTGTTAGAAGCAAGTACATTAAAGAAATGTCAGAAATGACTGGGCGAAATGTAATTGCATACTATTCTGGTTTTCTTCAAAAAAGCTCTCCATCAGTTAGCCATTTAATCAGCATGACTGATGATGATAAAAACGGATTCATGACGGCAATTCATGGGCTTGATACTACTAAAGGTCTCGATCTGCTTTTGCACACCCCTGGTGGTGACATAGCTGCCCTTGAATCTATTGGATATTATTTACGTGCAAAATTTGGCAGTGATATCCGGGTTTTCGTTCCAATGATTTCAATGTCTGCTGGAACTATGCTCGCATGTACAGCAAAAGAAATTGTGATGGGTAAGCAGTCAAACATAGGCCCATTTGATCCGCAAGTTGGCGGTGTTCCTGCGCACGGTGTCATAGAGGAATCACAGAAGGCTATGCAGGACATCCTAAAAAATCCTGCATCTGCGAATTTTTGGCAGTTCACCATGTCCAAATTAAACCCGACATTCATTGGTGAATGTGAAAAAGCCATTCAATGGGCTTCAACTATTGTTACCGAATGGTTAGTTACTGGAATGTTTGCTGGTGAAGCTGATGCAAAGCAGAAAGCAGATGAAATCTGTGCACATCTTAACAACCATAGTTCTACATTCGCTCATGCTCGCCATATTCATAGTGATAAAGCTAGCCAAATCGGGCTAAAAATTACCCCTATGGAAAATGATCAGGCTTTGCAAGATATTGTGTTAACTATCCACCATAGTTATATGCACACTTTTGGTGGCAGCACAGCTGCAAAAATAATTGAAAACCATGAAGACGGTCGCCGAGTTTGGCACGTTCCACCTGGTCAAGCCTAGACAGAAATATAATAAGGTCCACTTCGGTGGGCCTTTTTTTTCCCATTTTTTATAGATGCCCAGGAAACAAAGTTAGTTCAAAAAGAGAGGGAGGGGGTAATGTCCGCAGAACCTATCTCCGGCACTGCTACAGCTCATGCTGTGGTGACTACTGTCACGTTTGCCGGCTTGTGGGCTAACACTGATGCCGGGGTGATACTTGGTGCTTTCGCTGGCGCCACGCTTTATGTACTTACTTCCCGCAACCTGCGCTGGTGGGAAAAGCTGCTTTACGGGCTGGCTTCATTCCTGGCTGGCCTGATTGGTGCGAAGTACATGACCGCCATACTCAACGCCACACTGAATACCACACTGGGAAAGATTGCCCCAGGAACCGAGGTTATCCCTGTTCCTGAGTCCATCGGCGCGATGGTTGCTGCTGCGGTCATTATCACTTTTGTCCTCATGTACAAATCACGGCTGGAGAAGCAAACGATAGCCGGGGAGGGGAAATGATAGTCGATGCATCTTTCATCTGGCTTCAGGCAAATGCGGTTATCAGTCTGGCGACGGCAATCATTATTGCGACATACCAGCGCACTGACTCTCGTCACAAGCTGCATTACTCAATCATTGCCTGGCTGGCGATGGTCGCACTCATCTCAATACCAATCCGCGTATGGGTAGGAAACTACACAATCGTGGACCGCTCTGAAGTCATTGTGAATTTCATACTCCTGCTGGTGATGTTGAACTCGCGGGGGAACATTACTGGAAAAAGGAGTTAGAAATGGAAGAACCACGCTGGCTGGTGGAAGCTCGCAAGTATTTAGGTCAGTTAGAAATCAAAGGTCCTCGTCATAACCCCCTCATTATCCAGTTCTGGAAAGACATCAAACGCGGTGGAGTCAAAGATGATGAAACGCCATGGTGTGCAGCCTTCGTTGGTTCCATGCTCGAGCGAGTCGGAATCAAATCAACCCGCTTTGAATCTGCGAAGTCCTACCTCAACTGGGGTGCCGAGCTACGCGAACCAGCCTTCGGTTGTGTTGTGGTATTCAGTCGTGACGGCGGCGGGCATGTGGGATTCGTTGTCGGGCAACGTGAAAACAGTGACCTGATGGTGCTGGGCGGTAATCAGTCTGATGCTATTAATATCCGCGCCTTCCAGCGTTCGCGTGTATCTGGTTATCGCTGGCCGGTGAATGAGCCGAAAGATACTCGACAACTTCCGGTGATGAACGGGAGTCGTTCGGAGAGCGAGGCATGAAGGTATGAAATTAAAATTTGAGAGCTCTACAGCTCACTTTGCCAAGGATATGCATCCATCTCATGGCCCACAAACATGGCCGTGGTGGCGCTTATTTTCAGTGAGCGTTGTTCGCCTGGGTATTAGCCGGCCATCAATCGGGCGGAGACTTTGGTTCTATACGCGCTGGGGTGCTGGTTTTGTTGGGGTATATGTCGACAGGCGTAAAGCATGACGGCGCTCATCACAGCGGTTGAATTGTTCAAGGCGCACTGGCGCTGGTGGCTCTCAATCTTAGCGCTGGTGGTCATTGCGTGGCTCTGGAAAGAAAACACCCGCATCGAAGCGAGCCTGACCACGCTACAGGGTGAGAACAACAGTAACCGCGCCGTCATGGATAACATGCTTCGCACTGTCGCTATCACTAACATTGTTCTGGGAGTCAATCAGCATGCCAAAAATCAGATTGCACTGGAGTCACAGAAAGCTTCGAGTGATATCAAAACTGCGGTTGCGGGCGATGATTGCGCTTCTCGGCCTGTTCCTGCTATTGCAGCTAATCGGCTGCGTCAATACGCGGACAGTCTACGTGCCAGTACCACATCAACAAACCCCAGCCAGCCTGACCGCTGAAACGCCACAACCGTTTATTCCTGATCCGCTGACTTATGGGGCCAGTCTGGATTTAAACGTCAGTCTTTTGGCGGCGCTGGGGCAGTGCAATCGAGATAAAGCGGATATTAAAAGGGTAGAGGATGCCCGGTTATCCAGTAATGAATCAGACTTAAACTGAATATTACAATGGGGTTTATAAGTGAAATGAAGGCAAGTGTTAAAGGCAAAGCTTTTTGGTTCATCATGGTACCTCCTGATCGAGTTAACGGAGATAGCCTCGGTGTGAGGTCATCTATTGTAGTGATTAACTCCACAACCATTTGAGCACATGCACTCAAATGCATCGGAAACGAGAGGATTTGCCCCATTTTTAGGTATTGCACCATTACAAAGCTCATCTGCGGGTGGGCTTGCTGATGGAAAAAGTAATTTGAATTCTTGGTATTAGCCCCAACATCCTTATTTCCACAGATTGGCTGTGGGTAAGGGAGATAGAAATGCTCGAACTGTACTCAACAATTCTGACAAGGCCTTGCGATAAATTCGAACTATATAGCGACGGCCCCAATTCTTCTAACATTAAGCGGGTTATGTTTTACCGCTTAAGAAATCCAGACCATATACCAGGTCGAGCTCACTGGGTTTACGAGTGTGATATAAACATCGACAGCTTTATTAAGAATTCAAATGAGCCATCTGCACTGTTATCGGGGCATAAGGGAAATAGCGTTGATAACATCAAAGAGTACTGCAATCAGTATCAACACAATGAAACCTGATGCACTCTAATCTCACTAGATGACCTAGATTAGTTTCCGCAAAGCCACTCGCATCCGCTGGTGGCTTTTTTATGCGCATCGCACGCGCACCAAAGAGAGTCTTTCAGCAGTGAGCCTGGGTAATACCGTTACCTCTCGGGCGGTATTGTCGTGCGACAGGCTCACATCTAAAAGGAAATGAATATGAAGAATACTCACCAGATAAGCCGGGTGAAGGTGGCATTACCACCGATGGGTATAGTCACCCATGATGACCAGGGCAATGCGATCAGGCTTGGCGAGGAATATCGGGTTCACCTGTATGCCGTCAAGTCAGGATGGGAACAGCGCGGAACATTTGATGGCTTCATGGTTGGTTGCGTGGTTGGTTCGGGTAGTAGCTCAAGTGAATACAACATCACCCGCGATGTGATTGTGCCAGATGGCCACATGATTATTGCTTTGCGTATAGGCGATAACAACCAGCCAGTATCATGGGAAAGCCTACCGGTTGAGTTTGTAGGTGGCTACTTGCCTGAGCCTGATGCCGTTGGTTTCGATACATCATTTCTCGGGGAAGACTCAGCCAGTAGCAAGCTAAGCAGCGGCCACACCATTAAAGTGGGCACTGATAAGGTCGGAAAACAGTACGCTGCAGGTATGTCTGTCGGTGTAGGTGCAGCCGCCACGAAAACCCGACTATCTGACGATATGCGCGATGCTGTTATTGATGCAGTGCGTGAGAGCAGATTGTTCGCTGAGCTAATACCTCAAAAAGAGGTCTCGTTTCAGGCTGATCGTTTCACCGTTACCAGTGGTGAAGTGAAGATTGCTGGCGCCATTATAGGAAATGCACTCACCACTGCTGGTGATATGAACCAGCCACAAAGCGGCAATGTCATTACTGTCAACATCAATATCCCGCACAATAATGATGAAGAGCTAAGCGCCGTTATTACGAAATCTATTCAGGCTAGCCTGCGTCCTGGCGGTCTCATTTGTAACTCTATTCAAAAACGTTAGTTCATATCAATTCTTCAATCAGGCAGGTAATCCAATGGCTAAGAACTACTATCAGGACGGCAATACCATGGACTGGAAGAACGGTACCGGTAAAGACGTGGTATCAGGTCAGCCGGTAATTGTTGGTGATCTTATTGGTATCGCCCAGCACGATATCCCAGTTGATGCAGACGGTGAGCTGATGATGACCGGCGTGTTTGTCTTACCCAAGGTTACAGCAGGAACGTGGCAGCGTGGCGTACAGCTGTGGTTGACTAAAGATGGCAAGCTTACGTCCGATGAGAAGGACGGTTCAGATGCTAACGCCTTCGCTGGCACCGCGTGGATCACCTCCAATGCAGGCGACCCCGAAGGGCGCGTGCGTCTTGGCTTCTGACCCGCATAGACCAAAATCACATCAAATGATAATCACTATCATTTGAAAAGGTACTCCCGGGGATCCGGCCTGCCACGAGGCGGCGGGCACGCGGAAAGCGACAAATTTTCGCATTTTTATCGGTCGTCACCACCAGTTCAATTAATTGATTTTTAGCAATTATTTTTATTTTAGTGACGATTCTGTTTGTTTTTCATTCATCACTGGGTGGGGTATGGATAACGAAATAAAGAACCTTCAACTCAATGTCAGCCAGCTTGCTGCAATCTCCGGCGTGCATCGACAGACCGTAAGCTCCCGCATTAAGAACGTCTCACCTGTCGGTGGGCATGAAAGCAACCTTAAGTTGTATTCCCTGACATCCATTCTTTCTGAGCTGATGAAAACACCACCGCCTGTCGCGGAAGGTGAAATGGAGCCTCAGGATCGTAAGGCCTGGTATCAGTCAGAAAGGGAGCGCCTGAAATTCGAGCAGGAAATTGGTGAATTGATACCGGCATCTGATGTCGCACGCGAGTTCGCGGGGATGGCAAAGGCAATGGTCCAGGTGCTGGAGACGCTGCCGGATATTCTTGAGCGTGATTGCGCTCTTCCTCCTCAGGCGGTGACGCGGGTGCAGGCGATTATTGACGATTTGCGTGACGATATTGCCCGCCGGGTGGCGTCCGGAGACGCAGTACAAGAGGAGGTATCTCCGGAGGAGGATTGATGTCGGCGCAGGCAACAGCGAGAACGATCACGACTGATACAGCAATGTTGATTGAAGCTCCGCGAAGAGTGCCGGTCGCGGAGGCGGTTGCAAAATACATGCGGGTGCCCATGTCCGGGGGGAACTCAGTGCCGTGGGACCCAATGGTCGCGCCTTATGTTATGGAGCCGATGAACTGCCTGTCGTCCCGTGACTACGATGCGGTCATTTTTGTTGGGCCTGCCCGAACGGGTAAAACGATAGGGCTGATCGACGGGTGGGTTGTCTATAACATCGTCTGCGATCCCTCGGATATGCTGATTGTTCAGATGACACAGGACAAAGCTCAGGAGCACTCCAAAAAACGACTGGCGCGTACGTTCCGGTGTAGTCCCGAAGTGAAGAAGCGACTAAGCCCCCGGAAGAACGATAATAATGTGCACGACAAGTTTTTCCTTTCGGGTGGTTTCCTTAAAATTGGCTGGCCCTCCATTAATGTGATGTCCTCCTCTGACTTCAAATGCGTGGCGCTGACCGATTATGACCGCTTCCCCGAAGATATTGACGGGGAGGGCGATGGTTATTCTCTCGCATCAAAGCGAACCACGACGTTTATGTCTTCCGGTATGACGCTGGTGGAAAGCTCCCCTGGCCGTGATATTCGCGACACCAAATGGCGCCGCCGTTCTCCGCATGAAGCTCCGCCAACAACAGGCATTTTATCTCTCTATAACCGCGGCGATCGCCGCCGTTGGTTCTGGCCTTGTCCGCATTGCGGTGAGCATTTTCAGCCGGAAATGCAGGCGATGACAGGCTATCGCGACATCGATGATCCAGTCGCTGCCAGTGAATCCGCCCATATTAAATGCCCGTCATGCGCAGGAACAATCACCGCAGACATGAAGCGGTCACTGAACCTGAAAGGCGTCTGGTTGCGCGAAGGGCAAAGTATCGACCGGGATGGGAATTTGAGCGGCGAGGGTCGGCGTTCCCGCATTGCATCTTTCTGGATGGAAGGTCCGGCAGCGGCTTATCAGACCTGGTCGCAGTTGGTTTACAAGTTGCTGACCGCCGAACAGGAATATGAACTCACGGGAAGTGAAGAGACACTCAAGGCGGTGATTAATACCGACTGGGGACTGCCGTATCTTCCGCGCTCCAGCATTGAGCAACGGAAGGGCGAGCAGCTTAGTGCGCGGGCTGAACGGGTCTCAAAGCGAAGTGTTTCCGCAGGTGTTCAGTTTCTGGTCGCGACGGTCGACGTTCAGGGTGGTAAAAATCGTCGCTTCGTTGTTCAGGTGACGGGCTATGGTGCCCAGGGTGAGCGCTGGATCGTTGACCGTTACAACATCACTCAATCCATGCGCACCAACGCCGATGGCGAAAGCCTCCGGATTGAGCCCGGCAGTTTTCCCGAAGACTGGGATTTATTGCGGACCGATGTACTCGACAAGAGCTGGGCACTGGATGGCGACCCCGATAAACGCATGAGCCTGATGGCTATGGCGGTGGATTCCGGTGGCGAAGATGGCGTAACGGATAATGCTTATCGCTTCTGGCGCCGTTGCAGGCGTGATGGTCTGCAGCGAAAAGTCTGGTTATTCAAAGGGGCAAGTCAGGCTGCTGGGAAACTCATTACGCAGACTTATCCCGATAACACCGGACGTTCGGCCCGTAGGGCAAAGGCTGCAGGGGATGTCCCCCTTTATCTTCTTCAGACAAATCCACTGAAAGACCAGATCAACAATGCGCTGTGGCGTGATGTTCCGGGTCCGAATTATGTCCATTTTCCTGACTGGCTTGGGGACTGGTTTTACGACGAACTGACCTATGAGGAGCGTTCTGTAGATGGCAAATGGACGAAGCCCGGTAAGGGCGCCAACGAAGCGTTTGACCTCATGGTGTATGCGCATGCTCTGGTCATTCTCCACGGCTACGAAAAGATTAAATGGCCTGATGCGCCGGAATGGGCGCGTCGTGAAACCTATCTTGTGGATGAACCCACAACAGATGTGCTGGTTGTGGCAGCAGCTGCTAAACCGCTACCGCCAGTATCTGCAACAAAGACAAAGAAACCTGCCAGTGAATCGGCATGGGCACCATCTAATTCAGGAGGCTGGGTATGACACCTAACACAACAAGTATTCAGGAAATGATCCGTCTCTATATCCAGGCCGAGATGGAGGTTTTGCAGGGTAAATCAATTGTCTTTAATGGTCAGCAGATGACCCGGGAAGACTTGAGCAAAATCCGCGAGGGGCGTCAGGAGTGGGAGCGCAAACTTGCTACGGCTAACGCAACCAGTGGCGGCCGTAGTGGATTCAAACTGGCGAGGTTTACGCGATGAGATGGCTTGAAAGTGCACTTAGAAATATTTCACCGCAGTGGGCACTATCCAGGGTTAAGTCACAGCACATCCTTAATATTTATGATGAGTATCAAGGCAGGAAAAGTATCTCTGTAGATGAAATTGCAGCTTATGAGGCCACTCATCCATCCAGGACACATAAAGCTAAACGCGAGAATCGCTCTGCGAACCAGCTTACGCAGTCTGGTGGTCGCTCTCTGCGTGAGCAGGCTCGCTGGCTCGACTGTAACCACGATTTGGTAATAGGCCTACTTGATAAACTCGAAGAGCGCATTGTGGGGGCTAAAGGGATCATCGTTGAGCCTCAACCACTACTGAAAAGCGGGGGTCTTGCCACCAAACTGGCTACTGATATTCGTGCCAAATGGGCTGAATGGTCAGTCTCTCCGGACGTAACAGGACAGTTTACGCGGCCCGTGCTTGAGAGACTGATGGCGCGAACCTGGCTGCGTGACGGCGAAGTATTTGCTCAGTTAGTTAGTGGTACCGGAAATGGGCTAGACCCGGTCGCAGGCATTCCATTCTGGTTGGAGGCGCTGGAGCCTGATTTTGTGCCGATGGAGCGGAGCGAACCGGCCAATAGATTAAGCCAAGGTATTTATCTCAACGACTGGGGTCGGCCAACCCGATACATGGTGTACAAAAACCTGCCAGCGGAGGGATTGAGGCAGGGTGACACCAAAGATATTGGTGCTGACAAAATGTTGCATCTCAAATTTATGCGTCGACTGCATCAAATCCGGGGAAATTCTTTGCTCGCTGGTGTTCTGATGCGTCTGTCCGCCCTCAAAGAATATGAAGATGCAGAGTTAACTGCTGCCCGCATTGCCGCCGCGCTGGGTATGTTCATCAAAAAAGGCGATGGTCAGTCTTATCCGGAAGATGGTCCTGGTGGTGACAGGGAACTGAATATTGAACCTGGCATGCTGTTTGATGACCTTCGTCCCGGTGAAGATATCGGGATGATCAAATCTGACCGACCGAACCCCAACCTTGAAACCTTCCGTAACGGCCAGTTGCGTGCAGTAGCCGCAGGCTCACGCGGCAGTTTTTCCAGTATTGCCCGTAATTATGATGGGACCTACAGCGCCCAGCGACAGGAGTTAGTGGAGTCAACGGAAGGCTATTTCATTCTGCAGGATGCCTTCATTGCCGCTGTGACCCGCCCGATGTACCGCGCCTGGCTGAGTATGGCAATTACCTCCGGTCAAATCATCGTTCCTGCAGGGGTGGATAAAGAGTCGCTCTACAGCGCTGTTTTCTCTGGCCCGGTAATGCCGTGGATTGATCCCGTTAAAGAGGCAAACGCCTGGAAAATCCTGTTGCGCGGTGGTGCTGCGACTGAAAGCGAATGGGTGCGAGCTCGCGGTGCTAATCCGGATGATGTGAAGCGACGCCGCAAGGCGGAAATAGATGATAACCGCAAGCAGGGGCTGGTGTTCGATACCGACCCGGCTAATGACAAAGGAGCCACCAGTGGCCAGGAAGAAAAACCGGGTAATGAACCGCCCGAAAGCCAGCGTAAAAAATAGCTGGTTCCGGATGCAGGCAAGCAATGAAAGCGAAGCCGATATCTATATCTACGATGAAATCGGCTACTGGGGTGTGACGGCAAAACAGTTTGTGGCCAACCTCAAAGCGCTGGGTGATATCACTCATATCAACCTTCACATTAACTCCCCTGGTGGCGATGTCTTTGATGGCATCGCCATTTTTAATGCCCTGAAACACCATGGCGCGTCGATTACCGCTTATATCGATGGCCTGGCTGCATCGATGGCATCAGTCATCGCGATGGTGGGTAATCCGGTCATCATGCCGGAAAACACCATGATGATGATCCACAAGCCGTGGGGATTCACGGGTGGTGACGCGAACGACATGCGTGATTACGCCGACTTGCTGGATAAGCTCGAGGGCGTACTTATCCCGGCTTACATGGCAAAAACCGGAAAGTCTCAGGAAGAGATTGCCGCCATGCTGGAGGACGAAACCTGGTTATCCGGTGCTGAATGTCTGGCGCTGGGTTTTGCCGACGAAGTTACTCCATCCCTTCAGGCAATGGCCTGTATTCAGTCAAAACGTATCGAGGAATTCGAGAAGATGCCACGCACAATCCGCAACATGATCACCCCACCACGTAATACAGCGCCGCGTGACCCGCAGCCAACTATCACCCAGCCGGTGACCACCGCGCCAGAGAACGCCAACGCAACTGACATTCGCCAGCAGGTGATTGCCGAGCAGAAGGCCCGCGTAAACAATATTCAGGATTTGTTTGCTATGTTCGGCGGTAAACACCAGGAACTTCAGGCTCAGTGTGTGGCTGATGTTGAATGTTCTGTTGAGCAGGCGAAAGATAAGCTGCTGGCAGAGCTGGGTAAAAGCGCGACGCCTTCCAACAAATCGACGCAGACTCAGACCCAGGCACATGTGTATGCCGGCAACGGTAATTTTGTCGGTGATGGTATTCGTCAGGCACTGATGGCGCGTGCAGGTTATGAAGACATGCAGCGTGATAACGTCTACAACGGCACAACCTTGCGTGAGCTGGCTCGCATGTCACTGACTGAGCGCGGTTTCGGTGTGGCTTCCTATAATCCGATGCAGATGGTCGGCTTTGCACTGACTCACAGCACGTCTGACTTCGGCAATATCCTGCTGGATGTGGCTAACAAGGCACTGTTGCAGGGCTGGGATGAATCAGCTGAAACCTTCGAGCAGTGGACCAAAAAAGGCCAGCTGTCTGATTTCAAAACAGCACATCGTGTGGGCATGGGCGGCTTCCCGTCGCTGCGACAGGTCCGTGAAGGTGCCGAGTACAAATACATCACTACCGGTGATAAAGGCGAAACCATCGCGCTGGCCACCTACGGTGAGATTTTCTCTGTTACCCGTCAGGCGATCATCAACGATGATCTCAATCAGCTGACCGATGTGCCGATGAAAATGGGCCGCGCAGCGAAGGCCACCATCGGCGATCTGGTTTACGCGACTCTTACCGCGAATGGCAAATTGTCTGATGGTAAGGCGCTGTTCCATGCCGATCATAAAAACATGGCCACCGGCGCTATCGATATCAGTAACCTCGACAAAGGTCGTCAGTTGATGCGCACCCAGAAAGAAGGGGAACGAGCTCTCAACATTCGCCCGGCTTACATTCTGGTACCGGTGGCGCTGGAAACTACCGCCAACCAGACCATCAAGTCTGCCAGCGTGAAAGGGGCTGATGTGAATGCCGGGGTGATTAACCCAATCCAGAACTTTGCTGAAGTCATTGCCGAAGCGCGTCTGGATGATGCTGATCCGGCCGCCTGGTATCTGGCTGCAGCACAGGGTACAGATACGATTGAAGTGGCGTATCTGAACGGTGTTGATGCACCGTACATCGACCAGCAGGACGGTTTCACCACTGATGGTATCGCCACCAAAGTGCGCATCGATGCAGGTGTGGCGCCACTGGATTATCGTGGCCTGGTGAAATCCTCCGGTAAGTAATCGATACCAACCTCCAGTGGCCCGAAAGGGCTTTTTTTATATCTGAAAAACGGCTCCCGAGCGGAGCCGTGGAGAATCTTCATGAAAAACTATCTTCAGGATGGTCGCACCATCACGATTAAGAACACCGGGAACGTCGCCATTCTCAGCGGTGCGCCTGTTCCTGTGGGCGATTTGCTGGCAGTAGCCATTGCAGATATTCCAGTGGGTGAGTCTGGCGAAGGGGTGACCAGCGGCGTCGTCGTGTTGCCTAAGCTTGCCGCTGACAACATTCCCCAGGGCAAAGCCCTCAACATTAAGGACGGTAAAGTCCAGATTGATGAAACCGGTGCGACGCCAGCCGGAAAAGCGTGGGAGGCAGCAGCAGCGAACACCACGACTGTTGCCGTTCGTCTGAATGGCTAGCCCATTTGCCCAGTTTGCCGCGCGCATGGATGCGGCCACGGTGACTGTAATGGGAGAGCCGGTGCTGATTAATGGCGAGTCCGCCAGGGCAATCGAAAGCCAGTTTGATGCCGAAATGGGACCGTTAATGGGTGAAGGGCTATCGCTGGTGGTGTTCTCTTCCACACTGAAACCCCGGAAAGGGGATGAAGTTGTCTGGCAGGAGAAAACATACAAGGTGACCCGCCAGAAAACTTTTAACGGTAAACCCCAAATCTGGCTCGAGTAGGAGGCTGTATGTCTATCAAGGGGCTTGAGCAGGCAATCGCTAATCTCGACAGTATCAGTAAAACCGCCGTTCCCCGCGCATCCTCGCAGGCGATCAACCGTATCGCTACTCGGGCAATCAGCCGTAGTACCCGCGAAGTCGCAAATGAAACAAAGGTCCAGCGCAAGCTGGTAAACCAACGCGCCAGGCTTAAAAAAGCCACGGCACGGAAACCGCAGGCAACCATCAGGGTGAATCGCGGTAATTTGCCCGCTATCAAACTAGGTACAGCAAGTGTTCGTTTGTCACGGCGAAAGCGGGATACGCGCGGTGTGCGTAGCGAGTTGCGGGTGGGGCGCTTTCGTTTCCCGGGGGCATTCATCCAGCAGCTCAGTAACGGTCGCTGGCATGTTCTGCAACGAACAACAGCGGCACGCTACCCGCTGAAGGTTGTCAGTATTCCCCTGGCCGAGCCGCTGACCACAGCGTTTAAAGAACAGAGTACAAAGCTTACTGAAACTGAACTGCCCAAAGAAATGGCCGCAGCACTCCGTAAACAACTCCGACTGGTGCTTATTAAATGAAACATCCGCAAATACGCGCGGCGATCCTTACTGCGCTCAAAAAAGGGATCACGGAGCCGGTTACCTGGTTTGATGGGCGTCCTGCAGTGCTCGACCTCGAAGACCTTCCCGCTCTGGCGGTCTACTTAACCGATGCGCAGGCAACGGAAGATTCCATTGATGAAGATATGTGGAACGCAACCCTGCATATCGAGGTTTTCCTGAAAGCTTCCGAAACTGACTCTGCTCTGGATGAGTGGATGGAAAGTCGCGTTTATCCCAGCTTAAGCAATATTCCCGATCTGAATACTCTTATCGAAACCATGGCAGCACAGGGCTACGACTACCAGCGCGATGATGAAATGGCGACCTGGGGCTCAGCTGACATGAAATATTCTCTCTCTTATACAATGTGAGGCTTTTATGCCAACCCCTAACCCTCTTTTACCCGTCAAGGGTGCAGGTACCACACTCTGGATTTATACCGGCGTAGGCGACGCATATGCGAACCCGACCAGTGATACCGACTGGACCAGAACAGCAAAGATTAAAGATATTACGCCTGGCGAGCTGACGGCTGAATCGTACGATGACACCTACATTGATGACGAGGATGCCGACTGGGCAAACACGGCTCAGGGTGAGAAGTCGGCGGGTGAAGCCAGTTTTACCCTTGCATGGAAACCTGGTGAAAGTGGGCAGCAAGGTCTGGTGGACTGGTTCTACGCCGGTGATGTTCGCGCCTACAAGATCAAGTACCCGAACGGCACCGTTGATGTGTTCAAAGGCTGGGTGAGTAGCCTGGGTAAAACTATCCCGGCGAAAGAAGTGATCACTCGTTCGGTGAAAATCAGTAACAACGGTAAACCATCGCTGGCTGAAGAAACCCGCGCACCTGTTGTGGCAGTAACAGGCGTGACGCTCGATAAAACCACCTCGGCTATTGCTGTCGGTGCAACTGACACTGTTAACGTTACGGTTAATCCTGCCGGTGCTACGGATAAAACCTTCCGTGTTTCCAGTTCTGACCCAACCAAAGCGACGGTCGCAGTCAATGGTGATGTGTTAACGATCACCGGTAAAGCGACTGGCTCAGCTGAAATCATCGTGATGACCAATGATGGTTTGTTCGTCGGCATCGATAAAGTCACCATTTCCTGATTAAAGGGGCCTTGGCCCCAGTTCCCTGGAGTCCCCCATGTTTCTGAAATCAGAACCGTTTAAATTTAACGGGCATACCGTAACGCTCTATGAATTGTCAGCGTTACAGCGAATTGAACATCTGAAATATTACGCCGACCTGAATAAAGACCTGCCTGATAATGCTGATGAAAAAGATAATTATCATTTGCTGGTGGCGCGGAATATTCAAGCAGCAGCTCGGCTTGTAGCGATGTCCCTCTGGCAGGCTGACATTACCGGGCCTGATGTAGAAACCTTGCATCAGCAGGTTATGAGTGGTTGGTCGCCTGAAATGATTGGCGCGGCTGAATTTATGGTTAAAAAGCTATCCGACATGCTCCCGCCAGAGCTTGAAAAAACGTCAGAGGATGAAAATCAGCTTGAACAAGAAGAGATCACAGCGGAAAAGCCTGGGCCGGTGAGCTGAACTTTGTCATGAAGCTGGCGAGGGAATTCAACCGTCCGGACTGGCGCAACATGCTCGCCGGCATGTCATCCTCTGAGTTTGCTGAGTGGGGCCGATTTTACAGCCATCAGTATTTTCAAACTGATCAACTCGATACCCACTTTTCCCGCTTGAGCCATCTTGTCGTGTCAATGCTCTGCAAGGATACCGACGCCACCCCTCGTGATTTTAGTCTTCTTAATCCGCCTGTTGAAATACCAGCACCTGGTGAGATGGATGACGACACCATCATGTCAGTTGCTGAAAGTTTAGGAGGTATGCGCTATGGCCCAGGCAGTGGGTGATCTGATTGTCGATCTTGACCTGGACGCTGCAAAATTTCAGGAACAGGTTGAGCGAGTCAAAAAGTCGTTTGGTGTTACGGGAAAGGCAGCGAATGATGCCGCTCTTCAGGTGCAGCAATCATTCTCTAAGCAGGAAATTGCGGCGAAGAAAGCAGGCTTGTCTGTTGGTCAGTACAGCAACGCCATGCGTATGTTGCCAGCGCAGTTTACTGACGTGGCCACGCAGCTGGCTGGTGGGCAAAGTCCCTGGCTAATCCTGCTTCAACAGGGTGGTCAGGTTAAAGATATGTTTGGCGGTATCAGACCGATGTTTTCGGCGTTACTGAGTACCGTTCCCCCTGCAGCTTTGGGAATTGGTGCTCTTGCTGCGGCAACCGGAACGTTGGCTTATTCGTTCTATCAGGGTTCCGCCACTCTTTCTAATTTCAATAAAACGCTGGTCCTGTCGGGCAATGCTGCCGGGTTAACAGCGCTGCGCATGCAGAGCATTGCCGAAGCGGGTGAAAAGTCTGGCTTAACCTTCAATCAGACCAGCGAGGCACTGATCGCACTGGTCAATTCGGGTGTGCGTGCAGGAGCTAACTTTGAAGACCTTGCGGTCTCCGTCGCGAAATTTACTGACGCTTCCGGATTGCCGGTTGAAAAGGTGGCTGAAGCTTTTGGCAAGTTAACGAATGATCCCGCGTCCGGCCTGTTGGCCATGGCGCAACAGTTTCATAATGTCACCGCCGAACAGGTTGCTCATGTTGCCGCGCTCCAGCGTGCTGGCGATGCCGCAGGGGCGTTACAGGCGGCAAATGAGGTTGCTACTGCTGGTTTTAATGAGCAGAGCAAATCTATCCGCGACAATATGGGAACAATTGAATCAGCAGCTGACTCACTGTCCAACGCGTTTAAATCGATGTGGGATGCGGCGCTGGATGTCGGGCGTCCGGATACCTCCGAGCAGATGCTGAAGAAAGCGCAGGATGCTTTCGATAAAGCCGACAAAATCTGGAGCCTGCGTAAGAACGATCCGTTCGTTAAAGATGATGCCCGCGCAAGTTACTGGACCGACAGAGAACAGGCTCGCGTGGCGCTCGATATGGCGCAACAGCAAGCCCGTAATTCCCAGTTGGGCCTGGAAAATTCGAAGCGTGAAGCGAACGCAGAAGCCGATAAGCTGAAATATGCTCAGCAGGCTCAGGCGAATTACACCAAATCACAGTCTGCGATTGAGAAGTACACCGCACGCCAGAACGAATTGAATAAAGCGCTTAAAGAAGGGCGAATCGTTCAGGCTGACTACAACGTCAACATGGCTGCCGCCAAAAAAGAGTACGAGGATTCGTTAAAGAAACCCGCGAAAACCCGCACACCTGGCGGCACTAAACTGACCGATACCACCAATGCGCAAACACTTGAACTTCAGACTCAGCTTGAGGTTCTCGGTAAGCATTCCGGTATCAACGACAAAATCAGCCAGCAGCGCCAGGAGCTCTGGAAGCAGCAGGCGAAATTCACCATT
The DNA here is from genome assembly GCF_902500225.1 of Buttiauxella massiliensis. Lineage (GTDB taxonomy): Bacteria > Pseudomonadota > Gammaproteobacteria > Enterobacterales > Enterobacteriaceae > Buttiauxella > Buttiauxella massiliensis. Next base: position 136,108 of record NZ_LR722654.1, on the reverse strand, counting down.
CTGGAACAGGCATCCCGTTCCCGCGCACTGAGTGATGATGAAAAGTCTCTACTGGCGAACAAAGATAAAGTGCTGGCACAGGCCGAGATAAACGCCGGTCTTGGTGATCAGATTGTTATTCAGGAAAGGCTTAATCGCCTCCAGGACGCGTCACAGAAATATGTCACGCAGATGGGGGAGAAGACCAAAGCATTAACCGATAGCGCGGGGCAGAGTAGCCGAGCCACCCAGCGCCGCCTTGAGGAAGCTCAGTTATTGCAGGGCTGGAAAAATGCAGGTGGTTCCGAGAATGATCAGGGTTACCAGAAAGAGCTTGTAGCGCTGAGAAACTATTACGGCGAACAGGATACGCTGCGTAACAACTGGGAGGCTGGCGCCAAAACCGCGTGGGCTGATTATGCGGACTCTGCTGATGATGCTTACGGACAGATGAGGTCAGTTGCTTCTGCAACGTTTGACGGTCTGGGTAAAGGGCTATCGGACATGATTATGACCGGGAAGTCGAATTTTGCCGACTTCACGAAATCTATTCTGGGTATGTTGACGCAGATTCTTATCAAACAATCACTGGTCAATGGCGTGAGTTCTCTCTTTGGGGTAGAAGCCAATGCGAATGGTGGAGTTTATAATTCTGCCAGCCTCAGTGCTTACAGCGGTTCAGTAGTAAGTAGACCAACTCTTTTCGCTTTCGCTAAAGGTGCGGGTGTAATGGGCGAGGCAGGTCCGGAGGCTATTTTACCTCTTCGCCGTGGTGCAAATGGCAAGCTTGGGGTTGTGGCTGGTTCTGCTGGAGGCGGTATAAATATTCAAAGTAATGTTTACGTTCAGGGGGATAAATCAACTTCTCAAACAACCGGGAGTGATGATGCTGTAGGTCGAGCCTACCAGCAGACCATTGATTCGAGTATTCAGGATGGTATCCGGAAAGCATTGCGGCCGGGCGGGATAATCTGGAGTGCGCAACAGAAGCGGTAGTTGCTTTCATTCACCCCCTGGTTAGTATGTGCAAATTCATATCGATCAAGGGGATGATCATGAAGCGCTTGTTGATTACCGGACTAGTAATTTTATTAACCGGGTGCGCTGATAGGCCTTATGTTCCAACAGCCACTATCTATAATAGTTCATTTAATAAACAATCTAGCAACGCCACACACGTCCGCGTACATAGAATTAAGCAATTAACAGGAGCGGGTTTAGGCGAGGATTGCCCGTTAGTAATAAAGGTAGATGATATTGAAGTGGCTGGCCTTCAGCAAAACCAATATATAGATTTTTTCTTATCTAAAGGTGAGCATATATTATCGATAAGACTTTCATGCGCATTAACGGCATGGAAAAAATCATTAGCCGTAATTGCTGATGGTAAGTACAAAGAATACCAAGCAGAGTTGGGAGCAGTAGGTCAATATAGGTTGCTTCAAATAAAATAATTACTAAAGCCCCTAATTGGGGCTTTTTATTTAATACTGCTCTCTGCTTATTTATAAACAAATATTGGAGGGTGGTTTATGGCAATTGAAATTTTTAACTGGCCTGTTCAGACAGCCACGCAACCTAGTCTCGATGTAAAAGACAGAATTCGTAAAGCTCAGTTTGGGGACGGCTATGAGCAGGTAACTGGCGATGGCATCAATCCTTCACAATTCTCGTTTCCTTACTCTTTCACTGGTCCCGCTGCCCGGGCGATGGAAATTTATAACTTCCTTTCGCGCCATAAAACAAAGTCGTTTGTCTTCACTCCTCCATATGCAGAAAAAGGGCTATATCGAGTCGCGGCTGATTCTTTAAAGAGATCGGTGAAAGGCAAAACATTGCTCATTGTTACGGCAACATTTGAACAGGCATTCGCACCATGATTAATAACGATATTCAGAAACTAGAACCGGGGAATAAAATACGCCTGGTTGAAATTGATGGCTCGGCCTTTGGTGCGGGCCATCTTTATTTTCACGCTAATACTATTGCACATACTTCCGAAGAAATAGATGCTGCTGGTGGCGATGAAAACAAATTGCCCGCTAAATCGGTCTGGTTTGGTGGGCAGGAATACAGCGCCTGGCCGTTTGAAATTACGGGCATGGAGTCCTCCAGTGACGGCCAGACGGCAGAGCCAGAGTTAAGGGTTGCCAACATTGACGGTGTAGCAACAGCACTTTGCCTACGCTTTGATGATTTGGCACAGGCTAAAGTTATTGTCCTCGATACCTTCACTCATTATCTCGACGCCAAAAACTTCCCGGCAGGTAATCCAACAGCAGATCCGCAGCAGGTTAAAAAGCACGTCTGGTATATCGACAGTAAGACCAGCGAAGACGATGAAGTTGTTGAATTTAAACTATCAAGCCCTATGGATTTGCAGGGGCTACTTATTCCCACGCGGCAAATCACGGCAATCTGCACCTGGGCGTGTCGCAACCAGTACCGCTCTGGCGATGGTTGTTCTTACAACGGACCCGCCATGTTTGACCTAAAAGGCAATCCTGTAACTGACCCCTCAAAGGATAAATGCTCGGGCTTGATGGCTGACTGCAAAGCGAGATTTGGCCCTGACATGCCCCTCGATTTTGGTGGTTTTCCCGGCGCAAACCTCCTGAGGAGATAGCTATGCGTGAAACAACACTACAGACCATTATGGCGCATGCTGCGGCCGCATATCCTGCCGAATGCTGTGGTCTGGTTATCCAGAAGGGTCGGGTGGAACACTATATTCCCTGCAAGAATATAACTCCGGTACCAATGGAGCAATTTGAGCTCTGCCCGGAGGATTACGCAGCAGCGGAAGACCGCGGAACCATCACAGCTATTGTGCATAGTCACCCTGGTGATGGCGCTACCACGCAGCCGAGTGAGCTGGATATGCTTCAGTGCGATGCGCATGGTGTGCCGTGGATTATTGCTTCATGGCCGGAAGGGGATATCCGTACCATTTACCCGCGCGGTGAACGCGAACTGGAAGGGCGTGGTTTTGTGCTGGGCCATGCTGACTGCTGGTCACTGATTATGGATTGGCATAAACGACAGGGTATTGAGCTTAAAAACTACAGCGTGGAGCGACCCTGGTGGGAGTCTGGGGATGAAAATCTGTATCTTGATAACTGGTATGCCGAGGGCTTTCGCAAAGTAGATACACCCCGGCTAGGCGATATGGTACTGATGCAGGTATCCGCGCCTGTGGTAAATCATGCAGGGATCCTCCTTGACGATAACCAACTTCTTCATCATCTCTACGGGCAACTCTCCTGCAAAACACCCTACGGTGGTTACTGGCGAGAGCGTACCGCCCTGATTGTCCGACATAAGGATTTACCATGAATCAGTATAAAACTGTTCTGTTGAGCGGAAGCCTGGCGGCGCTGTTCGGTCGCACGCATCGGCTTGTTATCAATACACCGGCAGAGGCGTGCCGCGCCTTATCAGTCACTATTCCAGGATTTGAAGCGTTTATGCAAAACGCTCACCTCAAAGGGCTTCGCTTTGCCGTTTTCAAAGGTAAGCACAACATCACTAAAGAAGAGCTGAAACATAACAGCGGTGACGAAGTGATCCGTATTGTGCCAGTGATTACCGGGAGCAAGCGGGCAGGTGCGCTCCAAACGATTCTCGGGGCAGTGATGGTTGTGGCAGGCATTGTTGTTGGGGTTGTAGCAGGATGGACGGGAGTTGGCGGGGCGGTTGCTTCAGGGATGATTAAATTTGGCGCGGCAATGATGATTGGCGGCGTGGTTCAGATGCTATCACCGCAGGCCAAAGGCCTCGCATCTCGCCAGGACCCAGACAATATGCCGTCATATGCTTTTGGTGGCCCGGTAAACACGGTCGCTATGGGTAACCCGGTTGGTGTGGCTTACGGTTTACGTGAGCGTGGCGGGGCCATTATCTCTGCGGGTATTTATACCGACGATTATCAATAACCACTTTCATTCACTACAGGGTCGCTCAGGCGACCCTTTTTTGTGGGCGCAATATGGCACATATCCAGGGACGCAAGAGCGGCAGCAGCAAACCCAGTTCCCCAAAAGAATCACCCGATTCGCTGCATTCGGTCGCCACCGCCAAAATCCTTCTGGCGCTCAGCGAGGGGGAGTGTGCTGGTGGGCTGACCGATAAAGATATCTATCTCGATGGTACACCAGTTCGGGCGCAGGACGGGACACTGAACTTTCCCGGTGTGACGTGGGAGTACCGCCCCGGCACGCAGGCACAGGAATACATCCAGGGTATTCCCTCAGTCGAAAATGAAATCTCGATCAACACACCACTGAAGCAAACGCAACCGTGGACCCGCGCCATCAGCAACACGCAACTCTCCGCGCTGCGTGTTCGTCTGGGGCTTCCAGCTCTGCAACTCCAGAAAGACAATGGTGATGTAGTCGGTTCGCGGGTTGAGTACAAAATTGAACTTGCCACTGATGGCGGTGCTTATCAGACGGTGGTGGATGGCGCGTTTGATGGTAAAACCACATCGTTGTATGAGCGTTCGCATCGCATTGATTTGCCAAAAGCCACGACGGGCTGGCAGGTACGCGTTACCCGTCTTACCGCGGATTCCGTTTCTAACCGTGTGGCTAATGCCACCAATATAGAAGCGTACGCTGAAGTCATCGATGCCAAGCTTCGGTACCCAAATACCGAACTGCTGTTTGTCACCTTTGACGCAAAGCAGTTCAGCAATATTCCGCAAATCAGTGTTAAAGCTCCGGGGCGGCTGATTCGCGTGCCGACAGCATATGATGCTGATTCACGCACCTATAGTGGTACATGGGATGGCTCGTTCAAATGGGCATATTCCAATAACCCGGCCTGGGTGTTTTACGACATGGTCCTCAACCCCCGCTTTGGTTTGGGTGATCGTCTGGATGCAAGTCAGGTCGATAAGTGGGAGCTTTACCGCATTGCGCAGTATTGCGATCAGCTGGTACCGGATGGCCTGGGTGGGAGTGGTACCGAGCCGCGTTTCCTCTGTGATGTGTACATTCAGAGCCAGAACGAAGCATTCAACGTGCTACGCGACTTGGCGAGTATCTTTCGCGGTATGACCTACTGGGCCAATAATCAGCTTTTTGCCCTGGCTGACCAGCCACGCGACATGACTTATGTTTTCACCCGGGCAAATGTCATCGGCGGCAAGTTTGTTTATGCCGGTGGCAGTGAGCGTAATCGCTACTCCACTGCGATGGTGTCCTGGTCAAATCCCGACAATCATTATGCCGATGAAGTGGAAGGCGTGTTTGAACAGGACCTGATTCGTCGTTACAAGGTGCGTCAGACTGAAATTACCGCGATTGGCTGCACCCGTAGAACCGAAGCAAATCGTCGTGGTCGCTGGACACTACTGACGAACGCCAAAGACCGCCTTGTGACATTTTCCACCGGGATGGAAGGGATGATCCCACTGCCCGGGTATATTATCGGCGTGGCTGACCAGAACCTGTCCGGCAAGGTGATGGGTGGACGTATCAGCGCGGTTAACGGTCGGGTTATTACCCTGGACCGAGTTGGCGATGCAAAAGCAGGTAACCGCCTGATAATCAACTTACCATCTGGCGTCTCTCAGGCTCGTACGATTCAGTCAGTCACTGATAAGCAGGTCACGGTCACCACAGCTTACAGTGAGACGCCGGAAGTGCAGTCGGTGTGGGTTGTGGATGCTGATGATCTGTTTATCCAGCAGTACCGGGTTACTGGCGTCACTGATAATGACGATGGCACATTTACCATTGCGGCCATTAACCACAATCCGGATAAATATGCGGCCATCGATACCGGGGCACGTTTAGACGATCGCCCAATTTCGGCCATTCCACCTAGCGTGCAGGCTCCCCCGGCAGCGGTAACTATTACCAGCTACAGCCGGGTGGTACAGAACATCAGCGTTGAAACGCTGCGCGTGAACTGGGATGCGGTACCGAACGCGATTGCGTACGAATGCGAGTGGCGAAAAGATAATGGCGACTGGGTGAGTGCACCGCGTACCAGCTCGTTAGGGTTTGAGGTCACGGGCATCTATTCCGGTCGGTACACCGCGCGCGTACGTGCAATTAACTCGAGCGACATTAGCTCTGTCTGGACCGTCAGCCAGGAAGCCAACCTGACGGGGAAAATCGGTTCTCCACCAAAACCTCTGGGATTATCAGCAACCGATGATGTGGTCTTTGGCATCAACATTTCCTGGGGGTTCCCGGCAGATGCGGGCGATACGCTGAATACTGAAATCCAGTACAGCGCTGCGGCTGATGGCTCCAGCCCAATGTTGCTTGCTGATGTGCCATATCCCCAGAAGCTTTACCAACAGATGGGCCTGAAAGCAGGTCAAAACTTCTGGTACCGCGCGCGACTTATCGACCGTATCGGCAACCAGGGGGAATGGACTGACTGGGTAGTCGGTCAGGCGAGTATCGATGTCACGGACATCACTGAAGCAGTGCTGAATCAGATTAAAGACACTGACCTGTTCAAAGACCTGGTTGAGAACGCTGTCGACAGTAATCTGAAAATTGCTGACATGGCCAGCGCCATTATAGATAACGCAGACAAGCTTGCTGCAGCAGTGGGCGCAAATAAACAGACTGCTGAATCAATCATTCACAATGCGCTGGCGATTGCGAATGTGGTGGTCAGCCAGTCCGCTCAGAACGGTGCGAATTCAGCGAAATTTGAGCAACTGCGTGAAGTGATTGCCACGGAAACTGAGGCCCGCGTTACGGATGTGAGGCATCTTGAAGCGAAAATTGGTGAGAATGCTGACGGTACCGCGAAAAATACCGCTGATATTGTTGAGGTGCGTCAGGTCATTGTGACCGAAAGGGAGGCTCGCGCGGAGGCCGTTAATAAGGTTTCAGCGGCTACAAAAGTGGCATCTGATAAAGCCGATACAGCTGATGGCAAAGCAACAACAGCGGGCAATAAAGCGGATGCCGCGGGCAAAGTTGCAGCTCAGAATACTGCTGATATTACGACTTTAGACAAAGCTGTCACCACGCTTGATAGCGCCACAGCGTCGCGATTTGAAGAAGTAACGGCTGAACTCGTTGACAAAACGGGTCAGGTCGGAACGATTAAAGGGGGTATCCAGAACACAGCGATTGCACTGATTCAGAACACGCTGGCCCAGGTAAATCTGAAGCAGACAATTACAGCGCAGTACGGCAGTAGCATTGCTCAAATTCAGCGCATTGATGAAGTCGCTGCGAACGACCGTGAAGCTACAACACAATCGCTTGAGAAACTCGACAGTAAGGTCTCCGGCAACGAGTCCAGTATTACAACACTGGGCAAGACCGTCGCGAACTACCAGCAATCAACAGCCAGCCAGGTTACTGCGATTAACGCATCTATTGAAGGTGTGAGCGCGGATGTTTCAATAAATGCGTCTGCGCTGGCCAGCATCGATGGCGCACTGAGCTCGATGTATTCGATTAAAGTGGGCGTTGACAAAAATGGTCGAAAATACGCGGCGGGCATGGGCATTGGTGTTGAAAACACCCCTGAAGGAATGCAGTCACAGATACTGTTCCTCGCTGACAGGTTTGCTGTCATGGCCCAGGCTGGCGGCACCGTAACAATGCCTTTTGTCATCGTAAATGGGCAGACCATCATCAGCGATACCGTCATCGGCGATGCCACAATCACTCGAGCGAAGCTGGCGGAAACAATCAGTTCTGTGAATTACTCTCCAGGGAAGGCGGGGCTCTCAATCAACTTTAAAACAGGAACACTCGAAAACTACGGTAGTGACAGTAGTGGCGCAATGAAGCAGACAAGTACAACAATCAGCATTAAAGATAACAATACACTGCGTGTTCAACTCGGAAAACTTACAGGGGTGTTCTGATGGCATTTGGCATTCAGACCTGGGACGCCAATGGCGCGCCGAACAACTATGGAATAAAGCCCGTCTCAGTAGTGGGCCGCATTCAGCTCTCAGCAGGGCAGAATTCCGGGAGCTGGTCGTTCAGCATCCCGGCAGGTATGAAGGTTGGATTTGCCATTTCTCTGGATAAGGGGGCTGTCTCTGTCGGTCGCCGCATCGTTGCGAGCGGTAATACCATAACCCTCAGTGCCGCAAGCAGTACCGGAGTGGGGAACTATCCAGCATCCGAATGCGAGCTGATAGTCTTCCTGGAGAAGGCATAATGGCGGACTATGGCGCGCTTATTACGCTTGATAACGGTAATCCCTTCATAACCCCTCAGTCTACACCGTTCTGCCTGTACCGGAAGGTAACAGTAAACTCGGCCAATGTGGGCGGTAGCTATCAAGGCACCAGCATGGATATTCCCATCGATGCGAGCTATCCGGCCATAGTATTTTGCAAAACGTCGAACGCAGCAACGGTGGGGGCCACACGCGTGGGGAATATGATCAGTGTCGGGTCGAGCAGTCCCAGAGGTGACAGCCATACCCTGACAGCCTACGTTTTCGCTATATTCCCTCAGACTCTGCCTGCATGGGGTATGGCGATATGGGATGAAAACGGAAAGCTTGTGCTCACGAATGAAAGCCGTGTTTTAAGCGATCTGGTCACTGTCGGAACGCCAGGGAACGGCGGGGGCATTAATATTGACCAGACATTATCAGGGTCGTATGCAATCGTCCCGGCACTTCTTGGATCTTCATTGTTCCAGGTGATGGTTCAGGGGCAACCGGTCATTGTTAACGTGACCGCATATGCTGGTGCGCTATTCAACGGCACTACCACCAGAATTAACGCTCAGGGTAGTCAGACCGGCCAGGGAAGCGCAGTTGGCGGGACGAATACAGGAATGGCAATCACGGCAATTAATACCGCTGCATATGATTAATCGATCGCTCTGAGTAGCTGCTTCACAACATCGATTTATAAATAATAATCATCAATTTAAGAAACCGCTTCGGCGGTTTTTTTTCGTCCGGAGAAAACATGATTTACACCACAGGCACTATCGCAGGAAACGGCAGCACCATTACCGGTACTGGCACAAACTTCACCGCAGCCGGTAGTCTTATCCGCGTTGGCTGCACGTTCATTGCCTTCACCAACCCGGTTCAGGTTTTGCAGCTCACTGCGGTTGCCAGTGCTACTGCTCTATCTGTCACCCCGGCCATCAGCCCTGCCATTGCTGCCGGTACGAAATACGCAATCCTGCTTAGCGACAGCCTGAGTGTTGACGGCCTGGCGCAGGACATTGCTGAGACGTTCGGCATGTATCAGAAGTATATGAGCGGATTCGCGGATGTCATGAACGGTGCTGGTGATGTGACGATCACTATTAATGGTGTGAACGTCACGGTACCCGGGCAAAAGTCATTAGCGAAAAAAGGCGCGAACAGTGACATCACAAGCCTGAGCGGGTTGACGACGGCACTCAGTGTTGGACAGGGAGGAACCGGAGGAAAGACCCAGGCAGAAGCACGTGCGGGTATTGGTCTGGGAAGTGCAGCTACACAAACGGCTCAGACTACGGCTACTGATACTGGCCCGAACATGTTGATGAAAACTGGCGCATTTGGACTTGGAGCCTCATCCCCATCAATTCCAGACAGTAACGCGGATGCGGCGATTGGATACTGCGGTTTTGTGTCCGGTGCTGGCGCGGGCGGCACGAATTGGGCCAATGGATATGGGCCAATGTTGATTATGCAGCGAATTACCGCAGTGGCACAGCTTCAGGTTTTGGATAGGGGAATTCTTGCTGCAAGATATGGAAGCTCAACAACTGGATTCCCAACCCCATGGGCGATTCAGTACAGTACAGCAAATACAACAAAGGCAGCAGACGGCACGCTAAAAGCCGCGTCACCTGTAGTGAAACTTTTTGCAGATGGCAAAGCGGAAACGAATGCCGAGTCAGAAGGTTGTTCTGTCACGCGTCAGGGTGTCGGCGAATATCTGATTAATGGCTGTATGGGCCTGAATGCAGATGCTGCATGGGGTGGCATTGACGGCGGTTTTGATATCCCCACAGACAGAAATAAGCAGCCACTTATCTGGCTGGACTATAAAGTGAATCCGGATGGTTCTGTGTTGGTGAAAACCTATCATCGCACATATCCGGATGCCCCTGAATTTGCGCGCAATGAACGAGAGGGATTTGCAGGTGGTGACCCGATTGATATCCCTGCAGACCAGTTCGTCTCTGTCCGTGTTGAAATGCCACAAAACAGCATCTGGAATCTGAAAATGCTGGCGGATCAAAAAGCAGCGGAGGAAGCAGATCGGATTGAGGCTCAAAGAGTAGCGGAAGCTAAACGTATTGCAGCTGAAAAAGTGCAGGACGAGGGAGAGCAGTCACAATCCTGAAAATTTACACAACGCGTAATCCCTTCATCAGTAAAGCAATGAATGGCGGTATCTCACCGCCAGTTACGCTTCCCTTGTCTCACTGCTGCCATGATAGCTTTACCCGAGCTTTCGTATTCAGGTAGCGAAAGAACAACCCATTTCCCGCCCCAATATCCAAGTAAGCAGCAGCGTTCGCCGGTAGTTCCCTTAATGGCGAAGGTTCTTATGTCAGTTGACGGAACCGGGAGCTTTTCCCCAGGACGAGGGAAGTAAATCCTCACTCCGCCAATGATCATGTTGTCCATAGACGCTACTCGCTGACGAGCCAGAACTCGGCTTCTTCAAACATTTCCTCGACCAAACGATTTATCTTTTCTTTCTCTGTCTTCGTGCAGTCACTGTTAACGGCGTTAGCTTGCATCGGTTTAACGCGAACATCAGCAGCAGGGAATATCCCATGCACACGCTTTGTCAGTTCGGCAAGTATGAGGTCTTTGGCACCCGGTAAACCTTCCACATTGCGCTTATCAAATACTAATTCAACATACATTACAGTCTCTCCTTGCTGTTTGGATATACAGTGATATTTATACTGTATGTATAAACAGTGTCAAGTGCGGGAAGCAAAAAAAGTGGTTATCAAAACTCAAAATGATTGGCTAAAAATCAGGTACTTAGGAATAGTATCAAAACGCTCATGCTGACGTGATAAAAGCAAAATAATGTTTATATATCAATGAGATGTTTTAATGCCTTATATCTACTGTTGCGTCATATGGTGTTCTTCTGGTTTTTAACTTGTTGTAGGTGTTCAAATTTATCATGAAGAGTTTTGGGAAACAGTTGAGTGTATACCTGCCAAAGGGTATCAAGTGACCTATGTCCGGTTACCTGGGCGACCTCCTCAATACTAAAACCAGCTTCAAATAACCGACTGGCCCCTTCGCGGCGTAAGTCGTGATACCTCAAATCTTCAATACCCAAACTATCGCGGACCTCCCGATAAGATTGAGTGATGCTTCGCTCCCTAAAAGGAAATATTCGGTCTTCTTTTTCTTTTCTGGGTTGTCGTTGAACCAGATCCCATGCCTCGCCCAGCAAAGGGATTAGCATGTGGTTTCCTTCTTTTTTCCTTGGGTCTTTTCTGTCACGGACTAAAACTGCCTTCTGCTTCTCGTCAATGTCATCCCAGCGCAGGCGACAAATTTCCCCAATTCGCGCACAACATAAGACTGATAATAAAAAAATCTCATGAAAAGGTGCGCCGCTGTATGCATTTTTAGCTTTCTCTCTTAATCCGTTCAGGATCAGCTCAAATTCTTCTCTGGTTGGTCTACGGGTTCGTCGTTGCGAAGGTCCAATGATCCGTAGTTGATTAAGCCATACTTTAGCTTCATCAAGAGGCTGCAAATTTAGTGATATACCGAATAGTGGCCTGGCTGCGCTCAACACACTCGAAATGAACGAAATGTCATTAGAGATTGTTTTTGGAGATCTTCCCAGGCTTTTACGGTACTGGCAGTGTTCGATTAGAGCTTTGGCCGTTATGCTGTCAAGAGGGGTGCTGGATACTTCGCTTCTCATTAACTGGTTAAGTGTTTCTCGTTTTGAACGCTGCATAATAACTTCAGGGTGCTCGAGATATTTCGATATTGCATCCCCAAGAGTGATTATTTTGTCTTTTTTCGCGAATTCACAATCTTCAGTTGGAATTCCATGCTCCTCAAGATATGCGACTCGTTTAGCACCCCAGGACTTTGCTAAGGTCTGTTTGGAAAAGGTTTTGCTTTCTCTATGTACATAAACGCCGTTTTCTTTGACGCCAACGGTGCAGCGATAACGTGGAGTTCCATCGCTACGAAGCCTTTTTTCAACAGTGTAATAGGCCATCTTAACTTATCCTACATGGGGTGCTGGGTGGGGTGCCGATAGAAGAAAAATAACCTAAAACCATCAAAAACGCACGATAAAAATACTGTTTGTATAAACAGGTGATATTATTAACTAATTGAAATTAAGGTTAAATGCGGTATGTGTTAAAATGATGGCCCCGGCGTTTTGCTGGGGCTTTTTTTATTTTAATGATTTAAACGTGTTAGGCTCCCTCTAAACAATGGAGGAAGGTATGAGTATCACAGATAAAGAGCTTTACGATGAAATGTGTCGTGTTGTTGGGAAGGTGGTGCTTGAGATGCGCGATCTTGGCCAGGAACCCAAACATGTTGTCATTGCGGGGGTTGTCAGAGCCATGTCTGCTAATAGCAAGATTCAGCGTTCTGAATTGACGGGTAGTGCGATGCAAGAAGTCATTCGGGCGCTTGGATTTGAGGCGAAATAAGTAAGGCCACATTCCGTGGCCTTAAAATAATTATGGCTTACGGGCCACCAGAACTGCGCGCAGTGGGGCTGGATAACCTTCGATGGTTTTGCTCGCATCGTTCGGATCAAGGAAGTCGGCCAGTGATTCGGTGGTCAACCAGCTTGTACGACGTTGTTCTTCGCTTGTGGTGTAGCAATGGTCGACGATTTTCACATCAACAAAACCACATTTCTCCAGCCAGTTTTTCAACGCCAGAGCAGATGGGATGTAGTAAACGTTGCGCATTTGCGCGTAACGCTCGCCTGGCACTAACACCGTATTTTCATCGCCTTCTACAACCAGCGTTTCGAGCACCAGTTCGCCATCTTTAGCTAGCTGATTTTTTAGCTGATAAAGATGGTCGAGTGGGGAGCGACGGTGATAAAGCACACCCATCGAGAACACGGTATCAAAGATATTGAGTTCAGGAAGTTGCTCGATACCAAGCGGCAGCACATGGGCACGTTGGTCGTTACCCAGCAGTTTACGTACCGCTTCAAACTGGCAAACAAACAACTGCATCGGGTCGATACCCACCGCGAGGTGTGCACCCGCACCAATCATCCGCCACAGGTGGTAACCGCTACCGCAGCCGACATCCAGAATGGTGCGCCCGGTAAGCGGGGAAATATGTGGTAAAACACGATCCCATTTCAGGTCGGAACGCCATTCGGTGTCGATGTCTACGCCATAAAGCGAGTAAGGCCCTTTGCGCCATGGCATCAGGTTACGCAGTAACTTTTCAATCCCCAGGCGCTGCCCATCGCTGAGTGGCGTTTCAGACTCAGCGGTGACGCTGTGCAATAAATCCAGACGATACGGTGTCAGTTCCGGCAGGTATTCAACAGTGTTGTACCAGTGCTTGAACTGGCCGTGCAGGTTCTCACGCTGCCAGGTGGCAATTTGCGCAGGCAGGGTTTCTAACCACGGAGCCAGCGGGCTTTTCGCAATAAGCTGATAAAAATTACCAAAGTCGATCATGCAGAAGTTCCTGATTTCAGTGCAACTAAAGAGCCAAAGTTAAAGCACTGGAACCATAATTCTGCGTGGTCAAATCCGGCTTGTTTGAGGCGTTTTTTATGTGTTTCGACAGAGTCGGTGAGCATGACATTTTCCAGCATGCTGCGTTTTTGGCTGATTTCCAGCTCGCTGTAACCGTTCGCGCGTTTAAAATCGTGGTGCATATTGAACAGCAATTCTCCCACTTCACCATCTTCAAAACTGAATTTTTCCGACAACACTAACGCGCCACCAGGATTCAGACCCTTGTAGATTTTTTCCAGCAGCAGTTTGCGGTCATCGGGTTCAAGAAATTGCAGGGTGAAGTTGAGCACCACCATCGACGCATTTTCGATAACGATATCGCGGATATCGCCTTCTATAACATCGACAGGGGTTTGCGCTTTAAACGCATCAAGGTGGCGGCGGCAGCGCTCGACCATAGCAGGGGAGTTATCTACCGCGATAATTTTGCAGTTGTCATGCTGGATGTTACGACGCACGGATAACGTTGCCGCGCCAAGCGAACAACCAAGGTCATAGACCTGGCTACCTGGTGCCACAAAGCGCTCCGCCAGCATACCAATCATAGAAATGATGTTGGAGTAGCCAGGCACCGATCGTTGAATCATATCGGGGAACACTTCAGCCACGCGTTCATCAAAGGTCCAGTCACCCAATTTGGCGATCGGGGCGGAAAACAGCGTATCGCGGTCAGACATAACGTTAAATCCGGAAATTCGAAAGGGGCATATTTTGCGTTAATGCAGCGAGAAAACCAACTCCCATGGCATATACCATAGATTAGCCAGTACCATCAGGATTAAAGAGCTCCATGTTGCGCTCATACCAGAGCGACGCCAGCGGATTAAGCGATGGTGAAAACCATACGCATGCATCAGGCGACCAGCAATGAGCAGCAGCCCGCAAACATGCACCATCCAGGTTTCGGCGCCGTTCATTTCCATCAGTAATAAAAGCAGCAACGCGACCGGAATATATTCCACCGCATTACCGTGAATTCTAATTGCGCTCTGGAGTTCGCTAAAACCACCGTCACCATATGAGACGCGGTACTGCAAACGCATACGAACAACATCAAACGAGAACTTAATTAGCAACAAAGCACCCAACACGGCGTAGAGCGCGCTTACCATACCCACATCCTTTAGAGATAGTTCCAGCACGGCATATGATAGCAGTGCAACCTGTTAACTGTCGCTATTACTAAAATAGTGAGTTTTGCTTTGGAATCGCCGGTTCATTTCCCAATGCCGGAAAAGCCTGTTGCAACCCCGGCCATAGCGTATGAACCAGGTCTTGTACCAGGCCGATATCCGGGGTGTGTAAAAAGAGGTATGGCGTGGTGGTTTGTTCCCACTTGGGCAAGGTTTTCATCCAGGCGCTAAAGAACGCCAGATTCTGCTCCATATCGTCGCTGCCGATAAATCGCACCAGTGGATTTTTGGCCGTCACGAGTGCATGAACCGGAACCACCGGCTTTTTGCGTTGCGCTTCACGAATGGCTTCGTTGTGTGGTTTGGCGCTGTGAACCGGGCGACTATCAAGAATCACGCGATTGACACAGCGCTCGTGCAGTCCACGATTAAGCGCTTGCTCATCGGGACTTTTATCGAAGAAAGAAGGGTGACGAACTTCAACGCCATAGGTAAATTCTTTGGGCAACGAGTCGAGGAAATTCCACAGCGCGGGTAAATCAGAAGGCCCAAATGTTGCCGGTAGCTGCAACCAGTATTGGCCAATGCGATTTGCCAGCGGCGACATCCTTTCGAGAAACTCAGCGGTTAAATCGCCGCACTGGCGAAGTGCGGCATTATGGGAAATGGTTGCCGGGAATTTAAAGCAGAAGCGGAAATCGTCATCGGTCATATCACGCCAGCGCGACACAATCTCCGCTTTAGGTAGTGCATAAAGCGTGGTGTTGCCTTCCACACAATTGAAGTGACGAGCGTAATCTTCAAGAGAAGTGATGCCGAGCCGCACCCACTTTGGGTGCGACCATTGCGGCAGGCCAATGTAGATCATTCTACCCGTCATCCTTCGAGCTGTAGGGGTGTTGACTGCGTTCGCTTACCCGAATCACTTACTTCAGTAAGCTCGTCGGGATAATCTCCCTTGTCGCCTACCTACAACTCGAATGATATAGGGTAGAAACGAGGTCAATTAAAAAGCAGTAATAATTTCTTCAGTGCTACGAACACGTCCTATACGCGGGAAGATATTCGTCATGCTGCCCTGGTGTTGTTCACTGCTTGCGGCACTGCACGCATCTTCGGCAATCACCAGGTTAAAGCCCAATTCCCACGCGTTACGCGCGGTGGACTCCACACCGATGTTAGTCGAAATCCCGCACAGCACGATGGTGTCGATACCGCGGCGGCGCAGTTGGAGTTCCAGGTCGGTGCCGTAAAACGCGCCCCACTGGCGTTTAGTCACTTCAATATCAGTGTCTTTTTTACCTAAAGCCTGCGGGTAAACCCACCAGTTGTCAGGCAGTGCATGCGCACCCGCTTGAGCATCAACCGGCTGTTTGAGTGCTTCTGCAAAATCTTTTGACCATCCAACGCGCACCATAATAACGGGGGCTCCATTGGCACGGAATTTTTCAGCAAGTTTCGCTGAACGAGCCACCACATCCTGTGCACTGTGCGGGCCGCCTGCAAATGGCAGGATCCCTTCCTGCAAATCAATGATTACCAGCGCGGTTCGTGAAGTATTCAGTTCTAACATTGGGTGACTCCGGGGAAAAATAAGGTGATCGGCTAATACCTTACGATGAAACCAGGGGCCGGCAGTTTACAAATTTTGTTAATTTTTGTGAGTTTTGCCAAAACAAGGCGCTTTGAAACGCGTCAGTCAGTCGTATCGGGCTTATCGCGGGCCGTTATTTCCAGTATAATAGCCCCCTTTTTTCATACCCGTCATCCTTCGAGTCGCAGGGGTGTTGGCTGCACTCATGAACCCCAGTCACTTACTTTAGTAAGCTCCTGGGTATTCACTCCCTTGCCGCCTACCTGCAACTCGAATGCTATAGGGTATACAGACAAAATATAGTGGCCACCGAAAAACAGTGAGCGGCTAATTTAAGGGATATCTCATGCGTACAGTATATTGCGGGCAGCTAAATCAATCCCATGTGGGACAACAAGTAACACTGTGTGGTTGGGTCAATCGTCGTCGTGACCTCGGTAGCCTTATCTTTATTGATATGCGCGATCGCGAAGGCATCGTGCAGGTGTTTTTCGACCCTGATCGTCAGGACGCGTTCCAGTTGGCATCCGAACTGCGTAATGAGTTCTGCATCCAAATCACCGGTACTGTTCGTCCGCGTGATGAGAAAAACATCAACAAAGATATGGCTACCGGTGCTGTGGAAGTTTTCGCAACCGATCTGACCATCATCAACCGTTCTGAAGCGCTGCCGCTGGATTCAAACCACGTCAACACCGAAGAAGCGCGCCTGAAATTCCGCTACCTGGATCTGCGCCGCCCTGAAATGGCAAACCGCCTGAAGACGCGTGCGAAAATCACCAGCTTTGTGCGCCGCTTTATGGACGACCACGGTTTCCTTGATATCGAAACCCCAATGCTGACCAAAGCTACACCAGAAGGTGCTCGTGACTACCTGGTGCCAAGCCGTGTTCACAAAGGTAAATTCTACGCGCTGCCGCAATCCCCACAGCTGTTCAAACAGCTGCTGATGATGTCTGGTTTTGATCGCTACTATCAAATTGTTAAATGCTTCCGTGACGAAGATTTGCGTGCTGACCGTCAGCCAGAATTTACTCAGATCGACGTAGAAACCTCCTTTATGAGCGCACCGCAAGTGCGTGAAGTGATGGAAAAGTTGGTTCGTGACCTGTGGCTGGACGTGAAAAACGTCGACCTGGGCGACTTCCCAATCATGACTTTCGCCGAAGCTGAGCGTCGTTACGGTTCTGACAAACCAGATTTGCGTAACCCAATGGAGCTGGTGGACGTTGCTGACCTGCTCAAAGACGTTGAGTTTAAAGTATTCGCAGGCCCGGCAAATGATGCTAAAGGCCGCGTTGCAGCACTGCGAGTGCCAGGTGGCGCACAGTTAAGCCGCAAACAGATTGACGACTACGGCAAGTTCATTGAGATTTACGGCGCGAAAGGGCTGGCTTATATCAAAGTGAACGAACGTGCTAAAGGCATCGAAGGTATCACAAGCCCGGTGGCTAAATTCCTGAACGCAGAAATCGTTGAAGCTATTCTGGCCCGCACGGGTGCGCAAGATGGCGACATGATCTTCTTCGGCGCAGACAACAAGAAAGTGGTTGCTGACGCGCTTGGCGCATTGCGTTTGAAAATCGGTAAAGATCTTAGCATCACCGATGAAAAAGCCTGGGCACCGCTGTGGGTTATCGACTTCCCAATGTTTGAAGACAACGGTGAAGGCGGCCTGACCGCAATGCACCACCCGTTCACCGCACCGAAAGATATGTCACCAGAAGAACTGGCGGCCGATCCGGAAGCTGCGGTTGCGAACGCATACGATATGGTTATCAACGGTTATGAAGTGGGCGGCGGTTCCGTTCGTATCCACAACGGCCAGATGCAGCAGACTGTGTTCGGCATTCTGGGTATCACCGAGGATGATCAACGCGAGAAGTTTGGCTTCCTGCTCGACGCCCTGAAATACGGTACTCCACCGCATGCAGGTCTGGCGTTTGGTCTGGACCGTCTGACCATGCTGTTGACCGGCACCGACAACATCCGTGATGTTATTGCGTTCCCGAAAACAACCGCAGCAGCGTGCCTGATGACTGAAGCACCAAGCTTCGCTAACCCAACGTCTCTGAGTGAGCTGGGTATAGAAGTGATTAAAAAAGTTAAAAATGACATTTCCCTCGAGAACGAGTGATATGGCCTTTAAGCGTCCCGTCTCGGTACTGATTGTGATTTTCGCTAAGGACACCGGACGGGTGCTCATGTTACAGCGGCGCGATGATCCTGAATTCTGGCAGTCGGTTACCGGCAGCATAGAAGAGGGTGAAACCGCGCTGTATGCCGCACAGCGTGAAGTAAAGGAAGAGGTCGATATCGATGTTGTCTCAGAGCAACTGACCTTGATTGACTGCCAACGCTGTGTGGAGTTCGAGATTTTTACACATTTGCGTCATCGCTATGCCCCGGGAATTACGCGCAACACGGAATATTGGTTCTGTCTTGCGCTGCCAAACGAACGGCTGATTACCATCTCGGAACATCTGGCCTGGGAGTGGACCGACGCACAAGCTGCGGCTGCTATGACCAAGTCGTGGAGCAACCGGGAAGCGATTGAAGAGTTTGTAATTAATGCTGCCGTCAGGTAGCTATTTTGGAGATATTTTTATGGCAGGTCATAGTAAGTGGGCCAACACAAAGCACCGCAAAGCTGCGCAGGATTCCAAACGCGGTAAAATTTTCACCAAAATTATCCGTGAGCTGGTAACTGCAGCCCGTCTTGGCGGTGGTGATCCGGGTTCTAACCCGCGTCTGCGTGCAGCGATTGATAAAGCGTTATCCAACAACATGACGCGTGACACCTTAAACCGTGCAATCGCACGTGGTGTGGGTGGCGACGAAGACACCAACATGGAAACCATCATTTATGAAGGTTACGGTCCTGGTGGTTCAGCAGTCATGGTGGAATGCCTGAGCGACAACCGTAACCGTACCGTGGCTGAAGTACGTCATGCGTTCAATAAATGTGGCGGTAACTTGGGAACTGACGGTTCAGTAGCTTATCTGTTCACCAAAAAAGGCGTTATCTCTTATGCCCCAGGCAAAGATGAAGACACCGTGATGGAAGCCGCTCTTGAAGCGGGTGCTGAAGACGTTGTTGCATATGACGACGGCGCAATCGACGTGTTCACTGCCTGGGAAGAAATGGGTGCAGTACGTGACGCGCTGGAAGCCGCAGGGCTTAAAGCAGACGAAGCAGAAATCTCCATGATTCCTTCCACCAAAGCCGATATGGACGCAGAAACTGCACCGAAATTGATGCGTCTTATCGACATGTTGGAAGACTGCGATGACGTGCAAGAGGTTTATCACAACGGTGAGATCTCTGACGAGGTTGCGGCAACGCTGTAATGATACCCGTCATCTTTCAATTCGCAGATGCGTTGGCTTTGCTCACTCACCCCAATCACGTAGCATGACTACGCTCTTGGGGATTTGCTGCGCAGCCGCCTTCCTGCGACTTGAAATCTATAGGGTATTTTCCTTCCAGGGAGACGCGTGATGGCGATTATTCTCGGCATCGATCCGGGGTCACGCGTTACCGGTTACGGCGTTATTCGCCAGACCGGTCGGCAGCTTACCTATCTGGGCAGCGGCTGTATTCGTACTCAGGTGACCGACTTACCCTCGCGTTTGAAGCTTATCTACGCGGGGGTGAGCGAAATTATTACCCAGTTCCAACCTGAATATTTCGCCATCGAATCGGTATTTATGGCGAAGAACGCGGATTCCGCACTGAAACTCGGCCAGGCTCGTGGTGCTGCGATAGTCGCGGCGGTGAACCATGATTTGCCCGTGTTTGAGTATGCGGCTCGCCAGGTTAAGCAGACGGTCGTTGGCATTGGTAGTGCTGAAAAAAGCCAGGTGCAGCATATGGTGCGGACCTTGCTGAAACTATCTGCGAATCCGCAAGCGGATGCGGCAGATGCGCTGGCGATTGCCATCACGCATTGCCACGTGACGCAGAACTCGATGCAGATGAGCGATACACGGCTTAATTTGTCTCGAGGACGTTTAAAATAAATAGGGCTGGATATCTATCCAGCCTTTTTTATATGATAGGCAAAATTTTTTACGCAACCGTAGGGGAAGCAGTGTGATTGGAAGACTCAGAGGCATCATCCTGGAAAAACAGCCACCGCTGGTATTGATGGAAGTCGGCGGCGTTGGATACGAAGTTCACATGCCCATGACGTGCTTCTATGAATTGCCGGAAATCGGTAAAGAAGCTGTGGTATTTACCCAGTTTGTGGTGCGTGAAGACGCGCAATTGCTCTACGGTTTCAATAACAAACAAGAACGCACGCTCTTCCGCGAGCTTATCAAAGTGAATGGTGTTGGCCCGAAACTGGCGCTGGCGATTCTTTCTGGTATGTCGGCACAACAGTTTGTGAATGCCGTTGAGCGTGAAGAAATTGGTTCATTAGTTAAGCTGCCGGGCGTGGGTAAAAAGACCGCCGAGCGTTTGATTGTTGAAATGAAAGACCGCTTCAAAGGCATGCATGGCGACCTGTTTACTCCGGCATCCGATTTGGTGCTAACTGCGCCGGAAAGCGGCGTGACAGACGACGCCGAGCAGGAAGCCGTTGCGGCGCTGGTATCGCTGGGCTATAAACCACAAGAAGCCAGTCGCATGATCAGTAAAGTCGGCAAAGCCGGTGCCGATTGTGAAACCCTGATCCGTGAAGCATTACGCGCAGCACTTTGAAGCCCCTGAGGTAGATGAAGGATGATTGAAGCAGACCGTCTGGTATCGCCAGACACCATCACCCCTGATGAGTTAATTGACCGCGCGATTCGCCCGCGTTTTTTGGCGGATTACGTCGGCCAGCCGCAGGTTACATCGCAAATGGAGATTTTCATCCAGGCGGCAAAACTGCGTGGGGATGCGCTCGATCATCTGTTAATTTTCGGCCCGCCAGGGTTGGGTAAAACCACGCTGGCGAATATTGTCGCCAACGAAATGGGTGTGAATTTGCGCACCACTTCCGGCCCGGTGCTGGAAAAGGCAGGGGATTTGGCGGCAATGCTGACCAACCTCGAACCTCATGACGTTTTATTTATCGATGAAATCCACCGTTTATCGCCAGTTGTCGAAGAAGTGCTTTACCCGGCAATGGAAGATTATCAGCTCGATATCATGATTGGCGAAGGCCCGGCAGCGCGTTCCATCAAAATCGATTTGCCGCCGTTTACCCTGATTGGCGCGACCACGCGCGCGGGTTCGTTAACTTCGCCACTGCGTGACCGTTTCGGTATTGTGCAGCGCCTGGAGTTTTACGGCGTTTCCGATTTGCAGCACATCGTTGGTCGCAGCGCGACAGTTTTAGGGCTGGAGATGAGCGAAGAGGGTGCTTTTGAAGTGGCGAAGCGAGCGCGTGGTACACCGCGTATTGCCAACCGTTTATTACGTCGGGTGCGCGATTTTGCCGAAGTGCGCCACGATGGCACCATCAGTGCCGAAATCGCCTCGCAAGCGCTGGATATGCTGAATGTCGATACCGAAGGTTTTGACTATATGGACCGCAAGTTATTGCTGGCGGTGATAGATAAATTCATGGGCGGCCCGGTTGGATTGGATAACCTGGCAGCAGCGATTGGCGAAGAACGTGAAACCATCGAAGATGTGCTGGAACCGTTCTTGATTCAGCAGGGCTTCCTGCAACGTACTCCGCGTGGGCGAATGGCAACGCCAAGAGCCTGGACTCACTTTGGAATTATACCGCCGGTAGTTTAAGTAAAATGGCGGATGACGTTGCACTTATCCGCCCTACGGTTTTGTAGGTTGGATAAGCGCAAGCGCCATCCAACACAATTTAAGCCGCTTGCTTCTTCGCCATACTCAATACAAACAATACCGCCGAACTCAACACCACCGACGGCCCGGCTGGTGTGTCATAAAACGCTGAGAACGTCAGCCCGCCTGTGACTGAAAGCATTCCGATAATCACCGCAAAACCCGCCATTTGCTCAGGCGTCCGCGCAAAACGACGCGCCGTTGCTGCAGGAATAATCAGCAGGGAAGTGATGATCAATGCGCCGACAAATTTCATCGCCACACCTATGGTCAGCGCCGTCACCAGCATCAACAGCATTTTCACGCGTTGCAGGTTGACCCCGTCAACATGAGCCAGGTCCGGGCTGATAGTCATCGACAACAGATTGCGCCATTGCCAAAGCAGCACGCCAACAACCACCGCAACACCCAATGCAATAGAGATAATATCCGGCATGGTGACCGATAGCAGATCGCCAAACAGATACGCCATCAAATCGACGCGCACGTTAGACATTAAACTGACCACGACCAGACCCAGTGACAACGCGCTGTGAGCCATAATCCCGAGCAAGGTGTCTAACGCCAGATGCGGGCGTTTTTCGAGCCAGACCAGACCTAACGCCAGCATTAACGTTACCGCAATCACCGCATAAAATGGGTTTACATTGAGCAGTAAGCCGAAAGCAACGCCTAACAAAGATGCGTGAGCGAGTGTGTCGCCAAAATAGGACATCCTGCGCCAGACAACAAAAGAGCCGAGCGGGCCAGCAGCACACGCCAGCAAAATCCCGGCAAGCCAGCCGGGTAACAACAATTCAATCATGACTGGCCATTCCCTCTGCGCAGAACGATACGTCCGGTAAGATCGTGACGGTGGTTATGATGGTGGCGATAAATGCCTAACTGCTCGGCACCCCGTGCGCCAAACATCGAAATAAATTCCGGATGCATCGACACCACTTCGGGCGTACCTGAACAGCAAATATGGTGATTCAGGCATAGCACATCATCGGTTTTCGCCATCACCAAATGCAGGTCGTGGGAAACCATCATCACCGCGCAATCGAGCTCGTGGCGCAACTGGTCAATCAGGTTATAAAGCGCAAGTTGCCCGTTAACATCCACGCCTTGTGTTGGTTCATCAAGCACCAATAATTGCGGCTGATTTAACAAAGCACGCGCCAGCAGAACGCGTTGATTCTCACCGCCAGAAAGCTTTTGCATTGGCGCTTCAATCAGATGGGCGGCCTGTACGCGTTTTAGCGCAGGCAAAATATCGGCCTTTTTCACACCTGGACGCAGGCGCATAAAGCGGCTGACGGTTAATGGCAGAGTGGCGTCGAGATGGAGTTTTTGCGGTACGTAGCCGATGCGCAGGTCGCGGTCACGCTTGATAACGCCTTCATCAGGTGCTACCAGACCCAACACCACACGCACCAGCGTTGATTTCCCTGCACCATTTGGCCCAAGCAGCGTCAAAATGCGGCCCGGTTTGAGATCGAGTGAAATATCAGACAGCACGCGGCGTTGTCCGAAAGAAACAGAGATATTTTCCAGTGATACCAGATTTGTCATGACAATTTCAGGGGTTGCAGAAGTTAGCGGATGTTATAATATCACACATCTCACATTCTTAACGATGAAAAATCGCATTATGTTACATAAAAACTCATTTCTTTGCGCAGCTTTAACAACTGCCTTTTTGGGTGCCGCAGCCGCCCCAGCGCAGGCGGCTGTAGTAGCTTCAATCAAACCCTTAGGTTTTATCGCCGCAGCGATCGCTGATGGCGTGACACCGACCGAAGTTTTGCTGCCAGATGGCGCTTCTGAGCATGATTATGCACTTCGTCCATCTGATGTAAAACGCTTACAAAGCGCGGACTTAGTGGTGTGGGTTGGCCCTGAAATGGAAGCCTTCATGCAGAAGTCGGTTAAGCAATTAGCTGAACAAAAACAAGTGCAACTTGCAGCTTTACCTGGCGTGAAACCGTTGCTGATGAAGGGTGATGACGATGACGAACATGGTCACGAAGGACATGACCATTCAGCCGAAAATAGTGACGAAGATCACCATCATGGTGAATACAACATGCATATCTGGCTTTCGCCAGAGGTAGCGCGCCTGTCAGCGGTTGCAATCCACGATAAATTAGTGGAACTTATGCCCCAAAATAGAGCCAAACTTGACGCCAACTTGCAAACTTTCGAGTTAGGATTAGCCAACATCGATAAGCAAGTTGGTAGCGTGCTCGCACCGCTCAAAGGAAAAGGGTATTTCGTTTTTCACGACGCTTACGGCTACTTTGAAAAACATTACGGTCTAACGCCACTTGGCCATTTTACCGTTAACCCAGAAATCCAACCCGGTGCGCAGCGTTTACATGACATCAGAACACAGTTGGTTGAGCAAAAAGCCGTGTGCGTTTTTGCTGAACCGCAGTTCAGGCCAGCAGTTATTAATGCCGTTGCCCGTGGCACTAACGTTCGAAGCGGAACGCTGGATCCACTGGGGATTGAGGTTAAGCTCGGCAAAGACAGCTATATGCAGTTTTTGAGCGGGCTTGCGAACCAATATGCGAGCTGCCTGAAAGGAGATTAATGAGGAAGTGAATACGTGCAACAGATAGCCCGCTCTGTCGCCCTGGCATTCGACAATTTGTCCCGGCCCCACCGCGTTATGCTGGGGTCTCTTACAGTTCTTACACTTGCGGTCGCTGTCTGGCGACCGTACGTCTATCATCCTGAAGCCAGCCCCGTCATTAAAACCATTGAGCTTGAGAAAAACGAAATTCGTTCGTTACTCCCTGAAGCCAGTGAACCGTTAGATCAGTCTCCGGACGCAGAAGACGACACAATTCCGCAGGATGAACTGGACGACAAAACTGCCGGTGAAACGGGTGTTCATGAATATGTCGTGTCGACAGGGGATACGCTCGGTAGCATCCTGAATCAGTATGGCATCGACATGGGCGATATCAGCCAACTTGCGACGGTAGATAAAGACCTGCGTAACCTGAAAATCGGTCAACAGATCTCCTGGACGTTAAACGACGATGGCGAACTGCAGCGCCTGACATGGGAAATGTCACGCCGCGAAACGCGCACATACGACCGTTCAGGCAGTACTTTCAAACTCAGCAGCGAAATGCAGCAAGGCGAATGGGTTAACAATGTGCTGAAAGGCACGGTTGGCAATAGTTTTGTGAGTAGTGCGAAAGATGCTGGATTGACAAGTGCTGAGATCAGCTCGGTTATCAAAGCCATGCAGTGGCAGATGGATTTCCGCAAACTGAAGAAAGGCGATGAGTTTTCTGTGCTGATGTCACGCGAAATGCTCGATGGCAAACGTGAACAAAGCCAATTGGTGGGCGTGCGCCTGCGCAGCAGTGGTAAAGACTACTACGCCATTCGTGCGGAAGACGGCAAATTCTACGATCGTAGTGGTTCCGGGCTTGCGAAAGGCTTTATGCGCTTCCCAACTGCAAAACAGTTCCGTATCTCGTCAAACTTTAACCCGCGCCGTCTCAACCCGGTAACCGGGCGTGTGGCCCCGCACAAAGGTGTCGATTTTGCGATGCCACAAGGTACTCCGGTGCTGGCGGTCGGTGATGGTGAAGTTGTTATGGCCAAACGCAGTGGTGCGGCAGGTTACTTTGTCGCTATCCGTCATGGTCGTACATATACCACTCGTTATATGCACCTGAAAAAGCTGTTGGTTCAGCCTGGGCAGAAAGTGAAACGTGGGGACCGTATCGCACTCTCCGGTAATACCGGGCGTTCTACGGGGCCGCATTTGCATTATGAAGTGTGGGTTAATCAGCAGGCGGTAAACCCATTAACTGCGAAATTGCCTCGTACCGAAGGGCTGACAGGCTCGGATCGTAACGATTATCTGGCACAAGTTCGTGAAGTCACACCGCAACTTAGCTTCAATTAATCCATCGTTATGAAAAAGGCCGGTACTTTGTTGCCGGCTTTTTCTTTGTCTGATGGGCATTAGCCCGCTAAGATACTTACAAATTCATGTCATCAATGATTTGATGCTGTACTGAGAATATGCATGGAAAAAGCAAAAAAAAGTCACAGTGAGTTCATTCCTGAATTTCAAAAGGCCTTCTTGCACCCGAAATTTTGGGGCGCCTGGTTAGGCGTTGGCGCTTTCGCAGGGCTTGCAATGTTACCTCCGTCATTACGGGATCCGCTTTTGGGCAAAGTAGGGCGTATTGCCGGGCGCCTGGGTAAAAGTGCGCGCCGTCGTGCACAAATAAACCTGCTGTATTGCTTCCCCGATATGCCGGAATCTGACCGCGAAGCTATTATTGATGAAATGTTTGCCACCGCCCCTCAGGCGATGGTGATGATGGCGGAGCTTGCGATTAAAGATCCGCAAAAAGTCATGCAGCGCGTTGACTGGCACGGTAAAGAGATTATCGACGAGCTAAAGCAACGCGAAGAAAATGTCATCTTCCTCGTACCGCACGGCTGGGCTGTGGATATCCCTGCGATGCTACTGGCGTCTCAAGGGCAGAAAATGGCGGCGATGTTCCACAATCAGGGCAACCCGCTATTTGATTACATGTGGAATACCGTGCGTCGCCGTTTTGGTGGTCGATTGCATGCGCGTAACGACGGGATTAAGCCGTTTATCAGCTCTGTGCGTCAGGGATATTGGGGATATTATCTGCCAGATCAGGACCACGGTGCCGAGCACAGTGAATTTGTTGATTTCTTCGGGACATACAAAGCGACATTACCAGCGATTGGCCGCTTAATGAAAATATCGCGTGCACGTGTTGTTCCGCTGTTCCCGGTTTATAACAGCAAGACGCATCGCCTGGATATTCATATTCGCCCGCCGATGGATGACCTGCTTGATGCAGACGACAACACTATTGCCCGGCGTATGAACGAAGAAGTGGAAATTTTGGTAGGGCCGAATCTCGAGCAATATACCTGGATACTGAAATTGCTTAAAACGCGCAAGGAAGGGGAGACAGAACCTTACCGCCGCAAAGAGCTTTATCCTAAGAAATAAAGAATAAGAAATAATAAAGGGGCCGAATGGCCCCTTAGTTTTTATACAGATGGATTACTCAACACACAGAATACGCGTGGTGTTGGTGGTACCAATGGTACTCATCACATCGCCCTGGGTGACGATAACCAGATCGCCAGAAACCAGGTAACCTTTATCGCGCAGCAGATTCACTGCATCGTTTGCAGCAGCAACACCGTCGCTTGGGCTATCAAAGAACACAGGCGTTACACCGCGGTACAAAGAGGTGAGATTCAGCGTGCGCTCGTGGCGAGACATAGCGAAGATTGGCAAACCGGAGCTGATACGAGAAGTCATCAGTGCGGTGCGGCCTGATTCAGTCATAGTGATGATTGCAGTAACACCTTTCAGGTGGTTTGCCGCGTACATCGCAGACATTGCAATCGCTTCTTCTGTGTTGTCGAACTGTACGTCCAAACGGTGTTTGGAAACGTTAATGCTTGGGATTTTCTCAGCACCCAGGCAAACCCGCGCCATTGCCGCGACGGTTTCAGCAGGGTATTGACCTGCCGCGGTTTCTGCAGAAAGCATTACCGCATCGGTACCGTCCAGCACGGCGTTCGCTACGTCCATGACTTCAGCACGAGTTGGCATTGGGTTGGTAATCATCGACTCCATCATCTGGGTCGCAGTAATAACCGCACGGTTAAGCTTACGCGCACGACGAATCAGGGTCTTCTGAATACCGACCAACTCAGGGTCACCGATTTCAACGCCGAGGTCACCACGGGCAACCATCACCACGTCTGATGCCAGAATCACATCGTCCATTGCCTCTTCACTGCAAACGGCTTCGGCACGTTCCACTTTAGCGACAATTTTCGCATCACAACCCGCTTCGCGCGCCAGGCGACGAGCGTAGTTCAGGTCTTCGCCACAACGTGGGAAGGAAACTGCCAGGTAATCAACGCCGATTTTCGCAGCCGTCAGGATATCGGCTTTGTCTTTATCGGTCAGCGCTTCAGCGGACAGGCCGCCACCCAGCTTGTTGATACCTTTGTTGTTCGACAACGGGCCACCCACGGTGACTTCGGTGAACACTTTCATGCCCTGCACTTCGAGTACTTTTAACTGTACGCGACCGTCATCAAGCAGCAGGATGTCACCGGTTACAACGTCAGCTGGCAGACCTTTATAGTCGATACCGACTTTTTCTTTGTCGCCTTCGCCTTTGCCAAGGTTGGCATCAAGCAGGAATTTGTCACCAATATTAAGGAAGACTTTGCCTTCTTTAAACGTGGACACACGAATTTTTGGCCCCTGCAAATCGCCCAGAATAGCGACATGACGACCCAGTTTCGCGGCAATTTCACGAACTTTATCAGCACGGATCTGATGATCTTCTGCGGTGCCGTGGGAAAAGTTCATACGCACCACGTTAGCGCCAGCAGCGATAATCTTTTCCAGATTATTGTCGCGATCGGTGGCTGGGCCTAAAGTGGTAACGATTTTGGTTCTACGTAGCCGTCTGGACATGTATTACTCCGTTGACTGAAACAACTTTGGTGTTGCGTTAACAAAAGATTCGGAAAATCAGAATGCGTTAAAAACGCAAAGCAACAACTTAACCGAATGACCTAAAAAGTTACAGCTTTGTTATGGAAACTTAAGTGTTTTCGCCAGAAACAAACAGTCCCTTATCAAAACGCGATTCCTTGAGCGCTTCTTTGACTCGCTTCAAGTTATCTCTGAATTTTGCACCCCGGCGTAAAGTAAAACCGGTTGCCAGTACATCTATTACCGTTAATTGAGCAAGCCTCGACACCATTGGCATATAGATATCGGTATCTTCAGGCACGTCGAGTAATAAAGAGAGTGTCGCTTCGCGGGCGAGCGGTGAACCTTCTGAGGTTATCGCCAACACAATGGCATCGTTTTCACGCGCCAGTTGTGCGAGCTCCACCAGATTTTTAGTTCGCCCGGTATGCGAGATGAGTACAACGACATCTTCTTCACTACAATTCATGCAGCTCATGCGTTGCAAAACGACATCGTCAGAATAAATAACAGGCACATTAAAACGAAAGAATTTGTTCATTGCGTCATGCGCTACAGCGGCTGAAGAACCTAGACCGAAGAAAGCGATTTTCTTGGCCTGGGTGAGTAAATCCACAGCACGATTGACTGCTGCCATATCCAATGATTGCCGTACCTGGTCAAGGCTTGCCATAGCGGATTCGAAGATTTTGCCGGTATAAGCTTCAACGCTATCGTCTTCGTCAACATTCCGGTTTACATAAGGAGTGCCATTCGCCAGACTTTGCGCTAAATGTAACTTAAAATCTGGAAAGCCTTTGGTTTCAAGGCGGCGGCAAAAACGGTTGACTGTCGGTTCGCTGACATCGGCACTGCGGGCAAGGGTTGCAATGCTTGAGTGAATGGCATCTTGTGGTGCGGTAAGAATCACTTCTGCGACTTTACGTTCTGATTTGCTAAGGTGTTCCAGTTGAGACTGGATTTTGTCCAGCATATTCATAGGTGTCCGGCATTCATGGATTTTGTCGATTTCAACAAATGGAGAAATCGTGGCACGATTTAGCAAGAATATACTCTTGCCCATTAGTGATTGGACAAGTTAATCGATGTGATGATGTTGTTTTTTTTCATAACATGATCAGTGTCTAACTTTCGACATGATATACATCAACAACGAAACTTCGAAAAATTCGATTTATTGCCGTGAAATGGCACTGGTGGCCAAATCTTGTTCATGAATGCGATCAAATAATGGCTGAAGACTTACCTGAATTCAGCAAAAGCAGTACATTGTTCTGTAATAAAATTACACACGGGCCGGTATTCATACCGGACATCCGAAACGAGGAGAAAAGACATGGCGGTAACACAGACAGCTCAGGCATGTGACCTGGTGATTTTCGGCGCGAAGGGCGACCTTGCGCGTCGGAAACTTCTGCCATCCCTGTATCAACTGGAGAAGGCAGGGCAGATCCACCCGGAGACGCGCATCCTGGGCGTGGGCCGCGCTGATTGGGATAAAGAGGCTTATACCAAAGTAGTGCGCGAAGCGATCGAAACCTTTATGAAGGAAAAGATCGACGAAAGCCTGTGGGATAAATTGAGCAGCCGTCTCGATTTTTGCAACCTGGATGTTAACGATACTGCAGCCTTTACCAAACTCGGTAAGATGCTCGATCAGCAAAATCGCGTCACCATCAACTACTTTGCTATGCCACCGAATACTTTTGGCGCAATCTGCAAAGGTCTGGGCAAGGCGAAACTCAACGCTAAACCTGCTCGTGTTGTCATGGAAAAACCGCTTGGCACCTCGCTTGCGACATCACAGGAAATCAACGACCAGGTTGGCGAGTATTTTGAAGAGTGCCAGGTCTATCGTATCGACCATTATTTAGGTAAAGAAACGGTACTGAACCTGCTGGCGTTACGTTTTGCGAACTCCCTGTTTGCCAATAACTGGGATAACAAAACTATCGATCACGTGGAAATCACGGTAGCAGAAGAAGTGGGTATCGAAGGGCGCTGGGGTTACTTTGACCAGGCCGGGCAGATGCGCGACATGATTCAAAACCACTTGCTGCAAATTCTGTGCATGATTGCGATGTCTCCACCGTCCGATCTCACCGCAGACCATATTCGCGACGAAAAAGTTAAAGTTCTGCAATCACTGCGCCGTATTGACCGCAGCAATGTGCGCGAAAAAACCGTGCGTGGGCAGTACACTTCCGGCTTTGCTCAGGGCCAAAAAGTACCTGGCTACCTGGAAGAAGAGGGCGCGAACAAGTCCAGCAGCACCGAAACCTTTGTTGCAATCCGTGTGGATATTGATAACTGGCGTTGGGCGGGTGTGCCGTTCTACCTGCGTACCGGTAAACGTCTGCCAACCAAATGTTCCGAAGTTGTGGTCTATTTCAAAAGCCCGCCACTGAACCTGTTCAAAGATTCCTGGCAGGATCTGCCACAAAACAAACTCACCATCCGTCTGCAGCCGGACGAAGGTGTAGATATTCAAGTGCTTAACAAAGTTCCAGGTCTTGAACATAAGCACAACCTGCAAACCACTAAACTGGATCTGAGCTACTCCGAAACCTTCAATGAAACCCATCTGGCAGATGCTTACGAGCGCCTGTTACTGGAAACCATGCGTGGGATCCAGGCACTGTTCGTGCGTCGTGATGAAGTAGAAGAAGCGTGGAAGTGGGTCGATTCCATCACCGAGGCGTGGGCTGCGGATAACGACGCACCTAAACCGTATCAGGCGGGTACCTGGGGTCCTGTGGCATCAGTTGCGATGATCACCCGTGATGGGCGTTCGTGGAACGAATTCGAATAAATCTCCGTCATCCTTCGAGTTGCCTCTTCGTTGGCTTTCCTCGCTCACCCCAGTCACTTACTTGTGTAAGCTCCTGGGGATTCGCTGCGTCGCCGCCTCAATGCAACTCGAATGATTTAGGAGATTAAACACCTCGGATTTTGCAAAAATCGTGTAACAAATGATTCATATTTTACCGGTAACATGATCTAACACCAAAGTGGTGCAAATTTTTTAATTTAAAAGCCCTGACTGGATTCACCAGCAGGGCTTTTTTATTTACACTAGCTGAAGCGATTTTGCCCTGATGGTACGGATTACCGCCTCACGAGAAGAGAAAAGAGCCGGTAACGTCGACCACCTGCCCAAAGCGACGGCAGCCACTTTATGAGGACTTGTTATGAATCCTAATTTGTTACGCGTAACACAACGCATCGTTGAACGCTCCCGCCAAACCCGCGAAGCCTATCTGGCACGAATTGAAAAAGCGAAGTCGAACACCGTGCATCGCTCTGAATTAGCGTGCGGCAATCTGGCACACGGTTTTGCCGCTTGTCAGCCAGAAGATAAAGCCGCGCTGAAAAGCATGCTGCGTAACAACATTGCGATCATCACGTCCTATAACGACATGCTCTCCGCTCACCAGCCGTATGAGTATTACCCTGACCAGATTCGCAAAGCTTTGCATTCAGTGGGGGCGGTTGGTCAAGTTGCCGGTGGCGTCCCTGCTATGTGTGATGGAGTGACACAAGGGCAGGATGGCATGGAACTGTCATTGCTGAGCCGCGAGATTATCGCAATGTCTACGGCAATCGGCCTGTCTCATAATATGTTCGATGGCGCACTGTATCTCGGCGTGTGCGATAAAATCGTTCCGGGTCTAACGATGGCAGCATTGTCATTTGGCCATCTGCCTGCGGTATTTGTGCCATCAGGTCCAATGGCCAGTGGTTTGCCGAATAAAGAAAAAGTACGTATTCGCCAACTTTATGCTGAAGGCAAAGTGGATCGCATCGCGCTACTGGAATCTGAGGCTGCTTCTTACCACGCACCGGGTACTTGTACATTCTACGGTACCGCCAACACCAACCAGATGGTGGTTGAGTTCATGGGCATGCAGTTGCCGGGTTCTTCATTTGTTCACCCTGATGCGCCTCTGCGTCACGAACTAACCGCTGCGGCAGCACGGCAGGTCACGCGTCTGACCGGAAATGGCAATGAGTGGATGCCACTCGGTAAAATGATTGATGAAAAAGTTGTCGTAAACGGCATCGTTGCCTTGTTGGCCACTGGTGGTTCAACTAACCACACCATGCACCTGGTGGCGATGGCCCGCGCGGCTGGCATTATCATCAATTGGGACGATTTCTCCGATCTTTCCGATGTGGTGCCATTGTTGGCTCGTCTGTATCCAAATGGCCCTGCGGACATTAACCACTTCCAGGCTGCTGGCGGTGTGCCAGTACTGATGCGTGAATTGCTCAAAGGTGGTTTGCTGCATGAAGATGTGAACACTGTAGCGGGCTTTGGTTTGCATCACTACACCATGGAGCCATGGCTGGATAATGGCCAACTGGCCTGGCGTGAAGGCGCAACAACCGCGCTCGATACTGATGTTATCGCCACCTTCGATAAACCTTTCTCCAAACATGGCGGCACCAAAGTCCTGAGCGGAAACCTTGGCCGTGCGGTGATGAAAACTTCTGCTGTACCTGTAGAAAACCAGGTTATTGAAGCGCCTGCTGTCATTTTTGAAAGCCAGCATGACGTTTTACCTGCGTTTGAAGCAGGCCTTCTGGACCGTGATTGCGTGGTTGTTGTTCGCCATCAGGGGCCAAAAGCGAACGGCATGCCAGAATTACATAAACTTATGCCGCCACTTGGGGTATTATTGGACCGCTGTTTCAAAATAGCGTTAGTCACTGATGGACGGCTGTCGGGCGCATCCGGTAAGGTGCCCTCTGCAATCCATGTTACCCCAGAAGCTTATGATGGTGGGCTGCTGGCAAAAGTCCGGGACGGCGATATGATTCGCGTCAACGGTCAAACGGGTGAACTGACATTGCTGGTCGATGACGCCGAGCTTGAAAAACGCACTGCATACCACCCGGATCTCAGCGCGGAACGCGTTGGCACCGGTCGTGAACTATTTAGCGCGTTACGCGAACAGTTATCTGGCGCGGAACAAGGCGCGACCTGCATTAAATTTTAAGGACCGGATGTAGCGGTTGCTGCTCTGGAAACGAATTATAAAGTTGGTTGAAGAGGCTTGAGATGAAAAACTGGAAAACTACTGCGGAACAGATCCTGAAAACAGGACCGGTTGTCCCGGTTATCGTAATTAACAAACTGGAACACGCAGTACCAATGGCTAAAGCATTAGTTGCTGGCGGCGTGCGCGTTCTGGAAGTGACTCTGCGTACTCCATGTGCAATGGATGCAATCCGTGCTATCGCTAAAGAAGTACCAGAAGCGATTATTGGTGCGGGTACCGTTCTGAACCCAGAGCAACTGGCAGAGGTTACTGAAGCTGGTGCGCAGTTCGCAATCAGCCCAGGCCTGACTGAGCCACTGTTGAAAGCAGCAACCGAAGGCTCCATTCCATTGATCCCAGGTATCAGCACTGTTTCTGAACTGATGCTGGGTCTGGATTACGGCTTGAAAGAATTCAAATTCTTCCCTGCTGAAGCAAATGGCGGCACCAAAGCACTGCAAGCTATCGCAGGTCCATTCTCTCAGGTTCGTTTCTGCCCAACTGGCGGTATCACACCGGCTAACTACCGTGACTACCTGGCGCTGAAAAGCGTTCTGTGCATCGGTGGTTCATGGTTGGTTCCGGCTGACGCGCTGGAAGCTGGCGATTATGATCGTATTACTACTCTCGCTCGTGAAGCAGTCGAAGGCGCTAAATAAGACTTCATTCTTCGAGCCGCATCTGTGTTGGCATCCTCGCTCACCCCAGTCACTTACTAATGTAAGCTTCTGGGGATTTGCTACGTCGCCGCCTTGATGCAACTCGAATTATTCGTCTTATAAGATCCTCGCTCGATAGAGCGGGGATTTTTTTAACCCGTTACGCTGATGGCTTTGGTTGCTGCAATAGCACGTGCAATCGCATTTTCCACGCTTGAACCCGTTGCCAGTGCCACACCCATCCTACGCTTGCCGTTAATCTCCGGTTTACCAAACAAACGCACTTGCATTCCCGCACCTACTGCTGCATCCACATTGCCGAACTGCACGTTGTCGCTGCTCAATTCTGGCAGAATTACCGCAGAAGCTGCCGGGCCGTACTGGCGAATTTCGCCTATTGGCAAGCCAAGGAAAGCACGGACGTGCAACGCGAACTCTGAGACATCCTGAGAAATCATCGTCACCATGCCAGTGTCATGTGGACGAGGGGAGACTTCACTAAAAATAACCTCATCGCCACACACGAACAGTTCGACGCCAAACAAACCATAACCACCCAATGCCTTCACCACTTTTTCAGCGATTTCTTGCGCGCGGCTCAGAGCGATATCGCTCATTTTCTGAGGTTGCCAGGATTCGCGGTAGTCGCCATCTTCCTGACGGTGCCCGATTGGGGCGCAGAAATGCACGCCATCGACAGCACTAATAGTCAGTAGGGTGATTTCGAAATCGAAATTAACCACGCCTTCCACAATGACTTTGCCTTTACCTGCGCGGCCGCCTTCTTGCGCATACTCCCATGCTTTGGCTAATTGATCTGCTGTGCGGATGAAACTTTGCCCTTTACCGGAAGAACTCATCACCGGTTTAACGATACAAGGCAGACCGATCTCTTCAACTGCCTGTAAAAATGCCTCTTCGCTATCAGCAAAACGGAAGTTGGAGGTCGGCAGAGCGAGTTCCTCTGCTGCGAGGCGGCGAATACCTTCGCGGTTCATGGTCAGCTTTGTCGCGCGCGCGCAAGGCACAACGCACTGGCCTTGCTTCTCAAGCTCAACCAACATGTCAGTGGCGATGGCTTCAATTTCGGGAACGATGAAATCTGGCATTTCTACAGAGACCAGCTTCTTAAGCTCGACGCCGTCGAGCATATTAATGACGTGGCTGCGGTGAGCGACATGCATCGCGGGGGCATCTGCATAGCGGTCTACGGCGATAACTTCCAGACCAAGACGCTGACATTCAATGGCCACTTCTTTTCCTAATTCGCCTGACCCTAACAACATGACTCGTGTAGCTGATGGACGAAGCGCTGTTCCCAAAATTGACATAATCTGTATACCCGAACGGAGAAAATAGACCGGCGGATTATAAACGAAAACGTTTGCGTGCGCAGTTGTTTTCCCCTCTTGCGATACAGGGGTAATATCATTACACTGTTTAAATAAACAGTTAAACCGGAGCTGCAAAATGGCGGTTGAAATCAAATACGTTGTTGTACGAGAGGGGCAAGAAAAAATGTCTTTTGCCAGTAAAAAAGATGCGGACGCCTACGACAAAATGCTCGATCTGGCAGAAGTATTGAGCGAGTGGCTCGTACACAGTCCTGTTGCTCTTGAAGAGGGGCAAAACGATGTGCTGGCTATGTGGATGGCAGAAAACAAAGACGTGCTTTCCTCCGTGCTCAAAAGTGGTAAATTGCCGGACCTTGAAAGTACTGAAATTGCCGGTGAAGTCGCAGATGAAGCCGATAACGCTGAAGAGTCTGTTGCAGACGATAAAGTGGCTGAACACCCGCGTAAACGCACTAAAGCGGCATAAGTTTTATCGCGTCGGGTTACCGGCGCGGTTCTTTTCTCATCTTTAGCCTTATCAGACACTTCTTGACAGCCTTTGGCTTAACCTCAGATGTTAAGTTCTCACAAAGGGTGTCTCTAATGAGCAATTGGTTACAGCAGCTTCAGTCTATGCTGGGGCAAGCGACGCAATCTATCCAGAATCACACTGGTCAGAATCCATCCGCACAAACGCCTCAGGGAAACAATTCTCAGGGGCTGAGTAAATTACTGGTGCCTGGCGCACTCGGTGGGTTAGCCGGTTTGCTGCTGGCGAGCAAATCGTCACGGAAACTACTGACAAAGTACGGCACCAGCGCGTTATTGGTCGGCGGTGGTGCGGTTGCGGGAAGCGTACTGTGGAACAAATATAAAGACCGAGTGCGTGAGGCCCATCAGGGTGAGCCGCAGTTTGGGCAGCAGCAGACGCCTGTCGATGTTCGTACTGAGCGCCTGATTACCGCTTTGGTGTTCGCTGCTAAAAGCGATGGTCATATTGATGATAAAGAACGCCAGATTATCGAGCAGCAACTACGTGATGCCGGTATCGAAGGGCCGGGGCGTAATCTAATTCAGCAAGCTATCGATCAGCCTCTTGATCCGCAACGCCTTGTGCAAGGTGTCAATAACGAAGAAGAAGCGTTGGAATTGTATTTCTTAAGCTGCGCTGCAATCGACATCGACCACTTTATGGAGCGCAGTTATCTCAATGCGCTTGGGGATGCGCTAAAAATTCCTCAGGATGTACGCGAAGGCATCGAACAAGATATTCAGCAGCAAAAACTAAATCTGCCGGGTTAATCCCGGCATTTTCCCTAAAATCCCACGTTACGCTTGCAAGGCTGTCTGAATTTGCCACCCTTACAGGGTGTTAACTCAAAAAGAAAAATGACATGCCACCAAAAGCAAAAAAAATCCCCCACACCATGACCATGCATGGTGACACCCGCATCGATAACTATTACTGGCTGCGCGATGATGAGCGCTCTGATGCACAGGTGCTTGATTATCTTCATCAGGAGAATGATTACGGTCATCAGATCATGAGTACGCAGCAGGCTTTGCAAGAACGCTTGCTCAAAGAGATGATCGATCGAATCCCCCAGCGTGATATTTCTGCACCGTATACACAAAATGGTTATCGCTATCGCCAGATTTTCGAAACCGGTAATGAATACGCTATTTATCAGCGCCAGTCAGTGGTGTCGGAGGAGTGGGAAGAGTGGAGCACGCTGGTAGATGGCAATCGTCGTGCTGCCCACAGCGAGTTTTATACCATGGGCGGCATGAGCATTACGCCTGATAACACTGTCATGGCGCTGGCAGAGGATTTCCTCTCACGCCGCCAGTACGGACTGCGTTTGCGCAATCTGGAAAGCGGGAACTGGTACCCGGAAGTGCTGGATAATGTCGAAAGCAGTTTTGTCTGGGCAAATGATTCCGCCACGCTTTATTACGTCCGCAAACATCCCAAAACGTTATTGCCGTATCAGGTCTGGCGCCACACTGTAGGGCATCCATCCTCTGAAGATGAATTAGTCTACGAAGAAAAAGACGAAATGTTTTATGTCAGTGTGCATAAAACCACCTCGAAACACTTCGTCCTAATTTATCTCAGCAGTGCTACCACCAGCGAAGTACTGTTGCTGGATGCAGAGCTAGTGGATGCGCAACCGCAAAGCTTTTTGCCACGCCGCAAAGATCACGAATATACCCTCGATCACTTCCAACATAATTTCTATCTGCGCTCGAATCGGGAAGGTAAAAACTTTGGTTTGTACCGCACAAAAGTGCGTGATGAAAGCCAATGGGAAGAGCTGATTCCTCCGCGCGAAAACGTCATGCTGGAAGGGTTTACGCTATTTACAGATTGGCTGGTCGTTGAGGAAAGGCAGCAAGGGCTGACCAGCTTGCGTCAAATTAATCGCAAAACTCGCGAAGTGACGGGAATTGCTTTTGATGACCCCGCTTATGTCACCTGGCTTGGACATAACCCGGAACCGGAATCTTCTCGTCTGCGTTACGGTTACTCATCAATGACCACGCCAGATACATTGTTTGAGCTGGATATGGATACCGGCGAGCGGCGCGTGATTAAACAAACCGAAGTTGCAGGTTTCGACGCCAGTCATTATCGCAGTGAACATTTATGGGTCACAGTACGTGATGGCGTGCAGGTGCCTGTTTCTTTGGTTTACCATCGCGAACATTTCCAGCGCGGGAAAAACCCTTTGCTGGTATATGGCTATGGCTCTTACGGAAGCAGCATGGATGCGGATTTCAGTAGCAGTCGTTTAAGCCTGCTCGACCGAGGCTTTGTGTATGCCATTGCGCATGTACGCGGAGGCGGCGAACTCGGCCAGCAGTGGTATGAAGATGGTAAGTACCTGAATAAGATGAACACCTTCAATGATTATCTGGACGTCTGTGATAGTTTGCTTAAACAGGGATACGGCAACGAAAACTTGCTCTATTCGATGGGCGGGAGTGCAGGCGGCTTACTGGTAGGGGCTGCAATTAATATGCGTCCAGAGCTCTTCCACGGTGTTGTTGCACAGGTGCCATTTGTTGATGTGTTAACGACGATGCTTGATGAGTCCATTCCACTCACGACCGGCGAGTTTGAAGAGTGGGGGAATCCGCAAGACCCTGAGTATTACCACTACATCAAACAATACAGTCCGTACGATCAAATCACCGAACAAGCCTACCCGCACATGCTGGTGACCACCGGACTGCATGATTCCCAGGTGCAATATTGGGAACCTGCCAAGTGGGTCGCAAAACTGCGTGAATTACGTAGTGATGATAATTTGCTGTTGCTATGTACTGATATGGACTCAGGGCATGGTGGGAAATCTGGCAGATTTAAATCTTACGAAGGTGTGGCTATGGAGTTTGCTTTCTTGATAGCCCTGGCACAAGGAACTTTACCAGGGCGGGCGGGATAGGCTATTACTAATCCTCGAGATAATGCTTTAATGTCATTCTAAGATCCGGCGCTAATTCTTTGATGTTATTCAACATCCATCGTAAATAGCCCGGATCTTTATCTGCAATTTCCGCAATCGGCTCGCCGCGATATTTACCAAATGCCATGGTTTTCACAAGTGCTGGACGACCTGTAATGGTCACCATTTGGTCTGGAGTCCAGCCTGACTCATCCATAATGCGAATCAATAAAGCAGCGGTGATATAGCAATCAAACAGCGCGCGGTGATGATGCAGCCCGGCAGGTGTATCAACTTCCAGCTTGAGGGATTTATATAAACCCATATTGCTGTATTTGATGCCAGGCCATAAACGGCGCGCCAGTTTTACCGTGCAAATCCACTCGCTATCGGGCAGTTCAGGCAGCATGCGCTGGTCAAAACTGGCGTTATGAGCCACGTAGTACTGGCTGCCGTGATAGCGTGGAATAACATCCTCAATCCACGGTTTATCCGCGACCATCTCTTCGGTGATTTTGTGAATGGCCATTGCCTGGTAGCTAATGGGGCGATCCGGGCGTACCAGGTCACTCATCGGATTAACAATCTTGCCATTGACGATATCGACAGAGGCAACTTCTACCACGCCACCCTGTAGACCACAGGTTTCAGTATCAATAATGCGCAGCATATTTACTCCATCAAGTCTTAGCGTATTTTCTTAATGCGCTAGCGTAATGGAATGATTTCACCGTGCCAACCTTTTGCATCACGTCTTCCAACTGCGAGTAGCTCGCCATGATCGGCGCGAACCACTAATTCACCTCGATCGTCCCAACAAGCGCTGCGTCCCGCTGACCGATATTTGCCGGTAGAAAACGCGTGGTTAGCTAATAAAACGGGCAAATTGTATTTATGGGCCCAACGTTGCAGGTACATTTCATCTTTCTGGTAGCTGAGTTCATTAATGAATTTCCCCGTGGCATAAAGACTTGCACCCATTTCAGCTGCACTACGTGGCCAGGTTTCTTCATCGCTGTCGGTACTAAAACCCATTGCCACGCTACGATTGTGCAAACCTACCAACGGCGTGTGTTGATCGGGGAGATCAATATCGCAGGTTTGCGGTTTGCAACAGGCAACTCGGGAACCATCAGGCAAAAAACCCACCGATCCTGGTGATACACCTTGTTCACTGCGTAAGGGTAGACCCACAACAATAGTCATTTGGTGTTTTACGGCAGCATCTTGTAAAGGATTCAGGCGTTCATCGGTGAAGGGAAGGGCGCAGACGTGATGGTTCTCAATGTTAAAACCGGTGAGGGAAAGTTCGGGGAAAATCAGCAGATCTATTCGTTCAGCAACCGCGCAGCGAACAAAATCTAAATGATGTGTGATATTCGCATCGAGGTTATTGGGTGTGGCGCCATATTGCGCTGCAGCAACATTCCAGACAGGCATACGTTCTTCCTTAATCAATCTACCCAACGGCCATCATCCTATGGCCGCAACAGGTAATTCCTGTGTTTAGATATATAAACCGGGAAAAATCTTAACACCATTTTTGTCAGGAAGTTTAGTGGGGATAAGATTTATTTCACTTTAGGTTCGTACGGCAGTTTGGACAAATTGACTGAAGCCAGTCGATGAGCAGTCAGTCTTTCTCTGAACCAGTCACGCAAATGCACAGGTTGCTCGCGTTCTACCACTTCGGCGATCACCGGCATATTGTAGCGTTCCTTAAATGCCACGCCAGCAGCCGCGAGATCGACGTTAATCTTATCCATTTCGTCCTGGGGTAATTCAGCAAGATTGTGATTCATATTGGCCTCCTGTTTTTTGCCGCAAAGGTACTTGTTGATATCCGTAATGACAAGTTTTTACATTCATTGATAGCTGTTCTCATCTCGACTTAACCTGGGCTCAAGGTTATCCTTTTGCCGTCTCGAATAAGAAAAAGGAATAGTTGATATGGCTTTCACCCGAACTCGTCTCATTACCATCGCCACTCTCTTTACGGCACTTACTGTTTCCAGCTCAGCTTTCGCTCATGCGCATTTAAAGCATCAATATCCAGCAGCAGATGCTGCGGTAACGGCTGCACCGCAGGCGATTACCCTTAATTTCTCTGAAGGAGTTGAAGCGAATTTTAGCGGACTTACGCTCACCGGGCCACAGCAAACAGTCGTGAAGACTGGTACGGCTAAGCGCAACGAAAAAGATGATAAGCAGCTTATTGTTCCAGTCGAAGAGGCTATGAAACCGGGAGATTACCTGGTTGATTGGCACGTGGTATCCGTTGACGGACATAAGACGAAAGGGAAGTATCACTTCTCGGTGAAGTAAGCCGGATGCTGCCAGGTTTCTATATCGCGCTGCGATTTATTCATTTTACTGCATTAATAGTGCTGCTTGGCAGTACCATCTCATGCTCATTGCTTGCTCCTCAAGCGTTTAAGCCGGTTCTCATTCGCCGACTAAAATGGCAATGGCATTCCGCCGTCTGGATGACGTTGCTAAGCGCAATATTATTGTTATGTGCTCAGGCTGGGATGATGGGCAGTGGTTGGCGAGATGTCATTAATCCCCAGATTTGGTTGGCGGTTCTTGGCACGAGCTTTGGGTCCATCTGGTTGTGGCAGATATTTCTGAGTGTGGTAACACTTGCGGTGTTGCTGCTTAAACCGCGTCCTTTGCAATCCATGTTAATGATCCTTGCAGCTGCACAACTTATTTTGTTGGCTGGTGTCGGGCATGCTGCGATGCGTGAAGGGATTGTAGGTGGCTTACAACGCTTAAATCATGCAGTGCATCTTCTTAGTGCTGGCTGGTGGGTTGGCGGATTACTGCCGCTTTTGATGTGCATGCGCATGGCTCAAAAACCACGCTGGCGCGGCAGTGCCATTACCGCGATGATGCGTTTTTCGCGTTACGGGCATCTGGCGGTTGCTGCCGTAATACTCAGTGGACTAATCAACAGCCTGATGATTTTAGGCTGGTCGCTACCACTGGAAAGTAACTACATGCGCTTCTTGTTGGTGAAGGTTGCCTTTGTTGCCGTGATGGTTATTATCGCCCTGTATAACCGCTATTTTTTGGTGCCGAGATTTAATCGTATGCCAACAGCCACAAAACAGTTTATCCAGTTAACGTGGCTGGAAGTTATTCTATCGGTGGTGGTGCTCCTTGCTGTTAGCATTTTCGCTACCTGGGAACCGTACTGAAGACGTTATTAGCTCAAGAGATATTCATGAAAAAAAGTATTTTGACGCTGTTATTGCTGGCTTGCGCAGGTAGTGCATTAGCCGCACCGCAAATTATCACTGTAAGCCGTTTTGAAATGGGTAAAGATAACTGGGCGTTTAACCGTGAAGAGGTAATGCTAAGTTGCCGCCCTGGACATGCGCTCTTTGCAATCAACCCAAGTACCTTGATGCAATACCCGTTAAACGACGTAGCGCAACAACAAGTGAGTAGCGGCAAAACCACTGGGCAGCCCATCTCCGTGATTCAAATTGATGATCCTAAGACACCGGGACAAAAAAAGAGTCTTGCTCCATTTATTGAGCGTGCTGAGAAGTTGTGTAGTTAAAACGCGATAACTCCCTCATTAATAATAAAAAACCGCAATAACCGTGGCCCGGATATTACGGTTTTTTTCTAAAACATTACCTGTGCCGCAGTTTTTTTCTGAACACTTTTGCGCCGGACTGGAAAACCTGCGCCGGTAATCTATTCTTAGAAGGCAAGGCGATGTCTGCCTGCATTAATGCCAACTTTTAGCGCACGGCTCTCTCCCAAGAGCCATTTCCCTGGACCGAATATAGGAATCGTATTCGGTCTTTTTTTATTCGCTGATTAAAATCAGCGACTTATAATAAATTCAGTTACTTACCGCGCATCCTGTTGCACTCCATTACACCCAATATGATGCTCTGTAGTCACTTTGTGGACGTCCCGCCAAGCTTACTGAGCGGGTTTAATATAAGCGCATCCTCAAGATGATCAGGTGCAAAATGGGCATAACGCATCGTAACTCGAATATCAGAATGCCCCAAAATTCTTTGCAGGACAATAATATTCCCGCCCCCCATCATAAAATGACTGGCAAATGTATGCCTAAGTACATGACTCATTTGACCTTCTGGTAATTGTAATCCGGCAATTTTTATAACTCGGTAAAACTGGCGATAACATTGCTCGAAAGGCTTACCGTCACGCTCAATAAGTTGCTTATATAATTCGTCAGA
Source organism: Buttiauxella massiliensis (assembly GCF_902500225.1). Taxonomy (GTDB): domain Bacteria; phylum Pseudomonadota; class Gammaproteobacteria; order Enterobacterales; family Enterobacteriaceae; genus Buttiauxella; species Buttiauxella massiliensis. Next base: position 92,663 of record NZ_LR722654.1, on the reverse strand, counting down.
TATTGGAACCGTTCGGTTCTTTTTGCCCTTCGTGTTTACGAAAGTAATCTTATTAGGCGAGAGTTGAGATTTCTTGAGATTTGCCGCTTCACTCCAGCGCGCTCCGGTGGAAAGGCAGATTTTTACAATCAGGGTTAATTCAGGATTTCCATGCCCACGACACGCACCCATCAATCTTTTCACTTCATCGTCAGTAAGCCAGGACATCTCTTTTTCAGGCTCATCAAACTCACGAATATTCTTGAGTGGGTTAGGGTAGTTAACCTCACCAAGTCGGGTTAATTCATTAAACACTGCACGCAGAAAAGCATGTTCACAGTTCACCGTTCCGATGGAAACCTTGAGTGATTTTTCACTGGTTTTATAACCATTAGCAATCTGGCCGGTGAGTCGTCTATCCCGGTAATGCGCCCAATCTTTAGCTGTAATTTGTGAGGCGACGGGATCGCCTAGGCCATTACAGATAATATGCAGCTTACCCAGACGACCTTTCTTATCACTAAGAGAGCAACCATGCAGCTTGTACCATAACTCGATTAGCTCACTTAAATGTCGACGGTCATCCTTCTCTGCCATCCAGGGCTTTTGCTTCGCCTGTTCGAGTTGATAACTTTCGTAGGCAAGCGCCTCACCCTTAGTGGAGAATTTCTTGCGAACACGCTTACTGCCGCGCCCATCGATATAAACATCGCAAAGCCATTGTCCATCGGCTTGCTTTCGTACGGTCATGTGAGAATCCTGCTAAATCAAATGATTGAAAATTACTGTATATTTAAACAGCATTCAATGTTTGATTTTGCAAACTCATACATTCAAATGCTTACTTGAAAGAGTATCGTTGTTATCTCAGATGGAGCGAGGGTATAAAAAAACCTGCTTTCGCAGGCTTTTTCTACATCCAGAGCTGTTGTTGTTTATAGCGATTAGGGTGGGGCGGTGCTGGTTCAACTTCGCCAGGCTTAACGATGTATCGAGCAAGTGATTCATGGGTGACAAAAGTGCATCCACAGTTGATATTCTGGCACTGGTGATAACGTTCTTTGGTTTCTATGCTCAAATATCTGCTGGATCGCGCGTGGGCTGCGTCCTGGCATAACGGGCAATGCATCATGATTTATTTCCCCTCTCACTCATCATTGAGGGAATGATAAACTCACGGATCGCATTTGCAAGTTATTGTTTGCAAATTTAACTCATTCCGACTCGTAACTCACATCGTTTAATCTCACCTCAAGCTCAAGCGAGGTCGTGAAGCCGCTATTACTGAGTGAGTGCATCACCTTTGTGATTGTCCACGCCTGCTCGTCTATAACACGCTTAAAGCCTGACACTCTGACCGGTGTTTCCGGGTAGAGATCTGCGCGCCCCATGGCGAGACTAATCGAAAACTCCGCCACCCTGCGTTGCAGTTTGTCCCATTTGGCCTGAGCCGCACGCATTGCCTGCGCTTTACTGGCGTAAATGGTGGTCAGCGCAAACACATTATCTTCCTCACCGACCATGTATTCCCCCTCGCGCGCTTCCTTTTCCTTTGGTGCTTTCTTTGCTTTTACCGGTTTGGCTGTCGGGTGCTGGAGTGCGCGCAGGTGCTGCGGCTTTGCCTTGCGCTTGAGTTTGACCTGCTGCTTTTGCTCTTTCGGCTCTTTGGTATGCAGCCATTTTACCGTCACGCCGGTATAGGCTCCCCGGTCGGCAATCGCAAACTGATGACGGTCACCGTCGCGGCGCTCAATGGTCATCTGCGGTATCGCTTTGCCACTAGCCGTGACACCGGCACCGGCTTTGATGAACAGCAGTTTCCCGGCCTTGACCGATACCTCAGCGCCGTTGCGCTCGGCGAGGCGGGTGAGGAATTTCGAGTCGGACTCCTGCGTCTGGTCGATATGCGGGATGGCAATCGCGGCAAACTGCGGGGCAATGCTGGCCGTTAGTTTGTTGCGGCTGGCAATGGTGTTCAGCACTTCCCCGAGTGTGGTGTCGTGATACGACGCCTCACGGCGAGAGTTGAGCGTGCCACGAAAATCCGCACTGCGCGCCCGGATGGTCAGCGTGTCCGGTGCGCCCCGGTGCTCAATTTCATCGACCGTGAATTGTCCTTTCCCCAGCAACGCCGACCCCTGCCAGCCGAGAAACAGTGACAGCACCGCACCGCGTGTGGGCAGCTCAAGCAGGCCGTCGCTGTCATCGAGTTCAATATCGAGCTGGTCAGCCTCAAAACCCCGGTTATCCGACAGACTGAGGCTTATCAGCCGTTCGCTGATATTGCGGGTGATGTCCTGATTATTCAGGGTGAGCATAAACGCCGGTGCCATCGTTGCCCCGGCATCCAGTGTCATTCCGGTCAGCATCAGAATAACCCTCCGATTTTGCTCTGCACGTTTCCGACCAGGCTGTCGGCCTGTTTCTGGATATCGCCAAACATCGCCGTCAGGGACTCATCCACGCGCGTGAGGTTGACGGTGAAATCAATTTTGCGCGCCGAGCCGTCGGCGAAAAACTCGGTGTAGGTTTCGCTGACCGAATTAATCACAAACATGCCGTAAATGGTGCCGCTACCATCGAGCAGCGGCCACGCACGGCCCTCATCCGCCATCAGATTGAGTGCCAGCAGTGACAGCCTGCCGCCGGTGATTTCCGGCAACAGACTTCCGCTTAAGACAATTTTTTCCTCGTTGACGCCGAGAAACTGCATCGCCGGTCGCTGACCGACGCGGCTGTTTGACGGCCAGCGGTAATCCACATCGCGTTGCAGGCTCTGGTAAGGCAACGTCTGTAACTGAAAAACAAACATGCCGAGAACAAGCATCATTGTTGTGCCTCCTTAGTCGTACATCATGCTGGCGCGCTGTTTCGCCCGTTTCTCGCGCTCGTACTTTTCCAGGCTGTCACGGAGCTGGCGGTCAAGCTCGCCGCCGTTCTGCACACCACCACCGATGGCAATGTGATACTCGTTGCGGCTCTGGTCGGTGTAGGTTTTACCCCCGCCAGCTGTGACCGGCTGGTAACTGCCGAAACTCCCGGCAAGCACTCCACCGGTCGGGGAATATCCGCCCCCGTTAGCCCAGGCATTCACCTTTTCGGCTTTTGCATCGAGCTGGCCGGATTCCTGGTTGATGAGTCCGAGCTTATCCAGCACGTAATCAATGCCGCTTCGCAGCGCAGTGACCGGTGCCAGGGCGAGTTTAAACGCCCCGGCCAGTGCCTGACCGACGGCAACCCCGGAATCTTTCCATGCATCGAGCGTATCCTTGCTGGCTTTGACCGGCGCAATCAGCTCAGTGAACCACTGCCACACAGCCCGGAGTTTCTGCACCACAGTGTCAAAAATCGGCACGAACGGGGCGAACATTTCCCCGACCGGCGCAAAGGCGGCGGTCAGTCCTGCCATCACACCGGAGAAGAAAGCACCCAGCGGCTCCCAGTATTTGCGGATGAGTATCACACCAGCGACAACCGCCGCCCCGACGGCCACAATCGGCCAGGTGAGCGCACCGAGCACCGTGATAATGGCACTGCCTGCCACAGTAAATGCCGTCCAGAGCAAACCGGCGGCGGCAATAATGCCATTGATGCCCGCAATTACCGGCCATGCCACCAGACCGATTGCGCCGACCATACCAATCACGGCCAGCGCAACACCGCCCACCTTGAGCAGCGTCTGAGCCAGCCCTTTGTTCTGCACAATCCAGTGGTCGAGTTTCAGCACATATTTGGTGGTGGTCTGCGTGAGTTTGCGGAGTGATGATTCCTGCTGGTCAAACAGGTCAGTGCCGACCGCCTCATACGCTGACTGAAACTCTTTAAAGTCCCCGCCGAGATTGTCCTGCATCACTTTGACCAGCTCGGCGGTTTTGCCGTCCGAGGCCTTAAAGGTGGCGGTGAGCTTATCGAGTTTGCCGGTCATGGCATCGGTCATCAGCACGGCGGCTGCGGAGCTGGCTTCCTCACCAAAGATGACCTTCATGTACTCCGCACGCTGCGTGTCACCGAGTTTATTTTTCTCAAAGCTGCTCTGCATTTCTTTCAGAATGGTAAACAGCGGGCGCATATTGCCCTTACTGTCTGCATTCCTGACTTTCAGCTCGCCGAGCGCGGCTTTCGCCTGACCGACCGGTGCCTGCAACCGGCTGATGACCGCGCGGCTGCCGGTGCCAGCCATCGAGCCGGTGATTTTCGCGTCATGCAGCGCACCCGCCATCGCGGCGGTTTCCTCGATACTGATACCGGCATTTTTCGCCACCGGGGCGACATAGGTGAGCGCGTCACTCAGCCCGTTAAAGTCGGCGGCGGTTTTATTCATCGTGGTCGAGAGCACATCGCCAATATGCGCGACCTTATCGTTGGAGAGCTGGAAGGCCGAGCGCATCCCCATCAGCAGCGCGGCGTTTTCTTCCATGGTGCGCTGGTTGGCAAGCGCCATATTTAGGGTGACCGGCGTTGCTGCCTGAATGGCCGCACTGTCCCCGCCGGATTTGGCGATAATAATCTGCGCACCGGCAGCATCATCGGCTGAGGCGGCGGTGTTGTCCCCGAGCTGGCGCGCCTGTTTGCGTAAGGCTTCCATTTCCGGTGAGGTTTTTTCCACCCCGAGCACGGCCTGCAACTCGGAGTTTTTCTGCGCGAAGTCATAGCCGGGTTTCAGGATACCGACACCTGCCGCCACACCCGCCGTTGCCATGCCAACCCCGGCAGCACCCACGGCACCCGCCGTTCCGGCCAGCTCCTTGCCCGCCTGATAGCGGTTTTTCACCGCGTTGAGTTTTGCCTGTTTCGCGCTGACCTGCTCAAGCGCCAGCTTTTGCCGGTTAAGTTGGTTCGTGGTTTCACTGATGCGACCTTTCAGGCTTTTCTCGTCGCGGGTGAGATTGCGGGTATTAATTCCAGCCTGGCCGAGTTCGCGCTGCTGGCGCTTCACGGATTCAGTCAGGCTGTTATATTTCGCCTGCAATCCTTCGGCGGCTGCCTTTGCCGTTGCCAGGGCTTTTGCCTGCTCGCGGGTCGGGCGTTCGGTGTTTTTAAACTGTGTCGCCAGCGCTTCGGCATCATTCTTCGCTTTATTCAGTGACTGACCGGTGACCGCAAGCTGCGCGCTGGTTTTACGAAAACCCTCAATGCGTGATGCCTGGCCGTTTAAATCTTTGAGGGTTTTCTGGGTATTGCGGATATCCCCCGACAGCGTTTTGCTCGCTGTCTGAATGTGTTTAAACGGGCGTGTTGCCTGGTCAACGGCTTTTAACAGCACTTCGATTCTGACGTTATTGCTCATGAGAATTTCCGCTCCGTTTCAGCGCCATCTCGCGCCAGCTGATGAGGTCGCTCAGGCTCAGGGCGTAGAGTTCTGACGGCGGCCAGTGAAAAATCACCGCGATATCCGCCATCAGGTCGTCAACCGATAAACCCGGTGGAAAACTTAAGCCGCCGAAGCCGGAGCCAAAAAACCGATCACCTTCGCGGCCAGCGTCATCATGTCCGGTAGCTCCATGGCAACCACATCCGATTCGGTCAGGCCCGGATAGGTCATGCGCGGCAGCACTTTAATCAGCGCGTTCACATCCGAGCTGGCGACATCGGCCAGGCTCACCCCGCGCAGGGTGCCTGCCGTCGGCTTAATCAGGGTGATGGTTTCAATCACGATGTCGCCGCGTTTAATCGGTTTCACCAGGGTCACAATGTTCGGGTTATCAGAGGTGTTTTTGTAATTTTTTGCGTTGCTCATAAGGTTTTTCTCCGGGGACTTAACAAGGGTTAACCGGCCAGCTAATCTGACCGGCAAGGGCATTAAGACAGGCCGATATTGCGGCGGCGCTGCTCAAGACGGTCGATGCCGTTCACCTTCTCAATCATGTTGATGGTGTCGATTTCAATCAGCTCTTTGCCGTTCATCGTCAGCTTGTAGTAGGTGCAGACGGTGGTGATTTTGGTCTCGGTGTCCTCACCCTGTTTGCTGTCGCCGCCGTCAAATTCTTTATGACGGCCACGCACCACCACCTCGACGGCGGTTTCTTCTTCGGTGTCGTCGCGCTGGTAGGAGCCAGCAAAACGCAGCGGCACACTGGACGCACCCGGCAGCGCGTACTGCGCCCAGAGTGCTTCGTCCGGGAAGCCGCCGAGTGTCCATTCAAGGGTGAGCGCATCATCATCGAGACCAAAGTCGACATGGGCGGCACCGTTCATCCCGGCACCGCGCCAGGCTTCCAGTTTGCGGGTGAGTTTGGGCAGCGTGACAGAGGACGCCACACCCATGTAACTGAGGCCGTCATTAAACAGATTCAGCGATTTAAGCTTGCGGGGCATTGCCATGTTTCTGGCTCCTTATCCGTTAACCGAGGCAATCAGGTTCACCAGGTATTTATCGGTGATGCGCTGACGCAGGGTGAGGTTTTCCAGTGGCGGCACCGGCGTGTAGTCGTAATCGAGATAGAGTTTCCCGGCTTTTAGCGATTCCTTATCGTTGGCGGTTTCGTCAAACCAGCAATCCGCATCCACGATATAACCGCCGCTTTTCAGCTCGCGGAATTTGGCCTTGATGCCATCAACAATGTCGCGGATGAGCACCGGGGTGATCGGTTTATCCACCGCCCACATATGCCCCTCGGCCATGGTGTCGGCAATCACCTGCGCGGTACGGCTGTAGTTTTCAAACAGGAATAGCGGGTCGTCTGAGCAGGTGCGGTTACCCCAGAAGCGGAAACCATCTTTGCGGATAAGTGTCGTGACACCCGCCTCATTGAGCAGGTCAGCATCGGTGCCGGGTGCCTGTAAATCCCAGAACACCGAGGCACTGATGCCGGTGACACCCTGCACGCCGACGTTAGACAGGGTTTTATGCCAGCCGACCGTCTGGTCGATAAAAGCACGCAGACCGAGTGCGCGCGCGGTCGCATAAGCCGGAGCACTGGCATTCTTCACCGTATCCCAGGCGATAAAGTCCGGCCAGATAACCATCAGCTCACGCTGGCTGAAATTGTCGCGGTACTTGATGGCATCAGAAATCGTTTTGCAGTTCCACGCACTGACATAGCCAAAAGCGCGCAGACTGACACACACCGAGGCCAGCGCAACCGCCACTTCCTGCGAGTCCAGCCCCGGCACGCCGAGGATGCGCGGACGGACACCGGTCACCGCTTCGGCTGTCAGCAGCGCTTTAATGCCGGTGTATTTGCCGTGCTCATCGGTGCCGCCGATGATGTTGGAAATCGTCTGCGCATGGGCCTCATCATCGCCGCTGCCTTCTTCAACACGCACCACAATCGTGACCGGCTTGCACTGGTCAGCAATCGCCTGGAGGGAGGCCGCCAGCGTGCCCAGGGTTCCGGCTTTAGCAATCGCGGCCTGCACATTGGTGATTAATACCGGTTCATTTAGGGGAAAGGTCTTTGCGTCAGCATCGCTGGCGGTACACACCATGCCGATGACCGCCGTCGAGACCGTGGAAATAACACGCGTGCCGTCGTTGATTTCAACAACCTGCACGCCGTGGTGATAGTCACTCATCCTTTTAACTCCGGGTGTTAAGGGGTAGTGATATTTTCCAGGCTGTTAGCGTTCAGGGCTATATTTCATCGATGTGGGGTGTCTTATACAACATTACATTTTTATAACCATTCACTATACAAATGTAATTAAGTTAAATAATACATTTGTATTATGTAATAACACTCATACAATACGGGCCATTGCAGCCTCGTCCGGGGCCGAATAAATAAATCACATCGCATAATTATTTTATCTGGCTGTCAGGCTTATCCTCGCAGCAAGGGGACTGTTTTGAATCAAATACATTCTCAGCATTTAAAAGAATGTCTTCGTCATGAAGTCATGAAAAGTGACAAACCTTTTTCATGGTTTCAGGTGATCCATAAAGCATTTAAATGTCCAGACAGGCGTTTTCATTTCTGGTGGCGTATAGCCAGTTACCTTTATTTAACAAAGAAAAACCCTAAGCTCGCCACGTCGATAAACCGGCGTCTGCTGTCCCGCTATGGTCTGGAAATCCAGTTAGGTGCACGTATAGGGAAAGGGCTGCGGATAGCGCACTATCCGGGGATAACCATTTCTCACATCGTGTGTGCAGGCGAAAATTTACTCATCAGACAAAATACAACTATTGGCGCAAAACTTGATGGGAAGCACGAGAAGATAATACGACTCGGTGACAATGTTGATATCGGTGCAAACTCGTGCATCATCGGATCTGATTTAAATATTGGCAATAATGTCATTATTGGTGCCATGTCTTTTATCAATAAAGACATTCCCGATAATTGCACGGTTTACACAGAGAAAAGCATTAATATCATTGAAAACAATTTGCCGGGTAATAATTAGCGGCTAAACAGATGCCGTGGGTAATTCTGTATCCGGCAGAGCGCCCATGGCAATGCGATTTAACTTCACCCGATAAAGCTTCCAGCTTGTCCAAAGCTTCAGTTCATCTTCTGTGGCAATTCCCAGCGTCTTCGCATCCTCCAGAATGGCAATCTGTGCACTGGCCTCTTTCATCAGGGCGGCTTTCTGTTCTTCATTGCGGGCAATAATGGACTGATGCTCGGCGTCCTCGTCTTTCACCCACTGCGTACCGTCCCAGATATCAAACGCGCTGCGGGGTGATTCGAACGTCAGATCCACGTGAAGCTCCCCCGGTTCACTGATGATATGCGGCTGCCCGGTCTCTTTATGCCACGCGGTTTTGCCCCGGTTATCGACCACCGTCTGCCAGGCATCATTGATAAACAGCGCCACCATTCCCGCCGGTGTTGCCGGTGGGCTGATATGTGTCGCATAAGCCGGTAAACCTGTGCCAGCCGGAATAAACGCATCACCCGAGCCAATATATTCACCGGAACCTGCCAGATAATTAAATACGGTAAGCGTTCTTTCCGTTTTCTTTAATGCAAATTTGCTGCTCATGCCAGCCTCACGATGTAGTTAAATGCGATGTTTTTGACGGTGTTTTCCGCATTACCGGCAGCGTTCACGGTAATGGTGTGCGTGTGCGCACCAAGCGCCACGGTATGCGAGTGCGCACCAATCGCCACCGTGTGGTTATGCGCACCGATACCCACGGTATGCGCATGCGCACCGGTGCTGTTGGTCGGCGGGCCGTTAAGGTTAGCCTGACCATTATTGTTGTATTCGTTGCGGTCGACATAGCGCCCGTTACCCCCACCACCGTTCACCCAGACCGGCACGTTATGGGTGTGCGCACCGGTATTCGAGGTGGTTTTCGTGCCGTAATCAAAGGTGCTGGCGGTTTTGGTGCCGTAATCAAACGCACTGGTCGTTTTCGTGCCGAGGTCAGTACCTGATGCGCTGGCACCGTGGTTGTGCGACTTGATCCCGTCCTGCTCCGGAGAAAGCACGCCGCGCCCGGAAACGGGTTTGCCTTTGATAATCCACCCCCGCATATCGGGAATGACACCCGAGGGATAAGCCTGTGCCAGCAAGGGGTAAGCCGCTTTATCGAAAGTCTGCCCGACCATCAGGGCATAACCTGCCGGGGCAGTGTCAGACGGCCACGCAACCGGCGAGCCGACAGGGACAACATCGTCCGGCGTCCACGGTGTCCATCCACCGGTCGAATACTGTGAACGGCTATAACTCCGGCTGCTGTTATAAATCCGGTAAACCTGAGTCACACCCGCATTTTTATAAATGAGCAGCGTACCGGCATTATTTTCCGGGTAATGTCTCGCCACTGTGGCATTCACATTCGCGGGCTGATAATAAATCCCGGGCAGTTTCAGCGTGTCTAAATCTTCCGTGACGAGTCCGATGGCCTGCCCGTTAAAAATATCCTGTGACGTCACATTCACATTGGCACTGAGCGCGCGACCATTGATTTTTCGGGTTGACGGTACACGACCACTGGCATTGTCATTCGCCGCCTTGACCGCTTTGGGTGTCGCGGCCAGTACCTCACTGGTGCTGTCAGTGGCACTGCTGAGCTGGACAATCCCTTTGCGCGCGGTCGATGCATCCTGTGCACTGTATTTGCCGTTAGCCAGGTCAAAAGCCGTCTTGACCGCTTTGGGTGTCGCCGCCAGTACCTCACTGGTGCTGTCGGTGGCACTGCTGAGCTGGACGAGGCCTTTGCGCACGGTGGTCGCATCCTGCGCGCTGTATTTGCCGTTAGCCAGGTCATAAGCCGCTTTCACCGCTTTCGGTGTCGCCGCCAGTACCTCACTGGTGCTGTCGGTGGCACTGCTGAGCTGGACGAGACCTTTGCGCGCGGTGGTCGCGTCCAGTGCGGTGTATTTGCCGTTAGCCAGGTCGTAAGCCGCTTTGACCGCTTTCGGTGTTGCCGCCAGCACCTCACTGGCGCTGTCGGTGGCACTGCTGAGCTGGGTAAACCCTTTGGTCGTGAGTGAGGCATCAGGGTGCCTGCGGGACTGTTCGTGTTCGGCGATTTTGTCGTCGACATAGTCCTGGGTCGCCATCACCATCGTGGTGTCGATAACCAGGTCGACTGACTCCACCGCACTGACGATAATCACCATGCGCAGCGTCTGCGCGCGCCCTGAGCCCTCGGCCAGTTCCGGCTTGTAGCTCTCCGCCATATTCGCCACCGCAACCAGGGTGCCGTCAGCGTCATAAAGCCCCATTTCACGCAGCCAGAATCCGCCCACCTCCGGGGGAATAACCAGCTCGGCAATGACGTAATTTTTCTTTTTCGCATCCACACTGATTTTATTCAGTGCCGCGCGCCACTTTTCACGGATGAGTTTCGTCTGGGCGACATCAGGCACCGGCAGCGTGCCACCGCCGTCACCGACGGCCATTTGCGTGATGGTGATTTTTGTCCCGCCTGCGGTCGCAGCGGCAAACTTTGCCGCCCCGGCGGTGGTAATGAGTGTTTTATATTTAACGGTCATGCCTGCCTCTTTTAGCCGGGGTAAACAGTAAGAATGTCGCCGTCATAGCTGACGCCGCCGGTGTACAGATAACCGGGAATATCCTGGATAATATTCAGGCCAATCAGGTGACGACTCGCCGCTTTTGCATCGGCGATGAGTCGCTCCATTTCGTAGTACATTTCCTCGGTGATACCGCTTTCCAGGACGCCGATATCCAGACGGAAAGTGCCGGGTGCATCATTGGTCTGCCACCATTCGGTCACGTTAATCAGGTAGCCGAGCGGCTCCACCACGCGCCGGATGGCCCCGATAGTGCCTTTGTGTTTGTGGATGTATTTGGCGGTCTGAATAACGTTGCGTTTGGCTTCTTCCGTCCAGTTCTCATCCCAGCGGTCGACCGAAAACGCCCACGCCAGATACGGCAGCAAACTTAACGGGCATTGCTGCGGGCTCCAGAGCTGGCGAAGTGGCACCGGGACGCGCGTCAGTTCCGCACAGGCTTTTGCCGCCGCCAGCTCAAGCGGCGATGAGCCCACCGGCAGCAGCCGGACGTTATTCATCAGCACCTCCAATCACGATGGTGTAATCCGCGCAGTAAGAAGCCTGGGTGTCATCGAGCACGATGTCGGCCAATGGTTTAGCCAGCTCAACACGTTGCACACCTTCAACATGCAGCGCGGCATAAATGGCAGACTTGCGAATATCCCGCCCGAGGCGGTGCTGCGCGCTGATGTAAGCCTTGAGTTTCGCTTCGGCTGCCTGCCTGACCGGCTCCATTTCCGGGCCGGGATAAAGATAAAGCGTGGCGTCGATTTCATAGTCGACAATGACCGCTGACTGCACCGTCACCCGGTCAGCCACCGGGCGCACGTTCTCATCATTGAGGGCAAGGCTGACGATATTCACCAGCTCAGCGCTGGCGGTGCCGTTGCCCTCACGCGACAACACCGAAATGGTGACGCAGGCCGGTGACGGACTGATAACCGACACATCCGCGACACGCCCGTCGGCGCTGCGACCATGGAACTGATACGCACCGACCGGCCCCGCGACACTGAGTCCTTCAAATGACTGCTGAATCCGCAGACGGAAATCACTGTCGGATTCCATGACGGCCAGCACCGGCGGGATAGCGGTGTCATCGGCAGGCGTAATCACCAGGCGTGTGACGTTATTGTTTGCGCCGAGCACATCGAGGTCATTCTTCCTGGCATGGGCCAGCATCACGGCCAGTGCCGACTCGTTAATTCGCTGGCGCAAAATCAGCTCACGATACGCGTTTTCTTCCAGCAGTTTGACGATGGGCTCAGACTCAAGCGACAACGTTCGCGCGACCGCTTCCTGCTCATCTTCGGGATAGAGGGAAATCAGTGTCGCTTTGCGCTCGACGAGCAGGGTTTCATAGTCCAGCACCTCGACCACATCCGGGGCGGGTAACTGGCTCAGGTCAATGGTTGCCATAATCTCAGCTCAGGGGAATGGTTAAGGAAAATGACGCGCCACCGGTGCCGGTACGCACGCCGGTGATGTCGACAAATAACGTGCCTGCGGTGGTGCTTTCAAAGGTGATGGCCGTCAGCCGGATACGTGGCTCCCATTTGAGGATTGCCATATAGCAGGCGGACATAATTTGCAGGCGCAGCGCCGGGTTATCAGGCTGGTCAATCAATGCAGACAGCAGCGAGCCGTAATCACGGCGCATGACACGTGAGCCAATGGGGGTGATCAGAATGTCGCGCACGCTCTGACTGATATGTGCGGAATCGGACACACTCAGACCGGTGGCACGGTTCATGCCGAGATAACGCACCGTCATTGCGTTCCCTCCGTCTGACTTCCACCACGCTCAACACCACCGTGCTTATGGTCATCGACCTGCACGCCATTGGATTTGAATGTGCCGCCGCTGTGCTCGATGTTGCCACTCATCTTGCCGCCTTGCTTCACCTCCAGCGTGCCGGCGGTCAGCTTGTTTGTGCAGACCACTTCCGGCGTATCAAGGGTGATTTTCTGGCTGGCTTTGACGGTCACAACGGGCACCGTGACGACCACAGATTCGTACGCCGTCACCGAGGCGGTTTTAATCCCCGACACGGTCAGTGCGCCGGTTTCCGGTTCGTACTCCATCACGGCACCATCAGGGAAAGAAATGTGCAACGCATCGGCAGAGGCTGACGGTGCGGGGTGGTCATCGGAATAGATACCAGGCAAAATGAAAGCGGTGTCCAGCTCGCCGCCAATAGCCAGCACTAATACCTGCTCGCCGACAGACGGTGCCCACCATGTGCGCGAACGACCGGCGCGGGGAGTCAGCCAGTGCAGCCAGTCGGTTGTGATACCGCCAGTTTCAATGCGGCACAACGCCTGCACGGTGTCGACGTCGATCACGATGCCTGTGCGGATAATGTTGCGCAGAAGGCGCGCGAGATCATTGAGTGATGAAAGTGTTTTCATGAAAGAAAGGATGCCGCCCGTAGGCTCGAGCGGCAATGTAGTAGTGTTATTTCAGGAACTGCACAACGTTAAATTTATTTTTTTCGTGACTCAGTTAGTAGATAAGCCAAGTTTGGGAATTTTTTATTGAGACTCGTAATTTCTTTATCAGAAAAACTTTCTTCTAGTAATGGAGCATTATTATCATCGCCACCAGAAATAAATTTATGGATTACATAAATAGAAGGCTCAGAAATTGGCTTGTTGTTTCTCGGTGATGAATTAAATTTATCAATCCCATCACAATAATAATGAACCCCAAAATCTTTAATAATGCCCCTGAATTTCGATTTCCAAAATTCCCTTTCCTCACTATAGGATTCTTTATGGGAATCCATAAGTATTTTGTGACCTAACCGGTCAGCTGTTTTGAGCAATCTCGCAGCATCTAACCACAATTCCCTATCATCAGGCGCTGCGTCATCTTTTTTAGGTTCAAGGACTTCATAAGCACGTTTCAAATATTCTTTGGCATCTTTGAAATAATCTTCTGACATGTGCCTTCTCAAGTTATATATCAACGTGGTCAGTGTTGCTACAGCTGCCAGAAGAGCCACAAAGCTGACATAATGATCACTCTCGGAACTAATAAGAAGGCGCACCAAAAAGAACACGAAAAAAATGAAACTGAAAAGGCAAAAAATATAAAAAATAACATTCACAAATGAAAATGGCCTAAGCCAACGCAGCATTTTCTTCGCCTTCAAAAACAGGCTGCTTTCTATAACATCATCCCTAAGATTTTCCAGCATACGACCCCTCTTAATCAATCCTTCTAGCGAATGCCTCAACTATTAGTTTCGTCATTAGATATTCATCATCTCTGCTAATACCTAACAATACCCTGGGAGAATATACCACCTCTTTTTGATTACGCCCTGGCTTATCCTTTAACCCCTCCTGATGCACCCGCGCAATCCGTTGCACCCGCCCGGTAAACTCCACCAACGCGGCCTCATTTGTACCCTTAGCCTTCATATACCGGTTGGTGCGCAGCTTCGTGAACATCTCCCGTTTTACCCGACCTTTTTTGCCTTTCACCTGCTGACGTTTACGGGCGGCATACGGCGTGCCGTCCGGTGCCTGTTGCCTCCTAATACGTTGCTGCTGCGAGGCTCTGAGCTGCTTCGCAATCTCAGCCGTCATCCTGCGGCGTGCAACTGGTGACAGGCTGGCAATCAGCCCGGCGAGTTTGTCCTCAAAGGGTCTGAACTCATTCATGCCACTGACTCACCAGCTCGCCATGTGCATAAAGCTCCATCGGGCGGGTGACATTCACCGGTAATGGCGGCTCTGGGACATGCTTCACGTGCAGGGCTTCGCCTTCCTGCCTGACCAGTGTGCGCTCAGTTAGCATCAGGCTGATACTCACGTCGACACTTTCGTCGTCGTTAATATCGGCGATATAGGTGAAGCCTCTTTTCTTCCCTTCATCGGTAGTCATGATGTCGGGCTGGTTCTCCCGCAGCCAGGCATTGACCGGCACGATAAGGTAATCGAGGTCGCCGTGATAATCCGTGACTACGACATTCAGCGTGTACTGATTTTCAAACGACAGCGAGGTCGCCAGCGTGGCGGCAATTTTCCCGCTGTCGATAAAAATGCGCAGCATATCCGGGTTATTGCGCAGCACCGGCGCTGCGTCACAGAGGGCTTTGCGTAAACTGGCGGGCTTGAGCATCGAGTTCGTCCTGGCAGTGTCTGATGGTTTCAGTCTGAGCGGCACAGCTGACCAGTGCCGCCTCAAGCTGGCGAATGTCTGCGCTTAAATCACCGTTAGTGCGCGGGCGGCTTGCCGGTATCTGGCACAGCGCCACTTTCGGACAGCCACTGTAAATAATCGGCGGTGGTGGTGAAGGCGGGGCGGGTGTGCAGCCGGATAATGTCATCAGGCAAATCAGACTCATACCACTCACGCAGCGCTTTATTTTCATTGAGTAACCTCGTCACGGTGTTGCCACGGTTCGCCGCCAGTGTGTTTGCGGTAGCGAGTTTATTGCGCAAATTGACCTGTGCCTGCTCGTTGCGCTGCCGGAGTCCGGCGGCAACATCGAGCTGATTACGCAGCATGGATATCTGGGTTTTCTGCTCACCGGCGACACGGTTAGCTTTTTCAAACGAGCGGGTGAGCGTGCTGTTTTCACGCTTCATCCACACCAGACCGGCGAAGGTCAGCACCAGTAAAATAATCAGCGTTTTCATTGCGCCCCCCTGAGACAGTAAGCGCGCTCACGTGCGCGGCGGTTTTCCAGTCCGGTATTTTTCTCGCCGTTGACGTACACCCAGCGCGGCAACTGGTCGCAGACCTGCCACCACTGATGACGCTTGATGTAGCTCACCATCGTCGAGCGACAGGCCGCACCGGTGCCGACGTTAAACGCAAAACTCACCACTGCGTCATACACCGGTTGCGGCATATCAACCGGCACGCAGACCGCAAGGCGGCGCTCCACATTGAGCACGTCGCTGACCAGATTCTGCGCGGCCTGGCGTTCGGTAATATCGCCTTTCGGCGTGACACCGGCGGTATGGCCGATGCCCGATGTCCAGACTCCGGCGCTGCACTGGTACGGTTTGAGGCGGCACCCTTCAAGGTCAGCAATCAGTGCCAGCCCGTCGGGTGAGGTTTTCAGCATCCTGAAATCCGGCACCAGGACGGCGAGTGCCAGCACCACGGCCACGCTGCAACGTTTAACGATTGATGCCACGGATCACCCCCTCATCCAGCCCCATTGCGCGCAGATAGCGGAAGGTCTGTCGGCGATACCAGAAATTCACCAGCGCGGTGAAAATCGCACAGCCTCCGCCGACATACAGCGCCATTTTTTCCGGCGTCTGCGTCCCGAAATACGCCAGCGCCACCGACAGCCAGTAGGTGACAAACGTCGTGATTTTTTCCATTGTCAGTCCCATAAGTTCAGCGTCTCCGCAACAGGGGAAGAATCGATATCCGGCAGCTCAACGGCGGTGCCGTGGGGCATTTCCTCGCCCAGTTCGGCGAGACCGGGATTTGCCAGCAGCACCGCCTCGACCACACCTCCGGTGCGCCCGTAATGGCGCGCACACAGTGCATCCAGCGTGTCGCCCTGGAGGGCAATCACCCTCATCAGATTTGCCCGATGATGCAGCGTGATTTCCCCTGCAACCGGGACACCGCCCAGCGCATATCGCGCCACAGCTCATCAATGGTGGTTTCCACGTCGTCGGCTTTTTTGTCGCCTTTGGCGCTCGCATCCACGCCGCGATAACGCTCGTAAAGGGTTGCGGTGGTCATCGCCACCACAGCGCGCAGGTAGTAAAAACAGCGCACGCTTTCGCCGTCGAGTATTTCGGCAGGTACATCGGCCAGGCACTCAAAACCGA
Source organism: Buttiauxella massiliensis (assembly GCF_902500225.1). Taxonomy (GTDB): domain Bacteria; phylum Pseudomonadota; class Gammaproteobacteria; order Enterobacterales; family Enterobacteriaceae; genus Buttiauxella; species Buttiauxella massiliensis. Next base: position 75,951 of record NZ_LR722654.1, on the reverse strand, counting down.
GGGCCATCTGCGCGCTGCGGTACTCAAATAACTCGGCGTTGGTCTCGGCGATGCCGTCTTTAATCGCCACGCGCAACCGCTCCGGCGTGACGGTGTGCTCAAGGCGCATCAGCTCACGGACACGCACCGGGTCGACTGCCGGGAAAAAGAAGGTGTTGCTGATAACCGGCTCGCGCACCGGCGGCGGGGGAATAACCACACCCGGCGAAACGTCGGGCTTGCTGATAATCACTGTCGTCATGACAACCTCAAAATAGGTGGACGGTGGACGCCGGTATCGATGAGGAATAAATTCCGTCTCAACCGGCGTGCCGTCCGGCGCGGGGCGCATTCTTAACCGGTGGTTTTATCCACTTTGCGGGGGCGACCGCGTTTGCCTGGTGTGGTCGCAGGTTTACGCAATCGCGGTTTTGTCTTTGGCTTTTTAACCGGCGCGGGTTTGGGTTTCAGCGCGCTTTCGAGGCGCTCCATGTCCTTTTTCACACCCGCCTGTGCATCGAGCTGCATCGCACGCTTAAGGTGCTCCAGCGCATTCGCCAGCGCTCCAGCGTCACGCAGTACCAGGCCGGTGATTTTGTGCAGGCGTCCACGCACTTTGTCGGGCATATCGGCGGCGCTGGTCAGCGTCTGGGTTGCCAGCAGCAGACCGATATCCACCGGTTCACCGGCGGCGTGGGCACGCATGGCCGCCAGCGCCACATCTTCGGCCAGCACATACGGCGTGGTGCGTTTGTGTAGCGCAGGCATGGTGAGGCCGTACTGCATGGCATAGCGGGCAATCTCCAGTGCACCGGCAATGTCACCGGCATCGAGCTTCCACAGCATGACGGTCATCACGATGTCATCCTGCGCGCCTTTGCCCTCACTCAGCACCCCGGTCACCCATGGCGCATAGGACGGCAACAGCGCACGCTTTTTGTCCGCCTTGCGCTCGATGGAATGAATGGTTTTTAGTGTGCGTTGGTCAGCAGCCAGTTTGACCAGCATCTGCTCGTAAGCACTTGCATGACGCAGCGGGTGATCGTCCCGCTGCGCGGTCACAATGGCCGAGACCCGCATCATGTGACGTGCGGCGGGACTCGTCATGGCTTACGCCTCCTGCGCCGGTGCGTCGGCTTTCACTTCTTCCGGCGGTGCAGCAAACTCACCGAGTTTGATGTTTTCCACCAGGCAACCGGCGGCGTAGTCTTCAATCACGTAATCAATGTTCATCGATTCGTAGTTTTCGATGCGGTCGAGCTTGCCGTTCTCATCAATGATGCGGCGGTGACTGTCATCCATGTAGTAAATGGACAGGTTTTCCAGCGTGGTGATCATCAGGCCGTTGGCCGGGAAATACGGCACGCGCACCGCAGGCAGGTTGCCGATGCGTTTCTGGCTGACAATCACGTCGGCGGCCATCGCTTCGGTGTTGGCCTGGTCCTGGTTCACAATCGGGAAATATTTGTCAGCCAGCAACTGACGGCCGCAAATGACGACTAAATCCGGATCTTCCTGATACCACGGCGCAATCATGTTGTTGGTCGCATCCATCACAAGGGCGTCGAGGTTGGCGTAATCGCCGTTTTTGCCCACACGGATCACCGCTGAAATCACGCTGCCATCGTCGGCGGTGACTTTATCCATCACACGCGCTTTCGCTTCGTTGCGGTACTTCTGCAACCAGCCGACCGCCACGTCCTGCAACAGCGGATTTTTGCTGCGGTCAGAGGTTGCCGCACGTTTGATACCGTTGAAACCGGCCATCATTAAATCGAGCGACTGACGTTTGATAATGGCGTTGCGAATACGGAGCTGGAAGTCCTGGAAACGCGCCCATAAATCCAGGGTGCGGAAACGGATATGGAAGTCGAAGTTAATCTGATCACATTCGTATTTGTTGGACTCCAGCGCGGTGAAATCTTCGGTTTTGCGTTCGTCACCGCTGGCGGTATCAGCGGTGCTGGCAATCGAGCCAGAGACACCGACACCGATTTTTTCACCCTTCATTTCCGCCACCGGCACCATGTTGATGCGGGTCAGAAAGTCGGATGACTCCTGCATGGTGTTCATCAGGGTCTGGGTGACGGACGGGTCGACGCTGAATTTCTTGGTCATGTCACCGGCGTCGACGTTGTTGAGTTTCGCCACCTGGGTGAGATAGGCATTAAATTTAAAGCGGGTCTGTGGCTTCATAATGATTCCTGAGTTAAGTCTTCGGGTTCGTTCCGGGATTAGCAGTTGGTCAGCATTGAGTCGCCATTACCGCCGCTCGACGGTTCACGGCGGCGCTGCGCAAAGCTCTCGGTTTTATCGAGTGAGTTTTCCAGCGCGGTGAGTTTCTGCTGACTGTCCTCAAGCTGACCGGTGAGGTCGTCTTTAATGGTTTTGAGGGATAATTCCATCGCGGAGATGCGCTGCTCGGTGCTTTCGTGGTTGGCCTGCACCTGCTCGGTGACGACGGTCACCGCCTCATGCACGTCGTTAAAACGCGCGTCATCATCGGCCTGTTTGCGGCTGAAAATACCTTTCACGGTGTCGGTCAGTTTGTTCAGCAGGGTGTCGGGCTGGTCTTCAAATTCCAGCTCGGCGAGGGTAGCGACAGAGAACAAATCTTCCGGGCGCTCTTTGCGGCCAGAGAGCGGATTGGTTTTCGCGCGGGAACAGAATTCCAGATATTCGGTGCCGAGGCTTGCCGGGTCGTCGGTGACAGCCAGGCCAATCAGATAGCACTTGCCGGTGTTGGAGAAATTCGGGCGAATTTCCATGGAGGTGTAGACCTTCTGGCCTTTACCGACCATTTCCACCAGATTCGCCAGCGGGGTGATGCGGGCGAACAGCGCCAGCTTGCCGTTCAGCGCAGAATCATCATCAATGGTTTCGGCTTTCAGCTCGGTGACATCGCCGTAACGGCAGAACGGGCTATCGGGTAACACACTGGTAATGTGTTCGAGATTGATGCGGGCGCCATAAACACGCGGGTCGAATGAGTCGGCCATTTCCTGAATATCGGTGCCGCTGATGACACGACCGTCGCAGGTGTCACCTTCGACGCCGATGCGGAACCATTTAGAAACTTTTTTTGCCATGGTCAGGAGTCCTGAGTGTGGGGTGATTGGGTCAGGCTTAGTTTCCTGACTCCGCACCCGGCCTGCCATTCATCCCGGATGGCTTACCCCTGACACAACAGCACCTTAGCGCGCATCTATCCTCGCTTCAGTAGCCTTGCCTCTATCGAATAATGCGAGGCAATCATGACCATCACCACAGACACATCCCTGACTCTTGACCCACGTCGACAGGCGTCACTGCTTTACTGGCAGGGATTTTCCGTGCCGCAGATTGCTGAAATGCTCGGCCAGAAACGCCCGACGGTGCAGAGCTGGAAACAGCGCGACGGCTGGGACCAAATCGCTCCCATTACCCGCGTGGAAAACAGCCTCGAAGCGCGATTAATTCAGCTCATCACCAAGACGAAAAAAGACGGCGGCGACTTCAAGGAAATTGACCTGTTAGGCCGACAGATTGAGCGCCTGGCACGGGTCAACCGTTACAATCAGACCGGCAGTGAAGCGGATTTAAATCCCAACGTCGCTAACCGCAATAAGGGTGAACGCAAGAAGCCGAAAAAGAACTATTTCAGCGATGAGGCTATCGGGAAACTGGAGGAGATTTTCTTTGCTGAATCCTTCGAATATCAGCTCGGCTGGCACCAGGCAGGACTGCAACACCGTATCCGCAATATCCTCAAATCACGGCAGATTGGGGCAACGTTTTATTTCTCGCGCGAGTCACTGTTACGGGCGCTTAAAACCGGCCATAACCAGATTTTCCTCTCGGCCAGTAAAACGCAGGCGTATGTGTTCCGCGAGTACATCATCCAGTTTGCACGCCTGGTCGATGTTGACCTGACCGGTGACCCGATTGTCATCGGCAACAACGGGGCAAAGCTGATTTTTCTCGGCACCAATTCCAACACCGCGCAGAGCCACAACGGCGACCTGCTGGTCGATGAGATTTTCTGGATACCCAACTTTCAGAAGCTGCGCAAAGTGGCATCGGGCATGGCGTCACAGCAGCACCTGCGCTCGACCTATTTTTCCACCCCGTCGACGCTGGCGCATGGCGCTTACCCGTTCTGGTCAGGGGAACTGTTTAACAAAGGTCGGTCGGATAAAAGCGAGTGTGTGGATCTGGATATCAGCCATGCGGCGTTAAAAAACGGCGTGGCCTGCGCCGATGGTCAGTGGCGGCAGATTGTGAACATTGAGGACGCACTCGCCGGGGGCTGTGACCTGTTTAATCTGGACACCTTAAAGCGTGAAAACAGCGCCGATGATTTCCGCAATTTATTCATGTGCGAATTTGTCGATGACAAGGCTTCGGTATTTCCGTTTGAGGAGCTGCAACGCTGCATGGTCGACAGCATGGAAGCCTGGGCGGATGACTGGCAGCCGTTCGCCACGCGCCCGTTTGGTTATCGCCCGGTGTGGATTGGCTACGACCCGTCACACACCGGCGACAGTGCCGGTTGCGTGGTGCTGGCCCCGCCGGTGGTGGCCGGTGGCAAGTTCCGCATTCTGGAGCGCCACCAGTGGAAGGGGATGGACTTTGCGACACAGGCCGAATCCATCAAAAAACTCACCGAAAAATACCACGTTGAGTACATCGGTATCGATGCCACCGGCATCGGCCAGGGTGTTTACCAGCTCGTGCGCGCGTTCTATCCCGCAGCGCGTGAAATCCGCTACAGCCCGGAGGTGAAAACCGCGATGGTGCTGAAAGCGAAAGACACCATTGTCCGTGGGTGCCTGGAATATGACGTGAGTTACACCGACATCACCGCCTCGTTTATGGCTATCCGCAAAACCATGACCGGCAGCGGTCGCAGTGCCACCTATGAAGCCAGCCGCAGTGAAGAAGCCAGCCACGCCGATGTGGCGTGGGCGACTATGCACGCGTTGTTAAATGAGCCATTAACCGCCGGTAGCGGCAACGCATCAACCTCAATTCTGGAGTTCAACTGATGGCGAAGAAACGCAAACATCACGCAGCACAAAACACACTCACGGCAACGGCTGCGGCACCGCAAAAAATGGAAGCCTTCACCTTTGGTGAGCCTTCGCCAGTGCTCGACCGCCGTGACATTCTCGATTACACCGAGTGTGTCGGTAACGGCAAATGGTTTGAGCCGCCGGTGAGTTTTACCGGCCTGGCAAAAACACTGCGCGCCGCCGTTCACCACAGCTCGCCGATTTACGTAAAGCGCAATATTCTTGCCTCGACCTTTATCCCGCACCCGTTACTTTCGCAGCAGGATTTCAGCCGCTTTGCGCTGGATTTCCTGGTGTTCGGCAATGCGTTTTTAGAAAAGCGCCTGAGCATCACCGGCAAGTTGTTAAGGCTGGAAACCTCACCGGCCAAATACACGCGCAAAGGCACCGGCGAGGATGCGTACTGGTTTGTGCAGTCGTTTGTCACCCCGCATGAGTTCGCGCCAGGTTCAGTCTTCCATCTGCTGGAGCCGGATATTAATCAGGAGCTTTACGGACTGCCGGAATATCTCAGCGCACTTAACTCAGCCTGGCTGAATGAATCGGCAACCCTGTTCCGCCGCAAGTATTACCAGAACGGCGCGCACGCCGGTTACATCATGTATGTGACGGACGCCGCCCAGAGCAGCACAGACGTGGAAGCGCTGCGCGAGGCAATGCGCAGCTCGAAGGGATTAGGGAATTTTAAGAACCTGTTTTTCTACGCGCCGAACGGCAAACCCGACGGTATTAAAATTGTGCCGCTCAGTGAAGTGGCGACCAAAGATGATTTCTTTAACATCAAGAAAGCCAGTGCCGAGGATTTAATGAGTGCGCACCGCGTGCCGCCGCAGATGATGGGCGTCATTCCCAACAATACCGGCGGGTTTGGTGATGTGGTGAAGGCGGCACAGGTGTTTGTACGCAACGAGCTGACACCGTTACAGGAACGGATCAAGGAGGTGAATGAGTGGGTTGGTGCCGAGGTGATTCGATTTAAAGCGTACGAGCTGACATCCGCAGAATAAACCCTGATTTCAGCCGCTCATGTAGCGGCTTTTTTACGCCCTCGCCTCACGCCCTCAGACGTGCCACACAGTGCGAACACCGATAACCACACCCAAGCGAAACGGCATCCACAAAACGCCATCACGAGGCGCACAGACGCAAATTAAATAAATACCACGCCAGCGCGCAATGCTATCCCCGCCACGCCTGCCCGCTTAACCAGATGCTTTTGATGCAAGAGTTTTATCTACCAAAGCGCGACCGCTGTTGATGGTAATCCTCATAACATTTAGTAGAATTTGCATGCAATTTGATGCAATAAAATGCACGTTGCGAGCATTCTTAAAATACTCGCTGCGGAAATTAATGCCGCTCGTAGACGATAATAAAATCGAAGTTACTGACTCGAATATTTAGATGTGATCTACATGATTTTTACTAATCTAGGCAGTAGAAATCTTACATGGCAAGAGTTAACATTAAGTAAAATTAACATAAGCAAGGAGGTAGTATGTTGGTAAAACATTTAAGTATTGATGGCTGGCGGCAATTTGGAAAGGTTGACATAAAATTCCACTCGAGATTAACTGTTCTCACAGGAAGCAATGGCGCCGGTAAAAGCACTCTATTAAAAATAATTTCGAATACTTTAGGTCAGAGCGAAACCCTAATTGCAACCCCTTTACTCTCAAGCGATAACAGATTCGTTTATAGCAGCGGAGTTTTGAAACCAAAATTATCCTTGAGTAAAAACCCTAATATTAATACCACTAGCCGTATTGGAACCATAACATTTGATGATCAAGACTACTCAATAAGAGTACCTAAGGATACTGGCGTTTCATACAACACTCTACTATTTAAAGAACCAAATGAGGACTTACATCAACACGCTGAATATCAAGTAGCAAACTTTAAAGGTCTTTATATCAGGTCTCACAGACCAATACCGACCTATCAACAGGTTAGTAATATTCCGACTAACATCATTACCGCTCAAAATGCCTACTCATCTTACTTAGAAACACTTCAACAAGTAATGGCAAACAATTACTCTCCATTCTCAACAACATATAGAATTAAAGAAGCAATTATCTCAATGGCTACATTTGGACCTGGCAACTCAAATGTGCAAGGTAATAAAGAAATAGATAACATATATAGTAATTTCAAAAGGATGCTGCAAAAAATATTACCCCAAGAAATTGGCTTCAGAGATATAAGCATTCGTATCCCAGACGTTGTACTCATAACAGATAGTGGTGAATTTATAATTGATGCCTCATCCGGAGGCTTAATGTCACTCATTGATCTTGCATGGCAAATTTTTTTATATTCAATAGATAATAAAACATTTACCGTTTTGCTGGATGAACCAGAAAACCACCTCCACCCTTCAATGCAACGCACTGTAATGAGTTCCCTACTCGATGCATTTCCAAATGTTCAATTTATAGTCGCAACACACAGTCCGTTTGTTGTTACGTCAGTTAAAGAATCGTCTATATATGTATTACGACATGAACTCATTAACAACGACGATAACTCCAAAAGAGTACATTCTTATCTTCTTGGCGATACGAATAAGTCAGCAACTGCTAGTGAAACTCTTCGAGAAGTATTAGGTGTTCCTGTAACTCTACCTCAATGGGCAGAAGACGAAATTGATTCAATCATAAAAAAAATACAACCTACTAGCTTCAATGATCAAACCTTAGAAAACCTTAGAGAGGAGCTAAAAAATTCAGGCTTAGAAGAACACTTCCCAGCAGCATTAAATTCTTTACTGGGGAAACTCCATGATTAAAATGTCAAAAGGTGCAGAACCAAAAATTCTGTACGATAACTCTAAAAAATGGACAAGCCTGCTTTTAAAACATGTTGGCACAAATACTAAACCCAAGCCATCCGTAGCCACAAAGTATAGGCATAAAAAAATTAAAGAAGCCCTTATTGCAGAAACACATGGGAAATGTGTCTATTGCGAAAGCAAGCTTTTACATATACACCATGGAGATGTTGAGCATATTTACCCAAAGGCAATATATAATAATAAAACATTTGAGTGGACTAATTTAACGCTAGCATGTGAGATCTGCAATCAAAATAAATCAGATAATGACCCCAATCTTAAATCTATAATCAATCCTTACATCGACTCCCCTGAAGCACACATGCTTTTTTCAGGACCAGTTGTTTTAACCTTTACTCAAAAAGGCCAAAACACTGAACTACTCCTCGATTTGAACAGGGCTGCATTACTTGAAAGAAGAAGGGAAAAATTATGCGGAGCTTGGAATATCCTTAGGAATGTGGTAGACACAACAAAACCTTTAGCTGTAAGGAAATTAATTTATAAAGATTTCGTCAAAAATGAAACATCATCAAATGGTGAATATTCCTCGATGATAAAAACAATTTTTGAAGAGTTCAAAAAAAATATTCCACAAGAAGTATTTTAAAGAAAAAAAGCACTTCATTTGAACAATGAAGTGCTTTTAAAATCAATTAAAAAACTCAATATTTAAACTAAAATCTCGACATGCTTTAATAAAAAATCATGTTAACATCAACATTATCCTTTATTTCCTAACGCCAGCTCTCATCTTCCCACACTTCCTGAAGGATGCTATCCAGCGCTTCGCGGTCTGAATCTTTATCAACCCCCATTAACTCGACACCGGTCATGGATCCCTTTTTAACAGTAACGCACGTTGACGGAAAAACAGACTGTACTCGCCTAGTCAATTCGCATTGAAAAGCATCAATTATCGGCTGCCCTATTTTTTGGTCTTTATCTAAGGTGATATTTAGCTTCACCTTGCTCTCCATTGCAAAAGTCTCATCGACAGGCGGAGCGGAAAAAACAACGGAAAAATTATTATTTTTCATTAGGTTGCCTTTTGCTATTTCCGCAATCAAATTTAAGGCAATTTCTCGATCTCGCTCCTGACAAGTACCCTCAGTCGTCAGACGCGCAATCATTTCGACACGCTCAATCATGACGTACTCTCTCAACTCTCTATCCACACAACCTCCATAACGAGATACTGTATAAACATACAGTATCACATATCGACAAATGGTGTGAAGAAAAAATCGCAAAGAAACACACTGTATGTGCATGATATGGATGAACATTGCCGCTTACTCTTTCGTTGCCATTTCTGCTAAAGCTGCAACACGATTGAGGATCTTCCTAGCTTTAGCCTGATGGGATGGCGCTGCAGAAAAAATCTCTCCTTTAGACGTTCCGCGTAGCCATTTACCATCAAAGCTACTTCGACCACCGGCCATCAGATGCAACGCTTCGCCCCGGCTAATGGTAACGCAAGTGGTCAAATGTATCTCGCTGACCGTTTTCTCAATTACTCCGCTTTGCTCATCCGTTCCGTGGATAAATTTCTGCCTTGTGGCGGGTTTAGGCTTCCTTATTCGGTTCGTCAACTCTCGTTTTTCGCGCCGACTAAGGGGCTTTGATAAATCCCACTCCGATGGGTCGCTTTCGCTTCCCGTACAGTTATTGACAGAACTCCGAGAGGGCGAAGGATCGCCCTGAAGGTCAATGTCCAAATCAAGGGCAAGTTTCGGGACAATCTTCCACTGTATGAGGCGGGTTAAAATCGGCGTGTCGCTGCCAACGGTGGTATCAAACACACCTTTTATACGCGTGCATTCCTCACCGTATTCATTGAGGGTCTCGGCTGGTTCATACCATGTGCGCACCTGTAACTCATCACGGCGCACAAATGGGCCACCCTGCGCGTTGACGTAATCAGCCCATTGACCAGCATCAGCATCATCATGTACGGCGGCAAACTCAATACTGAGCGCATGAGCGGTTTCACTGTCAGCCATTTTTCGCAGCTCACGATAAACCGTTACCGGCGCACCGCCAACAAACTGAAACTGACGAATACGCCAGCGAGCCGCCCAGGCAGCGACAGCCGGAGCCGTTTCTTTTAACAGTTCACCGCTTTCGTCATCGCGTTCACCATCCAGTGCAAAACCATCAATATTTTTACTGATGTATTTCGCCACGTAGCCAGTAGCACTGCCTTTTTCGGGGTCGATAGCTTCGGCATGAAAGCGAGCCTTACGGGCTTTATCACTCACCAGCTCTGCGGCATCTTCCTGATGCGCATATTTCAGCATCACGGCGCGCACGCGAGAAACATCCTCGGGTCGCATGAATATCAGCATGTGCCAGTGTGGTGTGCCATCGTGATGAGGCTCTGCAACCCGAATGCCAAAAATACGTAATTCAGCACGGTGCAGTTTGGCGCGAATACGCGACCAGACGGAGGTTAAATAGCTTTGCGTATCTGAGGGGCTGGCACCGTTCCACTTACTGTTGCGGTAGCCTGCTTTGGTTGTGGCATGGTATTTCGACGGTGCGGTCAGGGTATAAAACTCACCCACATAACCCAGCTCGTTTGAAATCTTTTCAAACCCACTGATACGCGTCATTAATTCACCGCGACGGATGGCCGGATTTGCTACGCTGCCATCGTATTTATCAATCAGGCTGATGCGGTTTCCTTCCTCGTCCTCGAGATCCATTCCTTTGAGAAACTCACGGGTACGGCGTCTTTGCTCACGCCATTCAGCAACACATGATTTGCTGGCGTAGGGAGTGTGTTTTTTACTGACATTGCCCAGGGCAATTTGAAGGTGTTCACGCCATTCAGAAGCGACACGGCGTAAACGCCCACGCCACCATTTTTCATTGACCATGCGCAGTACGGCAGGGCCAATATCATCAAGGGAAACTAATTTAGTGGTGACGCGCTCCCATAAAGGGGGGCTGGCATCTGAAATGACGGGCAACCTGTGCCGCACGCATATAAATCTCATGCAGCACTTTTAACCTGCCTACATCCCCCTCAATCGTCCCGATCTCGCCATTGATGTAATTGGCAATATCAGCGGCCAGCAGCTCAATGTCGGCTTTGGACATATCCTGCAGGCGGTTATATCGGGCGGTCAGGTTCACCAGTTTTGAGGCAAGAAAACGGATGTCCGGCGCATCAAAACGACCGCCAAACAACTGATGTGAAAGATGGCTGTCGATGCCAGTGATTTGGTAAATACCGGCGACCAGCTCAAGCCGCGGCAATGCTCGCCTGACAAACGTCACGAGGTGAGCATTGGCTCGTTGAGCACCGAAATTACGCTCTAAATAATCGACCCGACGATTAATATCGTAACGCACACATTCTGGCTGCTTTGCCAGTGCATCACGCGCACGCAGCAACGCCGCAATCTCTCGATCACGGCGATGCTGTTCTTTGTAGGTCAGATAGGGGCTGGCAATGGCCTGTCGTGGTGCATTCCACGGCCAGGCAAAGTTAATGCGGCTCATATCGCATTCTTGTAGTGCTGGTTTTTCAGCTCGGCGATTTCCTGACAGGTAATGCAGTGCGTGACACCTTGCACCGCAGCGCGACGTGCTTCGGGAATAGCAGCGTCACATTCTTCGCAAAAGAAAGCGCTGGCAGCACGCTGAGGCAGTGGGCGAGCCTGTTTAATATTGCGAGCCAGTTCCTCATCCACGCGCTGTTGTACTAAATCCATTGCGTCGGCCATTAGTGCAGCTCCTGAGATTCATTTTCATAGCGAAGTGCTTCGCGGCGCAGCAGCTCGGCGGCTTCTTTCCCGTCCATACCCTCGCGGGTGATGTGAACCGCCAGCGCCTCCAGGCGCAATGAGACAGCCAGTGCACGGTCTTTACGTTCTTCGTTTTTTGCTTTATTCAGCAAAGAAACCAGGGCGGTGTCCTCGGCTTCAAAATTGCGGTTTTCGATGTTTCGCATATCTCTGTTTCCATATTTTGGGCAAAAGAATGCCCGGCGGGTTTACGCCTGATTTTTGGGATGGATTAATTAATCAGCTAAATAGCAGTCGTGCTTTGAAAATCTTGCCGGGAGTAAACTTCCCCAACGGGTAATTTCATTCATTGAACGGATAATCAGTAAACGGCGCGCCTGTTCGAAATATTCAAACGGCTTGCCGATTTCATCGGGTTTAAATGATGACGGCTCCTGGCGGTTAGCCAGTGTCAGAACAACGAATTTAAAGTTGTTATCGAGCTTATTAAAATTACGCAGCGCTGTGTTATTGGTGGCTTTTAATTGCTGACGGAAACGCGCGAGACATTCGTCACCGGTCATTTTTGACGGGGTATCAATCCGCGCATGTATCAGGTACACATTGTTAAACGCCGTTTGTGGTGCCTTTACGGATTCAACCAGAGCAGCACTTTTCATTTAGTCCTCCAGCGCTTAATCAGCCTGGTAACGAGTGAAGGCTTGCGAGTACGCAGCTCATTTAACAATGCAGACTGGTCGCGGCTCGGGTGCCTGCGATGGTTGTTATCACCCATGATCCAGCCGTGTCCATAACTCATGGACGGGCTTTGGCGTTTCAGTAATGAAGCGAATGACGGTTCCATATACATCACCTCAAATCAGACCGAATGAAGCGCTTAAACCACTAACCGTATCAACCACGCTATTCATGGCAGGGTTGGTCTGTAAGCGTGCGTGCATCGTCATTGCAGCAAGAGACAAATAGCGAATACCCGAATTGACACTCTCAACCATCGAATGCTTGCGGCACGCTGTAAGCTTTTCATCAGATACTGCACCCGCTGCAATCAGGCCTACTTCGGCAGTTGCTTTAAGTGCGTATAACTGGAGTTTGTCATCGGCTAATTCGTTAACCGGAACGCATGGCAGGCAATGCAATTGCGCCAGAAACCCATCAACTAACGATGGATCTTCAGTTACGTCAGTGAGAGCCATCAGCTCAGGAATATTCAACTGATGCGGCTGCTCTGGATTGAGTTTGTTGCGCAGTACTTGAGGGCGTATACCGAGTTTTTCCGCCAGTTCAGCCAGGTTGTGTTTTGTAGCGAAATTGCGACAGGCATCTTCATAGTGGGGCTGTTTAGAAACTTGATAATCAAACATGGTTGCTCATCCTTAAACTTGCATAATCAAGTTATCGTTTGATGTAGCGACAATTGACGGCGTGCTGGCGATTCTTTTCACGCCATGCAGCAACGTTAATCAATGCGTTACCATGTTTTTCCATCACGTCCTTACGTGATTTTCCGGTCTCTTTGCAGGTAATCGTTCGTGTGACTGTAGAGGTCGGGGTCGGGGCAAGTAGCACTACGCCATTTGCAATCCACTTTTCGAGTACAGAACTACTGATGCCATTGGCAGCGCAGAAGTTTTCTTTCGACATGGTAGGGGAGTTTGCCAGCGCAGCAGCTTTTTCCAGAGCCTGATCAAGAGCAGTATTGATCGCAGGAACTAACTGAGCTGCAATGCTTGCAATGAAGTCAGGGGAGGTCAGCATCTGAGATGTGAGCTGAGAGTTTGCATTTTCAGTATGCATCACGCAGTATCTCCGTTGGGGTTGTTTTGTTCTATGGTGTTTCATGTGGTGTGATACATCCTAAAACAACAAATGGCCTCCAGTAAACAACAATTGTTTATTTATTTGGTGGGCTATGGAATTTAGTGAAGGTACAGCTCTGGAAATACTTGAGCGATTATCCTCTGCATACGGCGTAACAACACAAAAGTCACTTGCTGAATCTTTAGGGGTTCCTGCAGCTAATGTAAGCAATTGGGTTCAAAGAAACAGTGTGCCGGGAAGTGCTTTTGTTCGATGTGCTTTGGATACAGGATGTGATTTACAATGGCTGACGAGCGGAAAACTTGCAAATGCAAGATGTGAGGTTGTTAGCGGAAGGGAAAGTGGAAAAAAACTTCACGACAAAATCCTAGCATCTGGAGGAAGGGCAGTATTGCGGCGCATACTGGATGCCTATGGTTTTAAAACACAGAAAGAACTTGGTGATCATTTATCAATTTCGTCAGGAACAATTAGTACTTGGATTCGCCGTGATTATTTTCCTGGCGATGTTGTTATAACTTGTGCTTTAGAAACTGGTGCTTCATTAGAGTGGTTATCAATTGGTAAGAGCATTGTATCAACTCAACGTATAGGAGTTGTATCTGATAATATTTTATCCCTGCAACATTTCAGTATCAATTCAGGTCAGCTTATTGAATGTGGCAAATGGATTGCTGATCCAAGTTTACTTGAGTCCCTTTCTGAAAAATGTGGTCTGGTTGAGAAAGGCGGCGAAGCTTGGGTAGTAGATTTTGACATTAAAATTATTTCTAATGGTCGCTGGTTGATAAATATTGATGGTAGTTACGATGTTTATGACGTGCTTAAAATTCCAGGGAACAAGATTAAATTAAGTAGTAAAGGAAACGATTTTGAATGTCGTACAACTGAGGTTATCTGTGTCGGCCAGGTAAAAAAATCAATAGTTAGTAATTAATATTAAAATTAAAACAGTCTTTAAAAAATGGAGGTTTTATGAAAAATTATGCAGAGCAGTTAGACAAAGAAAGAAGAAAAGTAGATTTTGATACCTTTGATTTCTCCGTAAAAGAATTGGTTGCTATGGCTAGTGATGGCACTATTAATGTAGCACCTGAGTATCAGCGGCAATTTAGATGGCCTGCTGAAAATCAATCTAGATTTGTTGAGTCTGTATTCCTTGGGATTCCTGTTCCATCATTATTTATGGCAGCTAACAAAGATGGCACATGGGAGTTGATCGATGGTGTGCAGAGACTTAGTACCTTAATACATTTTATTGGTAATGATGATCAACTTGCTAAATTCAAGTTTGAGTCGCCGTTGGTATTGACTGGTCTAGAGTCATTAACTGATTTTAATGGGTGCACTCACGGACAAATCCCAAGTACGATTCAGCTCAAATTTGCATTGAGACCGCTTAAAGTTACAACTTTAAGTGATAAAAGTGACCTAAAAGTTAGGTTTGACTTATTTGAACGTCTGAATACTGGTGGTGTGGTTTTAACTAAACAAGAAATAAGAGGGTGTGTATTTAGAGGCGAGTTTAACGATTTTCTATCTGACCTTAGTACAAATAAAGACTTTGAAAAATGCGTTAATTTGACTGATACAAATATGACGGATGGTACTAAGCAAGAATTGGTGCTTAAATTTTTTGCATATCTGAATAATCGTAATTCATTTGATCATAGTGTTGTGGATTTTTTAAATGATTATATGGAAAAATCTACTGCAAGTTTCGATTACAAAAATAATAGGGCGGTATTTGAAGAAACATTCAAACAACTAAGCATAGTATTACCTGATGGAATTAAAAGAGGTAATAGAAGAATTACACCAATTAACTTATATGAAGCAGTTAGCGTTGGTGCAGCAGATGCAATAGCTGCCAAAAAAAATGTATCTAACTCTTCTGTTCCAACGTGGATTAATGATAAAGAGTTAACGCAGTTAACATCAGGTGCGACAAACTCGAGAAAAAGATTAGTTGAGAGAATTAAATATTGCTTTGACAGGTTCTAACTATGCCTTTTACTTCAGTGTCGTCAGGGACTACAGATAGGCTTAGATTATGTTCTTTACTTCTAAGCCATATTTCATCAGTAGAAGAATCGCAAGGGGCATTTACTGATGATCTAGCTAGGATGCAGAAAGGTGTGTTTTTCGTGCAGTTATATGCTGCAATCGAATTTACCGTAACTAATTCTTTTTCAACCTTTCTTGAGTTGATTGCAGCCCAACCCTTAGCTCCAAAGCACTACGAACCTGCATTGCTAAGCGTATTATTAGATTCGAAATTTAAGGCACTTCTTGCTAGCTCTAAAAAACATATATGGCGAAAGAAGTATGATTTATTAAATCACGCATTTGGTGAGAATGTTTGTGAAGTTGATACTAATATTTTTCCAGGCGCAGGTATGAATATTTCAATCGCGGAAATTAAAGATATGTGGTTTTTCTTGGGATTAGACTGTGATCCTTTGCCTGAAGGTGTTTTCCCTCAATTATTGGCGGAAATTAAAGAGCATCGAAATGCAATTGCTCATGGGAGGGAATGCGCACACGAAATCGGGGCCAGATTTACCCTTGAGCAGCTGAAGAAAAAACATACAGATGTTGAGCTGTTATGTCACTATATAATTAGCACAATCAATAGCCACTATAGTGCTAATTTCCTTCCTAACGAGGCGGAATAATTTCTAAAGTGTTGGTAGTCAATTTATCGACGCTATATGTAGTAATTCATTGATTTTAAAGGCCGAAATTAATATTCGGTCTTTTTTTATCTGTCTTTCTATACAAATACTTAGCTGTATCCTGTCTGGGAGTTCATGAAAAAATCGTAACTTTCCCTATTGGAACTGACGTAAATTCCGTAACAGACTCATAACAACATAAACTTCTTTTTGTATGAATCCAAATACTTTTCGAGCATTTTTGTAGGTGAAAGTGAGATGGTTTAAACTAAAAAAAACCAAAACACTCTTCAAAAGCTCCTGTTTACCTGATATTGCTCTCAATTTTCCAGGTTTGTTTATTTCCCGCGAATAATTATTGTCATGATTCATTTTTACATCATTGATGCAGCTGTCCTACCACTTATTACACCGATAGACTGTCCTATCAATATTTATGTATTTGCTATGTTTTCTGAATGCCTTTTAATTTTTGAGTATTTATATATGGCTCTAAAGTGAAGTCGGCGAGTAAATTAAGTGGGGGCGTTCATTTTAATCTCATTACTTGATTTTTTTCAGTATAGACGACTGTATTATCAGGTATATCTCTATTAATAAATGACATAGCACCAATTGTAACATTGTTTCCGATTAGTAGATTGTGCCCAAGAATACAGCAGCAAGCACCAATTTCAACGTTGTTGCCGATGGATATTGTTGGCGAGTTGAACTTTTCACCCACGCTGCCACCAAGGCCAATTGTGGTATTTTGTCGGATTTTGAAATTATAACCAATTGTTGAGCAACCATTAATCACAACAGATAAAAAATGCGTAACGTTCAAACCCGGTCCGATTGTTGCTGGTAATTGAATTTCAGTATTGTATTTTTTTATTAGGTTTCTATTAATTTTCCTGGCAATGGTTTTATTAAGGTTTTTTTCGGTTTTATAAAGATACGATGCTATTCGCCACCAAAAATTAAATCTCCTCTCAGGGCATTTAAACGCTTTATGGACAGCCCTTGACCATGTAAATGGTTTATCATTCATCATAACTTCTTTGCGCAAACACTCTTGTAGGTGTTCTTTTAATATTTTGCTGTTCATTTTTAGTCTGTAGTTGGAGTTTCTGGTGCAAGTAGATAGTTATTTTTTTCTTTGATGAGATCATTTGACATGGGTTGCCGCATGTTTTCACCAGTAGGAGAAATAGGGGACATGAACCATTTATTATATAACTCATCAAATCGTTTTGAGATAAACAGGTTTTTTAACTCATCATTGATGATGGGCTCTATTTCATCTGCATCTTTAGCTATCACCATTCCATAGGGTATTACGTCACCAAATCCTTCAGCACTCATTTGATAGTCATCTCTGTTCGCCATTTCAGCTAACTTGCTATGTATGATAATGTCATCAGTGACAAATGCTGAGATGTGCCCTTGTTCTAGTAAATTAAATCCTTCATCGAAACTTCTCATCAGCTTAACAGAGATCGAATAGTTAATATTTTGGTTCATTGCAGAGAGTAATAATGCAGATGTTCCGCCACTAATAGCCCCTACGGTTCGCCCAGAGAGCATTTCGAGGCTATTTATATGCTGAGATTTTTTAGCCAGAAAATTTGTCCGTGTAAAAAACCATGGCTTTGAAAAAGTAACGAATTTATTACGTTGCGCTGTATTTCCGGCAATGGCGCAGAGAATATCTGCTTTATGATGAGATATATATTCAAAGCGCGCGGCTGAGGCAACTTCTATCCATTGTATATTTAGATTTGTGTTGTAGCGTTTTTTTATACTGTCGACAACTCCCTGGCAGATATCCACCGCCATACCAGTCGGTTTTCCATTTACCTCCCAGGAAAAAGGCTTGGAACTACCCACCCATGCCAAGGTAATACTATGCGTGCTAAGTATTTTATTAAGCACAGGATCGGCTACAGCACTGCTGCAAAAAAATATCATAGCAGCCAACATAAAAGAACCAATCATTTTACAATAAGTCAAATGACTAAACAAAAGTAAGCCTCCATTAATTAAAATGGCTAAAGTAAAATTATATTTTTCGAAAATATCGGCAGTATTGTAATTGCTTTTATGTTGGTTTACTAATAATTGTCTTTCTAATAATAGCCATTAATATCTATATTTGTGGCATGCCTCAATATTCATCATCCTGAAATCATCTACATGAATACCCATACAAGTCCAGAGGATAGGACCGAGATAGGGGGTATATTAATTAGCATCCTTACTATCCTCTCTGTACAATCACTTCCGACCTGAAGTTCGCTCCAACTAATAACGACAAACCTGCAAAGACAAACTATGACCACAAATCAAACTGAAACACATCGTCGGGAAAACTCTCTCGCCTCGGTTTTACGTAGCCCGCGTTTGCTCGCTCGTGAATCCCTTGCTGGAGTGGTAACGGCATTGGCACTTGTACCTGAAATCATTTCATTCTCAGTCATCGCGGGGGTTGACCCGAAAGTCAGCCTCGTCGCCTCTGTTGTGCTTTGTTTATCCATGTCACTGCTTGGTGGGCGCCCCGCAATGGTGACAGCTGCTGCTGGCTCAGTAGCATTAGTTATCGGTCCAATGGTGCATCTGCACGGCGTTGAATATATTTTCCCGGCGGTGTTGCTGGCAGGGTTAATCCAGATTTTGTTCGGTGTCACAGGGCTTGCTCGTATGATGCGCTATATACCACTGTCAGTGATGACCGGGTTTGTAAACGCGTTGGGCATTCTCATTTTCTTTGCCCAGGTACCACATATTTGGGGGGATAACCCGCTGGTCTGGGGGCTGTTAGCGCTCACCCTGGCAATAGTGCTGTTTCTCCCTCGGGTATTTAAAATGGTTCCGTCGCCGTTGGTGGCGATTATTGTCATTACAGCGGCATTCATTGGGATGGGGTTATCTGTACCAACAGTGGGTGAGGCGGGACCAATGGCTACTGGATTACCCGGACTGACAGAGTTGTTGGTGCCCTTGAATCTGGATACTTTACGAATTATCTGGCCTTGCGCTTTGAGCATCGCCTTCGTTGGCTTAATGGAATCGTTGTTAACCGCCAAACTTGTTGATGAACTGACTGACACACCTTCGAGTAAACGTCGTGAATGTTGGGGGTTGGGAGTATCTAACATATTCGCCGGTTTTTACGGTGGTATTGCCGGTTGCGCCATGATTGGCCAGACCATGGTCAATGTGGAACTTGGCAAGGGGCGGACGCGCATCTCGACAATTGCTGCCGGCCTGGTGCTGTTGCTGTTAGTCACCGGTTTAAGCGAATTGATGGCAAAAATCCCGATGGTGGTTTTAGCCGGAATTATGGTGATTGTGGCGGTGAAAACGCTCAACTGGCACAGTGTTAAACCTGCTACCTTGAAAAGAATTCCATTTCCAGAAACTTTAGTGATGGTAAGCACTGTCGCAGTGACCGTTGCGACCGGGAACCTGGCGTTGGGTGTCGTCGGTGGCGTGGTTTTTGCGATGATCTTGTTTGCTCGCCGTATTGCCCACGTAGTACGCGCGGAAAGAACATTATCTGAAGACGGGCAATCTGTAAGATATACGGTAACCGGGCCGTTGTTTTTTGCCAGTAGCAACGATTTGGTTGAACATTTCCAGTATGCCGACGATCCGCAAAACGTGATTATTGATTTGTCTCAGGCTCAAATTTGGGATGTATCGACAGTTGCCGTGCTTGATGCGATCGAAACCCGCTATCAACGCTATGAAAGCAAGGTACAAATTGTCGGTCTCGATTTACGCAGCAGCGACTTCCACGAGCGGCTGAGCGGCAAAATTTGAATACCACTCACGCGTTAATCCAGATTTATTTGATGAGAAAATGGCAAAACTGTGAATCTGCCGTTACTTTTACAATGTTAAGGCTGCTAGATTAGCCTTAGTTCCAGAGTGAAACGGAGGTGCCAGATAGTTTTGAAACTGATCCTCAAAAGTAAACTGGTGGGTTCGTGGTAGGTTTAATGACCACATTCCCTTGGGGCGCAAGCCATATTTCATCGCTTTAAGAAGCGTAGTATTTACCAGATAACTCGTATCACCTCTCTAAAGGCTGCATTTATGCAGCCTTTTCTATTTGTGGCTCTGACTCGCTTTTCCTTCAATTTCCATACTTTCGAATGCAGTGTGCTGATTGTGTCTCAAACCGTATGGCGGCAAAATAAGTAAAAAATCGTACGCCAATAATACGTTTGAAGGATATGAGCATGGTTAATGCAGCACCTCGTCTGGAAACTGAACGTCTAATTCTCCGCCATTTTACGCTGGATGATTTTCCGGCATTAGCTGCCTGTTGGGCGGACCCAGAAATGGTGAGGTTTATTGGTGGTGGACAACCGCAAGGCCCAGAAATGACCTGGGGAAGATTGCTGCGTTACATCGGTCATTGGCAGGCGATTGGTTACGGCTATTGGGCTGTCTTTGAAAAAGAGACTGAGCGTTATATTGGTTCGTTTGGTTTTCAGGACGCACAACGTGAGTTAACTCCGGCGCTTGAACTTCCGGAAGCGGGATGGTCACTGATTCCCGCTGTGCACGGTAAAGGCTATGCCAGCGAAGCGCTCAACGCGGTTCTGCAATGGGCGGACCGTGAGTTAGCGACACCAGTTTGTTGCATTATTGATGATGACAACCTGCGTTCTATCTATCTGGCTGAGCGATTTGGTTTCCAGTTCCAGCATTTTGTTGAATACCACGGTAAGCAAATCAAAATGTTCATTCGTCCTGCCCGCTAATCATTGCCCCCACTGGTTTATAATTAAGCAATAAATAAACAAAGTGGGGGCGGTATGTATCAGCGAATAGACGGCGAAGAGTGGCGGCATGTGTTTATTGTTGGTGATTTACACGGCTGCCTCTCTGAATTGATTAGCCAGCTTAAACTTCATCATTTTGATTATCATCAGGATTTACTTATCTCGGTGGGTGATCTTATTGATCGCGGTGCAAACAGCCCTGGATGCCTGGCACTGCTCGGTAGTAAGTGGTTTAAAGCAGTGAAGGGCAACCATGAAGCGATGGCTTTAGAGGCGCTCGACGAAGGTGAGGGAATGCTCTGGCAGATGAACGGTGGTGAGTGGTATCGGGAATTGCCAGAACAGCGTCAAAATAATGTGCAGCTAGCCTTACTGAAGTGCCGCGATTTACCGTTGGTAATTGAACTTCATACGCATGACAAGACGCTGGTTATTGCTCATGCAGACTACCCTTCAGGGCATTACAGTTGGAATCAGCCCGTCGATGAACATTTACTGGTCTGGAGCCGGGATAGGCTTAATAAGAATTTACAGGGGCGAGGCGAGGATATCGACGGTGCTGATGAGTTCTACTTCGGCCATACGCCGCTCAAAGAAGTGAGTCATTTTCATAATCAATATTATATTGATACCGGCGCAGTGTTTGGTAATAAGCTGACTATGGTGCAGGTTCAGTAACACTACAACGAGCTGTATTCTTGCGCCGGACGCCAGAAACTATCAATAAAATCTTCCACCGGGAAACAGCCACCGTAGCGTATCCGCTGCTCATCCATAGCGAACAGGCACTGCTGTTCAGTATTAAAGACATCTACCACAATATCTTCGCAGCCGCCGTCCAGGTAGCAAACAAATAAAACCAACGCAAACATGATTGCCTTTGAGTTGCACCGTTTGGCTTAATTGTAGGGGAAGTCACGAGAAGAGGGTAATCAGTGCCAATTAATTAACCCGTCTGGGCGACGGGTCACTTTGAGTTATGCAAGACGCATGACCCAGGCATCAGATTTTTGGTCGTAATGTTGACGGTAGAGGACTGAATGTTCGCCATCGAGGACGGCGGGAATACTTGTTTCATCATCCCAGGCATCAAGTTGCATGCACAGGTCCGGGTCGGATTTACAAGGGATGCTCAACGTGCGGTCCCCTTGCTGCTCGCCATGTAATTCAGCATCATCAATTTCGAAGATGCCTATTCGTACGCTAGTTTTCGTCATCACGCTCTCCTTGGGTCTGGGTACATGTGGTATGACCAGTAAGGTCTCCCACAGTAGAGCGTAGACAAACGTACAAAAACTGCAAACTACATGGCGACTATTTTTTTACGCATCAGCCCCTGGCGGCAAACAGTTTTCCGTCGCGAACCAATTCACGTGGATAGCTATTTTTCAGGCGAGATCCAACTTTTCTTGCCAGACCAAGAGGTTGTCCCTGGTATGTCACGACAACCTCATTTAGCTCGGGGGATACATCTGGGTAAATATCGCGACCGTGATACCACTCGTCCGCTTCAAATTCAGTAAGCGCAAATCCTAGCGGTGAATCGCCAGGCACCAGGGCTATGACGGCTTCATGCTGCCAGCGATAGCCTTTGTTGTATTGCTCAGCAAGGCGTAAACCAATACGTGAAAATCGAACCTGGCCAAATAGCGGAATAATCTCTTTGGGGAATAGCCAGATTTCTTTATCTCTCAACCAAAGTTGTTGGTCATCTTGCCAGGCGATCCCAGACTGTTTTGCAGCTGCGGTCACTTCCGCAGCTTGTTTTCCATGCATTGGTACAAACGGGAATTTCCCCACTTTGTAGCCTGGGGCCGGGAGCGCTTCTACGGATGCAGTTTTGCGCAGGCGCGCAACGAAGAATCCTTCACAATCGTAAATTTGCGGGAAAACATGCAAGTAGCCTTCGGCAGTAATAGCTTTATCCGCCTCCGGGAATAAATCGTTAAGCGGGGCGATTTCCACAGCATCAGGCCACTCATCCAGTAACCACTGGCAAATCTGCTGATTCTCTTCACGATTTAAAGTGCAGGTGGAATAGATCAACGTACCGCCTGGACGCAACGCATGAAAAGCGCTGGCAATCAGCTCACGCTGCGTATCGGCGATGCTGGCGGTGCTTTCTGGCGTCCAGTTGCGCAGGGCGTCAGGGTCTTTACGCACCACACCTTCACCTGAGCATGGGGCATCCAGCAAAATTGCATCGAAACACTCCGGTAGTGCAGCACCAAATACTCGGCCGTCGAAATGCGTCAACGCGACGTTGCTGATACCGCAGCGGCTGATGTTAGCGTGTAGCACTTTAACGCGACTGGCGGAATATTCATTGGCGAGGATTGCACCATGATTGCCCATACGCGCTGCAATTTGCGTGGTTTTGGAGCCTGGAGCCGCTGCGACATCCATAATTCGGTCCGGTTGATTGCCGTCAGCAAACAACGCCGCAACGGGCAGCATTGAACTGGCTTCCTGAATGTAGAACAGGCCACTCAAATGTTCGGCACTACTACCCAGCGGCAGGCTTTCTTCATCATCACGTTCAATCCAGAACCCTTCTGCGCACCACGGAATCGGTGTCAGATGCCAGTCATAAGAGGCGACAAGCGCAAGAAAATCATTGACCGAAATCTTGAGGGTATTAACACGCAAGCTGCGACGCAGTGGCCGCTGGCAATACTCGATAAAGCTCTCGATAGATTGATCTGCCGGGAGTGCATCGCGAATAACATCAAGAAAAGCTTGCGGGAGAAAGGCGGTGTGAGAATGAGCCACTAAGGAAGTCCAGAAAAAAATGAAGGAGGGATGGTAACACAAACGCCCCGGTGAGGCACCGGGGCGAAGGTATTAGCGAGGCAGTGCGGTGCCCCATTGACGCCACTCTTTAGGCTCACTTTGCTCTAACAGGAAATGTTTACCCGTTTCTGCTTTCGGTGCCAGTGGTGTACCAGGCGGCGTGGCGAAGGCGATACCACCGCGGATGAACTGGTTGAAGGTGCCGGTTTTCACTACACCACCCGTCAGACCGAAATCGAGACTATAACCAGAGGCCAGCCAGAATACTGAGCTATCACGCACCAGATGCTGGAAGCGCTTGCTGATACGCAGGCCAACCATCACGCGGTCAGAGAGGTTGCCGAGGGTTAATCCGGTCACCGTACCCACTTCGATACCGCGGAATAGCACTGGCGTACCGATGTTTAATGCGCCCGCTTCAGTCACTTCTACTACGATGTTCAGGCCGTCTGAGTAGCGGGAGTCAGTAATAGAGGCTTCCTGCAATTCGAAGTCACGACGTGCTGCGCCGCGGCCTGGTTCAACGTTGATATAAGGCTGGAGAATAGTATCGAGATTATCCACGCCGGAGGCCGAAATTTTCGGGGTGACGACAGAGAAGCGCGTGCCGCTGCGGGCAAATGTCTCAACAAACTCAGGGTAGAGTACTGCTTTGGCTTCTACTTCACTGCGTGAAGCTGTCAGATTCAGTGACTCAAGTTGCCCTATATTTATGCCCAGATAACGGATTGGCATACCGGCAGAAAGTTTACCAGCATCGAAAGTGTGCAGCGTTATCTGACTGCCTACCGCACGAGCGGCAGTTTCAGAGGCGTACAGCATTCGCTTGTCGCCTTTTTTCAGGCCGACGCTGGCGCCGCTTAAGTTGTCGAAACTGATAGCACCTTTTAAGGCACGCGAAAGAGGGGAAGCCTGAACGGTAAGGCCACTGCCATTGAGTTGCACACGAGCGCCACCCTCGGCCCAGAACACGCTATTGGAGGTCAGCAGGTTACGGTATTCCGGTTTGATATTTACATCAATGTCAAAACTGTTAGCACGAGGACGTACGCTGATGATTTCCCCGACCTGGAATTTACGATAAAGCACCACGGAGCCGGTCTGAATATCTGGCAGGCTGGCCGCGGTTAACGTCAACGTGGTTGTTGGTAGGTCGCTCAGGCTGTTTTCCACCGCCTTTTCAAGGTTGGCATAGAGTGGATAGCTATCTTTCATAGCACCTTTGTTACCTGGAATGACTCTGACACCGCCGTTGACCCATTCGCTGGCGCTGGCACCCAGGAATTCAACGCCATCAATACCCAGCTTTACATCAATACGGCTGTTGACGACGAATTTGCTGTCGCCCTGAATCAAATGCCGATATTCAGGATCAATGGCTGCGGAGAAGGTGACGCCTTTGGCCGACAATTTGCGCTCAAGAATCTGCCCCACCTGCACACCATGCAAAATAATCGGCTGGCCTGCATCAATGCCATAACTTTCCGGTGCCGTCAGGTTCAGGGTCAGAACATCAGGCTGCTGCAAGAGAGTTTTATCGCTCGGGAAAACCACAAAATGGTTTTGCGGTTCACCTTCACCGGGTACCAATTCAAACGTACTTCCCGTTAACAGGCTGCTGATATTCGGGTTGCTGAGGGAAATCTTAGGGCTGCGCAACTCAATGCGCGTCCCGCTCCGCATCAGATTGACCACGCTTGGGTCCACCGTCATTTGGCCGGTTACCGTGCTGCCCGGATTGAGGTTTAGTTTGGTCAGTGTTCCGACTTCAAGCCCTTGATACATCAGCGCAGTTGAACCGGCGTTTAAACCTTGTCCGCTCGGCAAATCAAGATCGATGATTACGCCACGCTGGCTATGCGCCAGATCTTCATACAGGCCAAACTCATCATCAGCTTTGGCTTCGGCTGAGTTTTCCGGCGAGTCAAAGGCGATAGCGCCGTTGACCAATGCCGCCAGGCTTTCTAGCTGAACTTGCGCACCGGAAAGACTGACGTTGGCTTTAACGCCGGATACGTTCCAGAAGCGGCTGCCTTTTTTCACCAGTTTGGTAAAGCGGCGGTCAACCAGCACGTCAATCGTCACGCCCTGCTGGTTCTTGTTGATGGTGTAGTCATACACTCGGCCTACCGGAATTTTGCGGTAATAAACTAGCGACCCACTGTTGAGCGAACCTAAATCCGGTGCGTGCAAGTGAATCATCAGCTCGCCATTGTTAAGGCGATATTTCGGCTGGGTATCGAGCGCGGAGAAGTGATCTTTCGGCTCGCCTTTGCCCGGCATCATGCCGATATAGTTGCCGCCAACCAGCGCATCCAGGCCGGAAACACCCGCAAGAGACGCCTTGGGTGTGACCAGCCAAAACTGGGTATCTTCACGCAGCGCGTCTTTCATATCGCTTTTCACGCTGATTTTTACTTCGATTTTGCTCAGGTTTTTACTGAGGCTGACGCTTTGTACCGTGCCGACTTCAACACCCTGGTAACGTACAGGCGTGCGCCCGGCAACGATGCCGTCAGCCGAAATAAAATCAATGGTCGCAGTCGTGCCGCGTTCTTCCCAGGTCGTCCACATCAGCCAGCCGGCAATCATCAGTGCGATAATTGGCAGTAACCAGAAGGGCGAAATACGGCGTTTAGTTTTAATTCGCGCTTCAGTCGGTGAAGCGGGCATTTCCTGACTCATGTGCGTCCCAAAGTAGTCGGCTATCAAGCCATTCGACTGCAAGAATAGTTAAAATAACCGCCGCGCCAAAATAAAACGCAGCCGGTCCCATAGTAAATGCCAATAGCTGGTCACGATTAACCAGCGACATCGTAAGCGAGATTACGAAGAGATCGAGAATGGACCAGCGCCCAATCCAAGTAATAAAGCGTAGCAGTGTTATCCGCGTCTTAAGCCCTTTCTCACATTTAAAATGAATGCTGACCAGCAATGAAATCAAAACGATAACTTTGATAAAAGGCACCAGGATACTGGCAATGAAAACCACAGCGGCGACGGCAACATTACTGCTGGCGAGGGAAAGAATACCGGAAAGAATCGTATCTTCCTGGCGGGAACCATTGACGTAAAGAATCGAAATTGGCAACAGGTTGGCCGGCAGGAGGAATATTAACGAACCGATTAATGCTGCCCAGGATTTTTGTAAGCTGTGGCGACGACGAGCTCTTAATGGCACATGGCAACGAGGACAACGCCCACGGTTGTCAGGCACCCCAGTGAAGTGGCAGCCCAGGCAAACGCGTAACTGGGGACCCCACGCTCGAGGAGGTCGCTGGGGATAAAAACGAGCCCATAGCTGTTCTACATTAAGGTGAATTAGCGTCAACAAGCTCAGCACCACTAATGCAATAAACGCCACGAGACCTACGCCCGGTTGGATAAATGCAAACTCTCTGACTTTGATACAGGCCACACCGATAGCGACCAGGTAAATATCTAACATTACCCACTCTTTGAGCTTATCAAGCATGAGTAAGACCGGGCGTAAATTCATCCCAAGAATATTACCAAAGTAGAGGTAAGCAATTGAGGCAACTAATGTTGCTGGCGCGCCCACAGCACAGAACAACACCATTGCGGCTGTCAGGGGATCACCCTGGCTAGTCATCTGCCATATGCCCTGGAACAAGTTGGCATCTATTCGCGTACCCAATAAATAGATGCGCACCAGAGGCTCGGAAAAAGCGACAGGCATAAGCAGTAGCATGGCAATTGCCATCGCCGCCAGACGAGTAAGTGACCAGTCGCGTCCATGGTAAACTTTGGCATCGCAGCGTGGGCAATACGCGCTCTGCGAGGATTTAACCGACGGTAACGAGAAAAGTGTATCGCATTGGGGGCAACGCTGATAACGTGCCTGCGGTACAGCATGGCTAATGGCGTGTATTTTCATGTGTTATCGTAAACAGGGAAAACCGCTGGCGCATGGGGTATCTCAATGGGTTATGAAATATTCGTTAAGCGTATAGTAATTCATTGAATGATACACCTTGTGGCATAAGGCATTTAATGCTTATTTTACTATGCTATGCAGTTGAGTAAGACAACATACTATGGTTAATCAATGAACAAAGAACAATTTTACGCGGACTTGAACCGCGATTTCAGTGCGTTAATGGCAGGTGAAACAAGCTTTTTGGCGACGTTGGCAAATACCAGCGCGTTGTTGTTCGAACGTCTCGAAGGCGTTAACTGGGCAGGCTTTTACCTATTAGAAGGCGAGACTCTGGTTCTGGGACCTTTCCAGGGCAAGATTGCTTGCGTTCGTATCCCGGTAGGAAAAGGTGTTTGCGGTACAGCGGCTTCCACTAAAAGCATCCAGCGCGTCGAAGATGTGCATGCTTTTGATGGTCATATCGCTTGTGACGCTGCCAGCAACTCCGAAATTGTCCTGCCGCTTACGGTAAATGGCGAGCTAATAGGTGTTCTGGACATTGATAGCACGGAGTTTGGGCGCTTCACACCTGAAGACCAACTCGGCTTATCTCAACTGGTGACGCAGCTTTCGCTGATGCTTGCCGACACGGATTTTAAAAAATTCTTCACTCGTTAGCATGATAAACAACGGATAACGTGGCATTTGCTGATAGCGTCATTATAATGTCGCCTGTTCATGCCTGCGGATTGTTGGCAACTCCGTTGTAATCAGGAAATTTCATGGAAAATCAACCTAAGTTGAATAGTAGCAAAGAAGTCATCGCCTTTTTGGCAGAGCGTTTCCCACAGTGCTTTAGCGCTGAAGGTGAAGCCCGCCCCCTGAAGATTGGTATCTTCCAGGATTTGGTCGCGCGCGTTGAAGGGGAGATGAGTCTCAGTAAAACTCAACTTCGTTCCGCGTTACGTCTTTACACTTCAAGCTGGCGTTACCTATACGGTATTAAAGTCGGCGCAACCCGTGTTGATCTCGACGGTAACCCTTGTGGTGAACTCGATGAGCAGCACGTAGAGCATGCTCGCAAGCAGCTTGAAGAAGCAAAAGCTCGTGTTCAGGCACAGCGTGCAGAACAGGCAGCGAAAAAGCGTGAAGCGGCTATTGCTAACGGCGAAACCGTTACCGATAAACCTCGTCGCGAACGCAAGCCTCGTCCTGCTCCGCGTCGTCCAGAAGCTACAGAACGTAAACCTCGTGTAGAAAAACCGGCGCCGCAAGCTCCGCGTGAAGAAAAACGCACTCCGGTTACAGAC
This sequence comes from Buttiauxella massiliensis, assembly GCF_902500225.1. Lineage (GTDB taxonomy): Bacteria > Pseudomonadota > Gammaproteobacteria > Enterobacterales > Enterobacteriaceae > Buttiauxella > Buttiauxella massiliensis. Next base: position 47,061 of record NZ_LR722654.1, on the reverse strand, counting down.
ATTTCTGCTTTGCAGGTGGGTCAGGCAATCAAAGTCAAAGCGGGTAATAACGCGATGGATGCCACAGTACTGGAAATTACCAAAGATGGCGTCCGTGTACAGCTGACTTCTGGTATGGCAATGATCGTACGCGCAGAACACTTGCAGTTCTGAAACGGAGGCCAGACCCGGGCATGAACAAATTCTTTAAGCGTACGGCTGTCGCTAGTCTGTTGTTTCTTGCAGGTAGCGCACTGGCCGTCGAAAATATCACGCAAGCTTCTCAAATCCCGCAATTAAAGGAAGAGACACAGCATGCAACGGTGAGTGAGCGTGTAACTTCACGCTTCACTCGCTCGCATTATCGTCAGTTTGACCTGGATGAAAATTTTTCCGCAAAAATTTTCGATCGCTATCTAAACCTTCTCGACTATAGCCACAACGTGCTGCTAGCCAGTGACGTTGAGCAGTTTGTGTCGCGGAAAAAGCAGATTGGCGATGAATTGCGCACCGGTAAACTGGACGTATTTTACGATCTCTACAATCTGTCCCAACAACGTCGTTTTGAACGTTATCAATACGCGTTGAAGGTGCTGGAAAAACCAATGAATTTCATGGGTAACGATACCTTTAACGTTGACCGCAGCAAATCGCCGTGGCCTGCAAACGTTACAGAGTTGAATTCCCTGTGGGATAGCAAAGTTAAGTTTGACGAACTGAGCCTGAAACTGACCGGTAAAACCGATCAGGAAATTCGTGAAACGCTGACCAAGCGTTATCAGTTCGCCATTCGCCGTCTGGCTCAATCCAATAGCGAAGATGTTTTCTCGCTTGCGATGACCGCCTTTGCCCACGAAATCGACCCGCATACCAATTACTTATCGCCACGCAACACAGAACAATTCAATACCGAAATGAGTTTATCTCTGGAAGGTATTGGTGCTGTGCTGCAAATGGACGATGACTACACGGTTATCAACTCGATGGTAGCGGGTGGTCCTGCTGCGAAAAGCAAAACGATTACCGTTGGTGACCGTATTGTTGGTGTTGGCCAAACAGGGAAATCTATGGTTGATGTGATTGGCTGGCGTCTTGACGATGTCGTTGCGCTGATCAAAGGGCCAAAAGGTAGCAAGGTTCGCCTGGAAATCTTACCGGCAGGTAAGGGTACTAAAACACGAGTGGTTACGTTAACCCGTGAACGCATTCGTCTTGAAGATCGCGCCGTCAAATTGACGATTAAAACGGTCGGTAAAGACAAAGTGGGTGTCCTGGATATCCCAGGCTTCTACGTTGGTCTGACAGATGATGTCAAAGTCCAGCTTCAGAAGATGGAAAAACAGAACGTGAAGGGCGTGATCATTGATTTACGCTCTAACGGTGGCGGTGCATTGACCGAGGCTGTCTCACTTTCTGGCCTGTTTATCCCAAGTGGCCCAGTTGTTCAGGTACGTGATAACAACGGTAAAGTGCGTGAAGATAGCGATACTGACGGCGTTGTCTACTACAAAGGTCCACTGGTGGTGATGGTTGACCGTTTCAGTGCTTCGGCTTCTGAAATCTTTGCAGCAGCAATGCAGGACTATGGTCGTGCGCTGATTGTGGGTGAGCCTACCTTCGGTAAAGGCACTGTTCAACAGTACCGTTCTTTGAATCGTATCTATGATCAGATGCTGCGTCCGGAGTGGCCTGCGCTTGGTTCAGTGCAATACACCATCCAGAAGTTCTACCGTATTAATGGCGGAAGTACTCAGCGTAAAGGTGTAACGCCTGACATCATGATGCCTACCGGTACTGAAGAGACTGAGACTGGCGAGAAGTTTGAAGATAATGCCCTCCCTTGGGATAGCATTAACGCCGCTACTTACGTCAAGTCAGGCGATCTGACTCAGTTTGAGCCGCAATTGCTTAAACTGCACCAGGATAGAATAGCAGCCGATCCTGAGTTCCAGTACATCATGAAGGATATTGCTCGCTTCAATGCCCTGAAAGATAAACGTAATATTGTTTCCCTGAATCTTGCTCAGCGTGAGAAAGAGAATCAGGAAGATGATGCTACGCGTCTGGAGCGGATTAATGACCGCTATAAACGAGAAGGAAAAGCACCGTTGAAGAAACTCGACGACCTGCCGAAGGATTATCAGGAACCTGATCCTTATCTCGATGAAACGGTTCATATCGCGCTGGATTTTGCAAAAATGCAGCAAGATAAACCAGCTGAGCAACCCGCTCCTGCTAAGTAACTCCTCCAACGGGCACAAAATTTTGTGCCCGTTTTTTTTACCTCTATCAAGCCGCGTAAATCAACCTCCTCTTAAATGTAAAGTTATGTATTATTAACTACTTGGCAACGATGAATGCTTGAAAATAGCAAGCTTGCCCCTACGATGTGGGGTAACGCAGAATGCGTATTTTTAACCGAGGTAAAAAGAAAATTATGATGCGTATCGGGCTTTTCCTGTTGACCAACCTTGCAGTCATGGTCGTTTTCGGGCTAGTGCTAAGCCTGACGGGGATCCAGTCGAGCAGCGTACAGGGTCTGATGATCATGGCGGTGTTGTTTGGCTTTGGTGGTTCAATCATCTCATTACTGATGTCCAAATGGATGGCATTGCGTTCAGTGGGCGGGGAAGTGATTGAGCAACCGCGCAATGAAACAGAGCGCTGGCTGATGGAAACAGTGCGCCAACAGTCTCAGCAAGCGGGTATCGCCATGCCGCAGGTGGCTATTTACCATGCGCCAGATATTAATGCATTTGCCACTGGTGCACGTCGTAATGCATCGCTTGTTGCTGTTAGCACCGGTCTTCTGCAGAACATGAGCCGTGATGAAGCAGAAGCGGTTATCGCACACGAAATCAGCCATATCGCGAATGGCGACATGGTAACCATGACGCTGATTCAGGGCGTGGTGAACACCTTCGTAATCTTTATTTCTCGTATCATCGCGCAAGTCGCTTCTGGCTTCTTGTCTGGTAATCGGGATGAAGGTGAGAGCAACAACGGCAACCCGTTTGTCTATTTTGCCATTGCGACTGTGCTGGAACTGGTATTTGGTATTCTGGCGAGCATTATCACAATGTGGTTCTCACGTCACCGTGAATTCCATGCTGATGCCGGGTCTGCAAAATTGGTCGGTCGTGAAAAAATGATTGCCGCACTGCAGCGCCTGAAAACCAGCTATGAACCGCAAGAAGCCAGCAGCATGATGGCGTTTTGTATCAATGGTAAGGCGAAGTCTATGAGCGAACTGTTCATGACTCACCCACCTTTGGACAAACGTATTGAAGCACTGCGTAACGGCGAATACCTGAAGTAGTCGTAAAACGTAGTAAAAAAGCGTGCCATCGCTGGCACGCTTTTTTTATGCCTGCGAAGTCGTAGGTTGGGACATGCGTAAACTGCTTACAATGGCGGCGATGGTCGCAAAACTCCCTGCCAGTAAAAGCGATGCATGCGTTCCGTGAATCGCGAAAAGGTTGAACATCAAAGCCACCAGAGCTGCACCGCAACTCTGTCCTAACAATCTAGCCGTGCCTAACATGCCACTGGCACCGCCGCTGCGGTTACGCGGTGCTGAAGAAATGATGGTGTGGTTATTAGGTGACTGGAACAAACCGAAACCAGCGCCGCATAAAAGCATGCGCCAGATGATATCGATATCGGTAGGGTTGTGAGGTAACAAGGCTAAAGCAAATAAACCGAATGCCATAACAACAAGCCCGAGCCCACCCAGCAGCCCTGCATGCACTCGCCCAATCAAATGACCAGCAACCGGTGCCATTATCATTGTTGCAATTGGCCACGGTGTGAGAAGCAGACCCGTTTCGACTTCGCTGCGTCCTAGTGTTGATTGCAGAAAGAAGGGAAGTGAAACCATCGCTAGCATTTGAGCAGCGAAGGAACAAACAGACGTTCCCATAGATAATGAAAATACAGGAATACGTAATAAATCCACGGGTAACAGAGGGAAGGGGAGTTTCAATTGGCGACGAATAAAAAAGAAGCCAATCACAGCTAATGCAACGAGCTCGGAAATGATCAGCCACCCTGACTGCCCTTGGGCAAAACCACTAATTGCCGAGATCAACAGGCCGAACGTCAAGGCATTCATAATCGCACTAGGGATATCGAAGCGTTGTCCCTGCGATTTTTGTTGATTGGGAGGCAGAAAACGAATTGCTAGTAATAGCGCGAGAATACCAATTGGCACATTAATCAAAAACAGCCATTTCCACGACGCGACAGAAAGAATAGCGGCGGCAATAGTTGGCCCGGCAGCTGAGGATACGGCGACAATAAATGAGTTAATCCCCATCCCACGGCCGAGATATTTTTGCGGGTAGATAAGCCTGATAAGAGCAGTATTGACGCTCATTAAGGCGGCACCGCCAAAGCCCTGAAGCACACGAGCAAACGTCAACATGGGCAATGAATTCGACAGCGCACAGAATAGTGATGTCATGCAGAACAGAATTAGCCCGCACTGATATACCCGGCGATAGCCGAAAATATCGCCTAAGAATGACATCGACAGTAACGAAATAATTATCGCGATTTGATAGCTGTTCACTATCCAGATGGATTCTGCCGGACTGGCATTTAGTTCTCGGGCAATAGTTGGAAGTGCTACGTTTGCGATCACGCCATCCAGAACTGCCATTGTGATACCCAACGCAATGGCCAAAATAGCACCATAGCGCTGCGGTATTGGCAGCCCATCAGCAAGGGTTTTATCCATAAGGGAAATTTAACTTCAAGGGTGATTTATTCGAAGAGCAATAATAATAGCACTAAATTTAAGGGATATATCGCAGATTTGTAACGAAATAGAATAGATTTATTGCGATGACATGGTAGTCAACTTATACTAAAAACCAGTTCTGATTTTTATAAAACAAATGCGATCGAGGTGATTTAATGGCTATCGCAGATCTGGATAAACAACCTGATTCTGTCTCTTCTGTCCTGAAAGTTTTTGGCATTTTACAGGCGCTTGGCGAAGAACGCGAAATTGGTATTACTGAATTATCGCAACGTGTAATGATGTCAAAAAGTACCGTCTATCGCTTTTTGCAGACTATGAAATCCCTGGGTTATGTTGCTCAGGAAGGCGAATCTGAAAAATACTCGCTTACCCTAAAGCTGTTTGAGCTGGGTGCGCGTGCATTGCAGAACGTTGATTTGATTCGTAGCGCAGACATTCAAATGCGAGAACTATCGCGTCTGACGAAAGAAACCATCCACTTGGGTGCGTTGGATGAAGACAGTATTGTCTATATCCATAAAATTGACTCTATGTACAACCTGCGCATGTACTCGCGCATAGGTCGTCGTAACCCATTGTACAGCACCGCGATTGGTAAAGTGCTTCTGGCGTGGCGCGATCGCAATGAAGTGCGTGAAATCCTTGCTGATGTGGAATATAACCGCAGCACTGAGCGCACTATCATGAGTACTGACGAATTGTTAGACGTTCTGGATACCGTGCGTGAGCAGGGTTACGGTGAAGATAACCAAGAACAGGAAGAAGGTTTACGCTGCATCGGCGTACCTGTTTTTGACCGATTTGGTGTCGTTATTGCTGGTTTGAGTATTTCATTCCCAATACTTCGTTTTTCTGAAGACAGACTTCATGAATATGTAGCGATGCTTCATGACGCAGCGCGAACTATTTCTGAACAAATGGGTTATCACGAATATCCATTCTGATGAAATAGAAAACGCCGCTATTTAGCGGCGTTTTCTTTATATGTTCCTAGTTTCCTGTATCGATAACTTCATCACTTTTACGCAATACTGGGCAATCGCTAAGTCCGATAATTCCACTACTGGTATGAACAAATTGTGCTGTGGTGACATTTCGAGCAGTTAGGTATTTGCATTGAAGCCCCATACCTGCAGCATTTTCATGACTTCCAATCAAAACTCCATATCCAGAGAGGAGTAAACCGATCCACAAAAGCGCTATTACAATAATAGTGCGGATCACAATACGCATAGGTACCTCTTATTATTAAGTAATTAGACTTCTAAGCGTAGCGGATTGCACTGTAGTAGCAATGTGATGATTCTTAAATAATATACGTGAGAGTTATGTGTCGTTTAGGCTGTCTATGCCAGACTTTACAATAAATAGGAAAGAGGTGGAGAGAGTAGTGAGAAAGTACAGATGGCTTATTCTGATTGCGGTTTTTTTCGTCTGCCTGCTGCTATGGACCCAAATGGTCAACGTAATGTGCGATCAGGATGTACAATTTTTCAGCGGCATTTGTACAATTAATAAATTTATTCCCTGGTAGTGTGTTTTTATCCACATAGTGCTTACCTTAAGACCCGGCAGGTGTAGAATAGCGCGTTTTGCTGAGGTGGTAATATGAACGAATTAAGTGTTGGCGCGTTGAATATCGTGTCCCTGACAGTTTCCCTGGTGGTACTGGTTATCGGCCTCGTAATGTGGTTCTTTGTTAACCGTGCGAGTAGCCGCACCAATGAACAGATTGAGCTTCTTGAAGAGTTGCTGGATCAGCAAAAGCGGCAGACTGCTCTGTTACGACGTTTGTGTGAAGCGAACGAGCCTGAAGTAGCTAAGGAAGAACCAGAAGTAACAAAGGAAGATGACGAAGTGGAAGACGATTTTATTCGTCTGGTCGCTGAGCGTTAATCCGGATAAACCTGTTTGTGTTGCTGTGGAGTGACCATGCGGTGGAAAAATCCTTGGTTTGATCCCCTAAAATCTCATCACCTAATCGACGGTTTTCGTAATCTGGAGTCAAGCTTACGAAAACCGGGTGATGTTGAACGTTGGCGAAAAGAGCGAAAAGCGCAGGGATTGCCCCATCCTCCGAGTAATGGTTATGCCGCTTTCACTGAACGTTGGTGGCAAAAGGCTGAACTCCAGGGTAAGGATGATCGGCTATGGTGGTTAGGGCATGCAACGGTATTGCTGCGTATCAATGGTCTATATTTATTGACCGACCCCGTGTTGTCCCAGCGAGCTTCCCCATTATCGTTTGCAGGTCCTGAGCGTAGGACTCCATCCCCAATTCATATCAATGAATTGCATCAACTTGATGCCGTTTTGATTTCGCATAATCATTACGATCACCTGGACCGTTCCACCATTCTACAGATTGTCCGTTGTTTCCCCGATACTCATTTCTTTGTCCCGTTGGGCTTAAAACATTGGTTTACCCGTCGAGGTATACGCCATGTGACTGAGCTTGACTGGTGGCAGAGCATTACCCTGCAAGGAATGACTTTTACAGCGGTGCCGGCACAGCACTGGAGCATGCGTTCATTCTGGGATCGTAACCGGAGTTTGTGGTGCGGGTGGATTATAGAAAGCAGCCACTTAAGGATATGGTTTAGCGGCGATACGGGCTATACAGCAGGAATTGCTGATATTGCTTTGTTCAGAGGCCCCCTGGATGCGGCATTGATACCAATAGGTGCTTATTCTCCGCGCTGGTTCATGAGTAGCCATCATATGGATCCGCAGCAGGCGGTTACGCTTTGGCAGCAGTTGGGCAGGCCTTTTACGGTTCCTATCCATTGGGGGGTATTTGAACTGGCTGATGAATCACTGGACATGCCACCGCAAGAGCTACTAACCGCACTTGATGATGAAGGCGAGGAAAGCCGACTCTTTTCGCCGTTGTGTATTGGTCAAAGTTCACACTTATTTAAAATTAAGATTTAAACATTATTAAAAAATTTTAAGACGCTATTACGAGCTATCTTTTGGTTACTTTATTACATCGAAAATATAGCGAAACGTTTTATTGCCTCATCATGAAGCAAGGGTTGATTAAACTTTCATTCTTTTGGTGCAATATAATCAGACAACCGCTCAAGGTTTATTCATTTTTCCATTCTCGCTATTTCTGATACCAATTCTATTGTTTTCGTAGCAATGTGAGGTTGTTCATTTTTTGCATAGCTATGCTAAAAAAATCATAAGCATAATGCCGATGATCTCGACTTTTTCGCACTTCACCTGGACGAAAAGATATCTTTGGGCTATGGTAAAAACGTTGTCTGCGGTCGTCATATAAATGCACGGAATCATCTTTGTTTACTGTTAATCTATGCACAAATTGTGCATTTCATTTTCATTACAATATGAGTTTCGGAATTTGTGCGACAGATCGATACACACCGAAAAATGGCTTGCCATTGATTGCGTTGTATGTGATAACACGTTGGGTTAAACGAGGTACAGTTCTGTTTATGTGTGGCATTTTCAGTAAAGAAGTTCTGAGTAAACACGTTGTCGTTGAATACCGCTTCTCTGCCGAGCCTTATATTAGTGCCTCATGCAGTAATGTCTCTGTTTTAGCTAAGTTATGCCTCCGGGCAAAGAAAACAATCTAAGGAATTTTGCAAAATGGCAAAGATTAAAGGTCAAGTTAAGTGGTTCAACGAGTCTAAAGGTTTTGGCTTCATTACTCCTGCTGACGGCAGCAAAGATGTGTTCGTACACTTCTCTGCAATCCAGGGTAACGGCTTCAAAACTCTGGCTGAAGGCCAGAACGTTGAGTTCGAAATCCAGGACGGCCAGAAAGGCCCTGCAGCGGTTAACGTAACTGCTATCTAATTCGTCTGAATTAGACCTGGCGCGAATAACGCCAAATTTTGATGAAAGCCTCGCTCTTGTAGCGGGGCTTTTTCATGTCTGAATGTTGACCATTATTTTTCTATGTGTTTCTGGAAAGCTCTCCCAGTTATGTCTTGTAGCAAAGCAGCGCATCTTGTAGCACTGTTCCTGTCTGGTTAGTTTCCCCATTATGTTTAAATTTTCAATCGCTTAGTTGTCGTTAAGGATTGAATGTGAGAAAAACCGCCCCTGGAATCGTGGGTAACTTTATTCAGTGGCGTTTTGCTCTTCTTTGCATCGCTATCTTTATGTGTCTGGTGTTCTTGCTGGGACGTGTTGCCTGGTTGCAAATCATCTCACCCGAAAATCTGGTTAAGCAGGAAGACATGCGTTCTTTACGTGAAGAACCCATTGTCGTACCTCGTGGAATGATAGAAGACCGCAATGGCAGACCGTTGGCGGTGAGCGTGCCGGTAAAAGCAATCTGGGCTGACCCGAAAACAGTAATGGAAAAAGGTGGCGTGCAAATCAGTAGCCGCTGGCAGGCCCTGGCAACAACCTTACACATGCCACTTAATGAAATTGCTGCACGCATTCGCCGTAATCCAGCCGATCGCTTCATTTACCTCGCCCGCCAACTTGATCCACAGCAAGCGCAATACATCGAGAGCCTGAAACTGCCAGGAATTTCATTACGGGATGAATCACGTCGGTTTTATCCCGCAGGCCATGTTGCAGCAAACTTGCTCGGTTTTACCAACATTGATGATCAAGGTATTGAAGGCATTGAGAAGAGTTTTAATCGCCAGTTGACGGGCAAAGCGGGTGAGAGACTGGTTCGTAAAGACAGGCATGGGCACGTCATAGAAAATATCACGGAAACTGCAGCAAACCCTGCTCACAACCTCATGCTAAGCATTGATGAACGACTGCAAACGGTCACGGAAGACGCACTGAGTAACGCTGTCTCCTGGAATAAAGCTGAGTCAGCCGCAGCAGTTATCCTGGATGTTAATACTGGCGAAGTATTAGCGATGGCGAGTTGTCCGACGTTTAACCCAAATAATCGTGATGGTGCCACGCTGAACGATTTCCGTAATCGGGCAATTAGCGACACTTTCGAGCCAGGTTCAACCGTTAAACCGATGGTAGTCATGACCGCGCTGCAGCAGGGGATTGTTCAACCTGATAGCGTGGTGGACACCCATCCTTATACCATTGATGGTCACCGTATACGCGACGTGGGTTACTACCCGCAACTTACGCTGACAGGAATCCTGCAAAAATCGAGCGACACAGGGGTTTCACGCCTTTCTCTGGCGATGCCAATCCAAAAGTTGTTGGATACCTATAAGAACTTCGGTTTTGGAATGCCAACAGGATTGGGGCTGACAGGGGAGAGCAGTGGCCTGTTACCGCACCGTAAGTTCTGGGGAGAGTTGGATCGCGCCACATTTTCCTTTGGTTATGGTTTGATGGTCACACCTCTGCAACTAGCGCATGTTTACGCCACTATCGGCAGCTATGGCATTACCCGCCCACTTTCTATTACCCGTGTTGATCCGCCTGTAGTTGGGCAAAGGGTGATGTCTGAAACCATTGCCCATCAGGTTGAACATATGATGGAAAGTGTGGCACTGCCTGGCGGAGGCGGGATTAAAGCCGCAGTACGTGGCTATCGAGTTGCCATTAAAACCGGAACGGCCAAGAAAATTGGCGATGATGGCAAATACATCGACAAATACATTGCCTATACCGCAGGTGTCGCTCCTGCGAGTAATCCGCGCTTTGCGCTGGTGGTGGTAATTAACGATCCGGAAAATGGCGCTTACTACGGCGGTGCAGTTTCGGCACCGGTCTTCAGCCAGATAATGAGCGATGTATTGCGTCTGGAGAATATTGAACCTGATGGTTTGCCACAAGGGGATACCAATTTAACGGTGTTAAATAAGGCTGTTGTCGAGGGTCCGGCAGGTTAGTGGCTTTTCGAAGCGGGGCGTAAGCGGTACACTTGCGCCCTTTACGATTGCCTGGAGTTCTTATGTCTTATCTTTGCCCGCTTTGTCATGCACCGCTTGATCCCGAGGGGAAGAGCTTTGTTTGCCCGCAAGGCCACCAATTCGATAAGGCAAAAGAGGGATATGTGAATTTGCTGCCGGTTCAGCATAAGCGTTCAAAAGACCCGGGCGATAGCAGCGAAATGATGCAGGCCCGCAGAACATTCCTTGATGCCGGGCATTATCAGCCGCTGCGCGATGCTATCTGCCTTATTTTAGAACAGGCTGCCCCGGCTACTTTGTTGGATATTGGCTGCGGGGAAGGGTATTACACTGCTGGTTTTGCACAGATTGTCGCAAAACATGGAGGAATGACCTGGGGATTAGATGTTGCAAAAGTAGCGATTCGCTACGGGGCAAAGCGCTATCCGCAGGTGCAGTTCTGTGTGGCATCAAGCCACCGTTTGCCGTTTGATGATAATAGTCTGGATGCCGTGGTGCGTATTTTTGCCCCGTGCAAAGCTGAAGAGCTAGCGCGGGTGGTGAAACCCGGCGGCATCGTCATCACCGCCACGCCGGGCCCACGTCATTTAATGCAGCTGAAAGGTTTAATTTATGACAATGTGGTGCTGCACAGCACCGAGTCCGAGTCTTTACCTGGTTTTATAGCAGAACAGACGCAGCGCATTGGCTGGCCGATGACGTTACAGGGAAATGAAGCGGTTGCGCTATTACAAATGACGCCGTTCGCCTGGCGTGCCCGCCCGGAAGTGTGGCAGGCTTTGACGGCTGAAACGGCATTCGCTTGTGAGACAGATTTTGTCATTCGCGTCTGGCGACGCGAATCATCAGTTTAATGCGCTAAAGTGGCTGTAAAGAATCTGACAACCAATCCCAATTAGCACCACACCGCCGAGGATCTCGGCGCGCTTACCGAGCAGCGGGCCGATAAAGCGGCCCAGCATCATACCCAGCGTGGACATAATCATGGTCGCGCAACCAATAGCCAGTGCGGTTTCGATAATATTAACTTGCAGGAAGGCAAGACCAACACCCACTGCCATAGCATCAAGGCTTGTGGCGATCGCGGTGGTCACTAATAACCAGAAACCATGGCGCTGTAATTTTGGTGCTTCTTCACCATCGTCGCCACGAATTCCCTCATAAACCATGCGGATACCAAGGAACACCAACAGAACAAATGCCACCCAATGGTTCCAGTCGAGAACGACCTGACTTGCCAAAAGCCCAAGGCACCAGCCGATCAACGGGGTGATGGTTTCGATGACGCCAAAGATAAGTCCGGTACGTAACGCTTCGGAAAACTTAGGTTTATGGAGAGAGGCACCTTTCCCGATTGATGCAGCAAAAGCATCCATCGACATGCCAAAAGCGAGAATAATAGTAGCGGAGAGATTCATGCAAATGCCTCAGTTGGGAATATCCATATACACGTCAACCATCCCCAACTTAAATGATGGTTACGTGCCTATGGTCTCGCCTACTCAGTATTTGAGTCGTACATGCCACGTTATAAATCTTGCTTAAACAAGTAACGAGTATGTTGACATGTACATTTTCGCAATCGCGAAAATCGGCTACTCCCCAACGACGGGCGCAACCTTAACATATTCTTTAAAGATAAAACAATAATTGAAGCTATTATTCTCAACGCTTAAATGATAACGATTTTCATTATCTTTAATTGATAATAAAATCGTTAAAATAAGAGCACACTAATTGTGCGAAATAGCAGCGGCTATATTTTAGAGATCGTACAAAAAATATAGGAATATAGACTTTGCTATGTTGTTAACCTATTGAGTCACAACCATTAACTTATAAATCTTCTCAAGGTCATCAATGTTTTTCACCCGGATGAGCAAGCGGCGTTGTTCTAATTGCAACACCAGAACACCATCCTCAGATAAATTCATTTCTTTAATTCGGGAATATAAAACCCATACATTTGCGAAGAAGAAACCTTCTGTTTTAAACAGTAATTTAGGTTGTCTAATCCACGAAATATAAATAGCAATGAGTGCCAGCGCAGATAATAACCAGGTGGTGACCGGAGCGCCGCCAGAGGTGACGTTGTTGTAGATGAGGATAGCAACCAACCCGAAGAAAATGGTTGCGTCGATACGGTTGCGCCGCAGAAGGGGAACTTTTAGCAGGGTTTTGCCTTTGAGCTTATCCATGATGAACTCATCGTAAACCGCCCAGGCAAGCAACAGCACAATAAATACCAGCAGAACTACATCCGTCAAAGTCATAACACTACCTTCACTCTAAACAATAAAAAACCGGGGCAAGGGCCCCGGTTCGTATCCCAAACTAATTACAGACCTAGCAGGCCGATAGCATAACCGACAATACCAATAACGAAGAAGCCCATGATGATCCACAGCGCGTTGACTTTCTTACGCAGCAGCCACATACAAGCAAACGTTAACAGCAGTGGCACAAGACCCGGCATCAACTGATCAAGAATAGTTTGAACAGTGGTCACTTTCACAGCGCCAGTCTGGTCGGTAATCTTCGACACGACTAGCGGTATATTAACGTGTGTCCACTTGTTAACCAGCGCCCCCATGACAAACAGGCCGAGAATTGACGCCCCCTCAGTCAGTTTTTGCAGGAAGCCGCCGCCCATATCCTTAACGATATCGATCCCTTTACGGTAACCGTAAGCGACACCGTAATAACGAGTCAGCAAACGCACAGCGTTAAACAAGATGAAGAACAACAGTGGGCCAAGCAGGCTACCGCTCATTGCGATACCAGCACCAAGTGCTGCAAATACTGGACGTACGGTACCCCAGAAGATAGGGTCGCCTACACCAGCCAGCGGCCCCATCAAACCAACTTTGATACCGTTAATGGCACCATCGTCAATCTCTGCACCGTTTGCACGCTGTTCTTCCATCGCCAGCGTAACGCCCAATACAGGAGCCGCAACGTATGGATGGGTGTTAAAGAATTCCAGGTGACGCTTAATTGCTTGTTTACGAGCATCGTTATTTTCAGGATACAGGCGTTTAATTGCCGGAATCATTGAGAAGCAGAAGCCCAACGCTTGCATACGTTCGAAGTTCCAGGAACCCTGGAAGAGGTTTGAACGCAGGAACACGCCACGAATATCACCTGGGGTGAGTTTCTTCTCGGTAGTCGTTGTTTTGGTGGTATCAACCATTTCGCTCACCTATTAATCTAATTCGTTATCGAGATCGTTAGCACCGGCAGCAGGTGCTGGAGCACCGGCAGAACGGTTGTATTTCGGGCTCAACTGGATGTACAAAATTGCCATCACAGCACCAATCACACCCAGTGCTACCAGGTTGAAGTTGGTGAAAGCCGCGGTAACGAAGCCCAGATAGAAGAATGGCATCAGGTAGCCTGCGCGCATCATGTTGATGACCATCGCATAACCCACAACAACAATCATGCCACCGGCGATGTTCAGACCGCTGGTTACCACTTCAGGAATGGCATTCAGCAGGTTCTGTACTTCACTAGTGCCGACGGAAACTGCGACGATAACGGCAGGGATTGCGATACGCATTGCTTGCAAGAACAGGGAAGAAACGTGAATCCAGGAGAGCGCCGATAGGTTGCCACTTTCGGCGGCCTTATCTGCTGCGTGCTGGAAGCCCACTGTAATAGTACGAACGATAATGGTCAGTACCTGGCCTGCTGCTGCCAGTGGAATGGCCAGAGCGATACCAGAACCGATGCCCTGATGCCCGGCTATAACCAGTATGGTTGAAATAATTGACGCAAGTGCTGCATCGGGAGCAACTGCCGCACCAATGTTCATCCAACCCAGCGCGATCATTTCAAGCGTACCACCGATAATAATACCGGTTTTCATATCACCGAGTACCAGACCGATTAAGGTACAGGCGACCAGCGGACGGTGGAACTGAAATTCATCGAGCACCGACTCCATACCGGCAATACAGGCTACGACAAACACCAGCACAATCTGAAGAGTGGTAATCTCCATTGTACTTCTCCTTAAACGTATGACTTATGTGTGAAAACTGAGCAAAACGTAGAATTAAGCAAATCACATCAGTAATTAGCTTTTCACCTTCGCGATCAGATCCATCATTTTCAATTTTTGATCGGTTGAAACTTTACGGGCTTCGAGCTCAATGCCGCGCTCGTTAAGTTTCTTGAAGGCTTCAATATCTTTTTCATCGACAGAGATCGCGTTGTTAACCTGGGTTTTACCCTGGCGGAACGCCATACCACCGATATTGACTGACTTAATGTCTACTCCACCTTCCACGACGCGTTCAACATCGGTTGGGTTGGTGAACAGCAGCATCACACGGTCGCCTGCATATTTCGGGTTATTCCACACGCGAATCATTTTAGCGACGTCAACGACGTGAGCTGTCACACCCGGAGGAGCAACTTGCGTCAACAGTGTTTTACGCACGGTATCGGCTGCTACTTCATCGCTGACAACAATAATGCGTGTGACGTTAGTTTCTTTGGTCCAGCGGGTTGCAACCTGGCCATGAATTAAACGGTCATCTATACGTGCCAGACCGATATTCATGTAGTCCTTCGGACCCATTGGCTTGAGCGGTGCTGCGGCTTTAGGTGCAGCAACAGGCGCAACAGGTACAGCCTTTTCAACAGGTTTAGCTTTCAGGGCTTTAACCCCTTCACGACCTGTTTCAACAGCGATTGCCACTAACTCATCAAAGGAAGGGTTATCATCACGAGCCATCAGGGTTTCAACCAGCATCGGAATATTGACCCCGGCGACGACCTCGTAATGCTCTTTATCGACGACAATACGGCTGGCTGCATTAAACGGGCTACCACCCCAAGTATCGACAAGAAACAGCACACCTTTGTCGGTGTTCAGGTTTGCCAGTTGAGCGTTATATTTTTCAATAAGAGTTTCGGCGTTTTCACCGGGAACGAAATCTATCCAGCCAACGTTTTCTTGTTCGCCCAATAGCATTTCTGCGGTTTTCAGCAATTGTTCTGCTGCCCAGCCATGCGTGCCTATGACAATAGCAATAGTCACTTGCTACCTCCTGTGTTGGTATAGCCACACCCTTAAAAGGTGTTTTGTAGATTATCCGTTTCTCAAGCGAATCGATTCAGATAACGGTATGAGTAAAGATGTGTAACTTAAGACCGATTTATTTTAGTCAGTGAAAAAAATATTTTATGTGATGAAGATCCGTAATTTAGGTTTGCTAACAACTTAATGATTCGCCGGGCAAATAATGAACGAGGTCAATGACAGTAAAATTGCAAAATCAGGTAAATCTTTGCAAAAGGGTATTTTGCTCTGATATTGTTTGCATCTCGTTTAATTGCTTAGGAGTAAAGGGCAGTAGCCCACCGTATGGACCGTCATCGACGTCTTTTCAATTTCAGGTCTGAAAACTCAGTCCTTCACATTGGCGTTTCACGCCCCGTTAATACCTCAATTTGCCTCTTTGCGTCCGCCTTGCGCGCGATGCCGATGAGTTATTCCCAAAGCAGGAGCTTGTCATGGAACTCTTAATGGATCCCCAAATATGGGTGGGTTTACTGACGCTGATTGTGCTGGAAATAGTGCTGGGTATTGATAACCTGGTCTTTATTGCCATCCTTGCGGACAAACTTCCACCAAAACAACGAGATAAAGCCAGACTTATCGGTTTATCCTTGGCTTTGGTGATGCGACTGGGCTTATTGTCGTTAATTTCATGGATGGTGACGCTAACGCAACCGCTGTTCAGTGTTGGCGAAATGACGTTCTCCGGGCGCGATCTCATTATGCTATTTGGTGGCCTGTTCTTGTTGTTTAAGGCAACGACGGAGCTACATGAGCGGCTGGAAAACCGCCAGCATGATGATGGGCATGGCAAAGGTTACGCCAGTTTCTGGGTTGTGGTTTTACAGATTGTTATACTGGATGCGGTGTTTTCACTGGATGCGGTTATTACCGCGGTGGGCATGGTAAATCACCTGCCAGTGATGATGGCGGCAGTAGTTATCGCGATGGGTGTGATGTTGTTGGCGTCCAAACCGTTAACGAATTTTGTTAACCAACACCCTACGGTCGTCGTGCTGTGCCTGAGCTTCTTGTTAATGATTGGTCTGAGCCTGGTAGCAGAAGGTTTCGGTTTCCATATTCCGAAAGGTTACCTGTATGCGGCAATTGGTTTCTCGATAATCATCGAGTTTTTCAACCAGATTGCGCGCCGTAACTTTATTCGCCATCAGTCAAATGTGCCGTTACGTGCCCGTACGGCTGATGCGATTTTGCGTTTGATGAATGGCAAACGCCAACAGCGTTCGTCAAATGAAGACAACAAAACCATCACGCCAATTGAAGCAGAATCTTTTGCTGAAGAAGAGCGTTACATGATTAACGGTGTGCTGACTTTGGCATCTCGTTCGCTACGCAGCATTATGACGCCGCGTGGTGAAATATCATGGGTTGATGCCGATAAAACCACCGCTGAAATTCGTGAGCAGTTACTGGAGTCACCGCACAGCTTGTTCCCGGTTTGTCATGGGGAACTTGATGAAATCATCGGCATCGTGCGTGCCAAAGAGTTGCTGGTAGCGCTGGAAAACGGTGGTGATGTGGTTTCTATTGCTGCACGTTCACCTGCAATTGTGGTTCCGGAAACGCTGGACCCGATTAACTTGCTGGGTGTGCTTCGTCGTGCTCGCGGTAGTTTCGTTATCGTTAATAACGAGTTTGGTGTGGTTCAAGGCCTGGTAACACCGCTGGATGTTCTGGAAGCTATCGCCGGTGAATTCCCTGATGCCGACGAAACACCCGAAATCGTGCGTGATGGCGATGGTTGGTTAGTTAAAGGTTCAACCGACCTGCATGCGATTCAGCAGCATCTTGATATCAACAATCTGGTGAATGATGAGGAAGACATTGCCTCTATCGCCGGTTTGGTTATCGCGGTGAATGGCCAAATCCCTAAAGTGGGCGATGTTATTGAACTGGCTCCGCTACGCATCCAGATTGTGAAGGCCAACGATTACCGTGTGGACTTGGTTCGTGTGGTAAAAGAACGCTCTGAACATGAAGACGAAGAAGAGTAAATTAGCGTAGCGGGATAATGGGAATAACGTGACCATTCCTGCGTGGGGGCGGCGTGCTGCTCCCCAGCCAGCGCGGAAACTCTTTCAAAGGCATTGGCCGCGCATACAAAAATCCTTGTAGTACATTTACGCCGTGGTTACGCAGATACTCTGCTTGCTGCGGCGTTTCAACACCTTCCGCAACTAAACCAATTTCTAACCGCTGCGCCAGCGCAATAATAATGTCAGTTACTGTCGAATTGACCGCGTCGGTCCCAATCGCTGCAGTAAACGACTTATCGATTTTCAGCACGTCTGGATTTAATGTTTCGAGATAAGCCAGTGAACTTTGACCTGTACCGAAATCATCTATAGCCAAATCGACTCCCATGCGATGTAAATCGCGTATCACCCGAAGATCGACATCTGGTAAGGCATCACGCTCCGTAAGCTCAAGGGTCAGTTTCTGTATAGGGTGGACTGGGAACCAGTAGTGGCGCAAATCTTCGATAATCTCGCCATTATGGAAATGACTTGCCGCGATGTTGATCCCGATATTGAAATCAGGGGCTTTCGGAAAGATATCAAGATTACGTACTGTTTCTGAAAGTACAAATCGTGTTAGTGGTGCTATCAAATTTTGCTGTTCAGCAAGTGGGATAAATACATCAGGTGAAATCCAGCCCTGGCGGGGATTATTCCACCGCAAAAGTAACTCCACGCCAACACATTGAAGATTACGTGAGCTGACTAGCGGCTGGCAAAAAACTTCGAACTCATGTAAGGCAAGCCCAAGATTAATCTCCCAGGAAAAGCTCATTCGGTTCGCGGTGGCAAGCCACGTTATATAGCCAATCAACATGCTTAAGATCAGTGCCAGCGGCAGTTGCGTTGGCATATTTTGTAATGCCAACTGACTGGAGGATGGGCCAATAATAGTGACGGAAAAAGGAAATATATCGGATTCCAGTTCATGGCTGACTTGCCCGTCGTCAACGGTAATTCGGGGCAGTAACCCTTTCCCATATTCATAATGCGAACCGGCGACATTTAACATCGCACGGGAGACCCAGGGGCGTCTGGGTTCAAGCATAAATCCCGATAGCAACTCAATATTAATAATTTGCATAACACCTTCATGCTGACTATTGCGCAGAGGATGCCAGGATAGAAGAATCGGCGTGCCTTTAAGTAACGTATGGTCTATCGAGAGGAATAAGAGTGGTAATGATGATGGCAAGCGGGGTTGCACCAGATCAATGGGTATTGAGCGTGGGCCAAAAATACTTGAGCAATAAAAGATATCATCCTTAATTAGGCCAATATCGCGTACTGTTTGCATACGCGCCACTAATTCCCGCATCCTCAGTTGCGCGGCTTCACATGATAACCCTATTAGCTGCATCGCATCTTTGCTTGCTAAATCAAGCGGTATCAGAACGTTTTCAAGTGAACTGACAGCTCGTTGGTTAAATGCGTGCATACGTTGTTCATTCGAATCACGATCGGCAATGTAGCGCGCACTGAGTGTCAGCAGCAGCACTAATACGGCTAACGCAACGCAGACAATCAATCGTCTGCGGCGATAATCTCTTAATATGTGTTGTGCCGTCTGCATCCGCGACCACCTTGTTTTGAACCGCGACCGAAATCGGCACACAGAACATTCCAAGTGTAGTGGGGGATCGGACATCCGAAGGGAAAATCATACTTTTAGATGAGCGCTAATGGAGTCTTTCGTGCAAGCGCCGCAGACACGACGCTTGCTATTTTAGTGAATATTTAAACAAACATTTGGCTTATCAGACTCAGATGAGTTTTAACCCCCACTTTCATAGCATCTTCATCCAAAAGGAAGTGTGGATTGTGGACATTCCAAACAGCGCCTTTGTCGGGATTTCTACAACCGACGAAAATAAAGCATCCCGGAACATGTTGCTGATACGAAGAGAAATCTTCACTCCCAAATAACGGTGTTGTTACCGTGTGCAGCGTTTGAGGCGGGAAATTTTCTTCGATAACTTTGCGCGCAATCTCGCAGGCAGAAGCATGATTATTCCCGACGGCATAACCCGCTTGCCACTGAATATCAAAACTTGCTCCGTGAGCGGCAACAACCCCTGCAATCACTTGCTGCATGAGTTGCGGAACCTGTTCACGCACTTTTTGGTTGTGTGTACGCAGTGTACCGGCAAGATGGGCACTATTCGGGATGACATTGTAGCTTTCACCCGACTGGAAAGTGGCGATGGTTAATACTGGTGCGTGCAGAGGGTCGAGCTTGCGGGCAACAATTTGCTGCAATGCGCTGACAATTTCTGCACCGATAACAATTGGGTCAATACACTGGTGCGGCATTGAGCCATGACCGCCTTTCCCGGTTATCACAATATCGAAATTATCGCTTGATGCGCTGAACACGCCTTCTTTCAGTGACAAGGTTTGCGTGGGCTTATCTGGCATCACATGCAGGCCAAAGATGTATTCGACATCTTGCAGCACGCCCAAATTTACCAGCTCTTGAGCACCTCCCGGCGGCACTTCTTCTGCATGCTGGAAAATAAAACGTACCGAGCCTTTGAGCCTGTCCTGGAAATGACACAGCACTTTTGCCGCACCCATTAACATCGCCGCATGGGCATCATGCCCGCAGGCATGCATCACACCTGGTTTACATGAGGAGAAAGCTTCGCCGCTCTCTTCCTGAATCGGCAGGGCATCAATATCCGCACGTAGCGCCCATACTGGGCCAGGGAGTTTTCCCTTCAATTCAGCCACAACGCTGTTTGGTGTCAGACGACGCAACTCAAGCGGCCCAAAGCTTGCTAACTCTGAGGCGATATAATCAGCGGTGGCTTGCTCCTGAAAAGAGAGATCCGGGTTGGCATGAATATGCTGGCGCCAGCGAGAAACGTCATGGGCCACTTCGTCAGTCAGAATATCGATATTGAAAGTCATAATAGCTCCGTTATTCGGTCACAGTGTTCAGCGCGGTTCTTTTTGCCATCAATGGTAAGACGGCTAGCGCTGCGCAGATCATCGACAAGGAAAGGAAGATAAACGTGGTGTAGTAGTCCTGGCTTGTGCCAATGAGGTAGCCCATCACGATAGGAGAAACAAAACCGCCCAGGGTGCCACCGGTATTAATCAGGCCAATCGCGGCCCCCATGGTTTCTACCGGCAGGCGTTTCATCGGCAAGGTGAAAGCCGTGACAAAACTGCCCATCAAAAAGACTTGTCCAAGAAACAAGAACACACTGGCGGTGACGGGCGAAGGCATGTGGTAAATGGTGAAGATGCACAGAGCACTGGCTATAGAGCAGGCAACAATCACCAGTGGCTCGCGTCCCTGAAAATATTTACCGACCAACCAACCGGTGCCAAGCGATGAAATCCAGATACCTACGCCTCCGGCAGCAATCACAAGCCCTGAGGTTTCAAGCGGCATATGGCGCTGTTGTACCAAAAACTTTGGTAGCCAGGCCATCAAACCATAACTTGGAATATTGATGCAGAAGATAGAAACGAATAGCAGTATCACGGTTGGATTTTTCAACAGCGTGCGATAACTGGTGGTAGAGGTGGCTTTCGTCGTGACGGGTGGTTTACTCACCAGCATAAAGATAACTATGGCAACTGCGCATGCCATCAAACCGAGCCCGGCAAACGAGCCGCGCCAGCCAATATGCGTTAATGCGCTGACTGCCACCATCGGGCCAATGGTCATTGCAAGCCCGGCGGATGAGAGCAGGATTGATTGGGCGAATGTTCGTTTTTCAACGCTAAAGTTACTGACCACCGCTTTGGCGCAGGAACATGGGTATCCAGAATGACCGATTCCCGCCAGGAAGCGGAAGACTATCAACATACCAAAGCTTAACCCCAGAACACCGAAACAAAGCGCAAATCCACCGAGCAGGCAGAGTGAAGCAACCAGCATGCTACGAAAACCAATGCGGTCATTTAGCCAGCCTGCCGGTATCTGAAACAGTGAGTAAGAGAGGAAGAAAATGCCGGTGATGTACCCTAGTTGCTGTGTGGAGACGCCAAACTCTTTTTCGATAGGCAATAATGCGAAGCCCATCACCGTTTTATCTATATAGACAATGACATAGCCCAGAAATAACAGGAAAATCATCAAGGAGTGACTTTTTTTCATCGTGCGGACCCTTATGCGGAATTCCGTTCCAGGAGCGAATCGCCCCGTTGGTTGCAGCGTTCATATGGATAACTCTGATAGCTATATAAGCAGTGCGGGTATTCTCGCAAAAGATGCAATTTTGTTTGGGGTGATGCTTTTTATTGATAGGGGTGTGCATGAAGTATTTGCCGAAAATGCAGCAGTTACATGTCTTCAGACAAGTGGTGCGCAGCCGCAGCATCCGTGGAGCTGCGCGAGTAATGGGGCAATCTCAGCCAGCGGTGAGCAGGACATTACGAGAGCTGGAGCAAACTTTATCAGCGCAACTATTTCTGCGCGGAAACGAAGGCATCACCTTAACCGAGGCAGGAGAGGCATTTTCCCGTCGGGCTGAGTGGATTCTGGAGGAACTACAGCGTGCGGCCGAGGAAGTGGAACAAATTAACCACTTTTCACAAGGCAAACTGACCATTGGTTTTTCATCATTGATTGCATTAAGTGTTTTTCCGGCCGTAGCCGACAGCTTTAAATCACGCTTGCCGCAAGCAAGTTTGCATATCAAAGAAGGGCAACTGACAACATTGCTGCCGCTGTTACAACAAGGAGAGCTCGATCTGGCTATTGGGACAATCAATCCTGCCAAAGTGCCTGAAGATGTCATTGTTGAGCCGCTGTTTAGTGCGCCTTTTTGTGTGATTGCCCGGGGTGGGCATCCACTGGAAGGGGCCACATCGTTGGCTGAATTGCGCAGGGCAAAGTGGTTGCTGCCGGAAGCAAATATCGGTTATTACCAACAGTTGCAAGATGAACTCAATGAGTTTTATGGCCAGATGCATGAAGCACCGATTCGAACAGATTCAGTGATTTGTGGGCTCAATATGGTCCTGCATTCGGATTATTTGACGATAGTCGCCCGAGCGATGAGCACACCATTATTCTTACAAGACCGGCTGACCGTATTACCAATAACGACGCTGCCGTCGGCACAGTATTGCGTTATCTGGTCACAGAAGTCGGACTTAACAGCAACTGCGCGGCAATTTTTATTAGCGCTGCGTCAGCAGTGTCAAAATTACCCGTGGTAGATTTGGCAGAGTAGGTTGGCCCTCTTTGCAGAGGGCCAGAAAGGATTAGTCACACTGTACTTTGATTGCCAAGCCGCCACGTGAAGTTTCACGATATTTGGCGTTCATGTCTTTGCCTGTCTCGTACATGGTCTCGATAACCTTATCGAGAGAGACACGCGGTTCACTGGTACGGCGCATCGCCATACGAGTAGCATTAATCGCTTTTACCGAGGCAATGGCGTTACGTTCGATACAAGGCACCTGAACCTGGCCTGCAACCGGGTCACAGGTTAAACCCAGGTTATGTTCCATACCGATTTCCGCGGCAACACAAACTTGCTCTGGGCTTGCGCCTAAAATTTCAGCAAGACCTGCGGCAGCCATAGAGCAGGCCACGCCTACTTCACCCTGACAGCCGACTTCTGCACCAGAAATAGACGCATTCATCTTGTAGAGCGCGCCAATTGCACCTGATGCGAGGAAGTAGCGGATATAGGTATCCGGGCTGACTGACTCGATAAAGTGGTCATAGTAAGCAAGAACAGCAGGAACGATACCGCAGGCACCGTTAGTAGGTGCAGTTACCACACGCCCACCAGCAGCGTTTTCTTCGTTAACGGCCAGCGCAAACATGTTCACCCAATCGACCACATTCATTGGGTCGTTAGACAGTTTATCGCTAGAAACCAGCATACGGCGCAATGCAGAAGCACGGCGTGGCACACGCAATGGACCAGGCAGAATGCCTTCGGTGTTCACACCACGGTCGATACAGGCACGCATGGTCTGCCATACGTTGGCAAAATACTCTTCAATTTCTTTACGGCTATGCAAAGCCAGCTCGTTCTGCATGATCACGCCGGACAGAGACATGCCAGTTTCTTTGCAGTGCTTAAGCATCTCTTCGGCAGAATTGAACGAGTAAGGCACGACGATTTCGTCGGTCGCTTCTTTGCCGAAATGTTCTTCATCAACGATAAAACCACCGCCGATGGAATAGTACGTTTTGGTGTAGATCTCTTGATCGCCACTGAACGCGTGAATAGTCATGCCGTTTTCATGCAGCGACAGGTTGTCGTTGCGGAAACACATACCTGAATCTTTCGGGAAATCGACTTCATGTCGTCCCTGGGCCAGCCACAAACGACCACGGGTTTCAACATCACGGATAAACGCCGGGATTGAATCAATATCGACGGTAGCAGGTTCGTTGCCTGCAAGACCCATGATAATAGCGATGTCGGTATGGTGCCCTTTACCTGTCAGCGACAGGGAACCGTAAACATCGACAGCGATACGCGTCGTGCTTTCCAGTAATCCTTTTTCGACCAGATCATCGACAAACAACTTACCGGCCTTCATCGGACCGACGGTATGGGAACTGGATGGCCCAATGCCGACTTTGAACATGTCGAATATGCTAATCACACAAAACTCCTTCCAAGGCACCAGATAAATAAAATTTGCTGCTGCAAAATCGCAGTCAGCTAGTTTAAAAATTTATTGCTCACTGTAGTAAACTATTCACATGAATTAAACTAATGGTTAACTGTAACTTGACTAATCCGGCCTGAAAATGCGGTTGTCGGGGGATAAGTCCAGAGTCATTCACCATTTCTTTTACCCATGATGCAAATAAGGGAATAAAACCTCAGCAAGACACTCTGCTAAATATAGCTGTTTT
Source organism: Buttiauxella massiliensis (assembly GCF_902500225.1). Classification (GTDB taxonomy): domain Bacteria; phylum Pseudomonadota; class Gammaproteobacteria; order Enterobacterales; family Enterobacteriaceae; genus Buttiauxella; species Buttiauxella massiliensis. The sequence continues at coordinate 22,526 of NZ_LR722654.1, read as the reverse complement.
TACAGGATTAAAGAGTGATCAGGGTTCCACACTTATCTGCAAGGCTAATTCACGGATGATTCCGGCCGTCATGCCCCAGACAAAATAGTGCTGATACCAGGAAAGCCAAACCCTGTGGGCGTTGCCACGACGGTGAATATCCAGCGGATGGTAACGGCCAAGTGTAAGGGCCTCCATCAATGGCATTTCAAATACTGCCGCGACTTCATCCTCGCTGGCGTGGTAGGGCAAGTTGGGCGGAATAATGCCTACAACCGGCGTGACCTGAAATCCCGTAACGCTATCAACCGGTGGCAAAGTACCAATCACTTCGACACTTTCAGGAGAAATGGCGACTTCTTCCCAGGCTTCGCGCAGCGCGGCCGCAATTAACGACTCGTCCGTGTCATCAACCGCCCCACCGGGGAAGGCCACTTGTCCGGCATGTTTGCGCATCATGGCAGAACGCTGTGTCAGCAGCAGTCCGGGTTGCGGGCGGCGGACGATAGGGATCAATACGGCGGCCTGGCGTTTATTACCGCTCATCCGCGTTGCTGGCGGTTGTAGCAGTTGAAAACGCGATAAAAAATCGTTCATGGTCAAGGAGGAACCAGACATTCATCAACTCTCTAATTGCGGCAGAATACGATTAACTTTATCAAAGGTTTCCTGATATTCCGCAGATTCAACACTATCGGCAACTATGCCACCACCTGCAGAGCAGTACAGTTTGCCGCCTTCGGCAGTGAGTGTCCTGATGGTAATACTGGTGTCCATATTGCCGCAGAAGCTCAGATATCCAATGCTGCCACACCAGGCATTGCGCCGTTGCGGCTCCAGTTCTTCGATGATTTCCATGGCGCGGACTTTTGGTGCCCCGGTAATAGAACCACCCGGGAAGCACGCACGCAGTAAATCTGTTGCCTGTAGATGTTGTGGCAACTTTGCAGTGATCGTACTAACGAGGTGATGAACTGCCGGGAAGGGCTCGACAACAAACAGTTCTGGTACTTTTACGCTGCCTGGCACGGCAACCCGGCCAATGTCATTCCGCAGTAGATCGACAATCATCAGGTTTTCGGCCCGATCCTTTGGCGAGTTGGCAAGTTTTTCAGCTTGCTGCGCATCGTCAATCGGATCGGCAAGGCGCGGCAAAGTGCCCTTAATCGGGCGTGTTTGGATATTCTTGCCTTCGAGCAAAATAAAACGCTCGGGAGACAGGCTAAGAATTACGCTTTCAGGCAGACGAATAAAGGCACTAAATGGCGCACGATTAGCGGTGTTCAGTTGTTCGAATGCTTGCCATTCATCACCTTGATAACAGGCGTTAAAGCGTTGCGCGAGATTGACCTGGTAACAATCGCCGCTTTTGAGATATTCCTGTACCTGCCGGAATTTAAGTCCATACTGCTCGCGGGTCATACTCGAGCGCCACGCGCTCGTCAGGCGAAACGGCTCAACAACCGGAGCTATTTGCGCTTCCAGCCAGTTAAGTCGTGCAGAACATTCACCCCAGCAAATAAGTGTGAGTTTTTTTAGTTTATGGTCGGCAATCAAAGCCCAGTCATAAATGCCAATTGCCATGTCCGGAGTGTTGAGATCGGCCTGTGCAATTTCTGGTACTTTTTCGAAATGACGACCCAGATCATAACCAAATAATCCCAACGCACCGCCTAAGAAAGGTAATTCCGGGTGAGTTGCTGGCTGGTAGCCAAAATTGTCCAGCGTTTGCTGCAACAGTTGTAGTGGGTCGCTATGATGAGTCGAGCTGACTCCTCCCACGCAGATTGTCGTTTGAGCACCATGGGTTACTAAAGTTGCACGCGGCTCGGCCACCAGAATATCAAAGCGATTATGGGGATGTTCAGCAAAGCCGGAATGCAGCAGCATCGCCCATGGTTGCTGTGCAATAGCTTTGAAAGTGTGTTGAACGGCATTCGAATGCCATGGCAAAGTGCGAAAAGTTAGAGTTTGCAACGTCATAAACCACAACTAAAAAAGAGACAGATCATCCTGCTTACCTGGAAACCCTCTGGAATCAATGAAAGCAGCGTGAAATAATTAACCCAGGCAATGTAACAGGAGTCGAAAATGTTTTCAGGATTACCCTCATTATCCCACGAGCAACAGCAAAAAGCCGTTGAGCGAATTCAGGAACTGATGGCTAACGGCATGAGTAGTGGTGAAGCCATCACTATGGTCGCAGCAGAAATTCGTGCCAATCATACCGGTGAAATGGTCGCAGTCCGTTTTGAGGATGATGATGTCGGCGACGCAGAAAGTGATGAAGAAAACGAAAATGACGACGAAGAAGAACACTATGTCGATCATTACGAAGAAAATGACGACGATAAGTAACGCGGGCCGAAACCCGCATTTCTTCACACTGCCGCGATAATCTTAATTTCTACTTTGTAACGCGGGTTCATCAATTTTGCCTGCACGGTACAACGTACCGGTGCATGACCCGCAACAACCCACTCGTCCCAGGCTTTATTCATGGCTGCAAAGTCAGTACTTTCTGGCAGGAAGATCGTGGCATCAAGAATTTTACTCTTATCGCTGCCTTGTTCGAGCAGCATTGCGTCAATCTGCGCAAGGGTGTTTGCGGTTTGTTCGTAAGCATCCGCATCCAGATTTTCCGGCACACCGGTGTAGTACAGGGTGTTGTTATGAATCACTGCATCTGACCAACGTGCTTCCGGTTTTATACGCACAATACTCATCACTGTTTCCTTTTCAGCTCACTTATATTTGCGCTACAGCCTGCCACAATCTGCAGATGGCTTCCACAGGCTTGCTGGATTAACACCGCTCACACTGACATAATCACTGTCAATAAACCCAGGGGGTATTGTGACAGACGATTTTGCAGCAGATGGCCAACTCGCCACGGCGATAAAAGGTTTTAAACCGCGTGAACCGCAACGCCAGATGGCACAAGCCGTCACTAAAGCTATTACTTCCGGACGAGAGCTGGTGGTGGAAGCAGGTACAGGCACCGGTAAAACCTACGCTTACCTGGCCCCGGCTCTGCGTTCAGGCAAAAAAGTCATTATCTCGACTGGATCAAAAGCTTTGCAAGATCAGCTTTTTTCCCGTGATTTACCCACCGTTGCAAAAGCACTCGATTTCAAAGGGCGGCTGGCGCTACTTAAAGGGCGATCTAACTATTTGTGTCTTGAGCGCCTGGAGCAAAATGCGTTGGCGGGTGGTGATCTTCAAGTCCAGACGCTGAGCGATATCGTTAAACTGCGTGGCTGGGCGATTGAAACCGTTGATGGAGATATCAGCACTTGCGCAAGTGTTGCTGAAGACTCAGCCGTTTGGCCAATGGTCACAAGTACCAACGATAACTGTCTTGGGCAAGATTGCCCGCTCTACAAAGATTGTTTCGTAGTTAAAGCGCGTAAAAAAGCCATGGATTCGGATGTGGTGGTAGTGAACCACCATCTCTTTCTGGCCGATATGGTGGTGAAAGAGGGCGGTTTCGGTGAACTTATTCCCGAGGCCGAAGTGATGATTTTCGATGAAGCGCACCAAATCCCCGATATCGCCAGCCAATATTTCGGCCAATCAGTCTCAAGCCGCCAGTTGCTCGATATAGCCAAAGACATCTCAATTGCCTATCGCACAGAAGTGCGTGATGCGCAGCAATTGCAAAAAAGCGCTGACCGTCTGGCGCAGAGCACACAAGATTTTCGTCTGCAAATGGGCGATCCCGGCTATCGCGGAAACTTACGTGAATTACTGGCTGAACCGTCAATTCAACGGGCCTTGCTGCTACTTGATGACGCGCTTGAACTTTGCTACGACGTCGCAAAACTTTCACTTGGCCGCTCCGCATTATTGGATGCGGCATTTGAGCGGGCAGTGATTTTACGCGGGCGTATCAAGCGACTCAAAGAGGTTGATACACCCGGCTATAGCTACTGGTATGAATGCAATGCGCGTAACTTCACACTTGCTCTGACACCGTTGTCGGTGGCCGATAAATTCCATGAAGTGATCAGCCAGAAAGCAGGAACCTGGATCTTCACTTCGGCAACGCTTTCAGTAAATGATCAACTTAGCCACTTTACTGAACGTCTGGGGATCGCTAACGCAGATACGCTGTTACTAGCCAGTCCGTTTGATTACGCCAGCCAGGCATTATTGTGTGTGCCACGCGGGCTACCGACCCCCAACCAACCGGCAGCTGGCAGGCATCTTGCCAAAATGCTCAAGCCGCTAATTGAAGCCAACAATGGTCGTTGCTTCATGCTGTGCACATCTCACTCGATGATGCGCGATTTAGCAGAACAATTTCGCGCCACCATGACGCTGCCAGTTTTACTGCAAGGTGAGACCAGCAAAGGACAGCTATTGCAGCAGTTTGTCGATGCCGGTAATGCCTTGCTGGTGGCAACCAGTAGCTTCTGGGAAGGCGTTGATGTGCGCGGTGATGCGCTCTCCCTAGTGATTATCGACAAACTGCCGTTTACCTCACCTGACGATCCGCTGCTGAAAGCGCGCATGGAGGATTGCCGTCTGCGTGGTGGAGATCCCTTTGAGGATGTGCAACTTCCTGATGCTGTTATCACCTTAAAACAGGGCGTAGGCCGCTTAATTCGTGATGTCGATGACCGCGGTGTGTTAGTGATTTGCGATAACCGTCTGGTGATGCGTCCCTACGGTGCAGTATTCCTCAATAGCCTGCCACCAACGCCGCGCACGCGGGATATAAATCGGGCAGTTGAGTTTCTTAACTTCCGTCCGGCGCAGTAATTTGTGCCAGGCTATGGTATGATGCGCGCCGATTTTTGACCCTACTTATTACCGCCAGAGGTTGGCAAATCATGCGAATTTTAGCCATCGACACCGCGACAGAAGCTTGTTCGGTTGCCCTGTATAACGAGGGGACTTCCTGTGCCCGTTTCGAACTCTGCCCACGTGAACATACCCAACGCATATTGCCGCTTGTCCGCGAAATTCTCAATGAAGGGGGCGTTGGTCTGACCGCATTGAACGCCCTTGCTTATGGCCGTGGTCCTGGTAGTTTTACCGGCGTGCGCATAGGTATTGGTATTGCGCAAGGGCTGGCCTTGGGTGCTGAATTGCCGATGATTGGCATATCAACACTTGCCACCATGGCGCAAGGTGCATGGCGTGTGACGGGCGCTACCCGTGTGCTGGCCGCAATTGACGCACGTATGGGGGAGGTTTATTGGGCTGAATATCAGCGTGATGAAAATGGTGTCTGGCACGGTGAAGAAACTGAAGCGGTATTAAAACCTGAAGCGGTTGCTGAGCGGTTGAAACAACTACAGGGTGAGTGGGCTACTGTTGGAACGGGTTGGCAGGCCTGGCCGGATATGGCTCAGGGCAGTGAACTGGTCATCCATGATGGAGAAGTCACCTTGCCTGCGGCGGAAGATATGTTGCCTTTGGCGATTCAGGCATTGAATGCCGGACAGACAGTTGCGGTTGAACATGCCGAACCGGTTTATCTGCGCAATGAAGTGACCTGGAAGAAACTGCCTGGCAGAGAGTAGTTCCCGACGTTTTCGTGAAGCGAAATTGCGTTAAGGAGAAAGGATATGGCTGGTTTACATGTCAGGATTGTTACCCGGGTTTTAGCCATCGCGGCAGTCATTGTGCTTAGCGGTTGCGTCAGCATACCTGATGCCATAAAAGGCACCAGCGCCATGCCTCAACAAGATTTAGTCCGGGTGATGAATGCACCACAGCTCTATATCGGGCAAGAAGCACGCTTCGGTGGGCGAGTGGTGAATATTGATAACAAGCAGGGCAGAACAAGGCTGGAAATTGCCACCGTTAATCTCGATGAAGGTGCGCGTCCGGAGTTAGGTGAGCCTTCCAAAGGGCGTATCTACGCGGATGTAAACGGTTTCCTCGACCCTGTAGACTTCCGCGGTCAGTTGATAACCGTGGTTGGCCCAATTACTGGTGTAGTTGAAGGTAAAGTGGGTGAGAGTGCGTACAAGTTTATGGTGATGCAGGTGAATGGCTATAAACGCTGGCGTGTCACTCAACAAGTGGTAATGCCACCACAACCGATAGACCCGTGGTTCTGGGGCGGGCCGTATCCTTATCGTGGTCGTTACGGCTATGGCGGTATGTGGGGCGGCGGATGGTATAATCCAGGCCCTGCACAGGTGCAGACAATCGTAACTGAGTAACAAATTGCTTTACTGAAACGAAGAGGCAGCGGCATGTCCGCTGTCTCTTCGTTTTATCATGGAATAAAAATAATTAGTGATGCGCTTCGCAACCTTAAATCAGTCTAATTAATAAACTGGTACGCTGAGTTAATATTATGTTAACGGCGTGTTTATATATTGGGGTTGTGATGACGACGAATATTAAATTCAGAGGTGGATCCTTGAAGAAGGTTTGGCTTAACCGCTACCCAGCTGATGTTGCGGCTGAGATAAATCCTGACCGTTATCAGTCCCTGGTTGATATGTTTGAGCAAGCAACGGCACGTTACGCCGATCAGCCTGCATTCATGAACATGGGCGAAGTGATGACGTTCCGTAAACTGGAAGAGCGGAGCCGTGCGTTTGCTGCGTATTTACAACAGGGTCTGGGCCTGCAAAAGGGCGACCGTGTTGCGTTAATGATGCCGAACCTGTTGCAGTATCCGGTCGCGCTGTTTGGTATTCTGCGCGCGGGTATGGTGGTGGTGAATGTTAACCCACTTTACACACCGCGTGAGCTTGAGCATCAGCTTAATGACAGCGGTGCCAGTGCGATTGTGATTGTCTCGAACTTCGCTCACACCCTCGAAAAAGTAGTCGAAAAGACCCAGGTTAAGCACGTTATTTTGACGCGTATGGGCGATCAGCTCTCTGCGGCAAAAGGTACGTTGGTTAACTTTGTTGTTAAGTACATCAAACGTCTGGTACCGAAATACCATCTACCTGATGCCATTTCATTCCGTAGTGCTTTGCAACATGGCTACCGTCTTCAGTACATCAAGCCTGAAATAATCAACGATGACCTCGCATTCCTGCAATATACCGGCGGGACGACGGGGGTTGCCAAAGGGGCGATGCTGACACACCGCAATATGTTAGCGAATCTTGAACAAGTTAGAGCGGCCTACAGCCCGCTACTATTTGAACGCAAAGAGCTGGTTGTTACCGCATTGCCGCTCTACCACATCTTCGCTCTGACGATGAACTGCCTGCTATTTATTGAACTTGGCGGACAGAATTTGCTAATTACCAACCCACGTGACATTCCGGGGCTGGTTAAAGAGTTGGCTAAATATCCATTTACCGCAATGACTGGTGTAAACACGCTGTTTAATGCGCTGCTGAACAACAAAGAATTCCAGCAGCTCGATTTTTCAAGCCTGCACCTTTCCGCGGGTGGCGGTATGCCTGTGCAGCAAGTGGTAGCCGAACGTTGGGAAAAACTAACAGGGCGCTTCCTGCTTGAAGGGTACGGTCTGACCGAGTGTGCCCCATTAGTGAGCGCCAATCCCCACGATATGGATTACCACAGCGGCAGTATCGGTTTGCCAGTACCTTCCACCGAAGTAAAACTCATCGACGATGAAGGTGAAGAAGTCCCGGCAGGAGAACCAGGGGAGCTGTGCGTCAAAGGTCCACAGGTGATGTTGGGTTACTGGCAACGTCCGGATGCAACGGATGAAATTCTGCAAGACGGCTGGTTGCGTACCGGTGATATTGCGGTGATGGATGACGAGGGCTTTATGCGCATCGTCGATCGCAAAAAAGATATGATTCTGGTCTCAGGCTTTAACGTCTATCCGAACGAAATTGAAGATGTCGTTATGCAACATAGTGGTGTGCTCGAAGTTGCCGCTGTTGGTGTTCCGAGCGGTGCTTCTGGTGAGGCGGTAAAAATCTTCGTCGTGAAAAAAGATGCATCGCTCACCGAAGAAGCGCTGATTGTTTTTTGCCGCCGCCATCTTACTGGCTACAAAGTGCCTAAGCTGGTGGAGTTCCGCGAAGAGCTGCCAAAATCGAACGTTGGCAAAATATTACGACGAGAACTACGTGACGAATCGGTCAGTAAAGGCAACAATAACGCCTGAGCTCCGAGTCAGTCGCCCTAACGCCGGTTCAGCCGGCGTTTTTTATGGGCGCAAACCTAAGAGAACTGAATTTGACTTACCAAATGATTACTACCGACGAAGGCCTGGCTACCGTTTGTGAGGCTGCACGTCAATTTCCGGCTATTGCGCTGGATACTGAATTTGTTCGTACTCGGACATACTACCCGCAACTGGGTTTGATCCAGCTGTACGACGGGGAAACCGCTTCACTTATCGACCCGCTGACGATTTCTGATTGGTCGCCATTCAAAACGTTGTTGCAAGACACTGCGGTGATTAAATTCCTGCACGCTGGCAGCGAAGACCTTGAAGTGTTCCTCAACGCGTTCGGCATGTTGCCTGACCCGTTTATTGATACACAAATTCTGGCGGCCTTTAGCGGGCGTCCACTCTCTTGTGGTTTTGCCACCATTGTTGAGTCGTTTACCGGGATTGCGCTGGATAAAAGTGAATCCCGCACCGACTGGCTGGCACGTCCTCTGACTGAACGTCAGTGTGATTATGCTGCCGCTGATGTACTCTATCTGTTGCCTATTGCGCACAAGTTGATGGAAGAGACACAAGCCGCGGGCTGGATGGAAGCGGCCCTGGATGAATGTAATCTGATGGCCTCACGTCGTCAGGATGTTCTCGACCCTGAAGAAGCCTGGCGTGAAATTGGTAACGCATGGCAGTTAAGAACGCGCCAGTTAGCTTGCCTGAAAAAACTGGCATCGTGGCGTCTGCGTAAAGCGCGTGAGCGTGATATGGCGGTTAACTTCGTCGTACGCGAAGAACACCTCTGGCAGGTTGCACGCTATATGCCGGGATCGTTAGGTGAACTTGAACATCTTGGCCTGAGCGGCAGTGAAATTCGTTTTCATGGTAAAACGCTGTTGGGGTTGGTTGTTGAGGCCCAGGCGTTATCTGATGATGAACTACCTGAACCACTGACTAATCTGGTTGATATGCCGGGTTATCGCCGCGTATTTAAAGCTATCAAAGCGCTGGTTCAGCAGGTGAGTGAAACTTGTGGTTTAAGCGTAGAGTTACTCGCTTCACGCCGACAAATTAACCAGTTGCTGAATTGGCATTGGCAATTAAAAACCCAGACTACACAGCCGGAATTAATCAGTGGCTGGCGTGGACGTGTAATGGGTGAAGCTTTAAAAACGTTGCTAGCTGATTTTTAATATTTGCTGAAGGTTACTGGGAATAATTACAGGGTTTTTACCAGGTGATAATTGAATATACCCACTAACCTTTAAGAATAGTCTGCATTAAAAATTGTCATTGCGTAAAAATAAATAAGCCTCCGGGATAATTCCAGGAGGCTTATTACGTAAAATGTATTACGCGGATTTGGTTGTTGCTTCCTGAGTTTCTGGCAATGTGACGTTAAGCTCCAGAACAGAAATATCGTCATCCTTTTGATCGAGAACGACTGTTAACATCTCAGGATCGATTTTTACATATTTGCAAATGACTTCCAGAATATCGCGTTTTAGCTGCGGCAAATAATGAGGTTCACTATCACCACGGCGACGCTCTGCGACGATAATTTGCAGACGTTCTTTTGCAATGTTGGCTGTGTTCTTTTTCCGTGAGAGAAAAAAGTCTAGTAATGCCATAACTTATCCTCCGAACAGGCGTTTGAGGAAGCCTTTCTTCTCTTCTTCAATGAAGCGGAAAGGGCGATCTTCGCCAAGCAGACGCTCAACAGTATCTGCATAAGCCTTACCAGCGTCAGCCTCCTGGTCAAGAATGACCGGCTCACCCTGGTTTGAAGCACGCAGCACAGATTGATCTTCAGGAATAACTCCGACCAATGGAATGCGCAGTATTTCCAGCACATCTTCCATGCTTAGCATGTCGCCGCGGTTTACACGGCCCGGGTTGTAGCGAGTTAACAGCAGGTGTTCTTTAATTGGCGATTCACCGTTTTCGGCACGACGAGATTTTGAAGAAAGAATGCCGAGGATGCGGTCTGAATCGCGCACTGATGAAACTTCAGGGTTAGTCGTGATAATTGCTTCATCAGCAAAATATAGCGCCATTAATGCGCCTGTTTCGATACCTGCAGGTGAATCGCAAACGATAAACTCAAAGTCCATATTTTTCAGATCTTCGAGTACCTTCGCCACACCTTCGCGGGTAAGGGCATCTTTATCGCGGGTCTGCGATGCTGGAAGAATGTAGAGTTGCTCGGTGCGCTTATCTCGGATCAACGCCTGATTTAATGTGGCATCGCCTTGAATAACGTTAACGAAGTCGTATACCACGCGGCGCTCGCAACCCATGATTAAATCCAGGTTACGCAGGCCAATATCAAAATCGATAACGACGGTTTTTCTTCCCTTTTGGGCCAAGCCCGTAGCGATGGCCGCGCTGGACGTGGTCTTACCGACGCCCCCTTTACCCGACGTAACAACAATAATGCGTGCCATAAAGGAATTCCTTGTTAAAAGGGCTTAATTCAAAGATTGAACGGAGAGAGCACCGCTCGCCAAACTCAGGCGCGCCGCTTTCCCATAATAATTGGCTGGTATTTGTTCACTTAGCCAGTATTCTCCCGCTATTGAGACCAGCTCAGCAGCAAGATTAGTACAGAATATTTGTGCATCACGATCGCCATTGGCGCCCGCCAGAGCACGGCCACGCATCATGCCGTAAACATGAATATTACCATCTGCTATAAGTTCTGCACCGGCACTGACGTGATTGGTGATAATCAAATCACAGTTTGGCGCATAAATGCGCTGACCGGAACGAACCGGGGCATCAATCAAACGCGTTTTTGTGATCAGATTAACAATTGGTTCTACTGGCGCCGCAACCTCAGCGGGAGTGGCCCTGGAACGCGAATTCTTTTCTTTCCCTTCAGTCAGAAGTGGCAAGCCAGCGAGTTCAATTTCCCTCTTCAAAGCTTCGTCTTTACAACCACTTATACCGACTACTCGCAAACCGGAAGAAACTACCGCTTGCTGGACTTTCTTCCAGTTAACTGAACCATCGAGGCTGGCAACATTCACCACCACTGGTGCATTTTTCAGAAAGGCCGGAGCCTGGGATACTTTGTCCTGAAGGGCCTGGAGAATGACTTCGGGTTGTGCATCATGTAAATGAAGCACTGATAAGGTAAAACTGCTGCCTTTTAACTCGATTGGCGTGTTTGACATCCTGGCCTTACTCAATTCAGTTTTAATCCCCACCTGTGTGGGACGATATTCCGAAGTACATCTGGCATGTTATAGTCACAGATATATTCAGGCAAGCCACCATCTGGCGAAAATAGAGTAAAAAAAATGTTTTGTGTGATCTACAGAAGTAGTAAACGTGACCAAACTTATCTTTATGTCGAAAAAAAAGACGATTTCTCACGCGTACCTGAAGAATTGATGAAAGGTTTTGGTACCCCACAATTGGCAATGGTATTACCGCTTGATGGGAGTAAAAAACTGGCTAATGCTGATTTTGATAAAGTAAAACAAGCTCTCAAAGATGTTGGCTATTATTTACAATTGCCACCACCGCCTGAAAGTTTGTTAAAAATGCATCTCGAAAACAGTCCGAAAAAATAAGTTTCAGACTACTGCCAAATCTTTCCTGAACATAAAGGTAGATGATATTTAGAACAAATAACCGCGGGGAAAAAGATGAACACTCCAGCAATTTGTTTAACCGTCATCACCTTTATGTTGACTAGTTTTAGCGCGCTATGTTCTGACGAGCAGGCGCAATCCATTGTTAATCCCTCAGTTGCGACGCAGCCAGAGACTACACCTGCGCCTACAACGCTTGCGCAGCAAGGGCGAAACCCCGCCGAATTCCCAGCCTTTGTTGAGACACTAAAAGAACAAGCCCGCCTCCAGGGAATTAGCGATAGCACCATCAGCAACGCATTCGCTAGCATTCATTTTGTTGATCGGGTCATCAAATCCGACCAGAGCCAGCTCGAAAAGAAAATCATGCTGGATGAGTATTTGTCTCGGGTCATTACGCCACAAAAGATTGAACAAGCACGCGCGCAGTATCAGCAGCACCGAAATGAATTAGAAGCCATCAGCAATCGTACTGGCGTACAAAGTCAGTACATCGTTGCTTTGTGGGCGATGGAAAGCCATTTTGGTGAAATTCAGGGTAAAGAGGACATTATTTCTGCGCTGGCAACGCTGGCATTTGAAGGGCGGCGTGAAGCGTTCTTTACCAAAGAGCTGATGGCTGCATTAAAAATTCTCGACCAGGGCCATATTACCGTGCAAGAGCTGAAAGGTTCATGGGCGGGGGCAATGGGGCAAAGCCAGTTTATGCCAAGTTCCTATTTGCGCTATGGCGCGGATGGCGATGGTGATGGGAAAGTTGATATCTGGACTAACACCAGTGACGTTTTTGCTTCAACCGCTAATTATCTGGAGACTGAAGGCTGGAAGGCGGGCGGAGAATGGGGCAGAGAAGTCACGCTTCCCGAAGGTTTCGATAGCACGCTTGCCGGAACCAAAACAGATCAGGGTAAAACAGTCAGCCAATGGCAAAAATTAGGAATCACGTTAAAAGACGCAACCAAACCACCTCCACCTACGCAAAAAGCCTGGATTATCACGCCTGATGACAATTTGGGGCGCTCGTTCCTTGTCTACAATAACTTTCGTACCATCATGCACTGGAACCGCTCTTACTACTTTGCGATAAGCATCGGTACTATGGCAGATGCGATTGCACAATAACTCTTACACGTCGGTATTCAGCCGCGATTTTTTTCTCTAGTATCAAAGGTAATTAACACAACGACGCAGAGGAAAGGCATGTATCAGCATCATAACTGGCAGGGTGCGCTGCTGGATTTTCCGGTCAGCAAAGTAGTGTGTGTAGGCAGTAACTACGCAAAACATATCAAAGAGATGGGCAGTGCAACGCCGGAAGAGCCGGTGTTGTTTATTAAACCCGAAAGCGCGTTGTGTGATATTCGCCAGCCGCTGGTTCTACCCCAAGGTCTGGGGTCGGTGCATCATGAAGTTGAGCTTGCGATTCTGATTGGATCTACGCTTAGACAGGCTACAGATGAGCATGTTACTAAGGCCATTGCAGGATATGGTATAGCGCTTGATCTCACGCTTCGTGACTTGCAGGGGAAATTAAAAAAAGCGGGCCAACCCTGGGAAAAAGCGAAGGGGTTTGACAATTCCTGCCCGATTTCTGGGTTTATTCCAGCCAGCGAGTTTAACTGCGATGCGCAAAATACGCCTATTGCATTAAAGATCAATGGCGAAGTTCGCCAGCAGGGCAGTACTTCAGACATGATCCATAAAATCGTGCCTTTGATTGCTTATATGAGCCGCTTTTTCACCTTGCGAGCCGGTGATGTGATCCTGACCGGAACACCGGAAGGTGTGGGGCCGCTTGTGAGTGGCGACGAACTCGAAGTCAGCTTCGCAGACCGCAACTTGACCACCCGCGTTCTATAATCAATTTGCCGCCTGAGGGCGGCAAAACTTGCATCTGCGGCTCAGACTGTTTATAAGGTGCGCTTGTTTTTTTATTACCGGACAAACATCATGACTACAGCACCGTTCTGGCAGCGCAAAACTCTTGACGAAATGAGTGACACAGAGTGGGAATCACTTTGTGATGGCTGCGGCCAGTGCTGTCTGCATAAATTGATGGATGAAGACTCGGATGAAATTTACTTCACCAACGTCGCCTGTAAGCAATTAAACATCAAAACTTGTCAGTGTAAAAACTACGAACGCCGCTTTGAGTATGAGCCAGACTGCATCAAGTTGACTCGTGATAACTTGCCAACCTTTGAGTGGTTACCGCACTCATGCGCGTACCGCCTATTGGCTGAAGGCAAGGACTTACCGGTATGGCATCCCTTGTTGACAGGTTCAAAAGCCGCAATGCATGGTGAACGCATTTCTGTGCGCCATATTGCAGTGAAAGAGTCAGAAGTGACTGACTGGCAAGATCATATATTAAACAAACCTGAGTGGGCAGACTAAACCACCAGCTTCGAGAAAGATCACAAAAATAAATCGTACAAAACGAAATCTTTATGATACGGTGTTCTTTCAATAACAAATAAAAGTAGGTTTTTATCCAGTATTTAACATTTAAGTGTCCGTCATGTGGCGGTTCACAGTATCGCACCTCCCCTTACGATGTCCGAGAAACAAATCCCCATGGCGCTGTTTGTATCTTCTGTAAATCAGGGATGCACCTTCTTCATCGTCCGATGAGTGCGATTCATCAATATAGTGTAGCTGCTCGCTAAGAGCGAATTGCGCTGGTTTTGCTTTCCCCACTTCTGCACTGTTAACATTCAGCCTCCATAACGGAGGAATAATGAAAAAAATAACATTACTAATTGGGGCAATCATCCTCAGCGGCTGTTCATCGCCTGAGCCCGTGGCACCTAAACCGCCGCAGGTTATCGGCATGCCGAACCCTGCGTCAGTTTACTGCAAAGACAAAGGCGGTGAATTGAGAACGGTGAAAACCGATCTGGGTGAGCGTGGCGATTGCATATTGCCAAGTGGCGAGCGAATAGATCAGTGGACGCTTTATCGTCGCGACCACTAATAATAAAAAAAACCGCCGAGGCGGTTTTTTTATTTCTGCAAGATGAGATTAGCGGCCGAACAGATCGCGACGTTTTGGCTTGAAAGGTTGAGCAACTAACACCAGAACGGCAATCAGCAGGAAGACAGCAAAAATCCCCACTAACCACTGCACCATATCCAGCGACAGAAATGCCCACTGACGTACAGAACAGTCACCTGTTGCCACAAACACTGACGGCATCCACTTATCAAGCGGCAACCAGCTAGGGAAACGTGCTGCAAAGTCACAAGTCACAAACGGGGAAGGGTGAAGCTGAAGCATGGTGTGTTCCCACGCTAATTGCAGACCTTTCCCTGCACTGTAGATCCAAAGCGCAATTCCGGCATAACGCAGCGGTGTTTTAGGCGCAATGGCACCGACTATCCCTGCACCCATAATGCCAAACAGTGCGCAACGCTCGTAAATACACATAACACAAGGTTTCAGCATCATTACGTGCTGGAACCACAATGCCACTATTTCCAGGGCAAAGGCTGTTAATGCCAGTAGAAGCCAGGCACCGCGCCCACGGGAGCATTGGTTTAAATATCGCAACATAATCAGTATCCCTGCAGCATGCGTTGAGTCGGCAGTGTAAACGAATTCGATTTCTGCGCCAGTACGCACATCAAAATAACACGCTAATTGAATGTTATTCAGACAAATAAGGTAAACGGGCGCTATACCGCCCGTTAGAATAACTTAATGCGGTATGGCGTTCATCAACGGTGATGAAATCCAGCCGGCATGCAGCATCCATTCGGTTGCGGGTACCAGGCTAAATTCAACACCTAACAATCCAACGATGGTCAATACCAGCGTATACGGTAGAGCCATCAGCACCATACGGCCATAAGAAAGCCGAATCAGCGGTGCCAGCGCGGATGTGAGAAGGAATAAGAAGGCTGCCTGGCCATTTGGTGTAGCAACTGACGGCAAGTTAGTGCCGGTGTTAATCGCCACTGCCAGTAACTCAAACTGCTTGAGGTCAATAATGCCGCTGGTTAGTGCAGTTTTCGCTTCGTTGATATAGACGGTGCCGACAAACACGTTATCGGAAATCGATGAAAGGATGCCGTTAAATAAATAGAACAGCGCCAGTTGCGAATGTGGTTCGGCCTGCAATACAAACTGAATAACAGGTGTAAACAGATGCTGGTCAATTATCACGGCGACTACGGCAAAGAACACGGTAAGCAGGGCGGTAAACGGCAGCGCTTCGGTAAAGGCTTTGCCTATCTGGTGCTCATCAGTCACACCACATAATGAGGTGGCAAAAATAATCACTGATAGGCCAATTAACCCTACTTCGGCTAAATGGAGTGCCAGAGCAATCACCAGCCAGAAACCAATCAGTGCCTGAACGATCAGTTTTACACGATCCTGACGGGTGCGTTTTTGCGCACTTTTAGTGTCGTAGTCTTGCAAAATCCCACGTACCTTTTCTGGCAGTTTCTCACCGTAACCGAGTATTTTAGTGGACTCCAGCAATACACAGGTGAGTAAGCCGCAGATAAGAACCGGAATGGTCACCGGAGCCATACGCAGGAAGAAATCGCCAAAGTGCCAGCCAGCATTTTTCGCAATAATCAGGTTTTGCGGCTCGCCGACCATCGTCATCACACCACCCAGCGCGGTGCCCACACCGGCATGCATCATCAGGCTACGTAGAAAAGCGCGGAATTGCTCGAGTGTGCTGCGAGTGTCGGAATCAAGTTGGGTGTCATCCTGAATACCATCTTCAAGATCACCAGCCGACGCGACGCGGTGGTAGATGTCATAGAAGCCAACCGCCACGCTGATGATAACAGCGACAACGGTAAGAGCATCGAGGAAGGCCGATAAAAATGCGGCTGCGATACAAAATGCGAGGGAGAGCAGAATCTTTGAGCGAATGCCGAGCAGGAGTTTGGTAAACACCAACAGCAGGAGCTGTTTCATGAAATAGATGCCCGCAACCATAAATATCAGTAGCAGCAACACTTCAAGATTTGATGCAATTTCTGTGCGTACATGGTCTGGCGTTGTCATTCCAATGAACACGGCTTCAATAGCCAGCAACCCGCCAGGTAGTAGCGGATAACATTTCAGAGCCATTGCCAGAGTGAATATAAACTCGGCAACCAACATCCAGCCTGCAACGAATGGACTAACGAACCAGAATATTAAAGGATTTATGACTAAGAAAGTCAGTAAAGTCAGCTTATACCAATTAGGTGACTGACCTAAAAAGTTGCGAAAAAGCGCACGCCCCGTAGACATTTCCATCGTAGAATTTTCATGCTCCAGTTATCCGTAATATCTCACAGTGCTGGCGAGGTGATGCTTTCTCCCCAAAACTTAAAACAGAAATATTTCGGATAAAGATAAAGTTGCGTCAATTGAGTTGTTTCAGGTTACCTGCGCATAAGATATCAATCAAGGTATAGGAATATTCTTTGGTTGTGCGATGCTCTGCAAAATTAAACCATGATTCCAAATTTGGCGGCCCTCGCTGCTACCTGCGCCGCATGGCATCTGGTATGATGAGTCTCTTTAGCAAAACCTGTGTAATGGAAAGCATACTATGGTCATTAAGGCGCAGAGCCCGGCGGGTTTCGCGGAAGAATACATCATCGAAAGTATCTGGAATAACCGCTTTGCTCCGGGAACAATTCTTCCTGCTGAGCGTGAGTTATCTGAGCTAATCGGTGTGACCCGTACCACATTGCGCGAGGTGCTTCAGCGCCTGGCGCGTGATGGCTGGTTAACGATTCAGCATGGCAAGCCGACCAAAGTGAATAACTTCTGGGAAACCTCCGGTTTAAACATTCTGGAAACTTTGGCGCGTCTCGATCATGACAGCGTGCCGCAGTTGATTGATAACCTGCTGTCAGTGCGAACTAACATTTCCACTATCTTTATTCGTACTGCTGTTCGCCAGCATCCGGATAAAGCGCAAGAAGTGTTGGCTACCGCAAACAGCGTTGAAGATCACGCTGATGCGTTCGCTAAGCTTGATTACAACATTTTCCGTGGTCTGGCTTTTGCTTCCGGGAACCCGATTTACGGGCTGATCCTCAATGGAATGAAAGGGTTGTATACCCGCATCGGGCGTCACTACTTCTCAAGTCCGGAAGCGCGCAGTCTGGCGTTAGGTTTCTACCATCGTCTGGCGGAAATTTGCCAACAAGGTTTGCACGATCAGGTATTTGATACTGTTCGTACCTACGGGCGTGAAAGTGGTGAAATCTGGCATCGGATGCAGAAAAACCTACCGGGTGATTTGGCAATGCACACCCGTTAATCTGGCCATGTCATCACCATCTGTAAAATGAAAAACGCTTCCTTTGGGAAGCGTTTTTTTATGCTTACAAGCTATTGAGTCGCGGTGGGCAACGTTCCAGTAACTCGACGCTGCCATCTTCGTTTTGCTGTTCAAGCGTTACGTCAAAGCCCCACAAACGATGTACATGCTTGAGAACTTCGCGACGCCCTTTATCTAGCGGAGCACGGTTATGCGGGATATAGCGCAACGTCAGCGAACGGTCGCCGCGTAAATCAACGTTCCAGACCTGAATATTAGGTTCAAGGTTACTGAGATTGTACTGTGCAGAAAGCTCAGCACGAATCTTGCGATAACCCTCCTCATTGTGAATCGCCGCTATTTCCAGATAGTTATTGCGGTCGTCATCCAGCACGGTAAACAGGCGGAAATCACGCATCAGTTTTGGTGATAGGAACTGGCTAATAAAGCTCTCGTCTTTGAAATCACGCATCGCAAAATGCAGTGTCTCTAACCAATCTTTACCCGCAATATCCGGGAACCAATAGCGGTCTTCTTCCGTTGGCGACTGGCAAATTCGCTTGATGTCCTGGAACATGGCAAAACCGAGTGCATACGGGTTGATGCCGCTGTACCAAGGGCTATTGTACGGTGGCTGGAATACCACATTGGTATGGCTATGCAGGAACTCAAGCATAAAGCGGTCAGTCACTTTTCCTTCATCGTACAGATGGTTAAGGATGGTGTAGTGCCAGAACGTTGCCCAGCCTTCGTTCATCACCTGTGTCTGTTTTTGTGGATAGAAGTACTGGCTGACCTTACGCACAATGCGCAAAATCTCACGCTGCCAGGATTCCAACAACGGCGCATTCTTCTCCATAAAATAGAGCAGGTTTTCTTGCGGCTCAGAAGGATAACGACGCGCTTCAGCGACCGTTTTTTCTTCTTCACGACGTGGCAACGTGCGCCACAGCGTGTTCACCTGGCTTTGCAGATACTCCTCGCGGCTTTTCTGCCGGGCAGTCTCTTCTTGCAGCGAAATTTTTTGCGGGCGTTTATAGCGATCAACACCGTAATTCATCAGCGCATGGCAGGAGTCGAGCAGGCGCTCCACTTCGTCCACGCCATAACGTTCTTCGCACTCAGTAATGTATTTACGCGCGAAAATCAGGTAATCGATAATCGAGCTGGCGTCAGTCCAGCTACGGAACAAATAGTTGTTTTTGAAGAAGGAGTTATGCCCATAACAAGCATGCGCAATCACCAGCGCCTGCATAGTGATGGTGTTTTCTTCCATCAAATAAGCGATACACGGATTGGAGTTGATCACAATCTCGTAAGCCAGGCCCTGCTGACCATGCTTATACAAGCGCTCCGTTTCAATGAATTTCTTACCAAACGACCAGTGCGGATAGTTAATCGGCATCCCGACGCTCGAATACGCATCCATCATTTGTTCGGAGGTAATCACTTCAATTTGATGAGGATAAGTCTCCAGCCGATAGAGTTTGGCAACACGGTCTATCTCTGCGAGGTAGACATCAAGCAGCTCGAACGTCCAGTCAGGTCCATCACTTAGACGTTTAGAATCCTTTGTGGCGGAATCAGTAACAATAGCCATCAGCGCGCCCTCATTGTTGGCGGCTCTCTCTGGATGGAAAGCCTCACTTTCAAGAATAGACAACTCCTGAAACTTAGCAGCGGCAAGCAAAATTTTTTCGACGCGATTAACGTATTTCAATGCCCCGCGTTTAACTCAATAGGCAGCATAATATTTTGTAGAAAATATTTTACCAGGCAGGAGATTCTAATTATCGATATGCGGCGATAACGGGGCAGGATGTGAGGAAAGTCACTATAACAAAGCCATATGTTGAATAACATTTTCATCTGAGTTATCAATTTGTAATCAGAAGATTATTCTTTTAGCTAAATGGTGGAATGGATATGCGAGTTGTGGTGCTGGGTAGTGGTGTAGTGGGTGTCAGCAGCGCCTGGTATTTACGCCAGGCAGGGCATGATGTCACTGTTATCGACAGGGAGCCGGGTCCTGCTCAGGAAACCAGCGCGGCGAATGCCGGGCAAATTTCACCGGGCTACGCTGCCCCATGGGCGGCTCCCGGTGTGCCGCTTAAAGCGATTAAATGGATGTTCCAGCGCCATGCACCGCTCGCTATTAGCCTTGATGGCACGCAATTTCAGCTTAAGTGGATGCTGCAAATGCTGCGCAATTGCGATATGCGCCACTATATGGAAAACAAAGGTCGCATGGTGCGCCTTGCGGAATACAGCCGTGATTGCCTGAAGGAATTGCGCCACAGCACCAATATCCAGTACGAAGGCCGTCAGGGTGGCACGCTACAACTGTTCCGTACCGCCCAGCAGTATGAAAATGCCGCCAAAGATATAGCAGTACTCGAAGATGCGGGTGTGCCATATCAATTGCTTGAGGCAAGCCGTTTAGCCGAAGTTGAACCCGCCCTGGCTGATGTAGCTCATAAGCTCACGGGCGGCTTGCGCTTGCCGAATGATGAAACTGGCGACTGCCAGCTGTTTACACAAAACCTGGCTCAGATGGCAGCAGAGGCTGGCGTTGAGTTCCGCTTTAATACTTCGGTTGATCGTCTGTTGTACGAAGGCCAAAGCATTTACGGCGTGCAGTGCGGCAAAGAAGTCGTAAAGGCCGATGCTTACGTCGTTGCTTTCGGGTCATACTCCACCGGCCTATTGAAAAATATCGTTGATATTCCTGTCTATCCACTCAAAGGTTATTCGCTGACTATCCCCATTGCTGATGAGCAAGGCGCACCTGTTTCGACTATTCTCGATGAGACATACAAAATTGCTATCACGCGTTTTGACAAGCGTATTCGCGTTGGCGGGATGGCAGAAATTGTCGGTTTCAACACCGAGTTGCTGCAACCACGTCGCGAAACCCTGGAAATGGTGGTTCGTGATTTGTACCCGCGCGGAGGGCATGTTGAGCAAGCTACGTTCTGGACGGGTCTGCGCCCGATGACGCCAGACGGCACGCCGATAGTCGGGCGCACGCCGTTTAAAAACCTGTGGCTCAACACCGGCCATGGCACGCTGGGTTGGACGATGGCCTGTGGCTCGGGCCAGATGCTCAGCGACTTAATTTCAGGAACAACGCCCGCCATTCCCTTTGACGATCTCGCGGTTGCGCGTTACTCCCCAGGTTTTAGCCCGACGGGCTCGCAGCGTTTGCATAACGCTCATAATTAAATTTAAACAAGGAGAGGACAATGCCCCGTCCTGTTGTTGCGACGCTGAATCTTAGCGCGCTACGTAACAATTTAAATGTTGTTCGCCAGGCCGCTCCTCATTCGCGTGTCTGGTCGGTGGTTAAAGCGAATGCGTACGGTCATGGAATTGAGCGTATCTGGTCGTCGTTAAGGGAAACCGATGGTTTCGCGATGCTTAATGTTGAAGAGGCGATCCTGCTGCGTGAGCTAGGTTGGAAAGGACCGATTTTGATGCTGGAAGGGTTCTTCCATGCCGACGAGTTGCCGCTATTTGACCAGTATCGTTTGACCACCAGCCTGCATAGTAACTGGCAGGTAAAAGCTTTAGCTAATGCCAAACTCAATGCACCGCTGGATGTTTACCTGAAGATGAATAGCGGAATGAACCGCCTCGGGTTCAGCCCTGACCGCGTGCATTCTATCTGGCAGCAACTGCGTGTTATCCCGAACGTCGGTCAACTTACGTTGATGGCGCACTTTGCTGATGCAGAACAACCTGATGGCATTGTTGAACCAATGAAGCGGGTAGAGCAGGCGGCTGAAGGTTTAGATTGCCAGCGTTCACTCTCCAATTCGGCGGCAACGCTGTGGCACCCGGAAGCGCATTTCGACTGGGTGCGTCCAGGGATCATCTTGTATGGCGCATCGCCGAGCGGGCAGTGGTGTGATGTTGCCACCAGCGGCCTGCAACCGGTCATGAGTCTACAAAGTGAAATTATTGGCGTTCAGAATCTTAAACCGGGCGATACAGTGGGTTATGGCAGCCGTTATCGGGCAAGCGGTGAACAGCGCATTGGTGTAGTGGCCTGTGGTTATGCCGATGGTTATCCGCGTATCGCGCCGACGGGCACGCCAGTGCGCGTTGACGGCGTGCTGACTCACACTGTTGGTGCCATTTCCATGGATATGTTGACCGTAGATCTCACGCCTTGCCCGAATGCCGGGATTGGTAGTCCGGTCGAACTGTGGGGCAACATGGTGAAAATTGATGATGTGGCTCATGCCGCGGGAACGGTGGGATACGAATTAATGTGTGCTCTAGCGCCGCGCGTACCAGTAGTTACAACATCCTGATTATTGTTGCATTAACGCTCTTTAGCACATCGGTATTGGTATGGCGGGGAAGTTACATTACCCCCCCCATTTTTTTTTTTTTTAACTTCTTTCCTTTTCCCCCGCCCACCCCTTTTTTTGTCTCTTTTACACATCTCCCCGCCCCCGAGACCGCACCAGATCTCGTATGCCGTCTTTTTCTTTTAAAAAAAAAAAAAAAAAACAAGTACTCGCAACGCCTCCCGACTCACCCTCTAACACACATGTCAACACCCCCTTCATAGTCCAATCC
>NZ_LR722675.1 GCF_902500225.1 Buttiauxella massiliensis | reverse complement strand
ATGCCTGGCGGCAACAGCGCGGTGGTCCCACCTGACCCCATGCCGAACTCAGAAGTGAAACGCCGTAGCGCCGATGGTAGTGTGGGGTCTCCCCATGCGAGAGTAGGGAACTGCCAGGCTCCAAATTAAAGTGTGCTGATATGGCTCAGTTGGTAGAGCGCACCCTTGGTAAGGGTGAGGTCCCCAGTTCGACTCTGGGTATCAGCACCAGTTTTTAGGTTTAAAGTTCGGCGCTGGATAAAGAATTTGCCTGGCGGCAGTAGCGCGGTGGTCCCACCTGACCCCATGCCGAACTCAGAAGTGAAACGCCGTAGCGCCGATGGTAGTGTGGGGTCTCCCCATGCGAGAGTAGGGAACTGCCAGGCTTCAAATAAACAAAAAGGCCATCCGCAAGGATGGCCTTTTTGTTTTGTATTTCCAGTGAAATAAAAGGCCACTTATGTGGCCTTTCTCTTTAAATATCAATGAATAACCTGAGACAAGAATGCACGAGTACGCTCCGACTTAGGGTGAGCAAAGAACTCATTTGGTGGTGCCTGCTCCACGATTTCACCTCTATCCATAAAGATCACTCTATCAGCAACGGTCCGCGCAAAGCCCATTTCATGTGTCACACACAGCATCGTCATACCAGATTCTGCCAGGCCAATCATCGTATCCAGTACTTCTTTAACCATCTCTGGATCAAGTGCAGAAGTTGGCTCATCAAACAGCATAATCTTAGGTTTCATGCATAGGGAACGCGCAATCGCCACACGCTGCTGTTGTCCGCCAGATATTTGCCCCGGGAATTTATGCGCATGCTCTGCGATGCGTACCTTTTCCAGATAGTGCATTCCGAGTGCTTCAGCTTCTTTCTTGGGCATCTTGCGCACCCAGATCGGGGCGAGAGTGCAGTTCTGCAAAACGGTCAGGTGTGGGAACAGGTTAAAGTGTTGGAAAACCATCCCGACCTCAGTCCTAACCTTCTCTATATTACGTAAATCATCGTTGAGTTCGGTTCCATCAACGACAATACGACCTTGTTGATGCTCTTCCAGGTGATTAATACAGCGTATGGTTGTTGATTTACCTGAACCGGAAGGTCCACACAGGACAATGCGCTCGCCTTGTTGCACCTTCAAATTGATATCTTTAAGTACGTGAAACTGCCCGTACCATTTATTCACATTCTCCAGCATGATCATCGCATCAGCGGGTTGCATAGTAATCTGGCTCATTTATTCATCCTCAGTGCGGTGTTCTTCCGGTGTTAAAACGTTTTTCAAGATGCTGGCTGTAGCGTGACATGCTGAAACAGAAAATCCAGTAGATGAGGGCTGCAAAGACGTAACCTTCGGTCGACATTCCAAGCCAGGCAGGATCGACAGTGGCTTGCTGTACGCTGCTAAACAGATCAAACAAGCCAATAATGATCACCAGACTGGTGTCTTTGAACAGAGCAATAATGGTGTTAACAAGGCCTGGAATGACCATCTTTAATGCCTGTGGGAGGATCACTAATCCCTGGGTTTTCCAGTATCCCAACGCCAGAGATTCTGCGGCTTCGTATTGCCCTTTTGGTAGTGCCTGCAAACCTCCGCGAACCACTTCAGCGACATAAGCCGACTGGAAAAGGATCACGCCGACCAATGCGCGGATAAGTTTGTCTATGCTTGTTCCTTCAGAAAGAAATAGCGGCAGCATGACGGATGACATGAACAACACGGTGATTAGCGGAACGCCTCGCCAGAACTCGATAAATATCACTGACAAGATTCTGACTACCGGCATTGTCGAACGGCGACCTAAGGCCAGTAAGATCCCTAATGGCAACGCCCCGGCGATCCCTACTGATGCGATGATTAGCGTTAAAGTTAAGCCACCCCACTGACGTGTTTCGACGCGATCCAGCCCTAAAAACCCACCGTACAATAAACCCCAAACAACCAGCGGATAGATAACTGCCCATGCGGCGATATAACGGCCACGGCGAGGTATCGCATTCCAGAACATTGGAATGATGGAAACCAGACCAATAAGCAGTGCAAGGTTAATGCGCCAGCGTTGATCATGCGGGTAGAGCCCGTACATAAACTGTCCGAAACGTGCGTGGATAAACACCCAGCATGCCCCTTCTTTTGTGCAGTCCGCACGGGTTTCCCCAATCCAGTTAGCCTGGAAAATCGTCCAGTTTAACAAGGGTGGAATCAGCACCCACATCATCCACAAACAGAAAATAGTCAGTAAGCTATTAGACCAACTGGAAAAAAGATTCTTACGAGCCCATTGCACGACACTTGAGCGAACAGCTTTTGGGCGCGTGTGATGTGACACTAATGCTTTTGTCATCGTAATTCCTTAGCGCTCAATTAGGGCAATTCGCCGGTTATAGATATTCATCAGTAACGAAATAGTCAGGCTGATAATCAGGTAGACCGACATTGTTATCGCAATAGTTTCAATGGCTTGACCAGTCTGATTGAGCACCGTTCCTGCGAACAATGAAACCATGTCCGGATAACCAATAGCGGCTGCCAGTGATGAGTTTTTGACGATATTGAGGTATTGGCTGGTGAGTGGCGGGATGATGACGCGCATTGCCTGAGGAATGATCACCTGGCGCAATGTAACAGGGTTCGGTATCCCCAGTGAACGCGCCGCTTCGTGTTGGCCGTAAGGTACCGATTGAATACCTGCGCGGATAATTTCGGCAATAAAAGTGGATGTATAAACCGACAGCGCTAAAGTTAATGCCGCCAGTTCAGGAATGAGAACCATCCCCCCACGGAAGTTAAAACCACGCAACGCGGGAACATCCCAGTGCAATGCTGCACCAAATAGCCAATGTGCGAGTAGCGGTAACAAGATCAGTAACCCCAGACCATAGGGCCAGGTACGGCGCAATTGCCCCGTTTTTATCTGATGCATTTTGTTATAGCAATACAAGCCTACCGAAATTATCAGTGCTAACAAAATGGCGCCGATAAAAGCCAGTACACCTTCACCAATCTGCGGGGAGGGAATATAGAGCCCGCGGTTACTTAGAAAGAGAAGGTCGAACGCGTTGACTGCCTGACGAGGACCCGGCAGGTTGCGAAGAACGGCAAAATACCAAAAGAAGATCTGCAATAAAGGTGGGATATTGCGGAATGTCTCAATGTAAAAAGTGGATAGTTTGCGTAGCAACCAGTTATCGGAAAGGCGGGCAAGTCCAAGAAAGAAGCCGATAAATGATGCAAACACAATACACAATGCGGAAACCAATAAGGTGTTCAGCAGGCCGACAACAAACACGCGGCCATAAGTATCACCCTGCTCATAATCAATGAGGTGCTGAACGATACCGAAGCCTGCGGCTCGATCAAGGAATGCAAAACCTGAGGTAATGCCACGATTGCTAAGGTTAGTGACGGTGTTGTGTATCAGGTAAACAGCAATGCCAACCACAATGGCGACCGCGATAATCTGAAACAGCCAGGCACGAACCGCTGGGTTAGAAAAGGAAATATCACCTTTTACGATTGGGCGGCGATGGGACATAAGCGAACCTCAGTAACATAAACTCAAACTTTGGGCACTACCGCAGTAGTGCCCATTTCTGACATCTCGCTTAGCGAACAGGCGGTGCGTACTGAATACCGCCTTTGTTCCACAGGTTGTTTTGCCCACGTTTGATCTTCAGCGGGCTATCAGAACCGACGTTATGTTCGAAGATTTCGGCGTAGTTGCCGACTTGTTTGACGATGTTATAGGCCCATTTATTATCTAGCTTCAGGTCTTTACCGAAATCACCTTCTTTACCTAACAGGTGTGCCATATCCGGTGTTGTTGGGTTAGCAGCCATCTGATCAACGTTTTTAGAGTCAATCCCCATCTCTTCAGCATTGAGCATGGCGAACAACGTCCAGCGTACGATAGAGAACCAGTCTTCATCACCACGGCGTACGACGGGGCCTAAAGGCTCTTTTGAAATGACTTCCGGCAGAACAATCCATTCACCTGGTGTGCTTAGTTTGATGCGCAGTGCATAGAGTTGTGACTGGTCGGAAGCCAGAGTATCGCAGCGGCCTGATTCCAGCGCTTTGGCTGACTCATCGGAGCGATCGAACGTTACTGGGGTGTATTTCATATTATTTGCTTTGAAGTAATCGGCGACGTTCAGTTCGGTATCAGTACCTGCCTGAATACAAACGGTCGCGCCATCTAGTTCTTTAGCGCTCTTCAGGCCTGCTTTGTTGTGTGTCAGGAAGCCGATGCCATCGTAATAAGTGACGCCGGTAAACATCATTCCCATGCCAGCATCGCGTGATGAAGTCCAGGTGGTATTACGTGACAGAATGTCCACTTCACCTGACTGGAGAGCTGTAAAACGCTCTTTTGCGGTCAGCGGGGTATATTTAACTTTCGAGGCATCCCCAAATACCGCAGCGGCAACGCCACGACAAACGTCCACATCAATGCCGGTAAATTTACCGTTTGCATCAGCGTAAGAAAAACCAGGTAAGCCGTCACTTATCCCGCATTGCACAAAGCCTTTCTTCTTTACCGCGTCAAACGTGGTGCCGGCATGAGCCTGATTGACTACCGCGAATAATGCACCGGCAGCGACCAGAGTGGAGATCAGAGTCTTTTTCATAATTCATCCTGTGTGGCGAAATTATCGTTATAAGTGTAGGCATCTGGATGACGCCATTTTCCTGTCTGTGGCATCTGCCAATGTGGTTAAAGCAAAGGGAGTGCCAAGGTTGCGAGAGACGGCATGCGTGTGCCTCCCGTCGCAGTAAGCTGAGTGTAGACAGGAAAAATTACTTGCAGCGCCCCACAACGGGGCAAAATTGAAACCTACGCCACATTTCAGCGCAAAAAAGTTTCAGTTTTTGATCATATGAAAAGAAGTAATTTCTGGCGTGAAAATTAGCGTGAATAGCACCTGTATTGGTTTGTGGAAGGAGTCACATCTGCTGCTGCAATAAAACAAAATCTGAAAGAAGTAAGTGATTTGTTTCACGCCAAAAAGATTGGGGATATAAGCCAGCGAAACTAAAAAAATGAAGTGGTGGGAATGGATGCACTTTAATAAAGCAAAGGAAAATGACTGCGGATTTTCCAATAAAAAAGCGCGCCCGATATGGGCGCGCTTATTAAATACGGAATGTACTTTATTTAGTTAATGCAACGATACCTAGCGTTAGGCCGGCAATCGCTGCGGCACCACCGGCAATTGCACCTGCGGTTTCCCAGTTATCCTGAGTTGTCCCTTTCATGCAGGTATTGGTGTGCACCAGACGGCCCTGATCGTCATAGACTGGCACGCAAGGTGAGTTGGTTGCACAACCTGCCAGAAGTGTAGAAAGCAACGCAGCGGCAATTAGCTTTTTCATATGGAACCTCATTAAACCAAACCCCGTTCAGGGATAATTCGTGCGTTAAGGCTACAATTATCTAATAACCTGAACCGGTGTGAATGTGGTGATTTTATCACCGCAGTGGGCATGGAGAGCAGAGAGGAATAATTGCAATTCATGTGCAGTGTAAACAAAGTGGAGAAAAGCGGGCATAGACAAGAAAGTGTGGAGAAAAAGTGAAGTTAAACATTTTCAGATAACCAGTCCGCGTCACAACTATTAAAAAGGGTGCATTACCAAGGGTAGTAACCATTGAAATCATATGGTTAACTGGTGGTTGTCAGTGCGTGCTACAGGCTCGTTTAATACATGGTTAATATTAAGGATAAGAATATGCCAGCTGTCATTGAAAAAGCATTGGACTACATTGGCGGTATGAATACATCCGCATCAACACCACATTCTATGGATGAGAGTACAGCTAAGGGGATATTTAAGTATCTGAAAGAGCTGGGGGTACCGGTTAGCACAGAAGATGTTACGGCAAGAGCTAATCAGGAGGGATGGAACGCTGAATTCACGAAAAAAGTGGCAGGGTGGGCTGATAAAATTGAGTCTGGCAACCGAGTTCTTATCAAAAATCCTGAATACTTTTCTTCATATATGCAAGAGCAACTCCGTGCGTTAGCGGAAGCTGAATATTCGCATACCGAGTAAGTTTACCTGACCCATTCGTTAGCAAATTAGCCTTTCACCAGGCATATTACAAACGTTAAAAAAGGCGCTTCCCCATGCCGAGTAGCGCCTTTTTAAACAACAACTTAACTGATTAATATCAGTTCATGCCGTATTTTCAGAATCATGGTTTTTTATGGTTTGCCCTTGTTTATCAGTGTTCATGTATCAATTTGATATTAAAGGATAATAATCACTTTATTGTTTGTCTTTGTTCGTCACAGTTCATGGGGTAACATTGAGATGTGCAGTCAGTGGTGCAGTCAGTCCTGAGCACTCTGAAAAATGAACTGAGGTTTTTATGGCTGGTGGAACAAACAAATTAAGCGATACCTCACTACGTAAAATGCTGGGAAGGGAAAGCCCTGGCGACAGTTTTTACGCAGATGGTGATGGACTCAGCATAAAAATATCAAAGGTCGGTATTATGACCTGGTATTACTCCTTTCGGATTGGTGGCCGTGACTCAAATTCGCAGCGCATCAAATTGGGGAACTATCCGGATCTTTCCCTGAAGGCGGCAAGAGAAAAGCGTGATCAGTGCCGTAGCTGGTTGGCAGAGGGGAAAAACCCCAAACACCAGTTGAGCATTACGACACAGGAAACCCTGAAGCCGGTCTCTGTACAAGACGCTATGGAATACTGGGTAAAGGAATACGCCACCCACAAACGCGCCAACGTTGGAAAGCACACCGAACAGCTTAAAAAGCATATCTACCCCTATATCGGGAATTACCCACTTTCAATGTGCGAAACGCGCCACTGGCTTGAGTGTTTTAGCCGGGTGAGAAGTGAGGCTCCTGTAGCAGCCGGCTATCTTCTCCAGATGTGTAAACAAGCACTGAAATTCTGCCGTGTGCATCGCTACGCAGTGAGCAACGCCCTCAATGATTTAACTGTCGATGATGTGGGTAAAAAGCAGGAGAAACGCGATAGGGAACACACCAGGCATGAATTAGCCGATATCTGGCGAGAAAGCACCGGCCTTAAATTCAAACCCTATTACGCTTCTATCCTGCATTTGCTGGTGGTGTTCGGCTGCCGAACGCAAGAGCTACGCCTTTCCCGCATCAGTGAGTGGGATTTACAGGACTGGATCTGGACGGTACCGAAAGAACACAGCAAGGGTGGCGTAAAAATCTTACGACCGATACCGGAAGCTATACAGCCATTCATCACCACTCTGTACAACCGAAATAAAGACAGCGGCCTGCTGCTGGGCGAGATAAAAAAACCAGAAGCTATCAGCCAGTGGGGAAGAGGTATCTATAAGCGCTTGGGCCACTCTGAGCCGTGGACACTCCACGACCTGCGCCGGACGTTCTCGACTACTCTAAATAATATGGGTATTGCTCCACACGTTGTCGAGCAGCTGCTTGGCCATACGCTTGGTGGTGTGATGGCGGTATATAACCGTAGCCAGTATTTACCCGAGAAGCTGGATGCACTGAATAAATGGATGGAGAGGTTAGAGCTGATTTCTGCTGACCATTCAAATGTAACTATCTTGAAGGTGGCAAAATGAAATTACCTGAGCGTTTATATTATCCTTTGGATAAGGCGGCTAAAAAACTTAATTGTGATGTATCTGATATAATACATTTTGCTGCCAATGGTTATACTAAGCTCTGCGTAAAAGTTCACTCATCCGGACCAGGTTTTGGAAATGAAAATGACGAATGGTCCTCTTATCTTTTAGTGGATTATAAAGTTATCAATAATCAAATATCTCAAGATGATGTGACCTTTACTAAGGGTGATAAGGGAGATGACTTAGCAATTTATACTCATAGCTTTGATTACATTAATTCTTATGTGAGAATCCTTGGGTACGTAGATTTTTGGCTTGATGAAAATTTACAAGTTGTTGATTCAAGTTCTGTTATTCATGCTGTTTTTGGGTTGTTAGAAGTTAGTGAGAGAGACCTGTATATTCATGAAATGAATCTCATAAAAAATGAAAGTATAGAGGTTCGTTCCTTTGCATTACCTACAGATAATACCAATGACGAACTATCAGGATACTTCAGGAATGACGGGGAGTTTGCTTCTTCTAGTCAAATAATATCTAGGGATAATGATTATTTAAGAAGCAATGGGGTAGAGAACAACTTATCCCATGAAGGTATTAATATTACCTTGGATGATTTATTTATTACAAAAGATGAGGTTTTGCGATTAAAAGGCGAGGGAATACTATCTCATAATGATACGTCAAATATCGATAAGCCTGAAAGCCCAAAAACTGGTGCAAAAAAAGCAGAGATAATTCCTGCCTTAATAAGTCTATTGCCGGATTTTAAAAATGTTAATATTGATGCAATGGCTGTTAGTAAAATTCAAAATATTATTGAGGGAATTGCAGCTAAACAAGGAGTTGAGTTGCCTGAGACACACATCCAGACTTGGCAAAAATATCTAGGCAGAGGTAGATCAAAAAAGTGATATCACATATTGAGCAAGTGATTTCACCAAGCTAAATGCTAATCTTTTAAAGAATGCCCTCGAACAATAACGAACGAGGGCATTTTTTTATGAACCAATTCAAGCAATCCCTACCTATAGCCGAGCGAGTGATCCGCGAGGTTGAATGCCGCCAGTTAACTGGTCTTTGCCGAACTACCCGCTACATGATGGAAAAAGACGGAAAATTCCCTGTCCGGCGCAAGCTTGGCGGTCGTTCTGTCGGTTGGCTTCTGTCTGAGATTTCTGCTTGGCAGATTAACCAGCCAAAAGTTGATAGCAATCAAGCTGCGTGAGGTGGGGTATGGCAGATAAAACAAAGGCGACCTTGCAGGGCCGCCCAAGTAACACTAACAAATCCACTATCGATATTACCAGGCCTTGCGCTGGTGGTCAAAGCACGAACTGCAGCAGCGGCGCGGTTAACCTACCCACTATAAGTGGTTTGGTTGAACCGACTATCTTAAAGCGAGTTGCTAATTTGCAACTCGGTCTTGGGTGTGCGGAAAACTTCGGACACCTCATTGTGGGGTATGCACCGTTGCAGCATACCCCCATAACCACCCGTATTTTGGGTCGATTGGTTTGCTTAACAGGGTATGCCCAGTTTTGGGCACACCTAGATAGCGGGCATTGCTCTCTATTGGGGTGTACGCCATTGCCGTATACCCCGGATATTTCCCGTAATTTCTCTCGATGCTCATATGTGAGCAACGGCCAGCTCAATTTTGAGCCGACTGATTTAATTCAGCCTTTTGGCTCGATACCACGGGATTGCAGCTCTTTTCGAAGAACTCGCTTAATCCATGTGGCTAGCGAAGAGTCCCCATCTTTTTTCATTTCTGTTTCAAGCTGTGCCCGTAACTCATGCTGGAGACGGATCTGGTACTGGTCAGTTTTTGCTTTATCGCTTGACATTGTAATTACAAAATCCATATTATCGGCTGGTAGTTGTAATTACAACGTAACCGAAATGGTTTTGCAACTGCTAAATATAGCGAAGCCCCGTAGTGCTAGAACACTGACAGGGCCTCTTACCAAACCGTTAATCGAGGTAACAGTTATGGCTGAATCACAGTCTACCCAAACTCGCCTGAAATTCACATGGCGTTTTCTTGCCGTACCCGCAATTGCGCCTGATACAAAGCCTATCGTGCTTTATACCAATGCCGCCAGTGAACAGGACGCCCGCGACAATTGCCCGGGGTGGTTGCTCTTCTTCGCCGCACGTCTGCCAGTTCAGGAGGTGCGCCATGCTTAAGTTTAAAGAACTGAGCCTTGATGATGAGTTGCGTAAGGCTGTAAGCCTTTTGGCTGCATCTGCTGAGTTACACGGCGGCGGGGAAGAAGAACACGAAATGTCTTTCGATCTCCTTTGCAAAGTTCTGCATCGCCTTCGTCAAATCAAAGATGCGTATGAAGGAGACTCAGGCAATGCGTAGAACATTCGAAACCGCTGTTAGCCCTCTTCACCATGCGACCTTCACCATGGAGTTGCTGGACTGCCTGAACCAATTGGCATGCAACAACGACAACACGACCAACCGGTTCATACCTTCGCTGATTGCTATTGCTGCTGAAAGAGCGCGCGAAATGGCTGACATGCTGGATAACGGGGAGGTTCAGGATGATCAGTAATGTGAAATTTAACGAACTGGTGAACCGTGTCGATCTGATGGCAACGCGTATTGAAGAGCTTGAAAGCCAGGTTAAGGCACTGGCAGATACGCAAGGAGGTGAAATTCCTCCGGGCATGTCCCCACTGACTACTCTTGCCACCGAGTTTGGCATTTCAACCAAGAAGGCTGAAGAGCTGGCTCATAACACTGGTGTATTGCTCATAAAGCAAAAATCAGGCGGTTTCATTGCCAACGATGTCAAATTCAGAGAAGCAGCCAGGTTAGTTCTCCGTGCGGCAAAGCGTAAGTATGGGTCTGCGTACTGGTTCCATCCTTTGCTCGGTAAGTTCCAGATGAGTGGGGGGATACCGAAATGACGGCACCATTAACTGCGGTTGAAACAGTATCTGATGCGTTGTTTTCGTGTGTCTATCTGTGGGCACATGGTCGCCCTTACACCCGCACGGATCTGGATAAGGCAATCCACCAGCATAAAGACACGGCAACCACGTATGGCAAGCTGGTGGCGAAGTTAAGTCAGTTACACAGCATGACCTATGAGGATTTATGTGATGCCGGTTATCTGGGTGGGGATATGGAGCAGGTTATTGCCCTGCGGCGGGCTGTGCTGGTGGAGGAAATCGGTGAAGAGGAGTTAAACGCCTGGCTTCGTGATTCGACTCGTATCCACAAGGTATTCCCGCAAGATAAGAAAGTCGTCTCTTTGCTCATTGAGAAAGGGAAAAGAAAGACTGCCCTTGGTGAAGAGCTTGGCGATGGTACCCGCATTAACGATGAGGATCGCCAGAAACTTGATAGTTTGAACGCTACTTACACACACGTTCTTGCATTTGGTGATCACCACGTCGTGAGCATGAAGGCTAACCCGGTGACCGGTGAAACCCATGCTTTCCAGACGCTGAATTCATTTCGTAATAATTTTCTCGACACAGGCCGTGTTGCCGGGCGTCGTCTCGGTGGTGCCTGGCTTGAGTGGCCGGGGCATGCTAAGAAACTTGATGGTGTGGGTTTCTATCCAAACATTCAGCGTTGTCCTGATGGTGTTTATAACCTTTTCATGGGGCTTTCAGTTCAGCCGGTGGATGGGGACGTAGCACCCTATCTTGAGCACCTGAAGTTTGTCATTTGTGCCGGTGACGAAGAGTCTTACAGCTACCTGGTGGGCTGGCTTGCGCATATGTTTCAGAAGCCTGACGAGAAACCATCTGTTGCCGTGGTGATGAAATCTATCGAGGGAACAGGCAAGGGTTCAATGGTTCGCCCGTTGCTGGAAATCCTCGGAATGTATGGCATTCAGGTCAATGGCCCAGGTCAGATAGCGGGCCGCTTTAATGGCACGATAGCCAATAAGATGTTTGTGTTTATTGATGAGGCCGAACTAACGGATGCCCGCTGTGCTGACCGACTGAAGGCACTTATCAGTGAACCGACTATTAACCTCGAGCGAAAGGGGAAAGATCCAGAGCCAATGCCCAACTATGCGCGGTTTGTGTTTGCCAGTAACCATGACAGGGTGATCCGCGCTGGACTACGTGAGAGGCGTTATCTGGTACTTGAGCCTGACGGAACCCGTGCACAGGATAAAGGGTACTTTGACCGTCTCCATCAGTGGATAGACAACGGTGGTGCATCGCGGCTTCTGGCCTATCTGATGAATATTGACTTAAGAAACTTTGACCCACGGCGGCCACCGGTTACAGCGGCGCTAATTGAAGAGAAGCTGTCCAGCCTGCCACCGGCTTACCAGTATCTCTATGGTGAATTATGGGGTGGAAAGCCATTCAACGGGCAAGAGCGTGTCTTTGCAGGTGAGCTGGTGGATAAGTTCATGCTGTGGTGCGAATCGAACGGGGAAAGTATTCAGCCGGCTGCCGCACGATCTTCTTTGGGCAAGGTTATGTCACATCTTGGCTTTGAAGTCGCTGGCCGTTCCGATCGTGGAGAGGGGAAGTTTTACGTAGTGCCAGATATTGATGTGATGAAAAATAACTTTGCGGCAGTGTTGGGCGAGAAAAGCGAAAGGGTATTTACATAACACATGCGGGGTTTTACCTGTACCACCTATACCACAATGCGTTAAAGCCGCACCAACAAAGGCTTTAAAGGTGGTACAGGTTTTTTAACTACCTATACCAGACCTATACCACCTATACCAAAAAGAGGCCTTAACTGGTACAGGTGGTACAGGTCGAAATCAGCTATACCACACTAGCTATACCAGCTACAGGCCGCGCCAGTTCTGGGCTCAGAGGATAGTGGTACAGGTGGTACAGCAAAAGTGCCAAAATCGCGCAGAACTGATTCATTCACCGGCATTGTTGTCGCCTCTACCTACAGAGACAGGTTTGGAGGCAATACCGCCACCGCGGTGAACGCAGAAGAAATGAAGGAAATGTTAAAACTAGCTGAATAATGCAGCAAAAAGGGTTCACACCCCACGCAGTATACACTGCTGCGCCCAAAGCCAGTTCTGGCATGCCTTTGGGGGGCATACCCCACAATGTACGTATTGTATACAAAACCATGCAAAACTCCCTTCCAGCCCGCTTCTTAAAAGGGGTTGCGGGTGTATACCCATGACCAACTTTCCATATTTTAATCTCTTAAATCTATTTAATCGATAAATATAGATTTACTTACCACTTTTAACGATCAATGATAAATGCCTGTTTGGTTATCCAGTAGAAGGCAACATGAGCGACATTCACGATTTGAACTTAGGCGAGGTTAAGGGTGGTTCAGTACATCTGGACGCACAAACCGTCATGCGCCTGAAGCATTACCGCATCGAACATCTGAAAACGAACCCGGGACAGCCATTACCCGGCGTGGCGCAAGTCGTCCGTCATGCTGTAAACGCCTGGCTTGATAAAAACGGTTTTGCGGCCGTGGAAGGTGACAAATGAAAAGCTGGTACACCATCAAAGCCTCGGCTGCTGGTGGCCCGGCTGAAATCCTGATTTATGACGAGATTGGCTACTGGGGCATTACGGCGAAAAAGTTCGTTAGTGACCTCAAGGACATCTCGGGTGCCACCAGCATTAACCTACGCATTAACTCACCAGGCGGTGACGTGTTCGACGGTATCGCCATCTACAACGCCCTGAAAGGTCTGGGCATTCCCATCACGACTTACATTGACGGCCTGGCGGCTTCGATGGCGTCAGTTATCGCTATGGTCGGTAACCCGGTCATCATGCCTGAGAACGCGATGATGATGGTGCACAAGCCGTGGGGCGCTTCCAGCGGTGACGCGAACGCCATGCGCGACTACGCCGACCTGCTGGATAAAGTCGAAAGCGTCTTAATCCCTGCCTATACCGCCAAAACTGGAAAGTCACACGACGAGATCGCCGCGCTGCTGGAAGAAGAGACCTGGCTGAGTGGTGCCGAATGTGTGGTGCATGGTTTTGCAGATCAGCTTATCGAATCGGTACGCGCTATGGCCTGTATCGAATCAAAACGAATTGAGGAGTTTGAACGTATGCCTGAATCACTGAAAGGGATGATTACCAGCCCGAAAGCCTCCACCACTACCGCAACTCCTGAGCAAAGCCGCTTAACCGGGATTAAAGACCTTTTCTCCATGTTTGGCGGTAAACATGACGCTCTGAAAATGCAGTGTCTTGAAGATGTGGGCTGCACACCAGATAAAGCCAAAGATTTGCTGCTGGCTGAAATTGGGCGCGGTGCGACACCTTCCAATAAAGGCCAGGCACATATTTACTCCGGGAACGGCAACATTACTGGTGATGGTATTCGCCAGGGTTTATATGCCCGCCTGGGTCATCAACGCGCAGAACGTGGCAACCCATATGCAATGATGAGTCTGTTTGAAATGGCGCAGGCTTCGTTGGTAGATCGCGGGATCAATATCGGTGCTCTCGGCAACCGTTCGCAGATTGTAAATCTGGCATTCACTCACAGCAGCAGTGATTTTTCGCACATCCTGGCTGGTGGTGCAGAGCAATCAGTATTGGCGGGCTGGCAGAACAGCGGTGAAACATTCCAGCAGTGGACCAAAAAAGGCTCTCTGTCCAACTTCCGTGAAGCCAAGCGTGTTGGTCTGAATGGTTTTTCAAAACTTCGCCAGGTGCGTGAAGGTGCTGAATATAAATACATCACCACTTCTGACGAAGGCGTACCTATCGCGCTGGCCACATATGGTGAAATATTCACGATCACCCGTCAGGCCATTATCAATGACGACCTGAGTCAGCTAACTTCCATCCCTATGGCAATGGGCCGCGCCGCTTCACGGACAGTTGGTGAGCTTGTCTATCTGATGCTTGTAGCTAGTCAGAAATTTACAGACGGTAAAGAATTGTTCCATGCAGACCACAAGAACGTTATTGCTCTGGACATGACAACCGAAGGCCTGGATGCAGCGCGCAAGGCAATGCGTCTGCAGGAAGATGCCAACGGCGACGCACTCAACATCACCCCTGCATTTATCCTCGTGCCAGCAGCATTAGAAAGCGCTGCTAATCGGGCTGTCTTGTCTTCTTCCTCTCTACTTCAGATTGGTACACAGGAAGTCGGTGGGAAGGATGTACCTGTCTATAACCAGAACCCAGGCATCATGAACGTGGTTAAGGATATGGCTCAGGTGATTGTCGAGCCGCGTCTGGATAAGTACCACCCTAAAGAGTGGTATGTGACAGCAGCACAGGGAATGGACACCTTTGAGGTGGCTTACCTTGATGGGATGGACTCACCGTACCTTGAACAGCAGGAAGGCTTCACTGTTGATGGTGTCGCATGGAAGGTGCGTATCGATGCAGGTGTGGCACCGCTGGACTATCGCGGGCTGGTCAAATCGACAGGCAAGGCGTAAGGCGGGAAGGGCGGCGAGAGTCGCCTTTTTGCTGTCTGTATGGCGTGGGTCCTCCCGGGGCTACGGCCTGCCACGAGGCGGCGGGCACGCGGATAACGGCTAGTTTTTGGGATTGCGCACCAAACGGCCAAACGGACAAACGATAGTTAACTCTTTGTTTTTAATATCTCCAACTTGGTCCGTTTGGGTAATAGGGTTTGCCAAACGAAAGAGAAATCTATGACGGTAAACGATGTACTAAGCCATACGTTCAGTATCACTGAATTGGCAGAGATTCTTGAGCGTGACAGAAAAACTGTGGCCGCAGTTGTCAGGCCATTAGAGCCAGCGGAGGGCAGTAGTAAAACGAGAAAAAATTACAGCGTTCGCAATCTGCTGCAGGCGTTAAGTAACCCGCAAGATTTAGATGTTAACCAGATGACGCCTGCAGAACGCCGGGCGCACTGGCAAGCAGAAAACGAGCGCCTTAAATTTGAGGAAGCATCCAGAGAACTAATACCTGCTGAAGAATGCCGGGATGTTTATACCCAAATTTGCAAAGGGCTGGTGCTGGTACTTGAAACGCTTCCCGACCTACTCGAACGCGACTGTGCACTGACGCCAACAGCAGTCAAATATGTGCAGGACAAAATTGATGATTTCCGCGACCACCTCTACAACGAAATGCAGAGTGATAAGTTTGGGGTAGAAGACACTGAGGAATCCAACGATGGCGAGATTTAAAGATGCCCTTATAACCTGTGCTCAGATAGCTGGTGGCGATGATCCTGATTATATCCAGCGCATCATGGCGCATTTCAAGCCAATAGCAGTCAGTGAAAGCGGGGAGCCGCTTTATTCAATTCCACAAATGGTGGCAGCGTTAATCCGTGGTGAGCCGAAAGATAACGTCACTGTTTAATTATTTATGAAGGGCTAAGAATGGCAAAGCATCCAACAGGTAAACGACTAAAAGCGGAAATTAAATTCAATAACAAATCCGCACTTGTCTATGTCGTCAAAGGTAGTCGTATTCAGGACGCTCCGGATGAGAGCAACCCGGAATATCCTGGTGACATACATATGAGCATGCCCGCACGAACTCAGGATTTCGATTTTGAGCTGAATGAAATACTCAACACGATGAATGACCGGGCAGTAGTGGTGTTTA
Source organism: Buttiauxella massiliensis (assembly GCF_902500225.1). Lineage (GTDB taxonomy): Bacteria > Pseudomonadota > Gammaproteobacteria > Enterobacterales > Enterobacteriaceae > Buttiauxella > Buttiauxella massiliensis. The sequence goes on along the minus strand of NZ_LR722675.1, from coordinate 423 downwards.
TGTGCCCTCATGATGTGGTGTTTTCATATGCTTATGACCGTATCAAGGCAATATCAAAGGGTGACAAATGAATACAATTTTACTTAGCGGCTCCCTCGCCACACATTTTGGCCGTGAACATAAGCGAGAGATATCCTCTACAACTGAAGCTTTCCGGGCCTTGTCTGTCACGCTGCCTGGCTTTGAAGCGTTTATGCAGAATGCACACCTCAAAGGGCTGCGCTTCGCCATATTCAAAGGTAAGCGCAACATTGGTAAAGATGAGTTGAAGCACGGCTGCGGTGATGAGGTGATCCGCATTGTGCCGGTGATTGCCGGGAGTAAACGAGCTGGCGTCTTGCAAACCGTTATCGGTGCAGTGCTGGTTGTTGTTGGGGCTATTGGTGCGACTTGGGGGCAGGCATTTGGCGGGGGGGTTTGGGG
>NZ_LR722653.1 GCF_902500225.1 Buttiauxella massiliensis | reverse complement strand
TGGTCAGGGAGTCGGTAGAAATCTACAATACCCGGCGTCCGCATCTGTCGTTAAAATACAAAACGCCCGATGAAGTTCATCAGGCATTTTAAGGCTGAAAAGTGTCAACCTATATCAGGACTAGTCACGGGCTTAATTTACTGCGAGGTACCGTCCACTTTCGTGTTCACGTCATCTCCGCTACCGGTTTCTACCTTTTTGTTCATATCCGGGCATTTCCCGTCCTTACACATCGAATTTTTATGGATTTCATCTTTGCTCATTCCATCGTTGGTCATACCGCTACTGCTGGTTGAGCCATTAGGATGAAGCATAGTGCCGCCATTATTGATATTGCTATTATCGACGTTTTTGGGTGCGAGATTCTGATTCGCATCGGGTGCAACCTGGCCTGCTTCGGCACTTGCGTTTGCCTGGCCGTTATTGCTCCCGCTAGTTTCAGCGGCCATTGCCAGACTGCTTGCTACAGAAAGGGTTGCTGTCAGGAAAAGTGCAGTTAATTTATTCATTTAATGCTCCTGTTATGGTCGTTATTGCTGGATAACTTCTTCCAACAGTGCACTGGCTTTATTCTGTGCCTGGTGCTTTTATCGGCTAAATATGTCAGCCATGAAAGCTGCATCAGAATACAATTTTGCTAATTGAGTGTTTTTCAGTGTTAACAATTAAAAATTGTAGCGGGAAACCGGTTTTTTACCATTTTTTGACGCTTTTTAGGTCGTTTCCAGGAATATTCTGCCTGAAGTGTAAAAGCCCGTTTACACTTCAGGTCTGAAGCGATAGATTGAAAGGATTGCAACTAAGCTAAATCTCAAGGCCATTCCCGGAAATATCATGAATTATCAGAATGACGACTTACGTATTAAAGAAATCAACGAACTTTTACCGCCAGTAGCGCTGCTCGAAAAATTCCCCGCCACTGAAAAAGCCGCCGCAACCGTATCTGGCGCACGCAAAGCGATTCATAAAATTCTGAAAGGAAATGATGATCGCCTGCTGGTTGTCATTGGCCCTTGCTCAATTCACGATATCAAAGCTGCGAAAGAGTATGGCGCGCGCTTATTGACACTGCGTGAAGAATTGCAAGGTGAGCTGGAAATCGTTATGCGTGTCTACTTCGAAAAACCACGCACAACGGTGGGCTGGAAAGGTCTGATCAACGATCCGCATATGGACAGCAGCTACCAGATCAACGATGGCTTGCGTATTGCCCGTAAATTATTGCTGGATATCAACGACTCTGGTCTGCCAGCGGCAGGTGAGTTCCTGGATATGATCACCCCGCAGTATCTGGCGGACTTGATGAGCTGGGGTGCCATTGGTGCACGTACTACAGAATCTCAGGTTCACCGTGAACTGGCGTCTGGCCTTTCATGCCCGGTTGGCTTCAAAAATGGCACTGACGGCACCATGAAAGTTGCGATCGATGCGATCAATGCAGCTGGTGCGCCACACTGCTTCCTGTCTGTGACTAAATGGGGCCACTCTGCCATCGTGACTACCAGCGGAAATGGCGACTGCCACATCATCTTGCGCGGCGGCAAAGAGCCAAACTACAGCGCAGCGCATGTTGCTCAGGTGAAAACTGATCTGCAAAAAGCTGGCCTTCCGGCTCAAGTGATGATCGACTTCAGCCACGCGAACAGCAGCAAGCAATTTAAGAAGCAAATGGAAGTTTGTGCCGATGTTTGCCAGCAAATTTCTGGTGGTGATGCTGCGATTACTGGTGTGATGATTGAAAGTCACCTTGTAGAAGGCAACCAGAACCTGGAAGGTAGCGAGCCGCTGGTTTATGGCAAGAGCGTGACCGATGCATGTATCGGTTGGGAAGATACCGAAACCGTACTGCGCCAGCTGGCTGATGCAGTAAAAGCACGCCGCGGCTAAGTTTTAACGCGATAATAATAAAAAAGGCGTGGTTCTCACCACGCCTTTTTCACATCTAACGAATTACTTCGCTTTACCCTGGTTTGCTACCGCTGCGGCTTTTGCTGCGATTTCATCAGCATTGCCCAGATAGTAACGCTTCAGCGGTTTGAAGTTCTCATCGAACTCATATACCAACGGCACGCCAGTTGGGATATTCAGCTCAAGAATTTCGTCTTCGCTCAGGTTATCCAGGAATTTAACCAATGCACGCAGGGAGTTACCGTGAGCGGCAACAATCACACGCTCGCCGCTTTTCATGCGTGGCAGAATGGTTTCGTTCCAGTAAGGGATAACGCGATCGATAGTTAGCGCCAGGCTTTCAGTTACCGGCAACTCTTTATCGCTCAGGCTTGCATAACGTGGGTCATGGCCTGGGAAACGTTCGTCATCACGCGTCAGCTCTGGAGGCGTGATAGCAAAGCCACGGCGCCATTGCTTAACTTGCTCATCACCATATTTCTCGGCAGTTTCAGCTTTGTTCAGACCCTGAAGTGCACCGTAGTGGCGCTCATTTAGCTTCCAGGATTTCTCAACTGGCAGCCATGCCTGATCCAGTTCATCGAGGATATTCCACAGTGTATGGATGGCACGTTTCAGTACTGAGGTATAAGCAAAGTCGAAAGAGTAACCTTCATCTTTTAGCAGTTTACCTGCAGCTTTCGCTTCAGTTTTACCTTTCTCAGACAGATCAACGTCATACCAACCGGTGAAGCGGTTTTCGTTGTTCCACTGGCTTTCACCGTGACGAACCAGAACCAGCTTAGTAACAGCCATAGTTTACTCCTTAATAAGCCTGCGATTAATGATAACGATTATCATTATATTGCCGCAAAGGGGCAAGCGGCAATGCTAAACGTTTAACATAGCGAAAAAGAGTGTGGAGTGTAAGGTGGATGTGAATGGTTGTTATATTTTTGTCGCTAAATGGTGGGAAATCCAGCGATCAGGATAAGAATCGCCCTCCATTGTGGAGGGCGAAAAATTTAAAGCGCAATAAACTCGTATTCTGTAATGCTTAAATACTCTTCATTTGGCTGTAACCAGCAATCGGGTTGTGGCCATTCAGGGTGATTTGGGCTGTCCGGCAGGAACTCGCTTTCGAGCGCCAGGCCCTGATAAGCACTGTAAGTACCTTGCTCTCTTGCAGGCGATCCCTCCAGGTAATTGCCGCTATAAAACTGCAGAGCAGGGGCCGTGGTATAGACCGTCATTTGCAGTTTATTATCGCTCGACCAGACATGTGCTGCGGGCAGGCTGGCATCACCTTGCGCCTGCAACAAGAAAGCGTGGTCGTAGCCTTTCACCAACACCTGGTCGTTGTCATGCAGGAAATCATCGGCGATAGTTTTTGCTGTGCGGAAATCAAAGCCTGTGTTCGTAACATCGGCAAGTCCAGCTTGCGGGATACCGTTGCTGTCGACGGGTAAATAGCTATCTGCCAGCAATTGAAGGCGATGTTGACGAATATCGTTTTGCTTACCATCGAGATTGAAATAAGCGTGATTAGTCAGATTTACCGGGCATGGTTTACTGGTTTTGGCACGGAATTCGACGGTGATACAGTTATCTTCGGTAAGGGCATAACGCGCAGTTGCGCGCAACTCACCGGGGAATCCCTGGTCGCCGTCTTGAGAATCAAGTGTATATAGCACCTCATGCTCGTTCTGGCGCACAATCCGCCAGCGGCGTTTGTCAAAACCATCAGGCCCACCATGCAACTGATGTGCGCCCTGATTTGCTGTCACTTTAACAGTGACGCCATTGCGCTCAAACTGGCTGTTAGCAATGCGGTTGGCATAACGCCCAACGGTTGCACCCAGATAAGCGGATTGATTCAGATAATCTTCCGGCGTTTCGCAGCCGAGCAGCGTTTCGCGCACGCTGCCGTCTTTCATCGGCACGCGGCACGAGAGCAGGGTAGCGCCCCAGTCCATCACGGTGACAACCAGCCCCGCGCTATTGCGCAGGGTGGAGATGCGGAACGGTTGCCCGTCAGGTGCGAATTGTGGAGTCTCTTTTAGCATTGACCAGCACCCTCCGAAGGTTTGCAAACATAGAAGGTTTCTTTGATACCGGTTTTCGCTTCGTACTGTTTTTCGACAGCCTGTTTAACCGTTGGAACCAAATCTTCCGGAATCAGCGCCACGATACAACCACCGAAGCCGCCGCCGGTCATACGCACACCGCCTTTGTCGCCGATAGTTGCTTTGACGATTTCAACTAAAGTATCGATCTGCGGCACGGTGATTTCGAAATCATCGCGCATAGAAGCGTGAGATTCAGCCATCAGCACGCCCATACGTTTTAAATCACCTTTTGCCAACGCATCAGCGGCCTCTACGGTGCGGATGTTTTCAGTCAGGACGTGGCGTACGCGTTTCGCAACAATCGGGTCAAGCTCATGAGCGACTTCATTAAACTTGGAGAGCTCAACATCACGCAGTGCTTTCTGCGTGAAGAAACGCGCACCGGTTTCGCATTGCTGACGGCGGGTGTTGTATTCGCTGCCTACCAGAGTACGTTTGAAGTTACTGTTGATAATGACGACAGCAACGCCTTTCGGCATCGACACCGCTTTAGTGCCGAGCGTGCGGCAGTCGATCAGCAATGCATGATCTTTTTTGCCTAACGCTGAAATCAGCTGATCCATAATGCCGCAGTTACAGCCCACAAACTGGTTTTCAGCTTCCTGGCCATTTAAGGCAATTTGCGAGCCATCAAGTGCCAGGTGATATAACTTCTGGAACACCGTGCCAACCGCCACTTCCAGCGATGCCGATGAACTCAGGCCTGCACCCTGTGGCACGTTACCGCTGATCACCAGATCGGCACCGCCGAAGTTTTTATCACGCTTTTGTAGATGTTTAACGACACCGCGAACATAGTTGGACCATTGTTGTGTGTCGTGGCTCATGATTGGTTTATCGAGCGAAAACTCATCTGTTTGGTTATCGTAATCGGCTGCGATAACACGCACCAGGCGGTCATCACGCTTCGCGCAACTGATGACAGTCTGGTAGTCGATGGCACAAGGCAAAACGAAACCGTCGTTGTAATCAGTGTGTTCGCCAATCAGGTTAACCCGGCCTGGAGCCTGAATTGTGTGGGTCGCCGGATAACCAAATTGTTCGGCGAAGAGATGTTGGGTTTTATCTTTCAGACTCATTTTTATTCTCCGGATTGGCGAAAGTGAATATCGGATACGGCACGCAAGCGTTCTGCGGCTTGCTCTGCGGTTAAATCACGTTGGGTTTCAGCCAGCATTTCATAGCCGACCATAAATTTACGCACTGTTGCGCTACGCAGCAGTGGCGGATAGAAGTGAGCGTGCAACTGCCAGTGGCCATTTTCCTCACCGTTAAACGGTGCACCGTGCCAGCCCATGGAATAAGGGAATGAGCACTGGAAAAGGTTGTCGTAACGGCTGGTCAGTTTTTTCAGCGCCAGCGCCAAATCACTGCTTTGCTCGGCGCTAAGATCGGTAATGCGCTGAATATACGTTTTTGGCAGCAGCAGCGTTTCGAACGGCCAGGCTGCCCAGTAAGGTACAACGGCAATCCAGTGTTCGGTTTCTACCACCGTACGGCTGCCGTCTTTAAGCTCGCGCTGTGCGTAATCGACAAGCATCGGCGAGCCATTTTTGGCAAAGTATTCACGCTGCAGCACATCTTCACGCGCCACTTCGTTTGGCAGGAAGCTGTTTGCCCAAACCTGGCCGTGCGGATGCGGGTTGGAGCAGCCCATAGCAGCGCCTTTGTTTTCAAAAACCTGCACCCACGGATAGGTTTTACCCAGTTCCGCAGTCTGTTTTTGCCAGGTTTTGACCACTTCTTCCAGTGCTGTTACGGAAAGTTGCGGTAGCGTTTTGCTGTGATCTGGGGAGAAGCAGATAACCCGGCTGGTACCGCGAGCGCTTTCACAACGTAAAAGTGGATCGCTGTTTTCAGGCGCGTCTGGGGTGTCCGTCATCAGCGCGGCAAAGTCGTTAGTAAAAACAAAAGTGCCGGTATATTGCGGATTTTTATCGCCAGTGACGCGCGTATTTCCAGGACACAAGAAACAATCCGGATCGTGCGTCGGTAATGTTTCCTGTGAGGGTGTTTCCTGGGCCCCTTGCCATGGGCGCTTAGCCCGATGCGGAGAGACCAGAATCCATTGTCCGGTTAGGGGGTTAAAACGGCGATGTGGATGATCCACCGGGTTAAACTGCTCCATCACATTTCCTTAGTCTGGATAACCTTGAGGATGGCGAGACTGCCAGCGCCAGGTATCATCTGCCATTTCTTGCAGAGTCCGGCTGACACGCCAGTTAAGTTCGTTGTCGGCTTTGGTGGCATCAGCCCAATAAGCGGGGAGATCACCTTCACGGCGCGGGGCGAAGTGATAATTGACCGGCTTTCCGCAAGCGGTACTGAAGGCGTTGATAACGTCCAACACGCTGCTACCGATACCTGCACCGAGGTTATAGATATGCACGCCAGGCTTGCCTTGGAGTGTTTGCATTGCTGCAACATGGCCATCGGCAAGATCCATAACGTGAATATAGTCGCGCACGCCAGTGCCGTCTTCGGTCGGGTAATCATTACCAAAAACTGCCAGTGAATCACGACGTCCTACTGCAACCTGTGCAATGTACGGCATCAGGTTGTTTGGAATACCTTGCGGGTCTTCACCCATATCGCCTGACGGATGCGCACCTACCGGGTTGAAGTAACGCAGCAGCGCCACGCTCCAGTTCGGCTGGGCTTTTTGCAAATCAGCCAGAATTTGTTCAACCATTAACTTGCTGCGGCCATATGGGCTTGCAGGTGTACCGGTTGGGAAGCTTTCAACGTAAGGGATTTGTGGCTGGTCGCCATAAACTGTGGCGGATGAGCTGAAGATGAAGTTGGTGACATTAGCCGCGCGCATGGCAGAAATCAGGCGCAAGGTGCCGGTAACGTTGTTGTCGTAATATTCCAGCGGCTTGTTAACCGATTCGCCCACGGCTTTGAGCCCGGCAAAATGGATTACGGCATCAATTTGGTGATCGTGGAAAATTTCAGCCAGCAATGCTTCATCACGGATATCACCGTCAATGAACAGAGGGTGTTTGCCGCCAAGACGTTCAATGACTGGCAGCACACTACGTTTGCTATTGCACAAATTGTCCAGAATCACGACATCATGACCATTTTGCAGTAACTGCACGCAGGTATGACTGCCTATGTAACCGCTACCACCTGTTACCAATACTCTCATTTTGCTCTCCATTACGCGTATGGTATGTATTAAACATAGCATAACAGAGATGGCAAAAGTGTGACATGGGATAAATTAGTGGAATCGTTTACACTAGTATTTCAACAGCGACCTTTAGTAGTAAAAATGATTATAAAACAAATGGTAGCTACGAGGATGTTGCGGGTTGTCTGAAAGTAGGATGGCTAAACGAAAACCTAGCCATCCCGGCGGAAAGGGATTTATCGTTCAGGCGCTATAAATCTTCAAACTCGTAACGATAAGCATCGTCACTGGCAACGAAAGTCAGCCGCTTAGTGATGCATTCAGGCGCGTCTTCGGCATGGTGAGAGACAAACAGTAATTGCGTTTCACCTTCACCAATCAAAATATCAATGAAACGACGCACTAACTGACGGTTTAAAGGGTCGAGTCCTTGTAGTGGTTCATCCAGAATCAATATCGTTGGGTGTTTAACCAACGCACGGGCAATCAACGCAAGGCGCTGCTGGCCCCATGACAGACTGTGGAATGGCGCATCAGCGATAGCGTTATCCATGCCGAGCATATTCAGCCATTCGCGGGCAAGTTTATGCTGGCGGTCCGAAACAGCCTGATAAATGCCAATCGAATCAAAATATCCCGAAAGAACCACGTTTCTTACTGTGGTGCTCACGCGATAATCCAGATGTAAGTTACTGCTGACGTAGCCAATATGCTTTTTGATATCCCAGATGGTTTCGCCACTGCCACGCCGACGGCCAAACAGCGTCAGATCGTTGCTGTATCCCTGGGGATGATCTCCCGTGACCAGGCTTAATAATGTCGATTTTCCTGCACCGTTCGGGCCGACAATCTGCCAGTGTTCCCCTGGATTTACCGTCCAGGAAAGCTTGTGCAGGATAGGGCGGTCATTATATTCCACCACACCATCACGCAAAACAATGCGCGGCTGATCGGCAGGCAGAGTGTAACGAGCACTTGGGTCATCAGCTTCCGGCAGCGCAACGCCTGCTAGTTTTTCGCTGCGGGCAAGCTGCGCGATTAACGCTTGTTCCAGCAGTTTTTGTTTTTCGCCCACTTCAATCAGCGCACAATCTGCCAGCACGCCAGCATGTTGTACAAAATCAGGGATTTCATCAAAGCGGTTAAGCACCAGCACCACGGTGTAACCCTGTGTGCTTAGTTCACCCAACAGTCCTGCCAGTTGTTCACGGGACTGCACATCCAGCCCGTCAAACGGTTCGTCGAGAATAAGCAAATCAGGCTGCGACATCAGCGCCTGGCAGAGCAGCGTTTTGCGCGTCTCTCCGGTTGAAAGGTATTTAAAACGGCGAGTCAGTAACGGTGTAATGCCAAAAAGCTGGGCAAGTTTCTGGCAGCGGTTTTCATCTTTGACTTCATCCTGAATAATTTCCGCCGTCGTGCGTCCAGTATCGTCTTCGTCCGGGCTTAACAGGTCAGTGTTATTGCGCTGCCATTCATCGCTGACTAATTTTTGCAGTTGTTCAAAGGAAAGATGAGCAATACGAGAAAACGAGCACTGGCGCTCGCCTTTCTGTACGGGCAGGGAACCCGCAAGTGCGCGGGCGAGGGCTGATTTCCCACTACCGTTAGCACCCACAAACGCCCAGCTTTCACCGGCGTTAATGGTTAAATCATTGAGGGCCAGAGTTCGGGTATCGCTAAGGTGAAAGACCCCTTGCGAAATTTGCAACGTCGACATAGAACATCCCATTTTTTGCAGTCATTAAACTCAGATTTACGGATTGCCTGTCTTGTTGTCAATTCGCCAGGTTTTTTTAGCACAGAGTGGCGATAATCACGCGATCGGCATTAAAAAATGCTATGACTTCAGCACCTTCTACCAGCTTCTGGATTTCCACCACATTATTTGGCACGGTAGCGCACAGCGTTTGCCCGTCAGGTAATTGCACCAGAACTTCACTTTGTTCCGCACCTTGCTGAATATTGCTGACAATGCCGGCGAGCTGGTTGTCTGCGCCGCTGGCACGTTTTGCATCGGTGGTGATTTCCACCCACGGCGCTTTAATCAAAACAAGGACTTCTTTGCCTTCGCTCAAACCCAGGCGTTCTGCGCTTTGACGCGTAATTGCTGCTTGCAAACGTGTGGTGCCATCAGCCAGTAAGATATCGACGTGCTGTTGTACTTGCTCGCTGTTGCGATGCAGAACAGTGCCAAAAAGCTGATTACGGGCGCTGGTTTGCAATGAGAATCGTGAAATTGCAGCGAGTAGACTATCGAGTGGTAGCGCGTCATCACGCAGCACATCAAAGGCTTTTTGTTGGATTTGCGCGAGCAGTTCATACAGTTGTATAAGACGTTCACCATAACGTGTAAGTATCGCGCCGCCACCGCCTTTACCGCCTGTTGCTCGTTCAACTAATGTCTCATCGCTTAACTGATTCATCTCATTGATGGCATCCCAGGCACTTTTGTAGCTGATGCCCGCAAGCTTCGCACCCTGGCTAATTGAGCCGGTATGTTGTATTTGTTTAAGTAGCGCGATACGACGTGGATCGGCGAACAGCCGCTGCTGGAGTTTCAGCGTCAGGAGAATTTCAGCTTGCATAACCGCTCCGTAATAAGGAAAACGCCATTTTCCCCTATTGCGTGGGGTTGGGCAAATCGCACAAAAGGAGAGTGCGTTTTTCTGTCAGGTCGTTAGAATAGCCGCTCTCACTTTTGTTGGAGGCATCCATGTTAGAGTTATTGAAAAGCTTGGTGTTTGCCGTGGTCATGGTGCCAATCGTTATGGCGGTGATCCTCGGACTTATCTATGGATTGGGTGAAGTCTTTAACGTCTTCTCAAAAGTCGGTCACAACGACCAACCGAAACAAAACCATTGATTCTCTAACGCCCGCTGATGCGGGCGTTTTCTTTAGAAGTTTAGCAACGGTAGTACCGCCGGTATCTGCGATAGCAGGTACAACACCAGCCCGATTGATCCCCCAACTAGCGTGCCGTTAATGCGGATAAACTGTAAATCCTTGCCGATATTCAGCTCGATTTGCCGCGACATATCCTGCGCATCCCAGCTTTTCACCGTATCGCTAATATGGCGAGTCAGGAACGTAGCAAACTCAGGGGCAATCTTTTGTACTGCCTGCTCCAGATGCTCGTTTAATGAAGCGCGTAACGCGCTGTCAGCAACTAGCGTTTCCCCAAGCCATTGTCCAGCCTCAGCAATTCGCTGTTTCACACGCGAGTCCTCAGCATTAACATCAACTTTCAGCCATTGCCGCAAATCGCCCCAAAGTTCGCCCAGATAGCGGTTAAACGCCTCATCCTCTTTCAAATAACTCTTGATGCTGTCTGCTTTTTCCGCCATCTGCGGCGAGTGCTTAAGATTCTCGATAAGCTTTAATGTAGCGCGGTCGAATGCCTGGCGAATCTGATGGCCCTGATCGTGGCTGACATCATCGAGAAACGAGTTCACCGCATTGGAAACCAACTGGGCGCTATGTTCCCCCAGCCATTCTGTCGGCAGAATGCTGGCTTTACGTGGGTGCTCCGTTTCCAGCCAGCGCACAATCTGGTGGGCAATAAACGCCCGCGTACTGTCACGCTTAATCAGCGTGAGCATTTGAGCAATCACGGCGTCGAGCAATTCCTGATGGCGGTTATTTTTGGTCAGACTTTCCAGCAGCAGAGCACTTGAATGCGTTAAATCGACTTTATCAATTGCCTTATGTACCGCCTGGCGGATTAAACGCTGAATACGCGCATCGTCTGTTAAGTCCAAAAACGCGCTCATCACTTGCAGCAAATGCTGCCCAACGCGCTGCGCATTGTCGGGTTTGCTGAACCACTGGCCAATCATATGCGTCGGTTCATGGCGGCGAATCAGCGCTATGAGTGATTGAGTATCAAGAAACTTTTCCTGCACAAAGATGCCCAGGTTTTCACCAATGCGGTCTTTGTTACGAGGAATAATTGCCGTATGGCGGGAAATAAAAGGAATCGGCACGCGATGAAACAACGCGGTAACGGCAAACCAGTCAGCGAGTGCACCGACCATAGCGGCTTCAGCAATCGCTTTTAAGCCGCTAACCCAGAATCCCGGTGGCAAAAAGAGGGTTATCACAAAAGTCACAGCCGCAATCAGCAGCAAGGAAAGCGCAAGGCGCTTGGTGCGTTTCAGTTCAGTCATTTTCTCCATCAACTAAGCATAGAACGGTGAGGACTGAAGCGGTAGGGCAAATTTGGGGTGAGATTCATCTCGATCGATTTCGATTAACTAAATTTCCCACCTCCTCAAATTGTTATAAAAATCTTTTTGCAAGCGACTTGCCTGGTGCGCTCATTTAGCGATACTGTATATATATACAGTTATTCTTGTTGGGGGATTATATGGCAGCGCTGACTCTTTTTGTTTTTGGTTTATCAGCAAGTGATGGAGCATAACCATGGGCGCCTTTCCATCACCGGCGCAGGATTATGCCGAGCAGAGCATTAATCTTCATGACTTGCTGGTTAAACACCCTACAGCCACGTATTTTGTGCGGGCTTCGGATGATTCGATGATCAACGGTGGAATCGGTAAGGATGATTTACTGGTGGTCGATAGCGCTAAAACGGCGGTGCATAACAATATTGTGATTGCAGCAATCAATGGCGAATTTATTGTCAGGCAGTTACAGCTTCGGCCGGTGATTCAGTTAATGCCACTCAATCGTGCCTACAAACCTACCTTTATCGGAACCGATGAAGCGCTAGAGATATTTGGCGTCGTCACTTTCATTGTGAAATCGGCGAGTGAATGATGTTTGCTCTGGTGGACGTGAATAGTTTTTACGCGAGCTGTGAAGCCATCTTTCGGCCCGATCTGAAAGGCAAGCCAGTGGTTGTGCTAAGTAATAACGATGGCTGCATTATTGCGCGTAATGCCGAGGCTAAAAACTGTGGTGTGCAAATGGGAGGGCCGTATTTCAAGCAGAAGGATCTTTTCCGGCAAAAAGGTGTCGTTGCCTTCAGCAGTAATTACGAACTCTACGCTGATATGTCTTATCGGGTGATGACGACGCTGGAGGAAATATGCCCGCGTGTTGAGGTTTACTCCATTGATGAAGCTTTTTGCGATCTTTCTGGGGTGCGAAATTGTCGCAATCTGAAAGAATTTGGCCGTGAGATTCGTGACGTTCTTTTGCAACGCACGCATTTAACAGTGGGCGTGGGAATAGCCCAGACAAAAACTTTGGCGAAGCTTGCGAACCACGCAGCGAAAAAGTGGCCGCTAGAATCGGGTGGTGTTGTTGATCTGTCTGGTCGCGAGCGGCAACGCCAATTAATGGCGGCGTTTCCGGTTAGTGAAGTCTGGGGAATTGGTCGCCGAATCAGTAAAAAGCTTGATGCCATGGGTATTAAAACCACACTACAGCTGGCGGATGCGGATATTCGTTTTATTCGTAAACACTTTACTGTTGTGCTGGAGCGTACGGTACGTGAACTGCGCGGTGAATCTTGCCTGGGGTTTGAAGAGTTTGCGCCGACAAAACAGGAAATTATTTGCTCTCGCTCCTTTGGCGAGCGGCTTACCGAGTACGAACATATGCGTCAGGCTATTTGTAGTTATGCGGCACGCGCCGCAGAAAAACTCAGAGCTGAGCACCAGTATTGCCGACATATTTCTGCCTTCGTCAAAACATCAGCTTTCTCTGCGAATGAACCCTACTATGGCAACCAGGCGATGGTGAAATTGCTGACGCCTACGCAGGATACCCGAGATATTATCGCTGCCGCCACGCGCTGCCTGGAAGCTATCTGGAGAAGTGGCCAGCATTATCAAAAAGGCGGGGTTATGCTGGGCGATTTTTTTAGCCAGGGCATCGCGCAACTTAATCTGTTTGATGAAAACCCACCACGGGCCAACAGCGAAATGCTGATGCAGGTGATAGACGGCATTAATCAGAAGAAAGGTAAAGGGACTATCTATTTTGCAGGGCAGGGGATTGAGCAGCCATGGCAGATGAAAAGAGCGATGTTGTCACCGCGTTATACGACTCGAGCTTCAGATGTATTGAGGGTGTAATAAAGGGCGAGAAAGTGGCTGGACAGTTTCCCTTAGCTCAAAATACAGACATAAAAAAGCAGCCATAACAGGCTGCTTTCTAAGAGGTTGCTGGTCGGCACGGAGAGATTCGAACTCTCGACCCTCGCCACCCCATGACGATGCGCTACCAGGCTGCGCTACGTGCCGAAGCATAAAAAATAATACTACTTATCTGGCGATCATTTGCAAGACGGCTTATTGCTAACTGTTTCATAAATATACAATCAGTTGGCAATAAAGCGCTTCTCATCAGTTAGCACTTGCAGCAATAACCCAAGTTGAGGCTTGGTTTCTTTGATGCTTTCGCCTTTCAAATCGTACATCCGGTAGTTGCCATTGTTATCAAGCACCAGCGTCATGGTCGGCAAAGTAATCGCAAGACTGTTGTTATCAGCACCAACTACCCAGTTATTACGGCGTGTTGCGGCAAACAAGTCTTCACCTTGTGAATACTCATTCGCTGGGTTTTTGACATGAAGCAGGCGCTGCATCAGCGTTGTCATGACATCCTGGTGATCGGTGAGCTTCGTAATGGTCTGTGCAGGTGTGCCCGGCCAATGGATAACCAGTGGCACCTGAATTCGCGAACGTGACCATGCGAAGGAGTCTTGCTGCTCTTTGCCAAGAGGCACACCGTGGCCTGCGGTAATAATCACAACTGTATTCTGGAGCTTGCCTGAGGCTTCCAGCGCATCAAGCACACGTTTGATTTGTTCATCAACGTTACCCGCTGCGCGCGCATAGCGGCGAGCAAAGGCTTGCTGATTAGTATCTGCCGTGATGCTGGTGCCGTTAAAGGCAACCCACGAAAACCAACGGTTGTCATCAGATGCGTACTGCGTCAGCCAGTTAATCCATTGTGAGGCTGTTTGTCCGTCAGATTGGCTCTGCGCTGAAGGTAAAGAGAAGTCAGACAACAGGGCCTGGCGGTACATCGACGAGTCAAAACCATCGGAAGCGAAAAGCCCCAATTGATAACCTTGTTGGTTCAAGGCAGTAATTAATGCTGCTGGGATTCGGGCTGATAAAACACCGTCCATATACGCAGGCGAAATCCCATAGAACAGGCCAAAAATACCGCTGTCGGTACCGTTACCTGCACTCATATGTTGCTTGAAGTTAATGTTGCTGGCGGCAAATTCGTTGAGATTTGGCAAGTTTTTCGGGGCGTATTCAGCGTTCAGACCATCGACGGTAATCAGCAATACATTGTGGCCCGCGCCCATATCACGGAATTGCAGATCGCTAAGTGGGTACTGTACTGATACAGCTTCAGGATTACCCTGTTCCACCAGTCGACGTTGGTACTCCTTCGCATCCAGCAGGCCATGTTTTTCGAGGAAACGACGGGCTGTCATTGGATAGGAGAGCGGCAAGTTGGCACGCTGCATGGTAATCGGGCGATAGAAATTCGCATCAGCCCAGATATACATAATATGGCTGCTGAAGAATGCGACGAAGAACAGCACAACAACAGGTTTTGCATAATGTTTACGACGCCCCAGGCTGCGCAGTTTCTGCCAGCTCCAGGTCGCAAACAGCATTTCAATCAATAAAATTACCGGTACGCTGATAAACATCAGCTGCCAATCTCGCGCCATTTCACTCTGGTCGGGGTTAATCACCAGTTCCCAGACAATCGGATTAAGATGGAGATGGAAGCGAGTAAAGACTTCGCTGTCGATAAGCAGAAGTGTCATGCCTGCGGTAGCAAGCGCTGCCGAGATAAAGCGCATCAGGCGCTGTGACATAACAACGAAGGTCAGCGGGAAGAGAATCAGAAGGTAAGTGGCGAAAACCACAAAACTAAAATGACCGATAACACTCAACCAGGAATAAATACGACCCGTGAGTGTTGCCGGCCAGTCAGCGACAAATAGATAGCGGCTACCCAGCAGCGTTGCCAGCAGGATATTGAACAGGGCGAACCAATGTCCCCAACTGACCATCTGGGAAATTTTTTCGCGGTAGCGCTGACGATTAGTCACCATAACGTGTAACTACAATCCCTTAATGAGCTTTGTCTTCGCTCACGGAGGCTTGCAGTGCCTCTGCGAAAGAGCGAGCTAGAGAGCGGCGTTGAGCAGAAGCTACGCTGGTATTAATCAGGTTGGTGACCATATTTCCCAGCACCATCAGGGAAAGATCGGTTGGCGTTTGGTGCTTTTCCAGCACGCTAGCCAGTTCACTCAACAGTTCTTCGACGCGTTCGTCACTATAACGGGATATTTGTGGCATAAATTAACAATCAATTAGATTCAGGAAAGGGCGTTATCTTACCGTAGAAGGACCTGTTTTTCTGCTTTTTTATCTTTCCCCTTCATACTTCAAGCTGCACGTGCGTTGGCTGCCTTCTTGCCGCCCGAATTATTTAGGGGAGGTTGCACAAGGCTTCTGGCAATGGTTGAATACCGCCGAGTTTAAAAGGAGAGTTTATCATGAGTCTGGATATCAACCAGATTGCCTTACACCAGTTGATCAAACGCGGCGAACAGACACTTGAAGTCGTGCTGCGTGATTCTCTGTTGGCAACGAACGGCGCCGTAGAAGAAATGATGGCCGAATTGCACCGCGTATATAGTGCAAAAAATAAAGCATATGGTCTGTTCAGCGAAGAGAGTGAATTAGCGCAAGCGCTGCGTTCACAGCGTAAAGGTGACGAGGATTTCCTCGCCTTCAGCCGTGCTGCGACCGGACGTTTGCGTGATGAGCTGGCAAAATATCCATTTGCTGATGGCGGCATTGTGCTGTTTTGCGAATACCGCTACCTAGCGGTGGAATATTTACTGGTAGCGGTGCTGAACAATTTAAGCAGTATGCGCGTCAACGAAGAGCTGGATATCAGTTCCACGCACCATCTGGACATCAACCACGCCGATATCGTGGCGCGTATTGATCTGACCGAATGGGAAACCAACCCGGAATCTACGCGTTACCTGACTTTCCTTAAAGGGCGAGTGGGGCGCAAAGTGTCCGATTTCTTTATGGATTTCCTCGGTGCCAGCGAAGGTTTAAACGCCAAAGCGCAAAACAAAGGTTTGTTGCAAGCGCTGGATGATTTCACCAACGAAGCGCAACTGGATAAAAACGAACGTCAGGCCGCACGTCAGCAGGTTTATGCCTACTGTAACGAGCAACTCCAGGCGGGAGAAGAGATCGAACTTTCTTCCCTTGCAGACGAGTTACCCTGGGCTGTTGACGACAAAAACTTCCAGCAGTTCACCGCTGATAAAGGCTATGAACTTGAAGAAAGTTTCCCAGCTGACCGTGGAACATTGCGCCAGTTAACCAAATTCGCCGGTAGCGGTGGTGGGTTAACGATTAGTTTTGATGCGATGCTACTTGGTGAGCGTATTTACTGGGATCCAGCGACTGACACGCTGACCATTAAGGGCACGCCACCGAATCTGCGCGACCAGTTACAACGTCGCAGTTCTGGAAAATAGCCATAAAAAAACCCGCCGAAGCGGGTTTTTTTTCGAACTAAATTCGCGATTAAGCGCGAACGAAGTCGATGTGGCTCAGTTTTGGCTTGAACGGGTGACGCTGAACAGCCTGAACTTTAACCTTAACTTCTTTACCGTCTACAACCAGAGTCAGAACTTCTTCGTAGAAACCTGGTTTAGCTTGCAGGTTCATTACGTTGTCGTGATCCAGTTCGATAGAGATCGCAGCTTCGGAACCACCATAGATGATTGCCGGGAATTTGTTAGCTGCACGCAGGCGGCGGCTCGCACCCTTGCCCTGCTCTTTGCGTTCTACTGCATTGATAGTAAACATTAACTGTTTCTCTCTTAAATAATCCTGTTACAGGCGACCCAGCAACAGGTAAGTGATCTGCTTTGCGGATGCAAAAGCGGGCGCATTATAGCCATTCCACGCGACATCAGCAATTAAAAGAACCTTTAGCCACGTAATTCATTTGCCCGGCGGAAGCGTCCTTCGTAATCAAATACCTTTTCCCGCACATTCCAGAAGTTGCCGTTCTTGCGTGCGACGACAAAATCCGGGTGGCGAAGTGCTGATTGCTGAGCCACAACATCAGCGGCGTTTATCCAACGTAGCGGCACGCCTGGTGCACGGTTGTGTGGCCGAATAAATAGCTGCTCGAAAGCCATACGTTGGGCGGGTGTTTGCAGGCGGAAGCGCTCACTGACATCTGCGCCATCTTCATCAAAATAGGTAATCTTCAGCCAGTCACCTTTTTCGTCGCCACCGTGTTGCAGCGTCATTCCGCCACAGCGCAGCACCAGGGCATCTTTCAATTTCAGCGCGGCTTTTAACATATCGTCGGGATCGACCAGAACATGGTCACACTGGTGGCAGCGACGGGCGGCAATATCGTTCTCTGCATTACATTGCGGACAATTTTTGAAACGGAAGCGGTAATCACATTGTTCGCGTGCGCCGTCGTCATCTTCAAACCAGCCCTGGCAGCGGCGGCCAAAGTGTTCAATTAACTTGCCGTCGCTGGTGGTCTTGCCCCAGAACGTGTTGGCAAAACCGCATGAAGGGCAGAAAACCTGCACGGGCACGTTATCGCTTTTACCTTTCGCCGCGCCGACTTCTGGAGTGAATAGATCATGGGGATTTCCGGCGTAATCCAGTATCAAGCAATCTTTTTTACCGGGAGCCAGGCGCAAACCACGACCAACAATTTGTTGATAAAGGCTGACAGACTCTGTCGGGCGCAAAATAGCAATCAAATCGACATGCGGTGCGTCAAAGCCGGTGGTGAGCACGGAAACGTTAACCAGGAAACGGAATTGCTGGTTTTTAAATGCTTCGATTAATGTATCGCGGGCAGGGCTTGGGGTATCTGCGGTAATCAGAGCCGCATCGTTTTTAGGCAGCAGCGCGGTGACTTCTTTGGCGTGCTCAACGGTTGAGGCAAAAACCATCACGCCGCGCCTGTCGGCGGCAAACTCAACAATCTGGCTGACGATATGTGGGGTAATACGCTTTTGCTGTTTCAGTTCACGGTTAAGGTCGGCTTCGCTGAATAAACCGTTCGATTGTGCCTGCAAGCGGCTAAAATCGTACTGCACCACGGGCATATCGAGGCGCTCGGGTGGCGTTAAATAGCCGTGCTTAATCATGTAACGCAGCGGTAATTCGTAAATGCAGTCACGGAACAGGGCTTTTTCATTGCCGCGAACCATGCCGTGATAGTGAAAATGGTAGATCCAGCCTTTCCCGAGCCGATAGGGTGTTGCGGTCAGGCCAAGCAGACGCAGTTTAGGATTTGCCGTGCGTAAATGTGCGAGGATTTGCTGGTACTGGCTATCGTCGGCATCACCAATGCGGTGGCATTCATCGACAATCAGCAACGAAAACTCGCCGTGGAATTGCTCAAGATTGCGGGCTACGGATTGCACGCTGCCGAAAACGACTTTTCCATTGCTCTCTTTGCGTTGTAGACCGGCAGCGAATATATCGGCTTCCAGGCCAAGCGCGCAATATTTTGCATGGTTTTGCGCGACCAGCTCTTTAACGTGTGCAAGTACTAACACTCGTCCTCGCGCCACACGGGCAAGTTCGGCAATCACCAGACTTTTTCCCGCGCCCGTAGGCAGCACAATCACCGCAGGGGTGATGTTTTTACGGAAGTAGTGCAGCGTGGCGTCTACTGCTTCTTGTTGGTAGGGGCGTAAGGTAAAGGACATTATTGATCAGGTCTGTGAAACATCAGCGGCGATTATGCCATGAAACAGGGTTTTAGCTTGAGAGACTTTTCTATCTCGCTATACTGGCAAACTAATTAACAGGCAAACGAATTTTACCCATATAAACGGGCTGATGCCCGGCCAGCGGTTTTGTCCTGGTACCTCTTAGAAACAGGCAATATTTAATGCGACTCGATAAATTTATCTCTCAGCAGCTCGGTGTGAGCCGTGCTATCTCTGGCCGTGAAATCCGCGCAAGCCGTGTCACGATTGACGGTGAAGTGGTGCGTGACGCTTCTTTTAAACTGAACCCTGAGCACCAGGTGGAGTTTGATGGTCGTTCACTGACTCAGCAAGTCGGCCCTCGCTACTTTATGCTTAATAAGCCGCAGGGTTATGTTTGTTCGACAGAAGACCCAGATCATCCAACCGTGCTGTATTTCCTTGATGAGCCAATGGCGCACAAACTGCATGCAGCAGGGCGTCTGGATATCGACACTACCGGTCTGGTATTGATGACCGATGATGGTCAGTGGTCGCACCGCATTACTTCTCCGCGTCATCATTGTGAGAAAACCTATCTGGTGACACTTGAGAATCCGATCTCCGATGACACAGCAGAACAATTTGCAGCTGGCGTTCAACTGCATAATGAAAAAGATCTTACGCTGCCAGCCACACTTGAAGTGATTACTCCGCTTGAAGTGCGTTTGACCATCAGCGAAGGCCGTTACCACCAGGTAAAACGCATGTTTGCGGCGGTAGGCAACCATGTGGTTGGCTTGCATCGTGAACGTATTGGCGCAATTGCTATGGATGCAGATCTCGCACCCGGCGAATACCGCACATTAACCGAAGAAGAAGTTACCAGTGTTGGCATGCCACCACGTTAATTCCAGGAGGAAGTGTTGAGTAGCAAGCAAAACTCGTCTATTGGCATTGTGGTGATACTTGGCCTGCTGGCCATGTTAATGCCGTTATCAATAGATATGTATTTACCGGCCCTGCCGGTCATTGCCTCAGAGTTTGGCGTGCCAGCAGGCAGCGCGCAAATGACGTTAAGTACCTATATTCTTGGTTTTGCTATCGGTCAGCTATTTTATGGCCCGATGGCGGACAGCATCGGCCGTAAGCCAGTGGTGCTGGGCGGTACGCTTGTCTTTGCTGCGGCGGCAATTGCTTGCGCGCTCTCACAAACGATTGATCACCTGATTGCAATGCGTTTTCTGCATGGCCTTTCTGCTGCTGCGGCAAGCGTGGTAATCAATGCCCTGATGCGCGATATTTATCCAAAAGAAGAGTTCTCGCGCATGATGTCGTTCGTCATGCTGATAACCACTATTGCACCTCTTGTAGCACCGATGGTAGGTGGGGCAGTGCTGGTATGGTTTAGTTGGCATGCAATCTTCTGGATCCTGGCATTGGCAGCACTTCTGGCATCAGCGATGATTTTCTTCCTGATCCACGAAACGCTACCCGTGGAACGTCGGCAGAAGTTTCACTTACGCACAACGATAGGTAACTTCGCTACGTTATTCCGTCATAAGCGTGTGTTGAGCTATATGTTGGCGAGCGGTTTTAGCTTTGCAGCAATGTTCTCATTTTTGAGCGCTGGCCCGTTTGTTTACATTGAACTCAATCACGTTGCGCCACAGCATTTTGGTTACTACTTCGCGCTTAACATCTTGTTCTTGATTGTGATGACGCTAATTAATAGCCGCTTCGTACGTCGTTTCGGCCCGCTGGCGATGTTCCGCTTTGGGTTGTTTGTCCAGTTTGCTATGGCTATCTGGCTGGTACTTAGTACGATGCTGGGGTTCGGTTTTTGGTCGATGGTGTTGGGTGTGGCGGCATTTGTTGGGTGCGTTTCAATGGTGTCGTCAAACGCGATGGCGGTAATTCTTGATGAGTTTCCACATATGGCGGGAACAGCTTCTTCGCTGGCTGGCACGTTTCGTTTCGGTATCGGCGCATTAACCGGCGCGCTGCTATCCTTTGCGACTTTTAATTCTGCGTGGCCGATGATTTGGTCGATTGCCGTGTGCGCGACTTGCTCCATTGTGTTCTATCTCTACGCCAGCCGCCCGCGCTTAACCACTAAATAATCCTAAAGTATGTAAACGGGTATCGCCAGGTGCCCGTTCTTTAATCCAAATCAACGAAATCCTCTCACAAACGCCTACAATTTGTTTCTCAAATGTAAACGTATCAACAACAAAAAGTCACATTCTTGTAGTTAAAAAGGTTGAGTTACATCGCAGAAAGCGTTACATATAGCGCCGAAATGTGTGCGGCACCACAAAAATAAAACACTAAATATGAAATGGTAGACAAATAATTACAACGGATGTAAGCGGTTTCTAGGTTGTTTACACACAAAGCATCAACATTGTGTTAACCTTTATGTAAACTGTTTGTGAAATAATTTTGGATTTTTTGGGGACACCACAGTGAATACTTTACAGCTTTCCATTGTTCATCGCTTACCACATAGATATCGTTGGTTGGCGGGTTTTGCAGGTTCCAGAGTTGAACCGATTCCGCAAAATGGTCAGAACGCTGAAAATTGTCTGATTGGCCTGAAATTACTAAGCGATAACAATAGTGATTCTGCCTGGCCGACCATGCACAAATTAAGCCTGGCGCTGAGAGATATCGAAGTGGATTCTGCCGTCGTGGAATGTGAAGGTCAGCCATGCCTGTTTGTTAATCGTCAGGATGAGCAAACTGCAACGTGCAGACTTAAGAACTTCGGCGTGGCTATTGCTGAATCTTTCTCCAGCACGAATCCCTTTTGATTCTTAAGCTTGCAAATCAAGCAAGCGCGAGTAACTGGCGTGTGTATTCCGCCTGAGGTGCTGCAAAAATTTGCTGGCATGCTCCTTGTTCAACTACTTCTCCCTGCCTCAGTACAACGACCTGATGGCATAACGACTTCACTACTCGCAAGTCATGGCTGATAAAAATGTAGGCCAACTGATGCTTTTCTTGTAACGACTTCAGCAACGCGAGTATTTGTGCTTGTACGGAGCGGTCGAGCGAAGAAGTCGGTTCATCAAGAATGATTAGCTCAGGTTGTAAAATCAGCGCTCTGGCAATGGCGATACGCTGTCTTTGTCCGCCAGAAAATTCTGCCGTATAACGATGCATTGTTTGCGGATCTAACCCCACCTCCTGCATAGCCACTATGACTCTTTGCTCACGTTCTGCCGCAGTTAACGCAGGCTGATGCACGCGTAAACCTTCTTCAATTATCTGCAAAACATCCAGACGTGGGTTCAACGATGAATTTGGATCCTGGAAAACGACCTGAATACGTCGACGCAGTGGTAGCAGCTTTTTGCGATTAAGCTCATGCAGTGGCTTGCCATCAAACCATATCTCACCGTTGGAATTAATTAGGCGTAGCAACGCAAGCCCAGTGGTACTTTTACCTGATCCTGACTCCCCAACCAGACCGATGCTTTCACCGGCACGCAGCGTAAAACTTAGGTCTTTTATTCCGTAGTTATAACCGATGGTTTTCTTAAGCAACCCGCGGCGAATAGGGAAGGCGACCTGCAAACCTTGAACGGTCAATAGCGGCTTGCTGCTCTCATCTACGGGACGTGGGCTACCCGTGGGCTCGGCGTCCAGCAGTTGTTGCGTGTAAGGATGCTGCGGTGCAGATAACAGTTTAGTTGCGGAGTTTTGTTCAACACATTTACCGTTGCGCATGACAGCAACGTTATCCGCCAGCTTTTTGACGATATTCAGATTATGGGTAATGAACAACAACCCCATATTCAGCTCTTGTTTGAGCTCTTTGAGTAATTGCAGAATTTGCGCCTGCACCGTGACATCCAGAGCAGTTGTCGGCTCGTCGGCAATAAGTAATTCTGGGCGAGTCAGCAGCGCCATGGCAATCATCACGCGCTGTCGCTCGCCACCAGAAAGCTGGTGGGGGAAATCAGTTAAGCGGTTTGCCGCATTACGAATGCCAACCCGGTCCAGGCACGTTAGCATTTCAGCACGAGCGGCTTCACGGCGCATTCCACGATGCAGCGATAACACTTCATAAAGCTGCTTTTCAATATTGTGCAGCGGGTTTAGTGAAACCATCGGCTCTTGAAAAATCATGGCGATTTTGTTGCCACGTACGCTTCGAAGCGTCTGTTCTGGAGCATGTAATAACTCCTGCCCTTTAAAGAAGATCTCACCCGACGGATAAACAACTGGCGGTGCCGGTAACAGACGCAGCACCGATAACGCCGTGACGCTTTTCCCTGAGCCTGATTCACCGACTAACGCGAGTGTTTCACCGGCATTCACCTCGAGCGATAAATCGTCCACAACTTGCGCAATGGTGTCGCCGCTTCGGAAAGCCACGGATAAATTCTTTATGGACAGCAGTGGAGTAGTCATATCAGTGCGCCTTGCTCGGATCGAAGGCGTCGCGCACTGCTTCGCCGATAAAAATAAGTAACGTCAGCAATAGTGCCAGCGAGAGAAATGCGGTGATGCCAAGCCACGGAGCCTGAAGGTTATTTTTGCCTTGCAGCAACAGCTCACCGAGGGATGGGGAACCAAGAGGCAAACCGAAGCCCAGGAAATCCAGTGAGGTGAGGGTAGTAATGGAACCGCAAAGAATAAACGGTAAGAAAGTCAGGGTGGCGACCATGGCGTTGGGCAGCATATGGCGTGTAATTATCGACCTGTCGCTGACACCCATTGCCTGTGCCGCGCGAATGTAATCGAAGTTCCGGGTGCGCAGAAACTCTGCACGAACCACTCCCACCAGACTCATCCAGCCAAACAGCACCGTAATCCCCAACAGCCACCAGAAATTAGGCTGGATGACGCTTGAAAGCAGGATTATCAGGAACAGTGTCGGCATTCCGGACCACACTTCGATAAATCTCTGCCCCCATAAATCTACTCGCCCGCCGTAATAGCCCTGAACCGCACCAGCAACTATCCCAATCACGCTGGAAAAGAGTGTCAGCATCAGCCCGAAAAGAATAGAAATGCGCGTGCCGTAGAGAATGCGTGCCAGTACATCGCCACCGTTGGCGTCAGTCCCTAGCCAGTTTTGAGAACTTGGCGGTGAAGGGAAGGGAACAGTGGTAGCAAAGTTAATAGCACTAGAGCCAAAGCGAATCGGTGCCCAGATTACCCAACCTTTTTGGTTCAGGCGTTCTGCAAGCCACGGGTCCTGATAATCAGCAGGGGTTGCTAGAGGCCCGCCGAAATCACTTTCACTATAATTGGCAATACATGGGAAATAGAGACGTTCCTGGTAGTGAACGACCAATGGACGATCGTTAGC
This sequence comes from Buttiauxella massiliensis, assembly GCF_902500225.1. Lineage (GTDB taxonomy): Bacteria > Pseudomonadota > Gammaproteobacteria > Enterobacterales > Enterobacteriaceae > Buttiauxella > Buttiauxella massiliensis. Next base: position 328,763 of record NZ_LR722653.1, on the reverse strand, counting down.
AATAAGCTCTGAACCGAGACTAAGCACAAACAGAACAGCGAATATCCACAACGACCAGTAGCCGCGTTTATTTTGACAAAACCGAGCCCAACGGGCCTGAGTCACAGGACTTAAACGACTCATCCACGCCCCTCAAAATCAATACGCGGATCGACCAGCGTGTAAGTGATGTCGCTCAAAATGTTCAGTAGCAAACCAATGAGCGTAAATATGTATAGTGTGCCAAACATCACCGGGTAATCGCGTGAAATGGTTGAGTCATAGCCCAATAAACCCAGGCCATTTAGCGAGAACATCACTTCGATTAGCAGTGAACCGGTAAAAAACATACCGATGAACGTGGCAGGAAAGCCAGCAATCACTAAAAGCATGGCGTTGCGGAAAACATGGCGATAGAGGATTTTCTTTTCACTCAGCCCTTTAGCGCGGGCTGTAACCACATATTGTTTACGAATTTCATCAAGAAACGAGTTCTTCGTCAGCATGGTTAAGGTCGCAAAGCCTCCGACCACTGTTGCCAGCACCGGCAAGGTGATGTGCCAGAGGTAGTCAATAATTTTCCCGTACCACGGTAAGGTATCGAAATTGGTCGACACCAACCCGCGTAGTGGGAACCAGTCCAGATAACTGCCACCGGCAAACAATACAATCAGCAAAATTGCGAATAAGAATGCGGGAATGGCGTAGCCAATGATAATAAAAGTGCTACTCCAGATATCAAAACTGCTGCCATTACTGACGGCTTTTCGTATGCCGAGTGGGATCGACACGATATAGATAATCAGCGTGCTCCATAGGCCAATTGAGATAGAAACCGGCAGGCTTTCTTTAATCAGATGGATAACGGATGCGCTGCGAAACAGGCTTTCACCGAAGTCAAAACGCAAATAATCGCCAAGCATTTTGAAGTAGCGTTCATGGATCGGTTTATCAAAACCATAGCGATGAGTGATTTCAGCAATCACTTCCGGGTCGAGACCGCGAGCTCCTCGGTACTGGCTGTCACCAACGTTACCCACGCCAACACGCGCATGGCCGCTGCCCATAGTGTCAGTACTCATACCCGGCATTCCCGAACCATGGCCAAACTGAATTGCTGCAATAGCCTGATCTACAGGGCCGCCAGGTGCTATCTGTACGATGAAAAAATTGATGGTGATAATTGCCCACAACGTGGGGATTATCAGCAACAAGCGACGTAACAGATAACTTCCCATATATTCCCTTAACGCCTGTTGGCTGGTAATTGTGCGGCTTTATTGACGTCGTACCACCAGGTATCAAACCCGGTTGCGTATAACGGATGAATAGCCGGCTTTGAAAACTTGTTCCACCAGGCGAAACGATCTGCGGCCATGTACCACATCGGGATCATGTAGTAATTCCATGTCAGTACGCGATCCAGAGCCCTGCCTAAGGGAAGCAGTTTTTGTTTATCGCCTTGATTAGCAACAATCTGAGAAATCAGTTCGTCAACCACCGGGCTTTTCACTCCGGGGGCGTTGTATGTGGAATCAACGTATTCCGAAGCCCATGCGATTTGCACGTCAGCACTGGGATATGGCATGGCGCTATAAAGCGTTGGGATCATATCGTAATCCCTCTTGCGCATGCGGTTAGTAAGCTGCGAGTTGTCGACCTGGCGAATCTCCATCGTGATCCCCAACCGTTGTAAATTATGCTGGAACGGCAAAACCCATTGTGTATTACCGGTAGCCCCTATCAGCAATTCGAAGGTGAAGGGTTTACCTGTTTCAACATTGATGAGTTTCTGGTCTTTCAGCTCCCATCCAGCCTCTTTTAACAACGTCATGGCTTTGAGCAGGTTTTCTCGGTCAAAACCATTGCCGCTCGATTCTGGCGGGTTGTAGATGCTGGTGAATACTTCTGGCGGTAAATCCTTTTTCATGGGCGCCAGGAGGATGAGCTCATCCGCATGTGGGTAATCACGAGCGGCATATTCTGTATTCTGGAAATAACTGTTTGCTCGACTGTAAGCGCCATAGAAAAGCGCTTTGTTCATCCACTCAAAATCAAAGGCCAGGCCAATCGCTTCGCGTACTTTCCGGTTTTCAAAAATTGGACGCTGAATGTTAAATGCCAGCCAGCGTGCATCTTGCGCCGCATCGTTGGACTGTTCTTCTTTTACGATGAAATGGTTAGCGAAATTTTTTCCAATGTAGCGCGTGGCCCAGTTTTTGGCTGAAACTTCGTTACGAAAATCGAACGCTCCGGCTTTGAAAGCTTCGAAAGCGACGTTGTCGTCGAGGTAATAGTCGTACCGAATGGAGTCAAAATTCCAGCGCCCGCGGTTAACTGGCAAATTGGCGGCCCAGTAATCCCTGACACGTGAGTAGGTGATGTATTGCCCCATACGCCAGGCCGTTATTTTGTAGGGACCACTTGCCAGAGGGGGAGCAGACAGAGGATCGCTGAGTTTATGATTCTTCCAGAATTTTTCAGGGAGCACAGGTAGTGAGAACAAACCTAACATTCGTTCTTTACTGGGTGTTGCCAGTTCAATGCGTACCGTTAAAGGGGCAATTGCTCTCACTTTTGCGCCCTTATAAACCAGACGAAATTGCGGTACGCCTTCGGTCATAAATTTATTGAAGGTAAAGGCTACATCGCTGGCTTTTATGGGCGTCCCATCATGAAAACGTGCCTGCGGATTAATTTCGATTTCAGCCCACGCAAAGTTATCTGGGTAGCGCGCCATCTCAGCGACCAGCGGGTAGTAGCTTCCCGGCTCGTCATCGGCGTTGGCAAAAAGCGTGTCATATAGGGTTTCGGTGCTTACACCCGGATTGCCGCGCAGAGCATAGCGGTTGAAGTTATCAAAGGTGCCAATTGCCGAGAGCGTGATATCCCCGCCTTTCGGAGCTGCAGGGTTAACATAATCAAAATGGGTGAAGTTGATGGCGTATTTAGGTTCCCCTAAAACGGCAAAGGAGTAGCTTTCCTTGATGTTCTCAGCAAGGCCTGGGGCTGCAATCAGGCAAAGACTCAGCAGGGTGAAAATACGGGCAAACATCGTATAGATCAATCCTTGTTGGGGAGGAGCTTACCTAATTATTTCATCCCGAAACAATATCAGTGTCCAGGCAACGCCCCGCCGCGTTATAACGCCATGATGATAAATCATAAGTTATAGCCGCCATACTTCAAGCAGCATCGGCGTTGGCTGGGCTCAAGCAAGTTCATCGTAGGTTTTTTGCTGACCGCCCCATGACTGCAATTGTTCAAGAGTGAGTGGGCGGGCGAAATAGTAGCCTTGTAAATAATTCACCCCTCGATCGATTAACCATTTGGCTTGCTCAGGTGTTTCCACACCTTCTGCAACTGTCGTCATGCTTAGCTTGCGAGCAAGGGTTAATACGGCATCAAGTACTGGGGATGTTACAGTTTCTAAACCTATAGAATTAACAAAGCCGCGATCGATCTTCAGATAATCCAGCTTAAAGCGTTCAAGATAGATAAGTGCGCTGTGCCCCGTGCCAAAATCATCGACTGCAGTTTGAAATCCTTGCTCATTCATCCATGTAAACAGGCAGCTGGCTTCATTTTCTTTCACCATATCTCGTTCAGTGATTTCGAAAATTAACTGGAAATGATGAAGGGGCAATGAGGCGGCAAAGGCTTGAATATCTTCTTTAAAGGTTGGTGAGTGTAAATGGCTAGGAGCCAGATTAACGCCGAGGCGCGCACCAGCCGGTAAGATGTGCTGGAGCTTTTTGGCATCGCGTGCAATCAATTCAAACAAATGGCGGGTGAGGGGAACGATCAATTGCTGTGCTTCGGCGAATGCAATAAATGCATCGGGAGGAATAGGCCCTGCAATTGGGTGGTTCCAGCGCATCAATACTTCTACGCCTGACATTTTTAACTCTTTGGCATCAACTACCGGCTGATATACAACATAAAATTGCCCGCGTTTAATACCCATCAAAATCTCTTTACCGGAACGTAGGCGCACCGTCAGGAAATAGGCGCATAGCGCACCACCCAGGATGCCGAATACGAGCCCGGTCAGAATCGAGATTTGAATGTCTTCTACAGGCCAGGTTTTGCCATACAACGCTATCTTGATGGGGAAGTCTTCCATGACTATCACGCGCGTAGGATGCTTCGGTAGGCTCGCAGCATTCATCACATTGCTGGATATTGTGGTTAGCGCTTTATCGCCAGCGATGATCGCCATCGACACCATGTCGCTCTGGCGAGTAGTGAACAATAGATACGGTGTAAGATTTACGTTCAGGGTGGCGAAAACCCCACGCCCCTCAATTACCGGATTTTTAAACCATGCGGCAATAGTCGGCTTACCGGGCATCATTGGGGTACCGAGCATGATAACCAAATCGATATTTTTATTGATATCGATATCCGGGGAAAGCTGATGCATCTCCATCAACATGCTGCCTGTAGCCGAGGAACAGTAGGCATTGCCGTTACGAACTAATGCAAAGGCGCGAACGTTAGCGTTAAAGGCTGCGCGCGCGGTTAATTCGCCGGAGACTTGATGGCAGTCTGAAAGGGTTAACGGTTGAATGCCGCTGATAGTCGATTGGAGGTCCTGGAAAAAGGTGCTGAGATATTCACGCATATCTTCAGTTAGTGTGTCGTAGCTGGCTTCACGCTTGCTGTGCAATGTCAGGCTAGTTATTCCGCCAATCAATAGCGCGGCAAGCACGCCGGCCAAAATACTGAAGGCGGCTATTTGCCGGACAGAGGTAAAGTAACGTGAGAAAATATTTTTAGAAAACATGTATGAATGGTTCCTGCAGGCGCAAGAGACTGATTGTTTATTTGCGTTTTTTTGGACTATAACGCAAAAACGATCAATGCGTCATAAAGTTTCGAACGAAAACCATCATCATTTTAGAATTATTTAACTGGATGAATTTCAGGCAATAAAAAACGCTGCATAAGCAGCGTTGTTTTGTCTCGTCATATTGTTGTCTTGCAGAACAGCCAAGGGAGTAACTGTCTGCAAGGAGCGCATTAACTACGGCTCAATACACGTCGCGCTTCGTTGTAACGCTTTTTCCAGTAAGGCTCATCCATGCTTGAAATCGTCACACCACTGCTGGTGGAAGCATGTACAAACTGGTTGTTACCGATATAGATTCCAACATGTCGACCCGTTGAACCCGCACGGAACAGAACTAAATCGCCAGTACGTAATTTACTACGTGAAATCGATTTACCTGAATCCTGCTGTTCAGAAGTTGAACGAGGCAACTCTAAACCAAATTGTTCACGGAATGTGCGCTGCACAAATGCAGAACAATCAATGCCGCTTCTATTACTGCCACCGAGGCGATAACGAACGCCTTTCCAACTTGCATATTGATCCATAAGACGTGATTTCACATCTACATTACGGACCATCTCTTCGAATTCATCCTGAGAAGCTTGCAGTAAAAAACCATCTTTATTGCCGACTGCATGCGTCTCAGAATGCATATTTGCGGTGTTTGTCGAACTACATGCTGACAGCAATACTGCCACAGCAACGGCGGGAATTACCCGCAAGATATATCTCAAAATAGGCTGAGACTTGACCATTATGTTTGTTATCCCTTGATGTCCTTTACGATAAATATCGTTATACAAAATACCAACGTGACGAGACTAATTACCTGCGCGCCATGAGACAAATGCTAATGAACAAAACTGTGGTTTGTCGCACAAAATTATTCACATAACAAATGAATTGGGCTTCAGCGCAAAACGTATTCGAGGTTACCTCATCAAATCAGGCATGGCGAGCGGTTTTCTCTGAAATTTTATAAGAAATTGTGATGTTAAAAGGTAAAAAGTAATATTGCATAGTTGTTAACCAGAACTGTTGCTTATCTGTGCAGGTACTTCATTTATCTAATGAAGATGGCAGGTTAAATATTAGTCGCTCCATGTGAGTGACTAAAAAACAGACAGCAATCATTTCTGGTTTCTGATGATTGCTGAAAATAATGTTTATTTGTTGTTATTGAATTGTTCTTTTTTTGACGGGTAAATAACGATCCAGGAGATTAATTAACCCATCGCTTAATGGGGTTAATAGAGCCCAGGGCAACCCAACGAGAGCAATAGATAACGAGCCGACGAAGATATCAGTGAACCAATGTGCGCCAATCATCATGCGCGGCATGATGAAAATAAGGAAAATAATTACAGCAATAGCAAACGCTTTTTTACCGAAATATCGCAGCATGAAGCCGGTGAAAATCAGCAGCATTAATCCATGATCACCAGGGAAACTATCCTTAGACGCATCTTTAGTTGGGAAATGCAGCAATTCGCTGACACGGTGAATATCCGTGAAATAGAGCGTTGGGCTGACGTGAGATTCGGGAATCAAATGGCCAAGTTGATTGATAATAATTGCGCAAAATAACATCACAATACCCATGATGAACATGCGTCGGCGGCCTGTCGCTGACTCTTTGCGCCAGTAACAGAAAAACAGTGAACCCATCGCTAATAGCGAAATGCCATCAAACACCCGATTATTGGTCACGGCAACAAACACAAGGAAGGCGTGACTCTTCACCAGCTCGCGGTTAAAGAAATGGAAGATCCCGGAGTCCAGGGTAAACCAAAAACCATGCCCCTCGGGCAGGTACCAACTAAAAAATAGTGCTAACCCAAGTGCATTAAGCATCAGGATGAGAGGTAATCGAATATTATTCATACGAAATCATTAGATATTTTAACAAAGACGAAAGGGTAGGCTCACAAACTTAAACGTAGCTTCAACAATGTAGTTTGTAGCGCATTCCAGTCAACGTCACCGCTATGTATTAACTCTATGCGGCTGTCAGGTGGTGCGGCATTCTGCGTTTCAATATGGAAATCAAGGCCCTGACGGTTGATCCGTACTAAACCTTCCGCAATACGCAGCACACCTTTGACGCGGTCGACAGGAGCAAGTCTAGCCCATTCCAGAACACCTACTGTGTCAAATAGTGTGTCGGCATCAAAAATCCATCCGCAGCCCACATAGCCCTGGCCACTATTGATGCTGCGCCGCCAGCGTTGATGTTCAGGCAAACTTAATGCCGCTAGCCCACGTGTTGCTGCATGACTGTGGTTATGATCCGGACTGGATGGTATCTCGCGCAGGTTTTGGCGTGGTTTATCAAGAAGGCTAATATCGATATGACCATTTTGCGCGGTGATCATTTCCCGCCCAGCACCCTCACGCAGCCACCACTCGTTAAGAGCCGCGCGGCTTTCATCGCTGGCACGGTCTTCTTTATTTGCAATGACGATATCAGCAGCAGCAAGTTGATCGCGGAAATTGTCATTATTGACTGCCCGTTCATCAAGCAACTGGCGTGGGTCAAGCAGACACAGAGTGGCGTTGAGTTCGATCCAGGGTTGGTAAACTTCGGCGGTCAACATATCGAGGATTTGTTTTGGGTGACCAAGCCCGGTCGGTTCAATGAGCAGACGGTCAGGTTTGCCCTGGCGAAGCAAAGTATTGAGCCCTACCTGCATCGGCAGTCCATTTACACAACACATACAGCCGCCGGGAATTTCTTTCAGCAAAGCACCGCTGTCGGCTAATAACGCGCCGTCGATTCCGACTTCACCGAATTCGTTGACCAGCACAGCCCATTTTTCATGCTCGGGCTTATTGGCAAGTAAATGCAGAATGGTAGTGGTTTTGCCGCTACCGAGGAAACCGGTAATCAGGTTGGTTTTAGTCACAAGTGCTCCGGACAGGTTGAGTGGACCTTACGTGATGTTCAATTATCACTATCCTGAACAACAATTACCAAAAAATGAAGCCCGGACGGCTCCACATCCTTGTGAAGCGGGTTTAAAGGCATTGATTGTTAAATTAACCGATAAGGTTTGCGACCGTTGCTCGCGCACCTTTGCTGCATAACTCATTCCATGCAGCGGTAATACGCGCGACGAATTGTTCATCAGCAGGCAGGTCGCTGCCAAAGATTTCATGCAGGCTGAGTACGGCATTAACGCGTTCATTAACAGGGCTGTTTGCGACCAGTGTTTTAATTTTTTCAGCTAACGGATCGCGAATATCAATTTCGTTACCCGCGTCGTCAATACCGCTGACATAGCGCATCCAGGCGGCAACGCCTAATGCCAGGCATGGCCACTCATCGCCTTGTTGCAGATGCCAGCGCACACTTTCTAGCATCCGTTGCGGCAGTTTTTGGCTACCGTCCATCGCAATTTGCCATGTGCGGTGCTTCAGCGCCGGGTTGTCAAAACGCTCGAGCAGGTTATGGGCATACTGCTGTAGATTTACGCCCGTAACGCGCAGTGTTGGCGCTTGTTCGCGCATCATCAAACGGTGCCCCGCCTTGCGGAAATTCTCATCTGCCATGCAATCATTTATATGCTGATAGCCTGCGAGATAGCCGAGATAGGCGAGGAATGAGTGGCTGCCGTTCAACATGCGTAACTTCATTTGTTCCCATGGCATCACGTCGTTAACCATTTCGACGCCAACTTCTTCCCATGCCGGGCGGCCTGCAACAAAGTTATCTTCAATGACCCACTGGATAAACGGCTCGCCAGAAATCGCGCATGGGTCTTCAACACCCAGTGTGTCAGTGATTTCTTGCAGTGATTCAGGCGTGGCAGCAGGTACGATTCTGTCGACCATGGTGCTTGGGAAGGTGACATGTTCGCGGATCCAGTCGGCTAATTCCTGGCTGCGCGTTTCCGCCATGCCAATCACGGCGTTACGCACCACATGGCCGTTGTCGGGAATGTTGTCGCAAGAAAGTACGGTAAATGGGTGCAGTCCACGTTCGCGGCGACGATTAAGTGCCTCCACCAAAATGCCCGGAGCCGAATGTGGTTCTTCAGGGTTTTGTAGGTCGTGAATAATACGCTCGTTACTGCTATCCAGTTTCCCGGTCGCCGGGTCGATGCAATAGCCCTTTTCAGTCACAGTAAGGGAGACAATCGCAACTTGTGGCTCGCAGAACTTTTCAATAATGGTACCCAGTCCATCGAGTTTTGCATTCAGGCATTCGTTAACCGCGCCGACAATAATCGCCTGATTACCTTCACGACCTTTTTCCAATACGGTATACAAATGGTCCTGTGCACGCAGCGCACTCATTAGTTTGTCGCCGCTAAACAGACTAATTTCACAAATGCCCCAGTCTCCCCCCAATTTATTGAGTACCCGGTCGGTCAGCAGCGCTTGGTGTGCGCGGTGAAACGCACCAAAACCAAAGTGGACGATGCGAGTTTTTAACGCCCGGCGGTCATAATTAGGCTGTTGAATATCGGCAGGTAACGTGACTGAAGCAATTGTGTTCATAAAATGCAAATCCTGATTAACCAATTGGTAACATGGCTCAGTCTAAAGTTATATGACAGCAAATTGAATTGGTCTGCTGTCTTTATCCCTTTAATGTGAGCTGGATCAACCAATATCATTGCAAAATTTGACCGTAAGCGAGAATCCGGTATGGTAGTAGTCAATACAGCATTCTAGAATTGGTATGACAACTTAAACTGAGGAACTGTCGATGGAACAAACATGGCGTTGGTACGGCCCAAAAGACCCGGTATCTCTGGATGATGTGCGTCAGGCGGGCGCGACCGGTGTCGTTACTGCTTTGCATCACATCCCAAATGGTGAAGTTTGGCCGGTTGCTGACATCAAAGAGCGCCTGGCTGTATTGGCGGAAAAAGGTCTGACCTGGTCTGTAGTAGAAAGTATTCCGGTGCACGAAGAAATTAAAACTCACTCCGGCGACTTCGATAAGCATATCGCAAACTACCAGCAAAGCATTCGTAACCTGGCAGAATGTGGCATCGACACCGTGTGCTACAACTTCATGCCGATTCTGGACTGGACACGTACTGATCTGGAATATGAATTGCCAGATGGTTCACGCGCTCTGCGTTTTGACCAGATTGCATTTGCAGCATTTGAGCTGCACATCCTCAAGCGCGAAGGCGCTGAAGCTGACTACAGCGAAGAAGAGCAGCGCCAGGCGCTGGGCTACTTCAACAATATGTCTGATGCCGAAAAAGAAAAACTGACCCGCAATATCATTGCTGGTTTACCAGGTGCGGAAGAGGGTTACACTCTTGACCAGTTCCGTGCACGTCTTGCTGAATATGACGGCATCAGTAAAGAACAGCTGCGCGAAAATATGGCGTACTTCCTGCGTGCAATTGTTGCGGTAGCGGAAGAAGTTGGCGTTCGTCTTGCAGTTCACCCGGATGATCCACCGCGACCAATCCTGGGCCTGCCGCGCATCGTTTCTACCATTGAAGATATGCAATGGCTGAAAGAAACGGTCGATAGCATTTATAACGGCTTCACCATGTGTACCGGTTCTTATGGCGTTCGCGCTGACAACGACCTGGTTCGCATGATTGAAACCTTCGGCGATCGCATTCACTTTACTCATCTGCGTGCAACTTGCCGCGAAGATAACCCGAAAACCTTCCATGAAGGCGCGCACCTGCAAGGTGATGTGAACATGGTTGCAGTGGTGAAAGCGATTCTGGCTGAAGAACAACGTCGTAAAAACGCCGGCGATCTGCGCCCGATCCCGATGCGTCCGGATCACGGCCACCAGATGCTTGACGATCTGCACAAGAAAACTAACCCAGGTTATTCAGCGATTGGTCGTCTGAAAGGTCTGGCTGAAGTTCGCGGTGTGGAACTGGCACTGAAACAAACAATGTTCCCTGACTTGCTGAAGTAAGCTGAACATTATTGATGTAAAAAATTGATGTAAAAAACGCGCCTCCTGGCGCGTTTTTTATGGCTGCAACATATGCCTATTTATACAGACCCAGGTTACCCGTGAGCCTGGTGATTTTTTTCTTCGGCCCAATTAACCCTATTGCTACCAGTTCAATATGATTGCTGGATACAGCAGAAATACGTTCCCCATATTCATCGTAGGTCTTACATGACTGCGCCAAGGCGCTGAAGGGCATCGTATAAATTTCTTCGTCTGTTTCAGCAATGCTGAGCAGCTCCTGTATATAAGCGCCAGGTGCCAGGAGAATCGGCAAAGGGGCATAAATAACGCCAGGATAATTGACGGCATCTGCACTTTGCATGTCAGGACCCACCAGGTTTTCCACCGTATGGCCGAAACTCATACCAATAACGCTGGCTGCGTTGATGGCAAGCCCAGGGCTCAGGTCTTTATCAATAATAATCGTGCTTCGATGTTGGCTGGCGTCAAACTTCATATTTTATCCTCGCAGGGGAATCTGAAATGGCTCATGGAGTCGCTCTTTGTGAACAATATAATGCAGGAAGCTAGCGGGAAATTGCTGCCTAAATAGCTTGAAAAATGCACAAAATAAGGCAGGATTGACCCGTTTATTATCTAAAATTAAAAGGATCTGACCTGATGACCATAAGCACAACAGACGTAAAGATTCTGACTCTTTTACAAAACGATGCGCGCATGACGAACCAGTCTGTAGCCGATTCAATTGGGTTGTCAGCATCACCTTGCTGGCGAAAAATACGCAAGCTTGAAGAAGACGAAGTGATTCAGGGTTACCGCGCAGTACTTAACCGTCGCAAGATAGGCCTGGCAGTAATGGTGTTCGTTCGTGTAACCATAGACAGCCACAGTGAATCAGAAGCGAAGAAGTTTGAAGAAGAAGTCGCGGCACTTGAGGATGTGGTTGCGTGCTACAGCATCGGTGGTGATGCCGATTTCTTATTGCAGGTCGTCGCGCGCGATCTGGATTCTTATGCGGACTTTGCTATGTCAGTGGTACGTCGTTTGCCGGGGATTAAAGAAATGCAGAGTATGTTTGTGCTAAAGGAGATCAAACCGCTGGTAAGCTATCCCATTAAGAAATAGCACAAATATTTCTCCCAAAATAAAAACCCGCCGAAGCGGGTTTGGATGTCTGTCGGTTAAACTGCAAAACACGTATTAGTCTGCGCGACCCATAGAACGCTTTTCAGCAATATGGATGCGGATTTTCTCACCGGTCACCATATATTCTGGAACCTGAATAACCAGGCCAGTAGACATTGTTGCAGGCTTAGTACGGGAGCTTGCTGACGCGCCTTTTATGCCTGGTGCGGTTTCAACAATTTCCAGGTCCACAGTTTGTGGCAGTTCAAGCGCCAGCAACTGGCCATCCCAGGTCAGAACTTGCATGTCTGGCATGCCGCCTTCCGGAATGAATTGCAGCTCTTCTTCAATCTGATCTTTGGTAAAGATATACGGCGTGTAATCTTCTTTATCCATGAACACGTATTCGTTGCCGTCAATGTAAGAGAAGTCAACGTAACGGCGGGTCAGAGTGATGGTGTCGACAATATCATCACCTTTGAAGCGCTCTTCAACTTTCTGACCAGAACGGACATCAGAAAAACGCATTTTATAAAGCGTTGCTGCGCCACGGGCGCTAGGTGCCTGGATATCGATATCTTTAACAATCAGCAGCTTGCCGTTGTAATTAAGTACCATACCCTTTTTGATTTCATTAGCTCTTGGCATCGGTGTTTCCTGTAAAAAATTGAGGAGCGAAAATATTGCGTCAAATTACTCGGGAGGCGTCTTTCAGGCAAGCGGATTTCATTGCAGATAGTGCATAAATCTACGTAGTAAAGCCGCACTGCTACTGCTAGAGTCCTGATCCTTGTCAGCCCACTGGAGTATTGTTGATGGACTGTCGTCCCGATTGCGGCGCGTGTTGTACCGCGCCTTCTGTATCAAGTCCTATTCCTGGCATGCCAGATGGCAAGCCCGCTGATACTCCATGTGTTCAGCTTGGCGCAGATATGCGCTGTAAAATCTTTCTTTCACCGCTAAGACCAAAGGTTTGCGCAAACTTGCAACCGTCGCGGGAAATGTGCGGTACAACGCGCAAGCAAGCCATGGATTACCTGATCTATCTGGAAGCTGCGACTGCACCCTAGATATCTTTAATTTTCATCATGCAATAAGCGGTGATGGCTATCATTCCCAGCGCGATATAAAACACTGTGTGGTAGTTCCAGATTTCTGCAACTACACCGGCCATCGAGCCTGCAATAATCCAACCGACACGCGTCGTATTGGTATATAGCGTGGTAGCCGCTCCCGCCTGTCCTGGCATTAAATCCTGAAAATACAACATCCCAATACCCGCCAAAATGCCGATGAAAATAGCGTTCAGCAGTTGCAGGCCCAGCAGCATGAATTCGTTATGTAACGTCAACATACCAATATAGAACAGCAGACCTGCGACTCCCGCAATACGCATTAGAAAACGCTTACCAAAACGTTTGGCGTAATAGCCTGCGATAAGCATTGTTGGGATCTCAAGCCCGGCAGCTGTCCCCATCATCACTCCCGCCAGCTTCTCCGGCAGATGTAATTCATTAATGATGTAAAGGGGCATATTAATAATGTAGAGACTGTTACAGCCCCACATCATGGTGCAGGCGACGAATAGCAGTAGGGCATCACGACGGTTACGGCGCGGAGCTTCAAGCGTGGCGGATTTAGTTACCACCTCTTTACGCATTGATGGCAGGAGCAGCCGTACCATCACGCTGCAAACCACAAATGCAAAGGCCGCGCTCAGATACATGGTGGTAAAACCAAAACCTAAAGCCAGCGCGTAGGCGATAGGCGGGCCAATAACCCATGCAAGGGAGACCTGTGCACGTAAAATAGAGCTAAACATCACCGCTTCACGGCCCGTACGGTCAGCGTGTTCGCGCGCAAGGGCAAACATCTGCGGGTTGGCAGTGGAGCCAAAGCTGCTGAGGAAAACACCGACAAACAGCAACACAAAATAGTTACGGTTCCAGGCAAATAGCACGCAGGCTAATGCACCCAACAAGCAGCAAACAAAAATAAGCGATTTGCGATCGCCTTTCCTATCAGAACGCCCCGCAAGAAACTGGCTGACCAAAATACCTATGATGGCGCTGCCGGTGAAAAAGAAACCTACCATCGCAGGACGAACATGGACTTCTTCCGTCAAAAACAGGCTCAGCGTTGGGGTTTGTAATGCCCCCGCAATTCCGGTTAAAAAAGCTACAATCAAAAAGGCTGAAGAAGTTAAGTCAAGGGGCTTGCGTGTTGCTGCTATGGGGGAGTTTTGCATGCTCTCAGTGTCGGCTGGTCAATGAACGCGCGGAGTTTACGCGCCTTGCCTGGAAATAAACAGTTGTTCAAATCAAAAGCAACACGAAAAGTTAAAACGCTGTTCCTGGCTATGTTCAGCAAAAGCTGATGCTTATAAATTGTGTGCTGAACGTACCGTGATACTGCTCACTTTTTCGGCTTAGATGGGAGTGAAAATGTGCGTAACCTCTAAATTCTGGTAACGAAAATACAACATATCTTGCCTGAATCGTGGAGGATCTCCACACTACTTGAAACGTTTCAGCGTCGTCTTATTTAGTTTCAGGAGTGGGATGGCGCATTTTTTCTCATTGCAGCTGAATCGTTTCAATTCAGCAGGAGAGGAGAACCATGTTCCAGTTATCTGTGCAGGATATTCATCCGGGCGTTAGTGCCGGAAATAAAGAAGAAGCCATACGTCTGGTTGCCACTGCGCTCGCGCAGGCAGGCAACGTCAGTATTGGCTATGTAGAAGGTATGCTGGCTCGCGAGCTGCAAACCTCCACTTACTTAGGTAACGGTATTGCTATCCCACATGGCACTACTGATACCCGTGATCTGGTATTGAAAACCGGCGTTAAGGTGTTCCAGTTTCCACAAGGAATAGAATGGGGCGAGGGCCAGAAAGCTTACATTGTAATTGGCATTGCAGCTCGTTCTGACGAACACCTTGGTTTACTGCGTCAGCTGACACATGTGCTCAGTGATGACGAAGTTGCTGAACAACTCAAAACCGCGACTTCAGCAGAAGAGCTTCGCGCATTGCTAATGGGCGAAAAACAATCTGCATCTTTGCTGTTTGATAACTCATTATTGGCGTTAGATGTTACCGCCACCGACCTGATGACGCTTCAGGCATTAAATGCCGGTCGCATTAAACAGGCGGGTGCTGCCAACTCTGCTTTTGTAAGCCACGTAGTTTCCAGCAAACCACTCTATCTTGGACAGGGTATCTGGCTTAACGACAGCACCGAAGGCAACCTCGCGAGTGCTGTGGCAATCAGCCGCCCAGCATCAGTTTTTGAAGCAGACGGCCAACCGGTATCGCTGTTGATGACGGTTGCAGTGGCCGACGACCAACCCTTACAAGTTCTCAATCGCCTGAGCGATATGTTGATAAACAACAATGCTGACCGTTTGCTGAACGCAGATGCACCTGGGTTGCTGACGTTGCTGACCACTGATGTCCCAGCTGAACAAAATAGCCTGAGTGCAGATTTCCAGATTCGCAATGAACATGGTCTACACGCCCGTCCTGGTACGGTGCTGGTGAATACCATTAAACAATTTAATAGCGAGATTACCGTGACAAACCTTGATGGAACCGGGAAGCCAGCCAATGGTCGCAGCCTGATGAAAGTCGTCGCTCTGGGCGTGAAAAAAGGCCACCACCTGCGCTTTACGGCCGTAGGTGAGGATGCTGAACTTGCGCTGAAAGCCATTGGTGAAGCGGTTGCTGCCGGTCTTGGTGAGGGGGCAGCATGAGTCGTCGTGTCGCAACAATTACGTTAAATCCGGCTTACGACCTGGTCGGTTACACCCCTGAAGTTGAACGTGGTGAAGTTAACCTTGTGCGCACTACGGGTCTGCATGCCGCCGGTAAAGGGATTAACGTTGCTAAAGTTCTTAAAGACCTTGGCATCGATGTCACGGTAGGTGGATTCCTGGGTAAAGATAACCAGGATGGTTTTCAGCAACTGTTCAGTGAGTTGGGTATTGCCAACCGTTTTCAGGTGGTGCAAGGCCGTACCCGCATCAACGTAAAACTGACTGAGAAAGATGGCGAAGTTACCGACTTCAATTTCTCAGGCTTTGATGTAACTCCTGCAGATTGGGAGCGTTTTGTTGCTGATTCCCTGAGCTGGCTTGGCCAGTTTGACATGGTGTGTGTTAGTGGCAGCTTGCCTGCGGGCGTTTCACCTGATGCTTTCACTGACTGGATGAAGCGGCTACGTAGCCAGTGCCCATGCATCATTTTCGACAGCAGCCGTGAAGCCTTAGTCGCAGGTCTGAAAGCTGCACCGTGGTTGGTTAAACCAAACCGCCGCGAGCTGGAAATCTGGGCTGGTCGAAAATTGCCAGAAATGAAAGATGTGATTGAAGCAGCCCATGCGCTACGTGAGCAAGGAATTGCGCATGTGGTGATTTCGCTGGGCGCCGAAGGTGCTCTTTGGGTTAACGCATCGGGTGAGTGGATAGCGAAACCGCCAGTATGCGAAGTCGTCAGTACCGTAGGTGCGGGGGATTCTATGGTCGGCGGGCTTATCTACGGCCTGTTAATGCGTGAATCCAGCGAACATACCCTGCGTTTAGCGACGGCAGTGGCTGCGCTGGCGGTAAGTCAGAGCAATGTCGGAATTACAGATCGTACTCAACTGGCGGCTATGATGGCCCGTGTTGATCTGAAACCATTTAACTGACAGCAGGAGAGGAACTATGAAAACGCTGCTGATTATTGAACCAGGTCTTGGGCAAGCTCGTGCGTACCTCGCGAAAACATTGCTGGGTTCAGCCGCGCAAAAAGCGCGTTTGCAGATTATCGACAATCCAAACGATGCTGAAATGGCAATCGTTGTAGGGACCGCCATTCCTGCCGATAGCTCGCTGAATGGCAAAAAGGTATATCTGGGTGATATCGACCGTGCAGTTCAGCACCCGGAACTGTTTTTAGGTGAAGCGAAAGATAAAGCGAAGCCTTATACCGCTCCAGCGAGTGTTGCACCGGTCGAGCTGGCTAAAGGGCCAAAACGCATTGTTGCAGTAACAGCTTGCCCAACGGGCGTCGCGCATACCTTTATGGCTGCTGAAGCCATTGAAACCGAAGCGAAAAAACGTGGCTGGTGGGTAAAGGTTGAAACACGCGGCTCGGTTGGCGCAGGTAATGCAATTACCCCTGAAGAAGTAGCTGAGGCCGATTTAGTCATTGTTGCGGCCGATATCGAAGTTGACCTGGCAAAATTTGCGGGCAAACCGATGTATCGCACCTCAACAGGTCTGGCACTGAAGAAAACGGCACAAGAGCTTGATAAAGCTGTTGTTGAGGCTAAGCCTTTTTCAGCGACAGGGCAGAGTGCAGCCAGCGCGAATGAAGGAAAAAAAGAGTCGGTAGGTGCTTATCGCCATCTGTTAACCGGTGTTTCCTTCATGCTACCGATGGTGGTCGCGGGCGGTCTATGTATCGCGCTGTCGTTCGCTTTTGGTATCGAAGCATTTAAAGAACCAGGTACATTGGCTGCGGCACTGATGCAAATCGGTGGTGGTTCAGCCTTTGCGCTGATGGTGCCGGTTCTGGCGGGTTACATTGCGTTTTCTATCGCTGACCGACCAGGCCTGACGCCGGGTCTTATCGGCGGTATGTTAGCCGTTAGCACCGGTTCTGGTTTTATCGGCGGGATTATTGCGGGCTTCCTCGCAGGCTACGTTGCTAAGATGATTAGCACCAAGCTGAAACTGCCACCAAGCATGGAAGCATTGAAACCAATCCTTATCATTCCACTGTTCTCAAGCCTGATTGTGGGTCTGGCGATGATTTATCTGATCGGTACGCCGGTTTCGAAAATCCTCGAAGGTCTGACTCACTGGCTGCAAACTATGGGCACCGCGAATGCGGTACTGTTGGGCGCAATCCTTGGCGGTATGATGTGTACTGATATGGGTGGGCCGGTTAACAAAGCGGCTTACGCATTTGGTGTCGGGTTACTCAGCACCCAAACTTACGCACCGATGGCCGCCATTATGGCAGCAGGTATGGTGCCACCGCTGGCTATGGGTCTGGCAACATTTATTGCGCGTCGTAAATTCGACAAAGCTCAGCAAGAAGGCGGCAAAGCGGCGATGGTTCTGGGTCTGTGCTTTATCACCGAAGGGGCTATCCCGTTTGCAGCACGTGATCCAATGCGTGTTCTTCCATGCTGTATCGTTGGTGGTGCGGTGACTGGTGCAATCTCCATGGCAGTAGGCGCTAAACTGATGGCTCCACATGGCGGCTTGTTTGTTCTGTTAATCCCAGGTGCGATTACCCCGGTTGTGGGTTATCTGATTGCGATAATTGCAGGAACGTTGCTGGCGGGTCTGTCTTATGCCTTCCTGAAACGTCCGGAAGCAGAAGTTGTCGCAAAAGCTGCATAAGTAAACGAGTCTAATCGGGGCAGAGAATTCTCTGCCCTTTTTTTATGCCCATATTTTGTATCCCACCTCTCAAATCTCCCCCTGCCTTGCAAACTGTACCTACAAAAAATTGTGACTTTGTTCATATCTATTCATTTTAGATCTGGATGATGTATTTACTTTGCTCAAAACACGCCTACTATAAACACATGTTTGAATATGAACATGTGCTCTAATAAGTAAACTCATGGTGGTTTATCTACCTGGTAAACTCATTTTTATGGCAGTTTATTGCCAGAGGACGAGCTATGCGTGAAAAGGAATACATAGTAATTGTTGGCTCGGCCAATATGGATGTTGCCGGGTATTCAAATGCATCTTTAAATTATGCTGACTCAAATCCAGGCAAAATAAAATTTACGCCAGGCGGCGTTGGTCGAAATATTTCTCATAATTTGGCACTTCTTGGTAAAAATGCATGGTTATTGACTGCTGTGGGCGGTGATTTTTATGGTCAGTCATTGCTGGCACAAACAAATAAATCTGGAGTGCATGTCGATAAATGCCTTGTCGTGCCAGGGGAAAATACATCAAGTTATTTATCACTCCTTGATAATACCGGTGAGATGCTCGTTGCCATTAATGACATGAGTATTACCAATCATATTTCTGCAGAATTTTTAACACAACATGCTGATTTTATTGGTGGAGCAAAAGTGATCGTCGTTGATTGTAATCTCAGCGAAGAAACACTGGCTTGGGTATTGGAACATGTACACGATGTACCGGTGTTTGTTGACCCGGTTTCAGCCTGGAAGTGCGTCAAAATTCGCGAGCGGCTCAATCAAATCCACACCCTGAAGCCCAATCGACTTGAGGCGGAAACCCTCAGTGGGATTACGCTTTCCAGCCGGGACGATGTAGGAAAAGTTGCCTCCTGGTTTCATCAGCATGGCTTAAACCGTCTGGTGCTCAGTATGGGGGGAGACGGTGTTTATTACAGCGATATCAATGGGGAAAGCGGCTGGTCTGCGCCCGTTAAAACTAAAGTCATTAATGTTACCGGCGCCGGTGACGCCATGATGGCAGGGCTTGTTTCCTGCTGGATGGATGGTTTGCCATTTATAGATTCAGTTCGATTTGCGCAGGGTTGTTCATCGATGGCACTTGCCTGTGAATATACCAATAACCCTGATTTATCTGTTGCGAATGTTACATCGTTAGTGGAGAACACAGAATGTCTGAATTAAATATCTCATCCGAATTATTGCAAATTTCACCAGAAGTACAGGAAGCATTAAATAGTCAAAAACCGATTGTTGCACTGGAATCAACGATTATTTCTCATGGCATGCCTTTCCCTCAGAATGCACAGACAGCAATTGAAGTAGAAGAGACTATTCGTAAGCACGGAGCCGTCCCAGCCACAATCGCTATTATTAGTGGAGTAATGAAAGTCGGCTTAAGTAAAGATGAAATTGAATTATTGGGCCGTGAAGGTCATAGCGTGACAAAAGTCAGTCGTCGTGATTTACCTTTTGTTGTCGCAGCCGGGAAAAATGGTGCCACGACAGTTGCCTCCACTATGATTATTGCTGCTCTTGCCGGAATTAAAGTCTTTGCGACTGGTGGGATTGGTGGTGTACATCGTGGAGCAGAACATTCATTTGATATTTCTGCTGATTTACAAGAACTGGCAAATACTAATGTCGCGGTTGTTTGTGCAGGTGCGAAATCTATTCTCGACCTCGGGTTAACGACTGAATATTTAGAGACATTTGGTGTTCCATTAATTGGTTATCAGACCAAAGCTCTGCCAGCATTTTTCTGCCGCACCAGTTCATTTGACGTCAGTATTCGTCTGGATAGCTCGCAAGAAATAGCTCGCGCAATGGCGGTGAAATGGAAAACTGGCCTGAGCGGTGGCCTGGTTATCGCGAATCCGATTCCAGAGGAGTTTGCGATGGCGGAGGAGAAAATTAACGCAGCAATCGACCGGGCGGTAA
The DNA here is from genome assembly GCF_902500225.1 of Buttiauxella massiliensis. Lineage (GTDB taxonomy): Bacteria > Pseudomonadota > Gammaproteobacteria > Enterobacterales > Enterobacteriaceae > Buttiauxella > Buttiauxella massiliensis. The sequence continues at coordinate 308,530 of NZ_LR722653.1, read as the reverse complement.
GGGAGGCTGAAGAGCAGGGCGTGGTAGGAAAAGAGAGCACGCCATTCCTGCTGGCACGTGTGGCGGAACTCACCGGTGGCGATAGCCTGAAATCCAACATTCAGTTGGTGTTTAACAACGCCGTACTAGCCTGCGAGATTGCCAAAGAATATCAGCGGCTCGCCTGATAAAAAACCATGGGCACAGCGGTCGCCCGCGAATATCAAACATACCAAAACCTGGCGTTAACGTCGGGTTTCCTGGCATGAAGGGATAATCATTATGGATATAATGAGAAGTATTCTGGGTATGGCGGTATTACTGGCAATCGCATTTCTGCTGTCAGTAAATAAAAAACGTATCAGCCTGCGTACCGTTGGCGCGGCGTTATTACTGCAAATCGCCATTGGCGGCATCATGCTATATTTTCCTCCTGGAAAATGGCTTGTTGAACAGGCAGCACTCGGTGTGCACAAAGTGATGTCATACAGTGATGCCGGTAGCGCATTTATCTTTGGTTCACTGGTGGGGCCGAAAATGGATGTACTGTTTGACGGCGCCGGATTTATCTTTGCCTTCCGTGTATTGCCTGCCATCATTTTTGTTACCGCGCTTATCAGTTTGCTCTACTACATTGGCGTGATGGGGCTGCTTATCCGTGTGCTTGGCGGTATTTTTCAAAAAGCGTTGAACATCAGTAAGATCGAATCATTCGTTGCCGTCACCACCATCTTCCTCGGGCAAAATGAGATCCCGGCGATCGTGAAACCCTTTATTGATCGCCTTAACCGTAATGAACTGTTTACCGCAATTTGCAGCGGGATGGCCTCTATTGCTGGCTCAATGATGATTGGCTATGCCGGAATGGGCGTGCCAATCGATTATCTGCTGGCGGCATCTCTGATGGCTATCCCAGGCGGCATACTGTTCGCCAGAATGCTTAGCCCGGCCACAGAAGCATCTCAGGTAACCTTTGAGAACCTGTCATTCACCGAAACACCGCCAAAAAGCATTATTGAAGCCGCGGCAAGTGGGGCGATGACCGGGCTGAAAATCGCAGCAGGTGTGGCGACGGTTGTCATGGCTTTTGTTGCGATTATTGCGATGATTAATGGCATTATCGGCGGCATTGGCGGCTGGTTTGGCTATGGGCATGCCACACTTGAAGGGATCTTTGGCTATCTTCTTGCCCCGCTGGCCTGGCTCATGGGCGTTGACTGGAGTGAAGCGACGTTGGCTGGCAGCCTGATTGGCCAGAAGCTGGCCATTAACGAGTTTGTTGCGTATCTCAACTTCTCTCCGTATCTGCAAACTGCCGGGACGCTGGATGTGAAGACAATCGCAATCATCTCGTTTGCGCTATGTGGCTTTGCAAACTTCGGCTCTATCGGTGTGGTGGTTGGTGCGTTTTCTGCCATTGCACCAAAGCGTGCGCCAGAAATTGCGCAGCTGGGAGTGAGGGCGCTGGCCGCAGCTACGCTATCTAATCTGATGAGCGCCACCATTGCCGGTTTCTTTATTGGTTTGGCATGACATTGATGCGTGCCAGCGGCGACTGGCACGCTACTTCATGCTTTCGTGGTTTGTAACAGGTAAAGCGCGTTATCGGCGGAAAGTGTTGGGTTATTTATGCTAATGCTGGCGCGTGATAATGCCGCACAGGCCATCGCAAAATTTGCGCTATCGCGAAAATCACTCCCTTCCAGAAAACTGTAAATCAGACCTGCCATAAAGCCGTCATCGGCACCAAAGCTGTCAACCACCGGATGTGCAGGACGGGAAAGTAAGAATTGCTCACCGTTGTGCTCACTACAAAAGACAGACTCATCTTCCAGGCAAACAAAGATCTGCTGCACACCTTGCTGATGCAGGGCATTCACCGCCTGTAGGCGGTCTGCGTCGGAATTTATTGGCTGGCCCCACAGAATCTCCAGCTCTTTTTGCGTGGTTTTCAGGGTATGAATACGCGAATACCAGGTCTTGATTTTTGCCGCTTTGAACTCAGAAACGGTATCGATAAAGACAGGAATATTATCAGCGATGGTAAAGACCCACTCAATGGCTTCCGGCGTCAGGTTGCAATCCGCAAGCACTACACCTGAGTGGCGAATCAGATCTCGTGAGCTATTAAGCAATTGCGGCGTGAGCTGTTGCAGAATGTGGGTATCGTTAATCGCCAGTACCGTTTTTTCTTGCTGATTGGCGATGGACAGATAGGTTGAGGTGTTATGCCCATGCAGGCGGATACAACTGGAGACATTGACACCCGCCTGGCGTGTCTGTTCCAGCAGCGTTTCGCCGTAAAAATCGCTGCCTACTGCTGAGATCAAATGCACATCGCGACCCAGCAACGCCAGGTTATGTGCAATATTGCGGCCCACGCCACCTGCCGAGCAGTGAATGCTGCCAGGGTTGGAGGCCGCCTGCGGATAATGAATATCCGCAACACCACGAATATCCATATTGATCGCGCCGACGACCACGCAATACGCTTGCTCGGTAAGGATGTAGCCCTTGCCTTTAATCATCCCTTTACGCATCAAATCCATAATGTGGGCTGCAACACGTGAACGGCTGATTTGCAAAATATCAGCAATTTCATTTTGCTGAATAAGAGGATTGCGACGCAGAATTTTGAGTATCTGCTTTTCCCTGTCGTTCATGGTTATGCAACCGCCTGTTCAGTTTGTTGAGCTTTCAACCAGGCTATCTCTTCAGCCCAGATATCCGGGTTCGTCGTCTCCAGAATTAGCGGAATCCCATCGAAACGGTTATCACGCATGATCCAGGCAAACGGCGTGTGACCAATATTGCCTTCACCCAGACTGTTATGGCGGTCGACACGGCTCCCAAAAGCACTTTTCGCGTCGTTAAGGTGCATGCCACATAAATACTCGAACCCAACAATTCTCTCGAATTCAGCGAAAGTATTTTCGCAGTCTTCTTCGGTGCGCAGGTCATAACCCGCTGCAAAGGCGTGGCAGGTATCAATACACACGCCGACTCGGGATTTGTCTTCTACACCATCAATAATTGCGGCCAAATGCTCGAAACGAAAACCGAGATTGCTGCCCTGGCCCGCTGTGTTTTCAATCACCGCAGTCACGCCTTCGGTTTTATCCAGCGCGATGTTTATCGACTGGGCAATGCGTGCAAGGCACTCTTCTTCAGGGATTTGCATCAGGTGGCTGCCTGGGTGGAAGTTCAGTAGCGTTAAACCCAGTTGCATGCAACGTTCCATCTCATCAATGAAGGCTTCACGGGATTTTTCCAGCGCTTCCTCAACCGGATGGCCAAGGTTAATGAGATAGCTGTCGTGAGGGAGGATTTGTCCCGGCCCGTAATGATACTTTTCACAGGCTCGTTTGAAATTGCTGATAACTTCGTCAGTGAGCGGAGCTGCACGCCACTGGCGTTGGTTTTTGGTGAACAGGGCAAAAGCAGTGGCTTCGAGTTCGTGCGCGCGAATTGCGGCATTTTCCAGACCACCTGCAGCACTGACATGTGCGCCAATAAACTTCATCATTCTTACTCCTGTCAAAACCCGCTATCGGGAAACGGACAATGATAGCGGGTTAGACAGGAATTTTCCGTACCTCTTTATGCCATCAGGTGATGGATACCAAGGTTAATTGCGCCACCGCCAACGATCAGCCAGATAAATAGCACCAGAGCCATCAGCAGCGGGCGTACACCGGCTTTTTTCAGCGCGCTAAAGTGAGTGGTTAAACCCAGAGCCGCCATCGCCATTGCTAGCAAGAAAGTATCCAGTGTTATCAATGCATTGACCGCCCAGGCTGGCAGTAAGTGCAGTGAGTTAAACATCGCAACCACAATAAACAGCACCGCAAACCATGGAATGGTGATTTTGCTTTTCTGCGCCTGGCCCAACGGAGCCAGTTGTTTGACGCGAGCTGCCAGGAAAATCAGGAATGGAGCCAGCATCATTACGCGCAGCATTTTCGCAATGACCGCCGCGTTTTCAGTTTCAGGGCTGATTGCATGCCCCGCAGCCACTACTTGTGCAACTTCATGCATGGTTGAACCGGTGTAGATACCAAAGGCTTCCGGTGTGAACCATTGTGTGACATATGGATAAATCATTGGATAAATGAAGATCGCAAGCGTACCAAAAATCACCACCGTTGCGACCGCTACGGTTACTTTGCTGGCTTCGGCTTTCACAACCGGCTCGGTTGCCAGAATCGCCGCAGCACCGCAAATACTGCTACCGGCACCAATTAACCAACTGGTTTGTTTATCCAGGCCAAACACTTTCTGACCCAGCCAGCAGGCGAGGGCGAAGGTGCTGGTTAATGTCAGAACATCAATAATGACGCCGCTGGCGCCGACATCCGCAATCTGCGAAAAAGTCAGTCGAAAACCATATAAAATGATCCCAAGACGCAACAGATGTTGCTTGGCAAACAGTACACCGCCATCACAGTGTTGCCAGATTTTCGGGTAAAGCGTGTTGCCAATCACCATCCCGCACAGAATCGCGAGCGTTAATGCACCGAGTCCGAGACCTGCCACGGAGGGAATATTCCCCAACCAAAGCGCAAGTGCAGTAATTGCACCTGCAAGCAGCAGTCCTGGCAGGAAATGCCACAATGTATGTCGATGAGTGGGAATTGATAACGTAGCCATAACCTTCTCCTTTGTGTAGCCGTCATACTTCAAGCTGTAGGTGCGTTGGCTGCACGCGCTCACCCGAATCACTTACCGGCGTAAGCTCATCGGGGTTCTCGCGCTTGCCGCCTTCCTACAACTCGAATTATTTTGGCTTTATTGACAAAAGAGTAAGTCCTGGTGGCTTAAAAATAAAATTGATTATATATTTATAATCAATCTGAATAAGTGTTAAGGCGTGTCCACTATGCATATCACACTGCGGCAACTTGAAGTCTTCGCTGAAGTCCTCAAAAGCGGCTCTACTACTCAGGCTTCGCAAATGCTGGCGTTGTCTCAGTCTGCGGTCAGTGCAGCGCTGTCCGATCTCGAAGGGCAGTTAGGCGTGCAATTGTTCGATAGGGTAGGCAAACGCCTGGTTGTCAATGAACATGGCCGTTTGCTGTATCCGCGCGTGGTGGGTTTGCTCGAGCAGGCAATAGAAGTCGAACAACTGTTTAAAGAGGATAACGGTGCCATTCGCGTTTATGCCAGCAGCACGATAGGCAATTATATTCTGCCGGAAATGATTGCTCATTATCGCCGCGACTTTCCAAATCTCCCGCTGGAAATGAGCGTTGGCAACAGTCAGGATGTGATTAACGCAGTTGCCGACTTCCGGGTTGATATTGGTCTGATTGAAGGGCCGAGCCATATGACCGAATTGGTGACCGAGCCCTGGCTGGAAGATGAGCTCGTCGTATTTGCGCCACCAAGCGCACCTTTATTGCAGCAGCCGGTTACTCTGGAAAGTCTTGCACAGCAGCAGTGGATCCTGCGCGAAAAAGGTTCTGGTACACGTGAAATTGTCGATTACTTGCTACTTTCTCATCTGCCACAATTTCATCTCGGTATGGAATTGGGAAATTCGGAAGCCATTAAACATGCGGTGCGCCATGGTCTTGGCATCAGTTGCCTGTCGAGAAGGGTGATTGCGGAACAACTGGAAACAGGCTCGCTGGTGGAAGTGCCAGTACCATTGCCACGCCTGGTGCGTACCTTGTATCGGATTCACCATCGACAGAAACATATTTCTAATGCCTTACAGCGTTTTTTGAAATATTGCGATGAGTAGCAGAATAGCTTGATTTAGTGGTGTTGTTTACAGGGCGGCCTTGTTTAAAATCAATTAAGACTTTGCTGTTTTGGGTATCCTGCTGCGCAGCAAACAGGCTGTTACCAGCCTTGTAAACGTCAGAGATTATGAATCAATGGATGTAAAAGAAACTGCACCCGATCGCTATACCGACAACCTGAACCTTTATCGACTTTGTGCAAACTGTGCCGCAATTTTAACCATCGTTGTTGGCACGGGATTTTTACTGCTTGATATCGTTACATTACACGGTATTGCAATGCAGTGGGTGATGTTGGGGGCCGCAGTAGGCACGACAATTTTATTGATTGGGAGGCGTTACTTTCCTCGATTTTGTTCAGCCTGTTTGCTGGCAAAGTTTCACTTTTCTAATGCCTATTTTGCCTGGAAAGGGCTTGATATCAGCCCTTGGTTGACGCTAATCAGCTCCACCTTTTTCTGCATGGGTTGTGTTGAATCGGTGCAGTCTATGCGGATTAAAAAGGGGCTGAATTCATTTTGGTTTGCGCAGCCACGTGTACTACCAACCATGCTAATTATTTTGACTGGCACTCTTTTGGCTATGATTTCTAGTGGTTACATATATAAACTCATTTTTTAATAAAATAAATTATACAATTGTTGTTAATTTAAAGTTGCCTGCTTGGTCTCGCAAGACATTAATAAATTATAAAATCAATATACCGTATTTAAACGGAGTTAATTTGTGATTTTATAAATTAATCATGAATACAGTAAGTTACAAATAAAATTCAACCCTGCTTTTTGTTATTGTTTTTATTTATGTGCTGTTTATAAATCGCCACTTAGTATGGCGTTTTTAAATCCAGAGTTTCTAAAATGAGCAACTTATTGATTACCGGAGCCACAGGTTTTCTGGGTGGTGCTGTATTAGCTCGCGCGCTTTCTGATTCTTCAATTAACTCATACTTGTTATTAGTTAGGGCGAACTCGCCTAAAGAAGGTGTCGTTAGGGTCAGGAATAACCTTGCTAAGTTTGGATGCAGTGAAGCCTTACTTAATAAAATTAATGAAGAAAACATATTACTCGGTGATTTAGCTGCTTCAGAAGATTTTTTGGATGATGCCAGGCTCTCTTTTGTAACCCACGTGATCAACTCCGCTGCTGTCGCTTCATTTGGCGATAATGCGCTGATCTGGAAAGTGAACGTTGAAGGTACGCTTAAATTCGTCAAACGGATGGCGGATGTGTCGGGTTTGGTCCGTTTTGTACATGTGGGAACCGCGATGTCATGTGTACCGGATGCGGGGACGCTGGTAACAGAAAGCATGGCGCGCAAGCCTGAAGAAGAGCATTTGGTTCAATATACGTGGTCTAAATCCACCATTGAACAATTGATGGTAGAACATTGCCCGAAACTGCCTTTAGTTATTGCTCGCCCTTCAATTGTGGTAGGGCACAGTGAAGAAGGTTGCCGTCCATCCAGCAGCATTTTCTGGGTATTCCGCATGGCGCTGATGCTTGGGAAGTTCATGTGTTCAATGGAAGATAAAATCGATGTTATTCCTGTGGATTACTGTGCTGAGGCACTTTTGTTATTAACAAAACGCTCAAAGCTAAGCGAAAAGGTTTATCACATATCAGCGGGTGACACAGGTAGCACGCAGTTTGTCGAAATAGATAAAGCGATGGCCGCGGCACTCAATCAAAAACCTATTTATTCTACTTATCAGCAAGTTGATTACAGCGAGTTGGTAAAAGAACGCAGAGATTTCAAAACTATTTACGGCCCCTGTAATGAAAGACTGATGCTAAGAGCAATGCGTTTATATGGTGAATTTTCTAGGCTGAATGTGCGTTTCTCGAATAAGAAACTGTTGGATTTAGGTATGTCACCGCCGCCGCGTTTTGTCGATTACATCAACCGCTGCGTTGAAACGACACGTGATGTCACTATCCCCGAATTAATGAAGGTCGATTTTAAATAGCAGTAACTTCTATTACCTGCAGGGGAAGGGATTCCCGCATTTCATTCAAATGTCGAAAAAAACCTCTCACCGACTCATTGGTATAAGTGCGTTACTTATAATCCGCCGCCGATTATGAAGCTCTCTTATAACAGCGTATTTCTACTATAAGTCTCACTCTGGTTTGCTACAATCTCGCCTCATTTTTTGGACGGACCGCAATTTTCTATGGTTTCTCAAGATAAAACAACACAAGCGCCTGGCTTACGCCGTGAGTTAAAAGCGCGCCACTTAACGATGATCGCCATCGGCGGTTCCATCGGTACTGGGCTATTTGTTGCCTCTGGTGCAACCATTTCTCAAGCGGGCCCTGGCGGCGCGTTGCTCTCCTATATGCTGATTGGTCTGATGGTGTACTTCCTGATGACAAGCCTGGGTGAACTTGCGGCATATATGCCGGTTTCGGGCTCTTTTGCCACCTACGGGCAACAATACGTTGAAGAAGGCTTCGGTTTCGCACTGGGCTGGAACTACTGGTACAACTGGGCGGTAACTATCGCTGTTGACCTGGTCGCATCACAACTGGTGATGAACTACTGGTTCCCTGATACCCCGGGCTGGATCTGGAGTGCACTGTTCCTCGGCATCATGTTCTTGCTGAACTACATCTCCGTAAAAGGCTTTGGTGAAGCAGAATACTGGTTCTCACTGATTAAAGTTGTCACCGTTGTCATCTTTATCATTGTCGGTGTGATGATGATCCTCGGCATCTTTAAAGGTGCGCAACCTGCTGGCTGGAGCAACTGGGCAATTGGTGATGCACCGTTTGCTGGTGGCTTCTCCGCGATGATTGGTGTCGCGATGATAGTCGGCTTCTCGTTCCAGGGGACTGAGCTTATCGGTGTGGCTGCGGGCGAATCTGAAGACCCAGGCAAGAACATTCCACGCGCTGTGCGTCAGGTGTTCTGGCGTATCCTGCTGTTCTATGTGTTCGCGATTCTGATTATCAGCCTGATCATTCCTTATACCGATCCGAGCCTGCTGCGTAACGATGTTAAAGATATCGGTGTTAGCCCGTTCACACTGGTTTTCGAGCATGCTGGCCTGCTGTCTGCAGCAGCGGTAATGAACGCCGTTATTCTGACTGCGGTACTGTCTGCAGGTAACTCAGGGATGTATGCTTCAACGCGTATGCTGTACACCCTGGCTTGCGACGGCAAAGCACCACGTATTTTCTCTAAGCTCTCCCGTGGCGGTGTGCCACGTAACGCGCTGTACGCAACCACTGTTGTAGCGGGTCTGTGCTTCCTGACTTCTATGTTCGGTAACCAGACAGTTTACCTGTGGCTTTTGAACACATCAGGCATGACCGGCTTTATCGCCTGGTTGGGTATTGCGATTAGCCACTACCGTTTCCGTCGTGGTTATGTGAAGCAAGGGCTTGATCTTAAAGATTTGCCATATGTTTCTGGCTTCTTCCCGCTGGGGCCAATCTTTGCCTTCGTGCTGTGTCTGATTATTACGCTTGGCCAGAACTACGAAGCGTTCCTTGCCGATAAAATCGATTGGGCAGGCGTAACGGCTACCTATATTGGTATCCCGCTGTTCCTGGCAATCTGGTGGGGCTATAAGATTACGAGAGGTACTCGTTTCGTGAAATATAGCGAAATGACATTCCCGGAAACCTTTAAAAAGTAACTCTGAAGGGCGCGATTATCGCGCCCTTTTTATCCACTCTCACATTAGCCCTCCGCATTATCCCCTTTCGATACATTACAAACCTTAACAATTTGATTGATAACCATTCTCGTTTAATTTATGGTATCGCCACGCTTTACCTCGGCTGGATGTCGGAGAGTACCGCGCGCAGTTGTTTGCCAAAGTAGCCAGCAACGCATTAAGGAATGTGAGCGCAATCCATCGTTTAGTTTGCCATTCACCTCATGGAGAAAGGAATGTTAAGGTTGAATCCCATCGTCCGGGGAGGACTTTGTGCGTCGATAATCAGTGCTGCGTTTCCGGTTTTTGCCGAAGAACGTGAAGACACTATGGTTGTTACTGCTTCTGCTACCGAGCAAAATCTCAAAGATGCCCCTGCCAGTATTAGCGTTATCACTCAAGAAGATCTGAAAAAGAAACCGATCCAGAACCTGAAAGATGTGTTGCAGGAAGTTCCTGGTGTGCAGCTCACCAATGAAGGGGATAACCGCCAGGGCGTCAGTATTCGTGGCCTGAGTAGCAGCTACACGCTGATTCTGGTGGATGGCAAGCGGGTGAACTCGCGCAATGCGGTATTCCGCCACAATGATTTTGACCTTAACTGGATTCCGGTTGATGCCATCGAGCGTATCGAAGTGGTGCGCGGGCCTATGTCTTCGCTCTACGGTTCGGATGCGTTGGGTGGTGTGGTGAATATTATTACGCGCAAAGTTGGCAAAGCCTGGCATGGCACCGTAACGGCGGATACCACCATTCAGGAAAAACGCGATCGCGGTGATTCCTATAACAGCAATTTCTTTGCCAGTGGCCCCATTATCGACGACTTGCTTGGGGTGAAAGTTTACGGCAACCTCGGCAAGCGTGAGAAAGATAAACAAGAGGCTTCCAGCACCAGCGCAACAGGTGAAACGCCGCGTATTGAAGGTTTTACAACCCGTAGCGGCAGCGCTGAATTTGCCCTGACGCCAACAGAAAATCAGGACATGAGCTTTGGTTATGGTTTTGACCGCCAGGACCGTGATTCGGACTCGCTGAATAAAAACCGCATGGAGCGCCAGGATTACTCCATTTCTCACAATGGACGTTGGGATTACGGCAATACCGAACTGCGTTTTTATGGCGATAAGATTGATAACCTCAATCCAGGCAATAGCTCGCCAATCACCTCGCGCAATAACAGCCTGGACGGCAAACTGGTTCTGCCATTGGGCGAAATTAACCAGTTACTGACCTTCGGTGGGGAATGGCGACACGATAAGCTGTCAGACCCGGTAAACCTCACTGGCGGCAACAGTTCCGAAACGTCTGCCAGCCAGTACGCACTGTTCTTAGAAGATGAGTGGCGGATTTTTGAACCGCTGGCGCTGACTACCGGCGTGCGTATGGACGACCACGAAACCTACGGCGACCACTGGAGCCCACGCGCATACCTCGTGTACAGCGCGACAGATACCATCACCATGAAAGGTGGCTGGGCGACGGCATTTAAAGCGCCATCGTTACTGCAACTTAGCCCGGACTGGACCAGCAACTCTTGTCGCGGCTCTTGTAAGATTGTCGGCAGCCCAGATCTGAAACCTGAAACCAGCGAAAGCTTCGAGTTAGGTTTGTACTACGCGGGTGATGAAGGGTTGCTGGACGGGGTTTCAGGCAGCATCACTACCTTCCAGAACAACCTCGACGATATGATTGATATCAATCGTACTTCGAGTATCAGCCAGGCACCGTCATATCCAAACTTTGTTGGTTTTGACAGCGCGGGCCGCCCTATCTTCAAATACTACAACGTCAACAAAGCGCGTATTCGTGGTGTTGAAACTGAGTTGAAAGTGCCGTTCAGCGAGCAGTGGAAACTCACTCTGAACTACACCTATAACGATGGCCGAGATTTGAGCGGTGGCGGCAACAAACCATTAGCCTCACTACCATTCCATACCGCGAACGGTACGGTGGATTGGGCGCCATTGGATGATTGGTCATTCTATGTTTCCGCAAACTACACCGGTGAGCAACGCGCAACAACCGATGGCTCGCCAACGCCTGGCGGTTATGTAGTGTGGAACACGGGAGCGGCATGGAAAGCGACAAAAGCTATCAAACTTCGTGCGGGCGTCATGAACCTGGGTGATAAAGATCTGAGTCGTGACGATTACAGTTACAACGAAGATGGCCGTCGTTACTTTATGGCGGTGGATTACACGTTCTGATTTGAGCTTTTGCCCTTTTGCCCTCACCCTAGCCCTCTCCCACGGGAGAGGGGACATCCGGCTTTCTCCCTCTACTGGGGGAGAGGGCCGGGGTGAGGGCAATGAATTACGCCAAATGCTCCGCATGAAAACGCAGGTGGTCTTCTATAAACGAAGCAATAAAGTAATAGCTATGGTCGTAACCCGGCTGCACGCGCAGGGTCAGCGGCCAGCTTTTTTGCCGGGCAACCTCAGCGAATTGTGCCGGTTGTAGCTGGTCTGCTAGGAACTGATCGGCATCACCTTGATCGATAAGCACAGGAATAGCATGGGTAGTATCGGCCTGCATCAGCAACCAGCAGCTATCCCACTCGCGCCATTTCCCTTCGTCAGCACCTAAATAAGCATTAAAGGCTTTTTGCCCCCACGGCACGCGGGTTGGGTTCACAATCGGCGCAAAAGCAGAAACAGAGCAGTAACGGCCCGGGTTTTTCAACGCGATGCTAAGCGCACCGTGGCCGCCCATAGAGTGCCCGAAAATAGAGGCTTTCTCACTGATGCTGAAGTTATCAGCAATCAACGCTGGCAACTCATCATTAATGTAGTCGTACATACGGAAATGGTCGGCCCACGGCTGTTCGGTGGCGTTCAGGTAAAAACTTGCACCCTGGCCGAGATCGTAACTTTCATTATTAGGCACATTTTCGCCACGCGGGCTGGTGTCAGGCATGACCAAAACAATTCCCAGCTCAGAAGCGACTCGTTGCGCGCCCGCTTTGGTGGTGAAGTTTTCGTCATTACAGGTCAAACCGGAGAGCCAATAGAGCACCGGTGGGGGAGTCGTACGTGGCGTTGGCAGAAAAATACTGAACGTCATTGGGCATTTCAGTACCGCGGAATCATGGCGCCAGCGCTGCTGCCAGCCTTCAAAGCATCGGTGTTCTTCAAGCAGTTCCATCCAGAGGTTCCTCAAATATATTCAATATCAATGAATAACTTTCACTTCACCCCAGTCTAGCCATGCGGCATCATGCTGGCAACGAAATCGCAACATTTGGGGTGATAGTGGCGGCACGTATCGCGTTGACTGGGTTTCTGGTGTTGGTGGTTGCAATGGGCATTGGCCGTTTTGCGTTTACGCCGCAGGTCCCGTTGATGATAGCAGAAGGGCAACTTACCTTAACCAGCGCGGGTTTGGTAGCAGCGATTAATTACCTCGGCTATCTGGTTGGCGCGTGGGATGCCATGCGGGCGCACCGGCGTGTCGAGCTGCGATTAATGGCGGGCGTCTGGGGGGCGGTGCTGTTAACGCTGCTTTCAGCAACCGTAGATTCCGCACTGTGGCACGCATTAATTCGTTTTCTGATTGGTTGTGCCAGCGGCTGGGCGATGGTGTTAATCGCCGCCTGGAGCAATGAGCAGCTGGCACATTTAGGCAAGCCAGGGTTAAGTGCGGCGGTGTTCGCAGGGCCGGGGGCGGGAATATTTGTCAGCGGGTTGTTGGCGGTGGCAATCCACAGTTACGGGTTGTCAGCAAGCAGTGCCTGGCTGGTTTATGGCGCTCTGGCGCTGCTGTTTATCCTGTTAATCGCCCGAAATTTGCCACGCAAAGGGGAGTTGCACCGCCCGGAAACGGCACCCGAGCCGCTGGTGTTAACGCCACAACTCAAACGCCTGGTGTGGAGCTATAGCCTGGCCGGGTTTGGTTATATTCTGCCCGCCACATTTTTATCGCAGATGGCGAGCGCACGCTTTCCTGGTAGCGCGTTTGCGCAGTTCGTCTGGCCGATATTTGGCGGAGCGGCAGTGTGCGGCATTTTGCTCGGCATTGCCGCGCGTCAAAAGCTGCAAAGCTATCAACGCCTGGCGCTGGTTTTGTGGTTGCAAGCACTTGGGGTATTCGCCTCAGATATGATTCCCGGTATGGTCGGGCTGGTTTTAGGTTCGTTGCTGGTGGGAGGTGGCTTCTTATGTGCGGTGCAATTATCGTTGCAATATGGACGCGAACTGGCGCCAAAGCATACCCGTTACATGGCAGGATTACTCACTACCGGTTATGCCATGGGGCAACTGGTGGGGCCGATGCTGTCAGCATTATCGACTTCGCTTACCGGGCAACTTGAGCCTGCGTTATACGTAGCCGGCGTAGCATTATTGATTGGCGGCGGCCTCGTCTGGCGTAAAGAGTAAAGGTATTGACGATTTCAATAATTATCGTTCGCACTACTGGATTATGCGACCGTGCTCACGCACAATGAGCGCACACTTTGCCCCATGTAGGGCCGAGGTCAGTCACACCTGCAGGAGAAAACAACATGTCATCACTAAGTCCAGAAGCCGCATTGGTTCACGAAGCATTGGTTGCACGCGGCCTGGAAACGCCACTGCGCCCACAATTGCGTGAGCTCGATAACGAAACCCGCAAACGCGAGATTGCCGGGCATATGACGGAAATCATGCAGTTGCTGAATCTTGATCTCAGCGACGATAGCTTGATGGAAACCCCACATCGCATCGCTAAAATGTATGTCGATGAGATTTTCTCCGGCCTTGATTATGCCAACTTCCCAAAAATCACCGTCATTGAGAATAAGATGAAGGTTGATGAGATGGTCACCGTGCGCAACATTACGCTCACCAGCACTTGTGAACACCATTTCGTGACTATCGACGGTAAAGCGACAGTGTCTTATCTGCCGAAAGATACCGTGATTGGCTTGTCGAAAATTAACCGCATTGTGCAGTTCTTTGCGCAGCGCCCGCAGGTTCAGGAACGCTTAACCCAGCAAATCCTGATTGCACTGCAAACCTTACTTGGCACCAACAATGTGGCGGTGTCTATTGATGCAGTCCATTATTGTGTGAAAGCACGTGGCGTGCAGGATGCGACTAGTGCGACGACAACCACATCTTTGGGTGGATTGTTTAAATCCAGCCAAAATACACGCCAGGAATTCCTGCGCGCAGTGCGTCATAACTAACATTAATTAGGTAGGGTGTATGAGTAGAAACGTTACGCTGGATTTTGTCCGTGGCGTCGCTATTCTCGGCATCCTGCTGCTTAATATCGTGGCCTTCGGTTTGCCGAAGGCTGCGTATCTCAATCCAGCCTGGTCCGGTTCCGCTACTGGTCACGATGCCTGGACGTGGGCGATTTTAGATCTCTTTGCTCAGGTAAAATTCCTCACCTTATTTGCTCTGTTATTTGGCGCGGGCTTGCAGATGTTGTTACATCGCGGCAAACGCTGGATTCAGTCACGTCTGACGTTATTAGTTCTGCTCGGTTTTATGCACGCTATTTTCCTTTGGGATGGCGATATTTTGCTGGCCTACGGTTTAGTGGGGTTGGTGTGCTGGCGTCTGATTCGTGATGCACCGGGTAATCGTTCATTGTTTAATACTGGCGTTATCTTGTATCTCACCGGTATTGGCGTGCTGCTATTGCTAGGTTTTATTTCCGGCGATGCACCGAACCGCTCGTGGATCCCTGATGCTGCAAATTTGCAGTACGAACAGTGGTGGAAGCTTAACGGCGGGACGGAGGCCATTAGCAATCGCATCGATTTGCTCTCATCAAACCTTGTAGCTCTGGGCGCACAATACGGTTGGCAACTGGCGGGGATGATGCTGATTGGCGCGTCATTAATGCGCAGTGGCTGGCTGCGAGGGGAGTTTAGTCTGCATCATTATCGCCGCATTGGCGTGTGGCTGATTGTGGTTGGGTTGCTAATTAACATTCCTGCGATTTATGCCCAGTGGCATCTTGGCTGGATGTATCGCTGGTGTGCTTTCTTGCTGCAAGCGCCGCGTGAACTGAGTGCACCGTTTCAAACTATTGGCTATGCAGCACTCGCATTTGGCTACTGGCCGCAGTTGTCGCGCTTGCGTCTGGTGAATGCGATAGCGCATGTCGGGCGAATGGCATTGTCGAACTATCTACTGCAAACAGTGATTTGCACTACCTTTTTCTTCCGCATGGGCTGGTTCATGAAGTTTGACCGCCTGAGCCTGTTGGGAATTGTGCCTTTTGTCTGGGCAATCAATATATTATTCTCTATGCTCTGGCTGCGTTACTTCCGTCAGGGGCCTGTTGAGTGGCTCTGGAGACAACTAACCGCACGTGCTGCAGGGGTATCACTGAAGCATCCAGCAAGATAATGATATACATCACAAACGTTAACGATATGTATGTAACCGTTTTCATTGGTGTGATCATCCTCACGTAGTCATTCCCAAGTCGCTGCCAGAATAGCCACCTTGCCATATACAGGGTGCATTCATGAGACTAATTCCTCCTTCGCCTGGTGATAAATATGATCACCATTCGTGACGTTGCCCGAATCGCCGGCGTCTCCGTGGCGACCGTATCCCGTGTACTCAATAACAGCGCGCTGGTTAGCGCTGATACCCGTGAAAGTGTGATGCAGGCGGTGGCGCAATTGGGCTATCGCCCGAATGCTAACGCCCAGGCTCTGGCAACGCAGGTCAGCGATACAATTGGTGTAGTGGTGATGGATGTGTCCGATCCATTTTTTGGCGCATTGGTCAAAGCGGTGGATGTTGTGGCGCAAGAGCACAACAAATATGTGCTCATTGGCAACAGCTACCATCAGGAAGAAAAAGAGCGTCATGCCATTGAGGTATTGATTCGTCAGCGCTGTAACGCATTGATTGTTCATGCTAAAGCACTCTGTGATAAAGAGTTGGCCGAGTTCCTCGATCACATTCCTGGCATGGTGCTGGTTAACCGTATTGTGCCCGGGTACGAGCATCGATGTGTCGGACTTGATAATGTCAGTGGCGCTTTGATGGCGACCAGAATGCTGTTTAATCAAGGTCATCAGCGCATCGGATATCTGGCATCGAGCCATGCAATTGAAGACAACGCGCAGCGCCGGGAAGGATGGCTGCGTGGCATGAGTGAACAAGGGATTGTACCGCCCGAAAGCTGGGTGGGCGTGGGTTCACCCGATATGCAGGGTGGTGAAGCGGCAATGGTCGAGTTGTTAGGCCGCAATCTGCAACTCAGTGCGGTATTTGCCTATAACGACAGCATGGCAGCAGGTGCGTTAACTGCTTTGAAAGACAATGGCATTGTCGTGCCACATCATGTCTCAGTGATTGGATTTGATGATATTCCGATCGCGCGTTACACCGATCCACAACTCACAACGGTGCGTTACCCCATTGTTTCAATGGCACGCCTGGCGACCGAACTGGCGTTACAAGGGGCGGCAGGAACGCTCGATAATGGTGCAACACACTGTTTTATGCCGACTTTAGTTCGTCGCCATTCTGTTGCTCCACGGCAAATTGCGGCACCGATCACTCTCTGAAAAAAGTCTTTTATGTAACCGGTTTCAATTTGTGAGTAAATTCACAGTTAATTAACAATGCGATGACTATGATGTCAGCGTCTTATCAGCTGAAACTATATGTAACGGTGACTAATCAGTTTACTTATAGGTATTCGGCAAAAAACTACCAATAAAAGCTGTTATGGAATGTTATTGAACACGGAAGAGTTTTTTAGAACAGAAAAATTTTCGGCATTCAGTAACGTTTTTGTAACAACGCTGCCTGCCTGAATACCCCTAAGAACTACCCTGCAAAAAAACCGGAGATACCATGAATAAGAAGGTTTTGACCCTGTCCGCCGTTATGTCTTGCATGTTGTTTGGTGCAGCCGCTCATGCAGCTGATACCCGTATTGGCGTGACCATTTACAAATACGACGATAACTTTATGTCAGTGGTTCGCAAAGCGATTGAGAAAGACGCAAAAGCTTCGCCAGACGTAGAACTGCTGATGAACGACTCACAGAATGACCAGTCCAAGCAGAACGATCAGATTGACGTACTGTTGGCAAAAGGCGTGAAAGCACTGGCAATCAACCTGGTTGACCCGGCTGCTGCTGGCACCGTTATCGAAAAAGCGCGCGGCCAGAACATTCCAATCGTGTTCTACAACAAAGAACCTTCTCGCAAAGCGCTGGATAGCTACGACAAAGCTTACTACGTCGGTACTGACTCTAAAGAATCAGGCATCATTCAGGGCGACCTGATTGCAAAACACTGGGCGGCTAACCCGGCGTGGGATCTTAACAAAGATGGTCAGGTACAGTTCGTACTGCTGAAAGGCGAACCAGGTCACCCGGATGCTGAAGCGCGTACGACCTACGTTATCAAAGAGTTGAACAATAAAGGTCTGAAAACCCAACAGCTGCAGTTAGATACTGCAATGTGGGACACCGCTCAGGCGAAAGATAAGATGGACGCATGGATGTCTGGCCCGAACGCTAACAAAATCGAAGTGGTTATTGCCAACAACGATGCGATGGCAATGGGTGCAGTTGAAGCACTGAAAGCGCACAACAAATCTTCTATTCCAGTATTTGGTGTGGATGCCCTGCCAGAAGCGCTGGCACTGGTTAAATCAGGCGCAATGGCCGGTACCGTTCTGAACGATGCTAATAACCAGGCAAAAGCAACCTTCGACCTGGCTAAAAACCTGGCCGCTGGTAAGCCTGCCGCTGATGGCACTAAGTGGAAAATCGAAGACAAAATCGTTCGTATCCCTTATGTAGGTGTTGATCAGAGCAATCTGGCTGAATTTACTGGTAAATAAGTAATGTAGTTGGTTTATACCGGGCGTATTTATACGCCCGGTTCAAAACTTACGCTCAGTGACACTATTGGAACCGTAATTATGGTCGACAATATTACAAATCAGTCGTCGGAATATTTGTTGGAAATGACCAACATTAATAAATCATTCCCCGGCGTTAAGGCACTGGATAATGTTAATTTAAAAGTCCGTCCTCATTCTATTCACGCATTAATGGGTGAAAACGGGGCTGGTAAATCAACGTTATTAAAATGTCTTTTTGGGATCTACAGCAAAGATTCCGGCAGCATTCTATTTCAGGGGCAAGAAGTAAATTTTTCCAGCACTAAAGAAGCGCTGGAAAACGGTATCTCGATGGTACATCAGGAGTTAAACCTGGTATTACAACGTACTGTTATGGATAACATGTGGCTGGGGCGTTACCCAACCAAAGGTATGTTTGTCGATCAAGACAAAATGTACCGTGATACCAAACATATCTTTGATGAGCTAGATATTGATATTGACCCTAAAGCACGCGTGGGCACTTTATCGGTATCACAAATGCAGATGATCGAAATCGCTAAAGCGTTCTCTTACAATGCCAAAATTGTCATTATGGATGAGCCAACATCCTCATTGACAGAAAAGGAAGTTAACCACCTTTTCAAAATCATTCGTAAATTAAAAGAGCGTGGTTGCGGCATTGTTTATATTTCTCACAAAATGGAAGAGATCTTCCAGCTGTGTGATGAGATAACCATCTTACGTGACGGACAATGGATTGCCACCCAGCCATTAGAAGGGCTGGACATGGATAAAATCATCTCCATGATGGTAGGACGCTCTCTGAACCAACGCTTCCCGACAAAAGAGAACGTGCCGGGTGACGTGATTTTGGAAGTGCGTAATTTGACTTCGTTGCGTCAGCCTTCAATTCGTGATGTCTCCTTCGATTTACATAAAGGGGAAATCCTCGGTATTGCCGGTCTGGTCGGTGCGAAGCGTACTGATATCGTTGAAACGTTATTTGGTATCCGCGAAAAATCTGCCGGAACCATTAATCTGCACGGTAAAAAAATTAATAACCATTCGGCCAATGAAGCGATTAACCATGGCTTTGCGTTAGTCACCGAAGAGCGTCGCTCAACAGGGATTTACGCCTATCTGGATATTGGTTTTAACTCGCTGATTTCTAATATTCGCAATTATAAAAACAAAGTTGGCTTATTAGATAATTCACGCATGAAAAGTGATACCCAATGGGTAATTGACTCAATGCGTGTAAAAACACCTGGTCACCGTACTTCTATTGGTTCGCTATCTGGTGGTAACCAACAGAAAGTTATTATCGGGCGTTGGTTGTTAACGCAGCCTGAGATCTTAATGCTGGATGAGCCAACTCGTGGGATCGATGTTGGTGCTAAGTTCGAAATTTATCAGCTGATTGCTGAACTTGCTAAGAAAGGGAAAGGAATCATTATTATTTCGTCCGAAATGCCGGAGTTGTTAGGGATTACAGACCGTATTCTGGTGATGAGCAATGGTCTTGTTGCCGGAATTGTAGACACTAAAACAACCACGCAGAACGAAATCTTACGTCTTGCGTCAGTGCATCTTTGATAATTTAGGGGCTATTGAAAATGAGTGCGTTAAATAAGAAAAGTTTTCTAACTTATCTGAAAGAAGGCGGCATTTATGTCGTTTTGCTGGTGCTACTGGCGATTATTATTTTCCAGGATCCGACGTTTTTAAGTTTACTCAACTTAAGTAACATCCTGACCCAATCCTCGGTGCGTATTATTATTGCATTGGGTGTGGCGGGGCTGATTGTGACCCAGGGTACTGACCTTTCTGCTGGTCGTCAGGTGGGGCTTGCGGCGGTAATCGCGGCTACACTTCTGCAATCAATGGACAACGTCAATAAAGTTTTCCCTGAGATGCACAGCCTGCCTATCCCGGTGGTACTGCTTATCGTGTGCTCTATCGGTGCGGTCATTGGTCTGGTGAACGGAATTATCATCGCCTACCTGAACGTGACGCCGTTTATCACCACTTTGGGTACCATGATTATCGTTTACGGTATTAACTCCCTGTATTACGACTTTGTCGGAGCATCGCCGGTTTCTGGTTTTGAGTCGCATTTCTCGACATTTACCCAGGGCTTTATTGCGTTAGGAAGTTTCCGGCTATCCTACATTACGTTCTATGCGCTATTTGCTGTGATGTTCGTATGGGTGCTTTGGAACAAAACTCGCTTTGGTAAGAACATCTTCGCCATCGGTGGTAACCCGGAAGCGGCTAAAGTTTCAGGCGTTAACGTTGCACTGAACCTGATCATGATTTATGCGCTGTCAGGTGTGTTCTACGCCTTCGGTGGGATGTTAGAAGCAGGTCGTATCGGTTCTGCAACCAACAACCTCGGCTTTATGTACGAACTCGATGCAATTGCGGCGTGTGTGGTAGGCGGCGTGTCATTCAGCGGTGGCGTGGGTACGGTTGTAGGCGTAGTGACCGGTGTAATCATCTTTACGGTTATCAACTACGGTTTGACGTATATCGGCGTGAACCCTTACTGGCAGTACATTATCAAAGGCGCGATTATTATCTTCGCAGTAGCCCTGGATTCCCTGAAGTACGCTCGTAAGAAGTAATATTCTTTGTTTTACCAAGACCCGCACAGCAAGATATGTGCGGGTTTTTTTATGCCTCTATTTCTTATCTTTCTTCTGCAATTCCAGCAACTGCTCTGGCGTCACAGCCGGATAAGCTTGTGCATCTTCGGGGACTTCATGCATGGCGGGAATAGGGACTAGCGGCCCAAGGAAACGAGGCTCACGCTTGAAGATATACAAATCTGCCAGCGCCCCCAGACGTGCACCAAACTCTCTGATACGTACAGTCATCATATTTTTCGGTGAAGGAACGGCGTAACACTGCGCCTGAATCCCCATATGCAGGGCGATGAACAGTGCACGTTCGCAATGGAAACGCTGAGTGATAATAATAAAATCATTGGTATCAAACACTTTGCGAGTACGTACGATCGAGTCCAGAGTACGAAAACCTGCGTAGTCGAGCACGATATCGGCAGGGTCAACGCCACCGGCAATCAGATCTTTACGCATGGTCATCGGTTCGTTGTAACTCTGCAGGGCGTTATCTCCGCTTAAAAGCAGATAATTCACTTTGCCGCTGTTATAAGCATTTAAAGCGCCCTGAATACGGAATTGATAGTACTGATTAATCACGCCAGTGCGGTAATACTTGGCGGTTCCCAGCACCACACCGACCTGGCGGTACGGTAAATCCTGAAGTTCATCGTAAACGTAAGGCGCTGTTTTCCAGCTTATCCAGCGGTCAAGACACAGCGCAGCTACCACAGCCAAGCCGATGATGACCAACAGGCTATAAAACAAGCGCTTCAACATGGACTTGCAGCTCAATAAAGGGATGAAATTTTATTCAAGGCTACTTTACCTGGTGGTTAAGAGCAAGATTCACGGAGTTGGTTGAATTAAAATTAGCCAGAACGGGCGCATTTACGCCCGTTCTGTGAGTTTTAGCTTAGAAGTGCGCGGTCGATATTCAGGCAGCCCAAAGCTTTCAGGGTCGCGGCAGTAGCATCCCATTGCGTCAATGGCGCATCGGCTTTCTCTGCAAGGATCGCTCGTTGAATTTCATTGTAGTCATAGCCTGAGAGGCTAAGAAGATTCAATGCAGCTTGTAGCGGAGGCAGGGAAGGGTTGAATGCTGCGTTTTCAGCATAACTACCTTTGAAAATCGTTCCATCGCGCATTTCCAGTGCCACACCAGAAGGCGCGTTACTGTATGGCGCATGGCTGCGGTTTGCCGCTGCAATAGCCGCCTGACTTAATTCATCACCGTGCAGTGCAAAGCCGTGGTCCATTGCATCAAGCAGTAATGTTTTGATTTCTAAATCGCGAGGGCCAAAGGCATCAGGCAAATAATCGCCGAGGGTTGCAGGCTTACGGCCTGGAAGGTTAATGCGCAGTGCCACGCCGCTGTTCAGTTCATTCATAAACTGGCGGCAGTGCCCACAAGGCGTGTAGTTGACGGTAATGGCAGCAAGGGCTTTTTCTCCGCGCATCCACGCATGGGTAATCGCGCTTTGTTCCGCATGCACGGTTTGCTGCATGGTGGAGCCGAGAAACTCCATGTTGCCGCCAAAATAGAGATTACCGCTTACGCCACGAGCCACTGCACCAACATAGAACTGAGATAAATCAGCACGAGCACAGGCGGCTGCTAGCGGCAGCAAAGCGAATGCCAGTGCATCGTCATCTAATCCGGTCTGGGCTTTCAGTGAATCTACTTCCGTTGCACTAAACATTGCCGGGAAGTGAGAATCAGCAATCAAGGGTTGCAAAGCGGCTTGCAGAGAAGCCGGGAGCTGTGCGAGAGCAGCCTGAAAACGTGAGCGCATAAGTAGTAGCCTCATAACAAGTAATTGAACCGCAGTTTACGGTTCTGCATGGGCTTTATATGTGATCTTTATCTAATTACAAATGCAACATATGAAATAAAGAACAAAATTGCGCGATCTCTCGCAAGTTTTAACCAAACACAGCCAAAATCACCGGGAATAAGAACGGAGCAACCAGGGAAGTGATGATGCCGCAAATTACCAACGCCAGTGAGCTAAATGCACCCTCCTGGAAATCCAGCTCAGCGCAACGTGCGGTACCCAGCGCGTGGGAGGCAGCCCCCATCGATAAACCGCGAGACGCTTTGGTTTTAATACCCATCAGATTCAAAATACTATGACCGAATACCGCCCCCAGAATCCCCACGAAAATCACGCATACGGCGCTAATTGCCGGGATGCCACCGATACTGCCACCTACAGCCATTGCAATCGGTGTTGTGACAGACTTAGGTAATATTGACGCTGCTATTTGCGGTGTGGCACCCATTAATAATGCAACCGATGTACCGGTAATCATCGCCACCATGCTGCCGATAAAGCAGATGGTGATAATGGATTTCCAGCGGGCGCGAATCTGGTGTAGCTGTTCATACAGTGGGAACGCGAGGGCAACGACAGCTGGTTGCAGCAAATCGTTGAGCACTTTACTGCCGGCAAAATAGTGATCATAAGGCGTGCCGGTGAATACCAGAATAGGGATGATAACAATCATCGAAACCAGTAACGGGTTCAGCAGCGGCGATTTATAACGCATTCCGATTTGGCGGGCGAGAAAGAAAGTCACCACCGTTAAAGGTAAAGACCACCAGATATGATGCATCATTTTGTTTCGCCCTCACTTTCACCCACAACTTTACGTTCGCCGTGCACTAAATGAGAACTCCAGCTCACGATGACTAATACCACCAAGGTACTGATAAAACAGGAAACCACCACCGGGCCGAATTGCTGTTTAATCACATCGACATACTGCATAACGCCTACGCCAATCGGTACAAAGAGAAGCGCCATATAACGAATCAGCAGATGGCAGCTTGGCTTAACCCACTTGGCTGGCAGGATTTGCAGAGACAGCAAAACAAACAGAATTAACATGCCAATAATACTGCCGGGAATGGTGATTGGTAGCAGCGAAGAGATAGCAATGCCTGCATATAAGCATATGTAAATTAATATAAAAGACCGCAGGTACTGCCAAATTACGGTGAGCAAGTTACGCATGGTGATTACCCTTTAAGAAACGCATTCATCATACAATTAAAGCTTAAAATGTGCTACCGATCACATCATGAATTATGAGCATACCAAATATTCCTCAAAGGAACTTTCCAGAATGCTTTGGGCAATCTCACCATGTTTTGCAGGCATAAAAAAAGCGGCCTGCAGGCCGCTTGTTTACTCAAGCAATAGATTAGTTCAGGCGAACCGGCATACCGGAACGGCCCAGAACAGCTTGATCGACAACAGCGCTGTCAACATCAGGCTGAGCAGTAATCGCAGTCACATTGCTTTTCAGCGTGATTGGCACGATTTCAGTCGAGTTGAACTGCTCTTCAGTCGTAGACAGTGGGTTGTGTACTTCGATGTAGCGAGAACCATCAGGCTCAACAGTTGCTTTCACTGGTTCATTGATGAACTGAACACGAGTACCGACTGGCACTTTCTCGAACAGGAACTTGATGTCTTCATTACGCAGACGCACACAACCGTGGCTCACACGCAGGCCGATACCAAAGTTCGCGTTGGTACCGTGAATTGCATACAGGCGGCCAATGTACAGTGCATACAGACCCATAGGGTTGTCTGGGCCAGCTGGAACAACGGCTGGTAATGGAGTACCGGCAGCGATGTATTCAGCATGCATTTTTGCAGTCGGCGTCCAGGTTGGGCCTGCTTTCTTACGTTCTACTTTGGTCGTCCAGTTCAGTGGGGTGTCTTTACCCAACTGGCCGATACCGATTGGCAACACGATTACAGTGTTAGTACCCGCCGGGTAATAGTAGAGGCGCATTTCAGCACTGTTGATAACAATGCCTTCATGAACGGTATCCGGCAGGATGAGCTGCTGAGGAATGTTCAGGATGGTGCCTGGTTTTGGCAAATACGGGTCAACGCCTGGGTTTGCTTCCAACATGTTGGAAAGACCCATTTGGTAACGCGCTGCATATTCTTCCAGCGGTGCGGTACTACCTTCAGGAATTGTGACAACCTGGTTTTGACCAATCAGACGGCTGCCATCGGTTGGCAGAGGATAGGTCACGGCAGAAGCTGTTTTGCTAAAAGCCACAACAGCCACAAATGCCAGTAAAATTGTGCGTAGTTTCATATTCATGTTATGCAATGTATTTATGGCCATGCAGGCTAGTTAGTGAAGAAACGGAGCGATTTGAGCGCGCATTATATGTGCATTCCCTCAGCCTGGGAAATCAGATGTGGATTAAATCACACTTTTTTGCACATTGATTATTTTATCACCAGCGCACAAGCAGAGCGATCTGCACGTTGAGTTATGGCATAATGTGCCCGATCTCACATATTACAAACCTTCTTTTACCAGGACATCTCTGTGCTAGTTTCCAGTAACGTCACAATGCAGTTCGGCAGTAAGCCGTTGTTTGAAAATATTTCTGTCAAATTTGGCGGCGGCAACCGTTACGGCTTGATCGGCGCTAACGGTAGCGGCAAGTCTACCTTTATGAAGATCCTCGGTGGCGATTTAGAGCCAACGCTGGGTAACGTTTCACTTGATCCGAACGAACGCCTCGGTAAGTTGCGTCAGGATCAATTTGCCTTTGAAAAATTCACCGTTCTCGACACGGTAATCATGGGCCACGCTGAACTCTGGGAAGTAAAAGAAGAGCGCGACCGTATTTACGCGTTACCAGAGATGAGCGAAGAAGACGGCTACAAAGTTGCCGATCTGGAAGTCCTGTACGGCGAAATGGACGGTTACACCGCTGAAGCACGCGCGGGTGAACTGCTGTTAGGCGTAGGCATTCCTGTAGAACAACATTACGGCCCGATGAGCGAAGTTGCTCCAGGCTGGAAACTGCGCGTGTTGCTGGCGCAGGCTCTGTTCTCAAACCCAGAAATTCTGCTGCTTGATGAACCGACGAACAACCTGGACATCGACACCATTCGTTGGCTGGAAACCGTGCTCAACGAACGTAACAGCACCATGATCATCATTTCGCACGACCGTCACTTCCTGAACATGGTTTGTACTCACATGGCGGATCTGGACTACGGCGAACTGCGTGTTTATCCAGGCAACTACGACGAATACATGACAGCGGCAACACAAGTGCGTGAACGTCTGTTGTCTGATAACGCGAAGAAAAAAGCGCAGATTGCTGACCTGCAATCCTTCGTTAGCCGCTTTAGCGCCAACGCCTCTAAATCTCGCCAGGCGACTTCTCGTGCTCGCCAGATTGATAAAATCAAACTGGACGAAGTGAAAGCATCCAGCCGTCAGAACCCGTTCATTCGCTTCGAGCAGGACAAGAAACTGTTCCGTAATGCGCTTGAAGTTGAAGGTTTGGCTAAAGGCTTTGATAACGGCCCGCTATTCAAAGACGTTAACATGCTGCTGGAAGTGGGTGAGAAACTCGCCATTCTGGGTACCAACGGCGTGGGTAAAACCACTTTGCTTAAAACTCTGGTCTCTGAACTGACTCCAGATGCAGGTACTGTGAAGTGGTCTGAGAATGTGCAAATTGGCTATTACGCACAGGATCACGAATACGAATTCGAAAATGACCTGACGGTGTTCGACTGGATGAGCCAGTGGATGCAAGAAGGTGACGACGAGCAAGCGGTGCGCAGCATCCTTGGCCGTCTGTTGTTCAGCCAGGACGATATCAAAAAGCCTGCGAAGGTGCTGTCCGGTGGCGAAAAAGGCCGCATGTTGTTTGGTAAATTAATGATGGAACGCCCTAACGTTCTGGTCATGGATGAACCGACCAACCACCTGGATATGGAATCCATTGAATCGCTGAACATGGCGCTGGAAATGTACCCAGGCACGCTGATCTTCGTTTCCCATGACCGTGAATTTGTTAGCTCGCTGGCAACCCGCGTGATTGAGATTACGCCAGAGCGCTTGATTGACTTTACTGGTGGGTACGAAGATTACCTGCGTAGTAAAGGTATCGATAACTAAGGTTATTGATAATCAATGAAAAACCGCCTTTCGGCGGTTTTTTTATGTCTTAAATCTTCCAGAAATCCTGCTCTTTCCCGTCAACGATCAAACGGCGCTTCTCACCCGCCGGTAGCGTTAACGCCATCTCTTTCCATGCTGGGATGTAATCACCTTTGCGGGTGAACTCCACACGGATCTCGTCTGCCGTACAGCGAATTTCCCAGTTCAGCCACAGCGCGTTGCCTTGCTGATAACCCCATGACTCGCCGTCATCTTCAAACAGGCTACCGTGAGAAATACCGCTACCTTGCAGCGGATACACTTTCAGCTCGCGAACATTGTCAGCGCTCGCTAACACATGCGTAATGCGTGCAGAATGCGGCAGGGCAGCACCGGCGCGAACCAGCAGTGGCAGGCATTCAAGCGGAGCATCAACAACAATACTTTGGCCACCGCTATACCATTGGCCGGTGTAATAGTCGTACCAACCCGCGCCATTTTCAGGCAGCCAGACTTCGCGCTCTCGCTGGCCTTCTTCCACCACACTTGCCACCAGCAAATCGCGGCCCAGCATAAAGTCGTCACACTCTTCGAAGGTTTTCGTGTCGTGTTCGTGGTCGAGGAACGTCGGGCGCAGCATCGGCTCGTCGTCCGCATGTGCTTGCCACAGCAGGGTGTAGAAGTACGGCAACAGGCGATAGCGTGTTTCGATAGCACTGCGAATTGCCGGAGTTACCGATGGATACATCCACGGTTCGTTGACGGTGCTATCGTCATTCCACGAGTGAATAGTGAAACGCGGATGCATCACGCCGTTTTGAACCCAGCGTACAAACAGTTCGGCTTCTGGTTTGTCGCCGGAGAAACCGCCGACATCGTGCCCCACGTTGTACAACCCGGACAGGCTCATGCCCACGCCCATACGGGTGTTGTAGCGCAGCGTATTCCAGTTGGTGCGGTTATCGCCGCTCCAGGTTTGCACGTAACGTTGCATCCCCGCGCAACCGGAACGTGAGATCAAGTATGGGCGTTTTTCGGGAGCAAACTTCTGCTGTGCTTCCAAAGAGGCGCGCATCATCAGCAGTGGCATCACGGGGCGGATATTTTTGATAGCAATCTCTTCGCCAAAACCGTGGCAGCGCGCTTCGCCATCCCACACTTCGTATTCATTATTATCGTTCCAGGTAGAATCGATACCCATTTCCAGCAACTGCGTGGTGACACCGTTCTGCCACCATTTCACCGTTGCCGGATTGGTGAAGTCGAGATGTGAACCTTCATCGTCCCAGAAGATTGAACGTTCCGGGCTATCTTTTTCGGAGTCTTTAATAAACAGACCTTGCTCCACCACTTCCTGGTAGCGAGGGTGATCCTGCAACAGGCACGGCTTAATATTTGCAGCAAGTTTAATGCCTGCGTCGTGGAACGACTGGCTCATCACTTTCGGCTGCGGGACCTTGTCGTAGTTCCAGTTGAACACGTAACGTTTGTTATTGATTGAGGTATAACCCGATGACAACTGGAATGAATCGCATGGAATCGCATGTTCGTCACACAGTTTGATAAAGCTCATCAGCTGGTTTTGCGCATCGGGCGCATCGGTGTAGTGCATCGTTGAACCGCTGTACCCGAGACTCCATTTCGGGCCAAACAGCGTTTTACCCGTCAGGCGCACAAACGCTTTGGTGACATCCAGCACTTGCGGGCCGAGGAAGATGTAGTAATCCACATCACCAGATTCAGCCTGCCAGCGGCGATAGGGCAGATGATAGTTGTCGATTTCATTGCCCAAATCCAGCCAGCAACTGCTCAGGTTGTCGTAAAACATCCCGAAGCTCACATCCGGGCGGCGTGTGATGGTAAACGGAATGTGTTTGTAGAGCGGGTCAGTGGATTCTGCGTTATAGCCCATTGCGTCCAGGTTGCGCATTTCATAACGCTTACCGGTACGTTGAAGTGGACCCGCTTTTTCACCTAAACCGTAATACTGCTCTTCTTTATAGCGTCGCTGATAGTGCGCCACGCCATCGCCATGTGCGTTAAGTAAATAAGCGCTCGTTGGGCGGTCGCTTGCCAGGAATTGCCACTGGGCTGCTTCGTTCAGATATTCCCATTCAAGCCACAGCGGCTGGTGAACAGTCACACGCAGTTTATCGGTGCTGATGCGAAGCGTATCGCCGAGTTCTTCCATGGTGAAACCCGGCAATGCAAAACCTTCCAGACTTTCGCGGTTACGCCCTTCCCAAGGCACATCATTTTCTGGCGCGATACTCCACGTACGGTTCAGCGCCAGCTTGTTTTCGCGTTTAATCAGCACGCGGAACATGCCTTGTTCCAGCACAAAAAGGTTCAGGCGGTGCTTCCCATCCACGCTCAGTTCCACGTGGTTGGCATCAGACTTCAATAGTGTCCAGGTCTTCAAAATTTTCATTATTCACAATCCGTTTCAGGCACGCTTGGTGCGGCGTTCAGCAATAAAAGAAATCAGGAATACAGCGCCAATCAGGTCAAAGAAGCCCATGGCGATAAAGAGAGGGTTGTAGCCAATCTTGTCAGCGGTGACACCAATCAGCAGTGAGAACAAGAAGCTGGCAATCCAGGCGGCAGAGCCACGCATGCCGTTGACCGTGGCCATTTGTCCTTTATCAAAGGAGTCCACTACCAGTGCACTCAACATGCAGGAGATTATCTGGTGCCCGAAGCCGCCGACTGAAATCAGGGCGATGGTGACGTACGGGTCTTTGGTGATGGCAACCAATGCCAGAGAAATCATCAGGAATGCACCGGTAACCGAACTTGCCACGATGGAGTTGGTGCGGGAGCAACCAAACCAGCGGGTATAAAGCTTGGTCAGATAACCACTTGCCACACTACCGAGGTCAGCTGCGAGGAATGGCAGCCAGGCAAACATTGCGATTTGTTTGAGGTCCATACCTCGTTCGTTTGCCAGATACAGCGGAACCCAAAAGCTCAGTACCGCCCAGGCTGGTTCAGCCATAAATGCGGGAATCGCGATACCGTAGAAACGTTTATTTTTGCCAACCGTTTTCAGTGCAGTCAGGAAAGGTAATTTCACCGCAGCGGGTTCGTTATCCTGCTTGATGAACTCCAGTTCATCTTTGCTCAGATTCGGGTGTTGTTCAGGGTTGTGGTAGAACAACCACCACAAAATCACCCACAACATTGCCAGCACGCCGGTAAACATAAACGCGCCCTGCCAGCCGAAAGAGGCATGCGCAAAATAAACAATTGGCGGTGCAAGCATGGCACCAATAGAGAAACCGACTCCCGCCCAACCCGCGGCGATAGGGCGTTCTTTTTTCGGGAACCATTCACCAATGGTTTTGGCATTTGCCGGTGTTGCTGCGGCTTCTGCGCCACCCATAAAGAAGCGCAAAATTGCCAGATGCATCCAGCTACCGGCACCCGCGTGCATCACACACACCACAGCCCAGATCCCGGCACAAATCAGGAAGCCGAGTTTCAGGCCGATGACATCAATCAACCAGCCGCAAATTGGCTGGAACAGGGTATAGGCAAGCTGGAATGAGGCGACAATCCAAGAATATTGCTCGGTGGTAATGCCGAGGCTGGTTTTCAGCTCTGGGGCTAAAATACCCAGTGAGTTACGGGTGATGTAGTTAACGGTAACGCCTAACAAAAACAGGACCAGCACCCACCAGCGAAGGTTGCGGACGGTACGCTTTGCCTTAATGGCGGTAACTCCCGGATTTATGCCATGACTCATGTCGTTCTCCACGTAGAAGCAGTGTCTATCGGAATGTTTGCCACAATTTCGAAATTGTGAAAGTTGTATCTATTTGATTAATAATTATTTTATAGGCTTTTTTGCCGCAAACTGGCAGGTTCAGTTGCGGCAATGGAGTGAGCGTAAAACAGTTAGAAAATGCCCAATAGCGACTTTTGTGCAAAAATTTTCATATGAAAGAAGAATTCGTGCGTTCGATAACGAAAATGCCAGTGATAAAGCCCTACACTTCATCGTGAAAATTTTTTCATGGCTGAAATGGGCGCAGATCACAAAATGAGTAAAAAGCTAAAAATTGCCGAAATTGCTGCCGAAACAGGGCTTTCAATTAGCACTGTGTCACGCGTGTTGGCTGGAAAATCGAACACCAGCGAACAAGCTCGCCTGCAAGTGCTGAACTGCGCTGGTCAAAAAGGCGTGCTGGCAGGAATGGCTGCGGGGCGCATGTTACTTAACAGTCTGGTCGTTTTTGCGCCACAACGTGCCTTTGATGAGCGGTCTGATGTCTTTTATTATCGTGTTACACAGGGCGTGAGTAAGGCGCTGGCACCGCATGAAGTGCGGCTACGCTACTGCGCTCTCGAAGAAAACGACAGTGATGCCAATATGTTTCTGAGCAAAATGAATGAAGTGGAGACGGAAGCGGCGATCCTATTAGGCATTGATGATCCACACATCCACGATCTGGCGTTCGATCTCGGTAAGCCCTGCGTGTTGATCAACTGTCGCGACCGCAAAATGCGCCTTCCCGGCGTTGCACCCGATCACCAACTGATTGGCGACTATGCGGCAAGCTACTTATTTGAGCAGGGGCACAAAGCTGTGGTCAATTTGCTCTGCCTGCGCCGCTATACGATGGAGTTACGTCTGGCCGGGATTCGTGATGCCTGGGATGCTAACAATCTGCGATTTGATGATGCGCAGCATTTGATAACCGCGCAAAATTTCAGTGCTAAAGAGAGCGAAAGATTAATCAGTGAGTTTCTGGAAAAGACGCCTCGTCATCAGCTACCAACCGCCTTGTTAGTCGGTGGTGATTTTATGGCAGCAGGGGCTGTGAGCGCACTTCAAAATGCGGGATTACGCGTGCCGCACGATATTTCAGTGATGAGTATCGACGGTTTTAATCTGGCTGCTATTCATGATGTGCCGCTGACCTCGGTTCATGTACCGCGTGACCAGCTTGGCGAAGAGGCCGTGCATATACTCCAGCAACGTTTAATTCGTCCGGATGCACCGGTCGGGAATTTACTGCTCAATGGCATGCTGGTGGTGCGAGAGTCAGTGCGCCGTATTCGCCCAAACAAGAGCCATACGGCGGTCAGTAGTGTAGGGCTTTATGACGAGTGAGTTCCGCACACTTCACATTGCGGGTTACGCGGCAGTTTCATTTCGCGGAACTGGCAGGTCATCGCATCGTACATCACGATTTTTCCGCTTGCTGGTGAGCCGTAATTGGCCAGTAGCTTGATAGCTTCCATCGCTTGCAATGAACCAATTATCCCGACTAGCGGGGCCATCACGCCCGCTTCCACACAGGTCAGCGCATTCTCGCCAAACAGGCGGCTCAGGCAGCGATAACAAGGTTCGCCATCCTGATAAGTGAACACGCTGATTTGCCCTTCCATACGAATCGCCGCGCCGGAAACCAGCGGTTTTTTAGTGGTGAAACAGCACTGATTAAGTTGGTTGCGAATCGCCACATTATCAGTGCAGTCGAGCACCAAATCGTGTTGCGCCACCCGTTCCAACAGTTGTGCCTCGTCTAACAGCGCGTTCACCGTTTCAATCTGAATATGGGGATTGATTGCCGCCAGCATATCCCGTGCGGAGTCTACTTTCGGCTGCCCGATAGTGGCATCACGATGTAGCGTCTGGCGCTGCAAATTCGACAGCGCCACGGTATCAAAATCCAGCAATGTCAGGTGACCGACACCGGCAGCGGCAAGATACGGGGCGGCGGCACAACCCAGCCCGCCAAGCCCAACAACCAATACACGCGCAGCTTTCAACGCTTCCTGCCCGTCGAAATCAAAACCGCGCAGAATAATCTGGCGGTTATAGCGCAGCATTTCCTGGTCGCTTAATTCAGCGCTCATCTTTAGCCCCCGAACAGGTGATTGAATGGTTCAACCTCAACCCAATCGCCTGCATCAACATTGCCACGCTCGCGTTCCAGCACGATAAAACAGTTGGCCTGGCTAAATGAGCTGAAAATATGGGAGCCCTGGTGGCCTGTGCTCAGCACTTCTAATTGCCCGTCTTCGCCGGTGCGCATCATGCCGCGCTGGAAATCGAGGCGGCCCGGTGACTTTTTCAGGCGTCCGACCGTGCGAGCACGCTGGCGAGGTGGCAGGGCATTTCCTTGCTGACCATTTAATTTGGCTAATAACGGCTGCACGAGTTGATAGAAAGTGAGTGCCGCAGAAACCGGGTTACCCGGCAGGCCGCAGAACCAGCTGTTTTTCAGGCGGCCAAAGGCAAAAGGTTTGCCCGGTTTAATTGCCAGTTTCCAGAAACCAACTTCGCCTAACTCATCGAGCAATTGCTTGGTGTAATCCGCTTCACCGACGGAAACACCGCCGCTGCTGATCACCACATCGGCCTGGCTGTCGGCGTCAATAAATGCCGCACGCAGGGCTTCCGGGTCGTCGCGGATAATGCCTAAATCAATCACTTCGCAGCCCAGTTGCTCGAGCATGATATGCACCGCCAGGCGGTTGGTGTCGTATATTTGACCGTCGCCAAGTGGTGTGCCCGGTAGTTGCAGTTCATCGCCGGTTGAGAACACTGCCGCGCGAACTTTGCGTAATACCGCGACTTCAGGAATCCCCAACGAGGCAATCAGCGGTAATTCCGCCGCCGTCAGCTTTTTACCCGCAGGCAACACGCTGCCACCCTGGCGAATATCTTCACCGCGCAGACGCACGTTTTGCCCGTTTTTCACCGCTTCGTTAAAGCGCACGCCGCTTTCCGTCACGGTGGCTTCTTCTTGCATCACAACGGCATCGGTTCCTTGAGGCACCGGCGCGCCAGTCATAATGCGAATGCATGTGCCTTGCGGCCATTCGTCGGCAAAAGGCTGCCCGGCAAAGGCTTTTCCTGCTACCGGCAATGCCGTTCCCAGAACCAGGTCTTTCAGACGCACCGCATAACCGTCCATTGCTGAATTATCAAAACCCGGAACATCAATTGGAGAAGTGACAGGGTGCGACGTAATGCGCCCACACGCCTTCAGCAAAGGGATAGACTCAGACTCAGTGACAGGAACAATACGCGAAAGCATCTGTTCCATTGCGGTTTCAAGCGGGATAAGCCCGGCGGTAAATTCCATGAAAGCTCCTGCGGCGCGGGGAAAAATATGTCGGACATTATGGCAGAGAAACGCCGCTGGCTGATATACCCGTCATACTTCAAGTTGTGGGGGTGTTGGCTGCACTTACTTACCCCAGTCACTTACTCAAGTAAGCTCCTGGGGATAAGCTCCCTTGCCGCCTACCCACAACTCGAATTATTTAGGGTAAGAGGAGTAACCCAAGGCGCCATTTCCCTTTACATCACATTTACATCTTTCTATATTCAAAAATCGTATTAGTTAACAGTCACTATTCTGATATTTATAGCTTTCGTAGTTTCCGTAGCTCGGATAAGCGCAGCGCCATTCGACAACACAACG
This sequence comes from Buttiauxella massiliensis, assembly GCF_902500225.1. Lineage (GTDB taxonomy): Bacteria > Pseudomonadota > Gammaproteobacteria > Enterobacterales > Enterobacteriaceae > Buttiauxella > Buttiauxella massiliensis. Next base: position 274,305 of record NZ_LR722653.1, on the reverse strand, counting down.
GACTCCGACAATACAACGAACTCTGACAAGGCAATGTCGAAATGAGCAAAGCAGTAATCGCGATTCACGGTGGCGCGGGAGCCATCACTCGTGCGCAACTTAGCCCCGAAAAAGAGCTGCTTTATATCAAAGCATTATCGGACATTGTTGAGGCGGGCCAGGCATTGCTGGCCGCCGGAGGCAGTGCGCTGGATGCCGTCACCGAAGCCGTGCGGTTACTCGAAGAATGCCCGCTATTTAACGCCGGTATCGGCGCAGTTTTTACCCACGACGGCACTCATGAGCTCGACGCCTGCATCATGGATGGCAACACCCTCGAAGCGGGTGCAGTGGCGGGTGTGAGCCATATCCGCAACCCGATTCTGGCGGCTCGCCAGGTTTTGGAGCACAGCCCACATGTGTTGCTGATTGGAAGCGGCGCGGAAAACTTTGCCGAGCAGCAGGGGCTTGAACCGGTATCTCCGGACATCTTTTTCACGCAGGAACGTTGGGATCAACTACAGCGTGCCCGCGCAAACCAGCAAACCGTATTGGATCATGATGGCGGCGAGCCGATTAAACCGGATACCAAATTTGGCACCGTCGGTGCCGTCGCGCTCGATCAATATGGCAATTTGGCGGCGGCTACATCAACGGGTGGCATGACCAACAAAATGCCGGGCCGCGTCGGGGATTCGCCAATTATTGGCGCAGGCTGTTACGCCAATAACGCAAACGTTGCGGTCTCATGTACTGGAACCGGCGAAGTGTTTATGAAGACGCTGGCGGCCTACGATATTGCAGCTCTGATGGAATATGCTGGTCTCAGCCTGCATCAGGCGACAGAACGTGTGGTGATGGAAAAACTCCCGGCGCTAGAAGGCAGCGGCGGAGTGATTGCCATCGACAACGAGGGCAATGTGGCACTGCCTTTTAACAGCGAAGGAATGTATCGCGGCTACGGTTACGTGGGTGATGCTCCGAGCGTAGGAATCTATAGCAGCCAGGAGCATTGATGCCCCATAGTCATGAACTGCCCGAAGATGAAGTGCTATCTGTCAGTGCACTCAACGTTAGCTTTCGCCAGGAAAAAGTCGATACCCAGGCGGTGTCAGACCTGTCATTTACGCTAAAGCGCGGGGAAACACTGGCGATCGTCGGGGAGTCTGGCTCAGGGAAATCAGTCACTGCGTTGGCGTTAATGCGCCTGCTCGACAAGTCAGCAAGCATTGTCGAAAGCGAAAAAGTCCTGCTGCGTCGCCGAAATGGCCAGGTGATAGAACCAGCAGAGTTAAGCTCATCGCAAATGCGCCATGTGCGTGGTGCAGATATTGCGATGATTTTTCAGGAGCCGATGACATCGCTAAACCCGGTGTTTCCGGTTGGCGAGCAAATCGCCGAGTCTATTCGTTTGCATCAAGGGCTCGATAAACACGCGGCGATTGAGGAAGCGCGCCGTATGCTCGAACGGGTACGTATCCCAGAGGCGAAAGCTATTTTAGGGCGCTACCCACATCAGCTTTCAGGAGGCATGCGCCAGCGTGTGATGATTGCCATGGCACTCTCATGCCGCCCGGCGGTGCTGATTGCCGATGAACCGACGACGGCACTGGACGTCACCATCCAGGCGCAAATCCTCCAGCTTATTCGCGTCCTGCAAGATGAAATGCAAATGGGGGTGATTTTTATCACTCACGATATGGGCGTGGTGGCGGATATTGCGGACCGCGTGTTGGTGATGTATCGCGGTAAGGCGGTTGAAACGGGGACTGTGGAGCAGATTTTTAATGCACCGAAGCATCCTTACACCAAAACATTACTGGCTGCGGTGCCACGCCTTGGTGCGATGAATGGGCGCGATTTGCCCTGTAAGTTCCCACTGATCAATCCAGAGAATCCTGAGCAGCAAGAACCGGAAACTGAGCAAGACACCGTCGCCCCCGGTTCCGTTCCCATTTTGCAAGTCAGCGATTTAGTGACACGTTTCGATATTCGCAGCGGCATTTTTAACCGCGTCACCAGCCGTGTTCATGCGGTGGAAAAAGTGAGTTTTGATTTATGGCCGGGCGAAACGTTAGGACTGGTGGGTGAGTCGGGTAGCGGCAAATCCACCACCGGGCGGGCATTATTGAGGCTGGTAGAAACCCAGGGTGGCAGCATTCACTTTAACGGGCAGCGCATCGACACGCTCTCAAATGCGGACATGCAGCATGTGCGCAAAGACATCCAGTTTATCTTCCAGGACCCGTATGCCTCGCTTGACCCACGCCTGACGGTGGGTTATTCGATTATGGAACCATTACTGGTACATAACGTAATGCCCAAAGAGCAGGCTCAGCAACGTGTAGCCTGGTTGTTGGAGCGTGTTGGTTTGCTGCCGGAACACGCCTGGCGTTATCCGCACGAATTTTCTGGCGGGCAACGCCAGCGTATTTGCATTGCACGAGCGCTGGCACTTAATCCCAAGGTGGTGATTGCCGATGAGTCTGTCTCGGCGCTGGATGTTTCGATTCGCGCGCAAATCATCAACTTATTACTCGACCTACAGCGCGAATTTGGCATTGCCTTTTTGTTTATTTCTCATGATATGGCGGTGGTGGAGCGTATTTGCCATCGCGTTGCGGTGATGTATCTCGGGCAAATTGTTGAAATAGGCCCGCGACGCGCGGTGTTTGAAAACCCGCAACACACGTATACCCGAAAATTAATGGCGGCGGTTCCGGTTGCAGATCCCGCACATCGTCGTCCAAAACCGGTTTTGCTTTCTGATGACATCCCCAGTAGCACGCACAAACTGGGGAGTGAACCGAAGGTTGCAACGCTTGTAAATGTGGGACCGGGGCATTTTGTCGCCCGGCCCCAGTAAAAATAATATTCCGGCCAAGGATAAACAGGGGAACACAATGACCATATTTGAGAATAAAAAATGGCTGCTGGCAGCGGTTCTTGCGACCAGCGTCATCGCCACACCGGCATTTGCTGTAAAGGATGTTGTCGTCGCTGTTGCATCCAACTTCACCACGCTTGACCCGTATGATGCCAATGACACGCTTTCACAGGCGGTAGCAAAGTCGTTTTATCAGGGGCTGTTCGGCCTTGATAAAGAGATGAAACTGCAAAATGTGCTGGCGGAAAGCTACACCATTTCAGACGATGGGCTGGTTTACACCATCAAACTGCATCCGGGCGTTAAATTCCAGGATGGCACCGACTTCAACGCCGACGCGGTGAAAGTGAACCTTGATCGCGCCAGCAATCCGGAAAACCATCTCAAGCGCTATAACCTGTATAAAGCGATTGCAAGCACCGAAGCGGTTGACGCAAACACGGTAAAAATCACCCTCAAACAGCCGTTCTCGGCGTTTATTAATATTCTGGCCCACCCGGCAACGGCGATGATTTCACCGGCTGCATTGAAAAAATACGGCAAAGAGATTGGCTTCCACCCGGTGGGCACCGGCCCGTATCAGTTGGATACCTGGAACCAGACCGATTTTGTGAAGGTGAAGAAATTCGACGGTTACTGGAAACAGGGCCTGCCTAAACTCGACACCATCACCTGGCGCCCGGTAGTTGATAACAATACCCGCGCGGCCATGCTGCAAACCGGCGAGGCGCAGTTTGCCTTCCCAATCCCTTACGAGCAGGCAGGAGTGCTTGAGAAAAACGACAAGCTGGAACTGGTGGCATCGCCATCCATCATGCAGCGCTATCTCAGCATGAACGTGACGCAAAAGCCGTTTGATAACCCGAAAGTACGTGAAGCGATTAATTACGCGATTAATCGTCAGGCGCTAGTGAAAGTGGCGTTTGCCGGATATGCGACCCCAGCCGAAGGCGTTGTGCCGCCATCAATCGACTTCGCGCAAAAATACAAACCGTGGCCGTATGATCCGGCAAAAGCACGCGAACTGCTGAAAGACGCGGGTTATCCGAACGGTTTCGAAACCACGTTGTGGTCATCGCACAACCACAGCACCGCCCAGAAAGTATTGCAGTTCACCCAGCAGCAACTGGCGCAGGTCGGCATTAAAGTGAAAGTCACGGCGATGGATGCCGGGCAGCGTGCCGCTGAAGTAGAAGGCAAAGGGCAGAAAGAGAGCGGTGTGAGAATGTTCTACACCGGCTGGTCGGCCTCGACCGGCGAAGCAGACTGGGCACTGTCGCCATTGTTTGCCTCATCAAACTGGCCGCCAACACTGTTTAACACGGCTTTCTACAGCAACCCGAAGGTTGATAAAGATTTGACTGAGGCGCTGAAAACCACCAATCGTGATGATAAAGCGAAGCTGTATAAAGACGCGCAGGACACTATCTGGAAAGAGTCTCCGTGGGTGCCACTGGTGGTTGAAAAACTGGTTTCTGCACACAGCAAAAACCTTAGCGGTTTTTATGTGATGCCGGATACCGGATTTAGTTTTGATGATGCGGATTTGAAATAACAACGGACTGTGCTGTTGTACGGTGGATTAGCGTAAGCGACATCCACCGCAATACTTAACCCGATGGAGCGCCATTGTTTAACTACTTCCTCAAACGTCTGCTGGGTCTTATCCCTACACTGTTGATTGTCGCGGTGCTGGTGTTTTTGTTCGTCCATATGTTGCCTGGTGACCCGGCTCGCTTGATTGCCGGGCCGGAAGCAGACGCCACAGTTATCGAGATGGTGCGTAAACAGTTAGGGCTGGATTTGCCGCTGTGGCAGCAGTTTTTGCATTACATCGGCAATATTTTGCAGGGCGATTTCGGCACATCAATGGTTTCGCGACGCCCGGTTTCCGAAGAGATCGCCAGCCGCTTTATGCCGACTTTCTGGCTGACTATCACAAGCATGGTTTGGGCAGTGATTTTCGGCCTGTTCACTGGCATTGTTGCTGCCGTCTGGCGCAACCGCTGGCCAGACCGGCTAAGCATGACCATTGCCGTATCCGGTATCTCTTTCCCGGCATTCGCCCTTGGTATGTTGCTAATGCAGGTTTTCTCCGTTGAGCTGGGCTGGTTGCCGACCGTTGGCGCGGATTCCTGGCAGCACTACGTTTTACCATCGATTACTCTCGGCGCGGCAGTCGCGGCGGTGATGGCACGTTTTACCCGCGCTTCGTTCGTCGATGTTTTGCAAGAAGATTACATGCGCACCGCCCGCGCCAAGGGCGTGAGCGAAACGCTGATTGTGATCAAACACGGCCTGCGCAACGCCATGATTCCCGTTGTCACCATGATGGGGCTCCAGTTTGGTTTCTTGCTCGGCGGCTCAATCGTGGTCGAAAAAGTCTTTAACTGGCCGGGGCTTGGGCGCTTGCTGGTGGATTCAGTCGAAATGCGCGACTACCCGGTGATTCAGGCGGAAGTGTTGCTGTTTTCGCTGGAATTTATTGTCATCAACTTAGTGGTGGATTTGCTGTACGCCGCCATTAACCCAGCTATCAGGTACAAGTAAGGATGCGACTCTTTAACTGGCGCCGCCAGGCGGTACTGAACGCGATGCCGATAGTTCGGCCACAGCAGGTGCGCACGCCGTGGCACGAATTTCTGCGCCGCTTGCGTAAGCAACCTGTGGCAATGTTTGCTGGGATGTTCGTACTGTTTTTGATTGTTATCGCTCTGATTGCGCCGTGGATTTCCCCATTCGATGCGGAAAACTATTTTGATTACGACCGGCTCAACGATGGCCCGTCGATGCTGCACTGGTTTGGCGTGGATTCCCTCGGGCGCGATATCTTCAGCCGCGTGCTGGTTGGCGCACAAATTTCGCTGGCAGCGGGTGTATTTTCTGTATTAATCGGCGCGTTGATTGGCACGTTCTTCGGTTTGCTGGCCGGTTATTACGAAGGCTGGTGGGACAGGGTGATTATGCGCATTTGCGATGTGCTGTTTGCCTTTCCGGGGATTTTGCTGGCGATTGCCGTCGTCGCGGTGATGGGCAGCGGAATGTCGAACGTGATTATCGCGGTGGCGATTTTCAGTATTCCGGCCTTCGCCCGCCTGGTGCGTGGCAACACGCTGGTACTAAAACATCAAACCTTTATCGAATCGGCACGCAGTATCGGTGCCTCGGACGCGACCATCATCTTTCGCCATATTCTGCCGGGGACGGTTTCGTCGATTGTGGTCTATTTCACCATGCGCATTGGCACGTCGATAATTTCTGCGGCGAGTTTGTCGTTTTTGGGTTTAGGTGCACAGCCGCCAACGCCGGAGTGGGGCGCGATGCTTAACGAAGCGCGAGCGGATATGGTGATCGCGCCACATGTCGCACTCTTCCCGAGTCTGGCGATTTTCCTGACGGTGCTGGCGTTTAATTTGCTGGGGGATGGGCTGCGCGATGCCCTTGACCCGAAGATAAAAGGGTAATCAGAGGATAAAAAAAGGTGGATGTCCCTTGCGCTAATCCACCTTACAACGTCTTTTCGTAGGTCGGATAAGCGTAGCGCCATCCGACATTCAGAAATTAAACCACTGAACCCCACAGATCATATTCGTCCGCGTTTTCGACTTTCACGCGCACGACATCACCTGGTTTCAGTTTGGTTTCGCCATTCAGATAAACCGCGCCGTCGATTTCTGGAGCGTCAGCCATGCTGCGGCCAATCGCGCCTTCTTCGTCAACTTCATCAACGATCACCAGAATCTCACGGCCCACTTTTTCTTGCAGACGTTCAGCAGAAATCTGCTGTTGCAGCTGCATGAAGCGGTTCCAGCGCTCTTCTTTTACTTCTTCTGGCACAGGATCGGCCAGTTCGTTGGCGGTAGCACCTTCAACCGGGCTGAACTTAAAGCAACCGACGCGATCCAGACGCGCTTCTTTCAGGAAGTCGAGCAGCATCTGGAAATCTTCTTCGGTTTCGCCAGGGAAGCCAACGATGAAGGTAGAACGCAGAGTCAGATCCGGGCAGATCTCGCGCCATTGCTTAATGCGCTGCAACTGGCGATCAACACTACCAGGGCGCTTCATCAGCTTCAGAATACGCGGGCTGGCGTGCTGCAGAGGGATATCCAGATACGGCAGGATTTTGCCTTCCGCCATTAAAGGAATCACATCATCAACGTGCGGATATGGATAAACGTAGTGAAGACGCGTCCAGACGCCGAGTTTTGCCAGTTGTTCACACAGGCTAACCATGCTGGTTTTCACCGGCTCACCGTTGTAGAAACCGGTGCGGTGCTTAACGTCCACGCCGTAAGCTGAGGTATCTTGCGAGATAACCAGCAACTCTTTCACGCCCGCATCAACCAGACGTTTCGCTTCAGACAACACATCGCCAATCGGACGGCTGTCCAGATCGCCACGCATTGAAGGGATGATGCAGAAGGTACAACGGTGGTTACAGCCTTCGGAAATTTTCAGGTAAGCGTAGTGACGCGGGGTCAGTTTCACGCCTTGTTCCGGCACCAGGCTCAAGAACGGGTTGTGTTTTGGTTTTGGCACATAGTGGTGAACGTGCTGCAAAACTTGTTCGTAGCTATGTGGGCCGGTGATTTCCAGAACTTTAGGGTGCACTTCGCGGATTTGATCTTCTTTGGCCCCTAAACAGCCGGTCACAATCACTTTGCCATTTTCGTTCAGCGCTTCTCCGATCGCTTCGAGCGACTCTTGTACGGCACTGTCGATAAAGCCACAGGTGTTAACGATAACCATATCGGCATCATCATAGCTAGGCACTACATCGTAACCTTCGGTGCGCAGCTCAGTCAGAATTCGTTCAGAATCGACGAGGTTTTTTGGGCAGCCGAGGGAGACAAAGCCAATACGGGGTTGTTGCATACAGGTCACGCTCACAAAGTAATCAATAAAAGAAAAACCGGGCGATTCTACACGGGTTTTGGGTGTGGCTCTACTCGTAACTTGCTTGTTACCTGTGCTTATATCAAAACCAGAGAAATTAATAACACTCTAACGCTGATTAATGACCTGATATAACGGGATCATTGCCGCTCCCCATGATGCGCTCTCTACCCCAATAGGCGAACTCACCAGACGGACTTTTGGCCTTTCTGGATCAAGCCGCAATTCTAATCTTTGCGTCACTGTATTGACCAAGCGTTGCGTTATCGCTTTGGGCATTGCACCCCCTAGGATTATCAACTGCGGATCCAGCCATTGCAGACAACCCATGATGGTCTGTTCTACCTGTTCAGCGCAACGAGTAAACCATGCTTCCATTGCCGAGTGTTGTGTGGCGAGCAGTTCAGGCAGTTGCGCCTCGCTGAAGCCTTCCCGTTCAAGTGTTGCGAGTAAATCTTTGAGTGACGGGCGTGGTTTTTCCGCCGGGAATGCCATTCCGACTTCACCAGCGTTTAAAAAACCGCCACGTAGCAGTTTGCCATCAGCAATAATTCCAGCACCGATGCCATAGCCAAGATCGATAAATGTTAGGTCGTGGTAGTCATTCCACATGCCGGAATACAACTCACCAATCGCGGATGCATTAGCATTATTTTCAACCCAGGTGGGCCATGGCAGATTATTTTCAAATGCCTGTTGAAGGTCTGTATCACGCCAGCTTGCAAGCCACGCCACACAGTGGCGCTTTCTGCCGTCAGTTTTTAAAAAACCAGGCACGGCATAACCCACTCCCAAAATACGTGCATGCTGCAACTGACGTTTTTTTAACGTCTGCTCGATCAGTGCTTTGATCTGCTTAAGAGTCGTTTCGAGAGGGTGATTTTCCTGATGCGGCTCAGAAACACTGAACAGTTTACGTCCGCTGAGATCGACGAGCGTTAAGTTGATAAAACCCGGGCTGAATGCCAACCCGAGAGAGCAGGCACCACCAGGATTGAGTCTTAAGGGTAACGATGGTTGCCCACGTTGCCCCATATTGCGTTCACCTTCGATAACCAAACCACTGAACAGCAACTCGCGACACTGTTGCGTGATAGCCCCGCCAGTGAGGTTAGATAATCGTGCCAATTCAGTACGCGTTACGGGAGCATGTCGGCGGATGAGTTCCAACAGTAAACGTTGGGTTGGACGCAATTCCAGACAGTCAGGTTTTACATTCATAGTATGGTTATCATTTTTGTTATCAGGCCCAGCGCAAACCCGCTTCTTCAATTAAAGCTTGCAGGTAAGGAATATCATCGTGACTGAGCATGTCGATAAGCCCTTCACGCAACCAGCCGAGGATCTCAGGACGACTATCATACCCGAATTTGTGCTGATACTGCTCCAGGGGAGTCATGCCATTTTTCACTTCATGCAGGTACATGCGCACCCCTAGCCCAGCTTGTTTGTAAGCACGCAGATCATCTACATGAGCAAATTCATACTCAAAGCAGACACAACTCGCGTTAGATTGCTGAACGGCTGCCAATTGGTTGTTGTAACGTTCAAGCGTCACCACCTGCAACGCCAGTTCGGGAATTTCAGTCTTAACGCGGTTAGTCAGCACATGATTGAACCCCAACAATTGGATATGTGACAGTGCCTGCGGCATAGAACGCAATAACGTCACAAGATGCTGCACAAACTCGTCGTGGCGGCGTCGTTGTTTTATTTCAACAATCAGCCCCACATCGTTGCTAACCGCCCAGCGAAGCACCTCTTTTAGCAATGGAATCGGTGTCCCGGCAAAGCTCGGGTGGTATTTAATCCCGAAATCGAATTGCCGTAGTTGCACTAGCGTCATCTGCTCAACAAACCCCGTTCCTGTTGAAACCCGGTCAATACGATGATCGTGCGTAACGACAAACTCATTATCCGCTGTCAGGTGAATATCAATTTCGATGCAGTGGGTTCCTGCTTCCCGAGCCCCCAAAAATGCAGGGAGTGTGTTCTCCGGGTAATGGCTGGAGTAGCCACGATGACTGTTGGCCAGCACGACACCTTGTGCTGCGCGATGGAAGTTAAACGCCATGATGATCTGTTCCTTGGGCAATCAATTTATGATGCAATTAAATTTACTATTTAAATTTAATTATAAAAAGATAAACAATTTGCCCGCGGCTTATTTTTAATTAAGTTGTTGATATTTTTACATTTAAATTTCATTTCAATGTATTTTTTAATTTTAAAGATCCGTGTCACATAAAATTAATGTTTAGTGTGTAAATTTAATAGCCATCGAATTATCAAAGGACATACCTGTCATGTCAACGCTTCGACTTGAGAAGATCACCAAACGATTTGGGGATTTTTATGCTGCCCGTGAGATTACTTTTGAGGCACAAGAGGGGGAGTTCGTGACTCTGCTCGGGCCCAGCGGTTGCGGGAAAACCACGCTATTGAAAATGATCGGTGGTTTTCATCAGCCGGATAGCGGTCATATTTGGATTAACGGCAAAAACGTCAACAATCTGCCTCCTGAGAAACGCAACACTGCCATGTGTTTCCAGTCCTATGCGCTGTTTCCCCATCTGAATGTGGCGCACAACATTTGCTTTGGTTTAAAGCAAAAAGGGCTGCCGATTAACGAGCAACAGGGGAGGCTGACACAGGTGCTTAATCAGGTCGGTTTAAAGGATCAGCACCTGAAAATGCCTGCTCAGCTTTCTGGGGGGCAACAGCAGCGCGTGGCTCTGGCTCGTGCAATGGTGACTCGACCGGATGTAGTACTTTTTGATGAACCGCTATCCAATCTGGATGCCAAACTGCGCGAGAGTGTACGGTTCGAAATCAAAGAGCTACAACGCCAGTATCAGCTCACTTCTATTTACGTCACTCACGACCAGGCTGAAGCGCTGACCATGTCAGATAAAATTGTGGTACTCAACGCCGGAAGCATTGAGCAAATTGGGCCGCCGGAGGAGATCTATTACCGTCCGGCTAACCGTTTTGTGGCCGATTTTATCGGTGCTGCCAATATTGATACCGCACGCATCACCCCGGCCCAGCAACCTGGCTATTACTGCGTGCGCTGCAAATTAGGTGAATTTTACGTGCGTTCCCCGAGGCCTCCGCAAGCAGAGCACAGCTATATTTGCTGGCGGCCAGAAGATGCGCGCTTTGTGCCGCAACCTCGTAAGGGTGATAACCATTTCTTTTTGACACTGCGCAAAATGGCGTTTATGGGCAACCTGACCGAAGCCTGGGGGGATAACGATGAGAATAGCCTGTCGGTGCGCCTGCAACTGATTAAAAAACCGCAGGCGGAGATTGGTGAACGCGTTTGTTTCCAACTGCCAGAAGACGCCATCCACTTTCTGGAACCTGTAGTGGGGGGCAGCAATGAAATGGCATAACGAGCTGACTGCGTGGTTGTTGATGCTCAGCGGGCTGGGCACCATTTTGCTGCTGATGGGCTCTACTTTTTATGTCGTGCTGGTACAGAGCATTGGCTATTTCAATTTATCCGGCGACAGCCGTTTCTCGCTGGAGTATTGGCAAAATGTCTTACAGGATCCCGTTTTACATAGTGCTTTATTTTATTCCGTGAAGGTGTCGGCACTGGGGGCTTTCGGGGCGGTGTTGCTGTCATATCCCTTAGCACTGTGGTTGCGCCAACCGCTGGTCGCCAGGGAAGGGATTGTTGCAGTATTGCGTGCGCCGATGTTTATCCCCGGCTTGGTTGCTGCTTTTCTATTCGTTAATATTATTGCTTATCATGGTGTTATCAACGAATTGTTGCTGGCGTTGGGCATAATTGACGAGCCGCTAAGAATGCAAAACGACGATTTTGGCTGGGGAGTGGTGATACTGCAAATCTGGAAGAACCTACCCTTTGCGCTCATTTTGGTGGGGGGCTCTGTAAACTCCATCCGTACCGATGTACTGGATGCAGCCAGCAATCTTGGTGCCTCTTCCTGGCGGCGTTTTCGTGATGTGATATTCCCCCTGACACTGCCCGCAGTACAGGTGTCGCTGATCCTGATTTTCATCGGTGCCCTTGGTGATTTTGCCTTCTTTTCAGTAGCGGGACCGCGTAACACATATTCGCTGGCACGCCTGATGCAGGCCACTGCGATGGAGTATGGCGAATGGAATAACGCGGCAGTCATTGCCGTGATCATCATGCTAAGTGCCGCGCTGGGTACATTGCTGATTGCTACTGTTTTGACGCCGCTTGCTACGCGCAAAGGAGAAGTCAAATGAGTCACACTGCGAATGGACGCATCATCGTCAAGATTTCACTCCTGTTCTTTATTCTGGTCAATTTGGTGTGGTTAGGATTGCCATTTTCAATGGCGATACTCTGGTCGTTGGTTGATCCGCAACATCCCTGGAGTTACCCGGATTTGTTCCCACAGGTGTTGTCATTTAATCGCTGGCTACTGGTGTGGCAGAAAACTTCATTGTCCGAGGCATTATTCAACAGCTATACCATTGCACCAACGGTTGCCATGCTCAGTTTGTTGCTGTCGCTTCCTACTGCTTACGCCTTTGGTCGGATGAGTTTTCGTGGTAAAGCACTGGCGGAAATGCTCACGCTTATCCCATTGGTGATGCCGGGGATGATTATTGGCATATTCTTCAGTGCGATGTTGATGAGCTTGAACATCAGCAATGCGTTTATCAGTATTGTGCTAGGGCATACCGTGCTGACATTGCCTTATTCTATTCGCATCATGTCTGCCGGATTCAAAGCGGTACCGCAGGACTTGATTGACGCCAGTCGTGATTTAGGTGCCAGCCACTGGGGGACTTTCTGTAATGCTTTTCTGCCTTTGCTAAAACCCAGTTTTCTGGCCGCGCTAATTTTTTGCCTGGTGCGCAGTCTCGAAGAGTTCAGCATCTCCTACGTACTTGGCGCACCCGATTTTATTACGGTTCCAACCATTCTCTACTCCTTCCTCGGTTATTCATTTGTACGTCCAGACGCAGCAGTGGTGTCGATGATATTAGTTATCCCTAATGTGATTTTAATGGTCATCATCGAGAAACTGCTGAAAGGGAATTATCTGTCACAGTCAACCGGCAAGGCGTGATCCTTGATAATGGAGCATATAAACATGAAAACAGGTGCACTTTTATTGCTCGGCGGCATGTTGTACAGCACATTTGCCTCCGCAAACCCATTGGCACAACAAAGCTGGGATCAAGTGGTTGCCCAGGCAAAAGCGGAAGGTACTGTCACGTTTAACGTCTGGTATCTGCAACCTCAGTGGCGAAGTTTCGTGAGTGATTTTGAGAAAAAATACGGTATCAAGGTACGCATTCCCGAAGGATCTATTGATGGAAATATGAATAAGCTGTTGGCGGAAGCCCGCCGTGAAAAAGGGAAAATGGATGTCATTGCCCTGTCAGTTGCACAATTACCCATTACTCGAAAAGCTAATGCGCTGGCGCAGGTTGACTGGCTACCAACCTATAAAGATGCGCTACATGAACTGCAAAGCGTCGATACTGAAGGGTATGCCGTCGCATTCTGGGGAAATCAGACTGGAATGGCTTATGACCCGCAGCAGATGGGAAATCAGCCGCTTCCCCAAACTCTGGAGGACTTACAGCGTTTTATTGACGCTAACCCGAAGAAATTTGGCTATAACGACCCTAATAATGGCGGAGCAGGAGAAGCCTTTATTCAGCGGATTGTGACAATATCCAGTGCAGACTTCGATGCCAACGCCACACAAGTTGACCCTGCTATCGTTAAAAACTGGAGCAAAGGCTGGCAGTGGTTTGCCTCGAATAAAGAGAAAATCACGCAAACCGCATCGGGTGCCGATAGCCTGACACGTCTGAACGATGGTGAATTGTTGCTGGTTCCGGCATGGGAAGACCATATGATGGGGCTACAAAAAACTGGGGCAATTACCGGGCGTTTGAAATTTTATGTTCCCAAATTTGGTATGCCAGGCGGTGGCAATATTGCCGCGATAGCCGCAAATAGTTCACATCCTGCGGCCTCGGCAGTATTTCTCAACTGGCTTGTGCAGGCTGACACCCAGCAGGCACTCCATGCTACTTTTGGTAGCGTCCCCATGAATAAACAGCTTAAATCACCTAGTACACAGCCGGAATCCCCAACGCAGTTTTACGGCAAGGAATACAGTATGCAGCTCAGAAAAGAATTTGTACGTCAGGTCACCCTGCAATAATCCAGATCCTGTTATTACCCGCGGCGGCGTTGTGTTCTGAGAGCAACTATTGTGTCACGCCGTCTGAGCTAATTGGCTGCTTATCCTGTAGCACGAGATGAAATTTCAGAATCATTGAAGTGCCTTAGTTTTTGCTTACCAGGACAGCAGCCTCTATTATCATTCTCGCCTTTAAAACCCTCGCGTGCTTCGAAAAAAAAGAGAACCTAATTATGCTCAAGTTTTTAGCCCTTTCCGGGATGCTAATTGCTTTCCTGTCGATCAGCGCCTGCAACATCATTCCTACGCCGCTGAATACCCCACCGGCAACAGCGCAAAAATTTGTTTGTGGCGGTGAAAAACTTGCTATCGATGGCGACTACGCCTGGTATAACGGCGATCGTTACTCCTATCAAAGTATGAGCGGCGGACAGGCATTTTATCGCTACCACAGCAGCAACTTCGGCCTGAAAAAAGTCGGTGAAAACCGCACCATGCTTGTCGGCCTTGATGCTAAACCTTGTGTGGCGGCAAACTAACTGATGATTGCGCCCCGTCGCCTGAGTACGCTGCTGCTCGGTTTTATGCTGGCGGGGTGTGGAACGCTGTCGAATGTTGCTCCTGAGGCTGAAGTGCCGCAAAAAGCCCAGCGAGCCTGCGGGGAGCCCGCGACTCGTGATATCAACCAATGGTTCCCTGCCATGGTTGAGGAGCAATCACCCGGCATGGTGGTGGGGGTGATTGATGCCAGGAATCAGCGCCATTACTGGCATTTTGGTATCACCGATGCCGAGCACAATAAGCCGGTCAATGAACATACCTTGTTTGCCGTGGGGTCGTTGAGTAAAGGCATGACTGCCGAGGCGACCGCGATGTTAGTGGCGCAGGGGCGTCTGCATTGGTCAGATACCCTCGAAACTTTGCTGCCGCCGTCGGTGCCGTTAAGTGACGACGCGAAAAAAATCACCCTGCTGCAACTGGTGACGCACACTTCTGGTTTGCCCCGGCAAAATATGGACTTGCCGATGCTGGCAGCCTTTATTCGCTATCTGGGTAACGGTGAGAATTTCTATGCCCATCTTGATAGCGACGATGTGGTGCATGACCTGGCTGATTTCTCAAAACCTCATAGTGATGCGCCACGTTATTCCAACCTTGGCTACGCGGTGCTGGATTACGTTCTGCGTTATCAAACCGGGCAGCGTGCCGACCAACTGGTTCAGTCGCTGATCTTTGATCCGCTGAATCTGCGCAACAGCAGTTTTACCCCTCACAAATTAAGACGTTACTCGCAGCGGGCGATTGGCCATGCGGGCAGCCAGCCGAAATTTATCCCTCGCGGGCAAGTTGTGCCTGACTGGCAGTTCACCGGCAATATGCTTGGCGCGGGTGGTTTGTATACCGACACTGCAGATTTACTGACTTATGCCGCCGCGCATCTTGCCAGCACTGGTGATGCAACGTTGGATAAAGCGATTCACGATACGATGCAGGTCTATTATCCACGGGATAAAGAAGCCGCCAATATTGCCTGGGTGACAGATACCTATGGCGAGCAATCCATCACTTATCAGGTGGGATATATTGGCGGTTACTCAAGCTATATAGGTATTGATCGCGTGAATCATTTTGCCGTTGTAGTGCTGCAAAATAGTTTCACCTGGCAAAATAACCTTGGGCACAGTGTGTTACGCCAGATGCTTGAGGAGCAGCGTCAGGCTGCGACCTGTAGTGTCAATGCCGCTGCGTAATCCTTTGTTTCACTGCGATTGTTAGCCATTGTAAAGGTTGTTGCCAGGGATCAAAAAACACGGCAAAAAAGACAGGGTAGCTTAAAATTTATCCATACTATAAGTGTGTGTTATCGATTCAAACCACACGGAGGGTAAATGTATGACTGGGGAGCCACTCAAACGCGATCTCTTGAAAAAGATGATTATCGCCAAAATAGACATCGCCGCTTATCTCTCTTTGAGAAAAGCGAAAGGCTATATGTCTGTGAATGAAACTGAGCATCTGCGCGATAACTTGTTCGATTTGTCTACTGAGTATCGTGAGAAGGCCATACGCCTCAAATTCCACCTTGCAGCGCAAGAAATGGAAAGTATTAACCACGGAATGAGTGCGGTGTGTTCTGCCGGAGTTTGCCTGATGACCGGGCGCCACGATTGCCCACAATATATCGCCATCGATGCCGAAAAACTGGAAAGCTGCCTGTCTGAACTTTCCGACAGCCTGAAAGATATTATGGGCCACCAACTGGCCGTAGAGTCGTGATATATGGGGGAGGCGACTCCCCCTTGTTCAAGTTTTTGTAAAATTCCCATCCCCCCATTTATGGACGACTAACCTTATCGGGTAACCGATAAGGAGAAGGCTATGCCACGGTCCGGACTCAATTCACTCATCACCGCCACATTGCTCCTTTCAGCAAGCTGGACTTATGCCGCTGAAGTGAAAGTCGATGTGCTGCAAAGCAAGCTCGATCACCCATGGTCATTGGCATTTCTGCCAGATAATAAAGGTATGCTGATTACGCTGCGTGACGGGCAGTTACGCCGCTGGCAGCCGGGCGAGGGCTTAGGTGACCCGATTGTCGGCGTGCCAAAAGTCTGGGCGCATGGGCAGGGCGGATTACTGGATGTGGTGCTGGCTCCGGATTTTGAACAAAGCCGCCGCGTCTGGCTGAGTTTCGCGGAAGAGAATAGCGATGATAAAGCGGGCACCGCCGTCGGCTACGGCACGTTGAGCAGCAATATGGAACGGCTGGAAAACTTTAAAGTCGTCTTCCGCCAGATGCCAAAACTTTCCACCGGCAATCACTTTGGCGGGCGCATGGTGTTTGACGGCAAGGGCTATTTGTTTATCGCGCTCGGTGAAAACAATCAGCGTTCCACCGCCCAGGATATGGACAAACTGCAAGGCAAACTGGTGCGCCTGACCGAAAACGGCGAGGTGCCGCCGGATAACCCGTTTGCGGGCAAGCAGGGTGTACGCAGTGAAATCTGGTCTTACGGGCATCGTAATCCGCAGGGTATGGCGCTCAATTCAGCCAACGGCGAGTTGTGGCTTAATGAGCACGGGCCGAAAGGCGGCGATGAAATCAACGTCTCGCAGCCCGGTAAAAACTACGGCTGGCCTTTGGCAACCTGGGGCATAAATTATAGTGGTTTGCCGATTCCCGAAGCGAAAGGTGAAATCGTAGCAGGCACGGAACAGCCTGTTTATTACTGGAAGGTTTCCCCGGCGGTGAGCGGCATGGCGTTCTATAACAGCGATAAATTCCCACAGTGGAAAGGGAAGCTGTTTATCGGTGCGCTAAAAGAGAAGAACCTGATTGAGTTGACGCTAAACGGCGATAAAGTCACCGGGCAAAAGCGTTTACTGGACGACCACGGGGCGCGTATTCGTGATGTGCGCGTCGGCCCGGACGGTTATCTTTATGTCCTGACCGACGAGTCTGACGGGCAATTACTGAAAATTAGCCCATCAGCCTAGTGTATTAACTTAACGGAATCATCACGACTTTCTTGAATGCCGGGCGCTGGGTCAATTGCTGATACCAGCGTTGCAAGTTCGGGAAATCGTTCCACTGCACGTCGAGATTGAGCAGGTTGTAAACGCTTGGGGCAAGGGCGATATCCGCAACGCTAAACTTGTCTCCTCCCAGCCATTTTTGCTTCGCAAGTTCCGCTTCAACTATGGCAAACAGCGTGTTGCATTGCGCGATACTCTCGTCGATCAGTTTTTGGCTGCGCTCTTCCGGTGGGATACGCACCAGGCTGAAAAACACGCCGCGATGTGGGCCAGCAAGCGTTGTGCCTGCCCAGTCCATCCATTTTTCACCACGCGCGCGAGTCGCAGGGTCGGCAATCCACAACGTCTCTTTGCCATACTGCGCGGCAAGATAACGCACGATGGTATTGGATTCCCATAACGTTAAGTCGGTGGCGTCATCATGAATACACGGCACCAGCGCGTTGGGATTCATTGCCAGATATTCAGCATCGTGAGTTTTACCAAATTTGCCACCCGCAGGAACTGATTGATACGCCACACCTAATTCTTCCAGGCACCACAACACTTTCTTCACATTTGTCGAATTGTCTCTGCCCCAAACTGTGATCATTTTGTTTCCTCTGTATGTGGGTTTGCACTTCAGTATGCCGTGGGCTGATGAAGAAAACAGCAGTGAACATCAACGGCAGGTAAAAAACTCATCAACGTGGCGGCAAGTCGCGCAGTTATCGAATAAACTTAAAAAACTTTACCAACACTATGTTTCATTATGTGGTTTCGCAAGTTAGCTTACTGGCAACTTGAACGATTGAGTAACGGCGTGCGTCGTGACTTTTTTAGAATGGATACTGGGTGGTGTTATGAAAACTTTGCAAATCCCTGCTTCGCTACGAGCATTACTGGCAGGTACAACCCTGCTGTTGATAGCCGCGCCTGCGGTTAGTGCAGAACAGACTGCTGATGCACCGCAAGTTGATGCTAAAGCCTGGATCTTAATGGATTATGCCAGCGGCAAAGTTCTGGCCGAAGGCAATGCTGATTCCCAGCTCGATCCGGCGAGTCTGACTAAACTGATGACCAGCTATGTGGTTGGGCAGGCTATCAAGGCTGATAAGATCAAGCTTACCGATATGGTCACCGTTGGCAGAGACGCGTGGGCAACCGGTAATCCTGCGCTGCGTGGTTCCTCACTCATGTTCCTGAAACCAGGCGATAAAGTCTCGGTTGAAGATTTGAATAAAGGTGTAATCATCCAGTCAGGTAACGATGCCAGTATTGCAATCGCTGATTATGTGGCAGGCAGTCAGGATTCTTTCGTCAGTTTGATGAACAACTATGCGCAAAAACTGAATCTGACCAACACTACCTTTAAGACCGTTCACGGCCTCGATGCACCTGGGCAATTCAGTACCGCACGCGATATGGCGCTGCTCGGCAGGGCATTGATTCATGATGTGCCAGAAGAGTACGCCATCCACAAAGAGAAAGAGTTCACCTTTAACAACATCAAGCAGCCGAACCGTAACCGCTTGCTGTGGAGCTCTAACCTTAACGTCGATGGCATGAAAACCGGCACCACTACAGGGGCGGGCTACAACCTGGTGGCTTCGGCGACTTCTGGTGACATGCGTTTAATTTCCGTGGTGCTGGGCACTAAAACCGATCGTATTCGTTTCAATGAAAGTGAAAAATTGCTGACGTGGGGCTTCCGCTTCTTTGAAACCGTTACACCGATTAAACCGGATGCCACTTTTGTTACTCAACGCGTGTGGTTTGGGGATAAAAGTGAAGTGAATCTGGGGGCCGGTGAAGGTGGCTCTGTCACTATTCCTCGCGGCCAGTTGAAGAACCTGAAAGCGAGCTTCTCGCTGACCGAACCGCAGCTGACCGCGCCGCTGAAGAAAGGCCAGGTGGTTGGTACTATCGATTTCCAGCTTAATGGTAAATCAATCGAACAACGCCCGCTGATGGTGATGGAAGCAGTCGAAGAGGGTGGTTTCTTTAGCCGGATGTGGGATTTTGTGTTGATGAAGTTTCATAGCTGGTTCGGCAGCTGGTTTGCTTGATCCGCTTCATAATTCGAGCCGCATAAGCGGCTCGAATTATTTTGGAGGAGTTGTAAAGGACACTTCACCATTGCAAAGAAACATTCTCCGACGCGGCAAATTCAACAAACGCCGCGTCAGGCTCTTCGTTACTGATAATCAAATCAAAAGCAGAAAGTGGCCCCATACAGGCTGCGCGTACTTTGCCGAATTTACTGCTATCCACGACCAGCACACGCTGTTGCGCCATCGCTAACGCCCAATTTTTTACTGGCAACTCATCGAGATTAAAACAGGTTGCTCCGTGACGGGGGTGAATGCCTGCTGCTGAGAAGAAGGCGATATCCGGGCAAAAATTGTTCAGGCACTCCTGGAAGTTAATCGGCTTGAAAATCGCATTGCTGGAATGAAACTCACCCCCGCTCAAAATCACCCGGCAGCCGGGTTTATCTTGTAGCGCCAGGAAGGTGTTTAACGAATAACATACTCCAGTAAATTGCAGCTCATCGTCCAGCGCTTCAATGATGTATGGAGTGGTGGTACCGCAGTCAAAAAATACCGTCTGATGTGGGCGAACCATTGCTGCTGCAAGGCGCGCGGCATGGCGTTTCTCGTCAATACGGCGGGTTTTCTGATCGCTTAACAAATAATGGTTGGCGGTGACGCTACGTGGTTCGAGCACCACATAGCCGCCCAATAACACCACGGGACCGGGTTCACTGTTGAGATCGCGGCGAATAGTCATTTCAGAGACACCGAGTAGCGCGGAAGCCTCTTTAAGGTGAATTTTGTCGCTGCGTTTAAGTGCCTGAATCAGGCGGTTGATGCGTTCGTCGCGCCGGGTTTCCATGATGCCCTCTGAATATGAAAAACCCGGCATCGCCGGGTTTCGATTAACGCATCTTACCTTTGCAAAAACAGTTAGTCACGCACCCAGCCTTTGCGGATTGGCAGGGCAAAACAGAATCGATAAACCTGATGCAGGCGGGCGTGAAGTTGTACCCCGAACCAGTTCCATACCATTTGAGCCAGTAAACAAGAACACAGGCCCACCAGTAACCCGCCGAGCATATCCAGCGGCCAGTGCACGCCGAGATAAACCCGCGACCAGGCAATCGCACAGCCAATCACAAATAACACTACGCCCGACCACACGCGGTGCCAGAACAAAAATGCCAGCGCGAAGGTGAAAATCACCGTGCCGTGGTCGCTTGGGAAGGAGTCATCCGGAGCGTGGTGCAGGAAGTTGTAGCCAAAGCCTGTGACAAACGGCCTGTCATGTGGGAATACATGGCCGATAATCCACGACAGCGACACGCTAATAATGATGGCTAGTGCAGTCTTAATCACCACGACACGTTGCGCGGTCATCTGGCGGCGTTGCCCCCATAACCACAAAATGGCAATCAGTAATGGTACGATGCTAATCAAATCTTTGGCGATAAAAATGGCAAATTTAATCAACCATTCAGAAGAATCCGGTGTTGCATTAATCAGTAGAAAGAGCGACTGATTGAGTTGTTCGATCATAACGTTTTGAGTTCCTTAGCCCGTCAAATGAAGATGATGCCGCACGCCTTGCATCGTGACTATAGGACGACAGCCTACTTTGAGCTTCTTAAGAAAACCTTAAACAAAACAGCGATTCTCTCCCTTAAATAACAATTCACTATCTACCGCGCAGGCAATTTATTACACTTCGTTCGTTTTTCTTCTCCTTTGAGTTTCTCATGCAAAATAATAAGCGACTGGGTCGCCAGGCACTGCTATTCCCGCTGTGCCTGGTGCTCTATGAATTTTCTACGTATATCGGCAATGACATGATCCAGCCAGGCATGCTGGCGGTTGTCGAACAATACAACGCGGGGATCGAGTGGGTGCCGACCTCCATGACCGCGTATCTGGCTGGTGGCATGTTCTTGCAGTGGCTGCTGGGGCCGCTGTCCGACCGTATTGGCCGTCGCCCGGTGATGTTGACCGGCGTGGTGTGGTTTATCGTCACTTGTCTTGCGACATTGCTGGCGCAAAACATCGAACAGTTCACATTCCTGCGGTTCTTGCAGGGTGTGAGCCTGTGCTTTATTGGCGCGGTGGGTTACGCGGCGATTCAGGAATCGTTTGAGGAAGCGGTGTGTATCAAAATCACCGCTTTGATGGCGAACGTTGCGCTGATTGCACCGCTGCTCGGCCCGTTGGTTGGGGCCGCATGGATCCACTACGCACCGTGGGAAACGATGTTTGTGTTGTTTGCGGCGCTGGCGGCATTCTCATTCTTCGGTCTGCATCGTGCGATGCCGGAAACTGCGACGCGCCTGGGCGAAAAGCTCTCGCTGCGCGATTTAGGCCATGACTACAAACTGGTGCTGAAAAACGGACGCTTTGTGGCCGGTTCGCTGGCCATCGGTTTTGTCAGCCTGCCGCTGCTGGCTTGGATTGCCCAATCGCCGATTATTATCATTAGCGGTGAAAAGCTCTCGACCTATGAATACGGTTTATTGCAGGTGCCAATTTTTGGCGCGTTGATTATTGGCAACCTGGTGCTGGCGCGGTTAACTTCTCGTCGTAGCGTGCGTTCGCTGATTATCATGGGTGGCTGGTGGATTGTGCCAGGGCTGGTAGTTGCCGCTGTGGCGACAGTGGCATCAACGCACGCATATTTGTGGATGACTGCCGGGTTGAGTCTCTACGCATTTGGTATTGGCCTTGCTAACGCAGGACTGGTGCGCCTGACACTGTTTGCGAGTGATATGAGCAAAGGCACCGTTTCAGCGGCGATGGGGATGTTGCAGATGTGTATCTTCACCGTGGGTATCGAAGTGAGCAAACATGCTTATCTGTTAGGCGGGAATGGTTTGTTCAGCCTGCTGAATTTGTTGGGTGGTGTGATTTGGCTGGGCCTGATGTTTGTGTTTTTGAAAGATAAAAGCGTTGGGAACCGGACGGACGCGTAGTTTTATTTGGTGGATGACGCTGCTATACCGTTTATAACTGTTACCCATGTGTCCGGTCTAAAGTGTTACCCATGTGGCCGGTTTGTACCCTGCGCTTATCCACCCTACAAAACCCGAGCCGTAGGTCGGATAAGCGCAGCGCCATCCGACAAAACATCCCGAAAACAGCATAAAAAAATACCCCGGCTTGCCGGGGTATTTTGTTTTTACTTAACCGCCATACCCGCTTGCGCACCGCTGTCCGGGCTTAACAAGAAGATATCTTTCCCGCCAGGACCTGCCGCCATCACCATCCCTTCCGAGATGCCGAAGCGCATTTTACGCGGTGCCAGGTTTGCCACCATAATCGTCAAGCGGCCTTCCAGCGCTGCCGGATCTGGATAAGCAGAACGGATACCGGAGAACACATTGCGTTTCTCGCCGCCCAGATCCAGCGTCAGGCGCAGCAGCTTGTCAGAACCTTCAACAAATTCCGCTTTCTCAATCAGCGCAACGCGCAGGTCTACTTTAGCAAAATCATCAAACGCGATGGTTTCTGCAATCGGGTCGTCAGCCAGTGGGCCAGTTGCCGGAGCGGCAGCGGCTTTCACTTCTTCCTTCGAGGCTTCAACCAGCGATTCAACCTGTTTCATCTCAATGCGGTTATACAGCGCTTTGAAATTGTTCACTTTGTGATTCAGCAGCGGCTGCTGGATAGCATCCCAGCTCAGTTCCGTATTCAGGAATGCTTCAGCACGTTCAGAAAGCGTAGGGATAACCGGCTTCAGCCAGGTCATCAGCACGCGGAACAGGTTGATACCCATAGTGCAGATGGCTTGCAGATCGGCATCGCGGCCTTCTTGCTTCGCCACCACCCACGGAGCTTGTTCGTCAACGTAGCGGTTTGCCACGTCTGCCAGCGCCATGATTTCACGCACGGCTTTACCAAACTCACGGCTTTCCCACGCTTCGCCGATGCTTTGCGCCGCATCGGTAAAGGTTTTGTATAGCGCCGGGTCAGCGATTTCAGCAGACAGTTGGCCGTCGAAACGCTTGGCAATAAAGCCTGCGTTACGGGACGCCAGGTTCACCACTTTATTCACGATATCGCTGTTCACGCGCTGCACGAAATCTTCCAGGTTCAGGTCGATATCGTCGATGCGCGAAGAGAGTTTCGCGGTGTAGTAATAACGCAGGCTGTCGGCGTCAAAATGGTTCAACCAGGTGCTGGCTTTAATAAACGTACCGCGCGATTTGGACATCTTCGCGCCGTTCACCGTTACGTAACCATGAACGAACAGGTTAGTTGGTTTGCGGAAACCGCTGCCTTCTAACATGGCTGGCCAGAACAGGCTGTGGAAGTAAACGATGTCTTTACCGATGAAGTGATACAGCTCGGTTGTGGAATCTTGCTTCCAGTATTCGTCAAAGCTTTCGGTATCGCCGCGTTTGTCGCACAGGTTTTTGAATGAACCCATGTAACCGATTGGCGCATCCAGCCAGACGTAGAAATATTTGCCCGGTGCATCCGGAATTTCAAAACCGAAATAAGGCGCATCGCGGGAGATATCCCACTGTTGCAGGCCAGACTCGAACCACTCCTGCATTTTGTTCGCTACTTGCTCTTGCAGCGCGCCGGAGCGAGTCCAGGCTTGCAGCATTTCGCTAAAGGAAGGCAAATCAAAGAAAAAGTGCTCGGAATCACGCATCACAGGTGTTGCGCCAGAAACCACAGATTGCGGGTTAATCAGCTCGGTTGGGCTGTATGTTGCGCCACAAACTTCACAGTTATCGCCGTACTGGTCAGGTGCTTTACATTTCGGGCAGGTGCCTTTTACGAAACGGTCAGGCAGGAACATGCCTTTTTCCGGGTCGAAAAGCTGAGAAATCGTGCGGTTTTTAATAAAACCGTTCTCTTTCAGACGGCCATAAATCAGCGACGCCAGCTCGCGGTTTTCGTCGCTGTGCGTGGAGTGATAGTTATCGTAGCTGATGTTAAAGCCAGCAAAATCAGTCTGATGCTCCTGACTCATTTCGGCAATCATCTGCTCTGGTGTAATACCTAACTGCTGTGCTTTCAGCATGATAGGTGTACCGTGTGCATCGTCCGCGCAGATGAAGTTAACCGTGTTGCCGCGCATTCGTTGGTAACGGACCCAGACGTCAGCCTGGATGTGCTCCAGCATGTGACCAAGGTGGATTGAGCCGTTAGCGTACGGAAGTGCGCACGTTACCAATAATTTTTTCGCGGTATGAGCCATAGTAGAAATTGCATCTTCTAAATAGAAAAGGGCCTTAGATGTTAACTGAGAGCCGCCCTGCGGTAAACCACGCAAGGCGATCAAGGAAATTTTATCGCGCCTGGTCGCATCTGGTATGCTTAACAAACTGCAATGTCCGACAATAAAAACATAAGGAGCCGGGATGAATTCGCAATCCCCGTCAAGTCGTTCCCCCGAGCAGCTACGCGCTATGGTCGCCGGGACACTGGCCAATTTTCAGCACCCAACCCTCAAACATAATCTGACCGCGCTTAAAGCCTTGCATCATGTCGCGATGTTAGACGACACGCTGCATGTTGAGCTATTGATGCCATTCGTTTGGCGCAGTGGTTTTGAAGCGCTGCAAGAGCAGTGCAGTTCGGATTTGCTACGCATTACTGGGGCGAAAGCGGTGGACTGGAAACTCAGCCACAACATTGCCACCTTAAAGCGTGTGAAAAATCACCCCGGCATTAATGGCGTGAAGAACATTATTGCGGTGACCTCAGGCAAAGGCGGTGTCGGCAAGTCGAGTACCGCGGTGAACCTGGCGCTGGCGCTGATTGCCGAAGGGGCGAAAGTCGGGATTCTGGATGCGGATATTTATGGCCCCTCTATCCCAACGATGCTGGGTGCGGAACACGAACGCCCAACGTCTCCCGACGGCACGCATATGACGCCAATTCTGGCGCATGGCCTGGCAACCAACTCCATTGGTTATCTGGTAACTGATGAAAACGCCATGGTGTGGCGCGGGCCGATGGCCAGCAAGGCACTCTTGCAGATGCTGCAAGAAACCATGTGGCCGGATCTCGACTATCTGGTGCTGGATATGCCGCCAGGCACCGGTGATATTCAACTCACACTTGCGCAGAACATTCCCGTAACGGGGGCTGTTGTGGTGACCACGCCGCAAGATATTGCGTTGATCGACGCCCGTAAAGGCATTGTGATGTTTGAGAAAGTTGATGTGCCAGTGCTGGGTATCGTTGAAAACATGAGCATGCATATTTGCAGCAACTGCGGTCACAATGAGCCGATTTTCGGCACTGGCGGAGCACAGAAACTGGCGGATCAATATCACACCAGATTACTGGGCCAGTTGCCGCTGCACATTACTTTGCGTGAAGATCTTGATGCCGGTAAGCCAACGGTGATCAACCGTCCAGAAAGCGAGTTTACCGCTATCTACCGTCAACTGGCGGGTAGCGTTGCAGCGCAGCTTTACTGGGAAGGCGAAGTGATCCCTGCGGATATTGCGTTCAGAGCCGTGTAATGATCCCTGGCGGGAGGTGCTTGCATTACCCGCCAGTTCATTCAAATCCCATAACCCATCAAGAAATACTCGCCATCTTCACTCTCCCCGCGTGATTCGACCTGCCAGCCATGGCGTTGGTAAAATGCAAAAGCAGACTCATTTTTTACCAGGCATTTTAATGTTCCTCGGCCGATAAATTCCGCCTGGACCTTCGCAAGCAGAGCGTGGCCGACCTGTTTCCCCTGGTATTCTGGCGCGACGTACAAGCTATGCAGAAAATCATCCACTACCCAAACCGAAGCAAATCCCAGCAACTGGCCGTTATCTTCAGCTACCCAGATTTGCTCGTTATGTGTGGTGCTGTCGAAATCTTCTGGCTGCCACGTGCTGCCATCAAGCCACGTCCAGGCATTCAGGCGCGTCTGTAAATATAAAATGCGTAATTGCGGGCGATCGCTCTCTTCAAACGCTCTGATTAACAAAATGTCTTACTCCATTGTCTGATAAACAGCACGATCTTGGGTGCCAATTCAAAATTATTGAAACCCTTCAAAGAAAGTTTAGCTGGGTCGTTGTATGTTACGCGCCGTTTAACACTCAATGGCGGGCGCAATGTACGAGTTTAACCTGGTGTTACTGCTGCTTCAGCAAATGTGCGTCTACCTGGTTATCGCCTGGTTAATGAGTAAAACGCGACTGTTTATCCCGCTGATGCAGGTCACAGTACGTTTACCACACAAATTACTCTGCTACGTCACGTTCTCCATTTTCTGCATTATGGGCACCTATTTTGGGCTGCACATCGACGATTCCATTGCTAACACGCGGGCGATTGGCGCGGTAATGGGCGGCTTGCTCGGTGGCCCGTTAGTGGGCGGGCAAGCCGAGTTGATGCTGCGCGACGGGCAGTCAGTCCCGGTGAGTCGGCGTTATTTGAAGAGCCTAAAAGAGGCACTGGGGCTAAAGGCAGTCTAGTTTTTATCCATTTGCTGACTTATACTTGTACCATAAATTGCACAAGTGGAGCGATCATGCAGGTTATTACATTCTCCGAAGCCCGTAATCGGCTCAAAACGGTTCTTGATGAAGTTGTAGACAATGCCGATATCACGGTTATCACCCGCCGGGATGCTGAAGATGCGGTAGTGATGTCACTGGATTACTACAATTCTTTGATGGAAACCGTACATCTGCTGAGTTCTCCGGCAAATGCGACTCGCCTGATGGAATCCATTGCGCAGGCACAGGCAGGCAAAATCTCACGGAGAGAGATTATCGATGAAGACGGCGAATAGGCTGCTCGCGTGGACCGATCACGCCTGGGAGGATTATCTCTGGTGGCAAACGCAGGATAAAAAAACCTTAAAGCGCATCAATAAACTCATTGAAGATGCTCAAAGAAATCCTTTTGATGGACTGGGAAAACCTGAACCTTTACGTGAAAACCTAAGCGGGCTGTGGTCCCGACGAATCAATGATGCTGACCGTCTGGTTTATAGTGTTAGTGACGACCTTCTCACCATTTTCCAGTGCCGACTTCATTACTAAATCTGCGCGCGGCGGCAGAACGCTATATACTGCCCGCTTTAGAAATACCCCCGCTTGCAAGATTTAGAACGAGAGAATCACCACTATGATGAATAACGACGTATTACGCAGCGTGCGCTACATGCTGAATTTGGGCAACGACGACATGGTGAAAATCTTCGCCCTGACCGACACTGCCGTTACTGCCGAGCAGATTGTTACCTGGACCAAAAAAGAAGACGAAGAGAACTTTAAACTTTGCCCGGATATCCTGATGGCAAACTTCTTGAACGGCCTGATTTACTTCAAGCGCGGCAAAGACGAAAGCAAACCGGCACCAAAAATCGAACGCAAGATGACCAATAACATCATCCTGAAAAAACTGCGTATTGCGTTTGATTTGAAAACCGACGACGTGCTGGAAATTCTGACGTCACAAGAATTCCGTATCTCTATGCCAGAAATCACTGCGATGATGCGCGCCCCAGAGAACAAAAACTTCCGCGAATGTGGCGACCAGTTCCTGCGCTACTTCCTGCGTGGTTTAACTGCACGCGTACACGTAGCGAAGAAGTAAGATTTATTGCGCTTATCCACTATACGAATGCATTTCGTAGGTCGGATAAGCGCCAGCGTCATCCGACACAAAACTTCGAATATCCGATGCTATCCCCGCGCTTCGTTCTTCCGCTTCACAATATCTGCCATCACCGCCAACGCAATTTCAGCCGGCGTTTTGCTGCCCAGCGGCAGGCCAATCGGCGCATGAATACGCTGCAACTCTTCAGGATTTAATTCGGCGATTTTTTGCAAACGTTCGAGTCTTTTCGCACTGTTTTTCTGCGACCCCATCGCGCCAATGTAAAACGCAGGCGTATTCACCGCTTCCATCATTGTCAGGTCATCCATACGCGGATCGTGGGTTAGCGCGACAATCGCCGTGTTGGCGTGGCAGGAATTTTGTTCGAGATAGTTCGCGGGAAATTGTTTCAGCAGCGTGATGTCGGCTTTAAGCTGTGTGGCGAAATTTTCCAGCGCTTCAGGGCGATTCTCGCAAACTAAGACTTCAAAGCCCAACGAGCTGGCAAAATCGGCGCAGTACAGCGCAACGCTGGAAAGCCCGGCAATTAGCAGGCGCGGGGCGGCGGCGACATGCAAAGTAATCTGCTGCCCGTTGCGCTCAACCTGGGTGATATCGGCAAATTCGGTAACTTCAAGGTGGCGACAAGGCTCGGGAAGCGTCAGACGTTTTTGCAGGGCAAAATGGCCGCTCAGCGCATTTTCCATTTTCTCGAGATAAGCCCCATTTCCCGCCGTAGCGGGCAAATATTCCACCAGAATATCCAGCACGCCGCCGCAGGGCAGCGCAATCCCTGGTTCCAGACCACCTTCGCCATAACGCACAATCTGGCTGGCTTGCTGGTATTCACCCTGAGCAATACGCTGCAAAAAGTCCTCTTCTACACAGCCACCGGAAAGTGAACCACAAAAACGCTTGTCGGCTGTTGCCACCATTAACGCACCTGGTGAACGGGGTGAGGAACCATAGGTATTTAAAACCGTACATAACCAGACGGGTTGTTGTTCAAGCCATTCACGAGCCTGGTGAATCACACTAATATCAATGTGTTGCATGATTATTCACTCCTTTGAACCAGTTGTGATGGGAGATCAATATCGCGCTGGGAATCGGCATCTTCAATTTCGATGAGGTGCACGGACTCGCCACGTAACAACTCACGCGCGCCGTTGTCACCGGTTAACTGACTGAGTTTGCTGTACCAGTTACGGTCGAAGGCCACGGGATGACCCGGTTGCGTGCTCACACATGGCCGCACCAGCGTGTGAGATTTCAGTGCATCAGCCACCTCCACAAACACCGCTGGTGGAACAAAAGGCATATCCGCAAGATGAATCAGCCAGCCTTGCCAGTTCGCATTCGCGCGAACACCGGCTGCGATCGACTCACCCAACCCAGAACTTTCAATCAGCGTAACGGGAATCTGCTGTGCGAGGCACAACGCTTGAACCTTGCTGTTTTCCGGCCGCGTCACTACATGCACTTGCAGGCCAGAAGCCAGTGCATTACATAGCGTTTGCGCAAACACGCTGCTGTCGTTGAGCAATGCGTTAAGTTTATTGCCTTCGCCGCCCGCTTTTTTGAAGCGTTCGGCACATCCTGCGGCGGCAATAATAATGCCTGCTTTCATGTTCAAGGGTGATTCCTCACTACCTTCCTGATTACGCAATATGATGAGTAATTTGCGCAACAATGTTTTTTTTATGAAAATGAGATGTTAATTCTCACATGGTTTAGCTTAAATATATATACTTATATTCACTACGGAAATGAATAAGAACTACGCATAATTGTTTGAAAAAAAGACAATAATAAATTTAAATGGGATGTTTTATGAGCAATTTTAATCCATCACGGCGCAGTTTTATTAAACGCGCGGTGGTAGCCGGAGTCGCGGTATATCTTGCCCCTCTCTATAGCCGTGCCTACGCCGCGCTATTCGAACAAAAAATTCTGCACTCGCCGAACTGGGATGCTAAAAACAAACGCATCCGTTTCCGAATCGACGGGCAATCAAAAGTGATTGGGCAGAAAGTTTTTGCCCGTGATATTCGTGCGATTGACATGCCTCATTGGCCGCAGAAACAGGCGCACGCCTTTATTTTGCGCACCACTAAAGCCGACAGGCTATTTAGCGGTATCGATCTCTCTTTATTGGGCGATGAGCTGAAACCGGATCGCATCGTCACCGCTGAGGATCTGGCGCGTGATGGCCTGGCATTCCCGGCCTTCTACGGCGAAGACATGCTGCTGCCAACCGGCAAAACGCCGGCCTATCTTGGGCAAGCCGTTGCCATTCTGATTTACCACGATTTTGCCCGTTTCCGCTTTGCCAAAGACAAACTGAAATTCAAAGATGAAGTGATCCAGTACGGTGCCGAAATCGGCCCGCTGGAACGTGACCCGTGGGGCACATTCCGCTTTGTGCGCGTCGGCGGCGCCACCTCGCAAGACGACGATCATTTCTCCAGCCTGAAAGACATGCCGATTTTCCCGGTATCGATGAAAAAGCATTTGCCGGTCTGGCCTGAAGGGCGAGAAGGCGGCAAGCTGGATCAGGAAGGCATGTATTACGCGGGCATGATTGCCGATGAACTTAAGAACCCGCCTGAAGACTGGCTGGTGCTACAACGCCGCTACACCACGCAATCCATCGACACCGCCGCCCTTGAGCCGGATAACGCCAACGGCTGGTTCGACACTGCCACACAAACGCTGCATATGGTGGTGCCGACGCAATCCCCGCAGGAAGTGGCCGACGAAATGCCGCGCATGCTGGCAAAAGCCACTTCGCCGGTAAAACAGCTAATTCTGCATCCGTGTTACACCGTGGGCTACGGCTCGAAAGATCACTATAACTTCCCGTATTACGGCGCGGTTGCCGCGATGTATGGCGATGGCCATCCGGTGCGCCTCGCCAACGACCGCTACGAGCAGTTCCAGACCTCAATCAAACGCCACGCCTTTGACATGAATTACACCATTGCGGTCAACAAACAGACCGGCGTGCTGCAATCGTTTTTAGGCGATATGACCGCCAACGGCGGCGGGCGCAGCAACTTTACGCCATCAGTTGCCATGGTCGGCGCGACGGCTGCGCAGTCCATTTACTACTTCCCGAAAAGTGATTTGTCGGCAGTCGGCATCGCTTCCCGCGCTATCGACGCGGGTTCCGCTCGCGGCTACGGCACGTTGCAAAGCATGGCCGCCACCGAAATGATGGTTGATGAAATCGCCGCCGAGCTGAAAATCGACCCGATTGAATTCCGTATGCGCAACGCGCTGAAATCCGGCATGAAAAACACCCAGGGCGCTATTCCGGCCGGGGCGATTCGCGTGGATGAAGTGCTGGCAAAAGCCGCAAAACATGAAATCTGGCTGAAACGTGCTGAACGCAAAGCCGAATTTGAAATGAAGAACCCAGGCAAACGCTACGGCGTCGGCTTTGGCTGTGTGCAAAAAGACTTTGGCACTGGTGCCGAAACCTCGTTTGCGCGTGTGGAATTGAGTGCCGATGGTCGCATTACTTTGCACCACAGCGGTGCGGAAATGGGCACCGGCATGTCGACCTCGCAATCGGTATTGTGCGCGCAATGGCTGGGGAAACCTGCCGACGAAGCGCATTTCTCCGTCACCGACTGGTCGACACTACCGATTGTCACCAGTGGCGACCCGTACATTATGTCCCAGGAAGAGCAGGACAAACTGGCGGCAAACCCGGCATGGTCACCGTCTTACTGCTCGCCATCAAGCGCCAGCAACTCGGCTTTTTACTTCTCGCACAGCACGCGTGAAGCGGCGCGTTTAGTGTTCGAGCAGGGCGTGTGGCCTGCGGCGATGGCAATCTGGAGTACCGGAATCGGCGGCGGCCAGGCGGCTCCGTTAGTGGTGCGTATCGACGATGCCCGTTGGGTTGAAGGTGGCTTAACCGCGGCCGGAATGGAAATTCTCAGCATCGAATTGTTGGCGAAAAAAGCCCACGAAATGGGGCTGATGACCGGTGCTGCGGTGCACGTATTCAACCGTTGGCAGTGGGCAGAAGCTGATTTCAAACTGGGCGAGCAAAGCAGACGCCTGCCGATTGATGGTTTATCGGTGCGCAACGGCAACGGCGAATTCGTAACGCTTGCTCGTGAACACGTTTACTACCCGCCAACCCAGCGTAACAACGCGGCGGTGACGTACTACAGCGCGGTCGGCACGCTGGCAGAAATTGCGGTAAGCCTCGCAACCGGTGAAGTCGAACTGCTCAATCACCACTCAATTATGGAATGCGGCAACTTGATCGTGCCGGAACTGGTTTCCGGGCAGTTGCAGGGCGGCCTGGCGATGGGTATCGGCCACGCGCTCCACGAATATTTACCTCTCTACGAAGACGGGCCGGGTAACGGCACATGGAACTTCAACCGTTACCACATGCCGCGCGCCAGCGATGTTGCCGTCTGGAAACAGACCGGCGATATCCTGCCTGCGCTTTCGGAAACTGATCCGCCTAAAGGCATGGCAGAAGTCGTGATGATCCCGGTGGTTGCCGCGATTGTTAATGCGCTTGCCGACGCCACCGGTCACCGTTTCCGTGATTTGCCTGTCCGTGCTGAAAATATTCGTGAGGTATTACCATGAGCATCAAAACCAAACCAATGACCCTGACCATCAATAACAAACCGTACGGCCCGATTGACGTGCCGGAAGGGTTGATGATGATCGATTTCCTCCACGAATATGTTTATCTGACCGGTTCGCGCCTCGGCTGTGGGCAGGGCATTTGCCACGCCTGTGTAGCGATTGTCGATAACCCAAGCGGCACCAGTGAAGAAGTGCGCACCTGCATTACCGGCGCGCATTTCTTTAACGGTAAAAAAGTCCGCACCGTGGAAGGCCACGCCAAAGTTGACGAGCAGGGCGAAGTCGTCGAGCTTTCGCCAATCCAGCAGTCATTCCTCGATCATTACAGTTTCCAGTGCGGCTACTGCACACCAGGTTTTGTGAATGCCGCCACGATTTTTGTTGAGAAACTCAAGCGCGAGCCAATCGAGCGCGACGAACTGGAAGGCGCAATTTCCCAGGCGCTGGAAAACCACATCTGCCGCTGCACCGGCTACGTGCGTTACTACGAAGCGGTGCGCGACGTGGTGCTGAAAACGCCGGGGCTGGTGAAGGAGGCGGTGAAATGAAAAAGCGTCTCGCGCTAATCGTACTGGTGATTATCGCCATTATTGTGGCGATTCTGTACTGGCGGGAATACCGCACGTATGACGGCCCGGTGCAAAAAGTCACCGCCAGCAAAGAGCAAATCGAGCGCGGCAGTTATCTTGCTAAAGCGGCTGACTGCGCGGCTTGCCACACGGCATCCGGCGGCGCACCGCTGGCGGGTGGCTATCCGCTGGAATCCCCATACGGCACGATCTACGGCAGTAACCTCACGCCGTCGGCTGATTACGGGATTGGTCGCTGGACGAAAGATGATTTCTACAAAGCGCTGACCGAGGGCGTTGGCCCAACCGGACGCCATCTGTTCCCGGCGATGCCATACACCTCGTACAAAAACATTTCGCGCCAGGATTCTGACGATATTTATGCGTATCTGATGACCCGCCCGGCGGTAGACGTGAAGACGCCGGATAACGAAATGAGCTTCCCGTTCAACCAGCGTATCGCGCTGATTGGCTGGAATATCCTGTTCCACGATAAAAATCCACTGCCTGCTATTTCCACCGGCAACTCTGCCGACTGGCAGCGTGGGCGTTATCTGGCTGATGTGCTTGGGCACTGTGGCGAATGCCATACCGAGCGCGGATTACTCGGCCAGATGAAGCTCGACAAAGCGATGCAGGGTGGGGAACTTGGGCGCTTTATGGCCCCGGATATTACGCCGAAAGCGTTAGCGCAACGCGGCTGGACGCCGAACGATGTGAAGCAATTCCTCACCACCGGCATTGCGCCACAGGGCAGCGCGTTTAGCGAAATGCACATGGTGGTTGATCTGAGCACGCAGCATTTGACGCCTGAAGATCAAAAAGCGATGGCGACGTACCTGATGGGCGAAGCGCCTCCGGCGGCGATCCCGGCGAAACTCGGCCAGGGCAAAGAAGCAGGGCGCATGACGTATCTGGATCAGTGTGCTGGCTGCCACGCCCGTGAAGGCGAGGGCAAACCGCACGTTGCGGTTTCGATGCTGAACAACGCGACGCTGCGCCAGCCGGATGCGAAGAACCTGATCGTTTCGGTGATGGACGGCCTGCCTGCGCAAAACTTCCCGAACGGGGAGAGTATGCAAAGTATGCCAGGGTTTGGTGATCGTCTGAACGACGAGCAAATTGCCGAATTGGTGAATTATCTGCGTGTGACATGGGGTGGTTTGCCGGGGGATGTGACGGTGGATCAGGTTAAGGCGCTGAGACCAGCGCAGAAGTAAACTGGGGGTTGGGGCCTATGCCGGGTATGGCGGTGTTCCGTTCACCTGGAAGTTCTCCTTTCCCATAAATATCAATGAACGGTGAACGGGTAAGGGGGCTGGCGTGAGCCACCTGGCACGTTCACCGTTCGCAGATTTATGAAGGATCGAAGTACTTTTAGGTGAACGGAAAACCACCGTCCGGGCATAGGACTCACTCTGACAAGAGGAAATCCAAAACCGCTCCCCCCATTTGCAACCGCTTAACTCCCCATTCAACCGCTCACCAAAACTCCCGCCTATTGCGTAACCAACCCATGCCAGCATAGCGCTGAACTTTTTACCTTTGCCAATGGAGTGGGTTATGCAACACGCACTAACTTTTGTTATCGCGACTTTGTGTGTTCTGACCATCTGCTATCGTCTTTATGGGGTGTTTTTCGTCCGTAAAGTTCTGAATGCTGATGACTCAGAAATCACACCGTCACATGTTCTTGAGGACGGCAAAGACTACGTCCCGACAAAAAAATGGGTTAACTTCGGCAGCCACTTTGCCGCAATTGCGGCAGCAGGGCCGTTAGTAGGCCCTGTTCTGGCGGCACAATACGGTTATCTGCCGAGCTTCTTATGGCTGCTTATCGGTTGTGTGGTGGGTGGTGCGGTGCACGACACCGTAGTGCTTTTCGCCTCGATGAAACACCGCGGGAAGTCACTCTCAGAAGTGGCAAAAGCGGAACTTGGCCCGGTTGCTGGCTGGTGTACCGGGCTTGCGATGCTATTCATCATCATCATCACCATTACCATGGCGGGTTTGTCGATGGTGGTGGTGCATGCACTCGAACGTAACCCATGGGGCATGTTCGCGGTGTTTATGACTATCCCTGTAGCGATTTGCGTTGGCCTCTGGGAGCGTTATACCGGCAGTATGCGCGGTGCAACCTGGGTTGGGATCATTGTTATCTTCGCCTGTGTGATCATTGGCCCATATATTCAGGAATCTTCATTTGGCGAGTGGCTGAGCCTTCGTGCCTCAACAGTGAGCCTGGTGCTGCCGTTCTACGCGTTCTTCGCCACTGCGCTGCCTGTCTGGATGCTGCTGACACCACGTGGTTATCTCTCAACCTTTATGAAAATCGGTGTTTTCGGTGCGCTGGTCGTTGGTGTGGTGTTCATCAACCCAGAAATTCAGTTCCCGGCGGTGACGCAGTTTATCCACGGTAATGGCCCTGTGCTGGCAGGACCGGTATGGCCGTTTATTTCTATCACCATCGCCTGCGGCGCGATTTCCGGTTTCCATGCATTTATCGGTTCCGGTACAACGCCTAAGCAAATCGACAAATGGAACGATATTCTGCCCGTTGCTTTCGGTGCGATGCTTGCGGAATGTGTAGTTGGCGTGATGGCGCTTATCGCTGCCACCTCGTTGCACCCTGCTGACTACTTTGCCATTAACTCCTCGCGCGAAGTGTTTGCTGGCCTTGGTATGGATGTGGTGAATTTGCCGCAGCTTAGCGAATCTATCGGTCTTGACCTTTATGGACGTACTGGTGGGGCTGTAACACTTGCCGTCGGTATGGCTGATATCTTTACGCGTATTCCGTGGTTCAGCCATCTGGCATCCTACTTCTTCCAGTTTGTCGTGATGTTTGAAGCGGTGTTTATTCTGACTGCCGTAGACTCCGGTACTCGCGTTGCACGTTACTTGCTGCAAGATTTCCTCGGCGATATTTGGCCACCACTCAAACGCACTAACTGGATGCCGGGTGCAATTGGTTGCAGCATCGTCGCTTGCCTGTTGTGGGGCTATTTGCTGAACTCTGGCGATATCAACTCAGTGTGGGCATTGTTTGGTGTTTCTAACCAGCTAATGGCTTCAATCGGACTGATGATTGGCGCAACCATTATTCTGCGTATGTCGGAAAAACGCTGGTACGTGCTGTGGCGTGCTCGCGGGAATTCAGAACCAATTGAGTTGTTGTCTTAATAGCAATTGATTTGAACAGTGCTAAAAGCCGGTCTTCCATGACCGGTTTTTTTTATTGGCAGGCTTTCGCTTCTGCTTTGGTCAGGTCACTACGGCTGCAATCCAGCGGACGACCGGATACGCCTTTAGCGTCAATGGCGGCTTGCTCTGCAGAAACAATCACACCGTTTGCGCGATGTTTGCCGGTCCAGCTCACATCTGCACTGCCGTCTGGCGTTGTGGATATAGACAGCACAATGCCCTGGCCGGTGGCTTCATAGTAGTTATCGTTAACTTTCTTCAGCTTCATTTCTTTACCGTTCAGGTAAACCGGACCGCCCTGGTCGATATGCACATCACCCGGCTGACCCTTGCCGTTAAACAGCGGCAAGCTGGCACTAGCAGAAAAAGCGACAAAACCCAGAACCATCACTAACGTTTTCAGTTTGCTCATCATTAACTCTCTTATCAGAATTTGTTCTCAATCTATTCACAAGCGCGAATATGAGAAGGGAAATATTTCCGGAGCGAGATAATGCTGCCGGGCGAGATGACCGATACTGATTTATATCAAATTGGTGAATGGGTTTTGTGGTGAATATTCTTAATAATGATAAATGATGGCCGCAATCCGGTTTAGCACATTGCGGCCAGGTATTTACTCTTCGGTTACAACTTTGCTTGTTGGCTGCTCAAGGATCATCGTTTGTGTCTGGCTAAGACTAATACCTGCCGCGCGCAGCATTTTGAGGATCTCATAAAGCAGGTCACTGCGCGTTGAGCTGACCATTCGCGGGCTGTTCACATAACCGGTAACACTCAGCACAATCCCGGTTGGCCCCAGTTCTTTAAAGCTGACTGAGGGCTGAGGGTTTTCCAGAATCGATTCATGCAGGTTATACGCCTCGAGCAGTAAATTACGGACTTGCTCAGGGTCGATATCCAATGGGAAAGTCAGAGATATAGTTGCCACACCTTGCGCATTGCCCATCGTGGCGTTTCGTACGTTCTGCGAAATAAGCTGGGAATTCGGCACAATGACCGTTGATTTGTCACCCAATTGAATCTCTGTGGCACGTACGTTGATACGGCGAATATCACCCTCAACACCGCTGATACTAACCAGATCGCCCACTTTTACCGGACGCTCGGTCAACAAAATCAAGCCGGAAATAAAGTTCTTCACAATTTCCTGCAAGCCAAAACCGATACCAACCGACAGGGCGCTGACTATCCATGCCAGTTTGTTCCATTCGATACCGAGCATCGACAACGTGAGCATGATAATCAGCACGTAACCGACGTTAGTGAACAGTGTTACCAGCGAAGCGCGCAGGCCGCGGTCCATATTGGTTTTTGGCAGGAAATCGTTATCCAGCCAGCGACGAGTTGAGCGTAGAACGTACCAGCCCACCACCAGACACAACACCGCATTAAGTGCATGAGCCGG
This sequence comes from Buttiauxella massiliensis, assembly GCF_902500225.1. Classification (GTDB taxonomy): domain Bacteria; phylum Pseudomonadota; class Gammaproteobacteria; order Enterobacterales; family Enterobacteriaceae; genus Buttiauxella; species Buttiauxella massiliensis. The sequence continues at coordinate 236,443 of NZ_LR722653.1, read as the reverse complement.
GATGATATTCATCCCTTCGAGGCCTTTACCACCCCACATATCCGCGATTTTAGTCAGTAACTCCATCGGCGTTGTCGTGCCAAAGGTACCGTTAAGCAAAGCGACTGCTGCCATTACCAGCAGTGATGTCTTCCCAACCGCTGAGAACAGAGTCGCGGCAAGCGACAGATGGCGGTCGTTGAGACTCAGCGTGCTTTTAAGGATTTTCCCGCTGTGGGTTGACGGAGAGAATACTGCTTCACACAAGTCCACCACGAAGTGAATCAGCAGATACAGGCTGCAAACCACCAGGCCAATCCACAACAATTCAAAGGTGACGAAACGGGCCAGTGGAATGTAACCAATCAACAGCGCCAGCAGGATAACAAAAGCGGTGAGGCTGATGACGAGGTGAATAAGGCCCGCAACGGTTGAACGCGCTTCTGTTTGCTCGCCTTCGGCACGCATTTTCCTGCGTATTCGGTTGACGCGAACAGGTGCAATCAGGCAATTGAGCGCAACTAGCAAAGCGGCCAGACCATTACCAAATAACGTGGCATCGATACTCGCTCCAACCAGCGAGTTCAACTGCTCGATGATACCGAAGATAAATATGAAGGCTGCCAGTAAAATCGGGAATGACGCCAGCGTTTTTGCCAGCGGGTCGGCAATACCCGGCAGACGCCAGGAAGGGTGACTATTGGAGAGCAATGCGATGCCAAGACCGGCAATCACCGCGGAAAAATAGGTCAGCTCGACCAATTGTCCTGCAAACTCATTAACCCATGGCGAGGTATCAGGCAGGCGCGTGAAGGTATAGCACAGCAATTGTATGCTGATACCCAGCGTCAGTGTTGTACTCAAGGTTGTGAAACAGGCGAGGAAACTGCGGCGAAAACGGCCTTGCGGCAGCCAGCGAGGCAGAATCCAGTTCATTGGTTTATCCAGCCCGAAACGACCAAACACCCCAATCCCCAGCGCGAGTAACAAATAGATACCCGAACCTATTCGCCATTCATCGCTCCAGGCCTCGGCCCAGGCATCACTAATCTGAGTGCCAAATTCACCGAAGCGTGCAGCGTCTTTGTCGTTGGGTTCGAATACGGGTGACCAGAATTTTTCGCCAAGAATACTGCCGGTATTCAGGGCAATTTGTGTTTTGAGCGCATCGCGGCGCAATCCAGAAATTTGCGAAGAGAGGTTTTGCGCGGCAACTGCAATGGCTTTGGTTTGCTCGATTTGTGTGGTGAGCAAGGTTTTACTGTTGTTCAGTTGTTTGCGTTGGCTAACAACTTGCGGCGTTTCGGCCAGTGCCCCTGGTGCCGGTGCCGGTCCAAGAACATCCAATTGTGCCTGAACCTGAGTTAATTGTGGTGCCAGTGCAACGGCGAGCTTATCGGCTTCACTCACCAATTTTTGCGAATCGTCATTTAGGCTGGTGAATTGTTTATCGGTTTTTGCCGCGGATACTCGCTGCTTAAGTGAATCCAGGCGCTTTTGCAACGCGGGAATGACCGTGCTGGCATTGATCTTAACCGGCTCTTCACTGGCTGTTTGCCCGGTAGGGTCATCCGCATGAGACGGGAAAGGCATCACCATTAAACAAGACAACAATGCCAACAGCAGCAAAGGCATTTTTAACATTTTTGGTATCATCAGGACAGATCCAGTGAATCAATAAATTAGCGGCGTAAAAACAATTTGCTAAGAATATCTTGAATTGGCGCTGAGTGTACCAGGTTTTATCTGCTTAATTCACCAAGCGTCACCCTTCATGGTGCTTCTTCGTCAGCATCACTCATCCATCCGGAAGTCGTAGGTCGATATCTTAGAGCTTAATAGGACATTACTGAGGCAAGATAAAGGTTTGTTACATGTTATTAAATATTTATTTAACTTAAATTGCTCATCGTCGAAGAGATGGTGTTTTAAATATTAATTTAGACTTCATTGCTGACGATAAATAAATGTCTCCTTAAGGATTGAGGTGAGCGGGTTGGCTATATATGACCCCGGTTATTCACTGGAATAATGAAGGATGCATTATTCACATAGGGTAATTTAATAATTAAAGGAATCTCGATGAAATTCAGCAAAATTGCGTCCTCTTTGGTTGCAGGTATTGCATTAGTGAGCGGTGCAGCTCAGGCCGATGTAGTGACAGTAAATGGCGGTACGGTTCACTTTAAAGGTGAACTAGTGAATGCGGCCTGTGCGGTGAGCACGCAGTCTTCCGATCAAACGGTGAAACTGGGCCAATACCGTACGGCTGCATTTACTAAAGTGGGTGACACTTCCGCGCAGATCCCATTCACCATCGTGCTTAACGATTGCGACACCACAGTCTCCACCCTGGCTTCTGTCTCATTCTCAGGCCAGACTGACGGCACCGACCCTACGCTTCTGGCGATTAACTCGGGTGACAACAGCACCACAGCAGGCGGCGTCGGTATCGAAATCCTCGACAGCAAATCGAAAGTGTTGACCCCGGATGGTTCTGTCTTCTCCACCGCGCAGACACTGATTGACGGGACGAACACCTTGCCGTTCACCGCGCGCTATAAATCTACCGCAGCCATCGCTACAGCAGGCCAGGCCAACGCTGATGCGACATTTGTAATGAAATACGAATAATTAAGTTTTGCAGGGATAACGCAAGCCTCAGAAATGAGGCTTCTTTTATTAACGAACAGAAATTCATTATTCCTGAATTAAACATTTTAATATTAGTAATAATGATGGTGCCGTGTGATGACGACTTTATTTAAACAAGGCTCGGCCATAATGCTGTGCCTGTTAATGTTTTGCTTTAATGCACAAGCTGCCGGTGGCGTTGCACTGGGTGCAACACGGGTTATTTATCCTGCCGAGGCAAAACAAACTTCGCTCTCAATTAATAATAGCGATAGCAAAGAACGCTTTCTGGTGAACTCGTGGATTGAAAATAGTACAGGTGCCAGAGATAAAAGTTTTATTGTCACGCCTCCGCTTTTTGTTAGTGAGCCATCGAGCGAAAACACACTGCGTATTATTTACGCCGGGCCACCGTTGCCAACAGACCGCGAAACTATTTTCTGGATGAACGTGAAAGCGATTCCCTCGGTCGATAAAAATAATCTCGACGGCAGCAACGTACTGCAACTGGCGATTTTGTCGCGCATCAAGCTGTTTGTGCGTCCTCAAAACTTGAAAATGCAGCCAGAAGAGGCGCTAAAACAACTGCGCTTTAGCCGCAACGGCGGGCAACTGAGCGTTCACAATCCTTCACCGTATTACGTCAGCACCGTCAATCTTAAAATTGGCAACGAAAAACTGGCTAATACCCTGGTCGCGCCAAAAAGCGTGTCGCAAGTGGCGGTTTCACCCGCGCTAAAAGGTGCTATCTCCTTCCAGACCGTCAATGACTATGGCGCGGTGACGCCTGTGCAAGCGGGCGTAATGCTGTAATGCAGGTAATCTGCGCAACAAGGATATCTGGCAGATGATCAACAAGTCAGTCCCCCCGCTTGCGGCGATGATAGTGGCCGCGCTGTGGCCGGTAATCAGCTCCGGGGAAAGCTACTTTAACCCTGGGTTTTTGTCGGCAGAAGATGCCGCCATGGCAGATTTATCGCGTTTTGAAAAAGGTAGCCATCAGGCACCGGGTGTCTATCGCGTGGACATCTGGCGTAACGATGAATTTATCTCGACCCAGGATCTCCGTTTTATTGCCAGCGACGCCAGTGGCGGAAAAGCAAAATCGAGCGGCCTGGTACCGTGCCTTGACACTGACTGGTTGAAGCGGCTGGGCCTGAACATGCTCGCTTATCCGGCGCTTGCGAAGTTTAAGTCCGGGGAATGTGTACCGATCGCGGTGCTTATCCCTGATTCTGAGACAAATTTTGATTTTGCCAAACTACGCCTGGATATCAGCTTGCCGCAGGCATCGCTGCTTAACAGCGCCCGGGGCTATATACCGCCGCAGGAGTGGGACGAAGGGATTCCGGCAGCGCTCCTCAACTACAGCTTTACCGGCAACCATGGCAGCGACGACGATAACTATTATTTAAGCCTGCAAAGTGGCCTGAACTACGGAGCCTGGCGGCTGCGTAACAGCGGTGCCTGGAACTACACTCGCGGAGATGGCTACCACACTAACAGTTGGAACAACATCAGCACCTATGCTCAACGGACGATTATTCCACTCAAAAGCGAGCTGGTATTAGGCGACAGCAACACGGGTAGCGATGTGTTCGACAGTCTGGGATTTCGCGGGGCGCGGCTCTATTCGGCTGACAGTATGTACCCCGACAGCCTGCAAGGTTACGCGCCAACGGTACGCGGTATCGCACGTACCCACGCCAAAATCACCATTCGCCAGAACAGTTTTGTGATTTACCAAAGCTACGTTTCACCGGGTGCATTTACCATCAGTGACCTGAACCCCACCTCTTCCAGCGGCGACCTGGAGGTCACTCTCGAAGAAAAAGATGGTACCCAGCAAAAATACACCGTGCCTTATTCCACTGTCCCGTTATTGCAACGGGAAGGGCGGCTGAAATTCGACCTGGTGACCGGGAATTTCCGTAGCGGAAGCGACCAGCAGGATACGCCATTCTTCACCCAGGCCACGCTGATTGCGGGTTTACCCTACGGTTTTACCGCCTATGGCGGTACTCAGCTAGCCGAAGACTATACCTCCGTGGCGCTGGGGGCCGGGAAAAACCTCGGGGAGTGGGGGGCGCTTTCAATGGATATTACCCACGCCCGCAGCCGACTTGCAGATGACAGCGACCATCAAGGCCAGTCGCTACGGTTCCTGTACGCCAAATCCCTCAGCGGTTACGGCACTAACTTCCAGCTGTTGGGTTACCGCTATTCCACGCGTGGTTTTTATACGCTCGATGAGGTGGCATACAAAAATATCGAAGGCTACGAATACGCCGATGAAGCGGATGGTGGACGCAAAAATGAGCCGGTTGTGCAGAGCTACCACAACTTGCGTTATAGCAAGCGCGGTCGATTTCAAATCAACGTTTCTCAATCACTGGGTGATTACGGGTCACTCTATGTTTCAGGCAGCCAGCAAACTTACTGGGAAACCAGCCAGAACAATACCTGGTATCAGGCCGGATATGCCAGCGGCTGGCGCGGGATCAGCTACTCACTTTCTATGTCGTGGAGTAAATCCGTCGGGATCGCCGATAGCGATCGCATTATGGCCTTTAACCTTTCGGTGCCATTCAGCACCTTGCTGGGGCATGGCTATTCGCGCACCAGCACCATCGATCACGCTTACGCCACTTTTGCTGCCAGTAACAACTCAGATGGCGATGCTACCGTGCAAACAGGTATCGGCGGAACATTACTTGAAGACCGAAACCTCAATTACAGTGTCACTCAAGGCCACAGCGACACTAACGGTTACAGCGGAAGTGCCACGGCTAATTGGCAGGCTACCTACGGCACATTGGGGCTAGGCTACAACTACGACCGCGACCAACACGACTACAACTGGCAGGCTTCTGGCGGCGTGGTGGGTCACGCCGATGGCATCACGTTTAGCCAGCCGCTTGGTGACACCAACGTGTTAATAAAAGCGCCGGGAGCCAGCGGGGTGGGCGTCGAAAACCAGACCGGGGTGAAAACTGACTGGCGCGGATACGCGGTGATGCCTTACGCCACGGTTTATCGCCACAACCGTATCGCTCTCGATACCAACACCATGGATAACCACACCGACATTGAAAACAATGTCAGCAGTGTGGTGCCTACGGAAGGCGCATTGGTGCGTGCGGAATTTAAGGCGCGCGTGGGCGTGCGGGCAATCATCAACGTAACCCGTAGTGGGCGAGCGGTACCGTTCGGCTCTGTGGTGCGCGAAGAAACCACAGGCATCACCAGTATGGTCGGCGATGACGGGCAAATTTACCTTAGCGGCTTGCCACTCCAGGGAAAACTGCTGATTCAGTGGGGCGAGAGCAAAGGATCACAGTGTTTCGCACCATTTACATTACCGCCTGAAAGCCTGACTCAGGCAATCGTCGTGGCGAGTGCGACCTGTTCATAGGATTCAGGGATCTGTTTATGAAATTGATGACATCTTTAGCAGGAGTCGCGCTGTGGGTATGTGCGCTTCCGGCGTTTGCCACTGTCTGCCAAAACTCCAATGGCGTGCCAGCGGATATTTTTTACGATCTGTCTGACGTCTTCACCAGCGCAAACAATAATGTCGGGCAAATCATCACCCTCGCCGAAAAGTCGGGTTGGGTCGGTGTCAATGCCACTTGTCCGCAAGGAACCACCGGCAACACCACGATGCGCAGTTACGTGAGTACCTTGCCGGTGCAAGAAGTGATCGGCGGTTACCAGTACATCAAGCTCAATGATTATCTCGAAGGGGCGATGAGTATCACGGACAGCTACGCCGGGCAATTTTACCCGCCGCGCAACTATATTCAGATGGGAACCCACGGCAATGTGTCCAAACAGCAGCCGTTTCCGGTTCAGGATTCGAAGCTGGTTTTTAAACTCAAAGTGACAAGGCGTTTTATCAATATGGTGCCGATTCCACGGCAGACCATGTTTACGGTATATGTCACGACGCGAAACACCGACCCACTCACCACTCCGGTTTATACCATTAGCTACAGCGGAAAAATTGAAGTGCCACAAAGCTGTGAAATCAACGCCGGGCAAATCGTTGAATTTGATTTTGGCGACATTGGTGCTGCGCTGTTTAGCCAGGCCGGGGCCGGGAATCGACCGCAAGGTGTGACGCCGCAAACTAAAACCATCGCTATTAAATGCACCAATGTGGCGGCGCAGGCCTATCTTTCTCTGCGGGTGGAGGCGGAGAAAGCGTCCGGTAATATGATGGTTTCAAATAATAACGATCTCGGGTTTATCGTCGCCGATAGCAGCGGAACGCCATTTATTCCTAACAATTTTGGCAGCAAAATCAATTTCCGTCTCGACGATGCTGCTGCGGCGCAAGTGGGGATTCGGGCCTGGCCGGTAAGCGTGACAGGGAACAAACCGTCGGAAGGGCCGTTTAGTGCGCGGGGCTATTTGCGGGTGGATTATGACTAAAATTGCGATGCTGCTGTGGTTGGCGGCAAGTCTGGCGAGTCATGCTCAGGCTGACACTTCGCTCGGCGCCATCAATATAGAACTTCGTGGCAACGTGGTGGATTTCAGCTGTTACGTCGAAATTGGGGATGACAATAAAACAGTGCAGCTTGGGCGTTGGCCGACCAAACAACTGCGCACTACAGGCAGCACTACGCAAAGCATACCTTTCACGTTAAAGCTGAACGGCTGCCCGCCGGGTGCCGCGTCAATCACCTTTTCTGGGAAGCAAGCCACGGGTAACCCCGGTTTACTGGGGCTTAATAACTCGAGTGGGGCGACAAATGTGGCAGTCGAGTTGCGCGATAAAGATAAAACCCGTCTGCCCCTTGAGCAGGCAAGCCAGGATGTGCCAGTCGATGCCAACGGAAATGCGGAATTAACCTTTTTTGCAAATTACATCGCGCTTGCCGATAACCCGCAAGCCGGGCAAGCCGACGCAGATGCTACGTTTATGATTAGTTATTATTAGAAAGCCTCTCAGGCGTCATTAAATTAAAAAAACCGGGCGCGAACCTACCCCTGTTAGTTTAAGAGTGAAATATCCGGGGCGACCACCGGGTTTGACGTCCCTCCGGGAACCAAATCCCGGCGTTCCCCCTCATTCGTTAGCTTAAGTGAATGGTGTTAGGCAATAACCCGGTTTTTTAATTTAAAAAAGCGATGGGATGAGCAGTTATAATAATTCTTTTACTCGGGCGTAATCGATAAGCTCGACAATCGATGTGACATGTAGCTTGGAAAATATATTAGATTTATGCGCGCTGATGGTTTTGTTACTCAGCAGAAGTTGTTCGGCAATTTCCTTATTGGATAAACCATTGGCAAGGTAACGTAATACGGTTATCTCTCTGTTTGATAATGGCGTATCGTCAGTCACTCCGTTGCGAGAACCCGGATTACTGATTAACTCCAGCGTTTCGGAGGGGAAAAATGAATACCCTGCAAGCAACATTTCTACCGCATGATAGATATCTTCCTGCTCCTTCCTTTTACTGACAAACCCATTTGCCCCGGCCTGAATAGCACGGCCCGCATAAAACCTCTCAGACTTGGAAGATAAGAACAGTATACGAGTGTCAGCTTGTATGCTCTTGATTCTTTTTAATAAAGTGAAGCCATCAATGGACGGCAGTTCAATGTCGAGAATCACTAAATCGACAGAGTGGGAGCGCATATAGTTGACCACCTCCCGGCTGTCGTCGGTTTTCATCACCACATCAATATTTTTATTTTTCTGTAGCAGTACCTCTATCGACATTCTGACAATAGGGTGTTCGTCCATAATAATTACGGATGCAGGTTTCATATTCTTGCCTCTAATTTTTTGAGGAACATATCGCATTGACGCAAAGTCACTGGCGGCGAAAGTGAAAGGGTGTTTCACTGTTTCGTATTTTATAATGTATGCAAGATGCTCCCTTGAACTTAAAAAATTCCTTCATAAGTACTATTTTCTAATGACTGCGAGTGAAACAAAAAATTATTTCAATAAGAAAATAAATCTATTCAAATTAGATAAATGAATAGGTTGATTATACAGCCATATTATTTAAGAAAAAGGCCACTGTTATGCTCGGGGAATAATGCTGTGATCAAATTCTAATTAAATTGGTTAATTAATTGTTATTTGGTGTGTGCGTCTGTGTTAAGTGAAATATTTGGGGAAAAAGATTGTTTTGAACATGAAGAATAGTGAGAAGTCTCGAATGTTTCCTATTTGTTATCCGTAGCACAGAGTGATTACGTGGTTAATGTTCGGGAAGCGGCATAGTTAGCGGGAAACTGATTCTCCAGGAATAGTTGTAATTGTTAATAAACTGTTCTTATTTAACAAATCGCGAGCATTGAAAATAAGTCGTTTCCTGGCTTTCACTCGGAAGTCGGTTAGTTAGCGTGGCTACACGTTGGCGGATGAAGCGCAGGACAATTTATTCAGCAAATGTATCAGTGATTTGTTGTTCCCTGCTCCAATACGAGCGGTAACCCGCCCAAGGGTGTAAACCACAGAGTGGTAGGGTTTGTTTAATGACCCAGCAATGGTTTTCAGCGACTCTCCTTTTGCCACGGCCAGCAGAATATTCCATTCACGCTTTGAAAGTGGGACTGAATGTGACCCATCCTGAGCAATAGACCAATCTTGCCGGGCTCGCTTCTGAGTCAGCAGAATAAGCAGATCGGTAATTCTCAGTCGCCGTTCCACCACAGGGAAGATTGATGCCGCATCGATCAGTCGGGCGACTTCAATACAACGGCAGGCAGTCAGCTGCATCATATTCAGGCGTGGCCAGGTTTGTTGCCATTGCCTGATCATATTTAGAACATCAATTGCTGGCTCGCTTACACCATCCAGATCGATGAACACTCGCGGTTGCGGGTTTTGTTTAAGCATCACCTCAGCCTCCTCCAGGTGTGCGCAGACATGAGTTCGCTGGAACTTAAAAAAGTACTCAGTCAGTGCCAGCGACAAGTAGTAGTCACTGGTCACGAGGATGATATCGACTGGTTCAGGCAACTGCTTTGCATACATTTGTTGTTGTAGTGACTCAATGCGGTCAAAGACAATCGGGGCCAACCGGCTATGAAAATGTGTCAGATCGCCATTTTTGATGCGTCGAAATCTACGTTTGCGCGCGGCTATGTACAAATCTTCAGTAACTCGCAGCGCAAAGAAAAGGACTGTGAATAGCGATTCGGGCGTGAGTCAGTGGTGCATCAATCATCATTTCCATATTTTTTCATCAACAGCACCTGTCAGTGCTGAAATAGACTCTCTGTCAATACCGCTGATAATCGTAAGCTGATTTTATATAGCTTACGATTATATCGTTGCGATAAATCCTGACATGAAATAATGAGGTTAGATATTAGAATTGACTTAAGTAAATATAAGGGGTTTCTTAAAACAATAACCAAGGGACGGGAGGTGGGTATTTATATCCGGACGGTTACCACCTGGATATAAATGTCTATAATAATGATGGCGTGAAATTTTGGTTAGGGATCATTTTTTCGCAAGGCAGGTACTCCTGCCATTGATTGCGCCCATTATTTTTTGCTTGATACAAAGCCAGGTCAGCATATTTAAACAACGTCTCATACTTTTGCCCTTCAGACCAGGCGGCCATACCAGCGCTAATTGTTAATGGGAACGGCTCATTATCAATAGTAAGAGGGTTTCTGGACAGTTCATTAACAATGGTATTTATTAATTCCCGGTGGTTTATCTCAGGGGTATTAGCGAGCAACAGGGCAAACTCTTCACCGCCTACGCGTCCAAATAATTGACTGTCGGGGATAAACTGTTTTAACCGCTGGCAAAAGGCAACGAGAACCTTATCTCCCTTTTGATGCCCCCATACGTCATTTATTTTCTTGAAAAAATCAATATCAATTAAAACCATTGAACAGATATCGCCTTTGTTCAATGACGACGTAATTTCCTCAGCCGCTTTAGTAAATGCCCGGCGATTGAGAATGCCGGTCAAATCATCGTGATTAGCTAGTTGGGATAACTTAGAAAAAAGTTTATCGCGTTCAGAAATGGCAACCGCAATCGTAAGCGCGCAAAGCGCCAGTACTGCAACAATTGTCCTGACAGCAGAGATGTAGATATTCTCTGAAAAATGTAGATAACCATGCGTAGAGTGAATGATCCACATAAAGAAGAATGCACCATTCATACTGATACCAAAGGTTGTTAGAAATAGATTTCCTGAAAGCGCTAGCCATATTATGGTTGGGATAATCAGTATTGACGCCATCAGGAAATATATTTTGTCCTTTATGAAGATAAAGGCGAACAATAATAAAATAGAAGGAATAATATGTAGAAATGCATTCAGAAAATCATTCTCGAAAGATTTAAGTATTTTTGGAGCTGCCAAAATGACAGGTAAAAATACTATAAAATCAAGCGACTCATTTAAGTACCAATAAAATGCTGTTTGTAAAAATGCATTACCATACAGAGCAAATAATGCTCCTGAGCCTACTAATGAACCTATAATAAGAGAGGGTTGGCAGAGCAATAACCATTGCGGAACACTATGCAAACTACCCAGCCATTCGCCTTCTTCAGTACGCGTAGCGAAGTGCTGCAGAGTGATATAACCTATTGAAATTGTGATGATGTTGGCGGTGGTCATCAATAAAACCTGGTTTGGGCTTGTACCGATTAATAAATCTGGCAACACCATGCCGACGCAACAAATTAAATAATGATACCAGTTAACATGTTTGTAAAAGCGTAATAACACACCAATGGTTATAGCATTGGTCAACCAAACTAAAGAAAATGGGCCATTAACTCTTTCAATAATACCTACGACGGTTGTCAGCGTAGTGACTATAAATAAGGTTATCATTGGATGACATTTATAAAAAAAATTCTTAAGCGTAAGTATCATTCAAGGTTACTTCCCAATCTAACTATCAACACAATAGAGCAATATATGAATTCGAGTTTTTATTAATTACGACCATAGAGACTCAATTGGGACAGGTTTCCCTGTATGATATCCCTGCAACCACTCGATTCCCATCGATATTAGCATCTGTTTTATTTCTTCATTTTCAACAAATTCCGCGACAACTTCCAGACCTTTAAATTTAGCCGCTTCACAAAATGACATGACGATTAGTCGGTCAAACTTATCATGAACAACATTGCGAATGAAGGAGCCATCTATTTTTAGTATGTCGACTTCTAAAGTCTTTAGACGAGAGTAACTGGATGCTCCTGTACCAAAATCATCAATCGCAATTTGGCATCCCAGTTTGCGCAGCTCCTGCAGGACACTGGATGCATTAATATTATCGATGATATCTGACTCTATAATTTCAAATATAATGCGATCAGGGCGTATCAAATATTTCTTTAAAAGAGCATTCAGTCTATCCAGAAAATCCTTTCTACTTAGCGACTGAGGTGTCAAATTGATGGAAAAACGAGTATCAGATTTAGATTGATCCAGGGATTGCATAAACTGAAATGTTTGTTCAATTACAGTTAGATCTACTTGAGCAAGCAATCCTGCCTCCTCAGCCACCGGTAAAAAAGTATCCGGGAAGAAAATTTTTTCATTGATCGTCTTCATCCGAATAAGAACTTCATAATAATGGCTGCGGTTTTTAGTTGAAACTATTGGCTGAGCAACGAGCATAAATGATTTACGGTCAATCGACTTTTGCAGAAGATGGCGTATAGCTCCCGAACTGACTGCCTGATCTCGAGGATTTAGAATATTAAAAGCTTCTGCTTTACCTTGCTTTAGCGAGACATAGGTACGGGCATTAAGCTGTCCCACGACATAAGAAAGATTATTGATACTTTTGCCATACACCGTGTATGCGATGCCAAAATTGAGACCTAACTCCATTTCTTCCCATGAAAAACGAAAAGATGACATCGCTTTATAGTAAGGATGGATAATATCGTCATCAACTTTGTTAAGGCGTAGAAGCAGCCCATACCCGGGGCTGTAATACATTTTTTCATTATCCAGAAGTAATGGGCTTAAATAAGAAAAAACAGCCTTAACGAATTCGAAGCGAAATATTATTCCATGGCTTTGCGTTAGCGTATTTAATTCAGGGCATTGAATAATACACAACCCAGCGTGTGGGTAACGAATTATATCATTTTTTAAGGCTAGAAGATTAGGCAGTCCGGTGTGCGGTTCTGATAAAGAAATGCGTTTTAGGCTTCTAATGTATTTTAGAATGCGTGTAACTAGGACACCAACGATTACAATTGTTAGTGAAAAGGTAAAAATCATAGAGCAAGAAAGAGCCAGGTGGCTCACATAATGGTTAAAAGTAAACTCATTATTAATTGATATGTAATTATCAATGTAGTCGCTCAATAAAATGAGCATGACAACCCAAAGGGGAGACATTAGTGCATGTCCGAGACAAATTGCACCCCAGAGCATAACAGGTAAAAGCCACACTATGCTGTAATCAGTAAATACTAATGTATCGCCTTGCAAATAAATCAGGCAATACATAATACCAACCACCAATATTGCCCAGATTAGTTGATAAATTGCACGAGGCCCAGAGGTGATTAATACTTTTAATTGGTTAAGATAATTTAGAAACCATGCCGGCTTGTAGCAAGCTCTGAGAATGAGATAACAGAATGGAGTACCTGTAATACAGGATGTTAACATCCATTGCACATTAATCAGTGTGGGGATACTTAAAATCTTTATATCTGATATAAAATGAAACTTTAGTAATAACCACTGTTGAAGCCCAGTAAAAACAAGGGTGTTAAAACATATTAGCCAAAGTATGCGTTGAGCGCTGAGGTTACTGCGCCCGAAACTGACGGCTCCACGCTTTCCAGTGAAATAGAAATAGACTTTTGTGCTGATTAAAGCCGCTGTGAGCTGAGATGTTGTCTCAAGGAACTGGGATAAAGATTGTGTGTGAAAACTATACAGAGCAAACACAGTGAGAACAGGAATGGCTTTTTTGTTATACAAAATGAGCAGTGCGGAAATCACTGGCAACGTGAGATCGTAGAGTCTGATAGTTGTCCCAGAAATCTCAATGCTATTACTCAGTTTGTCTGCAAATGAATAGAGGAGAACAAATGAAAGGCAGAGCACGACGTATTTTTTTAGGTTTTCAGGGCGTGCAAACTGCATCAATGGAGAATTTTTCCATTGATTAAACGCCGTACTTTTTGTGATCCTTGAGTTTTTTTTAGCTAACTCAGTTTCCATGACCACAGGTGTGTCCATTTTTACAAAAAAACTTCTAAGCCCCATGGTACTTACTCACAATGATTTACTTTTCGATTATAAACAGTCTAATGATAGCCATGATGTTTTTAATCTTATCCGTGATTCATTCAACAAACACTAAACCAATAAGTTGCTATTAATTTTCATATGGATTTTAGTGACGAGTCAAACGAAATGTATGATTAACCAAAAATAAATGTTATTTGCATGCTGTGAATGTTATTTTATGGTGCCTGTATGTTTTATTTGGGTTTGAAAATGAGGTGATATATTTTCAATGAGTAATAGTGTGAAGCATAAGTAAGGGAGTTGAAAACATATCCAGAAATAGACATTTCTGTAGCAGGGTCAGGATTCTAATACATTTCTCAAGTCATCTAATGTCTTGGGCAACTAATTATTTATCGCCCTGTCCTTAAGCAATCGTCAAACTGCGTTAATACTTTATCCATTTCTTTAGAATAAGGAGTTTGTAAGTTTAACTTTAAATAAGGGATCGGTTTATTAAACCAGATGTCATGAATCTTACCAAAATCAGGTGATTTTCTAATTTTACAAAGACTCTGATTTACCAGTGACTTAAATTCTGTGTCATCGTGCGGCAGTAGTATGACAAAGAACTGTGGTTTCCCAACCCCTTTATTGCTAATGGAAAATAAATTTTTATCGCTCTGAGCCTCAATGATTTCTTTTAATGAAATATCATTGATAAAGGCAGCCGATGTTTTTCCACTGCGCATCAGCTCAAAAGCTTTTTCCATGGTCGGAGTTTTAATGACGAATAAATTGAGACTTAACTCGCGATTGGTCTGGTTAAGAGCAAGAGCATCAACTGATCCCGAAGTTACACTGACAGTGTGCCCTGCTAATTGATCAATAGATGATATGTTTTTGTTCTTAAACGTTGCGAATCGGGTATATGAATAAGTGTAGGGGCTTGAATAGTCTGCAATCGTTTTCCATTCATTAACGTTAGCATTAACTGAGCAGATCATATCTACCTTTTTCTCACGCAATAATTCATCCCTTTCTGGCAGATATTTGTTCTCAATATAATTAACTTTTAAGTCAGGTATGTTCAGATGTTTACTGATATCACTAACGATAACATTACATAAATCGATAACATAACCAACAACTTTGCCATCCGATGCGGCATAAGAAAAGGGTGGAGCATCACGAAAGGCAATGTTTATTTGATGCGTTTTTTTGATGTTATCGATCGTCTGTGATAGTTCGGCTTGAGCCACAGAAACAAACAAACCAGGAACAAGAAAACCACATGTAATTAACCGGTTGAATATTTTTTCAATATTGTTTTTGTTATGAGCTACTTTGTTTTCTATATTCATATAGGATGTTAATTTTATGTAATTATACAAGAAAGGATCGACGGTAGATATTTGCTGTCAGTTATACACATAAAGCACACCATTGCCAATTTCATTATATCTAACAAGACGGATTTGGCGATTGATGTAGTATGTTTTAAATACATTGCGATCATTTAATGGTCAAGTTATTTCAATGTATTAACAGTATTTTATGAAATTAAAAAAATCCGTGCAAATAATTCAGACTAGTTGGTAAAAAATAATAAATGTTGAATTCGTAAACGCTAATCAATTAATTTTTTAGATTTATGTTAATAGATTTTGAGACGGTATTTTTATTAATAGTCAAATCCGGATAAAGATGATGCTGGAGAAAGTTGATCATCATTTCACAGGATACACTTAGATTAAGAACTTGTTTGTCGAACACCCTGCTGGCATTATCCTGTGCAGGGATTAACGGGACGTTAATCGCAAGTAGTTGATTTTGATTTAAATGACTCGGGGTGCCCTTCTTTGTGAAGGCTGAGAAATACCCGTACCACCTGATCTGGATAATGCCAGCGTAGGGAAGTCAGATGCCTGCTAGGTCATCCCTTCTTCACGCCGGGCAGGAGCTTTCAATATGCAGCCTGACCTGCTACCCGGCCATCTTGCCGCGTCGGTTTTACACAATTTACATCAAGCTTCCCCTTTGGTTCACTGCATGACTAACGATGTGGTGCAGAGTTTTACCGCCAACGTTTTGCTCGCTCTTGGTGCGGCTCCGGCGATGGTTATTGAGCCAGAAGAAGCCGCACAATTTAGCCCTATAGCCTGCGCTCTACTCATCAATATCGGCACACTCACCTCTGAGCGCAGTACCGCAATGCTTGCAGCTATTCATGCTGCGAACCAATCTTCTACCCCCTGGGTGCTTGACCCTGTGGCCGTCGGTGGCCTGGAGTTTCGTACACAATTTGCACGCACGATTCTTGCATCAAAACCGGCCGCAATTCGTGGCAATGCGTCGGAAATCATGGCACTTGCGGGCGAGCATACCGGTGGGCGAGGTGTGGACAGCACTGAAGAAGCGCTTTCAGCTCTACCCGCTGCTCTTAAGCTTGCCCAGATTACCGGTGCAATTGTTGCGGTAACCGGTGAGGAGGATTACGTCACCGATGGAGAGAATGCCTGGAGTATTGCCGGTGGCGGCGTGTTGATGACGCGTGTTGTCGGCACAGGATGCGCACTTTCCGCGGTTGTTGCTGCCTGTTGTTCATTGCCCGGCTCCCGGTTAGACAATGTCGCCTCCGCCTGCCAGTTTATGAAATGTGCTGGCGAGCAGGCAATTGCTGCAAGCCGCGGGCCTGGTAGTTTCACCCCAGCCTTTCTGGATGCGCTTTACGCACTAAATGCGGAGGCTCTGGTATGAAAGGAGTTAAACGCATTAACGCGCTAACTATTGCAGGAACCGACCCGAGTGGTGGCGCGGGTATCCAGGCTGACCTTAAAACATTCTCGGCATTGGGCGCGTATGGCACCAGCGTTATTACCGCGCTGGTTGCACAAAACACACGTGGAGTGCAGTCGGTTTATCGTATCGAACCTGAGTTTGTCGCAGCCCAACTTGACTCTGTGCTGAGTGATGTTCGAATCGACACTGTCAAAATCGGCATGCTGGCAGAAACAGATATTGTTGAAGCCGTGGCCGAGAGGTTGGCTTTTTACCAAGTCAAAAACGTGGTGCTTGATACGGTCATGCTGGCGAAAAGTGGCGACCCGTTGCTTGCTCCTTCTGCGGTAGAAAGTTTACGTCTCAGGTTATTACCGCAGGTGGCATTGATTACCCCGAACTTACCCGAGGCGGCAGCTCTGCTGAATACGGTACACGCTCGCAACGAACGTGAAATGAAAGAGCAGGGGGATGCATTGCTGGGGATGGGATGCAAGGCCGTGCTGATGAAAGGCGGCCATCTTGATGACGCTGAAAGCCCAGACTGGTTGTTTACCCAAAGTGGAGCGCAGCGTTTTACTGCACCACGTGTGCAAACGCGTCATACCCATGGTACGGGTTGCACACTGTCCGCCGCACTTGCGGCACTTTATCCACGCTATAACGACTGGCCTCAAACTATCATAGCGGCGAAAAAGTGGTTATCCCAGGCATTAGAACAGGCGGATTCGCTTGAAGTTGGGCAAGGAATTGGGCCGGTTCATCATTTTCACGAGTGGTGGTAATGGCGTAAATCTCCGCCGGGCATAAAACGTTACACCATAAAACAAACCGAAAGTGCTCCCGTAGGTGGCGAATACCGTGAGTCACGGCCAGGATTATGTCTGCCTGTTTTAACAAAAGCAGGCCAGGAGAATCCATCCTCAGCGGGCAGGGTGCTCGCTGAATTTACGGGAGCGTATTATGACTGATATTGCACAGTTGCTTGGCAAAGACGCCGACAGCTTGTTACAGCATCGTTGTATGGCTATTCCGGCAGACCAGCTGTATCTGCCAGGTTCGGATTATGTAGACCGCGTGATGGTGGATAACAACCGCCCGCCTGCAGTGCTACGAAACATGCAAACGCTGTATAACACCGGGCGGCTTGCTGGCACTGGCTACCTTTCCATTTTACCGGTCGATCAGGGTGTGGAACACTCCGCCGGAGCATCGTTTGCGGCAAATCCTCTCTACTTTGACCCGAAAAACATTGTTGAGCTGGCGATTGAAGCGGGCTGCAACTGTGTCGCTTCAACCTATGGTGTGCTGGCATCGGTATCACGGCGTTACGCGCATCGCATTCCTTTCCTCGTCAAACTTAACCACAACGAAACGCTCAGTTACCCAAACACTTTCGACCAGACGTTATACGCAAGCGTCGAGCAGGCGTTCAATATGGGTGCGGTGGCCGTGGGGGCGACCATTTACTTTGGTTCGCCAGAGTCACGTCGCCAGATTGAAGAGATTTCAGTGGCGTTTGAACGCGCACATGAGCTGGGGCTGGTCACTGTTCTTTGGGCATATTTGCGTAACCCGGACTTTAAAAAAGACGGTGTGGATTACCACGTAAGCGCCGATCTTACTGGCCAGGCAAACCATCTGGCCGCCACTATTGGCGCGGATATCGTGAAGCAGAAGATGGCGGAGAATAATGGTGGCTACAAGGCGGTGAACTTTGGTTATACCGATGACCGTGTGTACACCAAACTGACCAGCGATAACCCGATAGACCTGGTGCGTTATCAACTGGCCAACTGCTATATGGGCCGCGCAGGGTTGATTAATTCCGGTGGTGCCGCTGGTGGCGAAACCGACCTGACAGATGCTGTGCGTACCGCTGTCATTAACAAGCGTGCGGGTGGAATGGGGCTGATTCTGGGGCGCAAAGCCTTTAAGAAATCCATGTCTGAGGGTGTTAAGTTGATTAATGCTGTGCAGGATGTGTATCTGAACAGCAAAGTGACTATCGCCTGATTTTCTGCGTATTCCTGGCGGGTTAGCGCAAGCGACGCCCGCCAAAAACTTTCCCACATTCATTAGTTACCTTCATCACAATTCCATAACATTTTGTGAAAAGCATCACGCCCCCCTGGACATATGTCCAAAAAATTACTCGCATTTAAGCACCTTTGAACGAGGCGGAGGTGATTTTTTACGCATAGAGTAAGTGGTGAAACGCTGTTTTAAATTAACAAAGGGACAATGACAGCCGTGAAAATAGAATCCGTAAACGTAACCGTTTTTACTTACCCAACCCGCCGAGTTTCTGACAGTGCAGGCCATTCTCACCCTGGCCCGGAAAGCCTTGCGAAAATGGCGATGCTGACGATTACCACTGATGAAGGTGACTGTGGTTACTCTTTCGCGCCACCAGAAGTGGTGCGCCCATATGTAGTGAATGCATTCTTCCGCAAAGTTCTGGTCGGGCAAGACCCCTTTAACCGCGAGCGCATCTGGCAGGATCTGGTGCACTGGCAGCGTGGCAGCGCACACCAACTTACCGAACGTGCACTCTCATTTGTTGAGCAAGCACTGTGGGATTTAATTGGCCGCAAACTGAAAGTGCCGGTTTACAAATTGCTTGGTGGATTCCGCGACAAAGTGCCTGCTTACGGCAGCACCATGTGCGGCGACGAACTGGAAGGGGGTTTATCTACGCCAGACGAATTCGGCCAGTTCGCTGAAAAGCTGGTCGCTCGCGGCTATAAAGCCATCAAACTTCACACCTGGATGCCACCGGTTGCCTTCGCTCCAGATCCAAAAATGGATGTCAAAGCCTGTGCCGCCGTGCGTGAAGCCGTTGGCCCGGATATCGATTTGATGCTTGATGGCTATCACTGGTACAGCCGCAGCCAGGCGCTGTACATCGGCAAAGAATTAGAAAAACTCAACTTCGCGTGGTTCGAAGAGCCGATGGAAGAAGAGAGCATGGCGTCTTACGTCTGGCTTTCTGAGAACTTATCTATCGACGTTGTCGGGCCAGAAAGCCTCGGTGGCAAACATCATAGCCGCGCAGACTGGGTAAAAGCGGGCGCGTGCGACATCCTGCGTGCCGGGGCGAACGGCGTTGGCGGCATATCACCAACCATGAAAGTTGCTGCACTTGCTGAATCTTTCGGGATGGATTGCGAAGTTCACGGCAACGGTGCGGCAAGCCTTGCGGTGGTTGGCGCGATTCGTAACTGCCGTTGGTACGAGCGCGGTTTACTGCACCCGTTCCTTGAATACGATGAGCCAGCAGCCTACCTGAACAGCATCGTTGACCCGATGGACGCCGATGGCTTTGTGCATTTGCCACAACGTCCGGGCTTGGGTGAGGACATTAATTTCTCGTATATCGAAACGCATACCGTAAGCAAAGACTAACAGCCGTAAAAATAATAATCCCGGCGCGAAAGACGCCGGGGAATACTGACCCTACAAAAACGGTATCTATCATGAATCGAAGCTCCCGACTGAGGGCGTGGTTGCTCACGCTCCTGTTCATGTTCGGCAGTAGCTCGGCGATGGCGAAAACGCCACCTGACCAGCTGATCATCGGCATGAATATGAATAACCTGCTCACCCTCGACCCGGCCGCCATGACCGGTAACGAAGTGGTGGGGCTGGTGGTAAACCTCTATGACTCGCTGGTGGAGTTAGACCCGGCGAAACTCACCAACGTGCGCCCGGCACTGGCAACCTCCTGGGATATCTCGGAAGACGGCAACCGTCTGACATTCCACCTGCGCGATGGCGTGAAATTCCACTCTGGTAACGTACTCACCGCAGACGACGTGGTGTGGTCAATGCGCCGTGTTTTGCACCTCAATCTGGCGCAGGCATCAGTTTGGAAATCCTACGGCTTTAGCAAAAAGAACGTCGATGAGCATGTGAAAGCACTGGATGCCTCGACGGTGGAAATCACGCTGCCAAAAGCCAACGACCCGCAGCTGGTGATTTACTCGCTGGCGGCGTTGGGAAGCGTGGTGGTGCTGGACAGTAAAACGGTAGAACAGCATGTACAAAACGATGACTGGGGTAACCGCTGGTTGACGACCAACGAAGCGGGTTCTGGGCCATTTAGCCTTGATGTATGGCAGGCAAAAGATGTATTGCGTATGAAGCGCAACCCGGATTACTGGCGCGGCGTGCCTAAACTCTCCCGCGTGGTATTCCGTCACTTCCAGGAGTCGCAAACTTTACGGCTGATGATCTCCAAAGGCGATCTGGATATTGCCAGCAACATGGCGGTATCTGACGTAAACGCCTTGCGAAAAGATCCCGATTTGACCGTCGATGCAGTAAAAAAAGGCACCATATATTACGTTGCCATGAGCATGAAGGAAGCGCATTTCGCCAACCCTAAAGTGCGCGAAGCGGTGCGCTATCTGATTGATTATCAGGGTATCAATAAAGCATTGATGCCGGGATACGGCGTGCTGCATCAGCGTCCAATTCAATCAGGAATGCCTGCAACGCTTCCGAACCCAGGCTATACGCTGGATATTCCACGGGCCAAAAAACTGCTGGCTGAAGCCGGTTACCCGGACGGTTTCGACACCACGTTGCGCGTGCTGGCGGATCAGCCATTCCTCAATATTGCCATCGCGGTGCAATCCACGCTGATGCAGGCGGGAATCAACGCGAAAATCGTGACCGGCACGGGTAACCAGATTTACGGCGCAATGCGCGAGCGTAAGTTCGACATGCTGGTTGGGCGCGGCGGCAGTGGCGTAGAACCGCATCCGCATTCCAGCCTGCGCTCTCTGGTCTACAACCCGGATAACAGTGACGCTGCGCGTCTGACTAACTTCCAGGGTTGGCGTACCAGCTTCTATGACAAAACGCTGAACCAGCAAATCGATAAAGCTCTGGTGGAGCGTGACCCAACTAAGCAGCGTGAAGAGTATCAGGCGATTCAGACCCGTTATGACGAGTTGATCCCTGCATTATTGCCGCTTTCACAAATGGTAGATTCGGTGGTGGTACGCAACGAAGTGCAGAACTACCAGCCGCACCCATCAGCCACCACTTTCCTGCGTGATGTTTATAAAACGCCTGCTGCTGAAAATGGGGAGAACAAAGGATGAGCATGATCTTGCTGGCTCCGGGCGGCCGTGTCCGGCGTTTTTCAAAGCGCTTAAGCCAGGTGCTGGTCACCTTGTTTGGGTTACTGCTTCTTACCTTCTTTATTGGCCGCGTGATGCCAATCGACCCGGTGCTGGCGATTGTTGGCCCGGATGCAGACCAAAGCACCTACCAGCAGGTTTACCACCAGCTTGGTTTTGATCAATCTCTGGCAACGCAGTTTTGGATTTACCTTGGTGGCTTACTGCATGGTGATTTGGGCAATGCGCTGCTGACCGGGAAACCGGTGGTCGACGACATTCTGCGTGTCTTCCCGGCAACCCTTGAGCTGGCGACAGTGGCCATTATTGTCGGTGCGGGCCTTGGTATTCCACTAGGTGTCTGGGCGGCGGCTCGCCGTAACAGCGTGGTGGATTACGCCGTGCGCATTATCAGCCTCGCGGGTTATTCGACGCCGATTTTCTGGGTTGGGATGATGGGGCTGCTGCTGTTTTACGCCTGGCTCGGTTGGGTGGGTGGCGCAGGCCGCATTGATTTAGGGCTGGATGGCATTGTCCCGCGTCGTACTGGATTGTTGCTGGTGGATGCATTACTGGCGGGGAATAGTGCGGTCTTCTTCAACGCACTTAACCACCTGATTCTTCCAGCATCTCTTTTGGGTTTCCACTCGCTGGCTTACATCAGCCGCATGACGCGCAGCTTTATGCTGGCTCAACTGTCGCAGGAATTCATTATTACTGCGCGTGTGAAAGGGCTAACAGAGCGCCAGGTTATCTGGAACCATGCTTTCAGAAACATTCTGGTGCAGCTGTTAACTGTGGTGGCGTTGGCTTACGGCTCTTTATTGGAAGGTGCGGTGTTAATTGAAACCGTGTTCTCGTGGCCGGGTTTTGGGTCCTATCTCACGGGCAGTTTGCTGTTGGGCGATATGAATGCGGTGATGGGCTGTGTGCTGGTGGTCGGGGTGATCTTCGTGTTGCTCAACCTGCTCTCCGACATGCTCTACCAACTCTTTGATCCGAGGACAAAATCATGACCGTCTCCTTTGGAACACCTCAACTCACCGCTGCTGATGAGCGTTCATTACGCTTCAAACGTGCCGGTCTGCGGGCTGTTGGTTTTATTGGCAAGATGGCGCGCAATCCGCTGACGGCGATTGGAGGAGGGATTGTTTTCCTGTTGTTGCTGGTGGCAATTTTCGCCCCGTGGATAGCGCCATTTAACCCACTGGTGCAGGATTTGAATAATGCGCTAACTGCACCAAACGCCATACATTGGTTTGGCACCGATGAGTTTGGGCGCGATATTTTTAGCCGCCTGGTTTACGGCTCACGCATCACGCTTTACATCGTATTACTGGTGTCGATAACCGTTGGCCCGCTTGGCTTGTTGCTCGGTGTGACCGCCGGTTACTTCGGCGGAAAAGTCGATATGGTATTGATGCGTGTAACCGATATCTTCATCTCCTTCCCAAGCCTGGTGCTGGCGCTGGCGTTTGTGGCGGCACTCGGCCCCGGTCTTGAGCATGTTGTGATTGCCATTACGCTCACAGCCTGGCCGCCGATTGCCCGTCTGGCGCGTGCGGAAACCCTCTCGTTACGACAGGCCGATTTTATCTCTGCTGTACGCCTGCAAGGGGCTTCGCCGGTGCGCGTGTTGTGGCGTCACATCGTGCCGCTGTGCATGCCGTCGGTGATTATCCGTATCACCATGAACATGGCGGGCATCATTCTGACCGCCGCTGGACTTGGCTTCCTGGGGCTTGGCGCACAACCGCCAGAACCGGAGTGGGGGGCGATGATCTCCAGCGGGCGCACTTACATGATGGAGTGCTGGTGGGTAGTAACGATTCCGGGGCTGGCGATTTTAATCAACAGTCTGGCATTCAACTTCTTGGGAGATGGCTTACGTGACATCCTCGATCCTCGCAGCGAATAATTCGCCGCAACTGCTTGATGTACGCGACTTGAATGTGACATTCGTTAACGGTCGCCAGCAAACCCACGCGGTGCGTGGTGTTTCCTTCCAGCTCGGACGCGAAAAGCTGGCGATTGTCGGCGAGTCCGGCTCCGGGAAATCCACCGTCGGGCGGGCGCTTTTGCAGCTTCACCCTAAAAAGGCGCAGATCACCGCCGATCGTATGCAGTTTGGCGACGTGGATTTGTTAAATGCCACGGACGCGCAAATGCGCGATGTGCGCGGCAAACGAATTTCCATGATTATGCAGGACCCGAAATACTCACTGAACCCGGTGATGTGCGTTGGCGATCAAATTGCTGAAGCGTGGCTGACGCACCATCGCGTCGGCCATAAAGAGGCGAAACAAAAAGTGTTGGAGATGCTGGAAGTGGTGCGCATTCGCCAGCCGGAACGCGTCTATAACCTCTATCCGCACGAAGTTTCTGGCGGCCAGGGGCAGCGCATCATGATTGCGATGATGCTGATTACCGACCCGGAAATGGTGATTGCCGACGAACCGACTTCCGCGCTCGATGTTTCAGTGCGTTTGCAGGTGCTGGCGCTGCTGGATGATTTAGTGCAATCGCGTGGGCTGGGGCTGATTTTTATCAGCCACGACATCAACCTGGTGCGCAGTTTCTGCGACCGAGTGCTGGTGATGTACGCCGGGCGCGTTGTGGAATCAATCGCCGCAAAAGATCTCGATAACGCGCAGCATCCCTATACGCAGGGGCTTATTAGCGCCTTGCCGGATATGGATATGCGCCGGGCGCATCTGCCGGTCCTGCAACGCCAGGCCAGTTGGCTAACCCAATAAGGAGCAACGAATGTCATCCATGATTGAAGTCAGTCAGCTCAATTTAACCTTTGGCGAAGGGGCGAAAACCAACCAGGTGCTGTTCGATGTGAATTTTAACGTTGGGCACGGCGAGATTTTTGGCCTGGTGGGGGAGTCGGGTTCCGGGAAAACCACGGTGCTGAAATGCCTGGCGGGTTTATTTACCCACTGGCAGGGCAAGTTGGTGATTGACGGAACTGAACTCGAGCACAAAATCAGCCGCGAGCGGTGCCGCATGGTGCAAATGGTGTTTCAGGATCCCTACGGTTCGCTCCATCCGCGCCATACCATCGGCGATATTCTGGAGGAGCCGCTACAAATCCAGGGATTCACTGACCGCGACCGGCGTATCAATATGATGCTGGATAAAGTTGGTTTAAACCGGGCATTTCGCAGTCGCTATCCGCATCAGCTTTCCGGTGGACAACGTCAGCGTGTGGCGATTGCACGTGCGCTGATACTTGAACCGGAAGTGCTGCTGCTTGATGAACCTACTTCGGCATTGGATGTTTCGGTGCAGGCGGAAATTCTCAATTTACTTTCGGATTTACAGCAAGAATCGAAACTCACCTATTTAATGGTGACGCACGATTTAGGCGTCATTGCGCATTTATGCCATCGCGTGGGTGTGATGCAACACGGGCGTATTCTGGAATCGCTCGGCACCGATAATTTAATCAGCGGTGCCGCGCAAAATCCGTATACGCAAATGCTGGTTAACGCCAGCCGCCAATATAGCCGTGAAATGGCCCAGCAGGTGGCGCAGTTCTGACTCGACTCAATTGCCCGTCTGCTTAACCCAGCAGCGGGCAGTTTGGTGGCAGACGGCAGCTCAGCGCATTCGGATGGATATCAATGCGGAACTTCTGACTGGTCAGCGGCTCGCCATCAAGATTAAAAGTAATGTCGTGCGGGGCGGTTATCTCAAACCAGGATGAACGCCCATCAATAATATTTGGGTTGTCGTCCGGCTGCGTCAGAGTTTTAAAAATTGCCGGGAGCAACTCTTCGCCAGTAAAAATACGCAACTCAAGTAAACCATCATTAATCAATGCCTGCGGGCAGAGTTCCTGCCCACCGCCCGCCTGGCGGCCATTGCCGATACCAATCACCAGCGCGTCGCCTTGCCACTCAAAATTCTCACCACGAATTTCGCAGCGATCCGGTTTGAGCGTGTCGAGGCGAATCAGGCCGTGAACGAAATAGGCGATCCCGCCCAGTGCTGCTTTAAGTTTTTCCGGTGTTTCGGTGGTGATACGCGTCCCGAAACCACCGGTCGCCATATTGATAAACCAGGCCGATTCGTTCACCTGCACCAGATCGATAGGCGTCCCTTTGCCGACAATTGCCAGTTGCAGCGCTTTGTCCAACTCCTGTGGAATGCCTACGCTGGTGGCAAAGTCGTTGGCGGTGCCGAGCGGTAAAATGCCCAACACCGGACGGTGTTCAGGGGCCAGTTGCGCCAGCGCGGTCGCCACTTCGTTTATCGTGCCGTCACCGCCTCCGGCAATAACCGTATCAACGCCCATCCTGGATGCTTCTTCAACATAGCGAATCGCATCACCTTGTTCCCAGGTGACGCGGATGTGTAACGTGTACCCCTCATCACGCATGACTTTGACGGCGCTGCGCAAAATATCGTTATTAGCACCTTTGCCGTTCAGAATGACGAGCGATACCGGAAACTGCTCCATGGCGGACCTCGGGAAATGTAGTTGAATTCAAAGTGTATCTTATGTGTGGGATTTGCGGGTAAGAACAGGCTGAGTCTGCGGGGTTTAGCAAAAAAGAAGGCCTGCGGAAGGGAGATTCCACAGGCCAATGAGGTGGTTCCTGGTACATATCCGTCATACTTCAAATTGTAGATGCGTTGGCTTTCCTCGTTCACCCCAGTCACTTACTTGAGTAAGCTCCCGGAGATTCACTGCGTCGCCGCCTTTCTACAATTCGAATTATTAGGATATAGCTAGAATTTATGGGTTATGTTTTTCAGCCCGGCGATAATAACCGCATACAGCGAAGCGGTATGTGATCGGTTTCTAAGAAATGTCCTGGCGCGGAAAAAATACCCACAATGAGTGACTTAGCGCGCGTTCTGAGCAACCAAATTGCGCATCAGCAGCGCGTAATCCAGCGAAACATCTTCTGGTACAGGCATCCAAACGGTGTGGCCATCTCCAGGTGCGACTTCAATCGGCTGCGCTTTGGTATTTTCCAGCACCTCAAGTGTGAAAGTGACGTTACCCTGCGGGGTCATTAACTCAAGGCTATCGCCCAACAGGAATTTGTTCTTCACTTTCACTTCTGCCAGGCCGTCACGGCGTTCACCGGTAAATTCACCGACAAATTGCTGACTTTCAGAAACCGAGTGGCTGTACTCGTAGTTCTGATAAGAATCATGATTATGGCGACGTAAGAAACC
The DNA here is from genome assembly GCF_902500225.1 of Buttiauxella massiliensis. Lineage (GTDB taxonomy): Bacteria > Pseudomonadota > Gammaproteobacteria > Enterobacterales > Enterobacteriaceae > Buttiauxella > Buttiauxella massiliensis. The sequence continues at coordinate 209,496 of NZ_LR722653.1, read as the reverse complement.
TTCGGTATAACCGCGATGCGCCAGCCCTTCAAGCGTGGTCAGAAGCGTTGGGTCGAACGGTTTTCCTGCAGCGGCATCGTCGATCGCACGGCGATAAACCTGAGCGGTACGCGCGCAGTAATAGTAAGACTTGGTGCGGCCTTCGATTTTCAGCGAGTGCACGCCCATTTTGGTCAGGCGCTCAACATGTTCAATGGCGCGCAGATCTTTGGAGTTCATGATGTAGGTGCCGTGTTCGTCTTCGAACGCCGTCATGTATTCGCCAGGACGTTTACCTTCTTCCATCAAAAACACTTTGTCGGTTGGTGCGCCCGAGCCCAAAGTTGGCTCAATGTTCTGGACCAGAATCGGCTCATGAAGATGCACAATATTGCCGACATCATCTTCCTTACCTTCTTCAACTTTGTACTCCCAACGGCAGGCGTTGGTGCAGGTGCCCTGGTTCGGGTCGCGCTTGTTGATGTAACCAGAAAGCAGGCAGCGGCCAGAATAGGCCATGCACAGAGCGCCATGAACGAAGATTTCAAGCTCCATATCCGGAACCTGTTCGCGTACTTCGGCAATCTCTTCCAGCGACAACTCACGTGATAAAATCGCGCGCGTCAGCCCCATTTGTTTCCAGAACTTCACGGTCGCCCAGTTGACGGCGTTCGCCTGCACGGAGAGGTGAACATCCATTTCCGGGAATGCTTCGCGCACCATCATGATTAAACCAGGATCTGACATAATCAGCGCGTCCGGGCCCATATCAATTACCGGTTTTAGGTCGCGGATAAAGGTTTTCAGCTTGGCGTTATGCGGGGCGATATTCACCACCACGTAGAATTTTTTACCCAGCGCATGAGCTTCGTTGATGCCGAGCTGGAGGTTCTCGTGGTTGAATTCGTTATTGCGTACGCGCAGGCTGTAACGCGGCTGGCCCGCATAAACCGCATCGGCACCATAGGCAAAAGCGTAACGCATATTCTTCAGCGTTCCGGCTGGCGAAAGGAGTTCTGGTTTAAACATGATTTTCTCGTTCTGATTTCAGGTCAGAAATCACCGCACTGGGTGCGATGATTTTAAGGCGCGTGCCTTAGGCACAATTTTAGGGCGGGAATTGTAGCGCTAATTGCTTCCAGAAACTACCCTCACGCAATCCTGCACTCGTCCGCTTCCCAGCGGTAACCCACGCCATAGACGGCGCGAATAAACGACTGTTCTTCATCCAGCGACTCAAGCTTGCGGCGCAGGTTTTTAATGTGGCTGTCGATGGTGCGGTCAGTCACCACGCGATAATCATCATAAAGCTGATTCAATAATTGTTCGCGAGAGAACACTTTGCCCGGTTCGTGGGAGAGGGTTTTCAGCAGGCGAAATTCCGCAGGCGTTAAGTCGAGGAGTTTGTCACGCCAGCTCGCCTGGAAACGGCCTTCGTCGATAATCAGCGGGCTGATTTCATCGGCTGCAACCGGGTCGCGCTGGCGTTTGCAGCGGCGCAAAATAGTTTTCACGCGCGCCACCACTTCACGTGGGCTGTACGGTTTACAGATGTAATCATCGGCACCAATTTCCAGCCCCAGCAGGCGGTCGATCTCCTCGATTTTGGCGGTCACCATCACAATCGGAACTTCAGAGAAACGGCGAATTTCACGGCACAGCGTCAGGCCATCGGTGCCTGGCAGCATCAAATCAAGCAGGATCAAATCCGGCGGCGTCTGGCGCACGAAAGGCAGCACTTTGTCGCCGTGGGTAATCAACTCTGGCGCATATCCCGCGGCACGTAAGTAATCAATCAACAGTTGGCCGAGCTTTGGCTCGTCTTCAACAATTAAAATACGCGGTGTGTTTTCGTCAATCGGTAATTCGGTCATACAGGTCTCAACGATTCTGGCTCCAGCGGTAACTCTACTGTAATGCTAACCCCGCCGAAAGGCGAATGCGCGGCGGAAAGCTTGCCGTTGTGGGCCGCAACAATGTTCTGGCAGATAGACAAGCCAAGGCCCGAGCCGCCGCTGGCACGGTTGCGTGATCCTTCGGCGCGATAGAAACGCTCGAACAGCATGGTGAGTTGTTCATCGCTCACACCTGGCGCGCTGTCGGCAAAGTGCATCACGAAACGTTGATTCACCACTTCTGCGGAAATGACTAGCTGGCCACCCGCGTCGGTGTAGCGCAGGCTGTTTTCCAGCAGGTTATTGAAGAGCTGCATTAAACGGTCGCTGTCGCCAAAAATGGTGGCGTGGTCGGGTAGCTCAAGGCTGATGCTCAGGCCACGCGAGTTGAAACGCTCGCGGAATGCGCCCGCCACTATTTCCAGCAGATTGATGATATCCAGAGACTGTTTCTGGTACGCCAGAGCACCTTCGTCGGACATCGACAATTGATGCAGGTCATCCACCAGTTTGGTCAGCGTCGCCACTTCCATTTGCAACGAGGCGACGGACTCTGGCGTGAACTTGCGCACGCCATCCTGAATCGCTTCCAGTTCGCCGCGCAAAATCGCCAGCGGAGTACGTAATTCATGGGAAATATCCGCCATATAAGCGCGGCGCATGTTGTGGTTTTTCTCAAGCGTGCTGGCGAGCTGGTTAAAATCCTGCGCCAGTTTGCCTAGTTCGTCCTGGCTGGTAGAATCGACGCGGGTGCTGAAATCCCCGGCAGCCAGCTTATGTGTGCCTTCGACTAACCGCTTCACCGGAGCCAGCAAACCGCGCGCCAACAAGAACGTGGCGGCGGCGGCGAGCAATGTTGCCAGGCCGACGATGATCCAACTGGTGCGCCGTTGTTGGCGGTCGAAATTAATATCGGTGTTGCGCGTCAGGCGCTCAACCGGCGAAGCGACCACCCATCCCGCATCACGTCCATTTGCTTTAATCGCCCGGCGCATACCGTCGGTTGGCACCGGGCCACGTGGGCCAACCAGCACGTTATAATCCTGGTCGACGACCCAGAATTGAGTGCGCCAGCCGTGCGGTGGCAGGTTGTTATTTTCTACATCGCCATGCTCGAACGAGCGCAGCAGCTTGAACATAAAGCGATCATTATTGCGCAGAAACTGCCAGTTGCCGTGCTGTTCGTATTGCTCGCCCAGCGCGTCGCTCAGCATTTCCAGCCGCTGTTCATTGCCGCGTTTGATGTAATCAATAAACCCATGTTCGAAACTGAGCCGCACACCCCAGTGCATGATTGCCAGCACCAGCAAGCAAGTCGAGAAAATCGCGAGGAACAGTTTGCCGGTAATGCCTGGCCGCCAGAGCTTCATGAGCTCCTCCTTTTGCGCCGTGCAATCACGACATTTTTGGTGGTGTCTTTCGGGACGCGAGCGAAAATCAGCGCGGGGAGGGCGATAACCACCGCCATGCTGAGATACGTATACATAAACACGCTATGGACGACGGCGCTGTCTGCCGTCAGTTGATGATGCCCGTACATGCCGAGCAACAGCCCGGCGATGGTCACGCCGATACTCATCGATAACTGCATCACCATCGACAACATGCTGTTGCCACCGCTGGCGAGGTCATCCGGTAAGTCTTTGAGCGTTAAAGTGTTCATCGACGAAAAACGGGTGGAGTTCACCATGCCGAGCAGGAACAGCACGACAGGCAGCAGGTAATACCAGCCCAACAGCGCGGTTGCCATAAATAACAAAATCACCAGCGCTAAACCGAGCGTGGTGGCAACCAACACGTTGCGATAGCCAAAACGGTTAACCACCTGCACCACAATGCGCTTCATGCCCATGCTGCCGAGCACCATCGGCACCATCATCAGGCCCGCATGGAATGGCGAAAAGCCGAGGCCGATTTGCAGGAATACTGGCGTCATAAACGGGATCATGCCGCTGCCGATGCGCCCGCAGAAACTGCCCAACAGGCCGAGAGAAAAAGTCTGTGTCTTAAATAGATTGAGATTAAACAGCGCGTTGTCATTGGCTTTGGCATGCCACAGATAAACGGTTATCGCCGCCACACCGCCGCCGACCAACAGCCAAACGGTGGAAGCACTAACGCCCAAACCTTTTGCGCCATCGAGCGCGATGGTCAGCGCCGCCATGCCGAATGCCAGCAACACAAAGCCCCACATGTCGAACTTACGCGTCTGCATGGTGTAATTGGGCATCAGCCACAGGGTGGCAATCGCGCCGATAATCCCAACCGGCAGGTTAATCAGGAAGATCCAGTGCCAGGAGGCGTATTCCACCAGCACGCCGCCGAGCGCCGGGCCAAGCAGTGGGCCGATTTGACCGGGCAGCGTGACAAAGGTCATTGCCGCCATATATTGCTCGCGCGGCACAATTTTCATCACCGTTAAGCGCCCGACCGGCACCATCATCGCGCCGCCAATCCCTTGCACCACGCGCGCCATCACCAGCTCGTTAAGCGTGGAGGCGTGAGCACAAAACAGCGAGCCGGTGGTAAACAGCACGATGGCGGTGAAGAAGATATTGCGCACGCCAACACGGTCTGCCAGCCAGCCGCTGGCGGGCAACATCACCGCCACCGTCAACACATACGACACGATAACCGAGTGCATATGCAGCGGGCTTTCGCCGAGGCTCGCCGCCATCGAGGGCAGGGCGGTGTTGACGATGGTGGTATCAAGCGACTGCATAAAAAAGCCGAAGGCGACGATCCACAGTTGCCAGCGCACGGCGGCAGGCAATTCGGTCATGAGTTCAATACCTCATCTTTACGGCTTTTACGCGCAAACCGTACACGCAAACGATCAAAGAACAGATAAACCACCGGCGTGGTATACAGCGTCAGTAACTGGCTGACGACCAGGCCGCCAACAATAGTGATCCCCAGCGGCTGGCGGAGTTCTGCGCCATCTCCGCTGGTCAGCACCAGCGGCAATGCGCCAAACAGCGCCGCCAGCGTGGTCATCATTATCGGGCGGAAACGCAGCAGGCAGGCCTGGAAAATTGCTTCTTCCGGTTTCAGGTTGCCGTTGCGCTGGGCGTCGATGGCGAAATCCACCATCATGATGGCGTTTTTCTTCACAATCCCAATCAATAGCATGATGCCAATCAGCGCGATTAAGCTAAACGGCGCGCCGAATATTTCTAGCGCCAGCAATGCGCCGACGCCCGCCGACGGCAGCGTTGAGAGAATCGTCAGCGGATGCACGTAACTCTCGTACAAAATCCCCAACACGATATACACCGTGGCGATGGCGGCGATGATCAGCATCACTTGGGATTTCATGGTGTCCTGGAACACCTGCGCGGTTCCGGCGTACATGCCGCGCACCGTGGAAGGCACGCCAAGCGCGGTCATGGTACGGTCGATGGCGTCGCTGGCTTCTGATAACGACACGCCCGTCGGCAAGTTAAACGACACGGTCGACGCCGCCGAAAGCCCCTGATGGTTAACCGAAAGCGGCGCATTCGCCGGTTGCCATTTCGCAAACCACGAAAGTGGTATTGCCTTGCCTTCTTTATTAATCACGAACATTTGGTCCAGCGCGCTGATGTCCTGCGTATAACGCGGGTCAACTTCCATCACCACTTTGTACTGATTAAGCGGCTGATAAATGGTCGAAATCTGCCGTTGCCCAAAGGCGTTGTTGAGCAGGGCGTTGGCGTCCTGGACGCTGATCCCCTGCCGCGCCATGGATTCGCGGTCATAAATCAGATCCATTTCTGCGCCGTTATTCTGGCTGTCGGAGTTCACATCCGCGAGCTGCGGCAGTTTTGCCAGCGCCTGGCGAATCTTCGGCTCCCAGGTGCGCAAATCGGCGAGATTATCGGAAAGCAGCGTGTATTGATAACTGGCGTTGGCCTGGCGACCGCCGACGCGAATATCCTGCACCGCCATCAAAAACAGGCTGGCTCCCGGCTCTTTTGCCAGCGCTTTACGCAGGCGGTCGATCACCTGCTGCGCGGTTTCTTTGCGCTCGGAAAGCGGCTTGAGCGAGATAAACATCATGCCGCTGTTCACCCGCGAACCGCCGGTAAACCCGGTGACGTTTTCCACCGACGGATCTTCACGAATGATCTTCATAAAGTCTTGTAGTTTGCCGCGCATCGCCTGGAAGGAAATGCTCTGGTCAGCCTGAATGTTGCCCATCAAACGCCCGGTGTCTTGCTCCGGGAAGAAGGTTTTGGGAATGGCGATATACAGCCAGACGTTCAGCGCAATGGTCGCCAGCAAAACTACGCCAACCAGTTTGGTATGGTTCAGCACCCATTTTAGCGAACGCCCATAACCCTGTTGCATGGCGACCAGCACGCGCCCAAATCCCCGTTTGCGGGTTGGCGTATGCTGCGCTTTGTTCTTGAGTAACCAGCCGCACATCATCGGCGTCAGCGTAATCGACACCACCAGCGAAATCCCGATGGCGACGGACAGCGTGACAGCAAACTCTTTAAATAATCGCCCCGGCAAACCGCCCATTAACAGCAGCGGCAGGAAAACGGCGACTAAAGAGAGGCTCATCGACAACACGGTAAAACCGACTTCGCGCACGCCTTGCAACGCCGCCTGCAACGGTTTAACGCCCGCTTCGAGATGGCGGGAAATATTCTCCAACACCACGATGGCGTCATCCACCACAAAACCGGTGGCGATAGTCAGCGCCATCAACGACAAGTTATTCAGGCTAAAACCGCACAAATACATGGCGATAAAGGTGCCAATCAGCGACACCGGAACCGCTACGGCGGGGATCAGCGTGGCGCGCCCGGAGCGCAGGAACAGAAACACCACCAGAATCACCAGCGCGACGGAGATAATCAGCGATTGTTCAACTTCCGCAAGCGAGGCGCGAATCGTTGGCGAGCGATCCTGAGCAATCTGTAAATCTATCGAGGCCGGAATGGTTTCACGCAGTTCCGGGATTTTCGCCCGGATTCTGTCCACCGTTTCGATGATATTCGCTTCCTGGGATTTACGAATCATCAGCAAAATCGCCGGTTTGGCGTTGGTCATCCCGGCGTTGCGCACATCCTGCACGGAATCGGTGACGGTGGCGACATCGCTCAAATGCACCGCGCCGCCGTTGTTGTAATGGATAATCAGCGGCTGATATTCGGCGGCGGTTTTGAGTTCGTCATTGGTCTGCAATTGCCAGCGTTTAGCAGCGTCTTCGACTGCACCTTGCGGGCGGCGCACGTTGGCGTCACTAATCGATTTGCGCACCGCATCCAGCGACACGCCCTGGTTAAACAACGCCTGAGGATTCAGTGCAACGCGCACCGCCGGAAGGGAGCTACCGCCAACGTCTACATCGCCGACGCCGTCAATTTGCGCGATGGTTTGCGCCAGTTGCGTGGAGGCGAAATCGTAAAGCTGGCCCTGGGAAAAGGTGTCGGAAGTGAGCGTCAAGATGATGACTGGTGCATCTGACGGGTTGGCTTTGCGATAGGTCGGGCGGCTCGGCATCCCGCTCGGCAACAGGCTTTGCGCGGCATTGATTGCCGCCTGCACATCACGCGCCGCGCCGTTGATATCGCGATCAAAAGCAAATTCAAGAATGATGCGCGTGCTGCCCAGTGAACTCGAAGACGTCATCTCGTTAACGCCCGCGATGCGCCCGAGTGCGCGTTCCAGCGGCGTGGCAACGGACGAAGCCATGGTTTCAGGCGACGCGCCCGGCAGCGATGCGCTGACCATAATCACCGGGAAATCCACCTGCGGCAGCGGAGCGACAGGCAATAAACGGAAGCCCAGCACGCCGCACAACGTAATGGCGACGGTCAGCAAAATGGTGGCGACTGGCCGGTAGATGAACAGTGCGAAGAATTTCACAGCACTTCCTCATCGCGACGACCGAAACGGCGGCGCACCGCGTGCGAAAGATTATCGAACAGCAGATAAATCACCGGCGTGGTAAACAGCGTTAATACCTGGCTCACCAGCAGACCACCGACCATGCCAATCCCGAGTGGGCGGCGCAATTCGGCACCGACGCCGGTTGAAAGCATCAGCGGCAACGCACCCAAAAGGGCGGCAAGCGTGGTCATCAGAATCGGGCGGAAACGCAGCAAACAGGCCTGGTAAATCGCGTCGTAAGGCTTCATACCTTGCTCGCGCTCCGCCGCCAGGGCGAAGTCGATCATCATGATGGCGTTTTTCTTCACGATACCGATAAGCAAAATGATGCCGATGATGGCAATGACATCCAGTTCGGCTCCCGCCAGCATTAATGCCATGAGTGCGCCTACGCCCGCAGTCGGCAGTGTCGAAAGGATTGTTATCGGGTGAATGAAGCTTTCGTATAACACGCCAAGCACGATGTACATCGCCACCACGGAGGCAACAATCAGCCAGATAGTGCTGCCCAACGCATTCTGGAAGGCGAGGGTGCTGCCCTGGAATTGGGTGGTGATATCGGTCGGCATCGCCAGATCTTTTTCCGCCGCCGTGATCGCTTTTACCGCATCCTCCAGCGAATGGCCGCTCGTGACGTTAAATGAGAACGTCGTAGATGGGAACTGGTCGAGATGGTTTATCGTCAACGGTGCAAAACGCTGCTCGATTTTGGCAATGCTACTCAGCGGCACGCTACCGCCATCAGTGCTGGCAAGGCGAATATTATCCAATCCGCTCAGGCCCGGTGTGGTGCTGGTATCGTGCTCAAGAACCACGCGATACTGGTTGGCCTGAGTATAAATAGTGGAAATCAGGCGCTGACCAAATGCGTTATAGAGCGCGTTATCGACATCTGACATGGAGATACCAAGGCGGCTGGCACTGGCCCGGTCAACATTCACATAGGCCACCAGCCCCTGATCCTGCCAGTCGCTGCTGACGTCCGCCAGTTGCGGCAATGCTCGCAATTTTTCAGTTAACTGCGGCACCCAGGTGCTGAGTTCATCCAACGAAGTAGTCTGCAAGGTAAACTGATACTGCGTACGGCTAACCGTTGTATCGATGGTCAAGTCTTGCACTGGTTGCAGGTAAAGCTCGACCCCCGGCACTTTTGCCACGTTAGTTTGTAAACGCTCAATCACTACCGGAATACGGTCGTCACGGTCGCTCAATGGTTTGAGGTTGATTTGCAAACGCGCACTGTTCAGAGATGGATTGGTACCATCCACTCCTATAAATGAAGTCAGGCTTTCGACCGCAGGATCTTTCATTATCACATCTGCAACCTGCTGTTGGCGCTGCGCCATGCTGGCAAAGGAGACAGATTGCGGTGCCTGTAAGGTACCCTGAATAATGCCGTTATCCTGGATCGGGAAGAAGCCTTTCGGAATGAAAATCCACAGTACAACAGTGAGAGCAAGGGTGCCAAAAGCGACTCCCAGCGTGAGCCACGGGTGGTTTAATACGCGGGTTAACATGCGCCCATAACCGGCAATTACACTATCGAAGAAGCGTTCGCTGGCGCGGGAGAAACGGTTCTGCTTGCGCAGCGATTCGTGGCTTAACATCCGCGCGCACATCATCGGCGTCAGCGTAAGCGACACTACCGCCGATATCAGAATCGCAATAGCCAACGTGACGGCAAATTCCCGGAACAAACGGCCAACAATATCGCCCATAAACAGCAGTGGGATCAGCACCGCAATCAGCGAGAAGGTCAGTGAGATAATCGTAAAGCCAATTTCCCCGGCGCCTTTAAGTGAGGCGGCGAGGGGCTTTTCGCCTTTTTCGATATAACGCGAGATGTTCTCAATCACCACAATCGCGTCATCGACCACAAAACCGGTGGCGATGGTTAGCGCCATCAGCGTCAGGTTATTGATGGAGAAATCGAGAAACACCATCACTGCGAACGTGCCGATTAACGAAAGCGGCACGGCGACGGCAGGAATAATCGTCGCCGGAACGTTTCGCAGGAACAGGTAAATAATCATCACCACCAGGGCGATGGCGAGCATCAGCTCATGCTGCGTGTCGCTGACCGAGGCGCGGATATTGGTAGTGCGGTCGCTGAGTAATTTCACTTCGACCGATTTTGGCAAACTTTTGGTTAATGCGGGCAACATCGCACGAATGCTGTCGGCGGTGTCGATGATATTGGCACCCGGCTGGCGCTGCACGTTCATCACAATCGCAGGCTGTTTGTTGGCCCACGCACCGAGCCAGGTGTTTTCCGCACCTTGTTCTACGGTTGCCACATCGCCAAGGCGAATCGGCGCGCCATTTTGGTAAGCGATAATCAGGTTGCGATATTCATCCGCAGACTGCATTTGGTCGTTGGCAGACAGCGTGACGGCGCGTTCCGGGCCATCGAGGCTGCCTTTTGCCGAGTTGACGTTAGCGCTGGTAATCGCGGTGCGCACGGTTTCGCTGGTTAAACCCAAGGCGGCAATGGCGGGTGCGTTGAGTTTCACCCGCACCGCCGGGCGCTGGCCGCCGGAAAGCGTCACCAAACCGACACCGGAAACCTGGGAAATTTTCTGCGCGACACGTGTTTCCACCATATCTTCAACTTGCGTCATCGGCATCGCGGAAGAGGTGACGGCGAGCGTCATAATCGGTGGATCGGCTGGGTTAACTTTGCTGTAAACCGGCGGGTTCGGCAGGTCGGTGGGCAGCAGATTAGTGGCGGCGTTAATCGCGGCCTGCACTTCCTGCTCGGCGACATCCAGCGGCAGCGTGAGCTGGAATTGCAGCGTCACCACCGATGCACCACCAGCGCTTTGTGAGGACATTTGTTTGAGGCCGGACATCTGCCCAAACTGGCGCTCAAGCGGCGCAGTAATGGCTGATGTCACCACATCCGGGCTGGCACCTGGGTACAGCGTCACCACCTGAATCGTTGGGTAGTCAACTTCTGGCAATGCAGAAACGGGCAGGAAACGGTAACCGATAATCCCGGCCAGCAGGATGGCAACCATCAACAGCGTGGTGGCAACGGGGCGCAGGATAAACAGGCGCGATGGGCCGCCTGTGGCTCTCGGCGGTAGCACCTGCATCAGGAAGCCGCTCCGTTACGTTTGGGTTTGGCTTCGGTGTCGCTGGCTGTAGCTGATTGCGCTTCAACCACTTCCACTTTCGCGCCTTCGGTCAGGCGATCAATGCCGTCGGTGACGACGCGATCCCCGGCTGCCAGCCCGGCGGTAATCACCACTTTTTGGCTGTCCTGAATCCCGGTTGTGACCAGGTGTTTGCTGACTTTATCTTCGCTATTGAGCACCCAGACAAAGTTGCCTTCGTTGCCCATTTGTACCGCAGCAGTGGGAACAACCACGGCATCTTGCTGGGTATCGACTAGCATGCGCGCGTTGACGAACTGGTTCGGGAATAGCGCGTCGTCTTCATTGTTAAAACGTGCTTTCAGCTTGATGGTGCCAGTGGTGACATCAATTTGGTTATCAAGACTCAGCAATGAACCGCTGCTGAGCTTTTGCTTATTAGTCCGATCCCAGGCTTCAACGCTCAGTGTTGCTCCTGCCTTTTGCGCTTTTACCACGGTGGCAATATCACCTTCAGGCAGGGTAAAGATCAGGTCAATAGGATGTGTTTGGGTCAGCACTACAATCCCGGCGGTATCACTGCTGGAAATCTGATTGCCAACATCGACTTGTTTTAACCCCACACGGCCATCGATTGGTGCGGTGATGCGGCTCCAGTCGAGCTGCAATTGCGCGCTGGCAACGGCGGCTTCATCGGCTTTGATGGTGCCGATAGATTCGTTCACGAGTGCTTGTTGTGCGTCCATTTCCTGGCGGGAAACGAGGTTGGTTTTGACCAGTTGCTGGAAGCGAGCGAGGTCGCGACGGGCATTGGCTAATGTGGCCTGATCTTTGGCTAATTGGCCCTGAGCCTGAGCTAAAGCAATTTTGAACTGGCTTGGATCGATTTCAGCCAGTAAATCACCTGCTTTTACCTGCTGCCCTTCCTGGAAGTGAATCGCCAGTAATTGCCCATCCACACGGCTGCGCACAGTAACGGTGTTCGCGGCAGTGATAGTGCCAAGACCTGTGAGATAACGGGGTACAGATTCACTGGTCGCCGTTGCGGCCTGAACCGGCGCTAGTGCACCGCCGCGCATCCCCTGGCGGTTGCCGGAATGGCGCTGCTGAGTTGATTGCGAACCTGCGGTGTCGTTATCCGTGCTCGAATGGCGCCAGTAAAAAATGGCGGCGATAACGACAATGACTGCTGCTGCAATCCATAACCCACGTACGGTGAATGTGCCTTTCATAGATTTACGTCTTCTCTTCCTGAAACGATTATCCCCGTCGTACTCAGGGGTTAGGCCTAATGATACTAGTGTAGTGAGTTAAGGCGGCGGAAAAATGGAGGAAATATGAAGTACTGTATGGATAAGTCTGAGATGGCGGTTTTTTACGAGGCGGCTCGTAAGGTTATGGTCGTTAAGTAGCCAGCCGGATAACCATTTAATAAGCTGTGGTTTATATTTTAGATATAAACTATAGTTTATAAGGTGGCGGTATGAGATGGACAGTAATCTTTACTGAGGATTTTTATCTTTGGTATCACGAACAGCCTATAAGCATGAGGAAAAGATTGGCCGCTGCACTGATAAACCTTTCTTTGTGGGGCCCACTTTTGGGACGTCCGCTGGTTGATACGGTTAAAAATTCGCGTTATCCCAATATGAAAGAGCTGAGAATGGACTGGGAAGGAAAGCCTTATCGCTTCTTTTTTGCGTTCGATCCGCAACGTCGCGCCGTGGTGCTTTGCGGTGGCGATAAATCCGGGCGCAAGCACTTTTATTTTGATTTGATCAGGAAAGCAGATGAACAGTTTTCCCGGCATTTAGATGAACTGGAGAAAAATAGATGAAAAAATTACAGGACGTGATATCCGAATTTTCACCTGAAGATCAAACTGATATCTGGAAAATGGCTCAGGTAATGGTTCTGGAAACGGGTTTGCAGTTGATGCGTGAGGAACTTTCACTTTCTCAAAAACAAGTAGCAGAAAAAATGGGCGTGAGTCAGCCTGCAATTGCCGCCATTGAACAACGTGGGAATGACCTCAAGTTATTAACCCTTAAGCGTTATATTGAGGCAATGGGCGGGCAACTTTCGTTGCTGGTGCAACTCCCTGAAGGCAATAAGGTATTCAAGATTTAAAACGCCGCAGGTTTCCCCACGGCGGTTTGATTAATCGCGGAACACCACATCAGCCCAACGGGCCAGGCCTGCGGTAACGGAGCCGAAGTCATCGCCTCCAGCCAGTGGGATGCCCGGCAATTGCTGAGCCAATGCATGTTTCAGCAATGGTGAGCGAGCACTACCGCCAGTGAGATAAATCACATCTGGTTTCACGGCACTGTTTTCCAGTGCAAGTGTGACTTGTTCGAGAATACGTTGCAGCGGCTGACTGATAGCACTTTCCAGATCCGGTTGAGTAATCTCGCAGCCCAGTTCTTTACTGATAAACGGCAGCATGGTGGCGACTTGCTGACTATCGGACAGCGCGATTTTACTCTCTTCCGCAGCACGCACCAGGCGATAGCTAAGGCGCTGGCGCCAGACCTTTTGCAGGAATGCTACTTTTTCAGGTTCACGCGAATCGCGCACCAGTTCGTTGAGCATACGGCCATTCGCGCTGCTGTAGAAATCGTTTTGCGCCGGAACGTCGTTGATTGCGACCGCGTTCCACCACGGCAATACCGGCAGCGCGATGCCTTTTTCAGTTTGCCCGCCCATGCCCAGTAACGGGGAAAGCTGCTTGAATGCCAGCATGATGTCGAGATCGTTACCGCCAACACGGCAACCGCTGTGGCCTAATAGGCTCTGTTCGCGATCACGACGAGCACGCCATTGCGGCCCCATCAGCAATACTGAACAGTCAGTGGTACCACCGCCGATATCGACGACTAACACCTGTTTCTCTTCTTTTAATGTGGCTTCAAAATCAAGTCCGGCCGCAACCGGCTCAAACTGAAACACCACATCTTTAAATCCTGCGCGATGAGCGGCACGGTCAAGGATCCCTTGAGCCTGCTGATTGGCTTCATCACCACCTGTGCCCTGGAAGTTAATCGGGCGGCCGATCACAGCTTGAGTAATCGGCTCGGCAACCTGGCTTTGCGCCTGATTACGAATATGTAGCATCATCGCGCAGACTAAATCTTCGAATAGAGCGACTTGCTGAGGTTTCAGGCCTGTAGCGCCGAGGAAGGATTTTGGTGATTTAACGAAGTAAACTTCTTCCGGGTCTTCCATGTACTGGCGCAGGGAACTCAAGCCAAATTGCACACTGTTGGGCAAGACATCGATATCTTCTTCGCGATTAAAGGAAACCGCACGACGTAGCAATGCCTGGGTTTCGGTACCAGTGGCGGGAACCTCGTGATGGCGATAGAGCCACTCACTTACTGATTCACGTGTCGGAGCGCACAACATTGACGGAAGCAGTTTTGAGCCGTTCTCCATCTCCAGCGCCTGTGGAACGCCGTCACGCATTACTGCTACCGAGCAGTTTGCAGTACCATAATCGAAGCCAATAAATTGCATATAATCCCCATGCCGGTGAAGAAGGGGGGCGACTTTAGCGGAATGTGGCGCATCGGGCAACTGAATATCAAAGCAAGGCATTATTAGTGGCGTGCGCCTATGCTATTGCGATAGCTAACGACAGGAAGAGACAATGTATCAACTGGAGTACACCCCACCTTACGACTGGAAGTGGATGTTTGGTTTCCTGGCCGGGCGAGCGGTTAGTGGCGTCGAGATTGTCACCGATGAGTATTACTGCCGCAGCTTTGCGTCAGGGAAGTATCAAGGGCTGGTTACGCTTGAGCCTGATGAAAAAGCCTGCCAGCTAAAAGTGAGGCTGAGTGCGGGTCTGGAGCCGGTTGCCGATGTGGTTTTGCAGAAAGTGAAACAACTGCTCGATCTTGACTGTCAGCCCCATACCATTCTTGAAAGTCTTGGTGATCTAGCGACTGCAAGGCCTGGCCTTCGTTTGCCAGGCTGCATGGACACCTTCGAGCAGTCTGTCCGCGCGATTTTAGGGCAACTGGTGAGCGTGGCAATGGCGGCAAAACTTGCCGGTAAACTGGCGCAGGCTTTTGGTGAACCGCTGGTGGATTTTCCTGATTGGCGAATTTTCCCCACCCCTGAACGACTGGCATCGTTGAGCCCTGAAGAGCTAAAACCGCTTGGTATGCCCTTAAAGCGTGGCGCTGCGATCATTCATCTGGCGCAACAAATGGTAAAAGCCGAGTTTCCACTCCATAGCCCTACAGATGTTGAGCAAGGTGTGAAAACGCTCGTCACTTATCCAGGGATTGGTCGCTGGACGGCAAACTACATTGCTTTGCGTGGTTGGCAGGCAAATGATGTTTTCTTACCAGACGATTATCTGATTAAGCAGCGATTTCCTGGTATGACGCCAACTCAAATTCTCCGTTACGCCGAACGCTGGAAGCCCTGGCGCTCCTACGCGTTATTGCATATTTGGTATAGTGAGGGCTGGGTTCCAGGTACTTAAAAGCGAGTTAATTAATCGCGAAATAGCTGGTGTTCAGCAGTATTTCCAGCGGGGTTGGTTGGGTCACGGCCTCACCGAAAATAAGGTCAATGCCAATGCCTGACAGCGTATCCATCACCATTGGCATATCGGCAGGCCCCGCGATCGTTTGTAATGATTGGCGCTGGGCGTGGCCATGAATGATGGTCACCATCATTTCATCCATCAGATTGCAGTGAACATTACTAATCAGTTCTTCATCCACAATGATGTAGCTGAAGCGCTGGCGTGAGACGTGTTTAAAGATATCCAGGTCTCGGCCTACGTGGCTTAGGATCAACTGGCATCCACTATCGCGCAGCCTTTTCAGGTTACTGTCGATTTTCTCATCATCACTTTGCAACACTTCACAATTGACCATCAGGTGTAACAGACGAGCAGGTAGTGGACTGCGGGATAAGCCTCTTAACAGCTCGTCGACAACTTTATCATTCGCAAGGCCCAGGGAAGAAATAGGAAGCGCGATGCCAAAGCCTTTGCTTGCTACTTGTTGAGAAAACTTGCTGAAGAATTCGTTAAAAACCCTCAGGTCGAGAGCGCATTGCAACTCTTTGTCGGTAACGGCTGCGCGGAACGGGGACTCATCAATCACGACATTATCACTTCCCCAGAAACGTAATGACACCACATAGAAACTGGTTGATTCCGGGACGCGTGGCGGGGCAACTCCTCTGGCTACCATCAGGATCGGGTTCTCGTTGATGATGCGCTTTTGCTCATCGACGGTCATATGTTGATCTTCTTTGCGAATCTCATGCTGAGAAGATTCAAAGACGGTCACACGGCCGCGACCACCATTTTTCGAGGCATAACAGGCGATATCTGCCTGAGAAAGCACTTCAGAGGCAATTCTGTTATCGGCATCAATTTGGGTAATCCCCGCGCTGGCGCCAATGCGGTGCAAACGCCCGTTCCATGTAAAGTGATAGTCATTAATGCTTTGGATAATACGCTCAGAAATATAGCGCGCATTGTCAGAAGAGCAATCTGGGAGTAACAAACCAAATTCATCGCCGCCCAGGCGAGCCAGGAAATCACCTGTTCGCAACATGCTTAGCATCAAAGAGGAGAGCTCGCGCAGCAACGCATCGCCCGCAGCGTGCCCTGCGGTATCATTCACTGCTTTGAACCGGTCGAGGTCGATAAACACGAGCGCATGGCGCTGGCGGTTTTCTCCAGCACTCTGCAATAACCGCTTGAGGTGGTTTTCGAAACTGACACGGTTTGCCAGGTGAGTCAGGCCATCATGTGAGGCACTGTAGCTCAACTGTTTAAGCATTTTACGCGATTCGGTAACATCCTGAATGACCAGTACCGAGCCGATGCTTTGCCCATCCAGTGTTGTTAGTGGTGTGATGCTGTAATGAATATCGTAACTGCCGCCATTGCGGCAATGCAGAACGACATCGTGTTCAATGGTCGTTCGCGCATAATCGCCACTATGAATATTCTCCATCACGGGCCCGGTATCGCCAAACGTGATGTGCAGAATGGCCAGAATATGTTGACCGATTGCCTGCTGTTGTGGCCAACCGCTGAGCTTTTCGGCAATCGGGTTCATAAAGGTGATATTCATATCTACATCGGTACAAATAACCGCTTCACCTATTGAATCCAGCGTGATGTGTAGACGTTCTTTTTCCTGATACAGCGCTTCGTTCAGCTGTTTAACTTCCGTCATATCCATGTTGATGCCGAGCAGGCGCTCAACATCACCATTTTTATTCAACACCCGGTTTGCGAGTGAGCGAATATGGCGAATGCCTTCTTTGACATGAATACGATATTCCATCTTGAAAGGCACTCGAGCTTTCAAAGCATCGCGAACTGTTTTCTCAGCCATTGGCGCGTCATCGGCGACGATAGATTCAAGCCACAGAGCGTAGGTGGGTTTCATATGTGCCGGAACTTCATAGAGATCAAACATACGTTTGTCCCAACTGATTACGTCGCTGCCAAGATCCCATTCCCAGATACCGATGCCACCCGCTTCATTGGCAAGTGTAATGCGCTCCATCAAGCGTTTATTCACCCACTCGGTATGCTTGAGATCGTTAATATCTTCAATCTGCGCGATTAAATAGAGCGGCGTGCCGTCAATATCACGCACGATAGACACCGCCAGCAATGCCCATACGACATCGCCTTTGCTGGTGTAATAGCGTTTTTCCATCGAATAGCTGTTGATACTGCCACTCACCAGCATATTGAGTTGCTGTAAGTCAGCGTGTAAATCTTCCGGATGCGTGATTTGCTGGAATGTCAGTGAGCGTAGTTGTTCGGCGCTATACCCGAGGAATTTGCAAAGCGATTTATTGACCTGCAACCACTGGCCATCGGTTGATACCAACGCCATACCGATGGCTGAATACTCCATCGCGTTACGGAAACGCGCTTCGCTTTCGGTGATGTGTTTACGCTCCTCGCGAAACGAATACATCACCATTGTCATTACATTTGCTGGCAATAAAATCATCAGGAACGGCAGCCAGGGGGCATTATTCATGATGTCCGTGTGCGGTTGCATGTCGATCGTGCTATTGGTTGCCATCATTAAAGAGACAACCATTAATGTAGCCAGGAAAATAACAAAAGCTTCCAGACGCGGCAGGCGAATAGCACTCCACATTAGAAAGACAATAATAAAGGTAAATGGCCACGGCATATAACGCAGAGCAAGGTAGCTAAGTGTCAGGGTGATAACAAAAGTGAATATTGTTTCTAATAATAGTTTCGGATTTTTATGGCGTAATAAATAGCTTGGTTTAAACAATAATGCTGTTGGGACTAACGCCAAAGTACCGATGGTTTCGGATAAAACCCAAACGAAAAAAGTTTTAGCAATGTTTCCGCCATCAGGGCCCGCGAGCCAAACTGCCAGCACGCCGCCAATAAGAGGGGGAACTATGGCACTGCAGAAAACCAGACGAACCCAATTATTGAGGTTTTGCAATGGGTTAATTTGCGTGAGGAAACGCCGCATTAACGATGCGCCAAACAATGCCTCGATAACATTTATAGCGGTGTAGCCGAGATTAATCTCATGTATGGGCTGCAAAATAGCAGAAGCGCATAAACTTCCGAGAGCGCATACCACAATGATCATTGGCCATTGACGGACTGGATTACGGAATAAGGCCACCATCATGATGGATGTTGGGAACCAAAGCGGTGCTAAAACAGTACCGACCAGAGACAGTTCCAGGGAGTACAAAGTGAATATGAAACTTAAGAACCCCAACCCCGCAGGCAAAATGAAGGAAGGCATTGCGATTAACTCTTTTGTGCTTTGTTTGATCATTACCGCAAATCCGTTAAGGCGTGCCGCCAGGTGCCATGCCCGGATGCAAATAAAAAGATAAGTTTCGGTTTATGCTAGTACAAACAATTTACAATTCCTATGCAGGCCGGTCATAATTTAACACCAAGAAGTAATAAAAAGTGTTATTTGACATACTTATTTTTACCATCAAGTAATAACCATGTTTTTACAGTCGTTACTCATTGACTTCCACCTACCTGATACCTGTCAGTTAAAATCACCCTTGCGTGTGCATTACTCTGGTATCAGCGGGCGGATCTCCCTATAATTGCCGCGTTTGACGTCTTTTGCGTCGCCCTTCCTCAACATTTAAGTCAACAAGGCTCGTTACAACATGACTGACAAGTCCCATCAATGCGTCATCATCGGGATAGCCGGTGCGTCGGCTTCAGGAAAAAGTCTTATTGCCAGCACACTGTATCGCGAACTGCGCGATCAAGTTGGTGATGAACACATTGGTGTCATTCCAGAAGACAGTTACTACAAAGACCAAAGCCATCTTTCGATGGAAGAACGAGTTAAGACCAACTACGACCATCCAAACGCGATGGATCACAACTTGCTGTTTCAGCATTTACAAATGCTCAAATCAGGTAACCCTATCGAACTGCCTGTCTACAGCTATGTTGAACATACCCGTACCGGTAACACTGTTCACTTAATGCCAAAGAAAGTCATCATTCTGGAAGGGATTTTGTTGCTGACGGATGCCCGTCTGCGCGAAGAGATGAACTTCTCCATTTTTGTTGATACGCCGCTGGATATTTGCCTGATGCGCCGTATGAAACGCGATGTTAACGAACGTGGCCGTTCAATGGACTCTGTGATGGCCCAGTATCAGAAAACCGTTCGTCCTATGTTTTTACAATTCATCGAACCTTCCAAGCAGTATGCCGATATTATCGTGCCGCGCGGGGGTAAAAACCGTATCGCCATTGATATCCTCAAGGCAAAAATCAGTCAGTTCTTTGAATAATCTTCAGGCTTAACAGCCTTTCGCGAACGAGTTCTACTTATTCGCTCGCAAAAACGTAATGTAATCCCGGTATTTACCCTTCGTAGCGTGGCTATCTTAGCCCCGCTGTGGCAGGGTAAACAAAACTGAGCTTGAGATAAGGAGCATCACTAATGCGTTTGTGTGACCGCGATATAGAAGCCTGGCTCGATGACGGGCGCTTAACGATTACCCCTCGTCCGCCAGTTGAACGCATTAGCGGTGCTACTGTCGATGTGCGTTTGGGGAACAAATTCCGTACTTTCAGCGGCCATACGGCACCGTTTATAGATTTGAGCGGTCCTAAAGACGAAGTGACTGAAGCGCTGGAACGGGTCATGAGCGACGAAATCGTCCTCAATGAAGGCGAAGCATTCTATTTGCACCCAGGCGAACTGGCTTTAGCGGTAACGCTTGAGTCCGTAACGATCCCCGCTGATTTAGTCGGTTGGTTAGACGGACGTTCATCTTTGGCGCGTTTGGGTCTGATGGTCCATGTAACCGCACACCGTATCGATCCAGGCTGGCATGGCTGCATCGTTCTGGAGTTCTATAATTCCGGTAAGCTGCCTTTAGCCCTGCGTCCTGGTATGATGATTGGTGCTTTGAGTTTTGAACCGCTTTCAGGCCCTGCTGCACGCCCTTACAACAGTCGTCAGGACGCGAAATATCGCGATCAGCAAGGTGCTGTGGCGAGTCGTATTGATAAGGACTGAGTTGCCATTTGTATGGGGATTGTATGAGACGATTACTTACCACGCTGATGATTTTGCTGGTTGTGCTGGTTGCCGGCCTTTCTGTGTTGGTGTTATTGGTTAACCCCAATGATTTTCGTGCATATATGGTAGGCCAGGTTGAAGCTCGCAGTGGCTATCAACTGGATTTAGACGGGCCGCTGCGTTGGCACGTCTGGCCACAACTTAGTATTTTATCAGGGCGTATGTCTCTGACCGCGCCAGGTGCCAGCCAACCCTTGGTGCGTGCCGACAATATGCGGCTGGATGTTGCCTTATTACCTCTGCTTTCTCATCAGCTTAAGGTTCACCAGGTGATGTTGAAAGGTGCAGTAATTCAACTCACTCCGCAGACAGAAGAGCGCCGTGCGAAAGATGCCCCTGTCGGGCCGTCGGCCCCAACGCCTCCACCTGATGAAGACAGCGGTTGGTCTTTTGACATAGCTAAACTAAAAGTTGCCGACAGTGTGCTGGTTTTCCAGCATGCTGATGACGAACAAATTACGGTGCGCAATATCAATGTGCAAATGGAGCAGAATGAGCGAAAACAAGCGCACATTGAACTGAGCAGCCGCATCAATCGTGACCAACGTGATCTGACCTTGTCATTGGTGGCCGATCTTGATGCCAGCAATTATCCGCAGCAACTCAGTGCCAATATCTCCAAACTCGATTACCAGCTTCAAGGTGCCGACCTTCCCGCTAAAGGGGTTACGGGCAGTGGAACCTTTGCGGCACGCTGGCTTGAGCCACAGCGCCGTCTTGAACTTAATCAATTGCAATTGACTGCCAATGATAGCGACTTGCAAGGTAACGCCAGTGCTGTGCTGGAAGACAAAACGCAGTGGGTAATCGATTTACGCTCAGGTAAATTGAATCTGGATGGTCTGGTTGCTGGCAACTCAGTGACGAATGTCAACGTGCAGCAACAGGCACAGCAACAAAATGCGCTACCACGTCCGATCATTGCTTCCGGCGTCGAAGAAACCAACTACCAGAGTCTGCGCGATTTTACTGCCCAGGTTAACATTGCCGCGTCCAGTGTGGTGTGGCGAGGACTGGATTTCACCGATGTTCAAGCGGCAATAACCAACAATTATGGCTTGCTGACGGTTTCTGAACTGATGGGGAAATTTGGCAAAGGGAGTATGTCATTCCCGGGCGAGCTTGATGCACGCCAGAGTCAGCCGCGACTATCATTTAACCCAAAAGTGGAAGCCATAGAAATTGGGCCGATTCTGACTGCGTTTAACTACCCAATCGCGTTGTCTGGATTGCTATCAATGGAAGGGGAGTTTAGCGGTGACAGACTCAATGCCGAAGCTTTCCGTCGTAGCTGGCAAGGGGATGCGAGCATAACGATGCTACATACCACAATGCAGGGTATGAACTTCCAACAGCTAATACAGCAAGCAGTAACCCGCAGCAATGATGATGTTCAGGCCCAGGGAAATTATGACAATGTCACAATGTTGGATAATTTCTCTGCGCATGCAAGTCTCGATAATGGTGAGTTATCGCTTAAGAAAATGGTTGGCGAATCTTCTATGTTGGCGCTAACAGGCGTCGGGACTCTTGATCTTGTTAAGCAGCAGTGCGATACCCGCTTTGATGTCACCGTAGTTGACGGTTGGAAAGGGGATAGTAAGTTGATTGAGGTGCTGAAAACCACGCCAATCCCGCTGCGAGTTTATGGGCCATGGCAGAAGCTGAATTACTCTTTGCAAGTGGACCAGGTACTGCGTAAGCAGTTGCAAAGTGAAGCAAAACGTCGCCTGAATGACTGGCTGGGCAAGCATAAAGACAGCAGCAAAGCGAAAGACGTTAAAGATTTGCTAGATAAGCTTTAGTCACTTCATATGTCGGATGTTGCTGCGCTAATCTCTCCTACAAATACTGTATTTCGTAGGTCGTATTAGCGCAGCGACATCCGACTTTTTTATTTAAATCACACCTCAAAATCCATCTCGTCGTCGCGGGTCTTCGGCACAATTTGTACCTTCTGTACGCGATGGCTTTCCACCTGCAATGTCCGCAACAGAAAATCCCCTACCTGAACAGCTTCTCCTGTTACCGGAATATGTTGTAACGCCTCCATCAGCAGCCCTGCAATCGTGTGATAGTTGCGTTTGTCATCCAGTGGTATCGGCACATACTGCACTAAGTCTTCGAGCGGCATATGACCGTTTGCGGTCCATGTTCCATCAGGGTTTTTCTGAATATCATGGCGCGCGTCTATCTCTTCAGCTTCGTTCGGCAAGTTACCGGCAATGGTTTCCATCACATCACTCAATGTCACCACACCTTCTACCGAACCAAACTCATCTACCACAAAGGCAAAGTGAGTTCTGGCATTGCGGAACTGCTCTAGTGCCGCTAATAAAGGCAGTGTCTCCGGGAAGATAAGTGGTTGGCGAATTAACACTTCGAGGTTGAGCGGTTCGCCTTTGAGTGATTGCTGGAGCAAATCAATGACGTGTACTACGCCCAGAATCTCATCGCTTTCGCCAGTTATTACCACGCGGGTATGCTGGTTCTTATCAAGCAAGGCTCGTATTTGTTCTTCCGGGTCGGCCAGTTTAATGTGCTCGACATCGTGACGTGAGGTCATGATGCTGCTCACCGTGCGCTGGTTGAGATTAAGCACGCGTTCAATCATCAGCCGCTCTTGTGGTTCAAATATCTCATCTTGCCTGGCGTGGTCAGCGATCAGCGATGCGGTTTGCGCATCCAGTTCAGCTTCTTCTTTCTTACCGTTTAATAAACGCAGCACGGCTTCAGCGGTGCGTTGGCGCAACGATTGATCGGCAGACAAGAAGCGGCGGCGGTTGAATATCGCCAGCTGGTTTAAACTCTCAATCATCACCGAGAAGCCGATAGCAGCGTATAAATAGCCTTTCGGGATATGGTAGCCAAAGCCGTCTGCGACCAGGCTAAAGCCTATCATCAGCAGGAAACTCAGGCACAGAATCACAATAGTAGGATGGTTATTCACGAAGCGTGTGAGTGCTTTACTGGCAAGCAGCATCAGGCAAATCGCGATAATCACCGCCGCCATCATCACGGGTAGATGGTCGACCATGCCCACGGCGGTTATCACCGAATCGAGAGAAAACACCGCATCCAGAATGACGATTTGCGCGACTACCGGCCAGAACCTTGCTCCCCGTCGCTGCGTATGGTTTTCGCTATCTTTACCCTCAAGCCGTTCGTTGAGCTCAACGGTCGCTTTAAATAGAAGGAATAGCCCACCAAAGAGCATGATCAGATCCCGGGCGCTAAAACCAAGCTCACCAAACCTGAACAGCGGGCGGGTTAACGTGACCAGCCACGAAATGGAAGCCAGCAACAGCAAACGCATCAACATGGCAAGAATAAGGCCTGTGACGCGCGCTTTGTCGCGTTGGCTCGGGGGAAGTTTTTCGGCAAGGATAGCGATAAACACCAGGTTATCGATGCCGAGGACCAGTTCAATAACGACTAACGTTATCAATCCGGCCCAGATTGAGGGGTCGGCAATCCATTCCATGCCTTAATGCACCTCTTGTTAGATGACAAACGTCACACTTAAAGGATGGTTAACCGCGCGGGAAATTGCAATGCCACAGGGTGGGATAAATCATGTTGCCCTTTAAATGTTAAATATTGCCTGGTTAATTCCATTTAATCACTAAGGTAAATGATTAATTATTTTTTAATAATAGTTCAGTGGCTCTTATTATAATGAAATTCACATGAGATATATCTGTATATCACATTGCGACTTATCACTTATTAATTTTCTGTCAATATAAAGAAATTCCTAAACATGTGTAAATGTGCCGTTAATATTATTCTTAAAAGTCCCTGTCTGGTTCTGTGGAACCTTGCCTGATATAGGGTTAGCTGTAACAATCGATATCGGTGTCTGATATTAGATGTATTTTTTATATTCGCTGAAGCTGTGATATTTAACCTGGTGCCAT
Source organism: Buttiauxella massiliensis (assembly GCF_902500225.1). GTDB lineage: Bacteria > Pseudomonadota > Gammaproteobacteria > Enterobacterales > Enterobacteriaceae > Buttiauxella > Buttiauxella massiliensis. The sequence goes on along the minus strand of NZ_LR722653.1, from coordinate 185,086 downwards.
AGGGCTTATCTCCAGAGAATTATTCTTTGGGTTTACTTCCTGGAATCGTTACTTCTTATAAATTGTCTTTTTTCAGTAGGTTGGTGACTGTAAGCCAGGGGCGGTAGCATGCCCGAAGGCCAGAGAATAAGCCTCGGTTATTCTGTCGCCATCATGATGTCTAAATAAGTGCTTTTTAGGAATTATGCCATTTAGTTAGATCTACATTTGGGGCCAATTTTATATCTCACTGATAAGCCTAACGAGCCACTTATTTTATTCGATCAGGATAATTACTCTGCCATAGTGATAAATACTCAATGATTAAATACAAACTTAAATTGATGCCTTTATTGGTGTCGGTAACCCTGATGAGTGGTTGCACAGTGCTCCCCGGTAGCAATATGTCTACGATGGGGAAAGATGTTATCAAGCAGCAGGATTCAGATTTTGATCTGGACCGCATGGTAAACGTGTATCCGTTGACGCCGCGTCTGGTTGAGCAATTACGCGTACGTCCAGCGGTCGCGCAGCCAAATATGTCTCTCGACCAGGAGATCTCTGCTTACCAATACCGTGTGGGGCCAGGAGATGTTCTGAATGTCACGGTCTGGGATCACCCAGAACTCACCACTCCAGCGGGCCAATACCGCAGCTCAAGCGATGCGGGTAACTGGGTACAGTCAGACGGCACCATGTTCTATCCGTATGTCGGCAAAGTAAAAGTCGCGGGTAAAACCTTGTCTGAAATCCGCAGTGATATTACCGGCCGCCTTGCGACGTACATCGCTGACCCGCAGGTGGACGTTAATATCGCTGGCTTCCGCTCCCAAAAAGCCTATGTCTCAGGCCAGGTGAATAAATCCGGCCAGCAGCCAATTACCAACGTACCGCTCACTATTCTTGACGCTATCAATGCCGCAGGCGGCCTGACTGATGCGGCCGACTGGCGCAATGTGGTGCTGACGCACAACGGCCAGGAAAAACGGATTTCCCTGCAAGCGTTGATGCAAAACGGCGACCTGAGCCAGAACCATCTGCTTTATCCCGGCGACATTTTATTCGTGCCGCGCAATGACGATCTGAAAGTGTTCGTGATGGGTGAAGTGAAGAAACAAACCACCCTGAAAATGGACTTCAGCGGCATGACGCTGACCGAAGCGCTCGGCCAGGCAGAAGGTTTGGATATGACCGCTTCCAATGCTAGCGGCATCTTCGTTATTCGCCCAATCAAAGAGAAGCAGGGCGGTAAAATCGCCAACATTTATCAGCTTGATATGTCCGATGCGACCTCGCTGGTGATGGGTACCGAATTCCAGTTGCAACCTTACGATGTGGTGTATGTGACCACAGCACCTGTCACGCGTTGGAATCGTCTGATTAACCAACTGCTGCCGACGATCAGTGGCGTTCGTTATATGACGGATACCGCCAAAGACATCCACACCTGGTAACGCCTTATGTTCAACAAAATATTGGTTGTCTGTGTGGGGAATATTTGCCGCTCCCCAACCGCTGAACGGTTACTCAAAAGCTATCACCCGGAGCTCACCGTGACATCAGCGGGGCTGGGGGCGTTGGTCGGGAAAGGGGCCGATGCTGGCGCTGTTCGCGTCGCCGAGCAGCATAACCTTTCCCTTGAAGGGCACTGTGCAAAACAGGTTTCCGGCAAAATGTGCCGTGAATACGACCTGATTCTTGCCATGGAAAAACGCCATATCTCCGCACTTTGCGAAATGGCTCCAGAGATGCGCGGCAAAGTGATGCTGTTTGGTCACTGGGATGCGGAACGGGAAATTCCCGACCCGTATCGCAAAAGCCACGACGCTTTTGAAGCGGTTTACGGTCTTCTGGATCAGAACGCCCAAAAATGGGCTAACGCACTCAACGCTCATCAGGGATAACAATGACAGAAAAAGCACGCCGTTCGAGCGCCCCGACTGAGGGCAATGACGAAATTGATATTGGCCGATTGTTCGGAACGGTTCTTGAAGCCCGCTGGTGGGTTTTGGGGATCACCGCAATTTTCGCGATTCTGGCGACCGTCTACGCGATGTTTGCCACGCCAATCTATAAAGCCGATGCGCTGGTGCAAATCGAACAAAACGCCGGTAACTCGCTGGTCAACGACATCAGTTCCGCGCTATCTAACAAGCCGCCGGCTTCAGCCGCCGAGATGCAGCTGATTCAGTCGCGCCTGGTATTGGGTAAAACGGTCGACGATCTTAACCTGGATATTTCAGTCGAAAAAAACAGTTTCTGGTTATTAGGCGCGGGCTGGGACAGGCTGCAAGGCCGCCAGAACGATACCGTCGTTGTTGATACCTTTAACCTCCCGGCAGGGCAGGCCAAAAATGTATTTACCGTGGAAGTGGTTAGCCCAACGCAGTATTTGCTGACTAACGACAACGGTTTTAGCGCCAAAGGGCAGGTCGGGCAAACGCTCAATCAAGGCGGCGTCACGATGCTTGTCAGTGCGATTAAAGCGCAAGTGGGCGATACCTTTACCGTCAATAAATACTCAACGCTTGGCATGATAAATCAGCTTCAGGGCAGCCTGACCGTAGCTGAAAACGGCAAAGATACCGGCGTGTTAAGCCTCTCTTATACCGGTGAAGACAAGGACCAAATCCGCGCCATCCTCGACAGCATCACGCGTAATTATCTGGCGCAGAACGTGCAACGCAAGTCGGAAGAAGCGGCTAAAAGCCTGCAATTCTTAGCGCAGCAGTTGCCAGAGGTACGCAGCCGCCTCGATGCTGCCGAAAATAAACTGAATGCTTATCGCCAACAGCAAGACTCGGTTGACCTGTCACTGGAAGCCAAATCCGTGCTCGACACCATGGTGAACATTGATGCGCAGCTCAATGAACTGACCTTCAAAGAGGCTGAAATTTCCAAACTCTATACCAAAGTTCACCCGGCTTATCGCACCTTGCTGGAAAAACGTCAGACGTTGCTTGATGAAAAAGCGCGCCTGAACGGGCGTGTTACCGCGATGCCGAAAACGCAGCAAGAAATCGTTCGTTTAACGCGCGATGTCGAGTCTGGTCAACAGGTATACATGCAGCTGTTGAACAAGCAGCAAGAGTTGAAAATCACTGAGGCCAGCACCGTTGGTGATGTACGTATCGTCGATGCGGCAATTGCCCAACCAGGTATGGTGAAACCGCAGCGTGCACTGATTATTCTCGGCAGCATTATTCTTGGCCTAATGTTGTCCGTTATGGGTGTGCTGTTACGCTCCTTGTTCAACCGTGGCATCGAAAGCCCAGCGGTACTCGAAGAGGCCGGGATTGGTGTGTACGCCAGCATCCCGCTCTCTGAATGGCAGAAATCCCGCGACAACGCCACTGTGCGCAGCGTCAAAGCGGCGAAGCGCAATAAGCAAAGCCAACTGTTGGCGGTGGGGAACCCGACGGATCTGGCCATCGAAGCGATTCGCAGCCTGCGTACCAGCCTTCATTTCGCCATGATGCAGGCATCCAATAACGTCCTGATGCTGACCGGAGTTAGCCCATCGATTGGTAAAACGTTTGTTTGTGCCAACCTGGCTGCAGTAATTAGCCAGACCAATAAGCGTGTTCTGCTCATCGACTGCGATATGCGCAAAGGTTATACCCACGAACTACTGGGCACCACCAACAACAACGGTCTTGCTGAAGTACTTTCAGGCCAGGCGGAAATTACCGGATGTGCGCAAAAAACCTCCGTACCAAATTTTGATCTTGTGCCGCGCGGTGTAGTGCCGTCCAACCCTTCTGAATTGCTGATGAGTGAGCGCTTTGCGGAGTTAATCGCCTGGGCAAGCAAAAGCTATGACCTGGTGTTGATTGATACCCCGCCGATTCTCGCCGTTACTGACGCAGCCGTTGTGGGCCGCCATGCGGGCACCACGCTGATGGTGGCGCGCTACGCGGTGAATACGCTCAAAGAGGTCGAAACCAGTCTTAGCCGCTTTGAACAAAATGGCGTCACCGTACGTGGTGTGATCCTCAACTCCATCTTCCGCCGCGCGGCAGGGTACGAGGATTACGGTTACTACGAGTACGAATATAAATCTGATGCGAAGTAATCAGGCATCAACTGGCGGATGACGCTTTGCTTATCTGCCCTACAAATCTCGCCGTAGGGTGGATAAGCGATAGCGCCATCTACCAATAAATAATAACGATTTCAGGGGGAGCGCCATGAAACGCCCACTTATCTCTATTTATATGCCGACATGGAACCGCCAGCAGCTGGCGATCCGCGCCATCAAATCGGTGCTGCGCCAGGATTATGAACACTGGGAAATGTTAATCGTTGATGACTGCTCTTCATCTTTTGAACAGCTTCAGCGCTTTGTTGACGAGCTGGGTGACTCGCGCGTGCGTTACACCCGCAATGATTTCAACTCTGGCGCGTGCTCGGTACGCAACCAGGCTATTAGCCAGGCTTCGGGTGAGTTGATTACTGGTATTGATGACGATGATGAGTGGACCCCCAATCGTTTGTCAGCGTTCCTGGAGCATAAACAGCAGCTGGTGACGCACGCCTTCTTGTATGCCAACGACTACGTTTGCGAGGGGCAGGTTTATTCCCAGCCTGCCAGCCTGCCGCTCTACCCGAAATCACCCTTTTCCTTAAAGCTGTTTTATAAGCGCAATATTATAGGCAACCAGGTATTTACCTATGCCGACCGCTTCAAAGCATGTCTGTTCGATACCACTCTCGCGGCGGCTCAGGATTACGATATTTTCCTGCGTATGGTTGTGGAGTATGGTCAGCCGTGGAAAGTGGAAGAAGCCACGCAAATTTTGCATATCAATCATGGCGAAATGCAGATAACTAAATCGCCGAAAAAATTTGCCGGGTATTTCCACTTCTATCAAAAGCACAAAGACAAATTCGACCGTGCCAGCAAGAAGTATCAGCTATTTACCCTTTACCAGATCCGTAACAAGCGTATGTCTTTACGTACATTATTAGCGCTCTTGAGCGTGCGCAATACTAAGCGTCTGGCTGACGGATTGCGGGGGAAATAACGGTGCTTGAAGACCTACGCGCAAACTCCTGGAGCCTTCGCCCTTGCTGCATGGTGATGGCTTATCGCATCGCTCACTTTTGCTCGGTATGGCGCAAAAAAAGCGTCATCAACAATCTTTGGGCAGCTCCGATAATCCTGCTTTATCGCTTTGTGACCGAATGCCTGTTTGGCTATGAAATCCAGGCGGGTGCCACCATCGGGCGTCGTTTTACCATTCACCACGGTTATGCCGTTGTGATTAATAAATTCGTGGTCGCCGGGGATGATTTCACTATTCGTCATGGCGTCACCATCGGTAATCGCGGCAAAAGCAACGCCTGCCCGGTGATTGGCAACGGTGTCGAACTGGGTGCCAACGTGGTGATTATTGGCGATATCACGCTTGGGAATAACGTCATTGTTGGCGCGGGGAGCGTGGTGCTCGATAGCGTGCCAGACAATGCGCTGGTGGTTGGCGAAAAAGCACAGGTAAAAATAATCAAATGAATATCATGCAATTCAATGTGCGACTCGCCGAAGGCGGCGCAGCGGGCGTGGCGCTGGATCTTCATCAGCGTGCCAATGCCGCAGGTTTAAGCTCGCGATTTATTTACGGTTACGGTAAAGGCGGCAAGAAAAGTGCCAGCCATGACAAGTTCCAGGGGGTGGAAAAACACACCCCACGCCTGACGTCTATCGCCAACATTATCCTGTTTCGCTTTTTCAACCGCGACCCATTCGGCAACCTGAATAACCTGTATCGCAAAGTGACTCGTGCCCAAGGCCCGGTGGTGCTGCATTTTCATGTGGTACACAGCTACTGGCTGAATCTCGAAGAGATGGTGACGTTTTGCCAGCGTGTAAAAGCGCATAAACCGGATGTCACTTTTGTCTGGACGCTCCACGACCACTGGAGCATCACCGGGCGCTGTGCGTTTCTTGATGGCTGCGACGGCTGGAAAACGGGCTGCCAGAAATGCCCGACGCTAAACAACTACCCGCCCGTGAAAAAGGATCGTGCACATCTTCTGGTGCACACCAAACGCCAGTTGTTCCGCGAAATGTTAGCGCTAGGCTGCAAATTTATTTCGCCAAGCCAGCATGTGGCCGATGCCTTTAACCTGATTTACGGAGCAGGGCGCTGCAAAATCATCAATAACGGTATTGATGTGGCAACCGAAGCGATTCTGGCTGAATTACCGCTCACGCAAGCCGCGGGCGTTAAGCCAAAAGTAGCGGTGGTAGCCCATGATTTGCGTTACGACGGCAAAACCAATCAGCAACTGGTGCAGGCCATTATGGCGCTGGGCGATGAAGTCGAGTTGCACACCTTCGGTAAGTTATCGCCGTTTAACGGCCCGAACGTGGTGAATCACGGTTACATGACCGATAAAAAAGCGTTGATGAGCGAGCTTAACGAAATGGACTCGCTGGTATTCAGCTCGCAGGTCGACAACTACCCGTTGATTCTGTGTGAAGCACTATCGATTGGCGTGCCGGCTATTGCCACGCAAAGTGATGCAGCGGATGAAGTGTTGCGTAAAGTTGGCGGAAAAACCTTTAGTGATGCTCGGGTGCTCGAACTGGTGAAAATGCCAAAAGAGCAGTTAGCGCAACAGGTGTTTGGCAAAGAGTTGCAGGTGTTTAAAGCTGCAAGCCGCCAGGCGTTTAGTGGGCAACAGATGCTGGAGGAGTATGTCTCGTTCTATCAGAATCTGTAGTTATCTGCTGTTACCGTTTATCTATCTGGTGGTCAACGTCAAGTTGGCCTCATTGGGGGAAAGCTTCCCGATAACGATAGTCACCTTTTTGCCCGCAATCCTCTTTTTGTACATTGAACGCATCAGCGTCAAAAAATTGATGATTGCGCTCGGTATTGGTGCTGGACTCACTGCGTTTAACTACATCTTTGGCCAATCGCTTGATGCCAGCAAATACGTCACCTCGACATTATTGTTCGTCTATATCGTGCTGATTATGGCGATGACATGGAGCTGTCGATTCAAAACTATTTCACAGCGTAATCACCATAAAATTCTGCGGTTATTTTATGGCGTGGTGGGCATTATTGTAATGCTTGCGGCGGCGGAGATGGCTCAGATTATTCTGACTGGTGGAAGTAGCCTGATTGAGAAAATTTCGAAGTTTCTTATATACAGTAATAGCTATGTTCTGAACTTTATTAGCTTCGGCGGTAAGCGTACCACGGCACTCTATTTTGAACCGGCGTTCTTCGCTCTGGCGTTAATCTCAATTTGGCTCAGTATCAAACAGTTTGGTATCAAAACACCGAAAACAGATGGTATGATTCTTTTAGGGATAGTGCTTTCAGGTTCGTTTTCAGGGGTAATGACTTTTATCCTGTTCTATCTTCTTGAATGGGCATTCCAGTACCTTAATAAAAGTGCCATAAAGAAGAAGTTGCCATTAGCAATTATTTCTCTTTCCGTGTTTTTAGTAGGGTTAATATTCGCATTTCCTTATATCGCGACCCGTCTTGGCGATTTGGGAACCGAAGGTTCGTCATCTTATTATCGAATTATTGGCCCATTAGCGATGGTTGGGTATTCATTAACCAATATCGATGGGGTAGTACGTTTCGGATCTTTATATGAATATGTCGCATCATTCGGAATCTTTAACGGTGCGGATGTCGGTAAAACAGTAGACAATGGTTTGTATCTGTTAATTATTTATTTTTCATGGTTCGCGGTATTACTGACTATTTGGTATATGTGGAAAGTCATTAAAATGATGCGCACGGCCTTTGGTAATAATGAAAATTACCGTGTGCAATTATGGCTGTTTACTCCTGTATCTCTGTTTTTTACCGGTTCAATTTTTAGCCCTGAATATGCGTTCTTGATTGTGTGCCCGTTTATTTTGCGTAAGGCACTTAATATTACACAGCGCTGAGGTCCATCATGCTATTAAGTGTCATTACTGTTGCTTATAAGAATCTTGCCGGAATAGAAAAAACCTGGCAGTCGCTGGCTCACTTAGCGAAGGCACCGGGCATCACATTTGAGTGGATTGTAGTAGATGGTGCCTCAAATGACGGCACGGCGGAATTTCTGGAAAACCTCAATGGTCAGTACCAGTTACGTTATGTTAGCGAGAAAGATAACGGCATTTATGATGCAATGAACAAAGGTATTGAGATGGCCAAGGGCCGCTTTGCTTTGTTCCTCAATTCTGGTGATATTTTCCACCAGGATATCGCAACCGTCGCGCACCAGTTGGCTGCTATGCCGTTAACTGATAATGCGATGGTGATTGGCGATGCGTTATTAGATTTTGGCGACGGTACAAAAATAGAACGCCGCGCAAAGCAGGGCTGGTATATCTACCACAGTTTACCTGCCAGCCATCAGGCGATATTTTTCCCGGTGTCAGGGTTGCGTAAATACTCTTACGATCTGCAATATAAAGTCTCATCGGATTATGCGCTTGCCGCACGGATGTATAAAAAAGGTTATGCATTTAAACGCGTCAAGGGATTGGTGTCTGAATTTTCCATGGGCGGCGTATCGACATCAAATAATATTGAATTGTGTCGGGATGCAAAAAATGTTCAGCGGAAAATATTAGGCGTACCGGGCTTTATTGCGGAATTATCTTATAAGCTCCGTCTGCGTACTACCGGAAAAGCAAAAGCACTTTATAACAAAGCCTGATTCTGTAGGTCGGATTAGCGAAAGCTACATCCGAAAAAAAAACGTAGGAAATATAATGCAGGAATTAAATGGCTTCTCGGTACCGAAAGGTTTCCGGGGTGGGCACCCTATTAAGGTTCAACTGTGGTGGGCGGTACAATCAACATTATTTGCCTGGTCGCCACAAATATTTTATCGCTGGCGTGCCTTTTTATTACGCCTGTTTGGCGCACGAATTGGTAAAGGTGTTGTGATTCGTCCATCGGTCAAAATTACTTACCCATGGAAATTAACGTTAGGCGATTATGCCTGGGTAGGTGATGACGCAGTGTTGTATACGCTGGGTGATATCACGATAGGGGCGAATTCTGTGGTGTCACAAAAGTGTTATTTGTGCACCGGTAGCCACGATTATATGAGTAAGCATTTTGATATTACCGCCTCGCCAATTGTTATCGGTGAGAAATGCTGGCTGGCAACCGATGTATTTGTTTCACCAGGCGTGAATATTGGAAATGGCACCGTCGTGGGTGCGCGCAGCAGCATTTATAAATCATTACCGGCGAATGCCGTTTGCCGGGGTAACCCAGCAGTAAAAATACGCGATCGAGCGTGAGCGCTTTATTTAAAGCAAAGCTCTTAATTTAATCTTCAATCATAGGAATTATTATGACTAAAGTAGCTCTCATCACGGGTGTAACCGGGCAAGACGGCTCCTATCTGGCGGAACTGCTGCTGGAAAAAGGTTATGAAGTTCATGGTATTAAGCGCCGTGCATCTTCCTTCAACACCGAACGTGTTGATCATATTTATCAGGATCCGCACACCAGCAACCCGAAATTCCATCTGCACTACGGTGATCTGACGGACAGCTCTAACCTGACCCGTATTCTTTCCGAAGTGCAGCCGGATGAAGTGTATAACCTGGGCGCGATGAGCCATGTCGCGGTTTCTTTCGAATCGCCGGAATACACCGCTGATGTTGATGCAATGGGTACATTGCGATTGCTCGAAGCGATTCGTTTCTTAGGCCTTGAGAAGAAAACCCGTTTCTACCAGGCATCGACCTCCGAGCTGTACGGCCTGGTGCAAGAAACCCCGCAGAAAGAAACCACACCTTTCTATCCGCGCTCTCCGTATGCCGTTGCCAAACTTTACGCCTACTGGATCACCGTCAACTACCGCGAATCCTACGGTATGTATGCCTGTAACGGGATTTTGTTTAACCACGAATCCCCACGCCGTGGCGAAACCTTCGTGACCCGTAAAATCACCCGCGCTATCGCCAACATTTCTCAGGGCCTGGAAAAATGCCTGTATCTGGGCAACATGGATTCTCTGCGTGACTGGGGACATGCCAAAGACTACGTCAAAATGCAGTGGATGATGCTGCAACAAGAGACGCCAGAAGATTTCGTGATTGCGACCGGTGTGCAGTATTCCGTGCGTCAGTTCGTGGAAATGTCAGCGGCACAGCTGGGTATCAAGCTGCGCTTTGAAGGCACAGGTGTGGAAGAGAAGGGCATTGTTGTTTCTGTCACGGGCCACGACGCGCCGGGCGTGAAACCAGGCGATGTGATTGTCTCTGTTGACCCACGTTACTTCCGTCCTGCTGAAGTGGAAACCCTGTTGGGCGACCCAACCAAAGCACACGAAAAACTGGGCTGGAAACCAGAGATCACGCTTAAAGAGATGGTTGGCGAAATGGTCGCTAAAGATCTGGAAGCGGCGAAAAAACACTCGTTGCTTAAGTCCCACGGTTACGAGGTTGCCATCGCGCTGGAGTCCTGAGCATGAATAAACATCGTATCTTTGTTGCCGGCCATCGGGGGATGGTCGGTTCGGCCATCGTCCGTCAGCTTGAACAACGCGCTGATGTCGAACTGGTGCTGCGTAGCCGCGACGAACTGAACCTGTTAGATGGTGCAGCGGTGAATGCCTTCTTTGCCGAGGAGCGCATTGACCAGGTTTACCTGGCCGCGGCGAAAGTGGGCGGAATTGTTGCCAACAACACCTATCCAGCCGACTTCATCTACGAAAACCTGATTATTGAGAGCAACATTATTCACAGCGCGCACACGCACAATGTGAACAAATTGCTGTTCCTCGGCTCATCGTGCATTTACCCGAAAATGGCGAACCAGCCGATGGCGGAAAGCGAGCTGCTGCAAGGCACGCTTGAAGCGACTAACGAGCCGTATGCGATTGCCAAAATCGCCGGAATCAAACTGTGCGAGTCGTACAACCGTCAGTACGGTCGCGATTATCGTTCGGTCATGCCGACCAATTTGTATGGCCCGAACGATAACTTCCATCCAAGCAATTCGCATGTGATCCCTGCGTTACTGCGCCGTTTCCATGAAGCGACGCAGCAAAACTCGCCGGATGTGGTTGTGTGGGGCAGCGGTACTCCAATGCGTGAGTTCCTGCATGTTGACGATATGGCGGCAGCCAGCATTCACATTATGGAAATGGCCAGCGAAGTGTGGCAGGAACATACCCAGCCGATGCTTTCCCATATCAACGTCGGCACGGGTGTGGATTGCACAATTCGCGAACTGGCGCAAACCATCGCCAAAGTCACGGGCTACCGTGGACGCGTGGTGTTTGATGCCACTAAACCTGATGGCACACCGCGCAAACTGCTGGACGTTACCCGCCTGCGCCGCCTGGGCTGGTATCCGGAAATCACCCTGGAGCCTGGCCTCGCCAGCACCTACCAGTGGTTCCTCGAAAACCAGCAACGGTTCCGGGGGTAAATATGTTTCTGAGTGCTGAAGACTTCTCAACCGTTGTCCGCTCCACACCGCTGATCTCAATCGATCTGATCGTTGAAAATCAGGCAGGAGAGTTCCTGTTGGGGCAGCGTACTCAGCGCCCGGCGCAGAACTTTTGGTTCGTGCCGGGAGGCCGGGTACAGAAGGGCGAAACGCTGGAGCGGGCTTTTGCACGCTTAACCGAAGCTGAATTAGGCACGGCGTTCACATTGCAGGACGGTGAGTTCTACGGCGTGTGGCAGCACTTCTATGACGACAATTTCTCAGGTCCTGAATTTTCCACGCACTACATCGTGCTGGGATTCCGCCTGCGCGTCGATGCTGATGCGCTGCAACTGCCGGACGCGCAGCATAGTGATTATCAGTGGTTAACGCCTGAAGAATTGTTGGTCCGCGACGATGTGCACGACAACAGCCGCGCTTATTTCCTCGATGAGAAACGCGCGGAGGCACCCGGCCTGTGAAAATTTTAGTGTACGGCATTAACTATTCTCCTGAACTCACAGGCATCGGCAAATATACCGGCGAGATGGTTGAATGGATGACGCGCCAGGGCCATGAGGTGCGTGTTATTACCGCACCACCTTACTATCCGGTTTGGGAAGTGCATCCCGATTATTCCGCCTGGAAGTACAAGAAGGAAGTGGGGGCCGCCACTGTCTGGCGTTGCCCGCTGTATGTACCAAAGCAGCCCTCAACGATAAAGCGCCTGATTCATTTGGGCAGCTTTGCACTGAGTTCTTTATTCCCGCTGCTGGCGCAACGCCGCTGGAAGCCGGACCGCATTATCGGTGTGGTGCCGACGCTATTTTGCGTGCCGGGTATGCGCCTGCTCGCAAAATTGAGCGGCGCGCGCACGTTGCTTCACATTCAAGATTATGAAGTCGACGCCATGCTCGGCCTCGGAATGGCGGGCAAAAAACAGGGAAAAGTGGCCCGCCTGGCCAGCCGTTTTGAACAAAGTGGCCTGCATAACGTTGACAACGTTTCGACCATTTCGCGTTCGATGATGAACAAAGCGGCTGAAAAGGGTGTGGATCCGAAGAAAGTGATCTTCTTCCCGAACTGGTCGGAAGTGGAGCGTTTTCGCGGTATTTCCCGTGAAGAAATCCTTGCGGTTCGTGACCGCCTGCAATTGCCTGCTGATAAAAAAATCATCCTCTATTCCGGCAATATCGGCGAAAAACAGGGGCTGGAAACGGTAATTGAGGTGGCGGAGCGTTTTGCCCTCCAACCGTATGTATTCGTGATTGTCGGCCAGGGCGGCGGCAAAGCTCGGCTGCAAAAACTGGCGCAGGACAAAGGGCTGCACAACGTGGTGTTCCATCCGTTACAGCCTTACGACGTGCTGCCAGCGTTGCTTAAGCTTGCTGATTGCCATTTGGTGATTCAGCGCCGTGGGGCGGCTGATGCCGTTTTGCCATCAAAACTGACCAACATTCTTGCGGTGGGCGGCAATGCGGTGATTACCGCAGAAGCGAACACCGAGCTAGGCCAGCTTTGCGACGCATTTTCCGGTATCGCGGTGTGTGTTGAGCCGGAGTCGGTTGATGCTCTGGCTGATGGCATTCAGCGCTGCCTGCAACTGCCGGAACATAACATCGTGGCATGTGAATATGCCGAGCGCACGCTCGAGAAAAACAGCGTGTTGAATCAATTTATTGCGGACATTCAGGGTTAATTATGACTAATTCCAGACTCTATCCGGTCATCATGGCTGGAGGAAACGGTAGCCGCTTGTGGCCGTTGTCCCGCGTGCTTTACCCGAAACAGTTCCTGTGCCTGAAAGGCGAACTGACGATGCTGCAAACTACCGTTAGCCGTTTAAACGGCGTCGAGTGCGAAAGCCCGGTGGTAATTTGCAATGAAGAACACCGTTTTATCGTTGCCGAACAACTGCGTGAGCTGAACAAGCTGACGGAAAATATTGTGCTGGAGCCTGCCGGGCGCAATACCGCACCGGCGATCGCGCTGGCGGCATTGGCCGCGATTCGCAACCAGTCGGATACCGATCCGCTGATGCTGATCCTCGCCGCCGACCACGTTATCCAGGACGAAGATGCATTCCGAAACGCAGTACGTAATGCGCTGCCGTATGCCGAAGCCGGGAAACTGGTCACCTTTGGCATCGTTCCTGACTTGCCTGAAACCGGCTACGGCTACATTCGCCGTGGCGAAGTGATAAACCCGAATGCAACTGATGTGGATGCGATTGCGTTTGGTGTGGCGCAGTTTGTCGAAAAACCGGATATCGCCACCGCGCAGGCATACGTCGCCAGTGGCGAATACTACTGGAACAGCGGTATGTTCCTGTTCCGCGCCGGGCGCTACCTCGAAGAGTTAAAAAAATTCCGCCCGGATATTCTCAGCGCCTGCGAAAAGGCGATGGCGAACATCGACCCGGATCTCGATTTTGTGCGCGTTGATGAAGCTGCATTCCTGGCATGTCCTGACGAGTCTATTGACTACGCGGTGATGGAAAAAACTGCTGATGCGGTAGTTGTGCCGATGGATGCGGGCTGGAGCGACGTCGGTTCATGGTCTTCTCTTTGGGAAATCAGCACCAAAAACCAGCAGGGCAATGTGCATCACGGCGATGTGATCAGCCACTCTACCGAGAACAGTTACATCTATGCTGAATCTGGCCTGGTCACCACCGTTGGCGTGAAAGATCTGATTGTTGTGCAGACCAAAGATGCGGTGCTGATTGCCGACCGCGACCACGTGCAAAGCGTGAAGAAAGTGGTTGAGCAGATCAAATTCGATGGCCGCCACGAACACCACAACCACCGCGAAGTGTATCGCCCGTGGGGCAAGTACGACTCCATCGACGAAGGCGAACGCTACCAGGTGAAACGCATCACCGTGAAACCTGGCGAGGGTCTGTCTTTGCAGATGCACCATCACCGCGCCGAACACTGGATTGTGGTAGCGGGCACCGCAAAAGTGACGTTGGGTGAAGAAGTGAAACTGCTCGGCGAAAACGAGTCCATCTACATTCCCCTGGGCGTCACCCACTGCCTGGAAAACCCCGGAAAGATCCCGCTCGACCTGATTGAAGTGCGTTCCGGCACTTACCTCGAAGAAGACGACATTGTGCGCTTCGAGGATCGCTACGGACGCATCTAACCATCATATTTCACGCTGCAGATGCGTTGGCTTCCTTTGCGCACACCGGTCACTTAGTTAACTAAGCTCCCGGCGATGCACGCAGTTGCCGCCTTCCTGCAACGCGAAATCTAATGGTTATACATTTTAGAAAAAGTTATCTCCGTACTGGAGAGGGCTGACTGTTGCCTGAAAAGAGGTAAAACATGACTGAATTGACCTGTTTTAAAGCCTATGACATTCGCGGCAAGCTGGGCGAAGAGTTGAACGAAGAGATCGCTGAACGTATTGGCCGCGCTTATGGCGAGTACCTGAAACCGAAAACCATCGTACTTGGCGGCGATGTGCGCCTGACCAGCGAAGCGCTCAAGCTGGCGCTGGCAAAAGGGTTGCAGGATGCGGGTGTGGACGTGCTGGATATCGGCCTGTCCGGTACCGAAGAAATCTATTTTGCCACCTGGCATCTGGATGTGGACGGCGGCATTGAAGTGACCGCCAGCCATAACCCGATGGACTACAACGGTATGAAACTGGTGCGCGAAGGGGCTCGCCCGATTAGCGGCGACACTGGCCTGCGTGATGTGCAGCGCCTGGCAGAAGCCAACGACTTCCCGCCGGTCGACGCGAAAAAACGCGGTAGCTACCAGAAAATATCGGTGGTTGAGGCGTACATCGACCACCTGTTCTCGTACATCAACGTGGCAAATATCAAACCCCTGAAGCTGGTGATTAACTCCGGTAACGGTGCGGCAGGCCCGATTGTGGACGCTATCGAAGCCCGCTTTAAGGCACTCAATGTCCCGTTGACATTTATCAAAGTGCACAACCAGCCTGACGGCAATTTCCCGAACGGTATCCCGAACCCGCTGCTGCCGGAGTGCCGCGACGACACCCGCAACGCGGTGATTGAACACGGCGCGGATATGGGCATCGCCTTTGACGGCGATTTTGACCGCTGCTTCCTGTTTGACGAGAAAGGGCTGTTCATCGAGGGCTATTACATCGTTGGTCTGCTGGCGGCGGCTTTCCTCGAAAAACAACCAGGGGCGAAGATTATTCACGACCCGCGTCTGTTGTGGAACACGGTGGATATCGTGGAGCGCGCAGGTGGCACGCCGGTGATGTCGAAAACCGGCCATGCATTTATCAAAGAGCGTATGCGCCAGGAAGACGCCATTTACGGCGGCGAAATGAGCGCCCACCACTATTTCCGTGATTTTGCTTACTGCGACAGCGGGATGATCCCGTGGCTGCTGGTGACGGAACTGCTGTGCCTGAAAGGTAAAACCCTGGGTGAACTGGTGCACGACCGTATGGCGGCGTGGCCGGCGAGCGGGGAAATCAACAGCAAGCTGGCGGACCCGAAAGTCGCGATTGCGCGTGTGCAGCAGCACTTTGCGCCACACGCTGAGGAAGTGGACCACACCGACGGCGTGAGCATGGCGTTTGCCGACTGGCGCTTTAACCTGCGCAGCTCAAATACCGAGCCGGTGGTGCGCCTGAATGTGGAGTCGCGTAGCAACGAGCAGCTGATGCAGGCGCGAACGCAGGAAATTATGGAACTGTTGAATCAGTGATCTGTGGGGACGGAAATCTCCTGAGGCAGGAAAGGGGATCCGTCACCCTTTTAATAAAGGTAAAACGATGACAAACCTAAAAAAGCGCGAGCTGCCAAAAACGAACGCATCGTTAATCTCTATGGTGCAACGTTTTTCTGACATAACCATTATGTTTGTTGGGTTATGGGTGGTGTGTCAGGTTAACGCGTTACCGTTTTTGTATATGCATTTGCTGATGGCGTTACTCGCCCTCGTGGTCTTCCAGATGATTGGTGGAATGACCGATTTTTATCGATCCTGGCGTGGAGTGAGAATTTCCAGCGAACTGATGCTGCTGTTGCAAAACTGGACGCTAAGTCTGATTTTTAGTGCCGGATTACTGGCGTTTAACCCTGACTTTGATGGCTCTTTCTGGGTGTATCTGGCCTGGTATGTGTTGACCAGTTTTGGCATGGTGATGTGCCGTTCGTTTATTCGCTTCGGTGCCGGTTGGTTGCGCAATATGGGCTATAACACTCGTCGTATTGCTATCGCGGGTTCACTGCCGGTGGGTTACACGCTTGCCGAAAGTTTCCGTAACGAACCGTGGTTAGGCTTTGATGTCACCGGGGTTTATGACGATCAGCAGCCTGAATCCCCACACGGTGATTATGCCGGCTCATTTTCCGACCTGGTTGAACAAGCGCGTGCAGGGCAAATCGACAATATCTATATCGCCATGGCGATGAGTGAAGAAGTGCAGATTAAAACTCTGGTCCGCGAACTCACGGACACCACCTGTTCGGTGATGCTAATCCCCGATGTCTTCACCTTCAATATTCTTAACTCCCGCACTGAAGAAGTTAACGGTGTGCCGGTTGTACCGCTGTTTGCTACCCCACTAAACGGCATTAACCGGATTCTGAAACGCCTCGAAGATATCGTGTTGTCAGCGATGATCTTGCTGTTTATTTCCCCGGTACTGCTGTGCATTAGTGCTGCGGTAAAACTGACCTCGCCGGGCCCGGTTATCTTCCGCCAGACGCGTTACGGCATGGATGGAAAGCCAATCAAAGTATGGAAATTCCGCTCCATGAAAGTGATGGAAAACGATGCCGTCGTGACTCAGGCCACCAAAGGCGACAAGCGTATTACGCCGGTGGGGAATTTCCTGCGCCGCACGTCGCTGGATGAACTGCCGCAGTTTATTAATGTGCTGATGGGAGAAATGTCGATTGTCGGTCCTCGCCCCCATGCGGTTGCGCATAACGAACAATATCGCTTGCTGATTGAAGGCTACATGCTGCGCCACAAAGTGAAACCCGGCATTACCGGCTGGGCACAAATCAACGGCTGGCGCGGCGAAACTGACACGCTGGAAAAAATGGAAAAGCGTGTTGAGTTTGACCTGGAATATATCCGCGAATGGAGCCTGTGGTTTGACATCAAAATCGTCTTTCTGACCATCTTCAAAGGCTTTGTTAATAAAGCTGCGTATTAAGTGAGTCTTTAATGAGCCTGAGAGAAAAAACCATCAGCGGCGCGAAATGGTCCGCCATCGCTACGGTGATTATTATTAGCCTGGGCCTGGTGCAAATGACGGTGCTGGCACGCATTGTCGACAACCATGAGTTTGGCCTGCTGACCATCTCGCTGGTGATTATCGCGCTGGCCGATACGCTGTCGGATTTTGGTATTGCCAACTCGATTATCCAGCGCAAAGAGATCAGCCATCTTGAACTCACCACGTTGTACTGGTTGAACGTCGGCCTGGGATTAGTGGTGTTTGCGCTGGTGTTTTTGCTCAGCGATGTGATTGCCTCGGTGCTGCATGCACCGAAGCTCGGGCCACTGATTAAAACGCTGTCATTTGCTTTTATTGTCATTCCCCACGGCCAGCAGTTCCGCGCACTCATGCAAAAGGAACTCGAGTTTTCAAAAATTGGCTCAATTGAAACAGTCTCCGTGATGGCGGGCTTTACCGTCACCGTGGGTGCGGCGATGTATTACCCGTTCGCCATGACCGCCATCGTCGGCTACCTGGTCAACACCGTGGTGCGTACCTCTCTGTTTGGCTTCTTCGGCCGCAAGATTTACCGCCCCGGCCTGCATTTTTCACTCAAGTCCGTTGGCTCGAACCTCAAGTTTGGCGCGTGGCTGACTGCAGACAGCATTATCAATTACGTGAATACCAACCTTTCAACGCTGGTGCTGGCGCGTATTCTGGGGGCGAGCATCGCCGGGGGATACAACCTCGCTTATAACGTGGCGGTGGTGCCGCCCATGAAGCTGAACCCGATTATCACCCGCGTGCTGTTCCCGGCATTTGCCAAGATTCAGGACGATACCGACAAGTTACGCCTCAATTTCTACAAGTTGCTGTCGATTGTCGGAATTATCAACTTCCCCGCGCTGCTCGGTCTGCTGGTGGTATCGAACAATTTTGTGCCACTGGTATTTGGTGAAAAGTGGCAGTTTATTACCCCAATTCTGCAATTGCTGTGCGTGGTGGGGCTACTGCGCTCCATCGGTAACCCGATTGGGTCATTACTGATGGCAAAAGCGCGAGTGGATATCAGCTTTAAGTTCAACGTTTTCAAAACCTGCCTGTTTATCCCGGCGATTATTGTCGGCAGCCATCTTGCTGGCGCACTGGGCGTGACGCTCGGCTTCCTGTTCGTGCAGGTGGTGAACACCGTTCTGAGCTATTTCATCATGATTAAACCGGTGCTGGGGTCCAGTTATCGCCAGTACATTCAGAGCATCTGGCTACCGTTTTACCTTTCGATTCCAACCATTGTGGTGAGTAGTGCGCTGGGAATTGCCCTGAAAGGGCATCTCGCGCTCGGCTTGCTGGTGGGCGTACAAATTGTGGCAGGCGCATTGGCCTTTATCGTCATGCTGGTGCTTTCCCGCAATGCGCTTGTGGTTGAGATGAAGCGCCAGTTCTGCCGTAACGACCGTTTAAAAACACTGCTTCGCGCAAGCTAAAACCCCTTAATAAGAGGTCTGATTTATATGAAATTATTGATTCTTGGCAACCACACTTGCGGCAACCGTGGTGACAGCGCCATTTTGCGCGGACTGATCGATGCGATTACCACCATTGATGACACCGTGCAGGTTGATGTGATGAGCCGTTATCCGGTGAGTTCCGCCTGGTTGCTGGGCCGCCCGGTTATGGGTGACGGCTTGTATAAGCAGATGAAGCAGCACAACAACGCGGTTGGGCTGATGGGGCGGGTAAAGAAAGTGCTGCGTCGCAAATATCAACACCAGGTTTTGCTGGCGAAAGCCACTGACAACGGGCGCCTGCGCAATATCTCCATCCCACAGGGCTTTATTGATTTTGTGAAATCGCTGCAAAAATATGACGCGATTATTCAGGTCGGCGGCTCTTTCTTTGTCGATTTATACGGCGTTTCTCAGTTTGAGCATGCGCTGTGTAGCTTTATGGCCAAAAAGCCGGTGTACATGATTGGCCACAGCGTTGGGCCGTTCCAGGACCCGCAGTTTAACCACCTGGCGAGTTATGTTTTCGGTAATGCCGAGTCGCTGATTTTGCGTGAGTCCGTCAGCCTTGATTTGATGAAGCAAAGCAATATTGATAGCAGCAAAGTGGAGCAGGGCGTCGATACCGCCTGGCTTGTCGATCATCACAATGACAGCTTTGTGCCGAGCTATGCGGTGCAGCATTGGCTGCACACCATCAAGCGCAAGAAGACGGTCGCTATTACGCTGCGTGAACTGGCACCTTTCGACAAACGCCTCGGCACCACGCAGCAGGCCTATGAACAAGCATTCGCCTCAGTCGTGAATCGTGTCATTGAGCAAGGTTACCAGGTGCTGGCGTTGTCGACTTGTACCGGTATCGACAGCTACAACAAAGACGACCGCATGGTGGCGCTCAACCTGCGCCAGTATGTGAATGACCCTGAGCAATACCATGTGGTTATGGATGAGCTTAACGATCTGGAGATGGGCAAGATTCTCGGCGAATGCGAACTGACGGTTGGCACGCGCCTGCATTCTGCCATCATCTCCATGAACTTCGGCACACCTGCGATTGCCATCAACTATGAACACAAATCCGCAGGCATCATGAAGCAGCTCGGCATGCCGGAAATGGCGATTGAAATCCGCCAGTTGCTGAATGGCTCGCTACAGAGCGTGGTGGCGGATGTGCTGGGGCAATTACCAGCAATCAAAGAACGCCTGGCTCATGCGGTGCGCGCAGAACGTGAAGATGGCCTGCGTATGGTGGAATCGGTAGTCAAGCGTGTTAAGGGGGAAAAATGAAAGTTGGCTTCTTCCTGCTGAAATTCCCTGTGGCATCGGAAACCTTTGTGCTCAACCAGATAACCGCATTTATCGATATGGGTTATGAGGTGGAAATTGTCGCCATCCAGAAGGGGGATTTGACCAACACGCACTCGGCATTCAAAGAGTACGATCTGGCGGCGAAAACCACCTGGCTGATGGACGAGCCTTCGGGGAAGGCAGCAAAACTGCAATCCCGTGCCCTGAATACTCTGCGTGGCGCACTTCGCCCGCAGACCTGGCGCGCGCTAAATTCCAAACGCTATGGCGAGGAGGCGCGCAATCTGATCCTCTCCTCTATTTGTGGCCGTAACCCGCAAACCGTAAAGGCAGATGTATTTATCGCCCACTTCGGCCCGGCGGGTGTGACGGCGGCCAAACTGCGCGAACTGGGGCTGATTAAAGGCAAAATTGCCACGGTGTTCCACGGCATTGATATTTCAGGGCGCGAGGCACTTGCGCACTACACACCGGAATATCAGAAACTCTTTACGCGTGGTGATTTGATGCTGCCGATAAGCAATTTATGGGCGGGGCGTTTGCAAAAAATGGGCTGCCCGGCCAACAAGATTACCGTTTCGCGTATGGGTGTGGATATGGAGCGGTTTTCGCAGCGTAGCGTGAAAGCTCCGGCCAAAACACTGGAGATTATT
Organism: Buttiauxella massiliensis; assembly: GCF_902500225.1. Classification (GTDB taxonomy): domain Bacteria; phylum Pseudomonadota; class Gammaproteobacteria; order Enterobacterales; family Enterobacteriaceae; genus Buttiauxella; species Buttiauxella massiliensis. The sequence goes on along the minus strand of NZ_LR722653.1, from coordinate 164,047 downwards.
TCGGTAGCACGATTGACCGAGAAGAAAGGTCTGCATGTTGCAATTGAAGCCTGCCTGCTGCTCAAAGAACGCGGCGTGAAGTTCCGTTACAACATCCTCGGTATTGGCCCGTGGGAAACGCGCCTGCGTACGCTTATCGAACAAAATCAGCTTGATGGCGTGGTATTTATGCCGGGCTTTAAGCCGAACCATGAAGTGAAAGCGATGCTCGATGAAGCTGATGTGTTCTTACTGCCGTCGATAACCGGTGAAGATGGCGATATGGAAGGTATTCCGGTGGCGCTAATGGAGGCGATGGCGGTGGGTATTCCGGTTATTTCCACCGTACATAGCGGTATTCCTGAACTCATAGACGCGGGTCGTTCCGGTTGGCTGGTGCCAGAAAAAGATGCGCCAGCCCTCGCAGATTGCTTACAGGCTTTCGGGAATATCGATGAAAGCGAACTGAATCCCATGCTTAACCTGGCGCGAGCGAAAGTTGAAACTGAATTTAACCAGAAAGTTATCTACCGAGAATTAGCCCGTCAGCTACAAACGCTGTAAACCCACCGAGTGAAACTTCACGAGGATGTATGCGCAAAAGATTTGAATCGACTCACCCTTCGTTTTCCTCCTCCCGCCGCAAATTACTTAAAGCCAGTTCAGTACTGGCTGCGGTGCCATTCATTTTACCTCGCAGCGTGTTTGCCACAGGCCTCAAAAGCGAGGTCAACGTGCAAAAATTCTATAGCGGTGACTGGATTGCCGCCTTCAAACAAGCATTCTCAGCCGCTGATATCGTGACCGTTCCGGCCGATTTGGTCTGCGACAACATCAATACCACCATTTTTATGCCTGAAGGCAAAACCTTGCACGTCGCTGGCGGCTTAAAGGGTAATGGCAAAGGGCGTTTTGTACTGCAGGATGGCTGCCAGGTATTGGGAGACAAGGAGGGGCGGTTTAATAATATCACCCTCGATGTGCGTGGTTCTGACTGCACTATCAAAGGCATTGATATGAGCGGTTTTGTGCCGGTCACGCAGATCTACATTGGTGGAAAAGAGCAGCGCACCATGCGCAACCTGGTGATTGACCAGATTACTGTGCACGATGCGAACTACGCGATTTTGCGCCAGGGTTTCCATAATCGTATGGAGAACGTGAAGATCACCAACGGGCATTTTAGCCGCCTGCAAGGGGATGCTATCGAATGGAATGTGGCTATCAACGACCAAAACCTTCTTATCTCAGACCATGTGATTGAAAACATTGATTGCACCAATGGAAAGATCAACTGGGGCATTGGGATTGGGCTTGCGGGTAGTACTTACGACAACGAGTACCCTGAAGACCAGGCGGTGAAGAATTTTGTGGTGGCAAATATCACAGGTAGTAACTGTAGGCAGTTAATACATGTTGAAAATGGTAAACACTTTGTTATTCGTAATATTAAGGCCCGCAACATTAATCATACTTTCAGCCAGAAAGCGGGAATTGATAACGCTACAATAGCAATTTATGGCTGTGATAATTTCGTGATTGATAATATCGAGATGAAAGAGAGTGCGGGATTTCTTATTGGTTATGGTGTGATCAAGGGAAAGTATTTATCTATTCCGCAAAATTTTAAACTAAACGATATAGTGCTTGATAATACGCATATGCAGTATAAAAGCCGTGGAATACAGATTTCTTCGGGTAACGCTACGTCGTTCGTTGCCATCACCAATGTGGCGCTAAAGCGCGCAACGCTTGAGCTGCATAATAAACCGCAGCACTTGTTTCTACGCAACGTTGACGTCATGCAGTACGCTGCCACTGGACCTGCGCTGAAGCTTAACTTCGACCTGCGCAAAGACGTGCGAGGCCGCTTTATGGCTAAGGGGGATACGCTGCTTTCACTTGCGAATGTGCGTGCCGTGAATGAGAAGGGGCAGAGTTCGGTGGACATCGACCGGGTTGACCATCAGCATGTGAACACAAGCGGGTTGAATTTTGTGCTGCCTATAGCGGCTAAGTAGATTGTCAAATCACATTGCGAGTTTTCCGACCTTTTGCAATGTATAAATCAAGGTTTTGGTTTTGCGTACTTTATTGAGAACGTTAAGATGAAGTACTAATTCTGGGGATCAATTCATGCTGGCATCAGCGCACGAAAAGACTATAATCCCCCAACCATTTTGAGGTGGGCTTGAATATGATTAATTTGAAAGCAGTTATTCCGGTAGCAGGCTTGGGCATGCATATGTTGCCCGCAACAAAAGCTATCCCAAAAGAGATGTTACCGATCGTCGATAAGCCGATGATCCAATATATCGTCGATGAGATTGTAGCTGCTGGTATCAAGGAAATCGTGCTGGTAACGCATTCATCCAAGAATGCTGTTGAAAACCACTTCGACACATCTTATGAACTTGAAGCTCTGCTTGAGCAGCGTGTTAAGCGCCAGTTGCTCGCTGAGGTTCAGTCAATCTGCCCTCCGGGCGTGACGATTATGAACGTACGTCAAGCTCAACCGCTAGGCCTTGGTCACTCCATTTTGTGCGCCCGTCCGATTGTTGGTGACAACCCATTTGTTGTGGTATTGCCTGACGTTATCCTTGATGGCGCAAGTGCTGACCCACTGCGTTATAATTTAGCGGCGATTGTTGAGCGTTTCAGAGAGACAGGGCGCAGCCAGGTTCTGGCAAAACACATGCCTAACGTTGATTTGTCTGAGTACTCAGTTATCACAACGGAAGAACCACTAGATAATGATGGGCAGATTGGCCGCATTGTCGAGTTTGTGGAAAAACCGGATGAACCACAAACACTGGATTCCGATCTGGCCGCGGTAGGGCGCTATGTTCTGTCAGCTGATATCTGGGCTGAACTCGAGAAAACCGAGCCGGGTGCCTGGGGACGTATTCAGCTTACCGATGCCATCGCTGCACTTAATAAAAAGCAAGCGGTAGAAGTTGCATTGATGACTGGCGAAAGTTATGACTGCGGTAAGAAAATGGGCTATATGCAGGCATTTGTACAATACGGTCTGCGTAACCATAAAGAAGGTCAGAAGTTCAGGGACAGCATTCAGAAGCTGCTGGCGCGCTAAGCGTTTTAGAACAATGGTGGTGAGCATTTGATGCAGAACGGCGATCAATGTGGCGGTGAGATTTCTTAGTTGAAACCTCATTGAGACTGGTTGCCGTTTTTTTTGAGTTGCGTGTTACAAAGTGTGAATAAAATAATTGTCATCTGCATTTCTGAATGAACTAGAAAATGCTTGTTATCTAAATAGTTACTCTAACTAACTACTTGTTCATTCGAATGTTTCTCAAAATTTAGCCAAATGCGAGCCTGAGAGATTGGCAAGTGTTTGAGATTTCAGTCCACTGGTAGCTGTTAAGCCTGGGGCGGTAGCATGGCTATTTAAAAGAATCCTGTGCACACTTTTTTCATTCATCGGAGGGGCCGTGAGTCGAATAGAGATACGTAAACAACTATCCAGTGAATATAAAGAATTATGCTGGAAAACATTTTTCACCCAGAAAAAACGAGGGATTAAATTTGAACTACATTTCCCTTGGTTTTTCAATGCAGATGCATTTTTTTATACAATTGAAATACATAGCGGAATTAAACTTATTGGTGGGATGACACTAAAGATAGAAATAAAAAATAATATTCGAACAGCAATTATAGGATTGGTATGTATAGATGAAGATTATCGCGGTCTTGGATATTTCAGTTTGCTCATGAATAAAGCTGATGAGTTAATGCAATGTGAAAATATACAGTTAGCAATATTATGGTCGGGGCAGCATCATCTGTACAAAAAACATGGTTATAAATTAATAGATCATAATGTTCTCATCTATATTAGAAAAAAAAATATCATCATAAATAATGCTGAAAAAAAAATAGAAATCAAGCATTATACATTAAATGATAAATCTCTACCACCATTTGCAATATATCAAGAAAGATTAGAATGGGATAATAGCTATATAGTATATTGCGCCAGCGAAAAAGAGTTTTATGTTATTGACTATGAATGTGCAATAAATGACATGTGTAGTGTAATGGACAAACTTTCACCTAATGGGTTTTATATAAATACAACTATTGACCAACTGTCTTTTTTTTATAGCTTAAGAGCGCTTTTGGAAATAAAAAGTAAAGATCAAAATATAAGAATGATCAAGATATTCGCAAACGATAATACAGAAGAAAATTATAATTCTGTAGACTTTAAACTAAATGAGAGGATATGAAATGACTCCAATCGTAAAAGTATTCATGCCGCCAAAAGATATTTTGATGAAAGAAATAGAAGATGTTCTTTATAGTGGTATGATCGGTGAAGGGGAGCATGTTTACACGTTCGAAAATAAATTTCGTGAAATATTCGATGTTCCTACAGGAGTCGCCATGAGTAGCGGTACGGCTGCACTTCATACAGCGCTAATACTTGCAGGAGTAAAAGCGGGAGATGAAGTAATAACAACTAGTATGACTGCAGAGCCAACAAATACCACTATAGTACAAACTGGAGGTATTCCTGTATTTGCGGATGTTCATCCAATAACTGGTTGTCTTGATCCTCAATCTATTATTTCAATGGTTTCATCCAAAACCAAAGCTATTGTCGTTGTGCACTATGCTGGTTATTTGGTCGAAATGAAAGAGTTGATGGAAAAAATTAAAGCGATTAATAGTGATATTAGTGTTATAGAAGATTGCGCCCATGCTCTTGGGGCAAAATATGATAACCAACCGGTTGGTACTATTGGTGATTTTGGTATATTTTCATTCCAAGCTATAAAGCATATGACTACGGTTGATGGTGGATTTCTTTCATTTAAGAATCATTCTTTATTAAGTGAAGCGAAAAAAATCCGATGGTTTGGGATGGAAAAAGGGATTGATAGAACATTGATGGATGTTTCCAGTTTAGGATATAAATACAACATGAATAATCTTACTGGTGCTATAGGGAATATACAACTTGATTTTGCTATTGATAATATTAATAAGCATAAAAATAACGGTCAATTCTTTGATGAAAATTTAGAAAATGTATCTGGCGTCCAAGTTGTTCAGTCATCCTCACTTTGTGAACCTAGTTATTGGTTATATACGTTGCTTAGTGATGATTCAGATAATCTTATTAAGAAGTTGAAATCTGTTGATGTAATGGCATCAAAATTACACCGACCAAATCACTATCATACCATGTTTAGTAAATTTAAATCAGCTGATATGAATAATCTCGATTACTTTTATTCAAGGCTAGTGCACATTCCATGTGGATGGTGGGTTAGCGAAACGATACGTGAAACGATTGTTGACGAAATTAAGAAAGGTTGATTTATGATTAACTTATTTAATGTAGATTATGATGATGAAATAAAAAAAATAACCTGTGATATTTTCGATTCTGGAATGGTAGCCAATGGTGAGTATGTCTCGTTGCTTGAGAATTCAATCTCAGATTTATTAAATGGAAAACATGCTGTATCAGTTAATGATATGACTAACGGTCTGTCTATAGTACTTGATGTATTAGGTGTAGTGGAGGGGGATGAAGTTATTGTATCGCCATTTAGCTGCCTTGCAACAACGTCTCCTTTAGCAACTAAAGGTATTATACCTGTATGGGCTGACCTTGATCCGACAACACTCAGTGTTAGAGTTGATGAAATAGCTAAACTAGTGACATCAAAAACGAAAGCTATACTTGTTTATCATGTCGCTGGTTATCCCGCCGATGTCAGAGAAATTAAAGACTTCTGTACAAAAAATTCTTTGTATTTAATCGAAGACTGTAATTCTGCATTCGGTAGTAGGCTTGATAATACCTTGCTTGGAAGTTGGGGGGATGCAGCTATTTTTTCCTTCTATCCTAATAGGCAAATAGGTTCAATTGATGGTGGCTGTATAGCATTTTCTTCGTTTGAACATGCGGTTGTTGCTCGTAAAAGAAGGCGTTTTGGTGTCGATTTTATGGGTTTTAGAAAAAACAATGGAGAGATTAATGAAAGCAAAGATGTTGAAACTTATGGTTATTCATATAATATCAATAATATAAGTGCTGCTATTGCTTATTATAAATTAAAAAGCAATTTTGAGCAGCGTACAATTCAAACTATAGAAAATTTCAAAAGAATGCTAGATAGCTTATCCCATTCTTTTGAAAAGGGTTGTGGGTCAGTGGTTTCACCAATTAGTGGAGCAATTGTGAATGGATGGGTTCTTTTTATTCATGTAGATAGAAAAGAGGAATTTATAGCTAATATGAAAATGCATGGTGTGAGTGTTTCCTCCTTACACATGCGGAATGATCGTTACAGCTGTTTTAATTCTTCTAAAAGAATATTACCCGGCATTGATAAAATTGAGACTAGTCTTGTTGCAATACCTTGCGGTTGGTGGCTTTCTATGAAAGAAATTGAGAAAATTATCACTTTAATTATGACTGAAATTAAATAGTTGTGACGTTAATGAGTAAAAAAATATTTGATTTAGGCATGCTGTATTTTGGGAAAATGGGAGCCTTAATGGTTGGCTTTTTTTTCATGCCAATATACAGCAAGGTTTTGGGGCCCGAAAGCTTTGGACAAGTAGCCTTATTGTTATCGTTAGTTAGTGCGGCACTAACTCTTGATTTTGGTACTACCACCATAATTGGTAGGGATGCAGCAGATAGTGAAGTCAGTCAACGTAAAGGATATGAACAATATTTAAGTGCAATATTATTATTGATAATATTTTATAGTTGTACATACGTAATTTATTTTCCTCTTTCATTTGTATATGGCTGGGGTGATTTCGATGAATTGACAATGCTGTCAACATTGTTATTAATATTATCACTTCTTATACAGAATGTATCAGTTTCATATCTGAATGGGCTTAAAGAGTTTAAAGTCAGTGGTGGTTTGCTGTTCTTTTCTGTCGTTTTAAGAGGTGTTGTGACATTGGTCGCTATAAAATACATCTCAAATGATATTTTTGTGTTTATTTTGTCACAAACTATTGTGTCAATTGTATTTGCAATGATATTTGTATTTTTACCAACCTATTTAAAGGTTGGGCCAATATCTTCATTAGATATAAAAAAAATATTTTTTGGGGTATTGCCTTTGGTAAAAAAAGGTTTCCCATTACTACTATTTGGATTTTCTGCAGCACTAGTTATGCAATTAGACAAAATAGTGTTAAGTAAATTCGAAGGTGCTAGTTTTTTAGCAGCATATTATCTCGCATTTACATTTAGTACCACACCAATTCTGGCTATCGCTGGTCCAATAAAACAGTATTATCAACCATTTATCGTTAGTAATATAACTAAGAATGATGCAAATTACCGAAAATACAGCTTACTATTTTGCTTGACCATTTATATAATGGTTGTGCTCCCGGTTTTATTTGTGTATCCGTTTTTAGAAAACGTTTTAAGTTTGTGGCTTGGACGTAATCCACTATTACCTGATGTGTTAACGTTTTCTAAGGTGTTATTACCAGCTTTCGTTATAGGTGCATTAAGCTATATTCCCTCAGTACTGATGACGGTGGCGGAGGATTATAAGTTTCAGGCTAAGTTTTCAGTAATATCATCACTGCTTTTTGCTATTTCAGTGTTTTTTATGGGGGTTACTGGGTACTCCACTTATATTGCATGGGTTTTTTGCGTATACTACAGTTTGGTGATTGTATTGTGCGGGATTAGATGTCTTTATTTATCAAAGGTGCAGTTTTGCATAAAAGATATCTTGAAGTATATTATACCTGCTTTCGTTCCTGCAGTTGTTGTTTATTGGTGCGGGGTGATTATAAGTCATTATTTGTTTTTTTAGAATGATAAATAACGTAACTTATAATTTAAATATACTTAATTATAAGTAATGTACTATAGAGATTATAGGGTTTTTTATGTTTAAAGATAAAGTGTTAATGATTACTGGTGGAACAGGTTCATTTGGTAATACCGTCCTGAAACGTTTTTTGAATACAAATGTAAAAGAGATTATAGTATTTAGCCGAGATGAGAAGAAGCAAGAAGATATGCGTATTGCTCTTGCTAATCCTAAGCTTAAATTTGTAATCGGAGATACAAGAGATTATGAAACTCTTTATCGTGCAATGGATGGTGTAGATTATGTGTTCCATGCTGCAGCTTTGAAACAAGTACCATCCTGCGAGTTTTATCCTATGGAGGCGGTTAAGACAAATGTTTACGGTACTGAAAATGTTTTAAATGCTGCCATTGATCGAAATGTAAAAAGGCTTGTTTTACTAAGTACTGACAAAGCTGTTTATCCTATCAATGCAATGGGTATATCCAAAGCTATGGCTGAAAAGGTGCTTATTGCCAAAGCTCGACGTCAAAAACCGAATGGTACGATTATGTGTGCCACGCGCTATGGAAATGTAATGGCTTCACGTGGATCAGTTATTCCTTTATTTTTGGAAAAAATAAAAAATAATAAACCATTGACCATTACTGATCCACATATGACACGTTTCCTTATGTCTTTAGAAGACTCAGTAGATCTGGTTTTACATGCTTTTGAAAATGGACAACAGGGCGACATTTTTGTTCAGAAAGCTCCTGCATGCACAATTAACGACCTCACAGAAGCAATTAAGCAGTTATGTAAAAGTGATACTGAGGCCAAAATTATTGGGACACGTCATGGTGAAAAGTTATATGAGTCGTTAGTCTCCAGAGAGGAAATGGTTAAAGCAGAAGATATGGGGCGTTATTATAGAATACCTGCGGATAATCGTGATTTAAATTATGATAAATACATTACTACTGGGCAGGTTGATTTAAATGAACTCGATGATTATACATCTCATAACACTGAGCGTTTAAATGTTGAGCAAGTGATGGAGCTATTGCTGACTCTCAAATATGTTCGTAAAGAACTAGGTATGGAATAATTTTGATAATATTTGAAACTCATATTTAATTTATTATCTGTATGAGTTTCAATGAATTTTAAATTGGATGAATAATGACGTCTTTAAGTATCTTAATCCCAACAAAAAATAGACATGAATACCTTAGGGATGTTCTTTCGTCAATATTGTCTTGGGATTCTCAGGATTTTGAAATTGTTGTACAAGATAATAGCGACGATAATGCCACTTATCTTGCAATCGAGGAGTATCTTTCTGACCATCGGCTAAAATATTTTTATGAGTCTGAGTGGCTATCTGTAGTTGATAATTTTGAATTGGCTATCACCAATAGTTCTGGTCAAATTATAACTGCTATTGGTGATGATGATGGCGTTTTACCTTGTATTTTGCTTTTATCCACCTTAATGATTGATGAAAATATAGATGCATTATTACCAATGAAAGCCGATTACACTTGGCCTGATTTAATCAGTAAATATAATTCTACATTTAATAATAGCAAACTTAGATACTCAAAAAGTATATCTGAAGTACTTCGTCGACGTGACGCTATGAAAGAGTTAAATAAAGTACTGAGTTTAGGGGCTACAATAATAGGAGGGTTGCCAAGGATCTATTATGGGTTAGTTCAACGTAAATGTTTAGATGAAGTTAAAATCCGTACCGGATGCTATCTACCGGGACCTAGTCCAGATATGGCAAATGCTGTGAGTTTGGGGCTGGTTGTGCAATCATTTTTTAGTGTTGAATGGCCTGTGTTTATTGCGGGTAGTTCTGTTAAGAGCACTGCTGGAATGGGTCTCAAACGTACACATATAGGTAATATTGAAGAAATCTCGCATCTCCCAAAAGATACGTCGTCTAAATGGGATAGTTTAATTCCAAAATTTTGGTCCGGGCCAACTATTTGGGCTCAAAGTGCATCATCTTCAATAAATGAATTTCATTGCAAAGATGATTTTTGTTTAAACTATACATATTTATATGCAAGATGTTTTGTGTTTTTCCCTGAAAGATTTCAGGAGTTAGTACAGTTAATTAGAACCAGTAATTATGAGGGTTTTTCTTGGTTTAAGTTTGTTTGTTACTATGTTTCAATTTGGAAGCTTCGCTTTGATAGCCTGATACCTAAAATTAAAACGAAATTTGGCTACAGTAAAATGCAAGATGTGTATATGTCAGAAGATGTTATGAATATTTCTCAAGCTGTTAACTTAATGAATGATTTTTTGCCAAAACCAATTTTTATACTGGATAATGGATGTGAGATAAGTGAAGGGTAATTCAGGTGATAAAGCACTATTATTAGGTGTGTTATTTTCGTGTGTAAGCGGATGGGGATCTTTTTTCGCTCTTCCTTTTTTTATTTTTAACGTTTTTTATAGAGGGGTTGAATTACGTAAGGTCATACTGACAGTCATTATTTTCTGTCTTTTTACGCTTATAACAATTATTGCATATGCTTATTCCGGTGTGCTTGAAATCCCTGCTTTGGTCTTGGCCCTTTTAACAGTTTCTTTGTATGTCCTCATAAGTAATGAATCACTGATCCAGTCTCGAAATACAATTATTAATATAATTGCTTATTCTGTTCCATTTTCAATAGTTATATCAATATTACGAACTTTTGGAATTTCTCTCTGGGAGTATAGAAGTAATGAAGTCCTTGGCTTGATGCGATTGACTTTTTTGTTTGCTGAACCATCGCACTATGCCATTATTTTGTCACTTTCTCTTCTTATGGCCATTATCTCAAAGAGTAAAATGAAGGTTGTGGTGGTTTTGGCAATTGGATTACTTTTAACATGGTCACTGTCCGGGTTCATGCTTTTTGGATTGGGCTATTTTTTGAGTTACTTCTATTCGAGAAATATTTTTAAGGCGGTTTTATATTGTTTAATTTCTCTTTTGCTTCTTATTGTTATTTGGGTTTTCTTTCTTTCGGGTAGTGATTTTTGGATTGTTAGTAAAATAGATTCTGTATTCTTTTTATTTCAAGGCGCAACGACTGCAAGTAGTGCATTATTAAGGTTTAACTCTATGATTTTATGGAAATATTATATTGTTGATGCGATAAATAATTCACACTATTATTTACTCGTAAGTGGTGAGGGTTTTGGAAATATTACAGCTTGGGTTCAGAATTATTATTTTAGTAATTTTAATATTCCTGATATAACCCAAGCCAATAACCTTATTAGTAATGTTTTTATTTCGACGGGACTCATGGGATTCATTCTGTATATAATCGTTTTTATTTCTTTTTTGAAGATCACATTAAAAAATATATTCCTAAGCTTGTCGTTTTTATTCGTTCTTTCATTGTTCAGTGGTTATGCTTTTGGACCGCTTGCAATAATGACTCTATTGCTAACAAGGTTAACAATTCTTTCAATTTTGTATGCGAGACATAAATGAAACTTGATATTCTCATTTCTACTTTTGGGGAGCGTATTTATAATATCGATAACATATTGCTTCCTTATAGAAAATATGTGCATTACTATATATGTCATCAGGGTGATATAGAATTAAATAGTGATATTGCTTTTATAAAAAGAAATGATGTTACCTACATTAGGTCTCATGAAGTCGGCGTTACTAGAAGTCGAAATGTTTTAATAAAAATGTCTCAGGGAGACCTCATCTACTTTTGTGATGATGATATTACTCTTAATCCTGATATTTATAATTTGATAGTGGGTAAGCATAAAGAGTATGGTGGTAGTGTTGTTTTGTTTAATATTACTGATGAGCATGGCGTATTAAGGAAGAAGTATCCTAAAGTTGTCACTAATAAAAATAGATTTAATATATTATCAGTAGGGACTATAGAGATTTCTATGAAAAATAAAAATGTCCCATTGTTCCCTGAGGATATGGGAGCCGGCACCTGTTTACCTATTGGGGATGAAGCGGTTTTCCTTTCTAAAGTTCTTCTGGCTCGAGGTGGAATAACTTATACACCGCATACTATCGCCAGTCATCCACTAGAATCCACTGGGGTTATCTCTACAGCTAATAGCGTAATTGCACGAGGAGTGACCCTTAAAAGAATCTTCGGGAATAAGGCTTATTTTTTTGCGTTGATTTTTTTCATCAGACGCTCAAAATTATTTAAAATTCCCGAAGGTTATTTTAAAGGTTTGGTTCTACTTTTTAAAGGGGTTTGGTGTGGTTAATTCAAATTTATTAATGGAAGGTCATCAATGGACTGTGCCAAGATTTCAATAATCACTGCAACATATAATTCATTACCATATATCGTAGAAACATATAATTCGATTAAAAATCAAACACATCTAAACTGGGAGTGGTTAATTACAGATGATTGCTCAAGTGATGAAACTTATAATTATCTCTTAAGTATATCATCTGCTGATGAGAGAATTAAGGTTTTTCGTAACTTTGAGAATAGTGGTGCTGCAGTCTCTCGGAACAATTCTATTAATAATGCCTCGGGTGATTTCCTAGCTTTTATTGATAGTGACGATCTATGGTGCAAAGAAAAATTGCGAATTCAGTTACATAAAATGCTTGATAACGAGCTTGATTTTACCTTTACAGCATATGAGCTAATTAATGAACATAGTGAGCCACTTAATAAAATTATAGACTCCACTCATAATAGAGCTCTATGTTATCTTGATATGCTTAAAAAACAAGCTACTTTAGGGTGTTCAACAGTTATGTTACGCAGAAGTCGATTTCCTAATCTATCCATGCCACTAATTCGAACAGGACAAGATTACGCACTGTGGCTAAAGTTGTTGAAAGATAACTGTCAAGCGTACCCTCTAAACGAAGTATTGATGCAATATAGGATATTACCTAATTCAATTTCTAGAAATAAAATAAGAAAAGCAAAGAGACAATGGGAAATATATCGAGAAATTGAATGCTTATCAATGGTAAAAGCACTTGAGTGCTTTGCATTCTATGCATGGCGTGCCATATTTAGAAAGTAATATTAATTTCGAGTATTAAAGTTATAAAAGGTTTTATGTGCTTATGAAAATTGCAATAAGTGGTACTGGGTACGTTGGGCTCTCTAATGGTTTGTTAATTTCTCAAAACCATGAGGTGATTGCACTTGATATTATCCACAGCAAAGTGGAGCAACTAAACAATAAAATATCACCTATTGTAGACCAGGATATACAAGATTATTTGAGTTGCGAGGCGGTCAATTTTCGTGCTACAACAAATAAATTTGAAGCATACAGTAATGCTGATTTTATCATTATAGCTACGCCAACAGATTACGATCCTCAAACAAACTACTTTAATACATCTAGCGTTGAGTCCGTTATTCAAGATGTTTTAGAAATTAACCCAAGTGCGACTTTGGTTATCAAATCTACAGTGCCAGTTGGCTATACCTGTGGAATTAAAGAGAAGTATGGAGTTCGCAATATATTCTTCTCGCCTGAGTTTTTGCGCGAAGGAAAGGCATTATATGATAATCTCTACCCGACACGAATTGTTATTGGTGAACGCTCTGAACGAGCACAGTGCTTCGCTAATTTACTGATTGAAGGTGCTATTAAGGACAATATTCCCGTATTATTTACTGATTCTACGGAAGCTGAAGCTATTAAGCTTTTTGCAAACACCTACCTTGCCATGAGGGTCGCCTATTTCAATGAGTTAGATAGCTATGCTGAGCATTTAGGTCTGAACTCTAGAGACATTATTGAAGGTGTTTGCCTTGACCAACGTATTGGTAATCACTATAACAATCCTTCGTTTGGGTACGGTGGATATTGCCTGCCAAAAGATACTAAGCAGCTATTAGCGAACTATGAAACTGTTCCAAATAATCTTATTGGTGCAATAGTTGATGCTAACCGTACTCGCAAAGATTTTATAGCCGACTCCATTATCAGTCGCAATCCCAAAGTGGTTGGCATTTTTCGTTTAATAATGAAAAGTGGCTCTGATAATTTCCGAGCCTCCTCTATTCAGGGGATTATGAAACGTATCAAGGCTAAAGGAATTAAAGTTGTGATTTACGAGCCAGCAATGGAAGAAGAAGAGTTCTTCCAATCGCGAGTGGTTAAAGATCTTGATAGTTTTAAACATCAATCAGATGTCATCATCTCAAATCGCATGGCGCAGGAGCTATACGATGTTAAGGATAAAGTATATACCCGCGATTTGTTTGGAAACGATTGAACAGTTTCTCCATACTATAACTTCTTGAGGTGATTTTTTAACATCACTGTACTTTTAGTGCAAACGAGAACTTGTATCTCATATGTACTTTTGATGGGCACAGCATCAAACGCTATCCTCCAGACTTAAACCTGAGTTAACATCTAAGCCACATTTCAAGCCGCGCACTTGCCGCGGTGACCACACCTGACAGGAGTATGTAATGTCCAAACAGCAGATCGGCGTCGTTGGTATGGCAGTTATGGGGCGCAACCTTGCGCTGAACATCGAAAGCCGCGGCTATACCGTTTCCGTGTTCAACCGTTCCGGCGATAAGACTGAAGAAGTTATCGCAGAGAACCCGGGCAAGAAGCTTGTTCCTTACTATACGGTGCAAGAGTTCGTTGAATCGCTCGAAACTCCACGCCGCATCCTGTTGATGGTTAAGGCCGGTGAGGCCACGGACAAGACCATTGATTCTCTCAAGCCGTATCTTGAGAAGGGCGATATTCTGATTGACGGCGGTAACACCTTCTTCCTGGATACAATTCGTCGTAACCGTGAACTTTCTGCGGAAGGTTTCAACTTTATCGGTACAGGCGTTTCTGGCGGTGAAGAAGGCGCATTGAAAGGGCCATCCATTATGCCAGGCGGTCAGAAAGAAGCTTATGAACTGGTTGCACCAATTTTAAAGCAGATAGCAGCCGTTGCCGAAGATGGCGAACCATGCGTTACCTACATTGGTGCTGATGGTGCTGGTCACTATGTAAAAATGGTTCACAACGGAATTGAATACGGTGATATGCAATTAATTGCTGAAGCCTATTCACTGCTTAAAAATGGCCTTAATCTTTCGAATGAAGAGTTGGCGACAACCTTTACCGACTGGAATAAAGGCGAGTTAAGCAGCTACCTGATCGACATCACCAAAGACATCTTCACTAAAAAAGATGAAGACGGTAACTATCTGGTGGATGTGATTCTTGATGAAGCTGCGAACAAAGGTACTGGCAAGTGGACTAGCCAGAGCTCGCTGGATCTGGGTGAACCGTTGTCTCTGATCACCGAATCTGTGTTTGCACGTTACATTTCTTCCTTGAAAGAGCAGCGTGTTGCCGCTTCTAAAGTGCTGAGTGGCCCGCAGGCTAAACCATTTGCTGGCGATAAAACTGATTTTGCCGAGAAAGTGCGCCGTGCATTGTATCTGGGCAAGATTGTTTCTTACGCTCAAGGTTTCTCCCAGCTACGTGCAGCATCTGAAGAGAATAACTGGGATCTCAACTACGGTGAGATTGCTAAGATTTTCCGCGCTGGTTGCATTATCCGTGCTCAGTTCTTGCAGAAAATCACCGATGCGTATGCAGAGAACCCAGCTATTGCGAACTTGCTGCTGGCACCGTACTTCAAGAAAATTGCTGACGAATACCAGCAAGCTCTGCGTGATGTGGTTTCTTACGCTGTGCAGAATGGTATTCCAACGCCAACCTTCTCTGCTGCTATCTCTTACTACGACAGCTACCGTTCAGCGGTACTGCCTGCCAACCTGATTCAGGCGCAGCGTGACTACTTTGGTGCGCATACTTATAAGCGTATTGATAAAGAAGGTGTGTTCCATACCGAGTGGTTAGATTAAATTTATTTATACTAAAGTATAATCTCAACCCGGTTTATAACCGGGTTTTTTATATCAGTTATTCTATAAATATAGAAAGTTATTGTTAGAGTTTGTAATTTCTAGAATTTCACAATAAAGAGTATGATTGGATGAAAATTGCAATTGCTGGAACAGGTTATGTTGGTTTATCAAATGGAATTCTTATAGCTCAACATCATGAAGTTGTGGCTTTGGATGTTGTCCAAGATAAAGTTGACATGATAAATAATAAAATTTCGCCTATTGTCGATAAGGAAATACAAGAATACCTCTCTGAGGGAAATCTTAATTTCCGTGCAACCACGGATAAACTTGATGCTTATCGTGATGCTGATTATGTTATTATCGCCACACCTACAGACTATGATCCAAAAACTAATTACTTCAACACATCAACAGTTGAGAGTGTAATTCTTGATGTAACTTCTTTAAACCCAAATGCGGTTATGATAATTAAATCTACAATTCCTGTTGGGTTTACTCAATCAATTAAAGAAAAACTAAGTATAGAAAATCTTATCTTCTCACCGGAATTTTTACGCGAAGGCAAAGCTCTTTATGACAATCTTTATCCGTCTAGAATTGTCATCGGCGAGCGTTCTGAACGAGCTGAACGTTTTGCATCTTTGTTGCAAGAAGGGGCTATCAAAAATGATATTCCTACACTATTCACAGATTCAACTGAAGCTGAAGCTATTAAACTCTTTGCAAACACTTATCTTGCGATGCGTGTAGCTTACTTTAATGAATTAGATAGCTATGCGGAAAGCCTCGGTCTTGACTCACGTCAGATAATAGAAGGAGTTAGTCTTGATCCTCGAATTGGTGACCATTACAATAATCCTTCGTTTGGTTACGGAGGGTATTGTTTACCAAAGGATACTAAGCAATTATTAGCTAACTACCAGTCCGTACCAAATAATCTAATATCGGCTATCGTTGATGCGAATCGCACTCGAAAAGATTTTATTGCTGACTCTATCTTGGCAAGGAAACCTAAAGTTGTTGGTATCTATCGATTAATAATGAAAAGCGGTTCCGACAATTTCCGAGCTTCGTCTATTCAGGGCATAATGAAGCGTATCAAAGCAAAGGGTGTTGAAGTTATAATTTACGAACCAGCAATGGCGGGTAGTGATTTTTTTAACTCCCGGATTGTGCGTAACCTTAGTAGTTTTAAAGAGGAAGCGGATGTTATTATATCCAATCGTATGGATGAAGAGTTAATTGATGTTGCAAAAAAATTATATACTCGAGATCTTTTTGGAAGTGATTAAGAAGATATTATTAATTTTATATTGCAAATAATTATAACTTTAAGATGAAAATTTTAAAGGAAAGAGCAAGTGCTTCAAATTAGGGAAAACACGATGATGTTACTTATAATGACTTTAAAATTAATCGATAATTTTACCTATTAACCATGCGCACTAGTCTGAAATTGTTAGGCGACTAAGTGATGTTAATCTCATTCACATTATTGAGGCCTTATGAAAATCATAGTCACAGGCGGTGCAGGTTTTATTGGCTCTGCAGTCGTTCGCCACATTATCGAAGCAACTAATGACGAAGTTTTAGTCATAGACAAACTGACTTATGCTGGAAATATTGAGTCGCTAGCCTCTGTTTCCAACAATGGTCGATATTCATTTCGCCAGATTGATATTTGTGACCGGGCCGCTTTAGATAATGCTTTTCATGAGTTCCAACCAGATGCGGTGATGCATTTGGCAGCAGAAAGCCATGTTGATCGTTCAATTGATGGTCCTGCAGCGTTCATTGAAACGAATATTGTTGGAACTTATATTTTACTCGAAGCTGCTCGAAATTACTGGAATCAACAGACTCCATCATCGAAAGACGGCTTCCGTTTTCATCATATTTCCACAGATGAGGTTTTTGGTGACTTACATGATACGGAGTCACTGTTTACCGAAACAACACCTTATGCGCCAAGCAGTCCATACTCTGCATCCAAAGCGTCTAGCGACCATTTAGTTCGTGCTTGGATGCGGACCTACGGGTTGCCCACAATTGTGACTAATTGTTCAAACAACTATGGCCCGTACCATTTCCCTGAGAAGTTGATTCCACTCGTTATTCTCAATGCGTTAGAGGGTAAACCTCTGCCAGTGTATGGCAATGGTTGCCAGGTACGAGACTGGTTATATGTCGAGGATCATGCCAGGGCACTTTACAAAGTAGTTACGGAAGGTAATCCGGGCGAGACATACAATATTGGCGGCCATAATGAGCGTAAAAACATTGATGTTGTAAAGACCATTTGCCGCTTACTTGATGAAATTGTTCCCACTAAGCCCGCAAACATAGAACGTTTTGAAGAACTGATTACTTATGTCACGGACCGTCCTGGCCACGATCTGAGATATGCAATTGATGCTTCGAAAATTGAAAGGGAACTTGGTTGGAAACCTAGTGAAACCTTTGAAAGCGGGATCAAAAAAACCGTCGAATGGTATCTTGCGAATGAGTCATGGTGGCAACGTGTTAAAAATGGTTCATATTCAATGGAACGTTTAGGTCTAAACAGTTAATCAAGAATATAAGGATTTTAAGATGAAGGGGATTGTTCTGGCGGGTGGGTCGGGAACACGGTTGTATCCGATTACACGCGGGGTCTCAAAGCAGCTGTTGCCCATTTACGATAAGCCCATGATTTACTATCCACTCTCGGTACTAATGCTGGCAGGTATCCGCGATATTTTACTTATCACCACACTTGAAGATCTTCCTTCATTCCAGCGTTTGTTGGGTGATGGTTCTCATCTAGGGATCAAGCTGAGCTATGAAATTCAGGCTCGTCCTGAAGGTCTGGCGCAGGCATTCATTATCGGAGAAGAATTCATCAATGGCGAGAATTGTGCTCTGGTACTCGGAGATAACATATTCTTTGGGCAGGGATTCGGCAGTAAGCTTGAAATGGTTGCACAACGGCAAAATGGCGCTACCGTTTTCGGATACCAGGTGATGTCTCCGCAACGTTTTGGTGTTGTCGAATTCGACGAAAATTATCGAGCGCTTTCTATCGAAGAAAAACCGATGCAGCCAAAATCTAATTGGGCAGTTACTGGGCTCTATTTCTATGATAACAAAGTCGTCGATTTGGCTAAGCTGGTTAAACCTTCGGAACGGAATGAACTCGAAATCACCAGTATCAATCAGATGTATCTTGAGATGGATGAACTGAATGTTGAATTGCTTGGGCGTGGTTTTGCCTGGTTGGATACAGGGACTCACGATAGCTTGATTGAAGCATCTCAGTTCGTCCATACCATTGAAAAGAGACAGGGTTTCAAAGTAGCCTGCCTGGAAGAGATTGCCTATAGAAAAGGATGGATGTCTGTCGATCAAGTGCTTGAAAGTGCTAAGACTATGGATAAGACATCGTATGGGCAATATTTGATTCAGTTAGTGGGTAAGCAGATTCCCGTCTAAGCAAATCTACTTAATTGAGCAATCCTTAGACTCCTGGTTGATAAGGAATTGTATTTTTTCACAAAGCCCCATGATTTGAGGGGCGTTTTTCGGTTTTTTCCGACACAAACCATTACTCTTTCGCAGGCAATTTTTCTTTTATCTGATTATACTAAAAACGTACAAATGTTAGCGGTTTGTGAACTGATTTTTTAGGGTAATCATGATTCAAGATAAAAATGTAACAAGTAGCCAAACAGGGAATTCAGGCGAAACAATCGATTTAATAGATGTTTTAATGCAGTTGTGGAAAGGGAAAACCACCATTATTGCTTGTGTTGTTGCGGCCATAGTACTTGCCGTTATCTATCTGTTTATCGCTAAAGAGAAATGGACCTCTACAGCGGTTATTACACAACCAGATGCTGCGCAAATTGCTACCTACAGCAATGCTTTAAACGTTATTTATGGCAATGCAGCGCCTAATATTACCGATCTGCAAAATAGAGTTGTCGGTCGCTTGAGCGGCTCACTTTCGGCTTTATCAGAAATGTTAGATAACCAGGAAGAGCCTGAAAAACTCACAGTTGAACCTTCTGTTAAAGGTCAGCAATTACCCCTGAAAGTGAGTTATGTCGATAACACACCTGAAGGCGCTAAAGCTAAAGTAGCTCAGTATATACAACGTGTTGATGAACAAGTTGGTGAAGAGCTTGCCGCAGATCTTAAGGACAATATTAAGCTGCAAATTTCGACGCTTGAGGACTCTTTGCAAACTCAGCAAAAAGTAGCGCAGGAACAAAAAGATTTGCGTATTAAGCAAATAAGCGAGGCGCTTAAATTTGCAACAGAAGCAAAGGTTTCGTCACCTCAGTTACAGCAAACTTCTGATGTTACTCAAGACACAATGGTTCTATTAGGTAGTGAAGCACTGTCTTCGATGATTAAAAATGAGGCTACACGCCCGTTAGTGTTTTCATCTACTTACTACCAGACTAAACAGAACTTACTTGATATTCAGAGTTTGAAAATTGACCCTACGACAATCCATTCTTACCGCTATGTAATGAAACCAACTCTGCCAATTCGTCGAGATAGTCCGAAGCGTGCTTTGACACTGATATTGGCAACGTTGTTAGGTGGGATGGTTGGTGCAGGTGCAGTGTTAGGCCGCAATGCTTTACGTAACTATAAACCTAATGCCTAGATTCAAATGTGAATAAGGCCGCTTTCGCGGCCTTATTCACATCAAAGCAAACTTATTTATGCCTTTCGCGCAAATTTTCAATCACCGCGCTCAAATCCAAATCCTGATCCTGCAGTAACACCAGCAAGTGATAGACCAAATCCGACGCTTCATTTTTCAGCTCAAAACGATCATTAACCGTTGCGGCCAAAGCGGTCTCCACGCCTTCTTCACCCACTTTTTGAGCGATACGCTTGGTTCCACTCGCATACAACTTCGCGGTATACGAACTCTCAGGGTCGGCAGTTTTCCGTGACGCCAGCAGTTCCTCAAGTTGGTACAGGAAGTGCCAGTCGTGATGGGCTTCGCCAAAGCAGCTCGAGGTGCCGAGGTGGCAGGTTGGGCCGATGGGGTTTGCCAGAATCAGCAGCGTGTCGTTGTCGCAATCGGGAGCAATGTTCACCACGTTAAGGAAGTTGCCCGAGGTTTCACCCTTGGTCCACAAACGCTGTTTGGTGCGCGAGAAGAAAGTGACCTTGCCGCTTTCAATCGTTTGTGCCAGCGCTTGCGGGTTCATGTATCCCAGCATCAGCACTTCGCCAGATTTTGCGTGTTGAACAATCACTGGCATCAGTCCGTCGGTTTTTTCCCAGTCCAGTTGGTCTTGCTGTTCTTGTGTTAACACACTCTTATCTCCACGCCTTGTTGAGCCAGATACAGTTTCAGCTCGCCAATATTAATAATTTGTTTATGGAACACGGATGCCGCCAGTGCGCCATCAACATCGGCATCACGGAAGGCTTCCAGGAAGTGCTCCATGGTTCCCGCTCCACCTGAGGCAATCAGTGGCACGTGGCAAACTTCACGCACTTTCTTTAATTGCTCCAGGTCGTAGCCGTTACGCACGCCATCCTGGTTCATCATATTGAGCACGATTTCCCCGGCACCGCGTTTCTGCACTTCCTGCACCCAGTCCGCGGTTTCCCACGTGGTCACGCGTGTGCGGCTTTCATCGCCGGTATATTGATTGACGTGATATTTCCCGGTTTCGCTATCAAACCAGGTATCAATACCGACAACAATGCACTGCACGCCAAAGCGATCTGCGAGACGCGTGATCAGTTCCGGGTCAGCGAGAGCGGGGGAGTTGATAGAGATTTTATCCGCGCCGAAAGACAAAATCTGCGCCGCATCTTCAATCGACTTAATGCCGCCCGCCACGCAGAAAGGAATATCGATCACTTCCGCCACGCGTGACACCCAGCTTTTATCCACCACGCGGCCATCACTCGATGCGGTGATATCGTAGAACACCAGTTCGTCCGCACCTTCTGCGGCATAACGCTGGGCCAGCGGAACGATGTCACCAATGATTTCATGGTTGCGGAATTGCACACCTTTCACGACTTGCCCGTCGCGTACGTCCAGACAAGGAATTATCCGTTTTGCCAGCATGAAATCGCCTCCATTACGTTGAATTTCCCTTCCAGCAGTGCACGCCCGACTATCACACCCTGCACGCCCGTTCCGCGTAGCGCGGCGATATCATCAAGCCCGCCAATGCCGCCGGAAGACTGGAATGCCACCTGTGGGAAACGTGCACAAACTTCTTCATATAATGAGACGTTCGAGCCAGCCAGCGTGCCGTCGCGTGAAATATCGGTGCACAGCACATGTTTCAGACCAACTGGCAGATAAGTTTCCACCAGTTCTTCAAGTGTTACGCCAGAGTTCTCTTGCCAGCCGCTGACGGCGACATGTTTATTGCCTTGTTCGTCGATGCGCACATCTAACGCCAGCACCAGCGCATCAGCACCAAAGCGGGTAAACCAGCCTTTGACCACTTCAGGTGATTTTACCGCTGTTGATCCGACGACAACACGCGCGACACCTGCTTCAAGTAGTGCGGCAACATCTTCTTCTGTACGTACACCACCACCCACTTGCACGGGAACTTTGACGCCCGCAACTAGGGTTTTAATCAGTGTGATCTGGCGCTTGGCAGGGTCTTTCGCGCCGGTTAAATCTACCAGATGCAGCACTTGTGCGCCTTGTGCTTCATATTCTTGCAGACGCGGTAATGGGTCGTTGCCGTAATCGCGTTGCTGGCCATAATCCCCCTGATGGAGGCGCACCACTGTGCCGTCAATTAAATCGAGAGCAGGAATAATCATGGTGCTTACATCTCCAGGAAGTTTTTCAGTAATTTTGCGCCAGCGGCACCCGAGCGCTCCGGGTGGAACTGCACGCCAAAGAAATTATCTTTTTGCACGGCCGCGGTGAAGGCTTCACCGTAGCTTGCCTGCGCGATAGTGTCCGCACATACCGGCATCGCGTAGCTGTGCACAAAGTAAAAATAATCACCGTCGTCGATGCCGCGGAACAGACGGTCACCGGCTTTTGGATAGACGCGGTTCCAGCCCATATGCGGCAAAGGCAAACCATGGTCGACCATTCTTAGCACTGGCTGCTCGATGATGCCGAGCATGTCGATACCATTGCTCTCGTCGCTGCGCGAACCCAGCAATTGCATACCGAGGCAAATGCCCAGCACGGGTTGGGTACAAGCTTTGATCAGATCGATAAGCTCGCGCTCACGAATCTGATCCATCGCCGCTTGTGCTGTTCCAACGCCCGGTAGAAAAAGTTTATCGGCTCGCAGCACGACATCCGGGTCACGACTAACCAGTGGCTCGTAGCCGTGGCGCTGGATTGCTGACCTCACCGAGTGCAGGTTGGCGCATCCTGTGTCCAGAATCACCACGTTCATTACAACACTCCTTTTGAGGAGGGCAGCGTGTCGCCTTCGACTTTAATAGCCTGGCGCAACGTGCGGCCAAAGACTTTAAACAGGCTTTCGACACGGTGGTGATCGTTTTTGCCTTTGGTTTTCAGATGCAGCGTCACGCCCATGGTGTAAGAAAGCGAACGGAAGAAGTGCTCAACCATCTCAGTGCTTAAATCGCCGACACGTTGGAAGTTATACTCGGCTTTATATTCCAGGTGAGGGCGGCCTGAAATATCCAATGCACAACGGGCCAGGCATTCATCCATCGGTAATGTGAAGCCGAAGCGGGTAATCCCACGTTTGTCGCCCAGCGCAATTTTCAGCGCTTCGCCCAGCGCCAGACCAGTGTCTTCAACGGTGTGGTGGTCGTCGATGTACAGATCACCTTTTACGCTGATATCCATTCGGAAACCGCCGTGGGTGGCAATCTGGTCCAGCATGTGGTCGAAGAAACCGACGCCAGTGTTAATTTTGCTTCCGCCTTCACGGTCGAGCCAGACTTGCACGTCGATTTGTGTCTCTTTGGTGGCACGTTCAACGTGGGCATAGCGGTCACGCTTAGTCAGCTTTTCGCTGATGGTCGGCCAGTTCAGCGTTTCGCCGTGGTAGCGTAAACCCTGAATTCCCATATTTTCAGCCAGTTCGATATCCGTTGCGCGGTCGCCGATGACATAGCTGTTGGGCTTATCCAGCACGCCTTCTTCCAGGTAACCGTTTACCATGGCAATTTTTGGCTTACGGCAATCGCAATTTTCTGCCGGTAAGTGCGGGCAGATCAGCACGCCGTCAAAATTCACGCCCTGCGAGGTAAACACTTGCATCATCAGGTTGTGCGGGCCATCGAAATCCGCCTGTGGGAAGCTCTCGGTACCTAAACCGTCCTGATTAGTAATCATGACCAGTTTGTAGCCTGCTTTTTGTAATTGCAGCAGGGCAGGGATCACCGCTGGCTCAAAGGCCAATTTGTCCATGCGATCCACCTGATAATCTGAAGGTGGCTCAGAAATTAAAGTGCCGTCACGGTCGATAAAAAGAATTTTCTGGCTCACACGCCCTCCGTGGCCGTCAGGCCTGGTTGTTCACGCAGCGCTGCAATGGTGCGCTCGCATTCTAAACGGGTGCCGACAGTAATCCGAAGGCAGCCGCTTAACGATGGTTGTTTATTTTGGTCACGTAAGATAATGCCCTGATCCCACAGCGATTTAAATACCGCACTGGAAGCGGTGATGCGAGCCAGAACATAGTTGGTTTCTGAGTCGAAAATTTGCTCTACGCAACCTACTTCATTGAGCGCGGTGACCAGGTACTGGCGATTCACCAGCACTTCTGCGACGCGCTCGCGCATTGCATTTATTCCCTGTGGGCTTAATGCCTGAGCAGCAATATCCGCAACTGGCGTCGAAAGCGGATAAGGGGCAATCACTTTCATCAGCAAATTGATCACTTCTTCATTTGCCAGCGTAAAGCCACAGCGGAGGCCAGCCAGCGCAAAGGCTTTGGACAGCGTGCGCAGAACTACAAGGTGCGGATACTCATTCAACCAGCCAGCCAGCGTCGCCTGCGGGCAAAACTCAATATAGGCTTCGTCTGCCACAACCAGCGCTTTGCCGCGAGCCATTTCAAGCAGCACGCGGAAATCCTGCGGGTTGATTAACTGCCCCGTTGGGTTGTTCGGGCTGCAAACATAAATGACTTTTACGCCTTCAATATTTTCCGCAATGCCCGGTAAATCAAGCTGCCAGTCTGCAAGTGTAGGGACGGTGCGGCACTCAACGTTAAAGGCTTCGCTGCTGACGCTGTACATGCCATATGTCGGCGGGCAGTAGAGAACGGCATCTTTACCCGGCTCGCAAAATGCACGGATCAACAGTTCGATACCTTCATCTGCGCCGCGGCTGACCAGCACCTGCTCGGGTTTCACTCCGGCGTACTCGGCATAACGCTCGATGACTAGTTTCGGCTGGCATTCAGGGTAACGGTTCAATGTCTGTTGCGTCAGTTCGTACTCAACCGCAGTTGGATATTCGTTGGCGTTCAGCCACACATCACCATTGCCACCCAGGCGGCGAGCCGACTGGTAAGGGGTCAGGGCGCGAACGTTCTCACGGGCTAACTCTTCAATGCTCATGCTTGCTCCTTCAGTGCTGCAACACGCAGGGTAACGGCGTTTTTGTGGGCATCCAGCAACTCAGCGGCGGCCAGAGTTTCAATCGTTTTCGCAAGGCTTGCGAAACCTTGTGGCGAGAGCTCCTGAACCGTCATACGTTTCTGGAAATCAGCCAGTCCAAGGCTTGAACACGTTGAGGTATAACCGTACGTCGGCAGCACGTGGTTAGTTCCGGAAGCGTAGTCGCCAGCCGATTCCGGTGACCAGTCACCGAGGAACACGGAACCTGCACTGGTGATGCTATCGACCAGGTCGCGGGCGTTACGGGTCTGAATAATCAGGTGTTCCGGACCGTACTGGTTAGAGATTTCAATGCATTGCTCGAGGTCGCGGGCAACAATCAGGCGGCTGCTTTCCAACGCTTTGCGAGCGGTTTCAGCACGCGGTAGAGCGGCTAACTGGCGCTCAACGGCTTCGGCGACGGCTTGCGCCATACCTGCATCCGGCGTCAACAGAATCACTTGTGAGTCAGGGCCGTGTTCGGCCTGTGAAAGCAGGTCAGATGCCACAAAGTCAGGCGTTGCACCGCTATCGGCGATGACTAAAACTTCTGAAGGGCCTGCTGGCATGTCGATGGCCGCCCCATCAAGGCGCTGGCTGACCTGGCGTTTGGCTTCGGTAACAAAAGCGTTGCCCGGCCCGAAGATCTTATCCACTTTCGGGATGCTTTCGGTGCCCAGCGCCAGTGCGGCAATGGCCTGTGCACCGCCGACCTGAAACACTTCCTGCACGCCACACAGTTGCGCGGCATACAGAATTTCATCGGCAATCGGTGGCGGTGAGCACAGCACTACTTTTTTGCATCCCGCGATTTGGGCAGGTGTGGCAAGCATCAATACGGTTGAAAACAGCGGTGCGGAACCGCCAGGAATATAAAGGCCAACAGAGGCAACCGGGCGCGTAACCTGCTGGCAACGGACACCAGGCATGGTTTCGATATCAACAGTTGGCAGTTGCTGAGCAACGTGGAATTTTTCGATATTCGCGACAGCAACGGCCATCGCGTCTTTAATCTCCGAACCCAGACGAGCAACGGCATCGGTAATTTCCTGCGCACTGACTTTCAGCTGCTGCACATCTGTTTTATCAAACTTTGCGCTGTATTCGCGCAATGCAGCATCACCGTTAGCTTTCACATTATTAAGAATGTCAGCCACCGTGCGGGTAATGCTTTCCGACGCGGAAATGGCAGGGCGGGTCAGCAGCGCCTGTTGCGCCGCTGCATCGCACTCATTCCAGTTAATTAACGTATTGAAGTTTGCCATGGTGTTACTCCATCATCTTCTCAATTGGTAACACCAGAATCGAACTGGCACCCAGCGCTTTCAGTTTTTCCATGGTTTCCCAGAACAGCGTTTCGCTGCTCACCATATGCATTGCCACACGTTGTTGATCGCCAGCCAGCGGCAGAATAGTTGGGCGTTCAGCGCCTGGCAGCAGAGAAATAATTTCATCCAGGCGCTCGCTTGGTGCATGCAGCATGATGTATTTCGATTCACGCGCCTGAATCACACCCTGGATGCGGGTCATCAGTTTGTCGATTAACTGCTGTTTTGCTTCCGGCATTTCACCGTCGCGTTGAATCAGGCAGGCTTTGGAGCGGTAAATCACTTCAACTTCACGCAGGCCGTTAGCTTCGAGGGTTGCGCCAGTAGAAACCAGGTCACAAATCGCATCCGCGAGACCCGCACGCGGAGCCACTTCAACAGAACCGTTTAACAGGCAGGATTTGAACTGCACACCTTTGCCATCAAGGTAACGCTTCAACAGGTGAGGGTAAGAGGTCGCGATACGCTTATTGTTCAGGCTGGCCGGGCCGTCCCACGGCTCATCGACGGAAATCGCCAGAGAAAAGCGGCAACCGCCGAAATCCAGGCGGCGCAGGGTAAAGTAACGTGGGTCTTCGCCCTGAGCGCGACGCGTCAGTAACTCTTCTTCCAGCACGTTCTCGCCGATAATGCCCAGATCCACCACACCGTCCATAATCAGGCCAGGAATATCGTCATCACGGACACGCAGAATGTCGATTGGCATATTTTCTGCCAGCGCAATCAGGCGCTGTGTGTGTAGGTTGATTTTTATGCCACAGCGTGCGAGCAATTCGCGTGAGTCATCGCTTAAACGGCCTGATTTCTGAATAGCTATGCGTAAACGGTTATTGTCTAACATGAGTAATCCCTCTAATAAATTCTTGTCTGACGTCCAAAAAAAAGCCCCCGGAAGAAATCTTCCGGGGGCTTATTGACTCGTTCATGCACCACTGGAAGATTTTTCTGTCTCCCAGCACACATCGCCTGAAAGACTAGTCAGGATGATGGTGATGATGGTGGGTAGTAGTTTGAACGCGTGTCATAAAATTCTCGTATGAATGTTTATTCATGATGTGCTTTTAACGTAAACCATATGCAGTCCGTTGTGCAAGGGCTTTTTACCCCCTCAATTAATATTCTGTTTAGTGCCATTGATTGTCAGTTGTCGTAACGTGGCGTAGCCTTAATGAAGGGCTAAAAAGTACAGCAGAGAGATATGCTGCAATCCAGGAGAGAAGGCATGAAAAAGGTTGCGATTGTCGGGTTAGGGTGGCTGGGAATGCCACTGGCGATGTCATTGTCAGCGCGTGGCTGGCAAGTGACAGGAAGTAAAACCACCCTTGATGGTGTCGACGCCGCAAGAATGAGTGGAATTGACAGTTATCAGTTGCAATTGACTCCTGAACTGGTTTGTAACAGCGACGACCTTGATGCATTACTGGATGCTGATGCGCTGGTGATAACGCTGCCCGCTCGTCGTACTGGCGAAGGCGACGATTTTTATCTGCAAGCGGTTCAAGAAATTGTTGATAGCGCTCTTGCTCATAATATTCCGCGTATCATTTTTACCAGCTCCACGTCGGTTTACGGTGAAACCGAAGGCACCGTGAAAGAAACCTCGCCGCTTGAGCCCGTTACCGCCAGTGGGCGGGTGCTGAAAGAGCTGGAAACCTGGCTGCATGACTTGCCTGGCACCTCGGTAGATATTTTGCGTCTTGCGGGTTTGGTTGGGCCGGAACGCCATCCTGGTCGTTTTCTGGCAGGGAAAACTAATGTGGCTAACGGTGCTAATGGGGTGAATCTGGTGCACCTTGAGGATGTTATTTCAGCAATTACTCTGTTGCTACAGGCTCCGAAAGGCGGGCACATCTATAATTTATGTGCGCCGGCTCATCCAACGCGTGCCGAGTTCTACTCTTTGATGGCACGGCAGATGAATTTAGACGCACCCGTTTTTCGAACTGAAACGCAAAATGGCCACGGTAAGCTGGTGGATGGCAACCGTATTTGCAACGAACTTGGGTTTGAATATCAATATCCAAACCCGCTGGTAATGCCCATGCAGTAACCGCTGTGGGGTGTTGCTCGTGACCTCCAGGAACGAGTATGAAACCACTGCTGGATGTGCTGATAATTCTCGATACCCTCGATAAAGAAGGGAGCTTTGCTGCTGCGGCAACAAAGCTCTTTAAAACGCCTTCCGCACTCAGTTACACCGTTCAAAAACTCGAAAACGATCTCAACATTCAAATACTCGACCGATCCGGCCACCGTGCGCGTTTTACGCGAACGGGTCAGCTTCTGCTGGAAAAAGGTCGCGAAGTGCTGCATACCGTACGCGAACTGGAACAGCAGGCTATCAAGCTTCATCAGGGATGGGAAAACGAGCTGGTGATTGGCGTGGATGATTCTTTTCCCTTTTCGTTGCTGACTCCACTTATTGAAGCTTTCTACAAAAGTTATAGCGTGACGCGGCTGAAATTCATCAACGGTGTATTGGGCGGTTCATGGGAAGCGCTCACTGAAGGGCGGGCCGATATTATTGTTGGCGCTATGAGCGATCCACCATCGTTGAGCGGTTTTGGTTTTACACTCCTTGGTCAACTTGAAAGTATCTTTGTTGTTGCACCTCATGACCCACTTGCGGAAGCTGAAGAACCACTCACTCGCCGAATTATCAAACGCAGCCGTGCTGTGGTAGTTGGCGACACATCGCGTCTTGAGCCGTCACGTTCGATGCATTTACTCGAAGAACAAGATGCGATCACCGTTTTTGATTTCAAAACCAAACTCGAGCTGCAAATCAGCGGTATTGGCTGTGGTTACGTACCCCGTTACATGGCGCAGCGTTTTATCGAAAGTGGCGTGCTGGTGGAAAAGCAGGTTGTGTCCCATGTACCGTTTGTACCGGTATGGATTGGCTGGAATGAGCAGACTGCCGGGCTTGCCAGTGAATGGTGGCGAGAGCAAATCGTCAATAGTCCCGAAATCGCACTGGTATACGGAACTGCGCAAAAATAATGCTTTTGGGTGAGTGGCAGAGCGCCTGGCTCACATCTATTGTTTAAAGTGGCTCGTTATTTCTTCTGAATGTGTCTTCGCGTTTAAATTTTCTTCTCTGCTTTGTTTTGCGGAGTTTTTTGCACGCAAGGAGTCTGTATGAAGCAAACCAATCAGCAATGGCAGTCGCGGCGTGAACAGGCGGTTCCTCATGGGGTCGGCAATGCACTGCCGGTATACATCGAAAAAGCGAAAAATGCCGAATTATGGGATGTTGAAGGCAAACGCTATATTGATTTTGCCTCTGGTATTGCGGTGCTAAATACCGGGCATAACCACCCCGCAGTCATTGATGCGGTGCGTCAACAACTTGAAAAATTTACCCATCCTTGTTTCCAGGTGACCCCTTACGGCAACTATATTGAGCTTGCCGAACGGCTGAACAAACTGGTGCCAATAAGCGAACCATGCCAGACGCTGTTTCTTACTACCGGCGCGGAAGCGGTTGAAAATGCCATTAAAGTGGCGCGTATTGCGACGGGGCGTTCGGCCATCATCGCATTTCGTGGCGCCTTCCATGGCCGGACCTTACTCGGCATGGCCTTAACGGGCAAAGTTCAGCCGTATAAAAAGGGCTATGGTCCGTTCCCGGCAGGCATTTATCACGCACCTTATCCAGCGGCCTATCTTGGCGTGAGTGATACTCAGGCGCTGGCATCATTGGCGGGTATTTTTGCTGCTGATGTTTCGCCGGATGAAGTCGCCGCGATCATTATTGAGCCGGTGCAAGGTGAGGGCGGTTTCTATGCTGCGTCACCTTCCTTTATGAAACAACTGCGGGCGCTGTGCGATAAGCACGGCATCGTTCTGATTGCAGATGAAATCCAAAGTGGGTTCTGCAGAACGGGTAAAACGTTTGCGATTGAACATAGTGAGGTGGAGCCGGATCTCATCACTATGGCAAAAAGCCTGGCAGGCGGCTTCCCACTTTCAGCGCTCGTTGGCAAAAAATCGCTGTTTGATAAGGCGATGCCTGGTGGTCTTGGTGGCACTTATGCTGGCTCGCCTGTAGCCATTGCGGCGGCTCTGGCGGTCACTGATGTTATTGAGCAAGAAAATCTCAATCAAAAGGCGCAGGAAATCGGTGAGCTAATCACTGATCGTTTACAGCAAATGAGTGAGCAATTTACCTGCATTGGTGATGTGCGCGGATACGGTGCCATGATCGCGATGGAGTTGGTGGAAGAGCGCGATAGCCACCGCCCAAATAAAGAGTTAACACAGGCACTTGTGCAAGAAGCAGGCAGAAAAGGTTTAGTGTTGCTGTCATGCGGAGTGAGAGCGAATGTTATTCGTTTTCTCGTCCCGTTAACGGCTGAAAAAGAAATTGTTAATGAAGGCCTCAATATCTTGTCATCCTGCCTTGAATTAGTGCAAAATACGCGCCTCACTAAATGAGAACAAAAAACCGACGTTAAACGCGTCGGTTATTTTTTTGCATTAAGTTCAAGTAGTCAAACAGGCATACGCCAAAAATCCAAGAGGCCGGGCTTCGTACCGGATAGATACTAGCTTTTAAAAAACGACAGTCGTGTCGCCGAGGAAATTCAGATGGGGCAGCTTTTTGCTTTTGCGCAGGTATTCGCCGTTTGGGGGAATGACCATGTCGCTTAACGTCACCGCAGGTGCAAAATCTCGTGTTGAACTCCGTAAGAGCCTTACGCTCATTCCGGTAGTTATGATGGGCCTTGCTTATATGCAGCCTATGACCTTGTTCGATACATTTGGGATTGTATCTGGCCTTACCGACGGACATGTCGCTACGGCTTACGCGTTTGCCCTTGTGGCAATTTTGTTCACCGCGTTAAGTTATGGAAAGCTAGTACGCCGCTTCCCATCAGCGGGTTCTGCCTATACCTACGCTCAAAAAGCAATCCACCCGGTGGTTGGCTTTATGGTGGGTTGGTCTGCCTTGCTTGATTATCTGTTTATGCCGATGATCAACATCCTGCTGGCAAAAATCTATTTTGAAGCCCTGGTGCCGTCTATCCCTTCGTGGATTTTCGTGGTGCTGCTGGTTGGCTTTATGACTATCTCCAACTTGCGCGGCATCAAAACCGTGGCAAACTTCAACAGCTTTATTGTTGTGCTGCAAATGATCGTGATGGTGGTGATCACCGGTCTGGTTATTTACGGTGTGGCAAATGGCGAAGGTGCAGGTACGTTAACCAGTACACGTCCGTTCTGGTCAGAACATGCGAATGTGGTGCCGATGATTACCGGTGCGACCATCCTATGCTTCTCGTTCCTTGGTTTTGACGGTATTAGTTCTCTATCTGAAGAGACCAAAGATGCAGGCCGCGTTATCCCAAAAGCGATTTTCCTGACTGCTTTAATTGGCGGCGTGATCTTCGTTGTGGTGTCTTACTTCCTGCAACTGTACTTCCCGGACATATCGCGCTTTAAAGATCCGGACGCATCGCAGCCAGAAATCATGCTCTTCGTGGCAGGTAAAGCCTTCCAGTTCGGCATCCTGATTTTCTCCTGCGTGACTGTTCTGGCTTCTGGTATGGCGGCACATGCGGGCGTTTCTCGCCTGATGTATGTGATGGGCCGTGATGGCGTGTTCCCGGAGCGCTTCTTCGGCTATATTCATCCGAAATGGCGTACCCCGGCGCTCAACGTTGTACTGGTCGGTATCATTGCTCTGTTTGCGGTTAAGTTTGACCTGGTAACAGCAACCGCGCTGATTAACTTCGGTGCGCTGGTGGCGTTTACCTTCGTTAACCTGTCAGTGATTTCCCAGTTCTGGATTCGTGAAGGGCGCAACAAGTCCATCAAAGATCACATCAACTATCTGGTGCTACCAATTTGTGGTGCGCTGACAGTCGGTGCGTTGTGGATTAACCTGGAAGAAAGCTCGATGATTCTGGGGCTGATTTGGGCGGCCATTGGCCTGACTTATCTGGCCTTCGTAACTCGCCGCTTCCGTAACCCGGTTCCGCAATTCAACGAAGATTTAGCGTAAAAGCTAAATACGAAGAAGGCCGCGAAAGCGGCCTTTTTGCTATCTATTACCCTACCAAAAACTGCGCGTACTCAAACAGCTCCTTAAGCAACGCCGTCTTTTCCTTGTCCCCTTCATGCAGGTTATACAGCGCCTCCAGTTCTTGCGCGTAGGCTTGCAACGCTTCCTGAGACAACACATCCCGGCGGTGTTCTAACCAACGCTGTTGTTCTGCTTCATCCAGTGTTCGTGGGAAATTGCGCGCGCGATAGTTAAACAACAGCTTTTCAATACGTTTATCGGCGAAAGTGATATCCAGCGCAGGCAGATTTTGCGGATCGGTTTGCAGCACTATGCGCATCGCCGCACGGTCTGCATCACTGAAGAAACCGTTATAAAGCTGCGCATCAACATTATCAGATGGTACAAAAGGTTCGGCTTCAGCAAAGATAGCCACCGCTTTTTCACGTACCACAGGGTGCTCGCGCAATAACTTCAGGTTATCCAGGCAACGTTTACGATCGATTCCTAACCGTTCGGCATCTTCCGGGCGCAGGGTATTAGCCACCGCCAGCACCGGGCATTTGTTCAGATGAACCAGCTTAATTGGCACTGCAGTCGCATCGCCAAGCGCGGCCTTCGGCGTATACAAACGCTCGCGCAGCGCATCGGCCTCCAGCTCCAGCAACGGCGAAATATCACCTGCTAGATCGACCATAATCACCGCATTTTTGTTATCCGGGTGCCAGGCCAGCGGTGCAATCCAACTGGTATTTCCACGAGCCGCGCCGAACATCCCGGAAACATGCACCAGCGGTTTCATCTGCGGGATATCAATCAATGTGGTGAGTTTGTGTTTGGAGCGATGGCTGTAAAGGTACTCAAACAGCCGTGGCTGGCGAGTCTTAACTAATTGCGCCATCGCGATAGTGGCGTATACATCAGACATCGCATCGTGCGCGTTCGCATGTTCAATTCCGTTGGCTTTGGTCAAATGCTCGAGGCGGAAACTCGGCAGCCCCTCGTCGTTTTCCGGCCAGACAATCCCTTCCGGGCGCAGGGCATAGCAGGCGCGCATCACGTCGAGCAAATCCCAGCGCGAATTATCGTTCTGCCAGCTCCAGCCGTATGGGTCGTAAAAGTTACGGTAGAAAATATTACGCGTTACTTCATCGTCGAAGCGCACGTTGTTGTAGCCGACCACACAGGTTTTCGGCACGGTGAAGATATCGTGAATACGTTTTGCAAAATCTGCTTCATTCACGCCCTGAGCCAGTGCGTGTTGTGGGGTAATACCGGTAATCATCACAGCTTCTGGCTGTGGAAGGTAGTCATCAGCGGGTTTGCAATAGAAAACTTCAGGATCACCGATAACATTGAATTGGTCATCAGTACGAATCGCTGCAAATTGCGCCGGTCGGTCAAGGGATGGGCTTTTGCCGAAGGTTTCATAATCATGAAAGAGGAAGGTCGGTTGTTGCGTTGAATTTTCCACGGCTTATTTCCGCCCTTGAGTGTTGTTTAACTTGCTGTTATTAAACTGAAATACCACTAAATCCCTCTCCATGTTTCCATCTTGATTATCAGGTGTTGCATAAGTGCATGGTAAACCATTAATAAGCCTCCTGCACCACCGTGAAAAGCATTCAACGCCAGTATGCAAATTTGATTATTCATAACTTTTTGCAATTTAATCGCGAAAATTATCGCAAACTCCAGTAAAAGAAGCGGCTGAATTTATTGTTTCCGAGGGTATATCGTTGAAGATCCGTCTGTTTGCTGCTTGTTCATTGCTTTCTTTTGTTGCTCACTCCGCTTTTGCCGACGATACCTTTGTTAATGCACCACCGCCTCCACAGATCCAGGCGGGATCGTGGGTGTTGATGGATTACACCACCGGGCAAATACTGACAGCGCAAAATGAACATTTGCGACGCAACCCGGCGAGTCTGACCAAACTGATGACCGGCTATGTGGTGGATCGCGCCATTGATAGCGGGCGTATCTCGGCAAACGATATGGTCATCGTCGGTAAAGATGCCTGGGCGAAAGGGAATCCGGTTTTTGACGGTTCGTCGCTGATGTTTTTGAAAGCCGGTGACAGATTAACGGTTCATGATTTGAGCCGCGGGCTGATTATTGATTCCGGGAACGACGCTTGTGTCGCGTTAGCCGATTACGTCGCTGGCGGGCAGCCCCAATTTGTGGCCCTGATGAATAAATACGTGCAGCAATTACGTTTGCGTGACACCCATTTTGAAACGGTACACGGCCTCGATGCGCCTGGCCAGCATAGTTCGGCATACGATCTTGCGGTACTTTCTCGCGCCATTATTCACGGCGAGCCTGATTTTTATCATATGTATAGCGAGCGTAGTCTCACGTGGAATGGCATCACGCAGCAGAACCGCAATGGCCTATTGTGGGATAAAGGGCTGAATGTGGATGGTTTGAAAACCGGCCATACTGCCAGTGCAGGCTTTAACCTTATCGCCTCAAGTGTTGATGGTGAGCGCCGCTTAATTGCCGTTGTCATGGGTGCGGAAAGCTCGAAAGGCCGCGAGGATCAGGCGCGTAAACTGCTGCATTGGGGTCAGGATAATTTTGATACTGTGCAGGTGCTGCATAAAGGCAAAAAAATTGGCACTGAAACAGTCTGGTATGGCGACCAAAAGAAAGTTGAAGTCGGCACCAATCAGGATGTCTATCTGGCGCTGCCAAAATCAGAAGTTCCAAACATTAAAGCCAAATATGTCCTTGATAACCCGGAGATGGAAGCGCCTGTCGCCGCTAACCAACATGTTGGTGAAATTGAACTGTTTGACCGCGACAAGCTGATTGCTCACTGGCCGCTAGTGACGCTAACAGATGTTAAAAAGGGCAGTGCATGGTCGCGATTTAGTGATTATCTGAGCCACAAACTGTAGTTGCTTAAAAATTTCAACAGGCTGACTTTATGTTGGCCTTTTTTTCGCCTTTAGTTCTAACCTGTGCTTCTCGTCTGTACTACGATCTATTGGCGAAAAGCGATCTTGCTCGCAAAGTAACCACATCACCCTGCCAAAGGATTGCTTCCCTGCAATAGAGTGGTGTATTTATATACAGTGCTTTTAATCGGGTCAGGAGGTCATATGGAATTTAACGTACAACAAGTTCATGAGCGAAAAGTAGCGGGTTTTCATATGGTAGGGCCGTGGGAAAAAACGGTTCAACAAGGATTTGAGCAACTTTCTCTATGGGTTAAATCGCATAAAGTCGTCGGTGAAGAGTGGCTGGCGGTTTACTACGATAACCCAGATGTCGTGCCTGCAGAAAAGCTCCGTTGCGATACGGTTGTTTCCGTTGCGGAAGATTTTACCGTGCCTGAAAGCAGTGAAGGTGTCATTACTACACGCATTGAAGCAGGGCAATATGCCGTCGCGCGTGCAAAAGTCGACGATGGCGATTTTGCAAAACCATGGAATATCTTTTTTGATAGTCTCCTTGCTGATAATCGCTACCAGTTAACCGGCAAACCTTGCTTTGAGCACTACCTGAATGATGGTTCTGAGAGTGGAGTGTGGGAAGTTGATATGTATATCCCGGTAGCAGATCAAGTCTAAAGGCGAAGGGGGCGCAAGCCCCCTAACTTTGTGATGCCCACACTAAAAAAACAGGTACAATCACGCTTTTGTTTCAGGAGAGCCGGGTGTGCGCCCCGACAAATCACTAAGCCCGTTTGAACTGCGTGTTTATCGCAACTACCGAATTGTGCACGGCGTTCGTATCGCGCTGGCATTTGTTCTTACCTTTCTCATCGTACATCTTCTGAAAGTTCCGGAGGGCACGTGGCCATTAATCACTTTAGTGGTGGTGATGGGGCCAATATCCTTCTGGGGAAATGTAGTACCTCGCGCCTTTGAACGTATTGGCGGCACCATTTGTGGCGCAACCATGGGGCTTATTGCACTAAGGTTGGAGCTGTTTTCTCTGCCGCTGATGCTGGTTTGGTGCGCTTTTGCTATGTTTATTTGCGGTTACCTGGCGCTGGGGAAACGCCCGTATCAGGCTCTGCTGATTGGTATTACCCTTTCGGTCGTGGTGGGTGCTCCGGCTGGGGATATGGAAATTGCGTTGTGGCGTAGTGGTGATGTTATCTTCGGATCATTACTCGCAATGCTATTTACCAGTATTTATCCGCAGCGTGCGTTTATCCACTGGCGCATTCAAATGGCGAATTTCGTCACCGCCTTTGGCCGGGTTTATAACGCAGGTTTTTCGCCGAACTTGCTGGAGCGCCCGCGTCTGGAAAAACACCTGCATCAGGTGTTGACCGATGTAGTGAAAATGCGCGCGCTGATTGGGCCGAGCAGCAAAGAAACCCACATCCAGAAATCTATTTTCGAAGCGATACAAACTGTAAGCCGTAATATGGTGTGCACGCTTGAGCTACAAATCAATGCTTACTGGGCTTCCCGAGAGAGCCATTTCCTGATGATCAATGCTCATACTCTGCGTGATACTCAGCAGATGACGCAACGCACACTTGCTGCGATTGCTCATGCATTGCATGACGGCAATCCATCACCGATTTCTGCGAATAATGAAAAGTTGACTGAGATCGTCAGTGAGTTGCGCCAGCTTATGCAGGAAGGTGGAAATGGGAAACTTCAGGAAACCCCAATTCACGGTTATGTCTGGTTGAGTCTGGAGCTTGCTCGTCAACTGGAATTACTCTCGCAGTTGATCTGCCGCGCGTTACGTAAATAATTGCGGGGTGCGGAGCGAATTGCTGGTTTCGATTCAGCACCAATTGAGGTTAAGATAGCGAAAGAGACTAATCGCCTGTACTGTTTGGTTATAGAGCCCGGAACAGACGGGGATAAAAGAATTGTCAGCGGCCGCCGCTACCATTAAGGTAATCCTATGGCGGTTGTCTTAACGAATCCGAGTATGTAATTAGCAGGGGTAAAAAAATGGAACCAACTAAACCTTCTTTCCAGGACGTGCTTGAGTTTGTGCGTCTGTTCCGTCGTAAAAACAAACTGCAACGTGAGATTCAGGACGTTCAGAAAAAGATCCGTGATAACTCAAAACGTGTTCTGCTGCTTGATAACCTGAGTGACTACATTAAGCCAGGTATGAGCATTGAAGCTATTCAGGGCATCATTGCCAGCATGAAAACCGACTACGAAGACCGTGTTGATGATTACATCATCAAGAATGCTGAACTGTCTAAAGAGCGTCGTGAAATTTCCAAAAAACTGAAAGTGATGGGTGAAATCAAACCCGACTAAATTTACCCGTCATACTTCGAGCTGCCTGTGTGTTAGCTGCGTTCACTTACCGCTTTAATGCAACTCGAATTATTTAGGGTAAATAGTGTTAATTGTGAAAACCGCCGAATCGGCGGTTTTTTTTCGCAACAACTCAGCGCACTCCGCCCTCTATCATCTTTACCAGATGCTGCTGCGGATAATGCCTATCAATCTCTAAATGCTTTATCAGCCAGAGGGTTTTCTCAACATCATGCTTGCTGGTATCAAGCATCAATCCCACCACACTGCCGCTATGCGCCACATTTAACCCGTATAAATCTGACTCTTCGACCAGGGATAATAGTTGGGAAAACATGGGTTTTACTAACAGTTGCTGGCAGGCTTTGGCACTCATTGTAGTGGCTTCACCTAACAACCGGGCATCTTGTTGTCGGCAACTGCGTTGTAGCGTCTGCCAGGCGTTATCCAGTAAGCCCGCGTTATGGATTAACACTGATTCTCGTTCGTAACGATGATAATCCTCCGTCAAAAGCGTGGTATTGCTTTCAAGCAGCAGAATTTCCAACATTGGCGTGGGCTGGCAGCTAATTTGTACTTGTGCCTGGATATGGTCAAAAAGAGTTGGCTTGCGAAAAATCGTGCTGTCCGTTGGTTCTAGTTGTACGCATAAAGTGGCAAGCGTGGACTCATCCAGCATTTCACCTAAATGACGCGCGGTAGCAACTGCTGTGGCGGCAATATCCGCAGTGCTACTGGCAAGTCCTTTTCCGACAGGAACCGTTGATTCCAGATTAATACTCAGGCTGTTTGCTAGCGCAGTGGAATAGCCAAAGTACGTGACGACGCGCTCCAGCATCTGGCGCATTCGGAGCCGCTCGCCGGAGAGCCTCTTGCCTTCACTGACTTCAACGGTGCTAAACCAGTCTATAGGGCAGGACACCAGTTTTTCCCCGCCATCTATCCAGCCCTGAATTAATTCACCGCAGGACGCCGGGCAACGCGCTTCAGACATCGTGAGAGCAACCATTTGTTATCGTGAAATTCATTTCATCTTCTTCGGCACAATACCTAAAAAATCAGTAAAAATTGTTATAGCGCAACACTCAATATCTATTAGCTTTTACACTGTGTCAGCTTCAATACATTTGCGTGCATGATAATTTGAGAATCATGCACGATACAACTGACTCGTTTATGCCATGTGTCAAACATGGCTGGGAAGGGGGTGACAATCCCCCGCAGCCCCCGCTGCTGTGATGCCGACGAACCCGCGTAACCACTGATCTTTGATTGGGAAGGGCGGGCGAGAATGACGCTAAGCCAGAAGACCGACTTGTCAGCCGTACCCGTCATACTTCAAGTTGCAGGTGCGTTGGCTGCACTGACAAACCCGAATCACTTACTACAGTAAGCTCATCGGGATTTGCTCGATTGCCGCCTGCCTGCACCTCGAATTATTCCGGGTAATATTTTAAACAACTCCTTCGGTGGGAAGCCAGTTGTCATCAGATGCGTGCAGCCGCAAGGTGCGCGCACGTGCTGACATCCGCATTTTGCCGAAGAAAGTAAAAGGCAATTATGGCAGGGGCAGCGAAACACGCATTCGTCATTGCAGGAACCAGCAGCGGCTGTGGCAAAACCACCGTCACGCTCGGGCTGCTTCGTACCCTCATGCTGCGCGGCCAGCGCGTTCAACCCTTCAAGATCGGCCCCGATTACCTCGATAGCGGCTGGCACAGTGCTGTGTCTGGCATTGCCTCACGCAATCTCGATGCGTTTATGCTGCCCACGCCAACCCTTAATGGTCTGTTTGCAAAGCAAATGCAGCACGCTGATGTCGCCGTTATCGAAGGCGTGATGGGGCTGTACGATGGTTACGGAACTGACCCCAACTATTGCAGCAGTGCTGCAATGGCAAAACAGCTCGGTTGCCCGGTGATTTTGCTAGTGGACGGTAAAGCTGTCTCCACTTCTATTGCTGCAACGGTAATGGGCTTTCAGAGATTTGACCCAACGTTAAATATCGCGGGCGTTATTCTTAATCGCGTCAACAGCGATAGCCATTATCAATTACTTGCCGATGCCATCACCCGTTATTGCGGTATTCCGGTGCTTGGCCGCGTGCCTGTCATGGCCGATGTGGCTTTGCCTGCACGACATCTCGGGCTCGTTCCTGCCCAAGAAAATGCGCCGCAAGATGAACGCTGGCAGCAGCTGGCGCAGCAGCTCGAAGAAACCGTCAACATTGACCTCCTGTTAAATTTATCTCGCCTGAACTCGCTGCCACAAGGTGAAGCGCCGGTTATACCTGATGCGGCACTGGCTGATGGGCTTACGCTTGCGCTTGCCGAAGATGAAGCCTTCAACTTTTATTACCCGGACAACCTCGAATTGCTCGAGCAGGCAGGGGTAAAAATCCAACGTTTTAGCCCCTTGCATGACACTAAACTCCCAGACTGCCAAATGATCTGGCTCGGCGGCGGTTACCCCGAAGTCCATGCCGCAAAACTCGCCACCAATATCAAAATGCGTGAGTCCCTGCAAAAGGCACATCAGCAGCGAATTCCGCTGTACGCCGAATGTGGCGGGTTGATGTATCTGGGAGAATCTCTGACTGACGGGAATGAGGAAACCCATGCCATGTGTGGCGTATTGCCAGGCCACAGCCAGATGGGTAAGCGACTGACGCGTTTTGGCTACTGCGAAGCCACGGCATTACACGACACGTTACTTGCCAAAAAAGGCGAAACCCTGCGCGGGCACGAATTCCATTATTCAGATTTCAGCGGCTCATTACCTGCCGCTCTCGATTGTTGCAAATGGCGCGATGGTGTAGCTATTTCGCGCTGGCAGGGCGGTATTCAGCATCATGCGACCTTTGCAAGTTACCTGCATGTTCATTTCGCTCAACGTCCCTCGTTACTCAATCGCTGGCTAACACTTGCGAGGAATCACCTATGACACTTCTTGCGTGGGCTGTCGCGTGGTTACTGGATTATTGGCTCGGTGACCCGCATCACTGGCCACATCCGGTGCGCTGGATTGGCAATCTCATCAGCTTTACGCAGCGCCAGATACGCCGGTGCTGCAAAAGCGACCGCGCGCTGAAAATCGGCGGCGGCGTGTTATGGCTGGTTGTGGTGGGTTCGACCTGGGGCGTGAGTTGGGGAGTATTGCACCTCGCAAACCAGGTATCTGTGTGGCTAGGCTGGCTGGTTGAGGTGTGGATGATTTATACCGTACTTGCCGCCCGTTGCTTGAGTGATGCGGCTCTCGAGGTTTATCGCGCACTCAAAGATGGCACTCTAGAAGAGAGTCGCGAGAAATTATCCTGGATAGTCGGGCGTGATACTTCGCAACTCGAGCGCCCGCAAATCACCCGTGCGGTGGTCGAAACGGTGGCAGAAAATAGTGTCGATGGTGTGATTGCTCCACTGTTCTTCCTGATGATTGGCGGTGCACCACTTGCCCTGGCCTACAAAGCTATCAATACCCTCGACTCCATGGTCGGTTATAAAACCGAAAAATATCGCGCTATTGGTTATGTCAGCGCCCGGCTTGATGACCTCGCTAATTTCATTCCCGCAAGATTGAGCTGGTTGTTGCTTACCCTCGCGGCCTTTTTCTTGCGAGCTAATCCTCGCCAGGCGCTGCTTATCGGCTGGCGTGACCGCTATCAACACAGCAGTCCGAATTGTGCCTGGCCTGAGGCTACCGTTGCCGGTGCGCTGGGTATCCGCCTGGGCGGGCCGAACACCTATTTTGGCGAGCGGGTAGAAAAACCGTGGATGGGGGATGAGCAGCGCGGCATTGCCCTTGACGATATTACTCGCACCATTCAACTCATGATGTTGGCTTCGCTGTTTGCTTTGCTGCTGTTTGCCGCATTGCGCGTACTTGCACCTGGCATAGCTTAAGGACACCTTATGAACTACCTGCAACAACCGCAGCTTATTGAGCAGCACAGTTTTGAAATCATTAGCGAAATTATTGCCGCCGAGCGCCCGGAATATCGTTTTAACGATGCCATTCAGGAAGCGATGATCAAGCGGGTTATCCATACTACTGCCGATTTTGAGTGGCTGGATATTTTGTGGTTTTCACCTGATGTCATCGAAAAACTGACCGCCAGTTTGTTGCGTGGTTGCACGTTGTACACCGATACCACCATGGCACTTTCGGGTATTAACAAGACCCTGCTGGCAGAGTTTGGTTGTAGCTGCCGCTGCTTTATTAGCGACCCGCGCGTGGTGGCACATGCCAAAGATCAGGGCGTGACTCGTTCTATGGCGGCGGTGGATCTGGCTTTAGAGGAAGATGGCGAGAAGGTCTTTGTCTTTGGTAATGCGCCAACCGCGCTGTTCCGCTTGTTAGAGTTAGGAGCCAAACCTTCAGCCGTTATCGGCGTGCCCGTCGGGTTTGTCGGGGCTGAAGAGTCTAAAGAAGCGCTGGTTGAAAGCGGTTTACCCGCCATTGCCGCCCGTGGGCGCAAAGGCGGCAGTAACGTTGCCGCAGCCATTGTGAACGCGCTGCTTTACCGCTTGCGGGAGGCTCAGTGAGCGAGCAAAACGCCGATTGCGTCTGGCATAAAGGCAAGGCATACCGCAAAGGCTACACCACCGGTTCATGCGCCACTGCTGCGGCTAAAGTCGCGGCTCTGATGGTATTGCGCCAGCACGTGATCGACCAGGTTTCTATCGTCACCCCTTCAGGCGTCACACTGCATCTCAACGTTGAAATGCCAATTATCGAAGGTCAGCAGGCGACGGCAGCAATCCGTAAAGATGGTGGCGATGACGTCGATGCGACTCACGGCATGCTGATTTTCGCTCGCGTGCAGCTTAATGACAGCGGTGCGATCACACTGCGCGGCGGTACCGGGGTCGGCAAAGTCACACGCAAAGGCATCGGTTTGCCCATTGGCGAATCGGCCATTAACCGCACACCGCGCCAGACCATTGAAGCGGCGGTGCGTGAAGTTATCGGCGCGGAACGTGGTGCCGAAATTGAAATTTTTGCTCCAGAAGGTGAGGAGCGAGCAAAGAAAACCTACAACCATCGCCTCGGGATTTTGGGCGGGATTTCGATAATCGGTACCACCGGTATTGTGATGCCGATGTCCGAAGAAAGCTGGAAGCGTTCACTGGCACTCGAGCTGGAAATGAAACGCGCCGCCGGGCTGGATAAAG
This sequence comes from Buttiauxella massiliensis, assembly GCF_902500225.1. Lineage (GTDB taxonomy): Bacteria > Pseudomonadota > Gammaproteobacteria > Enterobacterales > Enterobacteriaceae > Buttiauxella > Buttiauxella massiliensis. Next base: position 121,004 of record NZ_LR722653.1, on the reverse strand, counting down.
TCATTCTGGTGCCGGGCAACCACGGTGAACGTTTTGTCCGCGAGCAACTCGATTTGGACAGTGAATGTGTGGTGACGATGAGCAATTTCGTCGGCTACATGATTCAGGAAGCGGTGCGCCTTGAGTACCGTCACATCGTGTTGATTGGCCACCCTGGCAAGTTGGTGAAAGTCGCCGCCGGGATTTTCCACACCCACAGCCACATTGCCGATGGGCGTATGGAGACGTTGGTCGCACACCTGGCATTAATGGGCGCGCCGTTTTCGTTGCTGGAAGCCGTAAGCCATTGCGACACCACTGAAGCGGCACTTGAAATTATCGCGGAGCAAGGCTGGATGGGCGTGTTTGAACGCCTGGCAATCCGCATCTGTGAGCGTGTTGCTGAGATGCTGCGTTTCACCCAATCCCCGCCTAAGTGCGACGCCATTTTATTCTCGTTCGATAACCAGGTTTTAGGCAGTAGCCGCCCGGTGGCTGAAATAGCTCAGGAGTTGCGATGCTGACCGTTGTAGGTATTGGACCAGGGGCTGCGGAGTATCTGACTTTCCAGGCGCGTATCGCCATTGATGAAGCGCAGATTCTGGTGGGCGGCGCACGTCAACTGGCGCTGTTTGCTGATTCGGAGGCCCAAACGCGTTTGTTGGATAGCGATCTTGAAGGCTTAATCACCTGGCTTAGTGAACGCCTAAGCCAGCAAATAGTGGTGCTGGCCTCTGGCGACCCGCTGGTTTATGGCATTGGCAAACGTCTGGCAGCAAGTTTCCCGCCTGAACAACTGTGCATCATTCCCGGCATCAGCTCGATTCAATATCTATGCGCCAAAGCGGCCGTCGATATGAACGACTTATGGATCACCAGCAGCCATGGGCGTGAACCCGATTTCAACGCGATTGTGGCGCACCAAAAAGTGGCAATGGTCACCGACACCATTATCGGGCCGCATGCCATCGCCCAGGCATTTCTGATGCGCGGCCTCAATCCCATTCTCATTATTGGCGAGAACCTGTCGTCAGCAGATGAACGAATCCATCGCTTGCGCGCCGCCGATGTGGCGGAGTCTTACTCGATGAATGTGGTGATAATACTCAATGAAAGATGATCTGTTTTTACGCGGTGCACGCGTTCCGATGACTAAAGAAGTGGTACGTACTCAGGCGCTCGATCGCCTGCAATTACAGCACTCCACGCACTTTATCGACATCGGCGCAGGCACCGGCAGCGTGTCCCTTGAAGCGGCGATGCGGTACCCGCAATTGCAGGTGTCGGCAATTGAGCGCAACCCTGACGCGCTGGCGCTGATGGCAGAAAACCGTGAGCTTTTCGCTTGTCCGAACGTTGAAATCATCAGCGGGTACGCGCCAATAGAGCTGAACGTGATGGCCGATGCGGTGTTTATCGGGGGCAGTGGTGGGCAACTTACGGAATTGATCGACTGGTCGCTGGCGCATTTGCATCCCGGCGGGCGTCTGGTGATGACGTTCATCCTGCTGGAAAACTTAACCTGCGCGCTAACTCACCTTGAACAATGCGCGGTGAGCGATTTCGACTGTCTGCAATTGCAGGTGGCAAACCTCGCAACGCTTGGCAGTGGGCACTACTTCAAACCGAACAATCCCACTTATTTGATCTCTTGTCGCAAGGAAGGAAGCAATGACTGAGTTATTTGATACCCGCAAAGTCTGGTTCGTTGGCGCAGGTCCGGGCGACAAAGAGCTGATTACGCTGAAAGGCTATCGCATCTTGCAACAGGCCGAAGTGGTGATTTATGCCGGTTCGCTCATCAATCCTGAACTGCTGGATTACTGCCAGCCTGGCGCCGAATGCCACGACAGCGCCGCGCTCAATCTCGAAGAGATTATTGAGTTGATGGAAAACGGCGTGAAGGCGGGCAAACTGGTGGTGCGCCTGCAAACCGGAGATCTCTCGCTGTATGGCTCAATCCGCGAACAGGGCGAAATGCTCACCAAACTCGGTATTGGCTACGTTTCTGTGCCGGGAGTCAGTGCGTTTTTGGGCGCTGCTGCACAACTTGGCGTGGAATACACCGTACCGGAAGTCTCGCAGAGCCTGATCATCACGCGTATCGAAGGCCGCACGCCGATGCCACAGCTCGAACAGCTTGAATCCTTCGCAAAACACCAAACCTCAATGGCCATTTTTCTCTCGGTACAACGGATTAACCGTGTGGCAGAACGCCTGATTGAAGGCGGTTATCCAGCAGATACGCCAGTCGCGGTAGTCTATAAAGCCACCTGGCCTGATTGCCAGGAGTTACGCGGCACCCTGAGTGATATTGCCGAAAAAGTACGCGAAGCCGGAATTCGTAAAACGGCGCTGATTATGGTTGGGGCGTTTTTGGGCGAGGAGTATCACTACTCGAAACTCTACGACGCAGGGTTCAGCCATGAATACCGCAAGGCCTGAGTCGATCGCGCTGTTTTGCCTGACACCCGGTGGCGTGGTGCTGGCACAACGCCTGCGTGAAGCCTTGCCGCTGACCTGTTTTACCAGTGAAAAGTTGCTACAGCCGGGTTTTATCCCGTTTGGCGGCAGTTTTGCTCAAACGGTACTGCAGGCATTCAGCGAGTATTCGGCACTGGTATTTATTGCGGCCACCGGAATTGTGGTGCGGGTGATTGCGCCAATGCTGTGTGACAAACTGCAAGACCCGGCGGTTGTCGTAATGGATGAACGCGCAGAACACGTTATCAGCCTGCTTTCCGGCCACATGGGTGGTGCTAACGAGCTAACTTGTCAACTGGCAACGCTGCTAAACGCAGACCCGGTCATCACTACCGCGACCGATGTGAATCAGATGGCGGCGCTTGATACGCTTGCGGCAAAACTTGACGCAACGATGCTCGATTTCCGTCTGGCGGTGAAAACCGTCAACCAAATGTTGGTGAGTCAACAGCGGGTTGGCCTGTGGTGGGACAGCGAATTTGCGCCACATGCTGAGCGTTACGACACGCGCGGTTTTATCGCGGTCGAAAGCCTGGATGCATTGCCTGAGCTTGATGCGCTGGTGTGCGTCACGCTGCGTGATTCGCAGCCTGCGCTAACTATTCCCGTTTATAAACTGGTGCCAAAGCGCGTCGTCGCAGGCATCGGCTGCCGCCGTGACACATCGCCACAAACCGTGGCCGCGCTGCTCCGTCAGCAACTGGCGGAAAACCATTTTGACCCGCTGGCGTTACGCGCCATCGGCAGTGTGATGCTCAAGCAAGATGAGCCTGCACTGCTGGAACTGACACAGCAGCATCAAATCCCTTTTGAACTATTTAGCGTTGACCAACTTTCCCAACATGAGCACCGCTTTCCGGCATCGGAATTTGTGCGCCAGACCCTGGGTGTTGGCAGCGTGTCACAGCCAACAGCATGGCTGATGAGCAACGGAAACCTGGTCGGCCGCACTGTGCGAGAGCAGGGTGTCACCATAACTTTAGGAGTTTCAGACAGATGTTAACGGTAATCGGCATTGGCCCCGGCAGCGAAGCCATGATGACTCAGGAAGCCATTGCTGCCCTGCAAGAAGCGGAAATTGTCGTCGGATATAAAACCTATACCCACCTGGTGAAGCCATTGACTGGCGACAAACAGGTGATCAAAACCGGCATGTGCAAAGAAATCGAACGCTGCCAGACCGCCATCGAACTGGCGCAAGCCGGGCATAAAGTGGCGTTAATCAGTAGCGGTGATGCCGGGATTTACGGCATGGCTGGTCTGGTGCTGGAACTGGTGACATCGCAGCAACTGGACATTGAAGTGCGGCTGGTGGCGGGCATCACAGCCAGCATTGCCGCTGCATCATTACTCGGCGCGCCATTAATGCATGATTTCTGCCATATCAGCCTGAGCGATTTACTCACGCCATGGCCAGTTATCGAAAAACGCATTATTGCGGCGGCTTCTGCTGATTTTGTTATTTGTTTCTATAACCCGCGCAGCCGTGGCCGCGAAGGTCATCTGGCGCGTGCGTTCGAATTGATGAGCGAGTTTACCAGCCCGCAAACGCCAGTGGGCGTGGTGAAAGCGGCCGGACGTAAGAAAGAACAAAAATGGCTGACCACCTTTGGTGAGATGGATTTCGAACCAGTTGATATGACGAGTCTGGTGATTGTCGGCAACAAAACGACCTTTGTTCGCAATGGATTAATGATTACCCCCCGAGGTTACGAGCTGTGAGTGAAACGCTGTCTCTCGTAGGTCGGATTAGCGAAGCGTCATCCGACACTATGAACCGTGGTGCGGTACTGGTCTTCGGCGGAACCAGCGACGCCCGGTTTATTTGCCAGATCCTCGATGAACAGCGCATTTCGTACACGCTTTCGGTGGCGACGGCTGTAGGGGCGTCTCTGGCGGGTGATATCGGTGGGAAAATTCGTGTAGGGCGAATTGATACCGATGGAATCGCTGACTGGCTGGTCAGCAATGCCGTGAACTGGGTGATTGATGCCTCGCATCCGTATGCCGAATTGCTTAGCCAAAATATCACCCGCGCCTGTGAAATCGTGGGTGTAACACTCAGCCGGTATCAGCGGCGTAGTGAACTTAATGATCTGGAACACCCGTTGCTGCACAAAGTGGCCAGTCTACAAGCCGCCTGTGCCGTGGCGCAAACATTTGGCCCCCGCGTGCTGTTGACTACCGGTAGCAAAGAACTAGCTGCTTATCAGCAAGCTCTGCCGGGCAAAACACTGCTGGCTCGGGTGTTACCGACCAGCGAGGTGATTGCCGAGTGCGAAGCGCTGGGGTTGGGCGTTGACAATATTATTGCGCTGCGCGGCCCGTTCAGCTCTGAGTTTAACGCCGCCACTTATGACTTCTGTGCGCCCGATGTGGTGATAACCAAAGAGTCCGGTGCCGAAGGCGGTTATCTCGACAAAGTTAACCCTGCTTTGGCGCGTGGGATTCCGTGTGTGGTGGTGACTCGCCCACAACCGCAGGTTTTTGGCCCTGAATTACTGGAAAGCCGTGACGATGTGAGTTGCCGTGTCACACGCTGGCTGCAAGAGAGAAAATCATGAAGAAAGCCCTGTTAGTTATCAGTTTCGGTACCAGTTACCACGACACCTGCACCAAAAATATTGTTGCCTGTGAAGAACAACTTGGCCGTACCTTTGCCGACCGCGATCGGTTCCGCGCCTTTACCTCCGGCATGATTATTCGCAAGTTAAAAAAGCGCGATAACCTGGACATTGATACACCTGCACAAGCACTGCTGCGCCTTGCTGAACTGGGTTATCAGGATGTGGCCGTGCAATCGCTGCATGTGATTAACGGCGACGAATACGAAAAAATCTCCCGTGAAGTTAAGGCGTATAGCCATTTATTCCAGCGCCTGGCATTGGGCACAGCACTGCTCAGTGATTTCAATGATTACGAGCTGCTGCTCAGCGCTCTGCAAAGCCAGATGCCACAGCTTGAAGCCGATGAGCGCGTAGTGTTTATGGGCCACGGTGCCAGCCACCATGCGTTTTCTGCTTATGCCTGTCTCGACCACTTAATGGCGGCGCGCCAGATGCCTGCGCGTGTTGGCGCGGTAGAAAGCTACCCGGAAATCGACCTTATCGTGCGTGGTTTACTGCAAGAAAAGGTGCGCAAAGTACACCTGATGCCATTAATGCTGGTGGCGGGTGACCATGCCATTAACGATATGGCGTCTGATGAAGAAGACTCGTGGAAAACCCAGTTACAGGAAGCGGGCATTGAGGCACAACCCTGGTTACAAGGCCTGGGCGAAAACCCGCAAATTCGCGCCATGTTCGTGAACCATTTGCAGCGTGCGCTGGAAAAATCAGCGGAGGTGGCAGCATGACCGGCCGTTTATATGCTCTCGGAACGGGCCCTGGTGCCAGTGATCTGATAACCGTTCGCGCGGCGCGCATCATCGGCAAACTTGATGTGCTGTATGCGCCAGCAGGGCGCAAAGGCGGCGACAGCCTGGCGCTTTCCATTGTGCGTGAATATCTCACTGAAACTACCGAAATTCGCACCTGCCACTTCCCAATGAGTGCTGATAACGACGAAAAAGCGGTGGTGTGGGATGAAACCGCCGCCGCCCTGCAACACGAAGTGGAATTGGGGAAACAGGTCGGGTTTATCACACTCGGTGATTCGATGTTATTTAGCACCTGGGTGTTTTTGCTGGCGCGTATCGGCAACCCTGAGTGGCTGGAAATCGTCCCTGGTGTCACCTCTTTTGCTGCTATCGCCTCCCGCGCGCAACTGCCGCTGGCGATGGAACAGCAATCCCTGGCGGTGATGTCTTGCACAGCTTCACATCAGGCTCTTACCGAAGCATTGCGCGCGCACGACAGCGTAGTGCTGATGAAAGTCTATGGCCGCTTCGCGCAAATCAAAGCGCTGCTGCAACACCTGGGAATCATTCAACATGCGGTGTTAATGGCCGAAGCGACATTACCGGGCGAGCAATGTTGGCGAAACCTGGAAGACGTGCCGGATGACCAGAAGCTACCGTATTTTTCGACCATTCTTGTGAATAAACAGTGGCGTAACCAGAGGTTGTAAATCTGATACGCATTCGTAGGTCTGATAAGCGCAAGCGCCATCCGACATTAACGTTCAAAGGAAAATCATGGAATCGTTACTTAAAAAACTCTCGCTAAGCGGGCTAGGCATGGGGATGTTGTTGCTCATCGTGCCGCAAGAAGCCTTCGCGATGCACATTATGGAAGGTTTCCTGCCGCCAATGTGGGCTCTGGCATGGTGGATTTTATTCCTGCCGTGCTTGTACGTCGGGCTGGTGCGTTTGCGCCAAATCGTGGCACATGACAGCAATCAGAAAGTGCTGCTGGCACTTTGCGGTGCATTTATCTTTGTGCTCTCGGCGTTAAAAATCCCCTCGGTTACCGGAAGCTGCTCGCACCCAACTGGCGTTGGCCTTGCGGTAATTCTATTCGGCCCGGGTGTGGTTGCGGTTTTGGGTGCCATTGTGCTGCTGTTCCAGGCACTGTTACTGGCACACGGCGGGCTGACTACGCTTGGCGCAAACGGCATGTCGATGGCAGTTATTGGGCCGATTGTCGGATATCTGGTGTGGAAACTGGCATGTAAAGCGGGCTTTCGCCGCGATGTGGCCGTGTTCCTGTGTGCGATGATTGCTGACTTAACCACTTACTTTGTCACTTCGATTCAACTCGGTGTAGCGTTCCCCGATCCGCACTTTGGCGTTACCGGTTCCTCAATGAAATTTATGGGTATCTTCTGTCTGACGCAGATCCCAATAGCCATCGCCGAAGGCTTGCTCACTGTGATGATTTACGACCAGCTAACCAAACGACAACTGCTTCCTGCCAGGAGCCAATAAAATGAAAAAGACCCTGATATTGCTTGCCCTGATAATAGGGCTGATGATTGTGCCGTTCTTTGTTCCTCACGGTGGCGAATACGGCGGTTCCGACGACCAGGCGGAAGGGCAGATATTGGTCGTCGCGCCTCATTACAAACCGTGGTTCCAGCCGCTTTATGAACCTGCCAGCAGCGAAATCGAAAGCCTGCTGTTTACCCTGCAAGGTTCAATCGGTACGGCGGTGATTTTCTACATTCTGGGCTATTACCGGGGCCGCCGCGAAGACCATGCTGGGGATTGATAAACTCAGTTACCAAAGCCGCTGGTGCCGTGTTTCGCCGCTGCGCAAATTTGCGCTGTATCTGGTGATGATGGTGCTGGCGTTTGCACTGCCGCCAGTCGGGCAGGCGGTTTTGCTGCTAGTGATTGCCGCTTTTACCTGTTGGCTGCTGCGCGTCGGGCCGGCGCGTTATTTGCGCTGGCTGGCGGTACCACTGGGCTTTTTGCTAGTGGGAGTGGTGACGATAATCTTCAGTGCCGCGCACCACGCGCAGGCTTTGCTGTGGAGTGTGCCGCTCGGCTCGTTTTATATCGGCATTGATGCGCAGGGCCTGGTGATGGCAAACCAGACTTTCTGGCGTAGCCTTGCAGCACTTGCCGCAACTTACTGGCTGGTGCTAAATCTGCCGTTTCCGCAATTGATCATCTTGCTACAACGCCTGCGGGTACCGCGTTTGCTGACCGAGCAAATCCTGCTCACCTGGCGTTTTATTTTTATCCTGCTGGACGAGGCGCAGGCCATTCACCGTGCTCAGACATTGCGTTTCGGTTATCGTACGCTGCCTGGTGGCTACCGTTCGCTTGCTATGTTAGTCAGCATGCTTTTTTCGCGCGTGCTGCTGCGTTACCAGCAAATGGTCACGACGCTGGATATCAAACTTTACCAGGGTGATTTCCACCTGTGAGAACCGCACCGATGCTGACAACCCAAAATTTATCTTTTTGCTATCAGGACGATACCGTTCTGCACGATTTAACCTTTGATTTTGGGTCGTACCCGGTAACGGGAATAGTCGGCGCAAACGGCTGTGGGAAATCCACGCTGTTTATGAACCTCAACGGTGTTTTGCGCCCGAAGATTGGTGCAGTTTTGTGGCAGGGCAAACCGATAAATTACAGCAAAGCCGGGTTGATTGAGCACCGCCAGCGAGTCACCACCGTGTTTCAGGACCCGGAACAACAAATCTTCTATACCGATATCGACAGCGATATCGCGTTTAGCTTGCGTAACCTTGGCGTGAATGAAGCCGAAATCGCCCGCCGTGTCGAACACGCGATTCAGCTGGTAGATGCGCAATCTTTCCGCCACAAACCGATTCAGTATCTCAGCCACGGGCAGAAGAAGCGCGTGGCGATTGCCGGGGCGCTGGTGATGGAAGCCGACTATTTATTGCTCGATGAACCGACCGCCGGTCTTGACCCATCGGGCCGCCAGCAGATGATTGAAATCATCGCCCGCATTGCTGCGCAGGGTAAGCACGTCGTCATCTCAAGCCATGATATTGATCTGATTTATGAAGTTTGCAACGCCGTGTATGTGATGAAAGGCGGCAGAATCGTCGCGCAAGGTGAACCCGGCGAAGTCTTTAGTCAGGCGCTGATGCTGCAAGATGCCGGGCTTGTGCAGCCATGGCTGGTCAAACTGCACAGCGAACTCGGTTTCCCGTTGTGCAAAACCGAAACTCAATTGTTTAACGCCTTGCGCGTTTCAAAGGAAGCAGGATGAGCCTTTCAATCATGGTTCAGGGCACCGCCTCTGATGTAGGGAAAAGCATGTTGGTGGCAGGGCTGTGTCGGATCTTCGCCCAGGACGGCCACCGTACCGCGCCGTTTAAATCGCAGAATATGGCGCTCAATTCGGGTATCACGCCAGATGGTAAAGAGATGGGCAGGGCGCAGATTTTCCAGGCTGAAGCGGCTGGAATTACCCCTGATGTGCGCATGAACCCCGTACTACTCAAACCAACCAGTGACTGCAAAGCGCAGGTGGTGTTGATGGGTAAAGTCGCCACCAATATGGATGCTGTGACCTACCACAACTACAAACCGCAATTGAAAGCGCAAATCCGCGAGGTCTACCAAAGCCTTGCGTCAGAACATGATGTGATGGTGCTTGAAGGGGCGGGTAGCCCGGCTGAAATCAACCTACGCGACCGCGATATCGTCAATATGGGCATGGCAGAACTGGCGCAATGCCCGGTGATTCTTGTTGCAGATATTGACCGTGGCGGCGTGTTCGCTACTATTTACGGCACCATAGCGCTACTGCTGGAACATGAAAAGTGGCGCGTAAAAGGTGTCATTATTAACAAGTTCCGTGGCGACGTGGCGCTGCTCTACTCCGGCATCGAACAAATCGAAGCGTTAACCGGCGTACCCGTTTTGGGCGTGATGCCGTGGTTGAATGTCGATCTCGAAGATGAAGACAGCGTTGTATTGCAGCGTGGGAAATACGACGAAGTCACCCCGAAAGAGCTGGATATTGCAGTTTTGAAACTGCCGTACATGTCGAACTTCACTGATTTTAATGCGTTGGCGGCACAGCCTGATGTGCGCCTGCGTTATGTAGTCAAACCTGATGAACTGCAAAACAGTGACCTGGTGATTGTGCCGGGCAGTAAAAATACCCTCGGCGACCTGCGCTGGCTGCGTGAAAACGGCCTCGAGCAGGCGCTGCTAACACACCATAACAATGACGGCGCGGTGTTGGGGATTTGCGGCGGCTATCAGATGCTCGGGCAGCATATTTACGACGAAGTGGAATCCGGGCTTGGCGAGATGGCCGGTATTGGTTTGCTGGATGTGGTGACACGTTTTGCCAGTGTTAAAACCACGACCCGCGTCGCAGGAAAGGTTCAGGCGCAACTGCCAGGCGTTTTTGCAGCAAGCTCAGGTTCAGCACTGCAAGGTTATGAAATCCATATGGGCGAAACGCAGCGCGGAGAAAATACCGCACCGTTTGCTACCTTCACCGAGTGTAATACCCAGCCTTATCATAATGTTGATGGCGCTATCAGCGAAGATGGTCGCGTGCTGGGCACTTACCTGCATGGCCTGTTTGATAGCGGCGGCTTTACTCGCAGTTTGTTGGATGTCTTGCGTCTGCGCAAAGGGCTGAATGCCTGGGAAGGTGAGGTGTTCGACTATCAAAATCATAAAGATCAGCAGTTTAATATCCTGGCTGACGCGATGCGTGAGAACATTGATATCTCACGTATTTATCAGATTATGGAAGAGCATCAGGAACAACCAATATGAAATTAGTCACGGGCGGCGCTCGTAGCGGTAAAAGCCGTCATGCCGAACAACTGGCCGCAAATTTTGAACGTGTGCTGTATATCGCTACGTCGAAAATTTTCGACAGTGAAATGGAGCAGCGTATTGCGCACCATCGCGACAGCCGCCCGGCGCATTGGCAAACCGTTGAGCAGTATCGCGAGTTAAACACCGTTATTAATGAGCACAACAATGCCCGCGAAGCTGTGTTACTGGAATGCATCACCACGCTGATTACCAACGTCATGTATGACGCGGCGGGCGATAAGCCAGAAGACGACTGGGATTTTGACTCGATGGAGCAGGTGGTGAATCAGCAAATCGACATTTTGCTGGCGGCCTGTGAATCAAGCCCGGCGGAAGTGATTCTGGTGACCAATGAAGTAGGAATGGGCATTGTGCCGGAAAACCGCCTCGCGCGGCATTTCCGTGATATTGCAGGGCGCGTAAACCAGCGCCTGGCGCAGCGTGCCGATGAGGTGTGGCTGGTTATTTCAGGGATTGGGGTAAAAATTAAATGATCTTCCGTTTGTTCTTCGCCACTTTGCAGTTTATGAGCCGCATTCCGGTGCGCGCGCGCTGGACTGATGGTATCGAAACACACCAGTATGTGCGCGGTATCGTGACCTTTCCATTTGTTGGCCTGGTGCTGGGTGCTTTGGCAGGGGCTGTGTTTACGCTGTTACAGCCGTGGGCTGGCTTGCCTTTAGCTGCCATGGGTTATGTGCTGGCACTCGCATTATTGACCGGTGGTTTCCATCTTGATGGCCTGGCTGACACGTGCGATGGCATTTTCTCGGCGCGTACTCGTGACCGCATGCTGGAAATCATGCGTGATAGCCGTCTTGGCACCCATGGTGGGCTGGCGCTGATCTTTGTGATTGTGACCAAAGTGCTGGTGGTCAGCGAACTGGCGCTGCGTGGCAATAATATGCTGATGGTGCTGGCAGCGGCTTCCATTGCCGGGCGCAGTGCTTGTGTGCTGCTGATGTACAACCACAAGTATGCGCGTGAGAAAGGGCTGGGCAATCTGTTTATCGGCAAAGTGACGGGCACACAGGCGCTGCTGACGCTGATTGGCGGTGCGGTGCTGTGCACGGTTCTGTTGCCCGCTTCCGGGCTGCTGGCGCTGGCTATCACAATACTGGCGATGTATCTCCTCGGCCTGATGTTGAAGCGCACGCTCGGCGGGCAAACCGGCGACACGCTGGGGGCGGCGATTGAATTGGGCGAAGTGGTTTTCCTGCTCGCGCTGCTGCGCTGATTGTTGGATGGCGCTGTGCTTATCCGACCTGCTGAACTGTTTTTTATAACGTTTCTGAGAATAAAAAAATGCAAACTTTAAATTCATTATTGGCAATGATTTCCCCGCTTGATAGCGATGCAATGGCTCGCGCACAACAACACATTGACGGCCTGTTAAAACCTTTCGGCAGCCTTGGGCGCCTGGAAGCATTAGCGGTGCAGCTGGCAGGAATGCCAGGCATGAAAAACGGCCTGAACACTAAACGCAAATCAATCTTCGTGATGTGTGCCGACCACGGTGTTTATGCGGAAGGTGTGGCTATTTCACCACAAATTGTGACCGCTATTCAGGCGATGAACATGACGCGTCATAACACAGGCGTGTGTGTACTGGGCGCGACTGTCGGCGCAGAAATTCATGTGGTCGATGTCGGTATCGACAGCGATGCTCTGCCTGGCGTGCTGGATATGAAAGTGGCACGTGGCAGTGGCAACATTGCCCAAGGCCCGGCGATGAGCCGTGAGCAGGCTGAAAACTTGCTGCTGGCAAGCATGCAACTCACTATGCAGAAAGCCGCTGAGGGCGTCACGCTGTTTGGCGTGGGTGAACTAGGTATGGCGAACACCACACCTGCGGCTGCGATGGTCAGCGTGTTGACCGATAGATCACCAGATGACGTTGTTGGCATGGGTGCTAACTTCCCAAGCGACCAGATGCATCACAAAATTTCCGTAGTGCGTAAAGCGATTGAAACCAACCAGCCCGATGCAGCTGATGGTATTGATGTGTTGGCCAAAGTGGGTGGTTTCGACCTGGTGGGTATGACGGGTGTGATGTTGGGTGCAGCGGCTGCTGGCCTGCCGGTCGTTCTCGATGGTTTCCTGTCTTATGCTTCAGCACTCGCCGCTTGCAAGATTGCGCCAGGCGTGCGTGATTATTTAATCCCGTCGCATTTGTCTGCGGAAAAAGGTGCGGTGATCGCGATGAACAAGTTAGGGCTGGAGCCGTATTTGCAGATGGGTATGCGTTTAGGTGAAGGCAGCGGTGCGGCATTGGCAATGCATCTGGTGGATGCGGCGTGCGCAATGCACAACCATATGGGATCGCTGGCAGACAGCAATATTGTGTTGCCAGGGTGATCTTCTTGGATCACTAATGTGAATTTGCCGGGGTCGTGATAATTCCGTTCACTTACCTTTCAGTACAATTTATGCCGGGTCAAAGATCAAAAACTAAACCGGTTTTTGACCTTTGACCGGGTAAGAAGATGTCTTGTAGTTCGGACGCTCAAGCTTAACTATTTTTAAGTGAAATTATCACTAAATTACTTTATTTATCACTTAATTTAGTTATGATAATTATCACGGATCGACATAAGGAAACCAAAGTGCCGAATGTTGAATGGAGTAAGACGGCAATGAAACAGCTTCTCCGCATAGATAGTCGCTACCGTGAAGCGATATATGCCCGGATAAGTGAGCTAGAAGAATTTCCTGATGTGCGGCTAGATTTAAAGAAGCTGCACGGCAGTAAAGGGAAAGAATATCGGGTAAGGGTGGGTGTTTATCGGGTGCTGTTTACGGTAATAGATGGAAATCCAACCATAATCCAGATTGAAGAGGTAATGCGCAGACAATCAAATACATACTAAGTGGAGGCGAGGCAACCCGCTTCAACCAGTGAGAAATCTCGACTTTTCTCCAATATTTGCGAGACCCGTGAGAATGAAAAAAATACAATTCTTGACCGATGAAAATGGTGCACGTCAATCTGCTGTGATACCTATTGACCTGTTTAATAAACTGGTAGAAGCCGCAGACCTGGATGATTTTTACGAATCGGTTCCCTATGCTCCTGGCCCTAACGACGATGAGACAATCCCACATGAAGTTGTAGGCTACCAAATGAGAAAAGGCGCGACTTTACATGCCGCCTGGCGCATGTATCGTGGTCTATCTCAAGAGGCTGTAGCGGAAGTGCTCGGCATCTCTCAAGCGGGTGTAGCAAACATGGAGAAACGTGCTAAACCTCAGCGTTCCACATTAGAAAAACTCGCTGAATTGTATAGATGTCGCGTCACCCAGCTAATTGATGACTGATAAAAAATCCGGGCCAATGGAGTGTCTCCTGGATTAGTCGGGGAAAGAGATAACTACAACAAACTATCTCAATTTTTATCCTTATTGAGATAGTTTGTGAAAGAGATGAGAGCTTACTTCACCTTCACCAGTGTCCGACCCTGAACCGCATTATTCATAATGTCATCGGCAAATTTAGGCGCTTGCTCCATGCTAATCTCGGTCGTCGCCGTCTCATAGAAACTCTCCGGCAACAATTCGGCCAGACGCTCCCACGCGGCAACTCGGCGCTCAATCGGCGCGCTCACCGAATCAACACCTTGCAGGCGCACGTTACGCAGAATGAATGGCATCACTGTCGTTGGCAGTGAGAAGCCGCCCGCAAGGCCGCAAGCAGCGACACAACCGGAGTAGTTCATCTGTGCCAGCAGTTTGGCGAGTACATTTCCACCCACGGTATCAACCGCACCAGCCCACACTTGTTTTTCCAGTGGACGAGTTTCAGCAAATTCGCTGCGTGGCAGAATGCGGCTGGCACCTAACTGGCGCAGGTAGTCGTGAGTGGATTCACGGCCAGAAACTGCTACAACCTGGTAGCCCAAAGCATGCAGCAGAGCAATTGCGGTGCTGCCCACGCCGCCGCTGGCACCAGTCACAACCACTTCGCCACTTTCTGGTGTAATACCTGCATCTTCCAGCGCCATCACGCACAGCATCGCGGTAAAGCCTGCGGTGCCGACGATCATCGCTTTGCGTGCGCTAAGGCCGGCAGGCAGTGGAACCAGCCATTCGGATTTCACACGTGCTTGTTCGGCAAGGCCACCCCAATGGTTTTCACCCACACCCCAGCCGGTCAACACCACTTCCTGACCTGCGCTGAAATTAGCATCATCACTACTCGCCACGCGCCCTGCGAAATCAATCCCCGGCACCATCGGGAAGTTACGGATGATTTTGCCTTTGCCAGTGATCGCCAGCGCATCTTTATAGTTCAGGCTTGACCACTCAACATCAACCAGCACATTTCCCAGATCGATTGCCGGCGCAGAGATTTGTTTTACCTCGGCCTGAGTCTGGCCTTCAACTTGTTCAAGTACGACTGCTTTCATGGTGGATCCTCATTCGTTGGGCCGGGTATTCCAGCCTAATTGTTTCTGATGCCCAACACGGTATACCCGAAGCAGCTGAGAATAAAGAATACCAACAATATTCCTGTGTAAATGGCTGCTTTTTAGCAGGTTATAAGATTTTCATATTTTAACTTTTGACCCTACCACTCGTATGTTTGAAACAAAAGTTTCTAACCGTTGTGACAAAAGTTTCACATATGCCCATTTGGCAGTTTCAGCCCCTTCTTAGGAGATAAGCATGCGCGTCATTCGACTTACAACCGCTGTAGCCCTGGTACTGGCAAGTGCGCATGCAGCCGCACTGGATAAGTTAAAACTGCAACTCGACTGGATGCCAAATGGCGGTGATAAAGCATTCGTTTTTGTCGGTGTTCAAGAAGGTTTTTACGCAGCAGAAGGGCTGGATGTCACCATTTTACCTGGCCGTGGCAGCAGCGACACGCTGACGAAAATTGCTTCAGGTGCAGCTGATGTGGGCACTGGCGGCATTGCTTCTTTAATGATGGCGCAAGCTGAAGGTGGCATTCCAGTGAAAGCCATCATGAGCATTTACTCAAAACAGCCTGATGCGATTTACTCGTGGCAGGGAAGCGGCGTGACCGATATGAAAAGCCTGAAAGGCAAAACGCTTGGTATCCCGACGTTCTCTGCCTCTAATGCGTTGCTTCCCATCATGCTGGAAAACAATGGTGTTGATCCCGATAGCGTAAAACAGATCAAAGCTGACCCAGGCACGCTGGTGCCAATGCTGGCACAGGGGCGTGTTGATGGCGTGGTAGTGTGGTCAACTAATCGCCCGAGCATTGAAGCGACGCTGACTCAGGTAGGTAAAAAACCGCTTGAACTGGCCTGGACCGATTACGGCCTTGATGGCTACGGCCTGTCGTTCTTTGCCTCCGATAAGCTCATCAAAGAAAAGCCGGATGTTGTAGCGCGTTTCGTCCGAGCTTCCAAAAAGTCTATCGAATTTAGCCTGACGCACCCGGACAAAGCCGCCGCTGACCAAAAAGCGATGGTGCCTGAAGCCGATGTCGTGATGCTGGAAGCTGATTTCAACGTTACAAAACCGCTGATTAACAATGAAATTAGCCAGCGCGATGGCCTAGGCCAATTCGACCCGACGCTTCTGAAACACACCTGGGAGTGGGTGGCGAAATCAATGAAATATCCGACCGATAAAGTAAACCCGGAAACCCTGGTTGACCGTAGTTTTCTCGCTAAATAAGGGAATGTCATGCAGCCTGTTATAGAGCTTAGTCATGTTAATCAGACATTTATATCTGCTGATGGCACCAGAGTTACGGCACTTGATGAGGCGAATCTGACGCTGCGCCGCCATGAATTCGTCTCATTTATTGGCCCATCAGGCTGCGGGAAATCGACCATTTTGCGTTTGATTGCCGGGCTTTTGAAACCGAGCAGTGGCACCATTTCGGTGTATGGCAAACCAGTGACCGAACCACGCGATGAAATGGGGTTTGTGTTCCAGAAACCGACGCTGCTGCCGTGGCTCACCGTGCTCGATAACATCACGTTTCCGATGAAACATAAATATGGCCGCGTGGATGCTAAAGATATCGCGCGTGGGCATGAATTGCTGGAAATGACAGGGCTGACGCAGTTTGCCAATAAGCGACCGGCGGAACTTTCAGGCGGTATGCAGCAGCGTGTTTCCATTGCTCGCTCTTTGCTGCATGACCCGGATATTTTGCTGATGGACGAACCGTTTTCCGCTCTTGATTCCCTGACGCGAGATGAAATGAGTTTTGAGTTGATGCGTATCTGGAATGAACGCCCAAAAACAGTGCTGTTTGTTACCCACTCAATTCAGGAGGCGTTGCTACTTTCTGACCGCATCGTGGTGATGAGCGCGCGCCCTGGGCGAGTAAGTGAAATTATTGATGTCCCGCTGGCACGCCCAAGAGATGAGGAAACACTCAATCACCCGCTATTCCATGAGTTAACCGCAGATATTCGCCACAAAGTGTTTAGCCGCCGCAAGGAGCCTGCATGAAAGCGTTTCTGGAAAAGTACATTGCGCTGCTGGCGCTGGTGGTGGCGGTTTTGCTGTGGGAAGGGGCGTGTAAATTATTCGCCATCCCGGTGTTTATTCTACCTTCGCCATCGGCCATTTTCGCTTCAGTAAGCACGTTGGATGCCGGGCGCTGGGCGACTCATATCCTTGCAACATTAAGCGTGGCGTTAAGTGGTTTTCTACTGGCGATTGTTATTGCGTTGCCGCTGGCCATTGCGATTGTCAGCTCTAAATTGCTCGCCCGCCTGGTGCTGCCATGGTTGATTGTCATTCAGTCCACACCGGTTGTGGCAATTGCGCCAATTATTGTCGTAACACTGGGTTCCGGCATGTTGCCGCGAGTGGTGATCACCACTTTGATCTCTTTCTTCCCGCTGGTGATTTCCACGGCGACCGGCATGAATTCTGTGCCGTCTGAATTGCTTGAACTGTCTAAAACATTACGTGCACCACGCAACCGCGAATATTGGCAGATTCGTATGCCGTATGCGGTGCCTTATATCTTCAGTGCACTAAAAGTGGCGATTACGCTGTCGATTATCGGCGCGGTAGTTGCGGAGTTTGTCGCAGCCGATCAAGGCCTGGGTTATCTGATTTTATTCAGCACCTCATCGTTCAAAATCCCATTGGCTTTCGCCAGCTTGTTCTTGCTGGTGGTGTGCAGCCTGACGTTGTACGGGCTGGTGAGCTGGATGCAAAAACGGTTGTTCCCGTGGAGCCTCGACGCAAAATAAGGAAGGAAACAGATGTCTTTAAAACGTGGGCCTACGCCAAATAAAGAGCAAATTTTACGCCACTTGCGCCGCTCAAATGAGGTGGCACACAGGGCGATTGCACTTGGGCATCATCCTTTTGGTGCGCTGTTAGTCGCACCGGATAACGAAACAGTATTGCTTGAGCAGTGCAATATCGACACGGTTAATCACGCGGAATCAACCCTTGCGCGAATTGCGGCGACTAACTACACCGCCGAATATTTATGGCAATGCACGCTCTTTACCGCCGTCGAACCTTGCTGCATGTGCGCGGGTACGGCGTACTGGGCAAATATTGGGCGAGTCGTTTTTGGCATGTATGAGAGTCAACTATTGGAAGCGACCGGCAACCATGAAGAAAACCCGACCATGAGTGTGTCGTCGAAATACGTTTTCGAGCATTGCCAGAAACCAGTGGAGTTAATTGGCCCGGTGGAAGAAATTATCGAAGAGACAAGGGCGATGCAGCAGGCATTTTGGGCGGGGCGGTAGAGGGTTGAATGTCGGGTGAACGTTAGCCTCACCCGACATGACAACGTTTAACCCTGCAATTGCAGCGTGGTTAAACAGGTCTGGCTCTCTTTGTGCGTCGCAATTGGTGCAGTGGCCGTTTTCCCCTTGTAACTTACTTCAATCGTGCCTTCAATATCACGTGGCAACCAGACGCCAACAAACCCGTTGGCGTGGCTGGTCATACTTTTCTGCAATACGACTTTGCCGCTTTTGTCCGTCACTTTCACATCAAATGGCGTATTTGCAAGCTCGCCACGGCAGCCAGAAAGACTGTGGTTAAAGCACGGGTGGGTTTGCGTCACGTAAGGTGCGAAAGATAAATAGAACTTATCGCCGAGCGGATAGCTGAACTGCTGCGTGCCGTCAGACAACTTCAGTTCGGTGCTGGTGATACCTGCGTTATACGGCAACGGTCGAGCCTGGGTTGAACCGTCGATCGCTTCCACCATTTGCTCGGTGGTTTTACCCGACAGACCGTGTGCTGCGAGAAACTCTGCATCTGATTGCGCAGCAATTGCCGTGCCACTGATGCTCAGTGCCAGTAACGCGAAAAGCAGTTTTTGTTTCATCTATAATTCCTGTCTAAAGAGAGAGTTGAGTTGTGCTCGACTCTAGACCTTCCCCTAAGGGGAGGGTCAAAAGGATATGCAATTCTTTACAGAATGTATGGGTATTTTGGGCGTTTATGGGTAAAAGGCGATGTCGAAGCGACGGGAAATAACCCGCGCTTCGAGATTGAATGGTGGATAGGGATTGTTAAATTTAGGTCTTTTCAGGTGCTATAGCGCAAAAGCGTGTATCCAGCTTATCCGTGTTTAAGTTTGAGGGAATTGTATGGAGTGAAGTGTTTTTCTGGCGACTGACATAAATGTTGCCATAAACCTAAGAAAGCTTACTTGGGTAACTCTGAGCAGGCTTTTGTATTTGGCATACGCTGACGGCCTATTATGTGCCAGGAGTGGACATTGCATACGTGAAATTCCTGCCTACTTACAAACAAATAAACCTTTATATTGCTGTGTGTTTATTTGCGCTGAGCAAATAATTGGTTGTTTTTCGCACAAGCGTAACGCTGTCTTATGTATATCAAATAAATGAATCGACATTGCTTAATCAATATAAAAAGAAAGTGTTTTTTAACTAATTGATTTTAATCAATTAAAATATTGGTGAAATGATTGCATTAACAATAGTCCAGGAGCATATATAAATAGCACAATAACTAAATTATAATTCTTTAACATCCGGTTGATATATGAGGTCAGAATGCGATTAATTGTCATGCTGTTAAGCTTTGCGCTCGCCACACAGGTCTGGGCGGGGGAATTTGCCAGACCTGCCGGTAAAGCCCTTTTAACGCTGTCTGGTAATATCGAAAATACAAATGAAGCTGGTAAAGCCGTTTTTGATCTCGCCAGCCTTGAGAAACTGGGTACGGTCAGCTTTAAGACCACTTCTCCCTGGTATGATGGCCGCACTACTTTTACGGGTATCCCACTACAAAAGCTTATGGATTATGTCGGGGCGAAAGGTTCTGTTGTTAAGGTCACTGCGCTCAATGACTACACCACAGAAATCCCCCTCAGTGATTTTAAGAAATACAACGTTATCCTTGCTTTAAAAATCAATGGAGAATATATGCGTATCCGTGATAAAGGCCCGTTGTTTGTTGTTTACCCCTATGACAGCATCCCTGAGCTGAATAATCAGATTTATTATTCAAGGTCAGCCTGGCAGGTCAGCAGAATGAATATTGAGTAATGGGTCAGAACACCAACATGAACAGAATTCTGGCTGGCATCATTTGTTTCCTTTTTATATCTACTGCGTATATCTCTTTCCTTGTGCATGAAAGGCAACAAGAGTTACAGAAGCTGACTCACTACGCCGCTTCGTGGTCTGCTGCACAGATGGTATCAGAGTATTACCGGTTCGAATCGTTGCTTGGTCTTTACACTATTGATGAGACGATGACGCTGGATGATGTGCGCATGCGTCTCGACATTATGCTCAGCCAGAGTGATTTAATGAAAGAAGGTGATTTGAGGAATTACATAGAAAGTAATAAAGCCCATCATGCACTGGCTCTACAGCTTGAAAAGACACTTGAGTATCTGGATATTAATCTTGAGAAAATGAACCGCTCAGAACTCCAGGCATACCTGAAAAAAATGCAGACTCTTGATGCACAAATGAGTCGTCTGTCGTCCGGCGCTTTAGACAAAGATATCAACACGATTAATGACGCCAACCTCAAAATTAAAACCCTGTACTATATTTACTCAGCGACGTCTGTATTGCTAATAATAATGAGTGCGATACTGGGTCTGCTGATATTTTATCAAAACAGAAATATTCTGAAGGCACATCTTCAGGTAAAGAGTCTTGCTGAAGCACTGCAGGAATCTAAAGAAAAACTGCAAGTCCAGAATGCAAAGTTGGAGTATGACGTCTACCATGACTCTCTCACAGAGATGAATAACCGCCATTTTTTCTGGGGGAATTTAAATGAAACCATCGAGAACGCAGTAAAAAACAATAATTCTGTGAATGTGATGTTGTTTGATTTAGACCGATTCAAGGAGGTCAATGATACGTATGGTCATGATGTCGGTGATATGTTATTACGCCAGATATCACATCGTCTAATTTCGATGGGCCTGGCTTCCGATACGCTTTATCGTTTAGGCGGGGACGAGTTTGCGTTTCTCTCGAGTGGCCTGACGGAGAGCGGTGCCGTTTCACAAGCCCAAAATATATGCAATATTATCAGCCAGCCCTACACTATTTATAATACGATTATCAATATAACTACCAGTGTCGGTATTGTCATCTCAGACACTGAACGCCGCTCCGACTATCTCTATAAATTTGCCGATCTGGCCCTTTATGAAGCTAAAAAGGAAGGCGCTGGTAAAATAAAAGTCTTCCGGCAATGGATGTTAGATAAGTTGCAAGAAAGCCGAACCCTTGAGCATGATATGGCACTGGCGTTAGTGAATAAAGAATTCGTGGTTTACTATCAGCCTATTGTCGATTCTTTCAGCCAGGAAATTTACAGTTATGAAGCCCTTATTCGTTGGATACATCCTCAGAAGGGCCTACTGTCGCCGGACAGCTTCATTCCGGTGGCTGAAAAAACAGGAATGATTAACGAGATGGGGAAATCGGTGCTTGAAATGGCCTGCCGGGAAGCCGCTTCCTGGGTGATTCCGACTAAAATTTCAGTCAATGTCTCTCCTGTCCAGCTAAGCAGTAAAACCTTTGCCGGAATGGTGTTGTCCATTCTGAACGAAACGGGACTTCCCGCTGAGCGTCTTGAACTGGAAGTGACAGAATCCTCTCTCTTTACTGAGAGTAATACGCCGATGAATACGCTTAACAGGCTGCGGGCTCTGGGAGTGAAAATCTCCATCGATGATTTTGGTACCGGTTATTCTTCTCTTTCGCGCCTGAGTAAGCTTGCCTTCGATAAAATCAAAATAGACAAGTCCTTTGTGAATTCTATATCCACACAGGAAGATGCCCTTAATATCATCAGGCTTATCACCGGCATGGCGAAATCCCTCAATATGAAATCCGTTGCGGAAGGTGTTGAAACACAGGAGCAACTGGAAAGCCTTCAGGTGCTGGGCTGTGATTTCATACAAGGCTATCTGTTTGGTAAACCCCAGCCTTATATAGATGGGAAAATCAGATACGGTTAAATTGACAATGTTCTTTCTGCCTGGTCATACACCGGAATATCTACTTCAACTTAAACGCAATGGAAAAACGACAGGAGTAGCAAACTCCTGTTGCCAGCTCCGTTTCTCAGCTTGCTGCGATGGTGGCTATGTCATCACTCATCGCTTGTAACTCATTGATCAGTCTTGCCACATGGAAACCATCGCACACGGAATGATGTACCTGAACAGCGAGAGGCAACAGTACTTTTCCATCTTGTTCGTAGTATTTTCCAAGAGTGAACATGGGGGCAAAAAAATTCTGCATGTTTGCAACGTTGATATTAAAACTGGTAAAACTTACCCAAGGAATAGCCGATACGAAAAATATATTCTCCCGAGACTCCTCCTTAGGCCAATAAGAAAGGTTATTACCATAGCGTGCAATATCTTCTGAATAAACGTCCTGGAAGTGATGAATATTGCCATCGTAGTGACTCCATAATGATGAAAAGGTCTCCGTTTCATTATGGAAAATGGTGTAGCTTGGATGAATGTCATTCCATATGACAAGCTCATTGTTCTTTACGGCCATACGGAACTCCGCATGACTGTTTACGATTTTAGAAAGGAGGAAAATAATAGTTGGGTAAAATTTCCAGCCAACTTCCTTTATATTTTTTAGCAGCACGGTAATATCTACCAGGACGGTTTGGTTAATTGTACTTTGAGCAAATGACTGAAACACCTCAAAATGCTCCTTCCTTGCCCAACGAGATAAGTCAACAGGTGTATATTCCAGAGGTGTTTTTTCCATTTTTTAACCTTTCATTATGAATTATATATCAGATGTTAGTCTAAATTTTTATGAATTAAGCAAATGTAAAGGAGTAAACCCATTTTGGTAGCGAACGCATTTTTTGAGAGTAGCGTATCCTTATACAAGAGGGAAGGGAATTTAGAATATTTAATATATTAGATATTCAAAGTAGATTGTGCAATCTACTGGCGTTTTCCTTTCAATAAAATGTCGTGGACTATCCGTCTCTCGCTCAAATCTGCCTTAAGATCGTTCACTGGCGACTCCGTGCCAAAGACGGACGTTTAAGATACATCCCACGACATTGATTGTACGCTATCGTCCATGGTTGTTATTGCCGAAAAAGATTATGACCCAGCGTGGCCGGGAATATATACGATAATGGAGCATTCTATTAAAGGGAAATTGTGGGCGATCATATTGAAAATTTTTCTTGTAGGTTCTACAGCAGTGCCGGATCTTATTTCCAAATCGGTTATTGATATAGGCTACATCAAAAATTAAAATATAAATAGCTGCGGGAAATGGACGGCCATCTGGAAAAGTATTTACCTATTTTCATGTTTAACGTCCACATCTTGCTGTGAGCGGACTGAATGTGCCGCACCTGCAGCTAAGTGCCAGGAGCAGGCTTCCGCCCCCTCAAACAGACCATTTTGTTATGGAAAAACATTTTCTCCGGTTACATGCTATGGGCGCATAATTAATCTGTATGATTTTGAGTCGTTCCGGATTGTAAGATGTGTGCACTTATGGAGACGGAAGCGCACTCAGATTGCTTTACGCCTATAAGCTCGGAGAAATATCTATCTACTGAATCTTGAGATGTGAATTTAATAACATCATATAAATAGTAAGCTAATTACACGTTATCCTTAAGTTTCTTACTTTAGACCATGTAATGGGCTCACTATATTAATACCACTGGATAGCTTCTCTTTATTTCCCTGGTAATCTTCTAGCAGAATCGCAATAAATAAGCTGTCTAGCAGATTCAACTGAACAATCCGGGCAACAGCATTTTGCCCAAGCAAAGGGCCACTCATCGCCGGACTGAAAATTGACAAATCCGAGCTCTGAGAAAGTGGAGAGCCATCATTATTGGTGATACATATCACTTGTGTCTTCTTCGCTCGGGCTGTATTCACTGCATTAAGCATTTCCCTGGTGGCACCAGTTTGCGAAATTGCAATGACAACATCCTTTTCATCAAGTTGACTTGCTGCCATCAGCATTAAGTGAAAATCACTATAGGCATGACTAATTATTCCTAAGCGAAGAAGCTTATGTTCGAAATCCAAACCTACTGAGGCTGAACCACCCACACCAAAAATGATCACTCTGCGAGCGTTAAAAATCAGCTGAGCTGCTTTTCCTATAGTCGCTGCATCGGCGACGGATCGTGCCTCTTTGAGAGCCTGAATACTGCTCGAAAAAACCTTATCCATCACGGTATCGAGGCTATCATGCTCCGTGACTTCTTCTTCTTTCTCATAGGGCAAAGACTCAAAGTAACTGATGAGCGCGCTTCGTAGTTCCCGAAAACCAGAAAACCCTATCTTTTTTGCAACCTTTACCAGCAAAGGCTCAGATACCTTTAGCGTAATGGCTACTTCACGCAAGCTTGTTTCCTGGCAAACATTTCCTTTAATGATTAACCATTCCGCAATGCGACGTTCAGTCGGATTTAGGATGGAGAGTGACATTTTTATCCGCGCGCCTATCGCGAGCGCACTTTCCACTTCTTGAACTACATCTTGCTTATCCGTCATTTTTTGTACCATAGGTTTATAAAACATTGAGGGCTAAAGACTACCATAACGCGTTGTGCCTATAGAATGTGAATTCGCGTAGAGTTTACGATAACAACCAAATTTGTGAATAACGTAAGTAAATAAACATCCCTAAAAATAGGAAAACCCCACAGAAACCAGACACTCAGCCTACCAATTACGCGGAGCCTATCCTTTAATTTTACGCTTTTTTAAAAAATTGTGAACTTGATCGGTTCGATGGGTTGACTCCTTTGCGACTTCACAGTGATAATCTATTTTGTGAAGTTTGTGCGTGATGACGATAAATGATCGTTTAATTTATTGCTCACATTTAATTTCCTCGTTGTACCCTTACATGGTCAAAAGAACGCTATGAAAACAGCAATATTTGGAATTCTTCAGCGGATAGGGCGCTCCTTTATGCTCCCGATAGCTCTGCTGCCCGTTGCAGGATTGTTTCTGGGCATTGGCGCTTCATTCACAAACCAGGCGACTATTGACTCTTATGGTCTGCAGCCACTGCTTGGTGACGGCACCGTACTTCACACATTTCTTACCGTCATGAAAAGTGCCGGTGGTGTGGTTTTCTCTAACTTACCTGTCATTTTTGCTATTGGCGTTGCACTGGGAATGGCAAAAAAAGAAAAAGAAGTCGCTGCGATTTCAGGGGCTATCGGTTTCTTAATTATGCATGCCACTATCAATGCGATGCTTGATATTCACGGGCTGTTGGCCTCTGGCGCTCTCCCTGAAGGTTCGTTAGGCATGACGCTGGGTATCAACTCACTTCAGATGGGAGTGTTCGGAGGCGTTATTGCCGGACTGGGTGTCGCGGTGCTGCACAATCGTTTTTACCGCATAGAACTTCCGGCTATGTTCTCGTTCTTTGGCGGTACACGCTTTATCCCCATTATCTCAGCCGTTACTTATTTAGTCGTCGGTATCCTGATGTTCTTCATCTGGCCAACCATACAAAATGCGATTCTGCATCTTGGCGACCTGGTCAACAGCGCAGGATATGCCGGTACGTTTATCTATGGTCTGACCGAACGTGCACTTATCCCTTTCGGTCTGCATCACGTTTTTGCCATGCCTTTCTTACAGACTGGTCTCGGTGGTACGCAGCTTATTGATGGCGTGGCTGTATCCGGAGCGACAAATATTTTCTTCGCTGAACTGGCCAGCCCGCATACGCAGCAATTTTCAGTGGATGCAACCCGATTTATGGCCGGTAAATATCCGTTTTATCTGTTTGGCATCCCCGGGGCAGCGCTGGCTATTTACCACACAGCCCGGCCAGAGAAACGTAAGCTTGTTTTGGGCCTGCTGTTGTCGGCTACCCTGACTGCAGTCGTCACCGGTATCACCGAACCCATTGAATTTTCTTTCCTCTTTGCAGCACCACTTCTGTACGGCATGCACTGTGTATTAGCGGGTCTGTCATTCATGTTCTGCCATATTTTTAATGTGGCCGTGGGGCAAACTTTCTCGGGTAGCTTAATCGATTTCGTCCTCTTTGGTGTTATGCAGGGAAATGCAAAAACACACTGGATTAATGCAATCCTGATAGGGATCCCGTTATTCCCTATTTATTACTTCAGTTTCCGCTTCGCAATCACCCGTTTCAATTTCAAAACTCCGGGCCGTGAAGATGACACTGAGGAAACAAAACTTTATACGCGTAAGGATTTACAAGCGCGTGACCAGAAAATTAATACCATGAGTAATAAAACGAAAAGTGAAGATGTCTCAGCATTAATCATTTCTGGTCTGGGAGGAGCGGCCAATATAGCTGACATTGATTGCTGTGCCACCCGCCTTCGTATCACCGTAGTGGATGAAAGTCTTGTTGATGACGTAATGCTTAAAGCCTCCGGGGCTAAAGGTGTCGTGAAAAAAGGCAACGGCATACAGGTCATTTATGGACCGCATGTCACTCTGATTAAATCTGGTCTGGAAGATTGTCTGGACAGTGCAGAGTAAACAAAGGGTGCTTTGCACCCAATTATTATCACCTTCTGATTATTAATAGATTAAGAGAGCACATATGAAAATTGCTATCGGTTGCGATCATGTCGGCATTATCCTGAAACCTACGATTACTGAACATCTTATTGCACGGGGTATTCAGGTAATTGATAAAGGTGCGCATAGCGAAACACGTACAGATTACCCAATCTATGGCAAAGCAGTAGCAGACGCTGTTGTTTCAGGAGAGGCTGATTTGGGTATTGTAATTTGTGGCTCAGGGATTGGTATATCAATTGCCGCCAATAAAGTTCACGGTATTCGTGCAGTTGTGTGCAGTGAACCCTATTCAGCTAAACTTTCCCGCTCACATAACAATACCAACGTGCTCTCTTTCGGCTCGCGCGTCATTGGTTCTGAGTTGGCAAAAATGATCGTTGATGCCTGGTTGGATGCAGAGTTTGAAGGTGAGCGTCACCAGACGCGTGTTGAGATGATTGCAGACATCGAGAAGGTATAAAGATGAGCGCACAATTTTGCCCGTCGCTAATGTGCGTGGATTTTTCACGCCTAGGCGAAGAGTTACATGAACTAGAAGTTGCGGGTGCCGCAATGTTCCATATCGATGTCATGGATGGCCAGTTTGTGCCAAATTTTGCTCTCGGCCCTGAAGATATTAAGGCGGTATCAAAACTGGCGACTATCCCTTACGACGTACATCTAATGGTTACGAATCCTGATCCATATATCGATCGCTTTGCTGAGCTGGGCTGTAGCATTATTTATGTCCACGCTGAAGCGCCGATTCATTTACATCGTACGTTGAGTAATATCCGTAGTAAGGGGATTAAAGCGGGTGTTGCTATTAACCCCGGAACGTCTCTGAATATATTAGAAGAACTGCTGGATGTTGTAGATGTGGTTATGATTATGTCGGTCAACCCAGGTTTTGCAGGCCAGCCTTTTATTGCTGCTTCTGTAAGTAAAATTCGGCGGTTGAAAGCCATGCTACAACAACATCAGAGCAAAGCTCAGATTGCTATCGATGGGGCTATCTCTCCTGATGTCGTAAGAACTCTGGGAACTGATGTCGACATGTTTATTTTAGGAACAGCAGGTTTATTCCGCAAAGACATGTCTTACTCACAGGCGATGACTGTTCTGAGCGAACAGATTGATTTATGTAACCAGAGTTAGCAGAAACAATGGTTATGATGCATTAAGGAGTCGTCAGGTAACATACTGCCCTCCTGTTGTTATCACGACAGCACCTAAATATAGGAGAAAGAAATGAGTTTCTCAGAAAAATTTTTGTGGGGGGGCTCTTTATCAGCCGCTCAATGTGAAGGTGCCTGGGATGAAGATGGGAAAAGCCCAGTGCAAGTAGATTTTGGTGACCCTGGGTCGACCAAAGACAGACGTTATATCCATTATATTAATAAGGATGGAACAAGAGGTAAAATGAGGCAGTTTGATCATTTACCAGAAGGGGCTAAATATCAAATCTTTGATGATATTAGATATACAAACCATGTAGGTATCGATTTTTATCATAGATATAAAGAAGACATTGCCTTATTAGCAGAAATGGGGTTCACCACATTTAACACAACAATTTCTTGGGCCAGGATTTTCCCACAGGGCGTTGAAGGTGGAGTGAATAAAGCTGGTGTGGAATTCTATCGTGATGTGTTTAAAGAGTGTCGTAAATATGGAATGGACCCAGTTATTACATTATATAAATACGATGAGCCTACTTATTTAGAAGAGACATATAAAGATTGGACAAATAGGGAGATGATTAACCAATTTGTCGAATTTGCGAGAGTTTGTTTTACTGAATATAAAGACATAGTAAATAAGTGGTTAACTTTCAATGAAATCAACATACTGTTACATTTCGATGTAAAAGAAGGAAAGCAAGTTGCTTATACAGAACTGCATAATCAAATGTTGGCTTCTGCAAGAGCGACAATTGTTGCCCATGAAATAGATCCAAACATAAAAGTAGGATGTATGGTTGCAGGATACTGTTCATATGCTTATACCTGTGATCCAGAGGATGTAATAGCTAATTATAAAATATTCCAAAATCTCTTTGGATACTGTGCAGATACAATGGTTAGGGGATATTATCCTTCATATGCCCGACGTATTTGGAAAGATAACGGTGTCAGTTTAGTTATTAGCGAGCAAGATAAGAAAGATTTATTGGAAGGCAAGTCAGATTTCTTAGCTTATTCATATTATATGTCTAATGTATTCACAACGCATAAAGATGAAGGAATGGCATTAGATGGTGCTGGTGTACAACATTCAATAGCAAACCCATATTTAAAAGCGAGTGATTGGGGTTGGCAAATTGATCCAACTGGTTATGAGTATTTTTTACATTTCATTTATGATCGTTACCAAATTCCACTATTTGATGTAGAAAATGGATTGGGGGCCCATGATAAAATAGAAGCTGATGGGCTAATTCATGATACTTACCGTATTGATTATCACAGAAGTCATATTAAAAGTTTAATGAAAGCAAGAGCAGAAGGTGTGGATATTTTTGGATATACCTCCTGGGCACCTATTGATTTGGTTTCATTTACCACAGGTCAAATGGATAAGAGATATGGCTTCATTTATGTAGATATGAATGACGAAGGTGAAGGGGATCTTCACCGAGTTAAGAAAAATTCATTCTATTGGTACAAAAAATGTATCGAATCAGATGGGAAAGATTTGGAGTAATTGATTGGGAATTGTCAAATAGTTAATTTGGCCTTGATTGCTTTATATGATTACCCTCCGGTTCACCCGGGGGGAACAATAACAATATTATTTTGTTGAATAAATTATGCTTGGGAAGACCATAAATAAAATTGGGAGATTGCTTGTTTTTGGTATGCTCGTTCCAGCAACGGAGACTGGCGAATTATGGGCGAAAATAAATTTAAAGCGCTTGCTTCTGCATGTAAGTTAATAAATTTCTTACAGGCACGGGTTTCCAGTTTTTGCCTAATTACTACTTCGTTTTATCAAAAAGATTATATAATGAAAGGACAGAATCTACAAACGGTATGTAGTGGAAGATAAACCCACTCAAGTGAATCGCCACGTGTCTAAAGATGTCTACGAGTCATTTATTGATCCCCTTCAGCTGAGCAAATGGATATCATGAGCTTCCGCTCCTCGCTTATAGCAGACGCAAAACCAACTTAACGAGTGTTAACAGCCTCAAAACAAACTCTCATTCCGCGCTCTAATCCACTCCCCACTAATCGGATGAGCAAAATGCAGTTCGCTGGCATGCAGCATCAGTCGGGGAGTCTGTTCGGTACCCGGCAGCAGTAAACCGCCATATAGATCACAGCCTAAAATAGGGTGGCCCAACTGCTGGCAGTGGATGCGCAGTTGATGAGTGCGCCCGGTTTCCGGCGTCAGCTCGACTCGCGTCACTGGCAGTAACGTCCCGTCTTGTTGCTCATGATGAAAACGCTCAATGACCCGATAACCCGAACGAGCGGGCTTGCCGTTGATGGCGCAAATCGACATCAGTGGGAAAAGCGCCGGGTCTTTGGCAATCGGCGCATCTATCACTCCTTCATTTTCGCTCAGATGCCCGCAGAGCAGTGCGCTGTAAACTTTGGTCACTGTGCGCTGGCTGAATTGCTGGCAGAGGGCTGCATTGATAGCCTTATTAAGGGCAATCACCATCAGCCCAGAAGTGCCGAAATCCAGGCGATGGACCAGAGTGCAACCAGGGAATATTTTCACCAATCGGTGATGCACCGAATCGAGATTTTGCGGGTTTTTCCCTGAGAGGCTGAGTAGTCCTGAGGGTTTATTGATAAGCACCAGGTGCTCGTCCTGATAGAGAGTCTCTACCTTGTCATGGCATGGCGGGGCAATAAAGGTATCGATAATCGTAGACATCAGGCTGCCTGGAGGGTGAGTGGGAGCGGATAATAACGAATTTTAAACCGACTGGCGAATCTGACTATTCGCTTTGTCATGCAGGTTGGCTTTGTGATCTCGATTTTCGAATAACTCGTTGAAACTGATGTGGCTCGACGTTATTTTTTACGATATCAAAACAGTTAATGGTCATTAAAATGAAAAAAATCCGTTGGGGCATCATTGGTACAGGAACGATTGCTAAAAAATTCGCCGGGACTCTGGGTTACTTATCAGATGAGTGTGAATTTGTTGGTGTGGCATCACGCTCCATTGAAAATGCAGAGGCTTTTGCTACGCAATATGGTGCGAAGAGGGCGTTTGGCAGTTATCAGGAACTGGCGCAGAGTGCTGATATAGATGCAGTGTATATCGCAACACCGCACAACTCGCACTATGAAAATAGCTTACTGTGCTTAAAAAATAACAAGCATGTTTTATGTGAAAAAAGTTTCACGATTGATGTAAGCCAGGCTGAGCATTTATTTAAACAAGCATCTGATAATGGCTTGTTTATTATGGAAGCGTTTTGGACGAAATTCTTACCAGCATATGCTGAAATACATAAAATATTAAACAGTGGTCAACTGGGCGATGTAGTGAATATCGCCGCAGATTTTGGTATCAACCCGCCTGGTAGCAGAAATGATCGTAAAATAAACCCTGAGCTTGCGGGTGGTGCACTTTATGATGTGGGCATTTATGTCATCAGTATTACCTGCATGCTGCTGGGTTATAAACCTGAACGCGTGGTATCCAACGCCGTGTTATCAGAAGGTGGTGTTGACCTGTCAAGTTTCTATTATATGCAGTATGAAAGAGGGCAAGTTGCTCTGTTAAGCTCATCAGTAGAGGCGTTGTCACGACAGCAAGCGGTTATTCAATGTAAGAATGGCTATATTGTTATCGACACACCACATGCGGCAAATGGTTTTACTGTTTACCAGAATGACAATAAAAAAGAGTATCACTTCCCGTTTGATTTCGATGGATTTGAATATCAATTAAGGCACACCAACGATTGTATTCGCCAGGGGAAAACGGCAAGTGACATAATGAAACCACAAGACACAATCGCCGTATTAAAAATCATGGATAACATGCGTAAAGAATGGGGTATGAAATTCCCATTTGAAATCTAGTTTTACCCGTTGGAATAAAACCCGGAAGTGAGTCTTCATTTCCGGACCCAACACAACCACCAGGTTTATGGCTAAGCCCTTGATGATTTTCTAACAACGAATTTGGTGTCTTTTAAAACACAGTCAGCCTGGCACACCCGTACATCAGGATGTGCCCGTTAGTGCTGCGAGAGAATTATCAAAACCCACAAAAACAAAAAAGCCCGCTTAAGTTTCCTTAAGCGGGCTCTCGAATTTGGCTCCTCTGACTGGACTCGAACCAGTGACATACGGATTAACAGTCCGCCGTTCTACCGACTGAACTACAGAGGAATCGGTTAACGGGGCGCATATTAGCGATTCGGGAGGGGCATGTCAAAGGGTTCGCGAAAAAGTTTTTTGTTTGCTCTTTTTATAGTCAACATGTTGAGTATTAAGGCGAATTTGTCTTATCTGTAATCAATAAATGTAAATCACCCTCCGGCCCATTCCTTCGCTCAATATTAACCATTGTTTATCTATGGACTATGTTGGTGCAAAGACGCATAAATCTTGAACACCACAGCTTTATTGTTAAGCAGATGTGATCCCCGCTGTAAATTCATTGCGTTGTACCGGAGCGCATTAAACGGCGCTCTATACTCAAATAAGTTTGAATCCAGGCACCGGGTGGCCAAATCTGGCAACCATTTTGCTTAATGTTCAAGGCTGTGAAAATCGTAAGGAAACCCCGTAAGGAAACCTCGCTGTAACCACAGGAAATTGACTGGATAGTGCATTTTGTTCGCGTTTTTGCTTTTGAAATGGCTCTTACACCGTTTTGCATAAACCTCTTTGCTGATTTGCTAAGGAACATACAAATGTCGCTGAAATTGATCAGAAGTCCTCTTTCTCTGGTGTTGGCTGGTTGTCTGGTAACGGCGTTTTCCGCCCATGCCGATATTGTCATTGGTGTCGCAGGACCGTTTACCGGGCCGAACGCGACATATGGCGATCAGTACTGGCATGGCGCGACTCAGGCCGCCGAAGATATTAACGCTGCCGGTGGGATTAACGGCGAAAAAATCAAACTGGTGCAGGGCGATGACGCCTGTGAGCCAAAACAGGCGGTTTCCGTCGCTAACCGTTTGGTTGACCAGGACAAAGTAAAGGCTGTGGTCGGCCATTTCTGTTCTTCATCTACTATGCCTGCCTCGGAGGTTTACAACGATGCGGGCATTCTCGCCATCACTCCCGGATCGACCAACCCGCTCATCACCGAGCGTAAGATGAACGATATGTTCCGCATGTGCGGGCGTGATGACCAGCAAGGGAAGGTGGCCAGCGATTTCATCATTGATAAGCTCAAAGCCAAACGAGTGGTGATCATTCACGATAAAGACACCTACGGGCAGGGACTTGCAGATGCTACCAAAGCGGCACTCGCGAAACGTGGCGTCAATGATGTGATGTACGAAGGCTTGTCGCGCGGTGAAAAAGACTTCAATGCGCTGGTCACCAAAATCGGTGCGCAAAAACCAGACGTGGTGTTCTTCGGCGGTTGCCACCCGGAAGCGGGGCCACTTGTACGCCAGATGCGTGAGCAGGGCGTGCAGGCTAAATTCTTCTCCGGCGACTGCATCGTGAACGAAGAGATGGTGACTGCGGCAGGCGGCCCGCAATATACCAACGGCATTTACATGACCTTTGGTAAAGATCCTCGCTTGATCCCTGATGGCAAAGCGGTAATCGACAAATTCCGCGCCAGCAAATTTGAACCTGAAGGTTACACCCTCTATTCCTACGCTTCTGTTCAGGCCATTGCTGCGGCATTTAAAGCCACTGGCGGTACAGATTCAGCCAAAGCCAGCGCCTGGCTGAAAGCAAACCCGGTGGATACCGTGATGGGTAAAAAAGCCTGGGATGATAAAGGCGACCTGAAAGTCTCCGACTATGTCGTCTACCAGTGGGATGACAAAGGAAAATATAAAGAAGTCCAATAATATCGGGATTTGTAGGGGGGATAAGCGGTAGCGTCATCCACCATTTTCGCCTTTCATTGCTGGTGAAAGTGTCGGGTGACGCTGCGCTTACCCGACCTACAAAACAAGCTTGTCCGCCGCGCTAAAAGAGATTGCCTGCCTATGGACGCATTCTTCCTGCAACAATTGATCAATGGCGTAACGCTAGGTTCCGTCTACGGGTTGATAGCTATTGGCTACACCATGGTTTACGGCATTATTGGCATGATTAACTTCGCACACGGCGAAGTGTATATGATCTCCGCTTATCTGTGCGCCATAGGGCTTGCGCTGCTTTCGTTCTTTGGTTTGCAGTCGTTTCCTTTACTCATTCTCGGCACGCTGGTGTTCACCATAGTGGTGACGGGCGTGTACGGCTGGACCATCGAGCGCATCGCTTATAAACCGCTGCGCAACTCTACCCGTTTAGCACCGCTGATTTCCGCAATCGGCATGTCGTTAATCCTGCAAAACTACGCACAAATCAGCCAGGGGCCGCGCCAACAGGGCATTCCAACCATGCTTGATGGCGTGTTCCGTTTTCATATTGGTGAAGGATTTGTGCAAATCACCTACACCAAAGTATTCATTTTGATTGCTTCGTTTGCTGGCATGTTGCTGCTGACCTGGATTATCGGTAATACCAAGCTGGGGCGCATGTGCCGGGCTGTACAGCAGGATCGCAAAATGGCTTCAATTCTGGGGAT
Organism: Buttiauxella massiliensis; assembly: GCF_902500225.1. Taxonomy (GTDB): domain Bacteria; phylum Pseudomonadota; class Gammaproteobacteria; order Enterobacterales; family Enterobacteriaceae; genus Buttiauxella; species Buttiauxella massiliensis. The sequence goes on along the minus strand of NZ_LR722653.1, from coordinate 86,592 downwards.
TAACACCGACCGCATTATCTCCATTGTGTTTGTGATTGGCGCCTCGATGGCCGGGCTTGCCGGGGTACTGATCACCATGAACTACGGCACTTTCGATTTTTACGCCGGTTTTATTATTGGCATTAAAGCCTTCACGGCGGCGGTACTGGGCGGGATTGGTTCCTTACCCGGCGCAATGCTTGGCGGGCTGATTCTTGGCATTGCCGAGGCGCAGTTCTCCGGCATGGTGAATTCTGATTACAAAGATGTGTTCTCGTTTGGATTACTGGTGGTGATCCTCATTTTCCGTCCTCAGGGGCTGCTTGGCCGACCTATCGTTGCCAAAGTGTGAGGGAGCAAAACATGACATCTGAAACGGCTTTGCATGAAGGCTTCTCCCTCAAACGCTGCGTGCTGGATGCGATTTTTGCAGGGCTGGTGGCGTTAATTGTTTTTGGCCCGATAGTCGGCGTGGTGCTCGATGGTTACAGTTTTAACTTCGAAGGCCAACGGTTGGTGGCGATAATCGCTGTGGTGATGGTCGGGCGCTTTTTGTTGAGTGCTTTTTTTACCACCTCGACCGGAATGCGTTTTTTAAGCCGCTTTGAAACGGATAACGCAGGCGTGTATGTGCGCCCGCCAGAATATAAAAGCCGTATGCGCTGGATTATTCCACTGGTGATCGCCCTGGCGATTTGCTTCCCATTTGTGGCGACCAAATACGTGCTAACGGTGGCGATTCTCGGGCTAATTTATGTTCTGCTTGGCCTTGGGTTAAATATTGTCGTTGGGCTCGCAGGCTTGCTGGACTTGGGTTACGTCGCATTCTACGCCATTGGTGCGTATGGACTGGCGCTGGGTTACCAGTATCTCGGACTCGGGTTCTGGTCGATGTTGCCACTTTCGGCGCTGATGGCGGCAGCAGCAGGGGCTTTACTCGGTTTCCCGGTTTTGCGCATGCACGGCGATTACCTGGCGATCGTGACACTAGGCTTTGGGGAAATCATCCGCCTGGTGCTGAATAACTGGCTGACGTTTACCGGCGGCCCTAACGGGATCTCTGCTCCGCCTCCGACGCTGTTTGGCCTTGAATTTGGGCGGCGCGCCAAAGAAGAAGATGGCGTGCCTTTCCATGAGTTCTTCCATCTCACCTATAACCCCAATCTGAAGTTTATTTTTATCTACGCCATTCTGGTGTTGGTGGTTTTGCTGGTGCTTTACGTCAAACACCGCCTGACGCGTATGCCGATTGGCCGTGCCTGGGAGGCGTTGCGCGAAGATGAAATTGCTTGCCGATCCATGGGGCTCAACCATGTGCTGGTGAAGCTCTCAGCCTTTACGCTGGGCGCTTCAACGGCGGGTATTGCTGGTGTATTTTTCGCGACCTACCAAGGTTTTGTTAACCCGACATCATTCACCTTCTTTGAATCAGCGTTAATCCTCGCCATTGTGGTGTTGGGTGGTATGGGCTCAACGGTTGGCGTAGTGCTGGCGGCGTTTGTGTTGACGGTGACGCCCGAACTACTGCGCAGTTTTGCCGAATATCGCGTGCTGCTGTTTGGCATGTTGATGGTGGTAATGATGATTTGGCGGCCACGCGGGCTGATTCGCATCAACCGCAGCGGCTTTGCGGTGCGCAAAGGAGTGGCACCATGAGCGAGATGATATTAAGTGTTGAACATTTGATGATGCACTTTGGCGGCATTAAAGCGCTCAACGATGTAAATCTTGAGGTGCGCCGTGGGTCGATTACCGCGCTGATTGGCCCTAATGGAGCTGGCAAAACCACGGTGTTTAACTGCCTGACTGGTTTTTATAAAGCCTCCGCTGGCAATATTTTGTTTAACACGCGTGATAAAACTACCAATGTGATTCAGATTCTGGGGCAGAAATTCCAGCCTGGCGACTGGATTAGTCCGGCCCAGCTCGGTTCGCGTATTTTCTACAAAATGTTTGGCGGCACCCATCTGGTGAACCGCGCCGGGCTTGCGCGAACCTTTCAGAATATCCGCTTATTTCGCGAAATGTCGGTGGTGGAAAACCTGCTGGTGGCGCAGCACATGCAGGTGAATCGTAATTTGCTGGCGGGCGTACTGAATACGCCAGCCTATCGGCGAGCGGAAAGCCGTGCGCTGGACAGGGCATTTTACTGGCTCGAAGTGGTGGAACTGGTGGACTGCGCCAACCGCCTGGCGGGGGAGATGTCTTACGGGCAGCAGCGCAGATTAGAAATCGCCCGCGCCATGTGTACCGCGCCGGAAATGATCTGCCTGGATGAACCGGCGGCGGGACTGAACCCGGTGGAAACGCGCACGCTGAGTAAAATTATTCGCTTCCTGCGCGACCATCACAACATCACGGTGTTACTGATTGAACATGATATGGGCATGGTGATGGAGATTTCCGATCACATTATCGTGCTCGACCACGGCGATGTAATTGCCGAGGGAAAACCTGAACAAATCCAACACGATGAAAAAGTGATAGCCGCCTATCTGGGCACCGACGAAGACGAGGTCAGTGTATGAGTGAGGCGATGCTGGAGTTTAGAAATGTGGATGTTTTTTATGGCGCGATTCAGGCGCTAAAACAGGTTTCTTTGCAGGTCAACGAAGGGGAAACCGTGGCATTGATTGGGGCTAACGGGGCCGGGAAATCAACGCTGTTAATGTCTATTTTCGGCCAGCCGCGCATTCGTGGCGGGCAAATCCTGTTTCATGGTGAAGATATCAGCCATAAATCGACGCACTTTGTGGCGTCAGGCGGAATCGCACAGGCTCCTGAAGGGCGGCGAATATTCCCGGATATGACGGTCGAAGAAAACCTGCTGATGGGTACCATTCCCATCGGCAACCAGTTTGCCGCGCAGGATTTGCAAACCATGTTTGATCTATTCCCGCGTTTAAAAGAACGCCGCAAACAGCGGGCGATGACGATGTCCGGAGGCGAGCAGCAAATGCTGGCGATTGCGCGTGCGCTGATGAGCCGCCCGAAACTATTGCTGCTGGATGAACCGAGTCTGGGTTTAGCACCAATCGTCGTGAAACAAATCTTCCAGACGCTGCGCGAACTGGCGCGTAACGGTATGACGATTTTTTTAGTCGAGCAAAACGCACACCACGCGCTGAAACTTTCCGACCGCGGATATGTGATGGCAAATGGGCAGATCCGACTTAGTGGCAGCGGCGAGGAGTTGCTGGGGAATGAGGAAGTGCGCAAGGCGTACTTGGGTGGCGACTATCCCCGTCATACTTGAAGCTGCCTCGGCGTTGGCTGCACTCACTCACCCCAGTCACTTACTCATGTAAGCTCCTGGGGATTCCTGAGTTTGCCGTCTTAATGCAACTCCAATTATTTAGGGGATAGGATGATGAACCTGGTTTTATACAAAAAACTCTTTGCAGGATAACGATTTGTAAATCATTATTTGAAATGTGGTTTCACTTCCTCCTCCAAGGTCAATCTTGAACTTAAAAGCAGCACTTCATCAGCGTGTGGAAAAAACTCGCTGGTACGCCAAACGGAAAAGCAACCGAGTCCTGTTCTGGCGCGAAATTACACCCCTTGCGGTGCCTATCTTTCTGGAAAATACCTGCGTATTACTGATGGGAGTCCTGAGCACCTTCCTTGTGAGTTGGCTAGGAAAGGAAGCGATGGCAGGCGTCGGGCTTGCCGATAGCTTCAACATGGTGATCATGGCATTTTTTGCGGCTGTGGATCTCGGTACTACAGTTGTGGTGGCATTTAGCCTCGGTAAACGCGACCCTAAACGTGCGCGAGATGCCGCACGACAGTCATTGATATTAATGACAATTATTGCGATTTTCCTGGCGGCTGGCATTCACCTGGCAGGTGAGCATGTCGTTAACGTTATTGCTGGGGCTGCCACACCTGAAGTGAAAGCATTGGCACTCTCGTATCTGCAAACCACTGTATGGAGCTACCCGGCAGCGGCGATTGCGCTTATCAGCAGCGGTGCGTTACGGGGGGCAGGGAATACCAAAATCCCATTGCTGATTAACGGCGGGATGAACATCCTAAACATTATCATCAGTAGCGTCTTGATTTACGGCGCGCTGGGCTGGAACGGGCTCGGCTTTTTTGGTGCTGGACTGGGCTTAACAATTTCACGTTATATCGGCGCTATCGGTTTCGTTTATGTGCTGGTGATTGGCTTTGCTCCTTCTTTGCGTATCTCGCTAAAAAGCTATTTCCGTCCGCTCAAAGTCGGCATTTTGTGGGAAGTGCTGGGGATTGGTATTCCGGCCAGCATTGAGTCTGTGTTGTTTAATGCCGGGAAATTACTCACGCAAATGTTTGTCGCCGGGATGGGCACCAACGTGATTGCCGGTAACTTTATCGCGTTCTCCATTGCTGCATTAATTAACTTGCCCGGTAATGCTCTGGGTTCGGCTTCGACTATTATCGTCGGCAAGCGGCTTGGGAAAGGGCAAATTGGCCAGGCCGAACGGCAGCTGCGCCATGTGTTCTGGCTATCCACTCTTGGCCTGACGATTATCGCCTGGGGAACCGCGCCTTTCGCCGGATTGATGGCCTCGTTCTATACCCATGAAGATGATGTAAAAGAAGTCGTCAAAATACTGATTTGGCTGAACGCCGCGTTTATGCCGATTTGGGCGGCGTCCTGGGTATTGCCTGCCGGGCTGAAAGGCGCGCGCGATGCCCGTTTTGCCATGTGGGTTTCCATGGCGAGTATGTGGGGCTGCCGCGTAGTTGCGGGCTACACATTAGGGATTGTGCTGGAAATGGGCGTAGTCGGTGTCTGGATGGGGATGTTCTTCGACTGGACGGTGCGCGGTGTGTTGTTCTACTGGCGAATGGTCAGTGGGCGCTGGCTGAAGAAATATCCGCGTCTTAAAAGAGAACCGATTTCACAAACAGAATAAAGCTCCTACTGGAAGCTTTTGAACGCTATCTTCATTGCCCCGTGTATTTATTGAACTCACGGGGCAATTTTCGTTTAAAACCATGATATTCATCACCATGCCATGTCTCGTTTTGACTAGTAACGTAAAGTTACTAGCAGTGAAATATTCTAAAATGTTATTAATTGCCGCAAGCAATGACTTTGGTGAATATAACAGGAAGACGAGGTAGTGATGAGCACAACGACAAGGAACACGGAAGGTCGTCTAATGACAGGATTTCTCAACGCTGTTGAGAAAGCAGGAAATAAATTACCCGAACCCGCATTAATCTTTTTCTATTTTTTACTGGTCGTGATGGCGATGTCAGCGGTGCTTTCCACCGTTGATTTTGATGTCGTCAACCCTGTGACCAATGAAGCAGTCAGAATTAATAACCTGCTTTCGGCACAGGCGTTAACTGTCACCCTTTCCTCAATGGTGACCACGTTTACCACCTTTGCCCCGCTGGGGATCGTGTTGGTAGCGATGTTAGGTGTGGGTGTGGCAGAAAGCTCAGGCTTTATTAATACCGGCCTGAAAAAGATGCTGCGAGTGACGCCGAAAAAACTGCTTACGCCAATGATTATTTTCGTCGCAATGTTCAGCCACGTAGCAGCCGATGCAGGCTATGTGCTGGTTATTCCATTGGGCGCAATTATCTTTATGTCTGCTGGACGCCACCCGTTGGCGGGTATTGCGGCGGCGTTTGCCGGGGTTTCTGGCGGGTTTGCGGCCAACATGGTGCCAACCGGTAACGATGCATTGCTGCAAGGTTTTACCCAAACTGCCGCGCAGTTGCTGGACGGGACCTATACCGTCAACACCTTGTGTAACCTGTTCTTCGGTATCGGTTCGACAGTGATGATTACCCTGGTTGGCTGGTGGGTGACTGAACGTATTGTTGAGCCACGCGTGTCGAAACTAGAGATCGACGGCGATTATCAACATAACGAAGATATGAGCAGCTACACCGCTGCGGAAAGCCGTGGCTTTAAAGTGGCGGGGCTGGTGATGGTTCTGGGGTTGGCGGGTCTTGCGGCGCTGGCATGGCCTGAAACTTCGCTGCTTCGTAGCCCAACTGATGGCTCACTCACCAGTTATGGTGCGCCAATCATGAAATCCATAGTGCCATTGATTTTCCTGATCTTTATCATCCCTGGTATTGTCTACGGCTTTGTGGCTGGCACCTTTAGCCGCGGCAAAGATGTCATCGACGCGATGAACCAATCCATGAGCAAAATGGGTTCATACATGGTGATGGCTTTCTTCTGCGCCATGTTTATCAAAGCGTTTGGCGATTCCAATATTGGTACGCTGATTGCGCTGGCTGGTGCGGACGTGCTGAAAACCATGGCGCTGCCGGGCGAAGCGACTATTATCGGCATGATTCTGCTCACCGCGGTGGTAAACATTCTGATTGGTTCGGCGTCGGCGAAGTGGGCGCTGTTGTCGCCAATTATGGTGCCAATGCTGATGGCGGTGGGGATTTCCCCGGAACTGACGCAGGCGGCGTTCCGTATCGGTGACTCCACCACCAACATTATTACTCCGCTGATGGTCTTCTTCCCGCTGGTTGTGGTGTATTGCCAGCGCTACGTGAAGTCCACTGGCGTGGGCACGCTGGTGTCGATGATGATGCCTTACTCGGTTATCTTCTTCATCTGCTGGAGCATCTTCTTGCTGGTGTGGTGGGCAGTGGGTCTGCCACTGGGCGTGAATGCGCCGTATACCTATCCGATTCAGTAAGTGTTTTACAAACCGGCCGCAACAGTGGCCGGTTTTGCTTTAATGCGGGAAAAGGTTTTGCAGCACATCGCAACGCTGTTTCACCGCTTCATGCAGCAACCGCACCGTGGTGGAAAGCTGCTTGCGATGCGGGCAAATCATATTCAGCGGCACGCTATCACCCTGATATTGCGGCATGATTATCTTCAGTCGGCCTTCGTTCACATCTTCGCTGACATCCAGCCAGGATTTATAGGCAACTCCTTCCCCCGCTATGGCTAAACGGCGGATCACTTCCGCATCATCACTCACAATGGCACTTTTCACCGCCACATGATGTGTATCGCCATCTAAAGTTAACGTCCATTTGTCATAGACCCGGCCACGAAGCGCGTAGGTTAGCGCGTCATGTTGCACCAGTTCGCTGATGGTTTTCGGCTCTCCGCAACGTGCAATATAAGAGGGAGAAGCGACGATAACGCGCCGATTATTGGGGGCCAGCGGCAGCGCCACATACGAAGCGTCATCGTTATTGCCATAGCGGAACGCGACATCCACCGGATCTTTGAATACATCGGCAATCTGGTCGGAGAACAAAATTTTCAAATGCAACGCCGGGTGCTCGCGACGAAACGCCTGAAATACCGTTAAAAGCATATTTCGCCCTAAATCTGACGGCACGGCGATTTGCAGTACGCCACGGACTTCATCGGTTGCAGGCTGAATTTGTTCAAATCCGGCTTCAAGAGTTTGTAGTGCAGTAACAGCATATGGCAGCCAGGCTTCACCTTCTGGTGTCAACCGCAGGCTGCGCGTAGAGCGGGCAAATAAACGAGTATTCAGCGTTTGCTCGAGGCGTTTGATGGCAGTGCTGACCTGTGCAGGCTGCAATCCCGCTTCACGCGCGGTATCACTAAAACTGTTTAAGGCGGCGGCTCTGACAAACAAAGTAAGGTCTTCCAGCCTGAGCATTTTAACTCTCCGAGTATAAGTGTTGTTTTCTAAGGGCTGTTTTTCGCCAGCAGCACACCTTGTACCATGAGTTCATTCACTCGATGAACCCTTTAATCTCTGGAGCAACCATGAAAGCTATCGCGATTACTCAAGCTGCACAAAATGGCACCAATCTGGAATCTCTTAGTGAGATTACTCTCCCTACACCGGTCGCTTCAGGGCACGATTTGTTGGTAGAAGTAAAAGCAATTTCCGTTAACCCGGTCGATACCAAAGTACGAGCAGGCTTTAAAGCGGAGCAGCCGCGTGTATTGGGTTGGGATGCGGTCGGCGTGGTTGTGGCGACGGGTGAAAATGTTTCGCTGTTTAAGGCTGGTGACGAAGTGTGGTACGCCGGTTCGCTTACTCGCCCAGGCAGCAACAGTGAATTCCAGTTGGTGGACGAGCGCATTGCCGCACTGAAACCAAAATCTATCGATAACGCATCCGCCGCGGCAATGCCTTTAACGGCAATCACCGCATGGGAAATGTTGTTTGACCGCCTCGGCGTGAAAGAGGGTGGTAGCGATAATGATGTACTGCTGATTGTCGGTGCTGCGGGCGGCGTGGGTTCTATCCTGACGCAACTGGCGCGTAAACTCACCAACATCACCGTGATCGGTACCGCATCACGACCGCAAAGCCAGCAATGGGTGGCGGATTTAGGGGCGCATTATGTTATTGACCATAGCAAGCCTTTGACCGAAGAAATGGCGCGCATTGGCGTGAAAAATGTTACCCATGTTGCAAGCCTCAACCAGACCGACAAACACTACCAGCAACTGATTGAAGTACTGGCACCTCAGGGGAAACTGGCGCTGATTGATGACCCGGAAACCCTGGATGCACGCCCGCTAAAAGTGAAAAGTATCTCCCTGCATTGGGAATTTATGTTCACCCGTTCCATGTTTGAAACCAGCGACATGATTGAGCAAAACCGTCTGTTAACTCGCGTGGCAGATTTGATTGACCAGGGCGTACTGAAAACGACACTCGGCGAACATTTCGGCACCATTAACGCCGCTAACTTGCGCCGCGCCCATGAATTAATTGAAACCAACCGCGCGGTCGGTAAAATCGTCCTCGAAGGCTTCTAATTACATAAAAATCATAGAGAAAATATCATGGACATTATTCATTCAGCAGCATCACGTTATTCCACCAAAGCATTCGAACCCGCTAAAAAAATTAGCGAAGAAAACATTGAGAAAGTGAAGGATTTACTGCGCCTCAGCCCGTCCAGCACCAACTCGCAGCCGTGGCATTTTATTCTGGCGAGCACTGACGAAGCGAAAGCGCGCATCGCGAAAGCGACATCAGGCTTCTACGTTTTTAACGAACGCAAAGTGCTTGATGCCTCGCACGTTGTGGTGTTCTGCGCCAAAACGGCAATTGATGAGACTCACCTGTCAAAACTGTTGGACCAGGAGAATGCCGATGGACGTTTTGCCAGCCAGCAGGCGATGGAAGGGCAGCACAAAGGTCGTTCTTATTTTGTGAATATGCACCGCTTTGATTACAAAGATGCACAGCACTGGATGGAAAAACAGGTTTATCTCAATGTTGGCAACTTCTTGCTGGGTGTTTCCACTCTGAACATTGATGCGGTGCCAATCGAAGGTTTTGACGCCCGTATTCTGGACGAAGAGTTCGGCCTGCGTGAGAAAGGTTTCACCAGCCTGGTTATCGTGCCAATTGGTTATCGCAGCGCGGAAGACTTCAACGCGGCGTTGCCAAAATCGCGCCTTGAGTTCAGCGAAATTTTAACGGAATGCTAAATATGAGTGGTAACACACTGTCGATCATTGCTGTACTGAAGGCAAAAGAAGGGCAACAAGATAACCTGAAATCTGCATTACAGGCGCTGATTGCACCGACGCGCCAGGAAGGAGGTTGCCTGGATTATGCGTTGTTCCAGCTCCAGGATTCGCCGGACACGTTTTACATGCGCGAGTCATGGAAAGGGCAGGAAGCGCTGGATGTACACATCGCATTACCGCATTTCCAGGCGTTTATTAAGCAGATGGATGCGCTGCTGGCTGAGCCATTACAGCTTATTCGTTTGAATGCGGTTGAGCCATAAACCCTGCTATTTTGAGCGACAAAATTGAGGCCGCCACAGTATCTGTGGAGGCCTTTTTTCTAGTTTTTTGTGCGAGCTACCCACGCCTGAAAGAAATCAATAAACACGCGTACTTTCTCAGGAACATGGCGAGTGTTGGGGTAAAGCGCATAGATGCTCTGGCGAGGAAACTGGTGGTGACTCAGCACCGCCTGTAACTGACCCGAGGCGATAGCCGGGGTACCAGCCACTCGGGTAAGAGTGCGACACCTGCACCTGCACCTGCAAGGGCAAAGGCCAGCAGCGCGGATGCGCTATCTGCAACGATACTGGGCGGTTCTTCCACATCGAATGATATCGCCTGCTGTTCTGGGGTGGTGACTTGCCAGCTAAGGGGCGAAGCCAGGCGGCTGTGTGCTAGCCATGTGGCCTGCGCCCGCAACGGCTTATCAATGGTGTTTTTATCTGGCGGCAGTCAGCACATTAATTCCTGCGCTGCTTTGTCTGCGCATCGCTAACGGCGCTATCTTGCGTCAACTCAAGGCTCAAAAGGAGAGAAGATGAATCGCTATATTCAGGAAGTGATAGAGGCTCACGTGGCAATCGAAAACTGGCTTGGCAAAGGAGAAGGGGACGTGCAGGCTTTGCTGGCTCGATTTTCGCCGGAATTTACCATGGTCACGCCCGGTGGCAAGACATTGAATTTTGACTCATTGAGTGCATTCTTTCAGGCCCAGCGAGCTGCAAAACCAGGGTTGAAAATTTCACTGGAAGAGATAACGGTTATTGCCGAGTGGCCTGCCGGTGCGGTGGTCAGTTATAGCGAGTGGCAAAGTTTACCTGGGCAAGAGAAAACTCTGCGCTACTCGACCGTCGCATTTAGTAAGACGGATTCTGATCTGCTCTGGTTACGCTTGCACGAAACCGCAGCGGTTTAAGCGTTAAATTAAACCTTCCGTTTGTGGCGCGCGAGAATGCTGACTCGCGCAATACTCACCTTGTTGTACATAACCAATATGATCGGCCATAAGCTGGGCTTCGTGTTCGCTGTGCGTCACCAGCAATGCTGTTTGCCCGGCGTCACGCAAAATATCGCGAACTTCCGTCCCAAGGCGTTGGCGCGTTTTCTTATCCAGACTCGAAAACGGTTCGTCTAACAGCAGAATTTCAGGGTGCGGTGCTAACGCTCGTGCCAGTGCAATGCGCTGTTGTTGCCCACCAGAAAGCTCATGAGGATAACGGCTGGCATGGCTGTGTAATTCCACCATTTTTAGCAGTTCGGTGACACGAATTTGTTGCTCGTCACGCGGCAAGCGACGCAGGCCAAAAGCCACATTCTGCTGCGCCGTCAGATGCGGGAACAGCGCATATTCCTGAAACACCATGCCGACGTGGCGCTTTTCCGGCGGCAGATGCACGCCCGCTCCGGCGACTCGGCGCTGCGAAACATAAATCTCACCGTGTTGCAGACGTTCAAACCCTGCCACAGCACGCAGAACCGTGGTTTTGCCGCAGCCAGAAGCACCGAGCAGGCAAGCGAGTTCGCCTTTACGCACAGACATCGAAAAGCCTTTCAATACCGTTTGCTGGCTGTTGCCATAAGCAACGTGCACATCCTGTAGGCGTAATGCAATTTCTGACATAACTTCTTCCTTAGCCCTGGCGAGTCATCTGGTGACGAACCAACAAAATAACCGGCAATGTGCCCGTGAGAACAATCATCAAGGCGGCGATGGCCCCTTCTTCATAGGTACCGCGCGCGGCTTCTGCATACAGCAACGTCGCCAGTGTTTCGAAGTTAACCGGACGTAAAAGCAGGGTGGTCGGCAGTTCTTTCATCGCATCGGCAAAAACTAATAACGCACTGCTGACTAACGCCGGGCGCAGTAGCGGGAAATGAATCCGGACAAATGTTCCCACACCGTTTTCCCCTAATAAGCGCGATGCTTGTTCAAGGGAAGGGGGGATGCGGCTTAAACCGGAGTCTAAAGCGCCAATGGCGATCGCCTGAAAACGCATAGCACAGCAGATAACGAGCAAAACTCCGGCTGACATCAGCGGCAAGCCGCGAACGTCCATTAAATCCGCCAGCCAGCGGTCTACTGCCATCGCAGGTGTCAGAAAACCAATGGCCAGAATGGTGCCAGGAACCGCGTAACCTAATGATGAAAGGCGCATTACGCCACGGCGAAAACCAGGCATCGCGTTGTCCGCGGCGCTGTGACGTGCGCTCCAGGCAACCAGTAAGCTGACGCAAACCACCACCAGCGTGGTTCCCGCCGCCAGTGAGAGCGTATTTTGTAGTGCTGCGAGTAACGAAGGCGAGAGGGCATTTTCCTCGCCGAGCCGTTTTGCGCTTTCCCAGGCTAAAAATATCACCGGGGCCAAAAATCCCAGGATAACAGGCAATGCGATGACAGAGCCAAGCAGCCACCCACGCCAGCCCTCTATTCGTGTTGGTTTAATTTTGCGTAGGCTACGACTGCTGAAACCTTGTTTTTTGCGGCCATAAAACTCAAGAGTCAGGATGCAGAAGATAAACATCAGCATCATGCAGGCGATTTGCGCAGCAGAGGCGAGGTCAGAACGCGAAATCCAGGTGGTGTAGACCGTGACGGTTAAGGTTTGCACACCAAGGAATTCTGAGGCGCCGATATCATTGAGTGTTTCGAGAAGCGCAAGGCTGATACCCACCGCTAATGCCGGGCGTGCCATAGGGAGAACAATGCGAAAGAAAGTGCCCGTGGCACTGCAACCCAGTGTGCGTGCCGCTTCCAGCAAATGAGCGGGCTGGCTGATAAACATGGCGCGGGTCGTCAGATAAACATAAGGATACAGCACCAGACCCAGCAGAATGATTGCGCCAGGCAGCGAGCGCAAATCAGGTAACCGGAATTGCCTTGGACTATCGAAACCTAGCAAAAAGCGGATGAAGGTTTGCAGCGGGCCGATGGGGTGCAATAAATCGAGCCACGCGAAGGCCACTATGTAAGTCGGCATCGCCAGCGGCAGCAGGAGTGCCCAACTGAGAATTTTGCGTCCCGGAAAATCCCAGGCTGTTACTGCCCATGCGCTACCCACACCAATTACGCCGACCATTACTGCAACACCCGCCAGTAATAGCACGGTATTTTTGAGCACCGTTGGCAGCACAAAAGTAATGAGATTATCCCAGTGCGAGAAATCCGCCTGAGTGGCTTGCCAGATAAGCGCAACGATAGGTGTCAGTACGCCAAGCGCGATACACAGTGCGCCGAGATGGAGCGGCGTCAATAATGACTGCGGCCCGGAAACCAGGCCGCGTAACGTCGGAAGACGAAGTGATTTATTGATCGAATCCAACTTTATCTACCAGCAGGCTCGCTTGTTTACGATGTTTCACGATTTCGGTTAACGGGATTTTGTCCACGTCAATTTCACCGATGGTTGCACTGATAACCGGATCAAGGGTCACGCCCTTGAGTACTGGGTATTCAAAGTTGGCTTTTGCGTAGATTTGTTGGGCTGGTGCAGAAACCAGATATTCCATCAGTTTCACCGCATCGGATTTATTTGGTGCAAACTTCGCGACTGCTGCACCACTAATATTGACGTGCGTGCCGCCTTGTTCGAAGGTTGGTTTCACGACTTTAATGGCATCGCCCCATTTACGCGCATCGCTGCCTTCTTTGGCATTTTTCATATGGCCAATGTAGTAGGAGTTCGCAAGACCAATATCGCAAATGCCGCCCAGGATATCGCGAGCTACGTCACGATCCCCGCCGGTGGCTTTACGCGCCAGGTTAGCTTTCACGCCACGTAACCACTCTTCGGTTTTCGCTTCGCCGTGGTGGGCAATCATGGCGGCAATAAGTCCGGTGTTATAAGGGTGCTGACCGGAACGAATACACACTTTACCTTTATAATCAGGGCTGGAAAGTTGCTCGTAGTGCCAGTTATCAATTGGCATAGATTTATCGGCGTAGAGCACACGGGCACGCATCGACAGCGCAAACCATTGGTTGTCTGCGCCACGTAAATTTGCCGGGATGGCTGTTTTGAGCACTTCCGACTCCACAGGCTGTGTCACGCCTGCTTCAACTAAATCCATGAGGTTACCCGCATCGACGGTCATTAATAGGTCTGCGGGGGAATTTTTGCCTTCTGCTTTAACACGTTCAAGCATGCCATCCTTGATGTAAACCGTATTCACTTTTACACCGCTGGATTGGGTCCAGCTGTCGAGTAATGGCTGAATCAGGCCCGGTTCACGAGTGGTGTAGAGAGTCAGAGTATCTTGCGCAAAAGCCGGCAGACTTACCGATAAGACCAGTGCCGATGCAAGCGTGATACGGCGCAGTCCGGTGCGAGGCAGAGCATTCATCGTTTATATCCCAGAGTGATTGGAACTTCTTTGAGTCCCGAACAGGTGAAACTTCCTTTAGGCAGGCGAACGATAAATGATAATCACTAACAGTTACAATCATCGCAAAGTTTAAATGATTCACATTTACACAACTTTAACCGGCGATGTGAATTGACGCTTACCAGGGGAGAAGCAATCAGGGAGTGGGGAGAATGGCGCTGCGCAGAAAAGCAAAAAGCCCGCTTAGTTTCCTAAGCGGGCTTCTTAAATTTGGCTCCTCTGACTGGACTCGAACCAGTGACATACGGATTAACAGTCCGCCGTTCTACCGACTGAACTACAGAGGAATCGTTTGAACGAGGCAAATAGTAACGTCACGTTCAAAAAGAGTCAACGACAAAAATAACACATTGATTCAAATGGTTAAATTAAGCTCAACTTGTTGAATTAATGCACCGCATTTCCATTGGATGACTCGATGTTTTCACTCTCACGTAACCGTAATAACGGGTCCTGGCCATAAAACTGGCAAAAACGCTGATAAAGTGAAGGGAAACGAGGCGCGAAAAGCTCTGGGGCACTGAAAAAATACTCTGAGAGCACGGCAAAACATTCTGCCGGTTCAGATGCCGCATAGGCATCAATACTGGCGGCGTTTTCACCCACCATATCAATTTCATCCTGGATGTTACCCATTGCCGCCTGGAGATCGTGCTCCCAGCCCGCAACATCGCGCAGCGCTATTAACGGAACGCCGCTGGCACGATCGCCATTACGCATATCCAGTTTATGAGCCACTTCGTGGAAGACGAGATTAAAGCCGGATGCGTCAAATGAGTCCTGCACATCAAGCCAGTTAAGAATGATGGGACCTTGCTGCCAGCTTTGACCAGACTGCACAACGCGCTGGTTATGCACCAGGCCAATGTCATCTTCCCATTCGTCATCCACCACGAATGGGGCAGGGTAGATGAGGACTTCATGAAAACCATCCAGCCACTCGGTACCAAGCTCGAGCACCGGCAAACAAAACAGTAACGCGATCCGTGCGCTTTTTAGTTCATCAAGTTCGAATCCTTGCAAAGGAACCAGCCGTTTTTGCTGTAAAAAACGGTCAGCCAGAAGGACCAGTTTTTTTTGTTCAGCAGTCGTGAGCGTTCCCAGGACCGGAATGGCTAAAGCCTGCTCCCACGGCAATACCGTGACAGCGGATGAATCATTTGATTTCCAGGGCCACTTAATCATGTTACTCGCTCGCAAAGTCATCTCTTGAACGGAAAACTACTATACCGTGACTGTGAAAATGCCGCACTAGTGGGGCACATGGCAGCGACCAGAACAGGACCGCCGAGAGAGGGGTTGCACCCTATATCTCTGTACCATTATTCAAACACTTACCAATTTTTCTTTCAACGACGCGGGTCACAGCTTGCGCGGGAAGCTATAAAATTATTTCTATCCTCAATGTTTGTAGTGGAAATATATGTATCAGCAATATGAACGCACGTTCCGGGGGAGAGAAACCCAGAAAGCCTGGGGTAGGGGTTATGCTAGTTGCCAGAATGCATCTATAGTCTGAGCAGTTAACAAGGGAACCCACAGGTATTCGAAGTCTAATTAGTATTATTATCGATATCTATTGCCAGCATTTTTATAATCCAAAATGTCTTTTTGTCTAATATTTCTATTCTAATTTAACCGGATAAACTAAGAACTGATATTTTTGAATGTATTCATGATTTTTGTTGTTGTTTTTACTGAGTTTTAATTAGGGTGGAAGTTGTTTTGATGTTTTTCCCTAAAACTGGCTGGATATTAAGTAACGAATGTCTAAAATTACATATTTATAAAATCGCGCAATAAATAACCTGATGTTTGTGGGTTGTTAATTTGATGAGAAATGACATGATATATTACAATTTTAGGAATTATCCGGATTAAAAACAGCTATTTCATGCTGTTAAAAAACAGTGAAAATGTGATAAAAATCACACCCATGGAGATGCTCCACCTATCGCAATACATCAGCTAATTAATTGAGGGACATATGTCAGAGGTTATGGACGAAAAACCGACTCGTACTCCGGGCGGAAAATTGGCGCTGTGGTTGTTTTATGGATTTTGCCTGTACACGGTTTGGGCTGTGGTGCGTTACTTTTGGGTTGTCAGCAACGTTACCGGTGGCGATATGGGATCGCTCGGTGGAAAGTTGCTTGGCGCCTTAATGGGGTTATTGGTCCTGGGGTCGGTTGCCGCATTATTAGGTGGTTTGGCGTGGTATACGCGGGCCAGGTAAATAAAATCGTGCCAATGTGGTCTGTTGTCAGCGCTTTACTTGCTTATTTTGTGATCTTGTACTCATATTAAGTACCGGGTCCAGCTGCGAAGCGAGGAGTACGTATGCCGATAGCCCACTGGCAAGAACGTTTTGATGAGTATTTGCAACACAACTGGTTGCAGGACGATAAAGCCCATGATGTGGCACATTTTCGTCGTGTATGGAAAACATCACAGCAGATCATGGAAACCACAGAGGCCGATAGGCTGGTGGTACTAACCGCGTGTTACTTCCATGATATTGTCAACTTGCCGAAGAACCATCCTGAACGTCATCTTGCTTCCACACAGGCTGCTCAAGAGACTTTACGCATTCTGGATGCTCACTTTCCCGACTTTCCGCATCCGTTATACGATTCCGTTGCACATGCTGTTCGCGCTCATAGCTTTAGCGCCGGGATTGCACCTCAAACACTTGAAGCGAAAATTGTGCAAGATGCCGATCGTCTGGAGTCTCTAGGGGCAATAGGGCTTGCGCGGGTTTTCTATACTTCTGGTGCATTGGGGCGACCACTGTTTGACAGCGAAGATCCGCTGGCTTGCCATCGTGAGCTGGATGATGCCACTTATGCCCTTGATCATTTCCAGAAAAAATTACTTAAATTGCCTGATACTATGCAAACCGAGGCAGGACGTGCACTTGCTCTTCTTAATGCAGATTTCCTGGTGAATTACATGGCCAAACTTTGTGCTGAATTGAAAGGTGATTACTGCGGTATTGAGCAGGATGTAGTGCATCAATTTTCCTCCCAAAAAATTCCCTCTTAAAATTAAAGAGATGCCCGCAACGGTTGCGGGCTGTTCTGATTCTCTCTGGGTCAAATCAGTGATAGAGTGACACTCTATTTTCCCTGCCATGGTTCATGATGAACGACTTCGACACTATTGCTGTGCAACTCTCACAACAATCCCTCCGCCAGCAGCAGCAACAACTAGAAGAAGACTACGCACTCGTGAGCCATATTCTGGAAATCTATGACCAGAAGACGGTGGCACACCATTTGCGCCAGGTGAGCGGCGACTGGACTCGTGAATCGCTGAACCGTTGGTTTAACCGTAAATCGTCTCCGCGTACCTTGACGCCAGCTGAAAACGAAATGCTGCAAAACATGTTGCCGCCATTGCCAGCGCATCATGGGAAATACACATTTAAATTTGTCGATTTATTTGCCGGGATTGGCGGTATTCGTAGCGGTTTCGAAGCAATTGGCGGCCAATGTGTATTTACCAGCGAGTGGAACAAGCATGCGGTGCGTACTTATAAAGCCAACTGGTATTGCAGCCCTGAGAATCATCAGTTCAATCAGGATATCCGCGATGTCACTTTGAGCCATCGGGACGATGTCAGCGATGAAGAAGCTGCGGCACATATTCAGGCAACGATGCCCGATCACGATGTTTTGCTGGCGGGTTTCCCATGTCAGCCTTTCTCTCTGGCTGGGGTGTCGAAGAAGAATGCATTAGGGCGAGCACATGGGTTTGCTTGTGAAACGCAGGGCACACTGTTTTTCGATGTTGCGCGTATTATTGATGCGAAACGTCCGGCAATTTTTGTGCTCGAAAACGTTAAAAACCTCAAAAGCCATGATAAAGGCAACACCTTCCGTATCATTATGGAAACCCTCGATAGCCTGGGTTATGAGGTGGCTGATGCCGCAATAATGGGGGCGGGGGATCCAAAAATTATTGATGGTAAAAACTTCCTGCCACAACATCGTGAACGTATTGTGCTGGTAGGTTTTCGTCGCGACCTCAATCTGCATAAAGATTTCACGCTAACTAAGCTCAGCGAGCTATATCCCCAACGGCGCCCAACCTTTGGTGAATTACTGGAACCTTCTGTCGACAGTAAATATATTCTGACGCCTACGCTGTGGAAGTATCTTTATTATTACGCCAAAAAACATCAGGCGAAGGGGAATGGTTTTGGCTATGGACTGGTTGATCCCCAAAATCCCGCAAGTGTGGCCCGTACATTATCAGCCCGGTATTACAAAGATGGTGCTGAAATACTTATCGACCGGGGATGGGATAAATCTCTTGGGGAAGCGGATTTTGACAATGCAGATAATCAGGTTCGCCGCCCACGTCGTTTAACGCCTCGCGAATGCGCGCGCTTAATGGGTTTTGAAGCTGTTCAAGGGAATGCATTCCGTATTCCGGTTTCGGATACTCAGGCTTACCGGCAGTTTGGTAATTCAGTGGTGGTGCCTGCGTTTGCAGCGGTTGCCAAACTGCTTGAGAACTCAATAAAATTGGCGGTTAAAAATCGCACTTATAATAAGTGATTAACGACGGGGTCATATGGCAATAATACGACCCCAATTTTTAAGTACGGAAAATTAATTTGCGCGATTCTGTCTCTTTTTCTCAAGGCTGACCCCATATCTGGCGGTCACGATGCCAGTCTGGAATTCCATTGTTTTTATTTGCTCAAAAGCATCATTGCCATCTTTAACATCCATATCCAGAAGCTGTGCACTTAGCGTTTTGACTAACAGCTCGCCATTTCCTTTGTGCTCATAGCTCGCACCTTCAATGCAGGATATTGTCGCCAGGCGGTCAAATAGCTGTAAATCTTCGGACAGAAATGCCGTCTCTGTCATTTTTGTGCCGGTTTTATGTTGCCATAAATTGACCATTGCACTGCGATAAGTCTTAGGCGCTACAGTTTTGCAACTCTTCACAATATCAGCATCGAGAATTGCGGCCTGTGAAATGGGGTTGGTCTGTCCATCCATAGCTTCATTCCAGTGAACCATATAATCCTGAGTAATATTATTTTCTGCTTCTCCTGCCCATGTGCTGAATACGCCACTCAACAACAAAGTTGGGATGAATAATGCTTTGTATAGCTTCATGTTATCGTCTTAAACAAGCCCAGTCCGGGCATACAAAAGTTAAATAGAATATTTGATATAATGAAGAGCTTTTACATGCCAACAAAATAATGCTACTGATGTTAACAACTTAAGTTTTTCTTCTTCATAATGGGTGCTGCGGAATATAGATTGCCATTTTAATTCTACAGATCAAAGTTGAAATTATTTCAGAAGTGGCTAAATGATGAGCAGAAATTGATGTATTTTTAGTTGATACATGATGTTAGAGGAATAGTTGCTATCGTGGAATGTCCAAAAGTATACATAATTAAATTCATCGATATTCATTTTTGGCAGCGGAAATAATTTCACTATTAAATTATTTTTAATTATTCGCAGCGGAGCCATTATTTTTTATAACGTATGTTATGTGGTTGTTGCTAATATTGGACTGAGTATATTAATAACGAGTAAGAGAGCCGCTAATGGTTGATGTGCATAGTAAGGCGATTCGCAGCAAAAACATGCGCGCCATTGCAACGCGCGACACTGCTATTGAAAAACGGTTGTCAGGTTTATTGAGCGACTCTGGCTTTGCGTTTCGCGTGCAAGATGCCTCGCTTGCAGGTCGTCCGGATTTTGTTATTGATGAGTATCGCTGCGTTATTTTTGCTCATGGCTGTTTCTGGCATCACCACGACTGTTATCTGTTCAAGGTTCCGGCAACCCGCACCGATTTCTGGCTTGAGAAGATAGGTAAAAATGTGCAGCGCGATAAGCGAGATATACAGCTTTTATTGAACGAAGGTTGGCGGGTGCTTTTAGTCTGGGAATGCTCGTTACGTGGGCGCGAAAAACTCAGTGATAGCGCGCTTTGTGAACGGCTTGAAGAGTGGGTCTGTAGCGGTGGCAATCACGCGCAAATTGATACGCAGGGAATACATGCATTAAATGAAAGCGGGCGGCAAGCGCCACCCGCATGAGAGATCACTTCTCTATTTCACACGCCGTTACTACCGGCTTTGGGGGCAACAGATATTTCCCCAGCGTAACCAGCACCACCGCAAAAATAATCACCCCCAGCGCCAGCCATTCTACCGGCGACAGGCTTTCTCCGGCAAAACCGGTTCCCAGCAGCACGGCAACCACCGGGTTAACGTAGGCGTAGCTGGTGGCAACTGCCGGGGCGACATTACGAATCAGATACATATAAGCGCTGATCGCAATAATTGAACCGAATAACGAAAGATAAGCCACTGCCATAAAGCCCGCAGTCGTTGGCATTGCCGTGAGGCGCTCACCGGTTAACGCGGAAGCGACCAGCAACACGACACCTGCGGCGAGCATTTCAACCGCACCGGCCATCAAGCCGGTTGGCAATTCAATGCGCGACCCGTAAACCGAACCAAACGCCCAACTCAAGGAGCCAATCAGAATTAACAACGCGCCCCAGGGATTGCCACTCAGGTTTCCACCGCTATTAAGTAACACAATGCCGGCAAGACCAATGGCGATGCCTAGCCATTCTAGTTTGCGCGTTTGAATGCCGAACAGGCGGCTAAAGCACAAGGTAAAGAGCGGAACCGTTGCGACCATGACTGCGGCAATACCCGATGGAACATGCTGATGTTCTGCGACGGTCACAAAACCATTGCCGACCGCCAGCAACAACACGCCAATTAACGCGGCATTAAGCATTGGGCGCATGGCGGGTAACTTATGGCCCCGCAGTAATAAAACGCTCATCAACAACACACCGGCAACCATAAATCGCACGCCAGCCATCATAAATGGCGGCCAGCTTTTCACGCCTACGGCGATAGCAAAATAGGTGGAGCCCCAGATGATGTACAACGCAAATAATGCAGCAACCAGCGGCAATAACTGACCAGAACGAACGCGCATGTTTCCTCTCTTTACCCTTCGTGCAACTCGAATTATTCAGGGTAACTAACGCTAATAGAGCTAATAGTTAACGTCAAAACTATCTTTCTGGCGAGGATTTTACTTGTTTGTAGAATGTTAATTTTTATTGACAGATGAGTTTGATTTTCGCCAGCTAAGTTTTGTTCCATACTATTGAGTAGACAAACAAAAAAGGATGCTCATTTTGGCTGGAAGTAGCTTACTAACGTTGCTGGATGATATCGCCACTTTGCTGGACGATATCTCGATGATGGGGAAACTGGCGGCGAAGAAAACTGCCGGGGTATTGGGAGACGATCTCTCCCTTAACGCACAACAAGTTTCTGGGGTCCGGGCAAACCGTGAATTGCCGGTGGTGTGGCAAGTCGCGAAGGGGTCGGCGATCAATAAGCTGATCCTCGTTCCTCTGGCTCTTATTATTAGCGCTTTTGCACCGTGGGCTATCACGCCGTTATTAATGATTGGCGGCGCTTTCTTGTGTTATGAAGGCGTTGAAAAAGTCGTTCACACGCTTCAGGCCCGTAAGCACAAGGAGACACCGGAAGAGCGCCAGAAGCGGTTAGATGATATTGCCGCGCAAGACCCGCTGGTTTACGAAAAAGACAAAGTGAAAGGCGCGATTCGTACCGATTTTATTCTCTCTGCTGAAATCGTGGCGATTACGTTAGGCATTGTCGCCGATGCGCCTTTACTCAACCAGGTGTTGGTGTTATCGGGGATCGCGCTGGTCGTGACGGTAGGGGTGTATGGCCTGGTGGGGATTATCGTAAAGCTCGACGATCTTGGTTTTTGGCTGGTTGAGAAAACCTCGGTTATCGCACGCGGGATCGGCAAAGGGTTATTAGTGTTGGCACCGTGGCTGATGAAATTCCTATCGGTTGTCGGAACTCTGGCTATGTTTTTGGTCGGCGGCGGCATTCTGGTTCACGGTATTCCGGTCCTTCATCATGCCATTGAAAACTGGGCGCAGAAGGTGGGAGGAGCCGTTCATTTACTCGGGCCAACCGTAGCAAACCTGGTTATCGGTTTTGTCATTGGCGCCATTGTGCTGGTAGTCGTTAATGGCATAAGCCGCCTGCGCGGGCGCACAGTTCACTAATTTTTTGCGTAAATTTGCCTGGTTTGCCAGGCAAAACACCAGGTCATTGTCTATAACTGTAGAAGTTTTCACCCCTGATACAGGAGGCAGTTATGGTCTTTGTGGTCAGCGATGAAGTCCAACCTAAGAATGGTGGCCCAAGGATGATTGTTACCGGGTTTTCCAGCGGTATGGTGGAGTGTCGTTGGTATGATGGTTTTGGTGTAAAGCGCGAGGCCTTCCGAGAGGATGATTTGGCCCCACTGGCAACAGGGGGCGGCTCGCAAGGATAAGCCTCAAATGCCCTGTCATTGACGGGGCATTTTTATTTCCTGATTACCTTTCGTTTTGAGGGTAATATAATTCCCATGAATATATTTACCCTTAGTAATAATCCTGAGTGGTCATGTATTCTCTAGATATTAGAACCGACCCATGACTGGGTGTCATGGCACCGGCAGTGTTGACAGACTTTTAGATGATTGCGGTTTCAGGGAGAGTGTTAGTGTTAGGCAATGCATTACAACGCGTGATCGGCCGCTTCAAAAATCCGCAAAAGGTCGTTAACCTTTGTTTTATCTTCGTATTTTTGTTCTCCACCGTGTTGACATGGCGAGAGGCAGTGGTACTAGAAGGGGCTTATGTCGCCAACCAGCGTAATAGTCTCGATAGCGTTGCCACTTTGCTTGACCGACAGCTCCAGCACAGCATCGACAATCTGCTTTTTTATCGCAATGCGATGCTATATGCGCTGCAATCCCCGATTTCAACGGACAGAACCCGCAAATCCCTGGCCGATTTTGATACCTTGCGTACCCAGCCTTTTTGGCAATTGCGCCTCGATTTAAGCCGCAGTTTGCCGATGAGCGGCGTATCTGATGAATTTGTAAACAAAAGTCCATTGCTCGACCGAGATGAGCATACACTTCACTCAGAATTAAGCTCGGCGCTGGAATTAAGCTATATCATGCGCTTATCCGACAGTTCCGGGAAAATGCCGCAGCGCATGTTCTATGCCTCGCGCAGCGGGTTCTTTTTGACGAACACGCCGCCCGCCAACGATCCGAATATCGTCTCGCTTTACTACCGCTTGATTGCCAGACCCTATTTTTCCTCACAGTCGCTGCAAAATAACCCGCAGCGGTCTTTGAAGTGGACACATACTTTTAATGGCAACGATACATCAGGGCAGATTGTTACCGCTTCAGTACCGCTAGATTTTAACGGGCGTTGGTATGGTGTACTGGCACTCGATTATCCTATCGAATCACTCCATAACTTCTTGCGGCAAGCCAAATATGACGACCATGAAGGCACGGTGCTGCTCTACGATAACGAATTAAATCCTATCGCGACTTCGGCCAAGAGTTTGCCGCAACATGAGCTGTTTACCGCACCCCAATTGGCGCGAATTGCCAATGTGGTCACTGCTGCAAAACAGGGGGAACAGGGTGAATTGCGTATGGATAGCCGTTTTATCACCTGGGCGAAGCTGAATAACTTTGATGGTTTGCTGGTTAAAGTCCATACCCTGGAAGAAGGGGTTCAGGGCGAGTTTGGGCGGATTAGTATTGTCCTGAGCATTCTGTGGATGCTGTTTACGCTTATGCTGTTTGCTTCATGGATGGTGATTCGCCGCCTGGTCAATAACATGTTCAGCTTGCAACAAACCCTGACCTGGCGGGCTAACTATGACACGCTAACTCGTCTTTACAATCGCGGTGCCTTCTTCGAGATTGCACGTAAATTGTCGCAGGAGTGTGAGCAGCAAGGATTACCTTTCTCGGTTATTCAGATGGACCTTGATCTCTTCAAAAGCATAAACGACAGGTTTGGCCATAGCTGCGGTGACAAAGTACTTATCCACGCGGCAGCGATGCTTAGTGATGCGTTTCGTACGGGCGATATTGCCGGACGCGTCGGCGGTGAGGAGTTCTGTATCGTGCTGCCTGAGACAACTCTGGAAGAGGCGACAAAAGTGGCTGAACGCATCCGAGTGCGCATTAACACTAAGGAATTACTCATCAAGCAAGGCAATACGGTAAGGATCAGTGCCTCATTTGGTGTGAGTAGTTCGTTTGAATTTAACGATTACGATTTCGAACGCCTGCAAACTTACGCTGACCATCGGCTGTATAAAGCGAAGCAGGGTGGTCGTAATCAGGTCTGTAATCACGATTAAACCGGTTACTCAGGGGTGATGAAATGATCGAGACCTTCTTTCCACCCTTCAGGACCGTAGTTCTGGCTGCGATACACGCGCTGCGGGTCGTCCCGTTGCAGCGTCACTGTCTGGCGGCTGTAGCCTTTGACAACTACGGCGTAATCGACGCTATCAAGCAGTAATGCATCGCTTGGGCTGTCCCCCAGTCCGATTGTGATGTGGGTTTTCCCTTCGCGTTGCTGAAACTGTTCCTGAAGCCAGTGTAGCGCCTTATCTTTGCCGGCCTGCATATCTAATACATGCCAGAACCGCCCGCCTTGCAGCATCATTAAACCCAGAGTTGCCAACTGGTCGTTAAATGCGACCATCATTTCTTCGCTATCGCGCCATATCAAGGTTTCCGATGCTTCACTGAGTTTTGCAAGGCCCGCCTGTTTGCGTGTAAGGCCAGTTAACTCACAAAGGGTATTCTCATCGACGTCGGCAAAGCAGGTAAATTTAAAACCAAATTTCTGACGTAACTTATCCAGAACAGAAAACAGCTCTTCATGGCGAATACCCGTCATCAGACGAGGGTAATCGTCGCTGTCACTCCAGCGTGAATCAAGCTGAATAACCGCCCCGTTTTCTGCAATAAACGCCTGTCCGGTCAATGAAAACTCATTTTGCCACTCAATGATTTCCGCAGCACTTTTCGCGCTACACAAAATCAGTGGGATCTCGTTCTGGCGCAAAATGTTAATCCAGGGACTTGCGGCCTCCCAACGGTAGGAATGATGTTCCAGCAGTGTCCCATCGAGATCTGAAATGATTAACAGCGGATCGTGCAGATGCAGCATGGTACTTCTCCTGAAATCCAAAGGTTAAATGCCTGGTTGAGTAGGATAAATCTCAATTAAATTCGCCACCTAATCATTAATGAGTATCAGTATCAGTGCTGGAAACCGCTAAAAATAAGGAAAGACGGCACGATTCAGCTAAGTCGTTGCGAAAAATTGAATATTCATAGAACGAATCATTCATTGTTTTGAAATAAATCTGATGTATGGTGGATGCACATCAGATTTCCTGGTGTAACGAATTTTTCAATTGCTTCTTGCTAACGCAAGTTTATCCCGGCTTTCCTGCCGGGATTCTTTTATTCAGCTCAGCGGTTCACTTCATTAACACTAAAATCGTGTATATCCAGTTCAAAGGCTTCCGCTAATTCGGAGTAGGTGTGCCATGTGCGCCCATCGATACTGACTCGATGCGGATCGTCACTCGCACGTGTCACTTCACTTTCGCTAATCTCATTGATGGCCGCCAATAGCGCATCGACATCAATACACGTGGTTTCATTGAGCTCTTTCGCGGTCTTCATGCAGTCGTCCTCCAGGCTATACCCGTGTTTAAGTATAGACGCTTAACAAAATGCATAACCTTGCGCATCATGCGATGCGAATGAGTCGTTTTTGATCTACACTGGCACAAAGAAACTTGGAGATTTTTGTTATGAATATCAACGATCGCGTGACAGTCAAAACCGATGGCGGCCCGCGTCGGCCAGGTGTGGTATTAGCTGTTGAACAGTTTAGCGAAGGGACGATGTATCTGGTGTCGCTTGAAGAGTATCCGTTGGGGATCTGGTTCTTTAACGAACTGGGGCATCCGGATGGCGTTTTTGTTGAGCGCTCTGAGTAATATATTTGCGGTGGATATCGCTTGCGCTAATCCACCCTAAACCATCCTGGTTGGATTAACGCAAATTTACGAAGATACCGTTGGTGACATTATCGGTAAGGCGGACCACATGATAAATCACTTGCTTATTATGTGTCTTTATCTTGCGTTTTATATTCCCTTTGTGTGACGAAACCGTTTTTGCTTTGATATTCATCTGGTCGGATATTTGAATTGTGCCTTGTCCAGACATCCACATTTTAAGCATGCTGGACTCAGTTCGGCTTAATGATAATGTGGGTAAATTAATGTGCCCGATGCAGTGAGCATTTTTTGCTAAATATTCTGAAAGTATTTCGTCCAGTGACTCTGGCTTTATAGATTTAGAGCTGATCAGTAGATTACTACGCACCAAAAGATATTCATCGAAATGAATATTAGCAATTGCCATAAAGACCAGGAATAAAGTACTGGGATGCTGATTAATGATCTGCTTAATTCGCTCGCTGCTTTGAGCATCATGGATAAAACAGTCCTCATTAATAAACACCACATTGGGTGTCAGGGACTCACAAGCGAGCGCTAAATCCTCAATTGTCTCCACGTTGGTCATCTGTCGTTTTCGGATGCCACGGCTGGTTAAATAACCTGTTAACCCCAACCGGGTATAACTGCATAAGTCCATAATGATCGTTGACATAACACCCCCCACCCGTAATTAAGTATTTTTAGGCGTACTAACTATCTAGTAAAGTTATGTATAATTTGTTAAGAATGCTCTCAAAGTAAAGTGAATGTTCCATTATGTGAGATAGCTAAAAGCATATAAGCCGCGCCAGTTATATCCTGGTGGATGTTATTCAAGAAAGCTTTTAGGAATATCCTCAGCAAGACTCCACAAAACCTGGGGATTAATTCGCGGGAATTTCACTCACAATATCTGAGAGTAAATTAAATACTTCACTAAATAAGTGTTCAGCGAATGGAGCCATTAAGGGAATTAATGCCGTCATCACCAACATGCCCACAGCAAGTGTCAGCGGAAAACCGATAACAAACACAGACAGCTGTGGTGACATGCGGTTTAGCAGACCAAGTGCAATGTTTAGCGTGAGTAACAAAGTGATGAGTGGGAGGGCCAGCATTAAGCCATTGAGGAAGATTAGGCCGCCTGCTCGAGTCAGCGCCATAAACGCGTTACTGTTAATCGGATTGCCACCGATTGGCAGGGTGTGAAAAGTGTCGACCAGCATCGATATCAGCCATAAATGGCCGTTAAACACCAAAAAAAGTAACATGGCCAGCATGTCCATAAAACGGGCAAGGACTGGCATATTCAGGCGGCTACCAGGGTCAAAGAAGGTAGCAAATGAAAGCCCCATTTGCAGGCCGATTATCTCACCTGCAGTACGAATGGCGGCAAAGGCAAACTGCATGGTGAAGCCAAGCGCAATGCCAATCAGAATTTGCTGTGCTGCGAGCCAGAATCCGGCCGCCGAGAAAATAGTGACCTCAGTTGCCGGAAGGGTCGGAGCAACTATCCAGGTAATCATCAACGCGAGGCCAATTTTTACCTTCTTTGAAATCGCACGTTCACTGAGTATTGGTGCAGTTGAAATCAGGGCCAGAATACGAATAAATGGCCAGAACCCCATACTTAATAACGTGAGCCACTGGCCGCTATCAATGTGAATCATCCAATGTTCATCGGGATATTTGTCAGCAGCGTGCGCATATAATCCAGCAGCAGATTAAGCATCCACGGCCCTGCAACGATAATAGTGACGAACACCGCAAGAATTTTCGGGATAAACGATAGGGTCATTTCGTTTATCTGGGTCGCGGCCTGCAGCATACTGATCACCAGACCTGTCACCAGTGCCACCATCAATAATGGGGCTGCGAGCGCCAAAGCCACTTTCATGGCTTCGGTGCCCATCATCATGACCGACTCAGGAGTCATCTTTTCCCCCTCTAACTGTAGAAACTTTGCGCAAGCGAGCCGACCAACAACTGCCAGCCATCCACCAACACAAACAGCATTAATTTAAAGGGCAGGGCGATAGTTGCTGGTGGCACCATCATCATCCCCAGCGCCATCAGTACGCTTGCGATAACCAGGTCGATAATCAAAAACGGAATGAAGACTGTAAAGCCAATCTGGAATGCGGTTTTCAGCTCGCTGGTCACGTATGCCGGCAACAATATGCGCATCGGAACCACTTCAGGCCCTTCCAGCGGCGGTGTATCTGCCAGGCGTGCAAACAGTGCCAGATCTGCTTCACGTGTTTGGCGCAACATGAACTCACGTAGCGGCTTCGAACCCCGCTCAATGGCTTCGTCCATCTGGATTTTGTTTTCACTAAATGGCTGGTAAGCGTCGGTATAAATTTTGTCGAATACCGGGGCCATAATGAAAAAGGTCAGAAACAGCGCAAGTCCCAACAACACCTGGTTGGGCGGTGCAGACGGTGTGCCCAATGCGCTACGCAGCAGGCCAAAAACAATGATGATGCGAGTGAAGCTTGTCATCATCAGTAGAATTGCCGGCAAAAATGTCAGCGAAGTAATAAATACCAGCGTCTGAACTGGCAGCGTCCAGCTTTGGCCGCCGTTAGACATCGGCTGGCTGATGAGGCCGGGTAGCTGGGCAAAAGCGGCTGGCATGACTAACAACAGGCCAAGCAACGAGAAAGGGAGCCAACGTTTCATCAATCTTTCCCGTTACGTTTAAGCAGATTTTTCATCAGACTGTTTTTCATCAATTCGCGGAAATCAGCAGGTGCTGTTGGCGATACAGTTTCGCTCACCGTCGAGGCGGGGAGCGTATGCAAATGAGTGATTTGCCCGGCAGTCACGCCGAGCACCAGACGCGCATCTTGCACATCAACAATCACCACACGTTCACGTGGGCCAACGCTACAACTGGCGCTGACTTTCATCTCTTTGCTGGAGCCAGTTTTCGGCGTAAAGCCAAAACGTTTTGCCACCCAGGCGGCGAGCAAAATAAAAACGATAATCGCGGTTAATGCGCCGCTCACCTGCACCAACGGAGAGCCGGTGCTGGCGGTGGGTTGTGACTGAACAGTTGCCTGGGTTTTCATCGAATTAACGGCTCAGGCGACGCATACGCTCGGATGGCGTAATAATGTCGGTGATACGAACACCGTATTTGTCAGCCACTACCACGACTTCGCCCTGAGCAATCAGATAACCGTTGATCAAAATATCCAGCGGTTCACCTGCTAAGCCATCCAGCGCTACCACTGAACCTTGCGACAAACGCAGCAGCTCTTTGATAGTCATACGGGTACGGCCCAGCTCCACAGTCAGTTTGACGGGAATGTCCATAATCAGGTCGATGTCTTGCATCGCGCCCGCTATGTCATTGCCTTCAAGCGCACGGAATACGCTGTCTGCGGTGCTTTTGTTGGTCGTAACTTTCTGTTCGTTTAACGCGTCAGCCCACAGATCGTCCACGGAGTCTGCATTGTCGTCGGACGGTTGATTAATATCACTCATTTGGGCTGTTCCTCGTTCAGCGAATTCAGTATCGGGTTGATCAAATGTTCGACGCGCAGAGCGTACTGGCCGTTAAGCGTACCGTACTGACTAGTCAGTACCGGAACACCGTCAACGTGCGCCAGAATCCTGTCCGGTTTATCAATCGGTAGCACGTCACCAGGTTTCAATTTTAAAATTTGTGAAAGGCGTAGCGGGATGTCAGCGAAATTGGCAATTAGCTCAAGCTCAGAATGCTGAACCTGACGTACCAGGGTATCGCGCCAGCTTTGGTCTTCCTGACGGGAGTTTTCCAGCGGCGGATTCACCAGCAGCTCGCGCAAAGGTTCAATCATGCTAAACGGCAGGCAGATATTAAACTCGCCGGTCAGGTTGCCGATTTCCACATGGAATGGCGTATTCACCACGATGTCGTTGGGCGACGTCGTAATGTTGGTAAATTTCACCTGCATTTCGGAACGCACATATTCCACTTCCAGTGGATAAATGGCTTTCCACGCGTCGCTATAAGATTCCAGCGCCAGTTTCAACATGCGGTTAATCACGCGCTGCTCGGTATGGGTAAACTCCCGGCCTTCAACTTTGGTTGGGAAACGTCCGTCACCACCAAACAGGTTGTCCACGGCGATAAACACAAGGCTTGGGGAGAATACGAACAAACCTGTGCCGCGCAGCGGTTTCAGATGCATCAAGTTGAGGTTGGTAGGCACGGGCAAGTTACGGGCAAACTCGTGGTACGGCTGAATGCGGATAGCCCCGACGGTAATGTCCGGGCTGCGACGTAACAGGTTAAATAACCCCATACGGAATTGACGAGCAAAACGCTCGTTAATAATTTCCAATGCCTGTAAGCGCTCGCGCACCACACGACGTTGGGTATTGGGGTCATAAGGACGAATGTCGGTTTCATTAACGACACTGGTCTTGGGTTCGTCGGAGTTGTCACTGTCGCCATTTAACAGTGCGTCAATTTCGGCCTGAGAAAGAATGCTATCGCCCATGGGATTACCGCAAAATAAAGGCGGTATACAGCACGTCGCTGACTGCCTGTTGAGGTTGTCCGGCGACCAGAGGCGGTGCCAGCGTATTCTTTATCGCTTCAACCAGTTTCTGTTTACCTTCATCGGTCGCAAGGGCTGCACTGTCCTGGCGGGAAAACAGCAGCAATAGACGACTACGTACTTCTGGCAGGAATTCACTCAGACGTTGACGCGTGGCTTCATCTTTCAGGCGCAATGTGACACCGATATACAAGACGCGGTCAGCATCACCGAGGTTAACCGTGAAGGTGTCCAGTGCGTAAAATACCGGTGCTGGTGGTGGCTCCGGTGCCTTCGCCTGCGCGGCAGCAGGTTGCTGCTGCATACGCCAGTAGCTGTAACCAGCGGTAGCACATGCGGCAAGTGTAATCAGGACCAGTAATGGCATCCAGATGGAGCGCTTGCGGCTTTTTGGCAAAGCGTTGTCAGTCATAAAATGAATCTTTCCTGTATCGGTACTGCATATCTACCCATCGCCCTTCAAGTTGCAGGGGTGTTGGCTGCTCTCATTCACCCGAATCACTTACACAAGTAAGCTCATCGGGATTCATTCGATTGCCGCCTACCTGCACCTTGAAGTAGCTTGGGTATCGGTTGATTATCCTGTGTCGGCGGGCGTTCAAAGGCCCGAAAACAGATGATATTTGTTGTTACCTCTGACGTTTAGCTTAGGGAGCGTGGCTCAGGCGAAAATATCCACCGCGTTATTACCCGATGCTAAACGTTGAATGCTGGCAGGAACCGTCAGCGAATCAGCATCACCCATTGATGGGAAAGTACCGCCCGATCGTGATGCTTGTTGCTGCTGTTGGCCTGATTGCTGTTGCTGCTGCCCGGCAGAACTTTCGCTACTGATACTGCTCTGTCCTAGCTGGATACCACTTTCTGCCAGCGCAATACGCAGGTTTGGTAATGTCGCCTCAAGTGCTGCGCGAACGTGGCTGTGGGCTGAAACCATCTGCAACTGTGCCTGGTTGTCATCAAGCTTCATGCTGATTTGAATCTGTCCTAAATCTTCAGGGTGCAGACGTAGCTCGGCACTTTGCTGGCCCTGGCGAGTGAATAGGGTGATGTGCTGGCTGACTGCCTGCTGCCACTCCTGGCTGCCAAGCTGGGCGCTAATCTGTGGTGCGACCGGCACAGCAATTTGCGCCGAAGCAGGTGTCGCCACCGTTGCGGTACTGAAGACTGGCGTGGTCAGTGCCGAAGCAGTGGTGGTGTTGTTCGCTGTGGCATCACGGTTGCCATTTTCAGTGCTACTTATGGTGAACGTTTTTGCTTCAACCGGTGAGTCGGTTGTTGCGGGTGCATTTTTTGCTGTCGCTGCGCTATCGAGTGTAACGGTGTTATCTGTCGCGATGGCGCTGTTGGTTCGCGCATCAACCGTCGGCGCATTTTTTATACCGCTACTGGAAAGCAAAGTATTCAGGCTAACCGCCGCGCTACTTTCACCATCTGACTGGGTATTGAGTGCGTTGGCGACCGGTAATTGCTGCGGCAGCATGGCAAACAACGCGCTTAATGCCTGCATGTCAGCATTGCTGAGCGTGTGGGTTTGCTCATGTTGCGCATCGACCTGCGCCGTTTTTTCCACGTTGCCGCTTTTCTTCACGTTAGAGAGCAGGGCAGACAATGCCTGTGGTGCATCGAGGTTATTTAACAGCGCGGCAAGCGTGGTTTTTTCATCAGCGGCATCAGCAGCAATTGCAGGTGCGTCTTTGCTCGCTGTTTTACCCAGAGCGGCTTCCAGAGACACGGTTTTACCATCTGCCAGAGTGACTTCACCTGGCAGCGCTTTGCTCAGCAGGCTCAGGAAATCCTCACTCAAGCTTTTATCGCCAGGAGCTACACTACCCGGAGCAGACGCAGTACTTGTGACATCGGGAGAGGTTATAATCAGGGGCTGCATAATCATTCTGCTTTCCTCAGTGTTGCCCGCTGGGCGTATTCATCCATCAGTTTTTGATCAAGCTTGTTCTCAGCCAACAGGACTTGTGCTGCTTTGCGCTGCTGTAAAGTGCTCCAGGCCTGCAATCTCTTCTGCTTCTCTTGCCATACATTCAGCGCCTGAGTGACCTTTCCGTTCCACTGCATCAACTGTTGGCGATGCTGATCGATAGCTTTCTCAAGCGTTTGTATAAATTGCTGATAATTCTGCCAACGGTTACTGGCAATGCCCTGACTCATGCTATCGTTGAGGCTGGAGCTATATTCAAATTGATAGTTAATCAGCATGTTGAGCTGTTCTTCTGCCGCCTGGCAGCCGCGGCGCATTTCCCCTAAGCGTACTGCTGCGTCCTCGACCTCTTTTTCTGCCAGGTCGTGCAGGGTATCCAGTGCTGTGCTTTGGTTCATTGTTACCTCTCGTCAAGCTTAAGTCGGATGACGCCGACACCTATCCGACCTACGATGGGTTATCAAACCGTTGGAAAAATAATCTCCAGTGACTGGCAGGCTTCTTCCCAGCCGCTGCGCTCAAAAATCCCTTGCTGCAAAAAGGCTTCCAGTTGCGGCCACAGCAAAATTGCTTTATCGAGCTGCGGATCGCTGCCTTTGGCGTACGCGCCTACGCTCACCAAATCTCGGTTGCGCTGGAAACTGGATAACAGCTGTTTGAAATGGCGTACGCGTGCGTAGTGCTGTTCGGTAATTAACGAAGTCATGGCACGGCTGATAGACGCTTCAATATCGATTGCCGGGTAGTGACCGCCCTCCGCCAGACGGCGCGATAACACAATGTGGCCATCAAGAATGGCGCGCGCCGAATCGGCAATCGGATCTTGTTGATCATCGCCCTCGGTCAAAACGGTATAAAACGCGGTAATCGAACCACCGCCAGAAATACCGTTACCGGCGCGTTCAACCAGCGCAGGCAGCTTGGCGAAGACTGACGGCGGATAGCCTTTGGTGGCCGGCGGTTCACCAATCGCCAGCGCAATCTCACGTTGCGCCATCGCGTAGCGCGTCAGTGAATCCATAATCAGCAACACATGCTGACCACGGTCGCGGAAATCTTCGGCGATGCGCGTGGCGTAAGCGGCACCTTGCATACGCAGCAGCGGCGAAACATCAGCAGGGGCGGCGATCACCACCGATCGCGCACGGCCTTCGGGGCCAAGAATGTTCTCGATGAAGTCTTTTACTTCACGCCCACGTTCGCCGATTAACCCCACAACAATCACATCGGCCTGGGTATAACGCGCCATCATGCCCAACAGCACACTTTTCCCCACACCAGAACCGGCAAACAGGCCCATACGCTGGCCGCGACCCACGGTTAGCAGCGCGTTGATAGGGCGCACGCCAACATCCAACACGTGTTCGATAGGGGTACGTTGTAAAGGATTGAACGGGGCGGCACCCAATGCACCAAGCGTGGTGGTTTCCGGTGCCGGAAGGCTGTCGAGTGGGCGACCACTACCATCCAGTACGCGGCCCAGAAGCGCCGGGCCGAGGGGCAGTTGTTTGCCATTATGTAGGCCACCTTCGCTGGTGGCGCGAGCATAAACACGCGCACCGGGCAGAATGCCTTCTACTTCTTCAAGCGGCATCAGAAACAGTCTTTGACCGTTAAAACCGACGACCTCACACTCGATATCTCGTGAATGCTGCTCGATGATGCAGGTCGCACCAAGCGGTAATTGCAGACCTGTGGCTTCCAGTACCAGACCGGTTGCGCGAGTCAAACGACCATAACGACGCACGGTCGGCAGTTGAGACATTTTCGCCTCAAAAGTATCGAGCGAATTGAGCCAGCGAGTCAGACGTGCAGTCATCACAACACTCCTGGCGCTGCAAGGCGGCAGAGCTCTTGCCAGCGCGTTGCAACGCTTGCGTCGAGATCGCCTTCATCAGCGGAGACTTTGCAGCCGCCCTGATGCAGACTTGGGTCGCCACGCAAACGCCAGCCATGCAGGCTGAGGGTGGCACCCAACATCTCTTCAACACGTTGCAAATCATCCGGGTGAACGCGCAACTGCGGTTTGCCGCTGAATAGTGGTTCTTGCTGCAATAGCGACTGAATCTGCTTAATCAGCGCAGTGTTATCAATGCCTTTGGTTTCGCCGATAACCTGGCGAGCCGCTTCCAGCGCCATCTGCATCAAACGAGAAGCGATAACGCTGTCGAGCGCGTCGAGCGTGTACTGGAACTCACTGACCAGTTGCTGCATTCGTGCATGTACCGGCGCTTGTTGCTGCTTAGCCTCAGCAAGACCTTGTTCAAGTCCTTGCTGAAAACCTGTTTTACGACCCTCTTCCACGCCAATTTTTTGCCCTTCGGCATAGCCCAGTTGATGGCCTTGCTCATGAGCCTGCATCTGCATTTGAGCAAGTTGTTGCTGTAAATCAGGCACGCTTTCCTGAGCCTGTTCAGGCTCATCGCCATCCGATTCCGACTGGAACATCGGCTCGAAGGCCTGTGAAGGCGGGGCCAGGTCGTCTGGTGTCCAGATTTTCCATGGCAGCGAGTTAGACATAGGTATCCTCGCTGGTGCCAATTACCATCTCGCCGGTTTCTGCCAGGCGACGAACAATAAGCAGAATGGCTTTCTGTTCGTTTTCCACTTGCGACAGGCGCACCGGGCCACGGTTGGAGAGGTCGTCGCGCAGAATATCTGCTGCACGCTGCGACATGTTGCGCAGGAATTTCTCGCGCAGCGGTTGCTCGGCACCTTTGAGGGCGATAAGCAGCGATTCGGATTCCACTTCCTGCAACAGGCGCTGGATACTGCGATCGTCCACTTCGACCAGGTTTTCGAACAGGAACATTTCGTCGATAATTTTCTGTGCCAGCTCGCCGTCGAAGTCGCGTACCGCGGAGATAACTGCTTCTTCCTGCTGAGTTTTCATCAGGTTGATAATTTCTGCTGCCGTTCTCACGCCGCCCATTTTGCTGCGTTTGAGGTTCTGACCATCGAGCAGGTTGTTGAGCACTTCGGTCAGTTCCGCCAGTGCCGCAGGTTGCACGCCGCCGAAGGTGGCGATACGCAGCATTACATCGTGGCGTAAACGCTCGTCGAACAGCGCCAGAATATCGGCCGCCTGAGCGCGTTTGAGGTGAACCAAAATCGTGGCGATGATCTGCGGGTGCTCGTCGCGGATAAGATCGGCGGCACTCTGTGGTTCCATAAAGTTGAGCGTTTCCATACCCGATGTGGTTTCGCGGGTTTCCAGAATATCTTCCAGCAGGCTGGAAGCACGCTCTTCACCCAACGCTTTGATCAGCACCGAACGCAGGTAGTCGTTGGCGTTAATCGACAGCGCCGCATATTGCTCGGCTTCTTGTTCAAATTCAGCTAACACCTCGGTCAGCTGTTTGTTGGAAATCTGGCGAATGCTGGCCATGGCCGCACTAAGATGCTGGACTTCACGTGGGCTAAGGTGCTTGAACACTTCTGCTGCACGGTCTTCGCCAATGGTCATCAACAGAATTGCGCTTTTCTCTGTTCCGCTAATACTCATAGTTCGTTACTCATCCATTGGCGTATAACCAGCGCAACGACGCGCGGATCGTTATCAGACATCTCGCGAATACGTTGACTCATCACTTCAGCGCTCAGTTTTTGATTCACTTTGCGTTGCTGCTGCTGTTCATCTTTCGTCAGACGAACTGAAACTGCATCGTCCTCTTCCGCACGCTGACGCTGTGCTGCCACCTGCGTTTGTTGCACCTCAACCTTGCGTTGAATCAGTGGGCGCACCAGTTTGCGCCACAGCAGCCAGGCAACAATCACTACTACCAACCAACGGCCTGCGGACATCAACATTTCGAAGAAGGCTTGTTGCTTCCAGAACGGCAGCTCAAGGCTGGTTTCTTCTGTCGCGCTAAATGGTGAGTTCACTACGTTGAGCGTGTCGCCACGTGTATCGGAATAGCCCATCGCTTCACGCGTCAGGTTCTCAATCTGCTTCATCTGCTCAGTGGTCAACGGCAACGGTTTGCCATCGGTTAGCTGGCGGTAATTCACGACGACTGCCACAGACAGGCGTTGAATATCACCGACGTTCAGCTTGGTATGCAAAATAGTGCGGTCGACTTCGTAGTTAGTCGTTTCGTCGCGCTGAGTATTGCTTGAGCCGGTTGGGGTAGATCCACCCATCGACGTCGTTTGATTTTGTTGAGGTGCATTTGCCGCATTATTTTGTGGTGCGTTGGCAATAGGGGCATTGTTCGGCGGAGCCGGTTGGTTTGAAAGAGCACCCGGAACACCACCTGGGTTACGGCCATTAACCTGCTCACTTTGGTTTAGCTGGCGTGAACGCACGGCGGCCTGAGAAGGATCGCTGTTCGGGCGATATTGCTCTTCAGTTTTTTCTTTATTGGCGAAATCTATCTGGGCGGTGACCTGAGCATGGACATTCCCGCTACCCACGATAGGAGCGAGGATTGATTCGATACGGCGCTGGAAGCGGCTTTCAACATCCATCGCATATTTCAGTTGAGCATCGTTTAAGTCGCGGCCTGCGGTATTGGACTGCGTGAGCAGATGCCCGCCCTGGTCAACAAGCGTTACATTACCTGGTGGCAACCCTGCAACCGCGCTGGAAACCATATGGACGACGGCGCTGATTTGCCCTTCATCTAAAGCGCGACCAGGCTCGAGGCTGAGCGTTACGGAAGCAGAAGGGGACTTTTGCTCGCGGACAAAGAGAGATGGTTTTGGCATGGCAAGATGCACACGCGCATTTTTTACCGGACCGAGTGTTTCGATTGTTCGTGCCAGTTCACCCTCCAGCGCACGCTGGTAGTTCACTTGCTCGCTAAACTGGCTGATGCCGAATTTTTCCTGGTCCAGCAATTCAAAACCGACCGCACCGCCTTTTGGCAGCCCTTGCTGGGCGAGGCGCAGACGCAGGTCGTAGACTTTATCGGCTGGAACTTCAATAGCACTACCGTTATCGGAGAAGCGGTAAGGCACATTCATTTGGGTGAGTTGCGTGACGATGGCGCCACCGTCCTGATCGGCCAGATTGCTGTATAGCACTTTGTAATCAGGTGTTTTGGCCCACAGTACCAGCGCGATAATAACGGCGATCGCCGCCGCACCTGCGACCATCAGTGGGATTTTAGGATTCGCGCGAACGCGGGTCAGCCACTCCTGGGGTTTGTTTTGTGACGTTTGTGCCTGGCTCGCTGCGGTCATTGAGCACCTCGCAGCTGAACATAGACATCATTTTTACTATAAAGAGTGAACAAAACGAGCTCCCACAACAAAAGTTCCACATAGATGGCACCGTCATTATTTTCTTTCTCAAAACTTTCGATGGCTGAATTAGCTCTATTTATTGACGCTAATTACCGCCTTTGTCCTATTGACAAGGTGTTAATCTTGCCGCGTTAAAAATCATTGGGGCAGGGAAATGGCAATTCAGGGCATTGAAGGCGTTCTTCAGCAGTTGCAGGCAACCGCGCTGTCGGCGGGGAATCCGGTTCAGAATAACGAGCCTAAAGTGAGTTTTGCCGGTGAGTTGCAGGCAGCACTTGGTCGCATCAGCGAAACCCAAACCGCTGCGCGTACCCAGGCTGAAAAATTTGCCCTGGGAACTCCCGGTGTTGCGCTAAATGATGTGATGGTCGATCTACAAAAATCGTCAGTTTCGTTACAGATGGGGATTCAGGTGCGTAACAAGATGGTGTCGGCCTACCAGGAAGTGATGAACATGCAGGTGTAGTTGCTTGATCTATCTAATATATAAGAATATAGACGTACATTTTTATCACTAAACTAAGAGAGCGTAGGTCAATATATAAGCACCTACGCAGACGTGTTGTTGTGAAAAAGTTTGTGGACTTGTTAATTATCATCTTTACTAAGCCACGATAATCATTATTTTTTTGTCATTAATTTCTTTAAAATTACTCAAATGTAATAAATGACTTGCTGCTTCCTGATTCCATTTACATAATCCGCGACAGTTTATAGGGGGTATTGTGGCAACTGTTTATTATTTTATGCTTCTGGCGTCAGGTTATACGAGTGAAGTTTCATGGAACGTGACCCCCATGCCTAGCATGGAAGTGTGCGAGCTCACCTTAAAAGAAGTGATGAAGGGAATTCCTGATGGAAGTTACGGCACTGTCCAGGCCCCATCCGCTGGAAAATGTATAGAAGTTCAGAAGTAAGCAAGATTTTTAAAATGATTCTAAAGGCTGACAATCGTCGGCCTTTTTCTATTCAAATCTTAAAGCCCTTGCCAATTTTTAAATGGTAAGGCAGCTCTACCCCAAATAGGCCTTCATTAATAACTCGGTTGAGGATCACAAACATTAGCGAAATCGGGTAAAGCGCCTTTGTTTTGGCATGAATAGTGGCCATTCTGAAAATTAAAATAATGAGCTTAGATTTGGCTGTGTTGATTTTTAAGTCATATTTTAATGTGGAAAAGAAATCACGCATGGCGATATTCCTTTTAAGATTTATAAGAATAATCTTGATTCATAATCTGCAACTCGCCATGGGGTCTGGTAAAAGATTTGCTATGCCAGGGCTTGAACGGCCCGTCTTAATTTCCTGCGATTGGTTGCAAGCTACTGAAACACTGGCGGGCTTAGTGCTTTAATGCGAAAATTATTTTTTCTCCGCAGTCGGGATAGATGATGAAGAAGATTGCATTATTGACAGTGTTGCTGGCGTTAAGCGGCTGTGTGCAGGTTGATAATTACCTCGAAGTGGTTAAAACCCCAGCGCCTGCCGGACTTGCTGGTTACTGGCAGTCACAAGGCCCGCAAAGTGAGATGGTGAGCCCGGAAGCGATCGCCACTCTTGTGGTCACGCCGCAAGGGGATACGCTCGATTGCCGTCAGTGGCAGCGCGTGCTTGCTCTGCCAGGTAAACTGTTCGTGCGTTCAGATGATTGGTATAACGTGACGAACAAACGCGATGTTTATAGCGTTGAACGTGAAGGCGATACGCTGGAATATGCCGGTATGACGCTGAAACGTGTTGATCGTCCGACGCAAGAATGTGCTGATTATTTGCAGAAGAACCCGCTGGATAGCAAATTACCGTAAGTGATGATTCCCTCTCCTTTAACTGGAGAGGGAAGTTTCAGCCAATCTATAACACCTCTTCCATTACCCACACGCTTACGCTACCGCCGTTGCAGGAAAATGTCGCGCTACCTTTTTCATCGGTGGTGACGGTTTCTTCACGGTTGCCCAGATAATCCCGCCAATTTTTGCTGCCGTAATTATCGCCAAGCGTAATGGTTTTCTCGCCTTCATCACCGTTTGATAGCACCACCACGCAACCTGGATTTTCATCGGTGCCGCTGCGGCTAAAAGCGATGCAATTAGGGTGATCAAACCATAGTGTTTGCACGCCGTGGGCGAAGCGCTCACGAGCATGAATTAAATCATCCAACTGCTCAATTATCGGCATGTCGATATGGTAAGTTTCGCCATCGCCACCCTCATCGTCGTAACTTGAGCCAAATAAATCGGGATAAAACACGCTTGGCACACCGTTTTCGCGCAGCAAAATCAGCGCGTAAGCTAAGGGTTTGAACCATGGCTCAACAGGTGCTTCAAGTGATTGCAGGGGTTGCGTGTCATGATTGGCGACGAGAGTTACAGCGTGGAAAGGGTCGGCTTCAACCAGCGTGCCGGTGAAAATCTGGCTCATGTCGTAATCACGACCTTGCTTTGATGCCTGGTGGAATTTCATTTGCAGCGGCGCATCAAACAGCATCGTTTTGCCATCGACCTGCGAGATATATTCCTGAAGTTTATCGACTTCATGTGACCAGTATTCCGCAACAATAAACAGCGGTTGTTCAGCCACTTCCTGAACATGTTCAATCCACTCTTTGTAGAACCATGCCGGAATGTGTTTGACCGCATCGAGGCGGAAGCCGTTACAACCCGTTTCTTCCATTACCCAACGCGCCCAGTACTTCAACTCTTCTGTTACGGCGTGATTGCGAAAATCTATATTCTCGCCCATTAAATAGTCGAAATTGCCGAGCTCATCATCAACCTGGTCGTTCCAGCCTTCACCGGTGTAATCGTTGATTATCTTGAAAATACCGTCTTCGTTCGGGTTTTCGATGTGGTCAACGCCACTAAAGCATTTGTAATCCCAGATAAACTTCGAATATTTCCCTGCGCGGGCAGGGAAGGTGTAACGCGTCCAGGCTTCGCATTCGATAACTTCGTCATCTATTTCATTACGGTTTTCTTCGTTGACGCGATTGACCTGAATGCGCTCCTTCTCATCAGCGCCCATTTTGTGGTTAACCACCACATCAAGCAGCACTGCGATATCGTTTTCTTTTAGGGCTTTTATTGCTGCCAGCAATTGCGCTTTATCGCCGTATTTGGTCGCCACCGAGCCTTTTTGGTCGAATTCACCGAGATCAAAAAGATCGTAACAGTCATATCCCACGGAATAGCCACCGGAACTGCCTTTATAAGCCGGTGGCAGCCAGACCATATTGACGCCGATATCATTGAGCGTTGCCGCGCGTTCGGCGACTTCTGCCCACAACTGACCCCCACCGGGGTAATACCAATGGAAAAATTGCAATAGGGTTGGGTTTTTCATCGAGTCCACGCTCCAGGAGTCATTTAGCTGACCACTGGAGTATGGAAGATTTTAGGATGACTAGCGGATTAGTTACTGAATGCTTTGCAATGTGAGGCAAAATTATTGTGGTGCATCAGGTACCAGTAACTGGCCTGATAACCTTCCATACGTGTGGTTCAGGGTTTGCTGGCGCGATGACTGGCCGATTAACGAACTCAGTTCGTCAAGGCGCTGCTGTAATAAGTTTTTTAGCGCCTGCTCATTTTCCAGGATTTGCTCTAGTTTTTGCTGCAACATATCCTGCACGCTTTTCGCCGTCCCTGGTGGAATAGGGTTGGCGTTAAGCGTCTCAATGCCTTGCAGGTAAGCGACTTCCTGCTCCAGCAATAAATCCCACTCGCCACGCTGTGCCAGTTCCAGCAACGACTGGCTTAACAGTACAACGTTCTGCCAGCGGCTGATCAGTTCTACATACGGCGACATTAGGCAGGCTCCCGCGCAGCATTCAGAGGTGAGATCTGTTTCCAGGCATCCGCAATATTGGTTAATAGCCCTTCCACTTCTTCAATGATGGCAACATCATTTCGCAGATTGGCCAGCATCAGGCGGCGAATCATGTAGTCATACAGAGAGGATAAATTCGCTGCAATTTCACCACCTTTTTCATTATCTAACCCTGCCTTCAGGCCGTTATCGATAATATTGATAGCCTTGCTCAGTGCCTCACCCTTCGCGGCAAGCTCTCCTTGCTGCATAAACAAGCGAGCTCTGACCAGGGCGCTTAATGCTCCATCAAAAAGCAAAACAATTAATTGATGAGGACTCGCGCTCATCACGGCGCTTTCTACACCAATCTGAGCATATGCTTGTGTACCCCGCGCGCTGTACATAATTACCCCTTGTTATCAGGAACTGCTGGATGAGAATTGTTGAGTCAGATAATTGCTGGTGTTGTTCAGCTTGCTCATCATGGTATCGAGCTGCGTAAACTGAGCTTTATATCGGGCGATGGTGT
Source organism: Buttiauxella massiliensis (assembly GCF_902500225.1). Lineage (GTDB taxonomy): Bacteria > Pseudomonadota > Gammaproteobacteria > Enterobacterales > Enterobacteriaceae > Buttiauxella > Buttiauxella massiliensis. Next base: position 44,466 of record NZ_LR722653.1, on the reverse strand, counting down.
CATCAATGCTGGAGCTCGTTGCCAGGTATTGTTTTGTCAGGCTTTTTAGCGTGGCGTTGATGCTGTCAGTGGCGCTGTCGATGATACCGTCGTCCGCCAGATAGTCTTTTACCAGGTTCGCAGTGGTTGTGGTGATGCCGGTAGTTTTGCCGTCGCCGACCAGTAATTTTTGCGTATCAACTGAGTTAGTGGTCAATGCTGTTTTCAGCTTATCGTCGTCAATTTTGAGCTTGCCAGTCGTTGGATCTTGAGCAATGCCGATCTGCGACAGGGTACTAAATTTTGAACCAGTGTCCCCCGTCGTAAATTGACCACGAATACCGGTCTGGATAGTGCGAACCACACTGTCACCCAGCAATACGCCATTGCCCGCGCTTTGGTCGGCACCCGCATCTACTGCGCTGTATTTCGTCAGGGAGCTGAAGGTATCCAACATTGAGTTGTAGGCATCAACCCAGCCTTTAATCGCAGCGGTCGCTTTATCGTTGCTTTTTGTTATGGTGACGGTGGCGTTGGTGACTTCTTTATTCAGGGTTAACGTGACGCCTTCTGGCGTGTCTTTAACGGTATTGCTGCCGCTTACCACTTTAATATTGTTGATGGTTAACTCGGCATCTTGAGCAGAAATCGTTTCAGTTAACCCATTTTTCGTGGCGGTAGAATCATAGCCAATAAGTTCGTTTAGCTCGCTGTCGCCAGTGACACTAATCGTCATTGCTTTGTCTTCGCCGGTTTCGGTAGAAGTAATAACCAGCTGGAATTTGCCTTCACTGTTTTTAATAACGCTCGCAGAAACACCACCGTCGGCAGTATTAATCGCATCCCGAATACCATTTAGTGAGGTCTGATCGTCGGTAAGTTTGATTTCCAGCGGTTCTTTACGACCCGGCTGGTTGATGACCAGCGTGCGGTCGGTCGATGAAACGGTGCTTTGTTTATCTGTCGCGCTCTTAGCACCACCCGTTGCCAGCGATTGTGCTTGCGCCAGTTGCGTTACGCTAATGGTGTATTTGCCTGCAGCGGCACCCGCGCCAGTGCTCACACCTAAATCAGTGGTACTACTAACGGCTGTGCTGCTTTTGAAAAGGGTAGCGTCATTCAGTGCGGTATTCGCGGTCTGGAATTTTTCAATCGCGCTTTTAAGCGAGCCATAAGCCGTTAGTTTTGAGCTGTAGCTGGACTGCTGAGCAGTAATTGGTGTGAGTCGACCTTTTTCCGCCGTGCTGAGGTTAGCCAATAAAGTATCCAACGGCAGGTTGGAGCCGACCCCTAATGAAGAAACGCTAGCCATTATTATTCCCTTTTCATTACTAACAATTATTCACAGTGGTATCGGCAACGAGAGCGCAAAGTTTAATGATATTTACAGTCAATTAATGGCGGGAATAATGAAGGCGTTGCGGGTTATTTCTGCGGCTAGAGAAAAAGTGAAATTATTCTAAAGTTCGAAATTAGTGTGCCGATACATGGGTAGACGGTGAGAAACCGTGGGCAACAGCCCAACCACAAAATGTGAATTGATAAGGATAAAAAATCATGGCACAAGTTATCAACACTAACAGCCTGTCGCTGTTGACCCAAAACAATCTGAACAAATCTCAATCTTCTCTGGGCACTGCTATTGAGCGTCTGTCTTCCGGTCTGCGTATTAACAGCGCCAAAGACGATGCGGCGGGCCAGGCCATTGCTAACCGCTTCACTGCAAACATCAAAGGCCTGACTCAGGCTTCTCGTAACGCCAACGACGGTATCTCCATCGCGCAGACGACTGAAGGCGCCCTGTCTGAAATCAACAACAACTTGCAGCGTGTGCGTGAGCTGTCTGTTCAGGCAACTAACGGGACCAACTCCACGTCTGACCTGGATTCAATCCAGAATGAAATCACCCAGCGTTTGGGCGAGATTGACCGCGTTTCCGGCCAGACTCAGTTCAACGGTGTGAAAGTTCTGGCTGGTGATAGCTCTATGAAAATTCAAGTTGGTGCTAACGATGGCGAAACCATCACTATCGACCTGAAAGAAATCACGTCCAGCACCCTGGGACTAGATGGTTTTAACGTGAATGGTAAAGGTGGTGTGGCTAATACCCTGGCTAAAACAACCGACTTGGTGGCTGCAGGCTTCCAAACTGCTGATAACGGTAAAACGTATACTGGTGATGCTGGATTTACTAAAGCCTCAGCAACAGACATTTTTGGAACACTTAAAAGTACTGATAAAGTTACCACTACTGTATCTAACGGTTTTGGTACAGCTGCTGCCGTAGATTATACATATGATTCTGACAAGAAAAACTTCTCTTTCTCTTCGGCTACGGGTGCAGCAAAAGCTGCTGATGTTCAGAAATATCTGACACCAAAGGCTGGTGATACTGTCACAGCAACTGTAGAAATACACGGTTCTAAACAAGATGTCATCATTTCTAGCGACGGTAAGATTACTGCTGCAGATGATAATTCTATTCTGTATCTTGACACTACTGGTAATCTTACCAAAAACGGTGCTAGCTCCTCTCTCCCGCAAGCTACCTTAAACAATCTTCAGGATAATAACGTTGGCGGCACCACTAAGGTGGCGTCAACAATTGTTACTCAAGATGGGAGCTCATTTACGTTCGAAGGTAGTACAACTACAGCTGTAGGATCAGGTACGGTTAAGGTAGAAAAAGCTTTCATTAGCTCGGCTAACTTAGCTACTGCTTCAAAAAATGTGTTAACAGCTGTAGATGCTGCCGATGCTGCTGATACTGATTATTCAATTGACGCCAATGGTAAAGTTACATCGACTGCAACTGGCACACCTACCATTTATTTGGATAATGAAGGTAAGCTCGCCAGCAGTAACGTTGCAACCTATCATGTGCAAAAAGATGGCGCGATAACGAATGATTCTGGTAAGGCCGCTTATGTTTCCGCTGACGGTAAAGTTTCTACTGACGCTAAAACTGCAACCAGCAAAACTACCGATCCTTTGGCAGCTCTGGACAAAGCCCTGGCTAAAGTCGATGCACTGCGTTCAGACCTCGGTGCGGTACAGAACCGTTTCGATTCTACTATCACCAACCTGGGTAACACCTTGGGCAACCTGACCTCTGCTCGTAGCCGTATCGAAGATGCTGACTACGCGACTGAAGTTTCCAACATGTCTAAAGCGCAGATCCTGCAGCAGGCGGGTACTTCTGTGCTGGCACAGGCTAACCAGGTTCCGCAGGGCGTTCTGTCTCTGCTGCGTTAATTCGCCAAAACCTGACCAAACCCCGCGCTTGCGGGGTTTTTTCATATCCATTGTTACCCATAACCCCCAAATAACCCCTTATTTCACCCACTATTCTTGCGATTAAAAACCCTCCAGAAACGGATAATCATGCCGATAACTCAACTAACGCAGGGCTGTTTATCGTGAATTCACTGTATACCGCTGAAGGTGTGATGGATAAACACTCGCTGTGGCAGCGTTATGTACCGCTGGTGCGTCACGAAGCATTGCGCCTGCAGGTACGCCTGCCCGCGAGTGTGGAGCTTGACGACCTGCTACAGGCGGGCGGCATCGGGTTGTTAAACGCAGTGGACCGTTATGATGCCCTGCAAGGAACGGCATTTACTACCTACGCGGTGCAGCGCATCCGTGGGGCGATGCTTGATGAGTTGCGCAGCCGTGACTGGGTGCCCCGCAGCGTCAGGCGTAATGCCCGCGGCGTTGCGCAGGCAATTGGTCAACTGGAGCAAGAGCTGGGCCGTAATGCTACCGAAACAGAAGTAGCAGACCGGTTGGATATCCCGCTCAACGAATACCGTCAGATGTTGCTCGACACCAATAACAGCCAACTCTTCTCTTATGACGAGTGGCGTGAAGAGCATGGCGATAGTATCGAACTGATTACTGAAGAACATCAGCAGGCAAACCCGCTTCAACAACTGTTGGAAGGGAATTTGCGTGAACGTGTGATGGGCGCAATTGATGCGTTACCCGATCGCGAAAAGATGGTGTTGACCCTTTACTACCAGGAAGAGCTGAATCTGAAAGAGATTGGCGCGGTGCTGGAAGTGGGGGAGTCGCGCGTCAGTCAGTTGCACAGCCAGGCGATTAAACGTTTACGCACTAAGCTCGGTAAGTTGTAAATGCCCGTCATACTTCAAGTCGCATCTTTGTTGGCAGCGTTCACACGCCCGAATTACTTACTGATGTAAGTTTATCGGGACTTGTTCTCTTGCCGCCGCGCTGCGACTCGAATTATTTGGGTATTTGGCGAGATAATCGGGATTACATAATGACGGTGCAGCAATTAAAAAAACGGCCATTAAGCCGTTATTTGAAAGACTTTAAACACACACAAACTCATTGTGCGCAGTGCGCAAAATTGCTCGACAGAATCACGCTTACGCGTGGAGGTGAAATTGTCAGCAAAACCGCCATTGCTCAACTTGATACCTTAATAGATGAAAATGGCTGGCAGGCTGAACGCCAGTCCTGGGCAGCACTGTGCCGTTTTTGCGGTGATTTGTATTGCAAAGAGCAGCAACACTATTTCGATATCATTGGCTTTAAAGAATACCTGTTCGAGCAAACCGAGATGAGCCACGGCACTATCCGCGAATATGTGGTGCGCCTGCGTCGTCTGGGGAATCATTTTGCCCTACAAAACATCCCATCTCCCACTTCAACTAACGCCTTCTTTGACGATTCACTGGAAGAATGGTTACCGCCAACCAGCACCAACAATTACCGTATTGCACTGCGCAAGTACGGGCAGTTCCAGACCCTGAACCAAAATACCCTTGCCCATTTCCAGGAAAATAAATCAACTTCTGATCATTACCCAAAAGATTTCATGTTGCAGGAAGGCGGCAAGCGAGTGAATCCCGATGAGCTTACTGTAGTAAGTGATTCGGGTGAAAGAGAGCAGCCAACGCACCTGCAACTTGAAAGATAAGGGTATATATTAAAATGGCATAACTTGTAGCGTAGTGGTTTTGATTGATTATATTAAGTCGTTACACTACATCAAATTATCGACATTCGGGGTATCTATGAAATTAGCAATGGTGGGGCGTCAGGCGCTGATGGGCGTGCTGGCTGTGGCAATGGTAGCTGGCGCGAGTGTGCAGACGTTTGCGGCGGAAAACTTACTCAATAAAGTTAAAGAACGCGGCACGTTGCTGGTTGGGCTGGAAGGGACTTACCCTCCGTTCAGCTTCCAGGGTGATGATGGCAAACTGACCGGTTTTGAAGTGGAATTTGCAGAACAACTGGCACAGCACCTGGGCGTGAAAGCCGCGCTTAAGCCGACTAAATGGGACGGCATGCTGGCGTCACTGGACTCCAAACGCATCGATGTGGTGATTAATCAGGTCACAATTTCCGATGTGCGTAAGCAAAAATATGATTTCTCCACGCCATACACCGTTTCCGGTATTCAGGCGCTGGTGAAAAAAGGCAATGAAGGCAGCATTACCGGGCCTGAGTCGCTGAAAGGTAAGAAAGTGGGTGTTGGCCTTGGGACAAACTACGAAGAGTGGTTGCGTGCCAATGTGCAGGGCGTTGATATCCGCACTTATGATGATGACCCAACTAAATATCAGGATCTGCGTGTAGGTCGTATCGATGCCATTCTGGTTGACCGCCTGGCGGCACTGGATCTGGTGAAGAAAACCAAAGATACCCTGGCAGTAGCTGGCGCTCCATTCTCTCGTCAGGAAGCGGGTGTTGCCGTGCGTAAAGGCAACGAAGACCTGGTTGAAGCTATCAACAAAGGTATCGCTGAAATGCAGAAAGATGGTTCTCTGGCCAAGCTTTCCGAGAAGTGGTTTGGTGCAGACGTGACTAAGTAGTTTACGAAAGCCTGAAAAAAGGTGCTGATTTCAGCACCTTTTTTTATTTGCATTTGCGGGCATTCGGACAGGCTCGTGCATAATGAAGAGATATGAATTTTTAATAAGTGTATGGAGTTGCTCATGTCACTGCACAATCTGACGCGTTTCCCGCGTCTGGAATTTATCGGCGCCCCGACGCCACTCGAATATTTGCCGCGTTTTTCTGATTATCTCGGCCGTGAAATCTACATCAAGCGTGACGACACAACCCCTATGGCGATGGGCGGGAATAAGCTGCGTAAACTTGAGTTTCTGGCTGCTGACGCATTACGTGAAGGCGCTGATGTACTGGTCACTGCGGGTGCAATTCAATCTAATCATGTTCGCCAAACCGCAGCGGTTGCCGCAAAACTCGGCCTAAAATGTGTCGCCCTGCTGGAAAACCCGATTGGTACGCAGGCAGAAAATTACCTCACCAATGGCAACCGTTTGATGCTCGACCTGTTTGATGTCGAAATTGAGATGTGTGATGCGCTGCATTCGCCAGACCAACAACTCGAAGAAATAGCCATTCGTCTTGAAGCTCAGGGTTTTCGCCCGTACGTGATTCCGGTCGGTGGCTCGAATGCACTGGGTGCGTTGGGTTATGTGGAAAGCGCGCTGGAAATCGCCCAGCAATGCGAAGGTGCGGTGAGCGTATCATCTGTTGTTGTTGCGTCCGGAAGTGCCGGGACTCATGCAGGACTTGCGGTAGGGCTTGAACAGCTTATGCCTGATGTTGATTTAATTGGCGTTACCGTATCGCGCACCATTGCTCAGCAGTTGCCGAAAGTGGAAGCATTGCAGCAGGCTGTCGCGCAGTCGCTTAGTGTCAGCGCAAACAATCCGATTAAACTTTGGGATGACTACTTCGCTCCGGGCTACGGCACGCCGAACGAAGAAGGGCTTGAGGCGATTAAAATTCTCGCCCGCCTGGAAGGGATACTGCTCGATCCGGTTTACACCGGCAAAGCGATGGCGGGGTTGATAGATGGTGTTGCGCGAGAGCGTTTTAAAGACGAAGGCCCGATTATCTTTATTCATACCGGTGGGGCGCCAGCGCTGTTTGCTTACCATCCCCATGTCTAAGTCATAATAAAAATACAGGGTTATTATGCAAGAAAGTATTCAACTGGTGCTGGACTCAGCGCCATTCCTGCTCAAAGGTGCGGTGTTCACGCTGCAACTCAGCATCGGCGGTATGTTCTTTGGGCTGATTCTCGGTTTTTTACTGGCGCTGATGCGCTTGTCTCGATTCTGGCCGTTTTCACTGCTCTCACGTTTCTATGTGTCGATTTTTCGTGGTACGCCGTTAATCGCTCAGCTGTTTATGATCTATTACGGCCTGCCGCAGTTTGGTATTGAGCTTGATCCTATTCCGGCCGCAATGATTGGTTTGTCGTTGAATATGGCGGCATATGCATCAGAAACTTTACGTGCTGCCATTTCATCAATTGAGAAAGGGCAGTGGGAAGCGGCGGCAAGTATCGGTATGACGCCGTGGCAAACTTTGCGTCGGGCGATTTTACCGCAGGCTGCTCGTGTGGCATTACCACCACTGAGTAATAGCTTTATCAGCCTGGTAAAAGACACCTCGCTTGCAGCCACAATTCAGGTTCCCGAGTTGTTTCGTCAGGCTCAGCTTATTACTTCGCGCACGCTTGAGGTGTTTACCATGTATCTCGCGGCTTCCTTGATTTACTGGGTGATGGCAACGGTGCTCTCTTCGTTGCAGAACTACTTTGAAAATCAACTCAATCGCCAGGACAGGGATCCAAAATGAGTGCCATCGACGTAAAACAACTGGTCAAGAAATTCCATGGGCAGACCGTGCTGCATGGCATCGATCTGGAAGTAAAAGCGGGTGAAGTGGTGGCGATTATTGGGCCAAGCGGCTCAGGTAAAACTACGCTCTTACGTTGCATTAACTTGCTGGAACAACCGGAGTCGGGAACCATAAGGGTTGGCGATATCTCCATTGATGCAGCGCTTTCGCTGAATAAGCAAAAGAATAAAGTGCGCGAACTGCGCCAGCATGTTGGTTTTGTATTCCAAAGTTTCAACCTTTTCCCGCACCGCACGGTGATTGAAAATATCATTGAAGGGCCGGTGATTGTTAAAGGTGAGCCGAAGGAAGAAGCAATAGCACGCGCTCGCGAGCTGCTGGCGAAAGTTGGCTTAAACGGCAAAGAAACCAGTTACCCGCGCCGCCTTTCAGGTGGTCAGCAACAGCGTGTAGCGATTGCCCGTGCGCTGGCGATGCGCCCGGAAGTGATTCTGTTTGATGAGCCAACCTCAGCACTCGATCCGGAGCTGGTGGGGGAGGTGTTGAGCACAATCCGCCAGTTAGCGCTAGAAAAGCGCACCATGGTGATTGTGACCCATGAAATGAGCTTCGCTCGAGATGTTGCTGACCGAGCTATTTTTATGGACCAGGGGCGTATTGTGGAGCAGGGGCCGGCTCGTGAGTTGTTTGCTAATCCTAAGCAGGCTCGTACCCAGCAATTTCTTGAGAAGTTCCTTACGCAGTAGCTTGAATGGCCCCCATCGGGGCCATTATTTATAGTGAATTAACCCTGTAATTAATAAGCGTTATAAATAAAAAATAACTATTGAGTAATGATTTTCAATATTCAGCTGTTGTTGCAGTTAAATCATATAAATAATCTTGGTAAATGTGATAGCGTTAAGCATTACATTCGGAAATGAATTCAATGTCAGGAGATTCGCCAGATATAATGGATGATCGTAACTTTTTTAGCTGGCGGCTGGATGCGCTTAATATCTTCCAGTCTGTCACTCAGGCTGATGAAATAACAAAAATTCTGCATCAGCAAACTGAGCTGTTGGAGTTTGACTATTACTCGCTATGTATACGTCACCCGGTGCCATTTACTCGTCCTAAAACCTCTTTAAGGTCGTCCTATCCGCAGAGCTGGCTCGACCACTACCATGCAGAAAACTACTTCGCGATTGACCCGGTGCTACGCCCGGAAAACTTCATGCGTGGTCATTTACCCTGGGATGACGAGCTTTTTAGTGATACCCCACAGTTCTGGGATGCGGCAAGGGATCACGGCCTGCGCCGCGGCATTAGCCAGTGTGTAATGGCACCTAACCGGGCAATTGGTTTTTACTCAGTTTCACGTACTCAGGGCAAAGGGAAAGTATTACCTGGCGATGAGCTTCAGTTACGCCTGCAGTATTTGGGTGAATTGAGCCTGATGACATTAACGCGTCTCAACGATCCGTCTATGGATGCGCTGACATTAAAACTCAGTAAGCGCGAGCGGGAAATATTGCAGTGGACGGGCGAAGGAAAAACATCGGCTGAAATAGCTATTATTTTGTCGATATCAGAAAATACCGTCAATTTTCATCAGAAAAATATGCAGAAGAAATTTAACGCGCCAAATAAAACACAAATTGCCTGTTATGCGGCAGCGATTGGAATAATTTGAAAGGGAGAGTTAATTCGATGACTCTTCAATGAAACGGCTGGAGAAACATTCCTCATCCAGCCGCCTTTAACGATTACTGACGGTAAGCCTGTTTAATTTGCTTAACAGTATTACCAAAGACTTCTGCGTGCGCCGAGTCATCCATCTGAGCAATTTGCTTTTCCATTTTAATGATAACCTTGCCTGCATCGGCTTGGCCCATGGCTTTCAGCATCTGAGTCAGCATAGCTTTCAGGCAGGTAACTTCAATAGCCAGTTCACTACTGTTGTCTGCGGTGGAAAAATCAGGAGTGCTCATTTGTGTTCCTCGGTCTCGGTTGGTACACCGTTGAATTGTGTAACGGTTTCGTAAGGCGGCGGAGTATAGCACAATCGTAAACCATTTTATTAGTGCTAACGCTAATCGTGCGGGTTGTTATCTGTACAATGCTGTCAAATTGTTTTGATTATGTTTGTTTGTGGTTAAATGTTGCGGTTTATAAGCATTATTTAATACGTCTAATATTAATGGATTATCGTTTTTTTTAATGTGAAAAGCATTTTTATTATTTAAAGACATAAATTAATCAAATTGCTTGTACAGTTTCCACTGTACAATTAAATTTCCAAAAACAGTGGAAACTCTGAAAATCTGTTTTTGCATTTTAAAGTTACCGGAAAACCCGTTAATATAGCGTGATAATTTTAGTAGCGTAATTCCTTTTCTGGAGAGTCCCCTTTGATCAACGTACTTCTTGTTGATGACCACGAACTGGTGCGCGCAGGGATACGACGCATTCTTGAAGATATCAAAGGGATCAAGATATCAGGTGAAGCAAATTGCGGTGAGGATGCCGTTAAGTGGTGCCGTAGCCATCAGGTTGATGTTGTCCTGATGGACATGAACATGCCGGGCATTGGCGGCCTTGAAGCAACACGCAAAATCGCGCGATATTCAACTGATATCAAAGTGATTATGCTGACTATTCACACTGAAAATCCACTGCCGGCGAAAGTCATGCAAGCAGGTGCTGCGGGTTATTTAAGTAAAGGTGCAGCACCGCAGGATGTTGTTAATGCGATTCGCTCAGTAAACGCGGGTCAGCGTTACATTGCATCAGACATCGCCCAACAGATGGCGTTAAGCCAGATTGAACCGGAAAAAACGGACACACCGTTTGCCAGTTTGTCTGAGCGTGAATTACAGATTATGCTGATGATCACCAAAGGCCAGAAGGTCAATGAGATATCTGAGCAGCTTAGTCTAAGCCCGAAAACGGTCAATAGTTACCGTTACCGCATGTTTAGTAAACTGAATATCAGTGGCGATGTTGAGCTGACACACCTGGCCATTCGTCATGGTTTATTTAGTGCGGAGACGTTAATCAGTAGTGAGTGAAATCTTTGACCCACGAGCTTTTCTCAAGACAGTAACCAGCCAACCTGGCGTCTATCGTATGTATGACGCCAGTGAGACGGTTATTTACGTTGGTAAAGCCAAAGATCTGAAAAAACGCCTGTCGAGCTACTTCAGAAGCAATCTTGCCAGCCGTAAAACGGAAGCTCTGGTTGCGCTCATCCAGCATATCGACGTGACGGTAACCCATACCGAAACAGAAGCACTGCTGCTTGAGCATAACTACATCAAGCTTTATCAGCCTCGTTATAACGTATTGCTGCGGGATGACAAATCCTATCCTTTCATTTTCCTGAGCGGTGATACTCACCCGCGACTTGCTATGCATCGTGGGGCGAAACATGCGAAGGGTGAATATTTCGGGCCATTCCCGAATGGCTACGCAGTACGCGAAACGCTGGCGTTATTACAAAAAATCTTCCCGATTCGTCAGTGCGAAAACAATGTCTATCGCAATCGCTCTCGTCCATGTTTGCAATACCAGATTGGGCGCTGTCTTGGGCCATGTGTTGCGGGTTTGGTCAGTGAAGAGGATTACGCCCAGCAGGTGGAATATGTGCGCTTGTTCTTGTCAGGAAAAGACGATCAGGTTTTGAACCAATTGATCGCCAGAATGGAAGAGGCGAGTAAAAACCTGGAATTTGAAGCCGCTGCGCGAATTCGTGACCAGATTCAGGCAGTCCGCCGTGTGACTGAAAAACAGTTTGTCTCAAATACCGGCGACGATCTGGATGTGATCGGCGTGTCGTTTGATTCGGGTATGGCGTGTGTACACGTGCTGTTTATCCGCCAGGGTAAAGTATTGGGTAGCCGCAGTTACTACCCGAAAGTACCCAATGGCACGGAACTGTCAGAAGTGGTTGAAACTTTTGTTGGCCAGTTCTATTTGCAGGGCAGCCAGATGCGCACCTTGCCTTCTGAAATTCTGCTCGACTTCAATTTGCCGGATAAAAACCTGCTTTCAGATTCCCTGACGGAACTGGCGGGGCGGCGCATCAACGTGCAGACCAAACCACGAGGCGATCGCGCTCGTTACCTTAAACTTGCCCGAACTAATGCGGCTACCGCACTGGTGACGCGTCTGGCGCAGCAGTCGACTATCCACCAACGCCTGGCGGCGCTCGCCAATGTGCTGGAGTTGCCAGCGATTAAAAGGATGGAGTGCTTCGACATCAGCCACACCATGGGTGAGCAGACTATCGCTTCTTGTGTCGTTTTTGATGCGAACGGGCCAGTACGTGCCGAATATCGACGCTATAACATTGAAGGGATTACACCTGGCGATGACTATGCCGCGATGAACCAGGTATTGCGTCGTCGTTACGGTAAAACTATCGATGAAAGTAAAATTCCGGACGTTATCCTGATTGACGGTGGCAAGGGGCAACTCGGCCAGGCAAAAACCGTCTTCGCAGAACTTGATGTGGAGTGGGATAAAAATCATCCGCTGTTGCTCGGTGTGGCAAAAGGCGTTGACCGCAAAGCTGGACTTGAGACGTTGTTCTTCGAACCGGAAGGGGAAGGGTTCTCACTGCCGCCAGATTCCCCGGCGCTGCATGTTATCCAACATATCCGTGATGAATCCCACGACCATGCCATTTCCGGGCATCGTAAAAAACGCGCAAAAGTGAAAAATACCAGTGCGTTGGAGACAATCGAAGGGGTTGGGCCAAAGCGTCGCCAGATGTTGTTGAAATATATGGGGGGATTGCAACCATTAAAGAATGCATCCGTAGAAGAAATTGCAAAAGTGCCAGGCATCTCGCAAGCGTTGGCAGAAAAGATCTTCTACTCGTTGAAACATTAAGGGCTCTGTAGCAACATAGAGACAATTTCCACTTACGACAGACAGTTAACCAGCACTATGCAATTTAATATTCCGACATTGCTTACTCTGTTTCGTATCATCCTTATCCCATTCTTTGTGCTGGCTTTTTATCTGCCGTTCAGTTGGGCACCTTTCCTATGCGCGTTTATCTTCTGGTTTGCTGCAATAACAGATTGGTTTGATGGCTATCTGGCGCGGCGCTGGAATCAAAGCACGCGTTTTGGAGCATTCCTTGATCCGGTAGCGGATAAAGTCATGGTCGTCGTTGCGTTGGTGCTGGTAGTGGAACACTACCACTCATGGTGGGTGACGCTGCCTGCGGCCACGATGATTGCTCGTGAAATTATTATCTCTGCGTTACGCGAATGGATGGCTGAAATTGGCAAGCGCAGCAGCGTTGCTGTCTCCTGGATTGGTAAGTCCAAAACCATGGCACAAATGCTGGCGTTGATCGGTATGCTCTGGCGTCCAAATATGTGGGTTGAGTATGCGGGGATCGGTTTATTCTTTATCGCTGCGGTACTAACTTTCTGGTCAATGTTCCAGTATTTAAAAGCGGCAAGTAAAGATCTGCTCGACAGCTCAGGCACTTAATAACCGTATCAGACACAAGAGATGAGCTCCTGTCGGGCTCATCTCTTAAAAGCACCAAACTCCCCCCAGTTCCAAATACCGAAATCCTCACTGAATCTCAATAGAAGGTTATATTTAACCTATCGATACCATGTCCGATAATAGGGAAATTATGATTCGCTTATCCTCGCTTGCACTTGTGCTTGCCGCCGTTACCTGTAGCGCCCAGGCCGTTACCTATATGCTTCCACCCGTGGGTAGCCGCTTGGTTGGCTCGCCGCTAACCGTTAGCGTACCTGAAGGGAATACCCAGCCGCTAGAGTACTTCGCCGCGCTGTACGGGCAGGGGCTAAGCAATATGCTGGAAGCCAATCCAGGGGTCGATCCATTTCTGCCAAAAGCCGGTACCCAGTTGACGATTCCGCAGCAAGTGATTTTGCCTGATACCGTACGCCAGGGCGTCGTGATTAACGTCGCCGAAATGCGGCTTTACTACTATCCGGAAGGGGGCAATACGGTAGAAATTTTGCCCATTGGTATCGGACAGGCCGGGCGAGAAACCCCGCGTAACTGGGTGACGAGGGTTGAGCGTAAGCAGGAAGCTCCAGGCTGGACACCAACACCTAATACCCGACGCGAATATGCGAAAGAAGGGAAAACTCTGCCAGCGTACGTGCCACCGGGTGAGGATAACCCGATGGGGTTGTATGCGATTTACATCGGCAAGCTTTATGCTATTCACGGCACTAACGCCAACTTTGGTATCGGCCTGCGCGTTAGCCAGGGGTGCATACGTCTACGCAAAGACGACATTAAGTATCTGTTTGATAATGTGCCGGTGGGCGCGCGCGTGCAGCTGATCGATCAGCCGGTGAAAGCAACCGTCGAACCGGACGGGAGGCATTGGCTGGAAGTGCATGAGCCGCTGTCCCGTAACCGCGCGGAGTTTGAATCTGACAAGAAATTGCCGCTACCAATGACATCGGCACTGCGCGATATGACGCAAGGTTCTGGCGTAGATGCAGGTATGGCGAGCGCAGCGTTGACCCGTCGTTCCGGCATGCCGGTGCCAATTAGTATTGAATCTGGAAAAGTAGGTCAGCTATAAAACGCAAATGCTAGAAAGCAAAAAGCCCGCTTAGTTTCCTAAGCGGGCTTCTCTAATATGGCTCCTCTGACTGGACTCGAACCAGTGACATACGGATTAACAGTCCGCCGTTCTACCGACTGAACTACAGAGGAATCGGTTAACGGGGCGCATAGTAACTAGCGGCTACTGGGTTGTCAAAGGCTGTTTAGGTGAAATGTGTTTGATTGCTGGTTTAATCAACAAAACGAAGAAAAGAGCCGCAAAAATACGGCTCTTTGAGGGTTTTACATGCGCTGCGTTCTGACTGGCGCGGTCGCTTCTATCAGCCATGGCCGCGCAGTACTGGAAACGAGCGGCGACAATGTTTCCCGCACCAACTGGTGATAATCATCAAGCCACGCAATCTCTTGCTCGCTTAACAACGGCAACTCCACCGCGCTTAAATCAATCGGGATCAGCGTCAGCGAGGCGAATTTACAGAAACCAGGAACAGAGGCGACAACTTCCACCTGGTTTTCAATACGAATGCCGTGGCTGCCAGCGAGGTAATAACCCGGCTCAATAGTCAGCACGTTGCCCGGCAGCATTGGCCACGGGTTCACTTTTTTCGCCATACGGTGCGGGTTTTCGTGAATCAGCATGTTATGGCCGACACCATGGCCCGTACCGTGGTCATAATCCAGGCCCAGTTCCCACAGCGGACGGCGGGCAAATGCATCCAGTTGGTGGCCCTGTGCACCTTGCGGGAATTGCAGCGAAATCAGCGACAGGAAGCCTTTCAGAACCGCGGTATAGTGCAGACGGCGCTTGGCATCGAGTTGTCCAAAGTTCAGCGTACGGGTGGCATCGGTGGTGCCGTTGAAATACTGGCCACCGGAATCATTGAGATAAAATTCATTACCGACGATGGCGAAGTTGGTTTCCGGCGCGCTGTGGTAGTGACACATCGCGGCGTTACTCGCTGCGGCGGAAATGGTGCCAAAGCTTTGCTCGATAAAGTTGTCACTTTCCTGACGGAAAGCGAGCTGTTTTTCCTGGGCTTCAAGTTCAGTAATCGGGTTGCCAGCGGCTTCACGCAGCGGTACTTCATGGCTGAGCCATGCAAGGAAATTAACCCATGCGGCACCATCCTGAACGTGGCTTGAACGATAGCCTTCCAGTTCAATATCGTTCTTATTGGCTTTCATCAGTGTGATTGGATCTGGCTGCCATTCGATGTCACCGCCGCCTTGTTCCACAGCAAAGCGCACGGCGACAGGCGTGTTGTCGCCATCAAGCAAAAAGCGTTTGCCGGCCGCAAGTTGCTGGCAACGTGCGAGGAAGGCATCCGGTAGATGTACGGTGATCGAATCCAGCACTGAACTGTCGAGTTGTTGCAGCTTCGCCTCGTCAACAAACCACTCAACGGCACCGTCGTTTTTAACCAGCGCAAAAGAAAGCGGCACCGGACTTGTTGGGATGTCTGAACCGCGCACGTTAAGCAACCAGGCAATGTTGTCTGGCAAAGTGAGCGCAAGGTAATCGACACCCTGGCGCGTCAACGCTTGCGCGACTCGGGCACATTTAGACTTAGAAGATTCGCCGCTAATCTCATCAGGCATCTGGCGTATCAGGCCGCGAGGAATCGCCGGGCGTGTCGCCCAGATTTGATTGATCGGATCATCATTAACGGCAACCAGGTCGCAGCCACTGGTCCGCAGGCTTTCATATTGGCTGCTGACCATCAGTAGTGGTTCAAATGCGATACGTTTGCCGGCTGACAAATTTTCCTGAAGCCAGAGATGAATCGGCTCATCGTGCAAATGGTGGATTTCAAACTCGTCCAGATTCACCTGCTGGCGCGCCTGAACCTGGTAGCGGCCATCAACGAACAGCAACGCGCGGTCAGCCAGAATCAGCGCCAGGCCCGCAGAGCCGTCAAAGCCGCTGATAAACTCCAGTTTGTCGTCATAAGGCGCGCAATATTCACTCTGCCAGGCGTCGGTGCGTGGAACCAGCATGCCATCCAGTTCGCGCTCTTTAAGCAGGCTGCGCAAGGCAGCCAGGGGTGATGTGTGTTGCATTATTATTTTCTCTTAACGGAAAGGAGGTTCATTAAAAGTACGTAATTTGCGTGAGTGCAGGCGTTCGCCTTCAGCTCGCAAGAGGTCTATCGCGCAGATACCAATCTGCAAGTGCTCCGAAATCGCCCCTTCATAAAAACGGTTGGCCTGGCCGGGGAGTTTAATTTCACCGTGCAGAGGTTTATCGGAAACACATAACAACGTGCCATACGGTACGCGGAAGCGATAACCCTGTGCGGCAATGGTGGCGCTTTCCATATCAATAGCGACGGCGCGGCTCAGGTTAAAGCGCAAGGCCGAGGCGGAATAGCGCAACTCCCAGTTACGATCGTCGGTGGTGACGACAGTCCCGGTACGTAAACGTTGCTTAACTTCTTCACCCGGCATGCCGCTCACCAGTTTGGTTGCGTCATAGAGCGCACGCTGCACTTCGGCAATGCTTGGGATTGGGATATCTGGCGGTAGCACCGCATCCAGAACATGATCGTCACGCAGATACGCATGGGCCAGAACATAATCACCAATCGACTGGCTTTCTCGCAGGCCGCCGCAGTGGCCAATCATCAGCCACGCCGCCGGGCGCAACACCGCCAGGTGGTCACAAATGGTTTTCGCATTTGACGGGCCAACACCGATATTCACCAGCGTGATGCCGGTACCGTTGGCATCGATCAAGTGCCATGCAGGCATTTGGTGTTTTTTCCACGCGAGATCGGAAATGGCTTCTTCCGGGGCCTGGCTGTCGGCCGTCAACCATACGCCACCGGCGCAGGAAAGTGCGACATAGGGGCTTTCAGGGTCAAGAATTTGCTGGCATCCCCAGCGCACAAACTCGTCCACATAGCGGGTGTAGTTGGTAAACAACACGAAAGACTGGAAGTGTTCTACCGGGGTGCCGGTGTAGTGGCGTAAACGCGCGAGCGAAAAATCGACGCGGCGGGCATCAAAATGCGAAAGCGGGTAGAACTCGCCAGGGTGGAACAACCCATCCGCTGTCTCATCGCCAATCTGCGACAGTTCGGTGGTGGGAAAATAGCGCGGCAAACCGGCGCTCATTGAGCGGTCCAGCGACAAACTGGAACCATCAATCACATACGGATACGGGATTTCATGCTGCGATAACCCCACTTCAATGTGTGCGCCATAGTCGTCATAAAGCAGTGTGAGTTGTTCGGCGAGATAATGGCGGAATAAAGCAGGACGGGTGACGGTGGTGGTGTAACTGCCTGAATGGGTAAAGCGGGCATAGGCACGGGTTTTATTTGGGTGATGTACTGTGCCATCCCAACTGACGCGTAACTCCGGGTAGACAAATAAACCAGCGGCACGTTTTTCAATTTCGGGTAGTGCGCCGTTCTCAACATACTGGCCAATAGCGTCGCGCAGTGCGTTGACCGAGGCATCGTACAGCTCCTCTAGTTTATCGAGGGCCTGGTTCGGGGTAAGGGCTGTGGCGGCTGTCTGATGCGTCATCTTTTCTCCTCATCCTGCTGATTTTTACAGGGCTGTTTGCAGCTTCGATAGTATGTCATCGGGAGGAGGGAACGGAAGGGGGCGTGGTCAGAAAAGCAAAAGCCGGCTCAGGAAACATGCAGGCCTTTGCACCTGTGAACGGATTATATCCGTTCAATTTTTGCCGGAAGCCCCTGTCTGACTGATGCCCCAGACACCCAATCCAGCCAGGTATTTGCCACCTTGCGTGTAGGGTCGGCAAAGCCCAGGTCATTGAGGTTTATCCCTGCTTTTATTTTCTCATCAATTGGCATGGCTTCACCGTCGAGATAATGCTGCGCCGCCCCCATTTCACGGTGCCCGTAACCGTGCTCAATGGCAATGACTCCGGGCATCACGCCGTGAAGCAGGCTGATTTGTGCCACCGCGTGCCCGCCGGGTGTCGTGATACGAACGGTGTCGCCG
This sequence comes from Buttiauxella massiliensis, assembly GCF_902500225.1. Classification (GTDB taxonomy): domain Bacteria; phylum Pseudomonadota; class Gammaproteobacteria; order Enterobacterales; family Enterobacteriaceae; genus Buttiauxella; species Buttiauxella massiliensis. Next base: position 26,289 of record NZ_LR722653.1, on the reverse strand, counting down.
TGCACCAGGCCGTAGCGCTTGCCATCTTCAGGATTGAGCGCCACCAGGTTAGTCGGTTTGACATGATGTAACCGTGGGATTGTTGCTGTGCTGCTGGACATGGTATTGGATTTAAACGAAATCAGTTTCAGTGGCCACTGCTGCACAGGGAATATCTCGTCCACGGAGCGCCCGTCAGACAGCCGTGCAGGATACCAGGCCGGACAGCCGCTGTAACGTTCGCCAGTAATGGCATGACGATGTGCGGCGACTTCTGCATTCCAGATTTGCAGCGGTTTCTGCCACGCATTGCCGACGCGATTATCCTCACGCCCGCTGCTGTCTGGGGCAAAACGTCCGCCTCGGGAGTAGATGAAGGCGACGCGGCTGACCTCATCAGGTTTTAGCGTTTGTTGCATCAAGGGCAAAATGCGTTGCACGCCGGTTAAAGCCACATCCTCCTGATTTGCTTGCGCGACAGGGGCTTTGCCCATATATGCAATGTTGGCGGCAACACGCAGATAGTAATCTTCCGCGCGATTAAGCGGGTAGCTGTTGCCTTGCGCGTCGGTAATTGCATTGTCGCCAAAACCTGGCAGTTCGAGGCGTTTAGCCACTGCGATGCAGAAGGCCTCCATTGATACTGGCTGCCCATCGGCAGTTTGGCTAGTTGCGGATGAAACGACAGGCCAGCGGGCGGTGGTGGCTTTGCTGGCAACGCCAGCCCACGGTGCACTGAATCCCCAGCTTTCGAAGTTGTGCGTATCCGGCACGATATAATCTGCCAGCGCTGTGGTTTCATTCATAAACGCGTCAATTGCGATAAACAACGGCAGGTTTTTAGGATCTTTGAGTTTCTCTTCCGCCACGGCTCGCAGCCCAGGGATGCCGTAAAACGGATTCGTCATATTGGAGATCCACGCTTTCAGCGGGTAGGGGTAGCCTTCCAGTGCCGAAGTGAGCAGTTCTGTCAGTTGCCCCGCCACGAACGGATACCACGGTGCTTTAGCCGGGAAGGGGGACTTCCCGGCGGCGATTTTATTCCGGTATTCTTCAGAGGATTCATAGGACGTTTTGCTGCGCGCGATGCTCAGCCCTTTCGGTTTTACCTTTCCAGGGAAGCTGTCCATATTGTAGCGCGGGCCATCGGCTGCACCGTTGAATTTACCCCCGCTAACAAACACGCCGCCTTCCAGACTGAGGTTGCCAATCAGCGCGTTGAGCATCATGACGGCCCAGGCGTTGTAAAACCCGTTGCCTGCCATCATCCCGCCGTGGGTAATGACAGCGGCTTTGCGTCCGTGGCGCGTGAAGGTATCCGCCAGCGCGGCAATTTTGGCTTCCGACACGCCGCACTGCTGGCTGTATTGCGCCAGTGTGAGTTTGTTGGCGGTCTCTTTGAGCAACTGGAATCCGCTTTTCACGGTGACGATTTGTCCGTCAGCCAGAGTGACTTGCTGAGTCACAAATAACTGCGCGCGCTGGCAAAGGCTGGCGGCAACTATTTCTGCGTTTTCATTAAGCACTACAGGGTCGCTTGCGCCATCAGCCACCAGATGCGCCAGCGTCAAATGCTGCCCGGCAAGTTGTGGGAGCTCATCGGTGATCACCAGATGCGAGGCGTTGGTCCAGCTTTTTTCACCAGCCTGCTGCATGGCTTGCGCATCAGGGGTGGCAAGGTAGTCTGCGTTATAGCGTTCTTTCTCAATGATCCAGCGGATCATTCCCATCGCCAGCGCTGAATCAGTACCAGGAATAACGGGTAGCCAGTGACCGCGATCGTCTGCCAGTACCGTGGTTAACGGCAGCGCTGGGGCGACCACAACATACTGGAAGTTATCGCGCACACGGGCACTGGAGAGTTGCCGGGCCTGGCGCTTAAATGGGTTGCCGGACTGCGCCGGTGAGGTGCCCATAAACAGCGCAAATTCAACATGATCCCAGTCCGGTTTCACGTGCGGGTTTTTATCCAGATCGCCCATCAGGGCACCAGAACCGGCCCGATAAGCCAGGCCGCAATAGGCGCCGTGTGCGCCGAAGTTTTTGCTGCCGAAACTGTTGAGCGCAAAGCGCCGCAGGAATGTATCGCGTCCATCATCACCGGCATTGGTCACCAGTAATTGGTTAGTTTTCGGGCCAAATCCAGGGTGCTTCGGGTCAATTGGCGTATCTGGTGCATGAAGTGCGCGTAAACCTTCTACATGCCCTTCACCAAACAGATCGCCACCTTCCACGACTTCTTCAATCAGTTGTTCAAAGCTGATGCGCTGCCATTTTCCTTCGCCACGTTTACCGACGCGTTTCATGGGCTCCAGGATACGTAGCGGGCTGTACAGACCTTCCATCATGGTTGCGCCACGGGCGCAGGCAGTGGAGCGGGAATCGAGGCCAGTTTCTCCTGCAAGTTGCGCCATAGCCTCGGCAAACGGAACGGAGGCGTTAATGTGGTGTTCATGGGATAAAGGGTGATAAGGGTTGCCTGCAATTCGCAGCACTTTCCCTTTTTCGCGGTCGACCCGTACTCGCACGCCACACTGCGTCCAGCAGCCAAAGCATTGCGTCATCGAGATCACTTGCTGCGGGTTTTGTTGCCATCGGGGTTGCGCGTTAGCCTCAGGAATCAATGCATTACCGAAGATGCGGTCGCGGGTTATCTTGCCGGATGTGCCGTTTTGCAAACCGTCAATGGCACGCTTTGCGATATCCCGATAACTCAGCCCAAAAGTCACCATTCCGCCCAGAGCGAGGCCGACTTTAAGCCACTGACGACGGGTTAAATTAGCCATGTTGCATTCTCCTTGCCAAACCATTCACGGTTTCACGAACTATAATGAGCAGCGCTATCCACAAACCAAAGGTGCCGAAGATGGCGAGCCAGCCATCAGTTCCTGCGGGCAGGGTATAAGGGTTAAATTGCGCGTTAAATTTCGGTATGGTTTGCACCTGAATCAGTAAGGTCCAGCGTATCAGCCAGCACAACGCCATGGCGCTGAACGCCTGCAAAATGCGTAACGGCGTGGATAACGGTTTAAGCAATGCCATGCCGCTAATACCAAGAGATAAACACCAGAATACGGCCCAACCGGCAGCATAGCCTCTGGCGGAAGGGGCCACTGCAAGCCAGTCGCGAATAGCAGTGCCAGACAGCGTGTCACCGCTGATCCAAAACACGACTACGATGGCAAGCAGTCCCAACGCCCAAAGTTGCCCCTGGGCCAGTTTCCGCTGTAATGCCTGTTCACTGCGCAGCGACACAATGAGCAGAGCAAAAAAGGTGTGGAAAGCACTGAGAAACATCACGAGAGGAAACGCATAGCTAAACCAGACAGGGCGCGCCTGTACCACAGACACTTCGCGACCGGTATACACTAGTAATCCCACTGCCGTTAAGGCACTTGCCAGCGCCAGCCATTTCGTCACGCGGTAACTTTTGTGTGTGAAGCGTTTGAGCTGCTGGGCCAGAAACCACAATCCCAAAAACCCGGTGAACAACGGTAAAAATAATGCGCCCCAGGGCATCCATGACCACGGCGTTGGGTAAGCGTAGAAATGCCAGAAGCGAGCGGTCTGGTGCAGATCTGCCGTTAGCGCCAGTGGGGCGGTAATGGCGCAGGTTAAGGCAATCAGCAGCGTCAGGTTTTCCAGTTTTGCCGACTCGTTTTTGCGCCAGTGAAGCACACAGGCAAACAAGGCCGCACACGCAGCAATGCCGATGAAAAAGAAGTATTGCACCGCCCAGGGGAGCCAACTGATGTCCTGCGGACGAGCCAGCACTTCCTCGATTAACAGAGAATGCGTCATTTAAACCTCCTGCCAGAGTGCGGGTTGAGCGCGCCCCATCAATGGGGTAACGAACGCCTCGTCCAGACCTAAGTAGAAAACGTGGGGTAGGGTGCCGTTCTCCGGTTTCAGTACTTTGATGGCATTGCGGTGCTCTTGAAGCATCTGCGCGATGCGGCTGTTCGGATCCTTCAAATCACCAATAATTCGTGCGCCGCCAACACAAGACTCCACACAAGCGGGGAGTAATCCGGCTTCCAGACGGTGGACGCAGAAGGTACATTTATCGGCAGTTTGTGTTTCGTGGTTGATAAAGCGTGCGTCATAGGGGCAGGCCTGAACGCAATAGGCGCAGCCGACGCAACGCGTGTTGTCTACCACCACAATGCCGTCTTCTCGCTGAAACGTCGCCTGAACCGGGCAGACCGGAACGCAAGGCGGGTTATCGCAATGGTTGCACAGGCGGGGTAGCAGCACGTTGGTGACGCTCAGTTTGCCTTCCAGTCGCACCTGATATTGATTCACATGGGTGCGGAATTCGCCCAGTGGTGTCTGGTTTTCAATGGCGCAACTAACCGTACAAGACTGGCAGCCAATACAACGGCGCAGATCGATAAGCATGGCATAACGATGGCGCGTGGAGCCTTCATGTCGCTCAGGGGAGAAGGGGAATTTCGCCTGAGCCAGCGGTACTAAAGAGGCACCCGCGCTCAGGATACCCAGTTGCTGGAGAAACTGCCGTTTGCTGCTATCCATATTTTCTCCCGTCGTGATGCAACAACAAAACATAAGTCACGTCGTTGACTGGCTGGTGATGTATTAAAAATGTCTATGATTTACAGTGTAAAAATCAGGGAGGGGGGACTCTATTGTGGTTAACCACATACCCGTCTTGTTGTTGATCTAAAACAACATATTTAACAGGGATAATTCGGTGAGAGGCATAAAGATGAGACGCCTGGCATTACTGCTGTCAGCCATTATGATGAGCAGCGTGGCATGGGCGGGGTCTTGGAATATTGGCATTCTGGCGATGCGTGGCGAGGTGCAGACTCGCAGCCACTGGCAACCGCTGGAAGCCCTCCTCAATCAACAGCTTCCTGGCGAGGAGTTTCATATCCAGCCGCTGGATCTCCATCAAATGCAGGAGGCAGTGAACCGTAAAACGGTGCAGTTCGTGGTGACTAACCCCGCGCAGTTTGTGCAATTGAACAGCCATTCACCATTACGCTGGCTGGCTTCTTTGCGTTCCACGCGCGGCGGCAAAGCGGCGAGCAATGTTATCGGCAGTGCTATCCTGGCCAGGCGCGACAGCGGTATCACCTCGGTACACGATCTGATCGGCAAAACGGTGGGCGCGATTGATGCACAGGCTTTTGGCGGCTATTTGCTGGGGTATAAGGCGTTAAATGATGCCGGAATTCGCCCTGAACGGGACTTGCAGTTACGTTTTACCGGCTTCCCGGCCGATGCCCTGGTGTATTTACTACGCGAAAAAGCCGTACAGGCGGCGATTGTGCCGGTATGCCTGCTGGAAAATATGGATAAAGAAGGGCTTGTCCGTAAAGAAGATTTTGTGGCGCTGATCGATCATCCTGCCTCCATTCCCTGTTTAACCAGTACACCGCTTTATCCCGACTGGTCTTTTGCGGCACTGCCGACGGTCAGTGATGAACTGGCGGACCGTGTCACACGGGTACTGTTTAATGCACCAGAAACCGCCCCTTTTCATTGGGGGGCTCCGGCTTCTACCAGCCAGGTTGAAGCGCTGTTACACGATGTGCGCCAGCATCCGCAACAGAGACGTTTGTGGCTGGATATCAAAAGCTGGTTGATCCAACACCAGGTCGCGATGGGCGCAGTTGCGCTGGTGTTACTGTTGCTCACGCTAAATTACATCTGGGTCATGCTGCTGGTGCGGCGGCGCGGTCAGCAATTGGAACGCAATAATGTACTGTTGCGCCAGCAAGAACAGGCGCTGGAAACGGCAAGACAAATGAGTGTCCTGGGGGAGATGACCTCCGGTTTTGCCCATGAGCTTAATCAACCACTTTGCGCTATTCGTCACTATGCCGGGGGCTGCCTGATCCGACTTGAATCGCAGGATGAGCAGCATCCGTTGCTCCCCGCCCTGAAAGAAATTGACAGCCAGGCACAACGTGCAGCCGATACGCTACGAAATTTGCGCCATTGGGTGAGCCAGTCGCAGGGAAATCCGGTCATGACGGAGGAGTGGGGGCAGGTCAATATTCATGACGCTATTTTGCACGTCTGGCGATTATTACGCATGGCGCAGAATTTACCGGCAGTCACGCTGCAAATGGAAGTACATTCTGAGTTGACCGTGCACCTGCCGCCGGTCCTGCTTGAACAGGTGCTGACAAACCTTATCCTAAATGCGGCTCAGGCGGGAGCGGCAACGGTGTGGATTATGGCGCAGCATAAAAATGGCGGCGCGCGAATCACCTTGCAGGATAATGCCGGAGGGATTGATGAAATGTTATTGCGGCAAGCCTTCCAACCCTTTGTGACAACCCGCGAAGAAGGGATGGGATTAGGGCTGGTGATTTGCCAACGGCTGGTCCGTTACGGGCAGGGCGAAATTACTATCCAGAATCACAAAGCCCCGGATGGCCTGACAGGTGCGGCTGTAGTGTTAGATTTCACGGACAGAGAGGAACGAAGCCGCGATGGCGATAATTCATTTGCTGGATGACGATGTGGCAGTGACCAAAGCCTGCGCATTTTTGCTTGAAAGCCTGGGGTACGATGTTCGCTGCTGGAATGAGGGAGCGGTATTTTTGTCTCAGGCCGAGCTGTACCAGACCGGAGTGTTGTTGCTGGATATGCGCATGCCAGTGATGGACGGGCAGGGTGTGCATGAGGATATGTTGCGGCGCGGCAGTACGCTGGCGGTGGTGTTCCTTACAGGTCATGGCGATGTGCCAATGGCGGTGGAGCAAATGAAACGCGGCGCCGTCGATTTTCTGCAAAAGCCCGTTGCGGCAAAGCCCCTTCAGATTGCTTTAGAGCACGCATTACTGGTTTCCGCACAAGAGTTTGACCGGCAAAAGATTGTTACCTGTTATCAGCAACTCACCCCCAAAGAGCGGGAACTCGCAGGGCTTGTGGCAAACGGGTTATTTAATCGCGAGATTGCCGACAGCATGAATATTGCGGTGCGCACAGTAGAAGTGCATCGCGCTCGCGTAATGGAAAAGATGCAGGCGGGCAGCCTGGCAGAACTGGTGAACCGCCTGCAGCAGGTGCGGGAATGACGGGTTGCGGTAGAAACGCAAAAACCTGGTTAGAGCCAGAACCAGTCGATGCTAAATAGCTGAGCGGTTTTTTGGCAAGACGCTTGAGTCAGCAGTTTTCGGATGCCATCACGTTGCTGTCAGGCTTCTGCAAGAGACAATGCGGGATAAGCCCCTAAACCAATGCGAGATTTTTTGCCGTTAAAGCGATATTTGAGATACCAGAGACTGGAACCGTCGGGATTGAAAAGCAAATAGAAAACCTGAGCATCGCTCAGTTTGAAAGGTTTATCAGAAGGTTTGGAACTGAGGGTTTTGAATCAAAATCATAAAGAGATTTGCAGGAATGCATGAAAACAAGAATTTGGCTCCTCTGACTGGACTCGAACTTCATCTGTATCTCCTGTTATTAGTGGGTTTGTGAAATTTACTCGAATATTTACCAACATATTTACCATAATTATTGTTTTCTTATGAAAATAATGTCAATTAAAAACAATTGGTTGTTGTCTTAACCATCCAACTATAAGCATCTCACTTTTATTTCATTATCAACATGGTGTTGTCGTTATTATCGTTAAAGTAATTGATATAAAACAATTAGTTAATTATTAGTAAAGAAAGAATGTTTAGTCAAGGCTAAAGCACTTACATCCAAGATTACTATCTGCTCTCACACCATTCTGAAAACCCGCACCTCTTTTCCACTTTCTCTATCATGTTGAATGGGTTAACTTTTATGAAACACAAAAGCAATCGGAAGAACAATGACTACACAAAAAGAAATAGAAGAAATCAGGACTGCGTTATCTTGGTTTGATGTACGCCGATATGATGGCCTGAAAGACCTCACGCTAGAACAAATCTATGCAGAGCTTGAAAGACGGATGTTGGCTTACAAAACAAGACAACAATGGGAAACAGCAGGCAAAGATAATCAAATGCAAGCTATATACCACGATGCCAAAATCAGATGTGGTGATGTGATACTTCAATCGGACTGGATTTCAGACAATCACAGACTGTTGCATAGCTATGCTGTAAGACCAATGACCAGAGTTCAATTGTTTAACTATGGGCGGGCTATGTATCGGCTGGAGACTTCAGAGCAAACAGATCCTGTTGCAGTGAGTTCTGACTACATCTCTGAGTATCTGAAACAGGGGGGGATGAACCCAGCTAACAAGATGCTGATTGAAATTGACTTGGAAGAAGCCAGCAGTGATGATCTCGCAGAACACCTGCAAGTGCTGATTGCTCTATGGCAAAAGCACCTAAAAACGCCTAAACCCCCGAAACGAAAGTTTAGGTTTGGTCATAAGACCTTTGAAAGAATACTTGATTACAAAGTCATCCCTTTGATGGATTTGATATCATGGGAACAGCTCTATAACGAAAGTAAGAACATACCTTTCAACATCTTAGCTGACATTCTACATGGTACTGGTGGGGTTCGGAGCCGTGATAACATCAAAGATACTGATTATGATTACGCGAAAAGTTATCTCGATAAGGATGAGTACTTTAAGGTTTTAAATGATTTCTATATTAAAAACAATATGTTAAAGGATTGGAAGATCACTGAAGTTATTACATTTAACGATAAAGCTACGGATAAAAACAAAAAGTAAACATAAGGGATGTTCACAATCTGCGAACGTCCCTATAAAGAGTATCCCTCCAAAATTTCCGCGAAACTCACGGTTGGTGAACATCCCTAGTTTAAAACCAGCCAAAATCCTAGAATTATCTCCATCGAACAACACAGGAGATAAATATGGTTCAAATCAAAACAGATAAACATCCGAAACTGATTCGCTTACCGGAAGTAAAAAGAAGAACTGGTTATGGTAAAACGTGGATATATACCCTAATAAGAGAAGGTAAATTTCCTAAGCAAGTAAAAACCGGATTGCGTTCGATAGCTTTTATTGAAAGTGAGATTGATGAATGGATTTACCAAGTCATTTCTGATTCTCGCAATCACATCTAAAATAAATATATTAAAAATAAGGAGTTAATATGAAAAGAAATGATATCCCACCGTGCAGATTTATAGTCAGCAATGACGAAACGGAAATATTTATGGAACTAGCGATAAAAAACTTTAAGAAACATCTTCAGGTTATGGTTGAGTGTATGGGGGATGACTATAAGCGACATTTCTACGACAGGCAATATATTGAAGAAGTTTTTAATAAGGTTATAGAGAGAACAAAAGATGACTTTAATAAAGTGATGAAGGATGATTCACGAATGGAATACATGTTATTTATAGATGAAGTTAAAGGGAATCTAAAATCCATGTATTCACTGTACTGCTTTTACTTATAATGAAAGAGGAAAATAAATGAACGAGAAAAGTATGGAATGGAAAGAAACATCGATTAAAATAATCGCAACAACCCCTGAAACAGCAAGTTTCATCTCTAATGTGATAGGTACATACAATGAGCTAATACACTATATGTATTATAGCATGGAGGATGATTTATTTTTAAAAATAATCAATGATGGATTTTCTGTAGAAAGATATATTAGGTGTGTGATTAGCATGACATTAGATGAATGGAAAGAAGAAGGAAAGCAGACAAAGGAAATACATTTTCATGAGGTTAAGATTGTTCTAACAAGTTATCATGATTTTGTTATTAAATGCCATGATGAAAACAGCGTTACCTTTTATTATAAAAGTGTAGAGCTAAGCCATAATAGACAGTCTGTATTCTAAAGTGAGAGGTAATAACATGAGTGAAAAACTGATAAAAGAATCCCGGAAGGTTTTCATGCATATGGCAAGTTTGTTCTATGAAATGAAAATAAATACGCTTAAGGAAAGTCATCCAGATGAAGTTGAGGTTTTAATGGAAGATGATGCATTCATGGATAGTATTTATAAGGGTTGTATCAAAAATGCAAGCTCATCGTTTAAAAAAGTAGTCAAGGCCGAGTATTTTGAAGTAGGACATTCAGTAAAAATGGTTGATAAGGTGGTGGTATTGATGACACTACGTGCTAATCACAAAAAGAGATTGGGTATTGTTTAAAAAATCCATCCAGCCTCATTTATGGGGCGGAAAAATAAAAAACAAACAAATATCATTTAATAGTGAGGAATAATCATGAGAAAAAATATTGAAATTAAAAATGTATCTACAGAGGTGTTTTATGATTTGGCCCTGCGTTCTTTTGAAGCAAGCTGGAAATCCCTGCAAGAGATGTGTAGTTATAATATCTCACATTATATTGATGATGCTGATGTGATGAGTCTATTTATTCAAAATGTGATAGCGCATATCAGCAATCACTTCTACAGGTTTACTTCACTGGAAGGCAATAGTGGAAGTCTTACTGAGGTTAACTTTGAAGAAGTGGCAGAACGACTTGTACGCCATTCTTGGGTATTTTGTAAGTAACATCTAAACAAAAACAGATTTTACTAGTAATGTTATTAATATAAATAAAAGGTGAAGAAATGAACGTTAAGTTTGAAAATAAATCAATACAGTTTTTCTACAAAATGATGATGGTAAGATTTGAGGCAAGTATTGATGATATAAAAAGAGTTAATATTAAGCAGCTAAATACATTTATAAAAAATGATATGGCTGGTGTGATATTCATACATGCTCTTGCCGAATACATTAAACTCCATTTTTATGAATATAAAAAGGAGTATGGTGAACAATCAGTAAAACTATCTGATGTGGATATCAATATGGTTAGAAATGAGTTTTACAAAACATACCAAAGTGAGATTAAGCCATCATGGGTAGATCTATTGTCTATACAATGAGTTTGCTTATATAGCCCCGTAATGGGGCTGTACATCGATTACAGGAGGAATATGATATGAATGATGTGGTGTTATATGAAAGAAATGAATCAATGTTTTTTGCGATTAATACGGTCTTATCTTTATATTGCGATTTCATATACGAAATGGCATATGGATTTCATAATGAAGTTGTAATGATCATTGGAAATGAAAAATGCGTGGAACAGGCACTTCAAATACAAATAAACAATCTGTTCGATGATTTTGATTACTACAAAAAAATGAATGGAACAGGAAACGAAAAACGGGAAGATATAGATGAAAAAGAACTCTTTAACAAAGTAATGGCAGCGCATAACCAAGGCGTAAAAGCGATACTCATGAAAAATCTTGAGGCTAATCTTAGAGAGAAAGAGGAAGGAACTGAATATTGGAAATTAAAAATATTTAATAAATTTCATGATATATAGAAGCCAATGGATACTTCTATGTGTTCAGATAAAGGGAGTAGCCATGAGCTTTAGTTCATCGGAGAAGATGTTTTTCAGGCAGGCATTTGAAAATAAAATCAATATATATTGTATTATATTATTTTGTTTTTTAAATCAAGATTATGATTTTCATCAATCAAAGACTTTCTTTTATTATATACTTCGTCACTGAAAGGATGAAAATCATCATCTATTTTTTCATCTGAGCAAGAAAAAAGGAGATTTCTGTTAAAATAATCGCATCTAAGCTCATCGGAAATTTTACCACTATCAATAATTGTTTCATATTCCTGTGCTTTTTTATATGGTCTTTCATGTTATTTCCTCTTATTTTTGAGTTAATCTGGTATATGTTAATATTAATATATAAGGGGGCGAATTTAAGGGTGCGGCATGGTGTTAATTTATTTATCTATTTTCCCTGTCGTGCCTCTATAATTTACTCTTGTTGAGTAACCTCGTTCAATAAACTGTGTTTTATCGTAGTTATAAAGATAGTCAGCATCTATTCTTCCACAAGACAGACATAAAGAATATTCCCATCTTAAATTACATTTCTTAGAAACAGAAAACCTGCCTGTCATTTATCTTCTACATGAACATTGCATATTGATTCCCCTTATTAACTATTTCAGGACTCTGCTTTCAAATGGGTGCCAGCGTCAGTCAGGATTTTTCGTGCTTCCTCATTCTCTTTGGTTCGTTTATATACTTTTCGGGGCTTATCGATTCTTATGCTGTTTTTGGCGTTAGGGACAGCGTGGTTTTTTTTCTTCTTACTAAAAATAAAAGCATCAGTATAGATGTCTTTAGTTTCGGTTTCTAATAATAAACTTCGTCTTTCCTGTTTTGTAAGGTCAGTGTAGTTTTCTGGATATTGTTCAATATCAGCGGAAATATTTTTGGAGTTACTCAAATGTTCTTTACGTTTTTCATCAAGTTGATGGCTCATGCCTTTGGCAAAAATATTGGAGTTGATATACAGGTGTCCATGATGTTCAACGAGTATTCCTTTTTGTCTGAGTTTCTTAAATATATTGGACATATTTCCGGAGGCAATATTTAAAGCCTTACAGAGTGATGACTGTGAAAGATTGATAAGGTTTCCAAACTCCATGTATTCCAAGATATAAGTTAATACACGGAATTCATTTTTAGAGATGTCCAGATCGGAAAAAACACGGAAGTTAGATGTAAAAGCAAAGACATAAGGTTGTGAAAATGAAATCGCTTTATCGTCTTCTGTGGAAATAACGGTGGTGGATTTGATCTCTTTGTTTTTTATCAGGGTTCGCGCGATATCAATCTTTTGCTCAGTAGTTAATGTTTCAAAAAGGTGTAATAGTTCGTCGTCATTAGTGTTCATATTAATCTCTCGTGTTATTGTTATTATGTATATTTAAATACTATGCAAAAAAATGAAAGTCAATAGATAACCTATAAATAAAATAGGAGATGTATTTTTAAAATAATATAATATGTCAAGAAATGTTAAAAAAACTATGTTCAGACATAGATCAAGCTATGTTCGAACATAGGTACGATCTATGTGCGCACGTAGGACTTTGCTATGTTCGAACATAGCAAAAAAAGTTGTGAAGCCCCGATTTCATTGGGCTGAGAAGGTGCTTATAATTAAATAATTAGTAAGAAGTTAAGAGAGTTAGGTTTTCCTTTAATATTATTCTGGGAACGTTTTACGCAGGGATACAGGTTTTTCTTGCTACTTATTTTCAGCGATGTGATTGTCTTATACAATCACGAAGCGCTGCTGATCGCTTGGTTTTCCTATTTGACAGGAAAATTAGTCTCAAATGAATAATCGGGATCGGAATTTTGCGGCAATAATAATATTGCAGAGAAAAGGCGAAGCCATATGCGAAACCTCACGGGATAAAAATATTTTAAAATAGTGTTTTTGATTAACAGGAAGGTTAAATGTATAGATTTTAATTGTATGATTAAGTTTACTCCTTTTTTACTGGCGGCTGTCGCCGAGATCTTTTATGGATAAATCCATCATTAACAGGGCAAGCCCTGTTTCAGCAGTGTGATTGTCCAAAACAATCACGAAGTGCTGCCATTGGTAATATAGTTTTACTATGTGTTTAAGAGCAAATGCTATATGTACGAGGGAGAATTCTGCATTGAAACAGGAAAAGGGCGAAGCCATGAGCGACAGCTCATCGGATAAGAGATGTTTTCAAAATGGATGTGGATAAATCACAACGTAAAACCTCACCAGCGTGGAGTTCTGTAATTAACATGCCTTCTCCCTTACTGGCGGCTACGCCGCAATTATTTATGGATAAATCCATCTCTTACAGGAGCAAGCCCTGTTCAGCAGAGTGATTGTTTTTTAACAATCACGAAGTGCTGCTACGGTTAATATAGGTTTTCTATACATTTAAGAGTAAATGCTATAGGTCAAATGCAGAACGATATGATCGGGTGAAAATGTTAGCTGCATGGGTGGGATGCAGATAAAGGGCGAAGCCATGAGCTGCAGCTCATAAGATAAATATCTTTTCAAAAATAATGATAAATAAATATCAACCCTGTTATGCAAGGTGAATTAAATTTGATTTTTTAATGGGAAGTGGTATTTAAATATATAACAAACACAATGAAGAGAGGTAAAAAATGATAAACATAAAAATAATAAGTATCTTTAAAATAAACAAAAAAATACTCTTCATGACATGTATCGTATCCGATATGGAAGAAAATAAAGACGGAATAAAACTCATGCTGGAGAGTGGTGAAAGCATCTGCATTAAAGATTACGGTTATTACTTCCTGTCAGAAGCTGACGGCGATTTGGACAGAGAACCAATGATAAACAGTTACAGAAGGTTATTTTCTGAACTTAGCGGGATAAGTAAAGTGACAATAAATTCTTTAATGCCCTAAGCTGAATACGTCATCATTGTTGTTTTGTGGTTGGTTTTTGTAACTCCATGACAAACATCGCTTTTAAGTCAAATTGTAAATCGGTTAGTATTGCATCAACTAATCCGTACAAATGACAAGGAAAAGAAAATGGATCGTCAATACAACAATGAACTGACCCCGGAAGTGCTGGCAACAATGGATCAATCCCCGCTTACGGTGGAACAACTGGCCGGAATGAATGATGAAACGCGAGCGCTGACCGAAGAGCAGGATGAGTACATCAGACAGCATCCTGTCACATCGATCTGGCGTCAGGCCGTGGTGGGAAGCTTAACCCGCAAGGGAGGCAAAGTTTCTTCTGCCAGCTCAGGTGGAGAGGTGATAACCAGTAGTGGTAAGTTTGCTGAATTTGCTCTGGTTGGGGATGAGGTTATTTATCCTGATGGAACAACAGCACGTATTATCAGTGGTTCCGGTAGCAGTATCAGCAACAATGGAAGAGGTTATGCACTGGTTGGCAGTTATCTGAGTAATGGTGATGAAATTATCAGTACGCCTCAAGATATTGCCGTCTTCTGCTGCCGTGTAGGAGAAACGATGCCGGACGATTTTATGGGTGCAATGGAGATGTAAACGATGGGCTATCGTGAGGACTGTTATGGTCGGGGACTTGCCCTGCATGGAGATAAAACCACTACTGGCGCAAGTTGTATCAGTTCGCTAGGGGTTAATACCTCTAATTTTGGTCTGGGGATAGTGCGTAAGGGAGATTGCACCACCACCTGCCCTAAGTGCGGTAAGCGTGGGGTGATTACTACTGGTGAAGAGAAAGCGCTCTATAGTGGCATTCCGGCAGCAGTAGACAGGTCGTTGGTGAAATGCGGTTGTCCTGATGGAACGAATAAAATCATAGCTCCTGCGGGTCAGTGGATGGGTAATGGTCCCTCACCTGAACAGATAGCGCAGGAAAAACATGCAGCAATGCTGCTGGTTCGTAAAGCCGAAAAAAAAGCTGAAGAGAAGCGGCTGGCTGAAGAACGTGACCGCAATCGGGTATTCGCCAAATCCTGCCTTCGTGGTGATGGTTGTAATGATGCCGGAAAACAGCGGGAGCCACATACCAATTTTGCTGCGATGGCATTTTATCAGGCCGTTTCTCCTGCCGATCCTGCATCGGATAATGATGTAGTCCAACATGCCCAGACTGCCAAGAAAAAGAAACCAGCAGAGGATATTCCAGAGCCGAAGAAGCGAAGCGCCCTGTATAAATGGTGGAATGGCAATCATGAGGAAATGGATTATCAGGCCGCAAAAGCTGCTGCAGCCAGTGCTGCTAATGCTCAGACGGCGGTTAAAGGTGCCAGTGTTCTTGGGTTGGTAGGTGGAAGTGCCATTACATCAGGCACATGGGCGGTAAAGCTTGGGGAAATGGCGACAGGACTCGGAAGGGTCGCAGCCAGCGGCCCCGGTGCTCCTATCGCTGCAGTCGTGATGGGAATGATGCCCGGAAGACTCAATGACGGTGAGCAGGACTTTATTGACCGGATGCGTCTGGAACAGATGCGTGAAGCACCAAGCCGTGTGCGTTATACGTGGGAACAGGATGATAAAGGTAATCCTGTTCCTCATGGCTGGCATACGCCACCCGGTAAAGATATGGTGCGTGTGCGCAAAATGGAGTGGGACAGCAGCCGAAAAGCGTATACGTTAACCACAGAGGAAGATCCGCGTATCACCATCATCTGGACGCCCGACAGTTCAGGTGTCAATGTTCCTTCAAATACAGGTAACCAGAATCCTGTAAGGATACCGAACCCGGTAGTTGTTGATCCGTTGCCGGAAGATACCAGTATTGAGGCTACAACCACTCCGGCACCGGAAGAAAAGAAATTTGAGGATTATATTCTTGTTCTGCCAATATCGGATATTCCGCCTATTTATGTATATCTTAGTCAGGGACGTTCAGGTATTCCTGATAAAGATCATGATTATCATCCAGCCCCGGAAACTAGTGAAATTGGTATTTCAGGTCTCAGACAGGCTAAGAAAAAAACACCTAAACAAGGTGGCGGTGGACTTAGAGAGCGCTGGGTTGATGCTAAAGGTAGGAGGATTTACGAATGGGATTCTCAGCACGGTGAGCTTGAGGAATACAGGGCAAGTGATGGTGAGCATTTAGGGTCTGTAGATTATAAAACAGGTGAGCAGTTAAAACCTGCAGTTAAAGGCCGAAATATTAAAAGATACCTTTGAGGTGAAAGATGGGACTGAAATTAACATTAGAATGGTTTGATAAAATAGATGAGATTTTGATCAACAAAGAGACCTCTGCAGATTTAGGTCAGGATGGGAGTCTAATCAAAAAACTTAATTTGCCATTTGATGGAAGAATATATGACGGTGGATTCGATGTATTAAGTTCGTGGAAGAACGATTTACAACCATTATTTTCACACCACATTGATTTCGATAAATATGACTACCAGCTAGTATTTAAACGAGATTAATAAAACAATATACGTTTTCCATTCTAGCGCTTAGCAGTCGGTAGTGTTTAGTCGCAGCACATTGTTCCTTATGTGCTGCTTCATTCCTTATTCCTTCGAACATACAGCCGAAGCACCCCAACTGTGGTTTTCCATCGCTCACCGCCACTATCAATCAATTGATATAAAAGATCGATAATTTATTATTGATAGTTTTTGCCGATTGAAAACGGTTTATCGATCGATCATTTAATTGTTTTAATCGATCGATTTCATATTTTTGATAGGTTTTAACTATCATTTGTTTTTTATCGATCGATTTAAACGATATGACGAACATCAAAAATAATTCAATTCTATCAATTGGTTAAACAGACTGCTTCTGGATCGGGTGTGATTAGGCTAAGAATAGGGTCTCTTTTGCTTTCATTCCTGCCATGAACAGTCAGTTCGTAAACATTGATGGGATATTAAGATGAAAAAAATCTTACTTATGGCAGGCGCTGCGCTGGTTCTGGCGGGATGTGGTGAAAAAGGTGACTATGAGAAAGCGATCAACGCGAAGATTGGTCAATCAAAAACCTGTTTCTCACTGCGAAGCAATGACGTCACATTCCCTGTCCAGCTCTCCAAACCACGATTTGATGAAACAGGGACTGGAACAGGGTCTGTAATTCTCGACGGTCTCGTAGAACAGGGCTTAATGGCCTTTGTTAAAGGCTGGGATAACAATACGCTTGGGATAACAGATGAAGGTAAACAAGCCAAAATCTGGGATGCCAAAGAAGGTGTTTGTGTTGGTCGCCGTATTGTTGATGAAGTCAAAGAATGGACCGAGCCGGGCAACGGTAATCAGAAAGTTGTTCGCGTCACATATACGTGGAAATTAACTGATGTTCCATCATGGGTGGACAAAAGCGCATTCTCTGGTGTGAAAGGGATGAACGGACCTGCTGATAGTGCCATGAATCTTGTTAAAACCAGCAATGGCTGGAAAGCGAACTAAGGAGCTATCATGGAAAACAATACCATCAAGTGCCCGTTTTGCCTGAAAGAAAGTCAGAGAGGCGTCCATGTCTGCACCGGCTGCATGGCAACTGTTTTATATGGAGCCTACCCCGGCTGGTATGCTTTCGTGGTTATATTATTGACCTTCGGCCTGTCTATACTGATCGGAATGTCTACAGGCATGGCGGGAGCTACTATCAGCCTACCAATCATCGCGGCTGTTGGGTTTGTCGCAGGTAAGGCAATTTTCTCTGATAATGTTGTCTTCAGAAGAAGAATGTGATTACCTCATAGATAACCACGTCCATGATGTCCACATGGACGTGGTTTAAAATTATTATCTATTCAATAATAACTAATTCACGCCGTATACTTCCATATTTTTCCACAAGGGAACAACGATTTAAATCCAATTTACATCTTGAACCTATTAAAACAGTGAAATCCCAAATATCAATATCAGTATCCTCACTGTCGTTATATTCTTGTAATGTCCATCTCGATACGCTTAGAGCGGGTTCACCGAGTCCTTCAGCAGTTTGATATCTAAAACAAACATCAGAATATTGATCTGTAGAAAGATCAATACTATTAAATATAGGGCCACACACATATTTCCCACCCAATTCCGGTGGCTGAGGATAACCTATAGCAACATCAAATATATGGTTATCCATTTCTATCCATGAATGATCAAAGCAGACTTTATTAGAGTATAAACAAACCTCACCAATTTTTAATTTTGGATTCAGTCCCAATTCGGATAATAATATATACATCGCTGCTGAAGTTGAATGACAGGCACCTGTGAAATTATTATCTACAACATAGTCCAACATTGATTCATAAACATCCTCTAAAGAAATTATATTTGTATTGTTCATAACGCATCCTGATATGTTACGGGTGTAATTGAAGTGATGACATACATTTAGTATAAGCTCGAGTGGTTCTAAAATAAAGTTATTTATAAACAGTATCAGGAAAAAATATAAATGTATTATTTTAGTTAAAGTTAATATAATGAGTTCATCCGTTTCTTCGATATCCCGGCGGCCTCAATTGTATGGTGCTGTTCTTGCTGGGATACGATATAGATTGGGTGAGATCAATATTTTTATCAGCATCAGCTTTATCATTCATATGTCGGCTTGGAAAACGGTTTATATCATCCTTTGTTGGCTTGTAGTCATCGTGGTTAAATTTAGCTTGTTTCTCATATTCAGTGCGTAGAACAGGATAGCCTAATACTTCATCAAAGACATAGTTTTCAGCAATACGTTTATCATGTTCTTCACTGATACTATCAACTTTAGTATTGTTCATTTTAGCCCATATGAATTTATCCCTGAAAAAATCAATAAGAAGGGCAGAGAAACGTTTAAAAATATTATCCTGATGAGTAGTCTGTTTCCTCTTAACACGTTCAGGGGCGCTTCTGGATACCCTGTTTAGGTTTTGAGAGGAGGATGTTTTCAGGATAGTATTTGTTCCAGAATCAGAAATACTGACTGATGGTTTCTTACCAGCAACGACCTTACTGACTTTTGTTTTATCACGGTAAGATTTAACGCCACGCATACGAGTATGAGGATCTGGCGCTACCAATACAGGTCTTTGATTCTCATCAGTAGAAGAGGCGGAGTGTGTTTCAGGTAATACAATTTGTTCTGGTTCAGCAAGAGTAGCCACGGTGAAGCTTCTGACATCAACGACTATTTCAAGATCAAGTTCGCTGAATGTTTTGTAGACTTCAACAGCTTCTTGCTTGGCAGCATCACGAACAGCCTGTTCTGTGGCTCTTTGCTGTTTAGCCGTTTCACTACGCCATTTAGCACTGTGGATACGCTTCATTGGAGGACGGTTTGTTTCAGCGGCTTTGGCAAGCCATAGCGCTTTTTCTTCATTATCAAGAGCAACCGCTGCTTTCTCTAATGCTTCCTCATGCTGGGCTTGGAGAGAGCGATGGTCAATACGTTCTGATGAACCAGCGGCAGCGAGATAGCTGTTAGCCATAGTTGACCATGATTCACGCCACAGCACAGACATTTTTCTGTCGTTCCAACTTCTTTCTTTTTTACCAAAACTTCCGGGCCTATGGTTTTTAATGTCAACATAACGTGAGCATGAGGATTATCGCTATCAAGATCATGAAAAGCGATATCGGCAATCATGCCTTTATCAACGAAATTTTTCTGGCAGTATTCAAGAACAAGTTTTTTCTTGTCATCATTGTTTAACTCGGCAGGAATAGCAACATCGAAATAACGAGCTGTTTGTCCGTTATTTTGACGCTCAACTCTTTCTACTTCATTCCACAATGCTGTAGAGTCTTTTACGATATGTTCTGGAGCATTAACAGGTGCTAATATGAAATGCCCGCATAAATCAGTACGGCGGCTATAATCATAGGTATCACCTGTTCTTTCATCTGTGATTCTGCAACGAGCGTGATAGGCAGCTTTCGCAACGGAAGACTTACCCTCAGAACGTTTCACAATTTTAAAATCAAGATGAAAAATAGCCATACAATAAAAATAACCTCAATATAAATTTAAATATCAAACCAAAACGTAAATCCTCAATATAACCAAGCTGGTTTTAGTTTTTCGTAAGAAAAACTCTGGTGTTGACGTTGACCTTGTATTTAGCCTGCGGCAGCAACCGTCGGTAGACCCCACACGCTCACGAAGTGAGTGTATAGGTGGGCATTGCTTTATTTTTATATCTCCTAAAGGAGCTAAAAATAACGACAATGTTTTAAGTTTCTCTATATTATTAATAATAACGCTAGTTTTACAGGCTGTGAAATTAATGAGAGCTAAATCGGATGAACGGCTGAGGTAGGATAGTGATATTGGATTTTGGTCTTTAGATAGCGCCCGTAAGGGCAGAAAGAGTCTTTTTATCTCCCGCCGTTAGGCGGGAAAGATAAATCAAGATAAAACAGAGGAAATAACAGATGCTTTTATGTGTTGCACAAATTACAGGTTAAGCTCAAAAATACGAGTTTAAAAATAACAGATAAAATTGTTTTCATTAATTTGATAAAATAAGTAACGCGGAGAGTATCAGATAATCAATGTTAGTGGTTGCACTTGTTTGTGTTTCATGATTTTATTTTAAGCCTACTTATATTTCATTTTTAAAACCAAAACACCATTTTTTCGGGATAAATCCCATCATTAACAGGCAAGACTGTTCAACTACTGATTGTCTGGAACAATAATCTCGCGCTGCGTAATTTAATCTGGAATACAAAGTATTCAATCTTATGCCTATGGTTTGACCTTTTCCTTTTTTAATTGTATTTCATGTTTTTAAGAACAAAAAGGGAAAGTAATTATGAGTACGGATGATAAGGAAAGCAGAAAACCAAGAACAGAAAAAACAATTAAGCAAAAAATAGCATCAGCGCAGATGCGTCTTAATCGTCTAAAGAGTAAGGAGAAATCCTTGACTAAGAGCGCTGAGACACGTCTGAAGATTATTTTAGGTGCAGAAGTTGCTAAAGCTATGGGCTGTAAAGTTGAAGATGTCGATAAGGAGTTTGTATTGGGGATATTATTACAAACTTCGAACATTAATGCGGATGCTAAAGCAAGAGTTAAATTACGAGGGAAAAGATTTCTTGAGGATATGGTGGGTAGGCAGGAATGATATATATTCATAAAAGCGAAGTGAGATTAATTTTTTTGTGGCGATTAAAATGAGTTAGTGACTCCATCATAATAACAAAAAGTCGTTATATACTTTGCCCTGATATTCAGAAATATAACATGAGATATAAGATGGATAAGGTGTCAGGAACTCGGTTTAATACTCCAGACTTTTCATAGCGGATTAAAGTCATTCGTGATTAGCTGTTATGATAATGTTTTTTCAAAAATAGTTAAATATATTTGACAATCAGTATTTAATGTCGTATTTAATAAGAGTTCCTTGAGAACATTCACTTCATGAAGTGTCTGATTGCCCCATGTATGGGGAGTAGTTTACAGCCCAATGGGCTGATTGCGTTGCCCCAAATATGGGGATATGTATATTCTCTCCAATGGAGAGTTCCTTTCAAGGGGAAACGAAAGGGCCGTAAGGCCCTTTTACTTGTGTATTTGTCTAATTAATCACAACTTACTTCACTTAGTTCTTTGGCAATGAACATAAACTCTGCACGATGATTTTTATCTTTAGATATGTATATCTTTCCGTTTACATCTGCAATAATGAACAGCTTTATCTTGCTTTTGTCTTTCTGTATTATAACTAACCTTTCAGGTATGGAGTATTTAACCAGATCCTTTTCATGATAACATTGATTCACGTAACCTAACCCGATCATATTCGCTATTTTTTCTGATACACCTGTTGAAAATGCTGTTGCAATATAAAAAACAATAAGCAAGGAGAAAAAAACGTAACACCATATTCTATTCTTTAGATCTCGATTACGTTGATGTATGTCCGCTAATCCAATAATCGCCAATGTAACGATAATAACAAATATTGAAAGAGCTTGAATAATACTATTAAAAGAAGAATTTGTTTCTATATCAAAATTCAGTGTAATGGAAAGGAATCCAAACATAGCAATACTTATTGCTAATAACAATGCAGTATATAAAATTAACTTTAATGTGACGGCTATTTTTTTGTAATAAAAGGGTTTTTTAATCGCTAAAAAATGGAAAGTCAATGCAACTATAACAACTAATGAAACTCCGAAGTAAAAATGGTAAAAAATGAATAAAGAAGCTACTCCACATGATGTGAAGTATAATAAATATATTAATTTTCTTCTTTTTACCCCTTTTATTTTTTCTCGAACTAATATGTCATAATAAAGGCATCGGGCAATTGCTGGCGATAAATTGAATGATATTAAAAAACATCCAACAATAAAAAGTATTATAAAGAAAGATAATGCCCCTGTACTGATGAGTAAATTTGATTGTATCAGATCAATAAACTTCACACCGTGGGTGCGTGCATAGCTAAAGAGGAACCACGCTCCTGAAAACGTGCACATAAAAATTATTAGAGTTATGATTTTTTCTATGTTTTTTAATCCCAAGATGGAATGTTGTTTTATTTTGTTTAACACTTTATTGTCCTTTTTATAGGGGTATCTGGAAAATATTTTTTCCCCGATAGATAGTTAAACTATGCTTTGTAGAAACAATTGTTGCAATGGTGTATCCTTAATGACAATATCACCTTTCACAGTCAAAATACTTCTTTCGATTAATGGTTGTAGAACCTCAAGAATTATATTCCTTCTAAAAATAAGATGGCGATGAGGTAATTGAATGGTTTTTTTATTGGCAATTGCTTCTGCTTCTAAAGATATAAATTCAGGATCGAGAGGTAGGATGTCACTCATTTCATCAAATATGTTATAAACTGTAATGCTGCTTCCAGTTGAAATGTTATCTATTATATTAATCATAATGCTAATTACTAAGATTGACCATCTCTGGAACATCCAAAGGCTGGGTGATTCTTTCATTTCTTTAAGCATTATAGGTAATTTCGGCCACTTCCTCTGTATGTTCGGAGTAAATAACTTATGGCTTATAAGCCATTTATTCCATGTGCTGAAGTCTCTATTGAATAGTTCATCGGTCATGTTTAAATACTCATATGAGCGATTTTTTAATCTATTGCTCATATAAATTGTTAGGGATTTTATATGTATATTTTCTTTACAGGTTTTAATGAACTGAGACCGTACTCGTGTTTTTTCTTTTTCAAGTGATGGATATTTCAACCAGCGCCATTGAGGATTGTTACTATCTTTAGGATAGAATCTTATAATTACACTTCCATCAAAATCGTCCATTAGCTTCAAATCAAATTCATTTAGTAAATATATTATCCATATATGAAATTCTTTCCCTTTATGCAAGGTGTCTCCACGTAGGATAAAATAATTATCGTTTTTTTGTATAACCGATAGTTTATCAACGGAACGATTCTTCTTTGTGTACAGGCAGAAGCTTTCAGTAAAAACCTCATTAGATTCTTCATAAGTTATACTCTCATGAATACTTGGCAGGAATATGGTCTTATTTTTCATTGTTTTGTTGATTGAATTTAGTGTGTTTTTTAATCTTCTTGAACGTCTTTCATTTATTTCTTTTTCGACAGCTAACTCATGACATTCAATCGCTTTAATACACTCAGAGTAATAAAACCATTCATTGGGAACTTGATTGTTTTTAATACGTTGATGCCATTCTTCTATCTCGATATCTTCAGAGTATTCGAACACTAACTCTACTGAATTTATTTTGTTATTTTTAAAGTAACGTACTTTTTCAGGCTCGCATTTGTGTGTTACGCAGATCTCGACGATGTATAATCCAGTATCTGTGTTAAGGCAGACATCTGACACATAGTTTCCGATTCTGTGTTCTAAGGTTGCGGCTAGTATTTTGGTTTTTATTAGTGGTGTTTTTAGCGTATGATTCTTATACGCAAAAGTCATTTGAGGTATTGTTAATACATCTAAGCTAAGAAAATAATGTTGCATTGCTAAATGCAACTGTGTCATTCGGCAAGCACGATTCTCGATAAGATTTCTATGGGCGAAATGATGTTTTTTTAATTTTCCACCATTGCGAGCAATCAATTCATCATTACATGACTTACATATGCAATTACACTTAGCTCCATTAGGAACATCATCAATATGCATGATCTGTTTTGTTTCTTTTTCCACTGCATATTCAATGATCACTACAAACTCCATTTCTTTACTATGACTGACTTGTCTAGATTAAATCCTTGTATTGAATATGTCTACTGTATAAAGCAACGTAATCCTTAGCTTTCAGGTCTTTATTTGCTGCGAGCAAATTGAGATAGTATAACCATGTCATTAATATTGGCACCTAAATAGCTGTGCGGGATTGTAATCCATTTATAGCGTAAGGCTTTGGTGCTGTTTTCTCTGTCTGCCACGCTGTATCAGGTCTACGATGTATGCCTTTACGCAAAATGTTACATGCCAGTCAGCGTAAGTGTAGTGGTATTAGATACAGCTATTTAGATAACAAATCCACCACTGCAACATCAGAAGGAGCTGATCAAGATGTTTGCCTAAGAGTGTAAGTAATGTGGACTCTGTCGTCTTACTTATGGCATATCTGAATGACTTTTTCTTTTCATATAACCATATTGCATAATGAATTACCTGTTGACCTGTCAATGCCACCGTATAACCATCAATATTGATTCCTGATAGTCATTATCATTGTCTTTATCACTCGATTACCGACATGAGCATGAGATGCTGGCAGCATATGTTAAAAAAATGCTGGTTCTGTTTATCTGCAATGCTCTGTGCTGTGATAGCTCTACTTCAGAACGGGCTAAGACCACGATTTTATAGACTTTTTGCCCTTCCTAAATTAGATTGGTGAGAAAGTTAGTAGTGATTTGTTAAGTAAGGGTGGGGTTTTCAATGGAACGTAATGTTTTGGGTCATGCTCAAAGAGAAATTTCAGGAGCAACCACATTCGGAAAATATGATTTTCAATATCATTGGGCTTTATGCAGAATAATTGAAAAGCATAAATCTAATTCTGACTATGCATTATTAATCGAATATCATGAGGATGTCGTTATCGCAGACTCATTGTATGGAGATTCGGCAAAATTTGAATTTTTCCAAGTAAAGAATACTGGAAAACCTTTCACTTCTGACGCCTTAACTAAACGAGAGCAAGGTGCTGAGGGACCTAAGAGTTCCATTCTAGGTAAGCTATTAAGCTCATGTATTGGTACAGACTATGAAGCACGCATTACGGAAATCGGTCTTGTGTCCTCAAGTGGTTTCTCATTTGATCAAAGAGATAAGAAGTTAAAATTAGACATTATAACTTCAGGAGATCTTAGTGTAGATTGCTTATCAGGATTAACTGAAAAGTTAAAGGATGAGCTTGGAATAGCTCTCTTGCCAGAAAATATAAAATTTATTGTTCCAAAAATAAAATTAGAGAACCACGAAGAGTTTGTCATTGGTAGATTTGCTGAATTAGTAAATGAAATATTTCCAAATAGTCATTGCAATGCCGTTAATATTTATAGAGCAATAATCGATGAAATTCATCGCAAAGGACAGAATACTTATGATTTTACTGTTTGGGAGAGAATGGTAGAGGATAAATCTCTCACATCTCATAAGGTAAAAGATGTTATAGCCGTTAACACAACAAGCCCGAAACTTGAAGACTTTGAGAAAGACTTTGAGTACTTAGCTAAAAATGATATGAAATGGAACACCTTAACTTATCGAAAGATTAATAAAAAATAAAACAACTTTTCTTGCGCCGAATCGGACATTCGTCGGCTTTTGATATGAATATAATGAGAATAGTCTGTAAGTATCCCACCAAAATGGCCCATTCACTTTTAGAGATCTTCCGACATACTGATTATGTCCCCGAGGAGATCGCCATGCGTAAAATCCGGTTCACCGAGCACTAAATCATCGCCGTACTGAAATCCGTCGAAGCGGGCAGAACCGTCAAAGATGTGTGCCGCGAGGCCGCTATTTCCGAAGCCAGCTACTACAACTGGAAGGCGAAATATGGCGGGATGGAAGCCGCTGA
>NZ_LR722674.1 GCF_902500225.1 Buttiauxella massiliensis | reverse complement strand
GACTTGTTCGACAACGGCCAATTTAAAGGATAGAGGGTAATCGCGTTGCGTGCGTTTAACGTACTGGTTCATCACATTTTCCTCATAGTACGAGTTAAATGTGTCAACGCTATTTAGGACGGGTCAGAACCATAAAAAAGGTCCCTCAAGAATGAGGGACCTTTGTAGACTTCTGGCGGATGACTCCACCCTATAAAGAACTCTATTTATTGGTTTCTGCGAGGCTTAGCCAGGTTTGCACCACCGTGTCCGGGTTCAGGGAAAGACTATCAATCCCTTCTTCCATCAACCAGGCTGCAAAATCTTCATGGTCGGATGGACCCTGACCACAAATTCCCACATATTTGCCCTGTTTCTTCGCCGCTTTAATCGCCATCGACAGCAGTGCTTTCACCGCGTCGTTGCGTTCGTCAAACAGTTCAGAAACTACGCCGGAGTCGCGGTCCAGCCCCAACGCCAGCTGAGTCATGTCGTTTGAACCAATGGAGAAACCATCAAAATATTGCAGGAACTCATCTGCCAGCAAGGCGTTAGATGGGATCTCACACATCATGATAATTTTCAGCCCGTTCTCACCGCGTTTCAGACCCTGACGTTCCAGCTCTTCCACCACCGCTTTGGCCTGCGCAACAGTTCGTACGAACGGCACCATCACTTCGACGTTAGTCAGGCCCATGTCGTTACGTACCCGTTTCATTGCAGCACATTCCAGCGCGAAACAGTCGCGGAAGCTGTCAGCCACGTAACGGCCTGCGCCACGGAAACCAAGCATCGGGTTTTCTTCATGCGGCTCGTAACGCTCGCCGCCAACCAGGTTGGCGTATTCGTTAGATTTGAAATCAGAAAGACGCACGATAACTCGCTTCGGCCAGAATGCTGCACCGAGTGTCGCAATCCCTTCTGTCAGGCGACCGACGTAAAACTCAACCGGATCGTCATAACCTTTCATCATCTCGCGGATTTCTTTTTGCAACGCAGGCTCTTGCTGGTCGAACTCCAGCAACGCACGCGGATGCACGCCAATCATACGGTTGATGATGAACTCCAGACGCGCCAGTCCCACACCTTCGTTCGGCAGGCAGGCAAAATCAAATGCACGATCCGGGTTACCAACGTTCATCATGATTTTCAGCGGCAGGTCCGGCATGGTATCTACCGTGGAACTGTTGATGCTGAAATCCAGTAGTTCCTGGTAAACATAACCGGTGTCCCCTTCGGCGCAGGAAACCGTAACGTTCTGGTCATCCGTCATGCGTTCAGTGGCATCGCCACAACCCACAACAGCAGGAATCCCCAGTTCACGAGCGATAATCGCTGCGTGACAAGTACGGCCGCCACGGTTGGTGACAATTGCCGCCGCCTTTTTCATGATCGGTTCCCAGTCCGGGTCGGTCATATCGGTGACTAAAACGTCGCCTGGCTGAATGAGGTTCATCTCGCTAATGTCATGAATCACTTTAACCGGGCCCGCGCCGATGCGATGACCGATGGCGCGTCCTTCAGCAATGATTTTGCCTTGAGAATGCAGCTGATAACGCTCCATCACCTGGCCCTGAGAACGGACGGTTTCCGGGCGAGCCTGGACAATAAACAACTTGCCAGTGTGCCCATCTTTGGCCCATTCGATATCCATCGGACGGCCATAGTGTTTCTCAATTTGTACAGCCTGCTTCGCCAGCTCCTGCACTTCTTCAGGCGTGATAGAGAACTTATCACGGTCGGCTTGCGGCACATCTTCGATACGCACCTGCTTGCCATGCTCCTGGCTTGGGGCATAAACCATACGGATTTTCTTCGAGCCCATATTGCGGCGCACAATCGATGGTTTACCCGCAGCTAAAGTTGGCTTGTGAACGTAGAATTCATCAGGGTTAACGGCACCCTGTACCACCATTTCACCCAGACCATAGGCGGAGGTGATAAACACCACCTGGTCAAAACCAGATTCAGTGTCGATGGAGAAGAGCACGCCAGAGGATGCAAGGTCTGAACGAACCATGCGCTGGACGCCAGCCGAGAGCGCAACACCACGGTGATCATAACCCTGGTGGACGCGATACGAGATAGCACGGTCATTGAACAGGGAAGCAAATACATGCTTCACGGCAATCAATACCGCGTCATAACCTTGTACGTTGAGGAAAGTTTCTTGTTGTCCGGCGAACGACGCATCTGGCATATCTTCAGCTGTTGCAGAAGAACGCACGGCAAAAGAGGCATCAGCATCGTCTGAGGAAAGCTGTTCGTAAGCATCATGAATGGCTTTTTCAAGCTCAGGCTGGAATGGTGTATCGATTATCCATTGGCGGATTTGTGCACCGGCTTTGGAAAGCTCAGTCACATCGTCAATATCCGTTTTGTCCAGCAATTCATAGATACGCTGGTTAACACCACTCTGGTCAAGAAACAGGTTAAATGCCTCGGCCGTGGTGGCAAAACCATTCGGCACGGAAACACCCATACCGGAAAGGTTAGTAATCATTTCACCCAGAGAGGCATTTTTGCCCCCGACCCT
This sequence comes from Buttiauxella massiliensis, assembly GCF_902500225.1. Lineage (GTDB taxonomy): Bacteria > Pseudomonadota > Gammaproteobacteria > Enterobacterales > Enterobacteriaceae > Buttiauxella > Buttiauxella massiliensis. The sequence continues at coordinate 15,460 of NZ_LR722674.1, read as the reverse complement.
GTCTACATCATTCATGCCGAGTTGGTTGTACCAAAGCACCAGCGGTGACGAGTTGGACATCGAAACAATCCTTTTGTGATATATGAATGAGAATTACATTACATCCCTTTTAGATTGGCATAATTAGATGAGGGAATAAAACAGGTGAATCGTTCAAGCAAAATAAAAATTTGAATTTTTCAGATATATTTACATTCTATCTAACTTGTTGATTCTTAATTTAATCCCTATATTAATAAAGGTTTATTAATAAAGTAAAAATGAACCGTGCATTTCATTAAAAATAAAAACTACGTTTCAGTTTTAAAAATGAAATGAGATTGATCCAGGATGGAAGGTTTTAATTTATGCTTCAGCCTATGTGAAACATTTCAGGAATAAAAAATGGATAACTCAGCAGACAGGCAAGTTTTTTATATTTCCGATGGCACCGCGATCACCGCCGAAGTCCTTGGACATGCGGTTATGTCTCAGTTTCCTGTTGCCATTAACAGCATCACGCTGCCGTTTGTTGAAAACGAAAGCCGGGCCAATGCGGTGAAAGAACAAATCAATGCCATTTATCAACAATCTGGCGTGCGACCATTAGTGTTCTACTCCATCGTTTTACCAGAAATTCGCGATATTATTTTGCAAAGTGAAGGTTTTTGTCAGGATATCGTGCAAGCGCTGGTTGCGCCTTTACAGCAGGAATTAAAGCTGGAACCGACGCCGATTGCTCACCGAACTCACGGTCTTAATCCGGGAAATTTAATCAAATATGATGCGCGTATTGCCGCAATTGACTACACACTCGCGCATGATGACGGCATTTCAATGCGCAATCTCGATCAAGCACAAGTTATCTTGCTTGGCGTATCGCGCTGCGGCAAAACCCCAACCAGTTTGTACCTTGCGATGCAGTTTGGTATTCGAGCGGCAAATTACCCGTTTATTGCCGATGATATGGATAACATTCAGCTGCCAGCAGTGTTGAAACCTTTGCAACATAAGCTCTTTGGTTTGACTATCAACCCAGAACGTCTTGCGGCAATTCGTGAAGAGCGCCGTGAAAACAGCCGTTATGCATCGATGCGCCAATGCCGCCTGGAAGTGGCTGAGGTTGAAGCCCTATTTCGTAAAAATCAGATTCGCTATCTCAACAGTACCAATTACTCGGTTGAAGAGATGGCGACCAAGATCCTCGATATCATGGGCTTAAATCGTCGCATGTACTAACAAACTAGTGCAAAGGTGCAATTTTGTATGGTAGGGTGTACAGAATCTGGTGGTAACGATTCAGTTCTACGGTTGAATTCAACATAAATTGGTTTATCGTGACTGCCATCACTTCCCGGTACTCCTGCCGAGCTGAAGACAAAATTTCTGAGACACCCAATGAATAAAACAGATGAATTGCGCACAGCGCGCATCGATAGTCTGGTAACACCTGCGGAACTCGCACAGCATCTGGCTGTATCCCAGGAAGTTGCACAAAACGTAACGGCTTCCCGTCGTCGGATCGAAAAAATTCTTAATGGCGAAGACAATCGCCTACTAGTGATTGTTGGCCCTTGCTCAATCCATGATCTGGATGCGGCAATGGATTACGCCCGTCGATTGCAGACTGCGCGTGAGAAACACCAGCATCGCCTTGAAATCGTAATGCGTACCTATTTCGAAAAACCGCGCACGGTAGTGGGTTGGAAAGGGTTGATTTCAGATCCCGATTTAAACGGTAGTTACCGCGTAAACCACGGTATCGAGCAGGCGCGCCGCCTGTTGCTGCAAGTGAATGAACTCGGCGTGCCAACGGCGACCGAATTCCTCGATATGGTGATCGGGCAGTACATTGCCGATTTGATTAGCTGGGGTGCGATTGGCGCACGTACCACCGAAAGCCAGATCCACCGTGAGATGGCCTCCGCGCTTTCATGCCCGGTCGGATTCAAAAATGGCACCGACGGCAACACGCGTATTGCAGTTGATGCCATTCGTGCCGCCCGCGCCAGCCATATGTTCCTTTCGCCGGACAAACACGGCCAGATGACCATTTACCAAACCAGCGGCAACCCGTACGGCCATATCATCATGCGCGGCGGCAAACAGCCGAACTACCACGCAGCCGACATCGCCGCGGCGTGTGACAGCCTGCATGAGTTTGATTTGCCAGAACAACTAGTGATCGACTTCAGCCATGGTAATTGCCAGAAGCAGCACCGCCGCCAGCTCGAAGTTTGCGAAGATGTCTGTAACCAAATTCGCAATGGTTCGCGGGCAATTGCGGGCATTATGGCTGAAAGTTTCATTCGCGAAGGCACGCAGAAAATTGTTGCCGGGCAGCCACTGGTGTACGGACAATCAATTACCGACCCTTGCCTGAACTGGGAAGACACCGAAACGCTGCTCGATATGCTGGCAGACGCAACGGATAGCCGTTTCTAAATTTTCGGTGGATGACGATCATCCGCACTATAACCGCATTTCCCAGGTCGGATTAGCGTAAGCGACATCCGACCTTTTACCCTCTTCCGCTCAAAATTGATCCATTCACAAATTTCTTACAAATAACACTTGATGATGAAACATAGTTTATTGATAATGATTATCATTGTTACATTGATTGTCATTTGTAAACAGAGTGAAACATGGATAAAGCATTCACCCCTACGAATCCGCAATCTGCGGCTGGCCCACGTCAGATAGACAGCAAGCTTTTGCTCGGCCCTGACGGACGTGTGGTTATTGTTCACGAAGGCCAGCAATATCAGTTAAGACAAACTCAGGCCGGGAAGTTAATCCTGACCAAATAAATTCCCTTCTTACTTCAAGTTGTTGATGCGTTGGCGACTCGCCTTCCTACAACTCGAATTATTTAGGGGGAATAGAACCTAAATACAACCCAAATTATTTCTCCGAAATAGTTCGAGTTGCATCGCGGCGGCAAGGGAACGGATCCCGATGAGCTTACATAAGTAAGTGATTCGGGTGAGTGACGCAGCCAACAAAGATGCGGCTTAAAATATGAAGGAGAAACGCAAGCCACCCAGGTTTTTCATCATCCCAGGCAGCCAGCGCTTTTAAATTTTCTTATGGAGATTTGCGCATGCCTGCTTTACACACAGTCGGCTTCCGTCTGTCATTACTGACTGTTGCGGTTTTTTCTGCACTGCCCGCTTTCGCGAAAGACGATCAAATGACCGTGGTGGCCACCGGCAACCAACGCAGCACATTTGAAGCACCAATGATGGTTACCGTTATTGATGCCAATACCCCTGAAAGCCAAACTTCATCATCTGCCGCTGACATGCTGCGCCGGGTGCCCGGGATCACTCTTTCCGGCACCGGCCGCACCAATGGTCAGGACGTCAACATGCGCGGTTACGATCGCCGTGGCGTGTTGATGCTGGTTGATGGCGTACGCCAGGGCACAGACACCGGGCATCTCAACAGCACTTTTCTTGACCCGGCTTTAATCAAGCGTATCGAAGTGGTGCGCGGCCCGGCAGCTCTGCTGTACGGCAGCGGTGCACTCGGCGGTGTGATTTCTTACGAAACCGCAGATGCCAGCGATTTGCTGTATGAAGGCCAGAACAGTGGTTTCCGCGTGTTTGGTAGCGGTGCGACGGGCGATCACAGTGTCGGAATGGGTGCCAGCGCCTTTGGCCGCACGGATAACCTTGATGGCCTGGTTGCGTGGTCGAGCCGCGACCGTGGCGACATCCGCCAGAGCGACGGCGAAACCGCGCCAAACGATGAAAACATCGGTAACTTCCTGACTAAAGGCACCTGGTATATCGACCCGGCGCAGTCACTTGCAGGCTCTCTGCGTTACTACAATAACGCCGCACAGGAGCCTAAAAACCCACAGACGACTAACGCTGACTCAAGCAACCCGATGGTTGACCGCTCAACCATTCAGCGCGACGCTCAGTTGAAATACCACATTGGGCCGGAGCAAAGCGATTGGCTAAACGCCGATGCTACCGCCTACTGGTCTGAAGCTCGCATCAACGCGCAGGGCCAAACTGATGGTGCTGAGTTCCGCAAGCAAACCACCACTGGTGGAAAAGTCGAAAACCGCAGCCGTGTATTTACCGACAGTTTCGCCGCCCACCTGCTGACTTACGGCGGCGAGTATTATCGTCAGGAACAAAAACCTGGCGGCAACACCACTGGTTTCCCTCAGGCCAACATCGACTTCGGCTCCGGCTGGTTGCAGGATGAAATCACCCTGCGCGACCTGCCTGTCTCCCTGTTAGCCGGCACACGCTATGACAATTACAGCGGCAGCAGCGACGGCTATGACGACGTGAACGCCGATAAATGGTCATCGCGTGGCGCACTGTCCATTACACCAACCGAATGGTTGATGCTGTTTGGATCTTATGCGCAGGCGTTCCGCGCCCCAACCATGGGCGAAATGTATAACGATGCGAAACACTTCTCTATCGGCACGCGTTACACCAACTACTGGGTTCCGAACCCGAATCTGCGCCCGGAAACTAACGAAACGCAGGAATACGGCTTTGGCTTACGCTTCGACGATTTAATGCTGGCTGAAGACGGCCTCGAATTTAAAGCCAGCTACTTCGATACCAAAGCAAAAGACTACATTTCTACCACCGTCGATTTCGCCAAAGCGACCACCATGTCCTATAACGTCCCTGATGCCAAAATCTGGGGTTGGGATATGACGGCTAAGTACACCAGCGCGTGGTTCAGTTTAGATCTGGCCTACAACCGCACCCGTGGTAAAGACACCGATACCGGTGACTGGATTTCAAGCCTGAACCCGGACACTGTCACCAGCATCCTCGATGTTCCGGTGGCACAAAGTGGCTTCTCCGTAGGCTGGGTTGGCACTTTTGCTGAACGCTCAACGCATATCAGCAGCAGCTACAGCGCGCAGCCGGGTTACGGCGTGAACGATTTCTATGTCAGCTATACAGGCCAGCAGCAGTTGCGCGGGCTAACTACTTCCCTGGTACTGGGTAACGCCTTTGATAAGGAATACTGGTCGCCACAGGGGCTCCCACAAGATGGCCGTAACGGCAAAATCTTCGTTAGTTATCAATGGTAAGGAAGCAATATGACTCAGCGTTATGAAAACTGGTTGCAGCTCAAACAACAGCACCCTAAAAAATATGCTCGCGACATCGCAAAACTTATGAACATCAGCGAGGCCGAACTGACTCATGCTCGTGTAGGGCATGATGCATGGCGCTTAAAAGGTGAAGTGCGCGACATTCTCGCCTCCCTTGAAAACGTGGGCGAAATCAAGTCCATTTGCCGTAACGAATATGCGGTGCATGAACAAGTTGGACGTTTTGAGAACCAACAACTTCATGGCCATGCTGGGCTGGTTCTTAACCCCCGCGCGCTGGATTTGCGTCTGTTCCTCAATCAATGGGCTTTCGCATTCCATATTCGTGAGGAAACCGCTCGCGGTGAACGCCAGAGCATTCAGTTCTTTGACCATCAGGGTGATGCGCTGTTGAAGGTGTATACCACCGACAACACCGATTTCGCTGCCTGGGGCGATATGCTGGCGAAGTTTATTTATGCCGATAACCCGGAGCTTGAGCTGCAAGCAGCAGAAGAAAGCGTGATGACGCCTGTGGTAGATGGCCAGCAGGTTGATTCCGAATGGCGCAGCCTGCGTGACGTGCATCAGTTCTTTGGTCTGCTCAAACGCCACCAGCTAACACGCCAGCAGGCATTTCGCCTTGTCGCTGAAGACCTGGCCTGCCAGGTTGATAACAGCGCACTGGCGAAGCTGTTAGCTCAGGCGAAACAGGATCAAAATGAAATTATGATCTTCGTCGGCAACCAGGGCACCGTGCAGATTTTCACTGGCAAGGTGGAAAAAGTTGTGCCAATGGATAACTGGATCAATATCTTCAACCCTCAGTTCACCCTGCACTTGATGGGCGACACCATCGCGGAAAGCTGGGTGACGCGTAAACCAAGCGGCGATGGCTTCGTGACAAGCCTGGAACTGTTTGCGGCTGACGGCACGCAAATCGCGCAACTTTACGGTCAACGTACAGAAGGCGAGCCTGAGCAGCAGCAGTGGCGCTCACAGTTGGAAGCATTGGTAAGCAAAGGGCTGGCCGCATGAAACGCTGGTTAATTGCCCTGCTTGCAATGCCAGTGATTGCGAGCGCCAATGAACGAGTGGTGGCAATTGGTGGCGACGTTACGGAAATTGCCTTTGCACTAGGTTCGGGTGACCAGTTGGTCGCCCGGGACAGCACCAGTCTGCATCCAGAGGCTGCAACAAAGCTGCCTGATGTCGGTTACTTGCGCCAGCTTAATGCCGAAGGGATTCTGGCTATGCGCCCGACGCTGGTACTCGCGAGTGCACAGGCCAAACCTTCGCTCGCACTTGAGCAAGTCGCCAGTAGCAACGTCAAAGTGGTCACTATTCCGGCGAGTAATTCACTGGATGCTATCGTTGAGAAGATTGACGCAGTCGCGCAAGCGATGGGGAAAACGGCTCAGGGCGATGCTTTGCGCAAGCAAGTGCAGAGCAAACTGGCGTCGATTCCGGAAAAACCATTGCCGGTGAAAGTGCTGTTCATCATGAGTCACGGTGGTATGACCGCGATGGCGGCCGGGCAAGAGACGGCGGCTGATGCTGCGATTCACGCCGCGGGTTTGCAAAATGCGATGCAAGGTTTCAAGCGTTATCAGCCAATGTCGCAGGAGGGCGTGATTGCCAGCAAGCCGCAATTGGTACTGGTCACAGCCGACGGTGTGAAAACCCTTGGTGGTGAAGATAACGTCTGGAAACTGCCGGGTCTTGCGCAAACTCCCGCTGGGAAAAGCCGGCAGCTGTTAGTTGTTGATGATATGGCGTTGCTCGGTTTTGGCCTGCAAACACCCGATGCGATCCTTGCGTTACGTAAGAAAGCGGAGCAATTGCCTTGATACGCCGTCCCCTGCCCCAACGCGCTCTGTTCGCCATGATTTTGGCGTTACTGGCACTGTCTTTGGTTGCCGCCAATTTAGGTGCCATGCGTCTTTCCATCGCCGTGCTGTGGCAAACTCAGGATGAAGCGTTGCGTCATATCTGGCTCAACATTCGTCTGCCGCGAGTATTGCTAGCAACGCTTGTGGGCGGCGCACTGGCACTTTCAGGCTGCGTGATGCAGGGGCTATTTCGCAACCCGCTGGCTGATCCAGGTTTACTTGGGATCAGTAGCGGTGCTGCACTTGCGGTTGGGTTTTCAGTAGTCCTGCCGATCGCACTACCGGCAGTCCTGGCATTATATGTTCCAATGCTTGCCGCATTTGTTGGCAGTCTCGCGGTCACGCTGGTGATCTTCTTCTTAAGCCGCCAGGGTAACAACAGTCTTTCGCGCTTGCTGCTGGTAGGGATTGCCATCAATGCGCTTTGCGGCGCGGCGGTCGGCGTGCTTTCCTGGATAAGTAATGATGCCCAATTGCGCCAGTTATCGCTTTGGGGAATGGGTAGCCTTGGGCAAGCACAGTGGTCAACCTTACTTGCTACCGCTTCGTTTATTCTCCCGGCTTCGCTGGCTATCGCGTTTCTGTCCAGACGCCTTAATCTGTTACAGCTTGGAGATGAAGAAGCCCATTATCTTGGCGTGGATGTCAAAAAAACCCAACGGCAACTGCTGATTTTAAGTGCGTTGTTAGTCGCAGCAGCCGTTGCCATAAGCGGTGTGATTGGCTTTGTTGGTTTAGTTGTTCCGCACTTAGTACGGATGTGGCTAGGTGCCGATCATCGCTGGCTGATTCCCGGATCAGTGCTGGCTGGCGCAATGCTCCTGTTGGTTGCCGATACCCTCGCCCGCACGCTGGTTGCACCCGCTGAAATGCCCGTTGGCCTGCTGACCAGCCTGCTTGGCGGCCCATGGTTTTTAGCAATGATTTTCCGCCCAGGGAGGGAAACTGATGGCTGATTTACTGCAGGCGAAAAACGTTACGTTTCGCCCAGGCGAGCGAAAATTACTCGATGACATTAATCTGACGCTGGCTGCCGGTGAAGTCGTGGCGCTAATCGGCCCTAACGGTGCCGGAAAATCTACGCTGCTGAGGGTACTGACTGGTTTCCAGCCACCAGACGGTGGCGAAATTACCCTTGCTGGACGCCCACTCACTTCATGGTCTGGAGATGCTCTGTCGCGTAAACGTGCGGTCATGCGCCAGCGCAGCGGTATGGCGTTCAGTTGGGCTGTTGAAGATGTGATTGCTATGGGGCGCGCGCCGTGGCCGGAGAAAGAGACAAAATCTGTCGTTCAGGAAGTGATGGCGCTCACGGGGTGCGATACGCTTGCCGGGCGCGATTTCTGCCAGCTTTCTGGTGGTGAACAACAGCGCGTGCAACTGGCTCGTGCACTGGCGCAACTATGGCTGGATGGGCAACCCCACGGCTGGCTGTTTTTAGATGAACCGACCTCGGCGCTCGATCTGTATCATCAGCAACATATCTTGCGTTTACTGCGCCGTTTATCTCTGATGGGAACATTATCGGTTTGCGTTGTGCTGCATGATTTGAATCTGGCCGCACTGTGGGCTGACCGAATTGTATTGCTGCATGAAGGGAAGTTGGTGGCAAATGGTACACCGCAGCAGGTGTTGAATGAATCGACCTTGCAACATTGGTATCAGGCAGATTTACGGGTGTTCAATCATCCAGAACACCCGGTGCCTCAGGTTTGGTTACAGCAATAATAGGCTAACTAGAGCAACTAACCTCCAGGCGTTTGCCCCAGTCCGGCGGACGTTGTGTCAAATCGTCCGAATGTTCAGCAAATGGCTGGCGCAGTGCTTCATGTAGTTCAACCAGAACACTTACATCACCTTTATCGGCGGCATCGATGGCACGCTGAGCCAACCAGTTACGCAGAACAATTGAAGGATTTGCAGCTTTCATTGCCTGCTGGCGCTGCTCGTCACTGACCTGCTCAATTTGGAGACGAGTACGATAGCGGGTAAACCAGCTATCAAAAGCGGCTCTGTCGATAAATTCATCCCGTAGCGGTGAGCTTGCTGAATTTTGCTCAGTCAGGCTTAGCATTCTGAAAGTGCGCGTGTAATCGCTACCCTCTTTTGCCATCAAGCCAAACAGTTCTGTGAGAATTTCATTATCTGCCGTTTGTTCGGTCAACAGGCCCAATTTGCCGCGCATTAACTCCCCGAATGCTTTCATCAGCGCGAACTGATAGTGATCGAGCAATTCGTTGAGCCATTCCACCGAGATAAACGGTGACAGCGTCTGCGCCAGGCGTTGCAGATTCCATAGACCCACGGCTGGCTGATTATCAAAAGCATAACGCCCCTGATGATCGGAATGGTTGCAGATAAAATCAGGCTGATAGTCATCAAGGAAACCGTACGGGCCGTAATCCATCGTCAGGCCGAGAATCGACATATTGTCAGTATTCATCACGCCATGGGAGAAACCGACAGTTTGCCAGTTAGCAATCATCTGCGCGGTACGCTCGACAACATCGCGGAACCAAAGCTGATATTTATCTTTTTCATCAACCAGATGCGGCCAGTGATGGGCAATCACATAATCTGCCAATTGCTGTACTTTTTCGGGTTCACGGCGATAGTAGAAATGCTCGAAGTGGCCAAACCGGGCGTGGCTTTGCGCCACACGAATCAGCATAGCGCCTTGCTCAGTGGTTTCGCGGCGTACTGGGGTGTCGCTGGTGACGATACTGAGCGCACGCGTGGTTGGGATCCCTAAGCCATGCATCGCTTCACTGGCGAGAAATTCACGCACCGTTGAGCGCAACACGGCGCGGCCATCGCCCATCCGCGAATAAGGCGTTAAGCCTGCACCTTTCAAGTGCCAGTCAAATTTTCGCCCGTCATCCAACTGTTGTTCACCGAGCAAAATACCGCGCCCGTCGCCAAGTTGCCCCGCCCAGACACCAAACTGATGCCCACTATAAACCTGAGCTAAAGGCTGCATACCCGGAAGCAGCATTTCGCCACTCCAGATACCCGCATGAGATTCGTCAAACAATGAGGCATCAAGCCCGAGGTCATCAGCCAATGGACGGTTATAATAAAAAAGCCGGGAATGATGCAGCGGCGTTGGCTTCAGAGCCGTGTAAAAGCCGGGCAATTCGTCGTGCCAGCTATTGTTAAATACAGGTTTATTGGTCATGTTACCTCCTGCCGATAGTGTAGTGCTTGTACGAGGTTTTAAACACAGCACGTTGGCAGGGGTATTCACTCAAGCGGGTTAATTAGAATGAAACCAGTCAGTTAATGCCTTAGGTGCAATAGCCGGCCAGCAATTACCCTGCATGGCGAAGGTAGTTAATGAGAGGACTTTCTTGCGCGCTGAGTCGTCATCAATACCCGTTATAACTAATGTCTGGCAAAAAGGAGTAAGTTGGGCAAGCATTGCTAACATAAAGGGTTCAAAAGAACGTTGTTTAATTTGTTTATGAATAAATAATTTATCCATAAATACACGTTTAAATAGCCCATCAAAAATCGGTTTAGTCGTCGCTACTCCCGCACCAAAATTAGCCAACACTAATGAATAATGCTTACACATTGTTACTAAACGCGTATTTTCATTGCCACAATTTAACTCGGGGAAATTTTCATTGATAGAAAACTCAATGAACGGAAGCTGCGCCAGGCGGGAAGTTAGCGCCGGATTGGCTAAAATCTCATCAACGATTACCGCACTTATATTTACCCAGACAACCATGCTCTGAGCCTTAAAGAATTCTTGATAGTTTTCGAGTAATTCTATTTGCTCATGAAACAATATTAATTGCTGTTCTGATTTAATAACTGGCGTAACTAATTCTGTTGGAATACGCACCGGCGCATCGACCCCAACAAAATTAACCAATAATTCAACACCTAAAACTTCGCCCTTCGGCAAGTAAACAGGCTGGAAATAAAAATCCGAACGATATTGTGCATCGAGTAAGAGGATCATGTTGCCAGCCGTGTTTCGAATGAGGTGGATGGCATCGTGACACGATGAACATCCAGCGTTAACTGGATTGATTTGATTGTATTTAAACGCAAGGTCATCCTTGATATGTGTATCAGATTCTTTTCGAATATAATTATATTATCCTGGTTATCCTCCTATCGCCAGTTTTAGCGAATATGACGGACGGAATCACGGTGGATTATCTCGGGAGAAAAAGATTCATTCTCATAATCATTTTCCAATAATTTACGGATCGCAAAACGAGCCATTTCACTTATCGGAAAATGAACACTGGTAATTGCAGGTCGAACAAACGCGGCTCTTTCTCCACTGTCGTAACAAACCAGTGAGATATCCTGGGGTATTCGCAGCCCGCGTTCAGTGATTGCCAGCATCGCACCTACTGCCAATTCCTCATTACAACAATAAATAGCCGTCGGTTGGGTACTTTCAAGTAACTGAGATGCCATCTGATAGCCAGCCGGCATGTCGTACTCGCCACCCAGCACCGCAATAGGCACAAGCTGCGCCTGATTCATGGCATCAATAAAGCCCCGAAGACGCAGTAAGCTTGAAGACCGCCCACCCGGCCCATGCAAACAAGCAATTGCAGTATGGCCGGCATCAATCAGAACCTGAGTACCAAGAGCACTCGCCGCAAGATGATCAAACACCACACAGCGTGGCTCAAGCCCCGGTACATCCCGGTCCAGAATAATGAATTTGCGGTCTTGTTCAGCTAATTGCACAAGAGTGGCATCGGTGATGGCACGGACATGTAATATCAGACCGTCACAACGTAAATTAAACATTCGCTGAATAGCATTGAGTTCTTTCTCAGCAGTATCACGCCCTTGAGTCACTAATAGCTGTTTTCCCTGTAATTCAGTTTCACTCTGAATGGTATCCATCAGTGCCCCGAAGAAACCGCCACGATAAGAGGTCGTGACAAGCCCTAAGGTATTGCTTTGACTGGATGCTAGAGCTCGGGCCGCAGGATTCGGCGTGTAGCCTAATTCAATGATCGCCGCTTCAACTTTGATTCGGGTCTGCACGTTAACTTTACTATCGCCATTCACCACGCGCGAGACGGTCGCCCGGGATACACCTGCGCTGGCGGCAACATCTTCGAGAGTAACCATGAACTATCCTTTAGTGGGAGCGAAATGCTCCCAGATATTACCTGATATCGTGAATCGCACCTGGGTTAGCCACGCAATTGCTGAAGGGAGTCACGTTTAGGGCCAATAGACTGGCCCTGCACGAGGAAAAAGCTGTGCTAGATACGGCGGGCCTGCCAGAATTTCTTGCTCCAGTAGACATTATCGAGAGACGAGCGCATCACGCCCCGGCTGGTCGAGGCATGAATGAATTGGTTGTCCGTATCGTAAATACCAACATGCAGGCCACTTTCACCGGACCCCGTCTTAAAGAACACCAGATCGCCCGGGAGTAAATCATCTTTATCAATTTCAGTGCCAATTTTAGCCTGTTGGCGCGTTTCGCGTGGCAGTTGCAGATCAAACCGGTCACGGAAAGTAATTGACACAAAACCGGAGCAATCGACGCCACGACGGCTCATGCCACCATAACGATACGGAGTGCCATGCCAGCCGCTGAGTTGATCATTAAGCCTGGCAATTACCGTTATCGAGTCTGAAAGACGAGAATTTGGAGGTGGCGCATGATGACTACACCCAGCAAGCACCAGACATGCCACTACAAGAATCCATACACGCATTTTCAGGCTAGTCCTCACCCGTTTATAATTTCCAGTAATTTAGCGCTTACCTATGATTTGGTGCAAGTTTTTACCAGCAACTAAAGTGTGGCTATCAGCATGCTATGCCCTTCAACCTGCATTCTGCGAAAGTGCATGTTATAGGCTGTCGCTAAATGCTGCACAGACAGCACATCATCCCGCTGACCTTGCGCAATCATTTTACCCGCACGCAACAACCAGACAGTATGTGCATGACGCAAACTGTGGTTCAAATCATGGCTGCTCATCACCACTGCAATGCCCGCTTCGCATAATGCCATCAGAATTCTGTCCAGCGCAGTTTGCTGAGCAATATCCAGACTGTTCATTGGCTCATCCAGCAGGAGCAAGCGCCCATGCGGGTTAATTTCAGGGTGAATTTGCAATACAACTGCTGCCAGGCGAACACGCTGCCACTCGCCACCAGAAAGCTGGTTAACACTGCGCGTGAGTTTATCTGTCAGACCCAGACTGCTAACGAGCTTGAGCATCACGTTATCGTCAGGACTGACTTGCTGATGCATTTGCAGGTAGTGCCAGACAGGCATGGAAAATGGTGGCATTTGTTGCTGAGAGAGATAAGCACGATGGTGAGCCAGTTGCGTAGGTTGCCATTTGTTCAGGTTGCTGCCGGCAAAGGTAATTTCCCCGCCCCCCAAACTCAACCCCGCAGCCCTCATTAATAATGTGCTTTTCCCCGCGCCGTTTGGCCCGACAAGATGCACCAGTTCGCCCGTGCGTACCGTGGCGGAAATCGGCCCTAACCGCTCCGCCACAACCACATCGTTAAGCTGTAACAACGACATTATCTCGCTAGCGCCGACTTAATAGCATTAATAACCACTGGATCTTCAGGCGTCATATCCGGTGAAAAACGTTGAATAACCTGGCCATCGCGCCCGATAAGGAATTTCTCGAAGTTCCACAGAATATCGCCAACATGAGCAGGCGCACGCCCTTTGCTGCTCATGCGTTCAAAAAAACCACTCCCAGCAGGCGCAACCGCAGTTGGCGCAGCAGCCACTAATTTTTGGTACAACGGGTGACGATTCTCTCCGTTGACATCCACTTTGCTAAACATCGGGAACGTTACGCCATAAGTGGTGCTGCAAAAGGTTTTGATCTCTTCTTCGCTGCCCGGTTCCTGGCCCAGGAACTGATTGCATGGGAAACCCAGAACAGAGAAACCTTCGTGCTGCAGCTCTTTTTGCAGATTCTCTAACTGTTCGTATTGCACCGTCAGACCGCATTTAGAGGCTACATTTACCACCAGCAATACTTTACCTTTCCAGTTTTCGAGCGTTGTCGCTTCACCGTCAATGGTGGTGACTTCAGTATTCAGAATGTCTTGCATTGTGTCCCCTTAAATTGAAATCAAACGATGGATTATTTCCCAGCCTTTAATAGTAGCCATATAAAGAAACCAATTCCAGAATCTCTTGATAATCATAAATTTATACTTAAAACAAAGAATTAGGAATTGCCTCAACGGCAAATAGCGGCAAATAAAAGCTAATTACGTGTCCCCATTCATGCCCCTGACGCCTGATTCGCCCCCAATTTTGCCCCCAAATTTACTCCATAAATCCATGACATGCTGCCTGCATCTATACTTTCAGTTTAATTGGGGGTGAGCATGTGCGGACGCTTTACTCAAATCCGGTCGCGTGACGACTATCTTGAATTTCTCGCTGGAGAGATCGAGAAAGACATCGCTTACGATTCTGAACCGATTGCACGTTACAACGTTGCACCAGGCACTAAAGTACTCCTCTTGAATAACCGTGATGATGCCCTTCACCTCGATCCTGTTCATTGGGGATACGCGCCCGGTTGGTGGGATAAACAGCCGCTAATAAACGCGCGGGTAGAAACTGCGGCAACCAGCCGGATGTTTAAACCGTTGTCTGAAGGCTGCATGTTTTCAGTGGATACTGAAACGCTCGGGATCATCAGCTCAGTTAACACATCGGTGATGAGGTAGAGCTTCAGTTTGCTGTTGCTGCCGGGTGCCGGAGGGACGTTTTTAAGACGGGCGGCAACGGTCTGGCGATGTACGCCAGTGATGCCGGCGAGCTGGTTGATGTTGAGTTTGTGGGTAGCTACTTCTTGGTCCAGGATGGTGAACACTTTTTGAACGTTTCGACATCTTTGCAAATTGCCATTCTTATAAAACAGTAAGTTACGCACATGATGATGATGACCCTAAAACATGAAAACTAGCCGCTTTCCGCGTGCCCGCCGCCTCGTGGCTGGCCGGATCCCCGGGAGTACCTTTTCAAATGATATTTATTATCATTTAACGTAATTTTGGTCGATGCGGGTCAGAAGCCAAGACGCACGCGCCCTTCGGCTTCGCCCGCGTTGGTGGTGATCCACGCTGTGCCAGCCACTGCGTGCGCGACGTTGCTGGCATCCTTATCCTGTGCAGTCAGCTCACCATCAGCAGTCAGCCACAGCCGCGCACCGCGCTGCCATGTTTCAGCTGCCACCTTCGGCAGAACAAACACGCCGGTCATCATCAGCTCACCGTCTTCACTCGCAGGGATGTCATGCTGAGCGATACCCGTAATCGCGCCAACTGCAACAGCCTGGCCGGATACAACGGCCTTACCCGTACCGTTATGCCAGTCCATAGTGTTGCCTTCCTGATAGTAGTTTTTAGCCATCTGTAGTTCTCTTTATTCCGACTGCTATTAAAATTATTAAACAAAGTATTAAGACTATATATTGCATCTTTATTATCAAAATCGAACATAATATTATGT
>NZ_LR722652.1 GCF_902500225.1 Buttiauxella massiliensis | reverse complement strand
AACCTTACAACACCGAAGGTGTTTTGGTTGAGAGACTAAGATATTGATTTTCAGCTTGAACCGAGATTTTAAGTCGATGGTTGTGTGAAAGCATGACGGTTGATGAAACAGAATATGCCTGGCGGCAACAGCGCGGTGGTCCCACCTGACCCCATGCCGAACTCAGAAGTGAAACGCCGTAGCGCCGATGGTAGTGTGGGGTCTCCCCATGCGAGAGTAGGGAACTGCCAGGCTCCAAACAAACAAACAAGCCTCATGCGAAAGCATGGGGCTTTTTTGTGCTTGCTAAGTGGACAACATTGTCGGGAGCAATGTTGCACGTCGCTTGCGACGGCCCCGGAGGGGTGAGTATCAGGATGATACGAATACAAGCCCTGTACTGATGTACAGGGCTTTTTGCTGTCTGCGATTTATGCAATCACCCTTCATATTCCCCTCTTATCAAGCCAACCCCATCCATATAAACTACTGCAACACCGACCATTAACCAGTCTATTCCTCTGCCTATAAAATCTATGCTTAAGTGAAACATTTTCAACTATCTTATGAATACTCGACATTTGACAGTCGGCGAGTTATCTTCAGCTATCTGGATGTCTAAACGTTTAAACGTATGCTGTGAGGGTAAAAGGTTATGCCAATTCGGGTACTGGATGAGTTACCAGCTGTCAATTTCCTGCGGGATGAGAATGTCTTTGTCATGACGACATCGCGCGCAAGCAATCAGGAAATCCGTCCGCTAAAGGTACTCATACTTAATCTGATGCCGAAAAAGATTGAGACGGAGAACCAGTTTTTACGTCTGCTTTCTAACTCTCCTCTACAGGTTGACGTTCAGCTGTTGCGCATTGATTCGCGTGAATCCCGTAATACACCAACTGAGCACCTCAATAATTTCTACTGTAATTTCGACGATATTCAGGATGAAAATTTTGATGGGCTTATCGTTACCGGTGCACCCTTGGGCCTGGTTGAGTTTGACGATGTGGCATACTGGCCGCAAATCGAACAAGTGATTCATTGGGCTAAAGATCACGTCACCTCAACGCTATTTGTCTGTTGGGCTGTGCAGGCTGCACTCAATATTCTTTACGGTATTCCTAAGCAAACGCGCAAAGAGAAATTGTCGGGAGTATATGAGCATAACCTCACTTACCCGCACGCACTGTTAACTCGCGGCTTTGATGATACCTTCCTGGCACCACACTCGCGTTACGCCGATTTCCCTGCATCGTTGATTCGTGACTACACCGATCTCGAAGTTCTGGCCGAGTCAGAAGAAGGGGATGCTTATCTTTTTGGCAGTAAAGACAAGCGCATTGCATTTGTGACTGGCCACCCGGAATATGATTCGCACACGCTTTCTGGTGAGTATTTCCGCGACGTAGAAGCAGGCCTGAATCCAGAAGTGCCTTATAACTATTTCCCGGGTAATGACCCGCAGAAGAAACCGCATGCAACCTGGCGTAGCCACGGGAATTTACTGTTCACAAACTGGCTAAACTACTACGTTTATCAGATCACACCGTTCGATCTGCGTCATATGAACCCAACGCTCGATTAAGCGTTTCAGCATCCCGTCACCTCTACGATCAAGGCACCTTTAGGTGCCTTTTTTGTTTTCTAAAAACCACTTCCCTCACTGAATAATTTTTAAATTCATAAATATCAATGTGATAAATGATTTTAAATTCAAAAATGGAAATAGTTTTTGATTTTAAAAAATCATGAAGTAGTCTTAACTCTGTTGAGTGAAAACCAGACACTGGACGTACCAGATAGAATTGGCGTTATTGACGGGATGATATGAGGGGAGAGATCCAATGACACAACAGACAGTTAGCGCAGAGTTGGCCTTTAGCCAACCGTTTGGTGAACCAGAGCGACAGATACTGACGCCTGATGCAGTAGAGTTTCTCAGTGAGCTCGTCACCCGCTTTACACCGCAACGTAATAAGCTGCTGGCGGCACGCACCGTACAGCAAGCGGAAATTGATGCTGGAAAGCTTCCGGATTTTATTTCGGAAACCAGTTCCATTCGTGAATCTGAATGGACTATTCGTGGGATCCCAGCCGATTTACTGGACAGACGTGTTGAGATCACCGGTCCGGTTGAACGCAAGATGGTGATCAACGCTTTAAATGCTAACGTCAAAGTATTCATGGCCGACTTTGAAGACTCCCTGGCACCGAGCTGGAGCAAAGTTATCGATGGCCAAATCAACCTGCGTGATGCAATAAACTGCACCATTAGCTGGACAAACGAAGCAGGTAAAATTTACCAGTTGAAGCCTGACCCGGCGGTACTGGTGTGCCGTGTTCGTGGCCTGCACTTACCGGAAAAACATGTCATCTGGCGCGATGAACCTATCCCAGGTAGCCTGTTCGACTTCGCACTCTACTTCTTCCACAACGTAGATGCCCTGCTGGCAAAAGGAAGCGGCCCGTATTTCTACCTGCCGAAAACACAATCCTGGCAGGAAGCGGCCTGGTGGAGCGAAGTCTTCAGCTTTACTGAGGATCATTTCTCTCTGCCGCGCGGCACTATCAAAGCAACATTGCTGATCGAAACGCTGCCGGCGGTATTCCAGATGGATGAGATCCTGCATGCACTGCGCGATCATATCGTTGGGTTGAACTGTGGCCGCTGGGATTACATTTTCAGTTATATCAAGACGTTGAAAAATCATCCGGACCGCATTCTTCCCGATCGCCAGTCCGTCACGATGGATAAGCCTTTCCTGAACGCTTACTCCCGTCTGCTTATCAAAACTTGTCATCGCCGCGGTGCTTTTGCTATGGGCGGTATGGCGGCATTCATTCCAAGTAAAGACAGCCAACGCAATGAGTGGGTACTCAACAAAGTTAAAGCGGATAAGCAGATGGAAGCGACCAACGGCCATGACGGCACATGGATTGCGCATCCGGGTCTTGCCGACGCTGTGATGGAGGTCTTTAACAAAGCGTTGGGGGAAGACAAAAATCAGCTGCATGTTTTGCGTGAAGAAGATGCACCAATTACTGCGGCACAACTGCTGGAAGCATGTCCTGGTGAGCGCACCGAAGCGGGTATGCGTGCCAACATTCGTGTTGCTGTGCAGTACATAGAAGCGTGGATCTCAGGCAATGGTTGCGTGCCGATCTACGGTTTGATGGAAGATGCCGCGACTGCGGAAATTTCACGAACTTCTATCTGGCAGTGGATTCACCATCAAAAAACGTTGAGTAACGGTGAGACGGTCACTAAGGAGCTGTTCCGCCAAATGCTTGCCGAAGAGATGTTCGTTATTCAGGAGGAGCTAGGTGACAAGCGTTTCAGCCAGGGGCGTTTTGATGAAGCGGCTCGCCTGATGGAGCAAATCACCACTTCCGAGACGTTAATCGACTTCCTGACGCTGCCAGGCTACCGCCTGCTTGCTTGAACCCTACACCAATAGAATATGGAGCATCTGCAATGAAAACCTCACGCAACCAACAAATCCAACAATTACAACAAGATTGGACGCAACCACGCTGGGAAGGCATCAAACGTCCGTACACTGCAGAAGAAGTCGTTAAGCTGCGCGGTTCGGTAAACCCGGAATGTACCCTGGCGCAAAATGGCGCCGCGAGAATGTGGCGTCTGCTGCATGGCGAATCGAAAAAGGGTTACATCAATAGCCTCGGTGCATTAACCGGTGGGCAGGCTTTGCAACAGGCGAAAGCCGGTATTGAAGCCATCTATCTTTCTGGCTGGCAGGTGGCGGCCGATGCCAACCTGGCTTCAAGCATGTACCCGGATCAATCGCTGTATCCAGCAAACTCAGTACCTGCGGTGGTTGATCGGATCAACAATACTTTCCGCCGTGCCGATCAGATCCAGTGGGCATCAAATATTGAAGAGGGCGATCCGCGTTATGTCGATTACTACCTGCCGATCGTGGCCGATGCGGAAGCCGGTTTTGGTGGCGTACTGAATGCCTTCGAGCTGATGAAGTCGATGATTCAGGCCGGTGCGGCAGCAGTTCACTTTGAGGACCAACTGGCCTCCGTGAAGAAATGCGGACATATGGGCGGCAAGGTATTGGTCCCTACTCAAGAAGCGATTCAGAAATTAGTCGCTGCACGTCTGGCGGCAGATGTCATGGGCGTTCCAACGCTTGTGATTGCGCGTACCGATGCTGATGCGGCGGATCTCATCACCTCCGATTGTGACGAATACGACCGGGAGTTTGTGACTGGCGAGCGCACACAAGAAGGGTTCTACCGCACTCGTGCAGGTATTGAACAAGCTATAAGTCGTGGGCTTGCTTATGCGCCATACGCTGACCTGGTGTGGTGTGAAACCTCCAAACCAGACCTTGAACAGGCTCGCCGCTTTGCTGATGCCATCCATGCCCGTTTCCCAGGCAAACTGCTGGCATACAACTGCTCGCCTTCGTTTAACTGGAAGAAAAATCTCGACGACAAAACCATCGCTTCGTTCCAGGAAGAGCTGTCAGCAATGGGCTACAAATACCAATTTATTACACTGGCGGGCATTCACAGCATGTGGTTCAACATGTTCGACCTGGCACACGCTTACGCACAGGGTGAAGGGATGCGCCATTACGTGGAAAAAGTGCAGCAGCCAGAATTTGCCGCAGCACCTGAAGGCTACACCTTCGTTTCCCATCAGCAGGAAGTGGGCACCGGCTATTTCGACAACGTGACGACGATTATCCAGGGCGGCGCTTCTTCGGTTACAGCGTTAACCGGTTCAACGGAAGAAGATCAGTTCTAAGTTTTCGTAGGGCGGATAAGCAGCGCGTCATCCGCCGTTTTTATGCTGTGAGGTAACCTATGACGCGACGGCTGGAACTGTTAATTGCCCACACCATCCTGCAAGGTTTTGACGCACAGTATGGCCGCTTTCTTGAAGTGACCGCGGGAGCCCAGCAGCGTTTTGAGCAAGCAGACTGGCATGCAGTTCAGCAAGCTATGAAAAGCCGTATCCATCTCTACGATCACCATGTTGGCCTGGTGGTGGAGCAATTGCGTTGCATCACTGGCAGTCACAATACTGACGACGAGTTTTTACTGCGGGTCAAAGCGCAGTACACACAATTGTTACCCGATTACCCTCGTTTTGAAATTGCCGAAAGCTTTTTCAATTCTGTTTATTGTCGACTGTTCGATCACCGCTCGTTATCTCCCGAGCGGCTTTTTATCTTTAGTTCTCAGGAAGAAAAGCGCTTTCGTGAGATCCCTCGTCCGCTATCAAAGTCCTTTACTCCAGCTTTAGGTTGGCAGCCGCTTTTGCGTTCTTTGCTAAGAGATTTACCTTTGCGTTTGCCATGGCAAGATTTGGCGCGGGATGCGGGTTACATCATCGCGCATCTGACCGAAACCTTTGGCTCTGAGGCTTTGCAGCATGCTTCCCTTGAAGTCGCCAATGAGTTGTTTTATCGCAATAAAGCCGCCTGGCTTGTGGGTAAGTTGGTCTTGCCGAACGGTAAGGTACCGTTTTTATTGCCAATTCATCGCACTGATGACGGCTATCTGGTCGTTGATACCTGCTTAACCAGTGCCGCAGAAGCGAGCATTGTCTTCGGTTTCGCCCGTTCCTATTTCATGGTTTATGCGCCACAACCTGCGGCTCTGGTGGAATGGTTGCGTGAGTTGTTGCCAGGTAAAACTACTGCCGAACTGTATATGGCAATTGGCTGCCAGAAACACGGTAAAACCGAAAGTTACCGCGAATATCTGACATATATCTCTGCCACTGATGAGCAGTTTATTGAAGCGCCTGGTATTCGTGGCATGGTGATGCTGGTGTTTACGTTGCCTGGCTTTGACCGGGTATTCAAAGTGATTAAAGACAAATTCGCGCCGCAAAAAGAGGTCACTGCTGAACGTGTGCGCGAATGCTATCAGCTGGTCAAAGAGCACGATCGTGTTGGGCGTATGGCCGATACCCAGGAGTTTGAGAATTTTGTGCTGTCTAAACATCAGATTAGCCAGCCATTGATGGCGTTATTACAGCAGGAAGTGCCTGAAAAACTGACCGACCTCGGTGACCGGATCGCCATCAGCCATCTTTATATTGAACGCCGAATGGTGCCGCTAAATTTATGGCTTGAGCAGGTGGAAGGGCAGCAATTACGCGACGCAGTGGAAGAATACGGTAACGCCATCCGCCAACTTGCCGCCGCCAATATCTTCCCAGGCGACATGCTGTTTAAAAACTTTGGCGTAACCCGGCACGGGCGCGTGGTGTTCTACGATTACGATGAAATTTGCTATATGACCGAAGTGAATTTTCGCAACGTACCGCCGCCGCGTTACCCTGAGGACGAACTCTCTGCTGAGCCGTGGTACAGCGTGGCACTGGGCGACGTGTTCCCGGAAGAGTTTCGTCACTACTTATGCGCTGACCCGCGTATTCGCCAGATATTCGATGAGATGCACAGCGACTTGTTCCGCGCTGACTATTGGCGTGCGTTGCAGGAACGTATCCGCAATGGCCACGTAGAAGATGTCTTTGCTTATCGTAAACGCCAAAGATTTATTCTTCGTTTTGGCGATTTAAAGCAGGCGGGTTAGCGCCCGCCGCCGTATGCCTGAGTAATCTCTTTCGCCGCTTTAATTACTAACGCGCCCAACTCGGTAACGCGGTCATCTGTCACGCGTGATATTGGGCCGGAGATGGAAATCGCCGCAAAGGCTTCATGATGTTCGTCATAGATACACGCCGCCACACAACGCAGCCCCAGCGCATGTTCTTCATCATCAAATGAATATCCACGCTTACGCGTTTGCGCCAAATCTTCTTTCAGATGCAGTGGGGAGGTCAGTGTGGCAGGGGTATAGCTATGCAACCCTTTACGATGCAGCAGAGTTGCGACCTGGTCGTCACTCAAATTCGCGAGAAACACCTTTCCTGCACCCGATGCATGCATGGGTAATTTGCCGCCGATTGGGGCTGACATCCGCATAAGCTGGGCGCATTGCACCTGGTCGATAATAATCGCCTGATGATCGCTATGGTCGAGCACCGCAAGATTCACCGTTTCGCCGGAGTCTTCCATCAGCTTGCGCAGCATCGGGTGAACAATGGCCAACAGATTACGACTTTGCAGGAAGCTACTACCCACCACAAACGCATGCGCGCCAATCGTCCAGTGTCCGAGATCGCCGATCTGGCGCACAAAGCCAAGTTGTTGCATGGTGGTCAGTAGACGATGAGTCGTGGAGTTAGGTAAACCAGCCTGTTGTGCCAGCTCGGTAAGGGCAACACTACCGTGTGATTCAGCAATCCATTCAAGCAATTTCAGGCCGCGAGTGAGCGACTGAACCTGTCCGGTGGGTTGTGGTGCGGCGACTGTGGCAGCGCGCGGTTTTTTTCCACGTTTGGCGGGAACGGCAGCAACCATAACTGACTCCTGTTTTCGTATCGTGGAAATCATTTTCGTTTTATTTGGCGATAATGCAACCAGCATTGGACTCATCGGATCAGTCAGGTGAACATGTCTCATGTTCCATTGCTTTGCGACTATTACAAGTTATGACAGTATGCCTTGTGGGCTGACAGGCTTGGGTAAACAGGTGGGAGTTAGAGTGAGCAATAAATTAGAAAAACTGCATCAGCAGTTGCAACAACGCATTTTGGTACTGGATGGTGGTATGGGAACCATGATCCAGAGCTACCGTCTTGATGAAAGCGATTTTCGCGGAGAGCGCTTTGCGGACTGGCCTTGTGACCTCAAAGGGAACAACGACTTGTTGGTGCTGAGCAAGCCAGAAATCATTGCCGCTATTCACTACGCCTATTTTGAAGCGGGTGCCGACATTGTCGAAACCAACACCTTCAACTCAACAACCATCGCGATGGCGGATTACCAAATGGAATCCCTGTCGGCAGAAATCAACTTTGAGGCGGCTAAACTCGCCCGTGCCTGTGCTGATGAATGGACAGCACGCACACCAGAAAAACCGCGCTACGTGGCAGGTGTGTTAGGCCCAACTAACCGTACTGCATCTATTTCACCTGACGTGAACGATCCGGCATTCCGTAACGTGACCTTTGATCTGCTGGTGGAAGCCTACCGCGAATCTACACGTGCGCTGGTGGAAGGAGGATCTGACCTCATCATGATTGAGACGGTGTTCGATACCCTGAATGCCAAAGCCGCTATTTTTGCGGTTAAAACCGAATTTGAAGCGCTGGGTGTTGATCTACCGATCATGATTTCCGGCACCATCACCGACGCTTCAGGCCGTACCCTTTCCGGCCAGACTACCGAGGCCTTCTATAACTCATTACGCCATGCTGATGCGCTGACCTTCGGCCTGAACTGTGCGCTGGGACCTGACGAACTGCGCCAGTACGTCGCTGAGCTTTCACGCATCGCTGATTGCTACGTTACCGCGCACCCGAACGCAGGCCTGCCGAACGCCTTCGGTGAATACGATCTCGATGCAACTGAGATGGCGCGCCAGATTGGCGAATGGGCGCAGGCAGGTTTCCTGAACATTATCGGCGGTTGCTGCGGTACCACGCCGGCACATATTGCGGCGATGAGCAAAGCCGTGGAAGGCGTTGCCCCACGTAAAATACCAGACCTGCCAGTGGCATGCCGTCTGGCGGGCCTTGAGCCGCTGAACATTGGCGCCGATAGCCTGTTTGTCAACGTGGGTGAACGTACCAACGTCACCGGTTCTGCCAAGTTTAAGCGCCTGATCAAAGAAGAAAAATATAACGAAGCGTTGGAAGTAGCACTTCAGCAGGTTGAAAGCGGCGCGCAAATCATCGATATCAACATGGATGAAGGGATGCTCGACGCCGAAGCGGCGATGGTGCGTTTCCTCAACCTGATTGCCGGTGAGCCAGATATTGCCCGCGTGCCCATCATGATTGACTCCTCAAAATGGGACGTCATCGAAAAAGGGTTGAAGTG
The DNA here is from genome assembly GCF_902500225.1 of Buttiauxella massiliensis. Lineage (GTDB taxonomy): Bacteria > Pseudomonadota > Gammaproteobacteria > Enterobacterales > Enterobacteriaceae > Buttiauxella > Buttiauxella massiliensis. Next base: position 408,403 of record NZ_LR722652.1, on the reverse strand, counting down.
TATTCAGGGCAAAGGCATTGTTAACTCCATCTCCATGAAAGAGGGCGTTGAGCCGTTTATCCATCACGCCAAACTGGTGCGCCGTTACGGTGCCGCGATGGTGGTCATGGCGTTTGACGAAGTCGGCCAGGCTGATACCCGCGAGCGCAAAATTGAAATTTGCCGCCGCGCCTACAAAATTCTGACCGAAGAAGTCGGCTTCCCTCCGGAAGACATTATTTTCGACCCGAATATCTTTGCAGTTGCGACCGGGATTGAAGAACACAACAACTACGCACAGGACTTCATCGGTGCGTGTGCCGACATCAAGCGCGAACTGCCACATGCGATGATTTCAGGCGGCGTATCGAACGTGTCGTTCTCCTTCCGTGGTAACGACCCGGTGCGTGAAGCGATCCACGCGGTATTTCTCTACTACGCAATCCGTAACGGTATGGATATGGGGATTGTTAACGCCGGGCAACTGGCGATATATGACGATCTCTCCCAAGAATTACGCGATGCGGTAGAAGACGTAATTCTTAACCGTCGAGACGACAGCACCGAACGTTTGCTGGATCTGGCCGAGAAATATCGCGGTAGCAAAAGTGACGACGGTGCGGCCGCACAGCAAGCCGAATGGCGTAGCTGGGATGTGAAAAAGCGTCTTGAATACTCGCTGGTTAAAGGCATCACTGAGTTTATTGAACTCGATACAGAAGAAGCCCGTCAGCAGTCTGAACGCCCGATTCAGGTTATCGAAGGCCCGTTGATGGACGGCATGAACGTGGTCGGCGACCTGTTCGGCGAAGGGAAAATGTTCCTGCCGCAGGTGGTGAAATCCGCTCGCGTAATGAAACAGGCGGTGGCGTATCTCGAACCTTACATTGAAGCCAGCAAAGAAAAAGGCTCCACCAACGGCAAAATCGTGCTCGCCACGGTGAAAGGCGATGTTCATGACATCGGCAAAAATATCGTGGGTGTGGTGCTGCAATGTAACAACTACGAAATCATCGACCTTGGCGTAATGGTGCCAACCGAGAAGATTTTGAAAACAGCTCGTGAAGTGGGGGCTGATATTATCGGCCTGTCTGGCTTGATTACCCCGTCGCTGGATGAAATGGTGAACGTCGCCAAAGAGATGGAGCGTCAGGGCTTTACGCTACCGCTGCTGATTGGTGGTGCGACAACTTCCAAAGCGCACACGGCGGTGAAAATCGAGCAGAATTACAGTGGGCCAACGGTTTATGTGCAGAATGCCTCACGTACCGTAGGTGTCGTGGCAGCACTGCTCTCCCCGACTCAGCACGACGAGTTTGTGGAACGCACGCGCAAAGAATATGTCACTGTTCGTACCCAACACGCGCGTAAAAAACCACGCACGCCGCCAGTGTCACTTGCTGCTGCCCGTGAAAACGATCTCGCATTTGATTGGGCAAGCTATACGCCGCCAGTCCCGCATCGCCCTGGTGTGCAGGAAGTGACGGCAAGCATCGAAACGCTGCGTAACTACATCGACTGGACGCCGTTCTTTATGACCTGGTCGCTGGCCGGGAAATATCCGCGCATCCTCGAGGATGAAGTGGTGGGTGAAGAGGCGAAACGCCTGTTTAAAGATGCCAACGACATGCTCGACAAACTGCATAACGAAAAACTGCTGACCCCACGTGGTGTCGTCGGCTTGTTCCCGGCAAACCGTGTGGATGATGACATCGAAATCTATCGTGATGAATCCCGCACCCATGTGCAAACTGTCGCACACCATTTGCGCCAACAGACCGAGAAAGTCGGTTTTGCCAACTACTGTCTGGCTGACTTTGTCGCACCAAAACATAGTGGCAAAGAAGATTACATCGGTGCGTTTGCGGTCACCGGTGGCATGGAAGAAGACGCGTTAGCAGAAGGCTACGAAGCGCAGCATGATGATTACAATAAAATCATGGTGAAAGCGTTGTCCGACCGTCTGGCTGAGGCTTTTGCGGAATATTTGCACGAGCGTGTGCGCAAGGTTTACTGGGGCTACGCGCCAACGGAGAACCTCAGCAACGAAGAGCTTATCCGCGAAAACTACCAAGGGATTCGTCCGGCACCGGGTTACCCGGCCTGCCCGGAACACACTGAAAAAGCGACTATCTGGGAACTGCTGGATGTAGAGAACATGGTGGGGATGAAACTCACCGAATCCTACGCCATGTGGCCTGGTGCGTCTGTTTCCGGCTGGTACTTCAGCCATCCTGACAGCAAATACTACGCCGTGGCGCAGATTCAGCGCGACCAGGTGGAAGATTATGCCCGTCGCAAAGGGATGTCTGTTACCGATGTTGAACGTTGGTTAGCACCTAACCTCGGTTACGACGCGGACTAATCCGCTTCGGCCTGGTTTACTTGCCATTTTGAACCTGGGCAGTACTCGCCCCTCAGGTACTACGTGTACGTGAGGGGCTGTGCGCTGTTCGAGTTAAAACTGGCTGCGACACCGATGGCTGATCAATGAATTCCTTCCTTTTCCCCTTCTTACATCCCGAAACGTTTAAATCTCGCCAGGCGTTATATACTGGAAAGAGAAGGAATTTCTTATCTAATAATTTCCAGGAGAAAGTGTGCTGACATTACTGCATCTACTTTCTGCGGTGGCGCTACTGGTATGGGGCACGCACATTGTGCGTACCGGCATCATGCGCGTTTACGGTGCCAATCTCCGTAGTGTGCTTAGCCGCAGTGTTGAAAAAAAACCGTTCGCCTTTTGCGCAGGTATTGGCGTAACCGCACTGGTGCAAAGCAGCAACGCCACCACAATGTTGGTCACCTCTTTTGTGGCACAGGATCTGGTAGCGCTTACCCCTGCGTTGGTGATTGTGCTGGGCGCGGATGTTGGTACCGCGTTGATGGCGCGAATCCTGACCTTTGATCTCTCGTGGCTTTCGCCGCTACTCATCTTCATTGGCGTTATTTTCTTCCTCAGCCGCAAACAAACGCGCGCCGGACAACTTGGCCGCGTGGGTATTGGCCTCGGGTTGATTTTGCTGGCGCTGGAGTTGATTGTTGCTGCGGTGACGCCAATTACTCAGGCATCCGGCGTGCAGGTCATTTTCGCCTCGTTAACCGGCGATATCATGCTCGATGCGTTGATTGGCGCAATGTTCGCCATCATCAGTTATTCAAGCCTTGCTGCAGTTTTGCTGACCGCCACGCTGACTTCTGCTGGAATTATCTCGTTTGATGTCGCGCTTTGTCTGGTGATTGGTGCCAACCTCGGCTCTGGCCTGTTAGCGATGATCAATAACAGCACCGCTAACGCCGCTGCCCGCCGTGTTGCACTCGGCAGTTTGTTGTTCAAGCTGGTGGGCGGCGTGATCGTGCTGCCATTCGTACATATTCTTGCTGATGCGATGCAAAAACTCTCCCAGCCTGAATCTGAACTGGTTATCTACTTCCACGTGTTCTACAACCTGATTCGCTGCCTGGCAATGGTGCCATTTGCCGGCGTAATGGCACGTTTTTGCCGTAACGTGATTAGTGAGACTCCTGAAGTTGATGCGCGTATGAAGCCGAAACATCTTGATGTAACGGCTCTGGATACCCCGGCACTAGGCCTATCCAACGCAGCGCGTGAAACCTTGCGTATGGGTGATGTGCTGGAGCAAATGTTGGAAACCTGGAGCAAAGTGATGCACGGAGAGCCGCGCCAGGAGAAGGAACTGCGTAAGCTCGCCGATGATGTGGATGTGCTCTATACCGCAATCAAGCTGTATATGGCGCAAATGCAAAAAGAGGAACTGGCCGAAGTCGAATCCCGCCGCTGGGCAGAGATTATTGAAATGTCGCTAAATCTGGAACAGGCGGCAGATATTCTTGAGCGTATGGGGAGTGAAGTCGCGGATAAATCGCTGGCCACTCGTCGGGCATTCTCGCCAGATGGCCTGAAAGAACTGGATATTCTGCTCCAACAGTTAACCAGCAACCTGAAGCTCAGCCTGTCGGTATTTTTCTCAGCCGACGTGAACAGTGCGCGCCGTTTGCGCCGTAATAAACATCGCTTCCGTATTCTTAACCGCCGATTCTCACACGCGCACGTTGACCGCCTGCATCAGCAAAACGTGCAGAGCATTGAAACCAGCTCACTACACCTCGGTTTGCTTGGTGATATGAAGCGCCTGAACTCACTGTTCTGCGCGGTCGCATACAGCGTACTTGAACAGCCTGATGATGACGAAAGGGACGAGTACTGATCGAAAAGGCACTTTCAATTAGCCGTAATTGCGGCGACGCCTGCCAAATACCCCCCTTTGCGGGCAATGAACTTCGCGTTTGTTGCCCGAGTCTGTTCGCATCGCCCTTCATGTAATGTATATTCCGGGTTTTACGGAGGAACCATGCTGACCAACTCATCTATACGTCTGAACAAATACATTAGCGAGAGCGGTATCTGCTCCCGCCGCGACGCCGATCGTTACATCGAACAGGGAAATGTTTTTATTAACGGCAAACGCGCCGCGATTGGCGATCAGGTATTTGCCGGAGATGTGGTGAAGGTCAACGGTCAATTAATCGAACCCCGTGACGAAGACGACCTGGTACTTATCGCACTCAATAAACCGGTGGGCATTGTAAGTACCACCGAAGATGGTGAGAAAGACAACATTGTCGATTTCGTTAACCACAGCAAACGCGTTTTCCCGATTGGGCGCTTAGATAAAGACTCTCAGGGTCTGATTTTCCTCACCAATCATGGCGATCTGGTGAATAAAATCCTGCGTGCCGGGAATGACCACGAAAAAGAATATGTCGTTACGGTAAATAAACCAGTAACCGATGAGTTCATTCGCGGTATGGGGGCGGGCGTTCCGATGCTAGGAACAGTAACCAAGAAATGCAAAGTGAAGAAAGAAGCTCCCTTTGTGTTTCGTATCACGCTGGTGCAAGGGCTCAACCGCCAGATTCGCCGTATGTGCGAACACTTTGGTTATGACGTGACGAAGCTGGAACGTACCCGCATCATGAATGTCAGCATGAAAGGGCTGCCATTGGGTGAGTGGCGTGATTTGACTGACGATGAGTTAGTTGAATTGTTTAAGCTGATCGAGAATTCGTCTTCTGAAGCGAAACCGGCGGCCAAAGCAAAAGCTAAACCGAAGGCGGTTGCGGTGAAAAAACCTGTCGTTAGCGGGCCGAAGAGTGCTGCTAAAACCCCGGCAGAGCTGGCTTCACGTAAACGTTTTGCTCAGCCAGGGCGCAAAAAGAAGGGGCGCTAAATTAGCGCTTCCCACGTGAATGGCTGTTTGCAGACCAGGAATAAGTTGCAGATGTATCTGGTTTTGCCGCTTTTTGCTTTTTAATCTGGCGGACTTTTTTGGCCTCCTGTTCACGTGCTGCTATCAGTTGGTCAATATAAGTTTTTTTAACGTGGTTTATTTCTGAGTTTGTCAGGGGGCGACCATGGGCGATGCGTGCGCGGTCAAGCCGCGTTTTCAATTCGCGCTGCTCGGCTTCGGTCATGTCTTGTTGTGTCAGTCTTGATGTGGACATTATTGCGGCCTCTTAAGAAGTGGCCTCCAGTGTAAAGCAAACTGCTCCCTGGCTCAGTAAAAATCAGCGTCTGGTCGCAAAGTTACCCTAAAATGTTGGTAAATATACTCAGTTTCATAGGCAGGTTTGTCAGCGTTTCGTTGAGTTAAAAGCAAAAAGCCCGGTTTCCCGGGCTTTTTTTGTATCCGCTCATTTTTCAGGCGCGGCGTTTTTTCAAACTTTTATCTTTATTCTCATCAACCGGTTTGCCGGACCAGTAACCTGCCAGCAGTGAGCCAGAAAGGTTGTGCCACACCGAGAACAGTGCGCCGGGCAGGGCAGCCAACGGCGAGAAGTAGATTTTGCCGAGCGTGGCAGCAAGCCCGGAGTTCTGCATACCGACTTCAATTGCCAGGGTTCGACAGGTAGATTCGTCGAAGCCAAACAGGCGTCCGCCCCAATACCCGCTCAACAAGCCAATTCCGTTATGCAAAATCACGGCAACAATAACCATCAAGCCCACAGACGCGATATGAGAGGCAGAACCTGCTACCACCGCGCTGATGATTGCCAGAATACAGAGCATCGAAAATGCAGGCAGATAAGGCTCAACGCGTTTCACAAGGCGTGGGAACAGATGATGCACAATCAAGCCAAGACCAATTGGAATAACCACAATTTGCAGGATGCTCAGTAACATACCCATCACGTCGACTTTGATATCTGCATCAACATACAGACGAGTAAGCAATGGTGTCGCGAAGACACCTACCAAAGTGGAAACCGAAGAAATAGTTACTGACAGCGCCACATCCCCTTTTGCCAGATAAATCATGACATTTGATGCCGTTCCGCTCGCCACGCTGCCGACCAAAACCATGCCGGCTGAGAGGTCCGGCGGCATATGAAACAGCTTCGCCAGAACCCAGGCCGCCAGCGGCATAACCAGGTAATGCAGGAACGTACCAGCCGCGACAGGTGCCGGGCGCGACAGCACGCGTTTAAAATCATCAATGCGCAGATGCACGCCCATGCCGAACATGATCAGCATTAAAAGCGTGCTGACCCAAGGGCCAATAGGCGTGAACGTGCCGGGAGTGTAATAAGCGAGTACAGACAGCAGCACCGCCCACAGCGGAAACAGCCGGGTTAATGAAGCGAGCATAGTGAGATCCTTGCAAGTGTTGTGTTGTTTTATGGTTATAAAAATGCCGGGATCGAGCCCGGCATTTGGTATTAATTACTTTAAGTGGAAATTTTATTCAAACAGATTGTGATGAAGTTTCTGCACTACTTTTTCAGCGTCGTCGCCAGGCACCAGGAAGCACAGGTTGTAGCTGGATGCGCCATAGCAAATCATGCGAATGTTGAAGGGGTCGAGAACGCCAAACACCTCTTTGCCCACGCCGCAGGCCTGGGAAAGTTTGTTACCGATGATGGCAATCAGGGCGAGGTTTTCTTCCACTTCTACGCGACACAGTGAGGAAAGCTCGGTCAGCAGCGACGTGGTCAGCGGGCTATCACTATTGGAAGTTGAACCCGTGGTATCGAGCGTCAGCGCAATGCTAACTTCTGAAGTGGTAATCAAATCAACAGAAACATTATGTTGCGCCAGAATGTTAAACACTTCCGCCAGGAAACCATGGGAGTGCAGCATGCTCAGGCTATTGAGCGTCACCAGGGTTTGTTTACGACGTAATGCCAGAGCACGGAACAGCGGTGGATTTTCTGTTTTGTTACAAACCAGGGTACCACCTGCTTTTGGGTCTTTGCTGGAGCCGACAAACACCGGAATATCGCTACGCACTGCTGGCATTAATGTCGCTGGATGCAGTACTTTTGCGCCGAATGTTGCCATTTCAGCTGCTTCTTCAAAAGCAATTTTGTCGATGCGTTTTGCCGCTGGCACCACACGTGGGTCGGTGGTGTAAATCCCCGGCACGTCAGTCCAGATATCAACGCGACTGGCATGCAGTGCTTCACCTAACAGCGCCGCTGTATAGTCGCTACCGCCACGTCCAAGCGTGGTAGTGCGGCCTTTCGCTTCACTACCAATAAAACCTTGAGTGATAACCAGAGATTGAGCCAGGCGTGGCTGAAGCTGTTGGTTTGCCAGTTCTGCTAATGTGGCGACATCTGGTTCAGCACGGCCAAAGCGGTCATTGGTGCGCATGATTTTGCGGATATCGAACCACTGAGCATCAATTTTGCGTTCGCGCAGGATCTCCACAAACAACAGCGTAGACATCAATTCACCGTGGCTAACCAACTCATCAGTTAACGCGGTTGAAGTAGCAAGGGATGCCGCTTCAGCGAGTGTGGTGATGTTTTCAAGCAGGCGCTCAACTTCTTCGCGGATGATTTGCGGATTTGCCAGGCGCTCAACAATGTCATATTGAATTTTGCGAATCGCATCGAGCTTAACAAAACGCTCTGTTGCTTCCAGGCCGCTTGCCAACGCAACCAGCAAATTGGTGATACCCGCAGATGCTGAAAGAACAACAACGCGAACGTTTTCATCAGCCAGCACCACGTCGGCGCTGCGGTTCATTGCGTCGTAATCAGCTACGCTTGTGCCGCCAAATTTGGCAATAACGGTTTGTGGATAGGACATTACGGTACAGCCTCGTGTCAAAGAAACAGCCATGGGAATGGCAAAAAAATAAATCAGCCTTGGCACAAGGGAAGAGCGGGATAGGGGAGGACGTAGAAAAGTAAACTTGAACTACGATTCACCCAGAAGCGCCCCACCTTGTTTCCCCAATTCCTTTGCGAAATTGGGGAATATGAAGCACTAGTGCTCCTGGTGACAGCCCAAGGGATTCAGCCCCCGTGGCCGATAATGCACGCTGCCATACGCACACTACCTCGGCGCCGCTCCCCCTCCTGTGTCGTCTGCGGATTGGCTCCTCAAACACGATACCTGGGCGGCGCGCCTCTTCTGGCTTACTCACAAGTGAGCAAGTAGCCGTATAGAAATAAAATTTTATGCGCCAGATGTCAACGCCTGGAAGCCGGAGATTTATCTGTCTGGACCAGTGCAATCAACGTGCAGGGCAGTGTTGGCGTCGTTTTACCGTTTATCGCAACAGTTTTTCCTTCTTCCAGACGAGCAAAAAGTGGCACAACTCCGCGATTTTTCTCCAGATATTCCATCCAGCCAAAATTTTCATTCAGACGTGTCGCTTTTATGGTCGCCCCTTTGGCTAACAGACTGCTCAAACTACTCCAGGTGACATCTTCAGGAAAAAGTTTCTCATGGCGGTGAAAGCGTGCGCTTTCGTTGCTGCCTCGTCCTTTCAAAGCGGAACCGGAACGAATAGCGAAAACCTTATCGTTGCCAAAAATATGGCTGAAGTGATACACCGCCAGCGCGTTTTGATGGCGGTTTGGCGAAAGTGCCAGCACCTGGGCGGTATTGCTTAAATCGAGAAAGTTTTCCGCATGTTCCGACCAGGCATTGCCGTAATAGGCCGGTAACCCTTCCATGCGTGCCAGGCGATAATATTCCCAGCTATTGTCGGTGAGAATGACAGGTATATTTTGTTTCACCAGCGCGTGGGCGAGCGTTCGCGCGACAGTATTCGCCCCAATAATCAGCACACCACGAGGTTGACGTTGTTGTACACCTAACCACCTGGCAAGCGGTCCACTGGTCAGGCTTTGCAAAACTACGGTGCCAATAATAATGGCGAACACCACGCTCACCAGTTTATCCGCGCCCTCGTAACCGCTTTTTTGTAGCGTCAGCGCGAATAACGAACTCACTGCCGCCGCGACAATGCCGCGCGGAGAAATCCAACTTAACAGCAGCTTTTCGCGCAGGGTTAACGACGAACCGAGGGTAGAAATTGCAATACATAATGGGCGGGCGACAAACTGAATCACCAGCAGCAAAGCAACCAGAGGCCAACCCATCGCCAGCACGCCATGAATATCGAGGCGTGCTGCCAGAATAATAAATAGTGCTGAGATAAGAATTGCGGAGAGTTCTTCTTTGAAGGCGACGATATCGCTGACATCCACATCACGCATATTCGCAAGCCAGATGCCCAGTACCGTGACGGCCAATAAACCTGACTCATCGGCTAGCGTGTTTGATAGCCCAAAGGTCAGCAGGACCACCGCCAGTACCGCAAAGTTTTGTAGATAACTCGGAAACCAGACGCGTTTTAAAGCCGTACCCAGTAACCAACCAAATAGCCCGCCGCAAGCTAACCCGACCACCACTGTTTGCGCGAAGATAATCACCAGGTGCAGGTTCGAGCCCGCTTCCTGGCGCAGCGTAATAAATTCGAAAACTAATAATGTGAAGATTGCACCGACCGGGTCGATAACAATCCCTTCCCAGCGCAGCACCTGATTAATCGCAGCATTGGGGCGCACCACGCGCATAAGCGGTGCGATAACTGTCGGGCCGGTAACAACCGTAACGGCGCCCACCAATGCGGCTAACGCAGGGTCTAAGCCCAGTAGCCCCCAACAGGCGAGGCTGATCACCGCAAAGGTCGCCAGCATTCCGATGCTCACAAGATTGCGCACCACACCGCCTAATCCACGAATCTCATCAAAACGCAGGGTCAGGGCACCCTCGAACAAAATAATGGCGACCGACAAGGAGACAATAGGAAACAGCAGTTCGCCAAACAATTGGTCAGGGTTGAGCACGTGAGTAAACGGGCCAAGAATCAAACCGAATAACAGCAAAGGCAGGATGGCCGGAAGCCGAATTGCCCACGCCAGCCATTGCGCTACCAGCGAACTGATCGTGATAACCACCAACAAAAGAGGTACAGACAGTTCCATAAAATTTTTACCTTACCTGGTTTACGAAGCCATACTGTTTTTCTCAGTGTAGACGGGGTCACCGAGGGCTGAGTCCCACCCGGCAACTTTTTCGCGGCTACATAATCTGAAACGGTATTCCCGGTGCAATGGTAGAAAAATCATCACAAATCCTGTTTTGTGGATATACAATTGACCGCAGTCACAGTTCTCAAATCAAAAGGGTAACGCTATGAAAAATATCAACCCAACGCAGACCGCTGCATGGCAGGCTTTACAGGCGCATTTTGACGAAATGAAAGACGTCACAATCGCTGAGCTGTTTGCTCAGGATGCTGACCGCTTTGGTAAATTCTCCGCCACTTTCGACGATTTAATGCTGGTGGATTACTCCAAAAACCGCATCACCGAAGAAACCCTGACCAAGCTGCAAGCGTTGGCAAAAGAGACGGATTTGCAGGGCGCAATCAAATCCATGTTCTCTGGCGAGAAGATTAACCGCACTGAAGATCGCGCCGTGCTGCACGTTGCATTGCGTAACCGCAGCAACACGCCAATCATTGTTGATGGCAAAGATGTAATGCCAGAAGTGAACGCGGTGCTTGAGAAGATGAAAACCTTCTCTGAGAGCATCATCAGCGGTAACTGGAAAGGCTACACCGGCAAAGCGATTACTGACATTGTGAACATCGGTATTGGCGGTTCAGACCTCGGCCCATTCATGGTGACCGAAGCACTGCGTCCGTACAAAAACCACCTCAATATGCACTTTGTATCTAACGTTGATGGCACTCACATTGCCGAAGTGCTGAAGAACGTTGACCCGGAAACCACGCTGTTCCTGGTTGCTTCTAAAACCTTCACCACACAAGAAACCATGACCAACGCCCACAGCGCGCGCGACTGGTTCCTGGCAACTGCTGGTGATAACAAACACGTCGCGAAACACTTCGCAGCGCTGTCTACCAACGCGAAAGCAGTTGGCGAGTTCGGTATCGACACTGCCAACATGTTTGAGTTCTGGGATTGGGTCGGCGGCCGTTATTCCCTGTGGTCTGCGATTGGCCTGTCTATCATCCTGTCTGTGGGTTACGAAAACTTTGTAGAACTGCTGTCTGGCGCACACGCCATGGACCAGCATTTTGCTAACACTCCGGCAGAACAGAACCTGCCAGTGCTGCTGGCGCTGATCGGTATCTGGTACAACAATTTCTTCGGCGCTGAAACCGAAGCGATTCTGCCATACGACCAGTACATGCACCGTTTTGCGGCTTACTTCCAGCAGGGCAACATGGAATCCAACGGCAAATACGTTGACCGTAACGGCAACGCTGTTGATTACCAGACTGGCCCAATCATCTGGGGCGAGCCGGGCACTAACGGCCAGCACGCGTTCTACCAGCTGATTCATCAGGGCACCAAAATGGTTCCTTGCGACTTCATCGCGCCTGCGACCAGCCACAACCCGCTGTCTGATCACCATCCAAAACTGCTGTCTAACTTCTTCGCTCAGACAGAAGCGCTGGCATTTGGTAAAGCACGCGACGTGGTTGAGCAGGAATATGCTGACCAGGGGAAAGATCCAAAAACTCTGGAACACGTTGTGCCGTTCAAAGTGTTCGAAGGCAATCGCCCAACCAACTCCATCCTGCTGCGTGAAATCACTCCGTTCAGCCTGGGTGCACTGATTGCGCTGTATGAGCACAAAATCTTTACTCAGGGTGCAATCCTGAACATCTTCACCTTCGATCAGTGGGGCGTGGAATTAGGTAAGCAACTGGCTAACCGTATTCTGCCTGAGCTGGGTGATGCGTCAGAAGTTGGCAGCCACGATAGCTCGACTAACGGATTAATTAATCGCTACAAGTCATGGCGTGCTTAATTAGCATTTAGCATTAAATATAAGCCGGCCTTATGGTCGGCTTATTTATTTAAATAAGATAATTCCCCTTGTCGCTTAATATCCTCGAATTACTTCGCTGAGGTTAATCCTAAAAAAACCTATAACCTGATAATTCAGCAGGTTTACTTTCGGATTAATAAGATTATATTTTCTCTTAATTATATTTTAACTGTCTGTTTTTCATCATCTAAATGAAATAAAAATTTTGCCAATATAGTTATATTTCCATTTATCTTAAAGCACCTCTCATATTTCCCTCTGCGGACTAACGCTATTACTTGTTGTGTATACTCGAAAGCGCCTGAAATTCCTTTTGGGCAAATCTCCATTCATTCAATGAAGGGAAATTGTTATGAAGAAAGTTCTTTATGGCGCTTTAGCCATATTCACGCTGGCAGCAGCTGGTGCGGCGAGTGCTGATCCGGTTGCTGTAGGTGAAGCCGCTGGTGCACAAGCTACTTATGAGTCCGCAGGGAGTTCTACTGCGGCCAGTGCCAGCACTGTTGGGTCAGCAGTGGGTGTAGCACTTGCTGCAACCGGTGGTGGTGATGGTTCCAATACTGGGACCACAACAACCACAACGACCAGCACCCGATAATTCCCGGGTGATTTAATCCTAACCACACTTCGGTGTGGTTATTTCGACTCCGGGGAAACCTCGTGCAGCGACTCGTAATTCTTCTTGTTTGCCTGTTACTTCAGGCTTGCTCTGCCACAACTAAAGGTCTTGGTTCATCGCTCTGGCACAGTATTGTCGGCAGTGATGGCGTACAGCTTACCCGTGACGATATTCAGAATATGCGTTACGCCAGCCAGTACATGAGCATCAATAACGGCCCGCAAATATTTGTCGTTCTGGCATATGACGAAAACGGCCAGCAAAAATGGGTAACGCAAGACCGGGCAATGATCGTCACCGAACAAGGCCGCATCGTAAAAACCACCGGACTTGGCGACAACCTCCAGCAAGTGACCAATACGCCAAACGATCCGCTGGTACATGCAAATCAGATAACCCATGGCGCGAGTTGGACACGGCAAATTGCCTGGACTGAGCACCAGCAGGTGCGAATGGCAACAGCGCATTCAACCTTTACTTGGGATGGCACCGACACGCTAAAAGTTGCTGAAAGCACCACGCCCGTTCGTGTTCTGGATGAAGAAGTTACCGCCTCCGGCAAAACCTGGCATAACCGCTTCTGGATAGACAGTGAAGGTCATATACGTCAGTCAAAACAATATATTGGCCCGGATTATTGGCCTGTCACTACGATTCTGTTGAAGGCGGCAAAAGAATGAAAATAAACGCCAACTCTGGGTGGATGGCGCTTTGCCTGGCCGCCCTGCAACTTAGTGCTTATTCGTATGCCGCCGGGAACGTGACTATTTATCCGGGCAATCAGCAACTCAATAACGTAGAGCGCCTCGGTGATTTAGTCTCTCAGCCTTCACTCGCTCGGGCCTGGTGGCCAGGCGCGGTGATTAGCGAACGGCAGGCAACGGCGATTGCAGAACAAGAGCACCAGAAACTGTTAGCGAATTTATCGGCGTTTGCTGCCGAAGAAGACGGCGATGACGCAGCAGCTATCAACGGCGTCCGCCAGCAGATGCAGGCCATTCACGTTACCGGGCGGCAGTTTGTCGATCTCGACCCTGACTGGGTGCGTGTTCACCCTCGCGCCAATGTTCCGCTGCAAGGTGATTACAGCCTGTGGGCCGGGCCGCAGCCCTCCACAATCACGCTGATGGGGCTGGTAAGTTCGCCCGGCGCGAAGCCTTTTGTGGCCGGGCGTAGCGCCGACGAATATCTCGATGGTGTCGAAAAACTCAGCGGAGCCGACCGCAGTTTCGCATGGGTGATTTACCCGGACGGCAAAACCCAAAAAGCGCCAGTTGCCTATTGGAATAACCGCCATGTCGAACTCACACCGGGCAGCATCCTGTTTGTCGGCTTTAAAGAGCGACTATTTAATTCTGATTTCAACGACTTGAATCAGCAAATCCTTAACTCTCTGACTCATCGGAGACCGGATTGATGAAGAAAAAATATCTCTACAGCCTGCTCGCGCTGGCTGTATCTACTGCCTGCCAGGCAGAAACCTTTCCAGACCCAGTAGGCCCGTCGCAATCGGATTTTGGCGGTGTGGGTTTGCTGCAAACACCGACTGCACGCATGGCGCGAGAAGGTGAGTTTAGCCTTAACTATCGCGATAACGATCAGTACCGCTTCTACTCTGCCTCGGTGCAGCTTTTCCCGTGGCTGGAAACGACTTTGCGCTACACCGACGTGCGCACCAGAGAGTACAGCAGCGTTGAGGCGTTCTCGGGTAACCAGACTTACAAAGATAAAGCCTTCGACATGAAAGTTCGCCTTTGGGAAGAAGGCTATTACCTGCCGCAGGTGTCGGTGGGGGTGCGTGACTTAGGCGGCACCGGTTTGTTCGATAGCGAATATGTTGTGGCGAGCAAAGCCTGGGGGCCGTTCGATTTTAGCCTTGGCATGGGCTGGGGCTACATGGGCACCAGCGGCAATGTGAAGAACCCATTCTGCGAAGTGAGCGATGGCTTCTGCTATCGCGATAACAGCTATAACCAGGCGGGATCGTTCAACTTTAGTGGCATGTTCCACGGACCGGCATCACTGTTCGGCGGTATTGAATACCAGACTCCGTGGCAGCCGCTGCGCCTGAAAGCGGAATACGAAGGTAACAATTACACTCAGGATTTCGCTGGCAAACTCGAGCAACGCAGCAACTTTAACGTGGGCGCTATCTATCGCGTCACCGATTGGGCCGACGTTAACGTCAGCTATGAACGTGGCAATACCTTTATGTTTGGTGTCACGCTGCGAACTAACTTCAACGACTTGCGCCCTGGCTATAACGATAATCGTCGCCCGCAATACCAGTCGCAGCCGCAAGATGAAATTCTGCAGCCGACCGTGGTGGCGAACCAGTTGACGCTTCTCAAATATAACGCCGGTCTGGCCAATCCGAATATTCAGGTGAAAGGCGATACCCTATATGTCACGGGTGAGCAGGTGAAATACCGCGACTCCCGTGAAGGGATAGAACGCGCAAACCGCATTATCATGAATGACCTGCCGGAGAATATTCGCACCATCCGCGTGACGGAAACCCGCCTGAATATGCCGCAGGTGACGACCCAAACGGATGTCGCCAGCCTGCAAAACCATCTGGAAGGCGAGCCGCTGGGACACGAAACACAGCTGGTGCAAAAACGTATTGAACCGGTTATTCCGGAGAAAACCGAGCAGGGTTATTTCATCGATAAATCGAAGGTTAATTTCTCGATTAACCCGGTGCTGAACCAGTCAGTTGGTGGGCCAGAAAGCTTCTACATGTATCAGGTTGGCGTGATGGGAACCGCCGACTGGTGGGTGACCGATCACTTGCTGACCACCGGCAGCCTGTTTGCCAATATCGCCAATAACTACGACAAATTTAACTACACCAATCCACCAAAAGACTCAACGCTGCCGCGCGTGCGTACCCACGTCCGTGACTACGTTGAGAACGATATTTACGTCAATAACCTGCAAGCCAACTACTTCCAGTATTTGGGCAACAGCTGGTACGGGCAGGTGTACGGCGGTTATCTCGAAACCATGTATGGCGGTGTGGGCGCGGAAGTGCTTTATCGTCCGGTCGACAGCAATTGGGCGATTGGTGCCAACGCTAACTACGTCAAACAGCGTGACTGGCGTAGTGCGCAGGACATGATGAAGTTCACCGATTACAGCGCGCCAACCGGCCATATCACCGGCTACTGGACACCTCCGTTTGCTGATGATGTGTTGATTAAACTCAGCATCGGCCAGTATCTGGCGAAAGATAAGGGCGGCACGCTGGAGATCTCCAAACGCTTCGACAGCGGCGTGGTTGTCGGGACTTATGCGACCATTACCAATGTGTCGAAAGAGGAGTACGGGGAAGGGGACTTCACCAAAGGTTTCTACGTGAATGTGCCGCTGGATATCTTCTCATCGTCGCCAACCCGCAGCCGCGCACAAGTGAGCTGGACACCGTTGACGCGTGACGGTGGGCAGATGGTGGGACGCAAGTTTGAGTTGTATGGGATGACGAGCGATCGGGATATTAATTTCAGGTAGCGAGGGTTTATTGGAACCTGATGGGGTTCCAATAATTACGAGGATGGGTGATCGGAGGTTTTCCGTTCACCGGTAAATTCATTTATCACTGAATACCTGGTGAACGGAACCTTCACCGACCTGCCATAAGGACGATCCTCCGGCAGCGAACGGTTATATAAGTAAATAATTGAGATCAAGATCACATTTTTAACGTATAACAACACCTCTATACCAGAACAAGAGGCGTTCCTATGACAACCACCCCCGGCGTTGAGCTCATCGCTAAACTTATGCAAATGGTCCTCAATCTGGCGTTGCTTGCGCTTGGCTTAATCCTCATCATCTTCCTGGGTAAAGAAACGCTGCATTTAGCCACATCGTTGTTTGCCCCCACCGATCAAGCTAGCAAGTACCAGCTGATAGAAGGGCTGGTGGTTTACTTCCTGTACTTCGAATTTATCGCGTTGATCGTTAAATACTTTCAGTCGGGTTATCACTTCCCGCTGCGCTACTTTATCTATATCGGTATCACCGCCATTGTGCGTCTTATCATCATCGACCATAAAGATCCGCGCGATGTGCTGATTTACTCCGGAGCAATTATGGTGCTGGTGATTACGCTGTGGCTGTGTAATAGCAATCGCTTAAAACGAGAATAAAAAAAGGCGGCCCAAGGGCCGCCATAAGTAAATCCAAGGTCAAATGAGGGATACAGTGGCATTACATTAGGTAGAGCAATAACAACAGGAAATCTTAACCTTTCACCCCGCCAGCCGTCAGGCCGCTCACTAGCCAGCGTTGCGCCAGTAAAAACACGACAGTAATCGGAATTGCAGAGAGCACGGCTGCTGCGGCAAAGTCGCCCCACAGGTAGTTTTGTGGGTTGAGATATTGCTGCATACCGACCGCCAGGGTGTAGCTGTTAACATCGCGCAACAGCAACGACGCCACCGGCACTTCAGTAATTGCGGCGATAAACGACAGAATAAACACCACCGCCAGAATCGGTACGGAAAGTGGCAGTAACACCAGGCGGAAGGCTTGCCATGGGGTTGCGCCGTCCAGTGCCGCCGCTTCTTCCAGCGAGTTATCAATCGTTTCGAAATATCCCTTAATCGTCCACACATGCAGTGCGATACCGCCAAGATAGGCGAAGATCACTCCACCATGTGTATTCAAACCGATAAACGGAATGTATTGGCCGAGGCGGTCAAACAAGGCGTACAACGCCACCAGTGACAGCACCGCCGGGAACATCTGGAAAATCAGCATCCCTTTCAGCAGTGTGGCTTTGCCAGGGAAACGCATACGGGCAAAAGCGTAGGCACAAGTTGTCGAGAGCGTCACGATACCCAGCGCAGTAATCGCCGCGATTTTGATCGAGTTCCACAACCATAACAGCACCGGGAACGGCGGTGGCGTTACGCTGCCATCGGCATGTTGTACGCTGAAACCGAGCGCTAATTTCCAGTGCTCCCACGAGATTTGGTCTGGGATCAGACTGCCGGTTGCGAAGTTACCCGGACGCAGTGAAATCGCAATAACCATCAGCAGCGGGAACATGATCGCGGCGATAAACAGTAGTAATAAAAGGTGCGTGGTAAATAAACGCAGCTTTTGAGATTTGGGTTGAACCATAGCCATGTTTGTTGCTCCTTAATCAAACTTCATGCGGGTGGCTTTCAGGTTAACAATCGCTAATGCGCCAACCAGAATAAAGATAAGCGTTGCGATAGCCGCAGCTAAACCAAAGTCCTGACCGCCGCCGCCTTCAAAGGCGATGCGGTAGGTGTAGCTCACCAGCAAGTCCGTGTAGCCCGCAGGCGTGGTTGTTCCAAGGCGATCCGGGCCACCGTTGGTTAACAGTTGAATCAGCACGAAGTTGTTAAAGTTAAAGGCAAAGCTTGCGATCATTAGCGGTGTCAGCGGCTTAATCAGCAGCGGCAGCGTAATCTTAAAGAAGTTCTGGAACGGGCCAGCACCATCCATTGCCGAGGCTTCGTACAGGTCGTCTGGAATCGCTTTCAACAAGCCCATGCACAGAATCATCATGTACGGATAACCCAACCACGTATTCACGATAATAATCATTGAACGCGCAGTGGTCGGGTCGCTAAACCAGGCCGGTTTGATACCAAACAGTGAGCTCAACATCATGTTGATTTCACCAAAGCTTTGGTTGAATAAACCTTTGAAAATCAGGATAGAAATAAACGATGGCACCGCGTAGGGCAGAATCAACATCACGCGATAAATCGCTTTGCCTTTCAGCGATTCCCACTGCACGACACACGCCAGAATCATGCCTACTGCAACGGTCAGAATCACGGTAAGGATTGAGAAAATTACGGTCCAGACGAAGATCGCCATGAAAGGCTTTTGAATCCCTTCATCGTGGAATACGCGCAGGAAGTTCTTCCAGCCGATAGTCACGGTGTAGCCTGGGCTTAACTGCTCGTTGCCCCAGTTGCCGTCGGCATTTACAGACTGGTAGAAACCAATGCTGTTATTCGGGCGGTACTTCACGCCGCTTTGGTTATTGGTCAGTTCACCTTTTTCACCTTCAGTGTAAAGCGGGCGTGTGCCGGAGAACTGGCGCAAGGAGCTCATGGTCAGGGTGCTTTCATCAGGCATTTCAGCCGTGATTTGCGTCAGCGCCGCACGGTTTTGCGTAATCACGCGCAGATTGGCTTTCTCACCTGCAGGAAGAGAATCGGCGTCTTTCAATTTCAGGTGTTGAGCACCACCAAACTTAAAGGTATCGGAGATAAAATTCTTGCCTGACTCGCCGTCAGTCAGCGCGAGTTGCCACTCATCGCCCGCCGGGTAAAGGCCAAAGTTAAAGGTTTTGCCCGCCTGATACTGGCGGTCCATCAGCACCTGCTGTGCGCGTTCTTGAGTCAGTTGGTTTGTGCTGCTGTAGTTGGTGAAGGCAATGGCGATGGTACAAACCAGTGGGAACAGAACAAACAGCCCCATGCCAGCAAGGCCTGGGTAGACATAGCGCCAGGCGTAAGCCTTACGATTTGCATAAATGTATAAGCCAAGTGAGCTTAAAATCAGCGTCATAATGGCGAACAGGTACTCCCCCTGGGCGTACATTAATACGACAAGATAACCAACCAGCAGTCCCATCAGGCCGATGACTGACCATTTCAGTGCATCGCTTTGCCACCAGTGGTTCTTTTTAACTACATCCATGGGGTGTTCCTCTATACCCTTCATACTTCAAGTTGCCTCTTTGTTGGCTGTGAGAACTCGCCCAAATCACTTAGTTTACTAAGCTCATTGGGACTCATTCTCTTGCCGCCTCGATGCAACTCGAATTATTTTGGGTATCTAATCATATTATTATTTTCCCTCTCTTTTCAGAGAGGGAATTGACCAGATACTTACTTAGTGATACGTCCCTGAGCATCTTTCAACGCTTCATCAACAGTCTGGCGACCGCTAACTGCGTTGATGACTGCGGTACGAACGGCATACCAGAACGCAGACATCTGCGGCACGTTTGGCATGATTTCGCCTTTCTGGGCGTTATCCATAGTGGCGGCGATACGTGGGTCTTTCGCCAGTTGATCCTGGTAGGATTTCAGTGCAACGGCACCCAATGGCTTGTCTTTGTTAACGTCAGCCAGGCCCTGATCGGTCAGCAGGTAGTTTTCCAGGAACTCTTTCGCCAGTTCTTTGTTAGGGCTGGCGGCGTTGATACCGGCACTGAGCACACCAACGAACGGTTTAGATGCTTTACCTTTGAAGGTTGGCAGCAGCGTTACGCCGTAATTGATTTTGCTCTTATCAATGTTGGACCATGCCCACGGGCCGTTGATGGTCATCGCGGTTTCGCCTTTGTTAAAGGCCGCTTCTGCGATGGAATAATCGGTGTCCGCATTCATCTGTTTGTTTTTAATCATGTCGACCAGGAAGCTCAGACCCGCTTTCGCGCCCGCGCTGTCCACGCCCACATCTTTCACGTCATATTTGCCGTTTTCGAGTTTGAACGCATAGCCACCGTCAGCGGCAATCAGCGGCCAAGTGAAGTACGGTTCTTGCAGGTTGAACATCAACGCACTCTTACCCTTCGCTTTCAGCTGCTTATCGAGTGCTGGGATCTCTTCCCAGGTTTTCGGCGGATTAGGTACGAGGTCTTTGTTGTAAATCAGAGAGAGCGCTTCAACCGCAACTGGGTAAGCGATGATTTTGCCGTTGTAACGAACCGCGTCCCAGGTAAACGGATAGAGTTTGTCCTGGAAAGCTTTGTCTGGAGTGATTTCGGCCAGCAGGCCAGATTGTGCATAACCACCGAAACGGTCGTGTGCCCAGAAGATGATGTCCGGGCCATCTCCAGTTGCCGCAACTTGTGGGAATTTTTCTTCCAGTTTGTCCGGGTGTTCGATGGTGACTTTAATACCGGTGTCTTTCTCAAACTTCTTACCCACTTCGGCAAGGCCGTTATAGCCTTTGTCACCATTAATCCAGATGACCAGTTTGCCTTCTTCTATTTTAGCCAGTGCAGAGGCGGAAAACATCATCGTTGTCAGGGCAGACAGAGCGAGGATGCGGGCGCCAGTTTTAATTTTCATATTTATTCCCATCCTTTGAATGGTGGTTTGCTATGCGCGTGGATACATCAAGGTCAAGGTAGTGGCGTTACGGATGCCAGTTTGCGCAGATGGCAAGTGCTTCTCATCCTCCTTAGCCCTACGCCCCCACCCTGGTATCTGTGATCTGCATTCCATAACTGACAGTTATGTGTACCAGAGCACACAAAACCACCCAGAAATTTGAAACCACGATCACGAAAAACTGTCGCGCCTGCTGTAACCGGTTGCAGAAACTCGCTTCTCATCCTCCCGCCTCCTCCCCCATTAAAAACAGCAGGGTGGAGGATTCACGAAATGTATAGATCATTCATAGTCCGACACATCTTGAATCACCTGCCGTTTAGCAGAGTGACGGAATGAAGGGAGAAGTACATGGCAAGCGTACAGCTACGGAACGTAACGAAAGCCTGGGGTGATGTGGTGGTATCAAAAGATATCAACCTCGACATTCAAGAAGGTGAGTTCGTGGTTTTTGTTGGACCGTCAGGCTGCGGTAAATCCACACTGTTACGCATGATTGCGGGTCTGGAAACGATCACCAGCGGTGATTTATTCATTGGTGATACTCGCATGAACGACATCCCTCCCGCTGAACGTGGCGTCGGCATGGTATTCCAGTCTTATGCTCTTTATCCCCATCTCTCCGTTGCTGAAAACATGTCCTTCGGCCTGAAGCTTGCAGGTGCCAAGAAAAGCGATATCAATCAGCGTGTCACCCAGGTTTCAGAAACTTTACAACTGGGACATTTATTAGAACGTCGCCCGAAAGCACTTTCTGGTGGGCAGCGTCAGCGCGTAGCTATTGGCCGTACGCTGGTGGCTGAACCGCGTGTATTCCTGCTTGATGAACCTCTTTCAAACCTTGATGCGGCACTGCGTGTGCAGATGCGTATTGAGATTTCCCGACTGCATAAGCGCCTTGGTCGCACCATGATTTACGTCACCCACGACCAGGTTGAAGCGATGACGCTTGCCGACAAAATTGTGGTGCTGGACGCAGGCCGCGTTGCGCAGGTGGGTAAACCACTCGAGCTATATCACTACCCGGCGGATCGTTTTGTTGCGGGCTTTATTGGCTCGCCAAAAATGAACTTCCTGCCAGTAAAAGTCACCGCTACTGCCATTGATCAAGTGCAGGTTGAATTACCGAACCGCCAGCAAGTCTGGCTGCCGGTGGAAAGCAAAGAAGTTCAGGTCGGTGCCAACATGTCCCTTGGTATTCGCCCGGAACACCTACTGCCAAGCGACATCGCTGACGTCACTCTCGAAGGCGAAGTACAGGTTGTTGAACAGCTTGGTCATGAAACTCAGATTCATATCCAAATCCCCGCCATCCGTCAGAACCTGGTGTACCGCCAGAATGACGTGGTGTTGGTAAAAGAGGGTGCCACATTCGCTATTGGCTTGCCGCCAGAGCGTTGCCATCTGTTCCGAGAAGATGGCACCGCATGTCGTCGGTTGCATCAAGAGCCAGGTGTTTAAGCATTCCCATAAAAAAGAAAAGCAATGATCTCAGGAGATAGAACGATGATTACTCTGCGCAAACTCCCACTGGCAGTCGCCGTAGCAGCAGGCGTTATGTCTGTTCAGGCTCTGGCTGTGGATTTCCACGGTTATGCCCGTTCTGGTATCGGCTGGACCGGTAGCGGCGGCCCGCAAGAATGTTTCCAGGCAACTGGTGCTCAGTCTAAATATCGTCTGGGTAACGAGTGCGAAACGTACGCGGAAATTAAATTAGGTCAGGAAGTTTGGAAAGAAGGCGATAAGAGCTTCTATTTCGATACTAACGTGGCTTACTCCGTAGCACAGCAAAATGACTGGGAAGCAACTAGTCCGGCATTCCGTGAAGCTAACGTGCAGGGTAAAAACCTGATTGATGCGCTGCCTGGTGCCAATATGTGGGCCGGTAAGCGTTTCTACCAACGTCATGACGTTCACATGATCGACTTCTACTACTGGGATATTTCTGGTCCTGGTGCAGGTCTGGAAAATATTGACGTCGGCGTGGGTAAACTGTCATTCGCAGCAACCCGTTCTTCTGAGGCCGGTGGTTCTGCAGCATTTAATGAGTTCAATAATGATGGTTCTCGCAATTACAGCAACGATGTACCAAACGATGTCTTTGACGTGCGTTGGGCAGGTATTGAGACCAACCCAGGCGGTACACTGGAACTGGGTGTTGACTATGGCCACACCAACATTCCTGACGACTACTACCTGAAATCAGGTGCGTCGAAAGATGGTTGGATGGGTACCCTTGAACATACGCAAAGCATGATGAAAGGCTACAACAAGTTTGTTGTGCAGTACGCAACAGACTCCATGACCTCTAACGGTAAAGGTCAGGCGCAGGGCGGTAGTATCGATAACGATGGTTACCTGGTTCGTGTAATCGACCATGGTGCTATTACTCTGGCAGACCAATGGGATCTGATGTACGTCGGTATGTACCAAAACCTGAGTCTGGATGATAACCAGGGGACTGAGTGGTACACCATCGGTGTTCGTCCAATGTACAAATGGACGCCAATCATGAGCACCTTGCTGGAAGTTGGCTACGACAACGTGAAATCCCAGGACACTGGCGATCGCAACGGTCAGTACAAAATTACCCTTGCACAACAATGGCAGGCAGGCGACAGCATCTGGTCGCGTCCGGCAATTCGTGTCTTCGCAACCTACGCTAAGTGGGATGAGGAATGGGGTTACGCTAAAAATCCTAATGGCAGCTCAACTCGCTTCCAGATCAGCGACTCGTCTGGCAACGGCACCTTATCTACCAGCCGTGGTAATGACGATGAGTTCAGCTTCGGTGCCCAGATGGAAATCTGGTGGTAATACAGCATTAACCTGAAGTGAAGAAATGATGGGGAGTTCGCCACTGAACTCCTCATCATGATTACCCTCTATGCCAATGCCTGCTTCGATGGAAAGCGCTATTGCCTGGCTAACTTTCCACTGATTTCCCATTCGAGGTTTATAAAAATGAAAATGAAAAAAAGTCTCCTCGCACTCTGCCTTTCCGCAGGGTTGCTCGCCAGCGTACCTTCCATAAGCCTAGCTGACGTCAACATCGTTCCGCAGGATATTTCGGCCGCCCCTGCGGTGCCTGCGGCTGCATTACAGCAATTGCAATGGACGCCTGTTGATCAATCAAAGACATTGACGACAACGCTTGCTACCAGTGGTCAAAGCTTGAAAGCCGGTGATATTACAGGCCCGGTTGCAGCCTATAGCGTGCCAGCCAATATTGGTGAGCTGAGTATTACGCTGACCAGTGAAGTGAACAAAAACTCAGTATTTGCACCGAACGTGCTGGTTCTTGACCAGAATATGACTCCTGCTGCGTATTTCCCGGCAAGTTACTTCACCTATCAAGAACCCGGCGTAATGTCTGCAGACCGCCTGGAAGGCACCCTGAAATTAACGCCAGCTTTGGGGCAGCAAAAACTCTATTTATTGGTCTTTACCACCAATAAGGACACTCAACAAACTACAACTATGATCGATCCGGCCAAAGCCTATGCGAAAGGCACGGGCAACGCTGTTCCAGATATTCCAGACCCAATTGCCCGCCACGGCACTGATGGGACACTGAAGATCAAAGTTAAAACTTCTTCGGCATCAAGCGTGCTGGTTGGTCCATTATTTGGCTCATCAGGCCCAGGCCCGGTGACAGTGGGCAATACTGCCGCACCAGCTGCAACATATGTTGCCCCGGCAGCTGTTGCTGCCACAGCGGCGACACCTGTTCCAGCAGCAGCGCCAGCCAAAAAGTCTGAGCCAGTGTTAAACGATACAGAAGCTTATTTCAACCAGGCTATCAAAGATGCAGTAGCGAAAGGCGATGTTGATAAAGCCTTGAAACTGCTGGATGAAGCTGAACGTCTGGGATCGACTAGCGCCCGTAAAACCTTTATCAGCAGTGTAAAAGGCAAGGGGTGATGGTTTCCCCGCAGTGCTGATGTTTGAAGTTTGGTGCGCATACTTATGCGCACCTTTTTTTGCCCGTCATATTTCAAGCGGCCTCGGCGTTGGCTGCATTCACTCACCCTAATCACTTACTCAAGTAAGCTCATAGGGATTCGTTCATTTGCCGCCTTGATGCCACTCGAACTATTTAGGGCAACTTTGCTCCCGCTTCAGAATGACTCCTCGTTTGCCGCCTTGATTCAACTTGAATGATTTTGAAGGAACTGTAGCTCCTCGGTGCTCCCCACTGCGTTGTTAAACCATTGTTGTGCTTTTCCCTGCCCCGATATACCTATTCTGCGTTACAATGACTGCCGGTTTTGTTTCGGAGAAATTCCCATGTCTGACGCGCTTTCGCCACTGCGCGCCTTACGTTTTGAAGCTGCGATTCCAGAAGGGTTGAGTGCATCACTCCTTGACTGGCTGTTGCTTGAAGACTCAATGACCAAACGCTTTGAGCAGTATTGTTCCAGGGTTACTGCCCGCATTGTGCGTGAAGGTTTTTTCGAATCGCATGTCGTTCTTCCTGAAGCTGATATGTTGCCTGAGTCCAGCCGTTATTGGTTGCGTGAAGTTGTGCTTTGCGGTGACGATGAGCCCTGGCTTTTGGGGCGTACCGTGGTGCCTGAATCAACCCTTGAAGGACCAGAGCTTGCTTTACAAAGGCTCGGAACCACGCCGCTTGGACGCTACCTGTTTAGTTCATCTTCCCTGACACGGGATTTTATTGAGATTGGCCGCAGTTCGGAGCAGTGGGGGCGTCGTTCCCGCCTGAGATTAGCTGGAAAGCCGCTGGTGCTTACCGAGTTATTCCTTCCTGCTTCTCCGTTGTATCGAGAGGAAAAATAATGGAGTGGAGTCTGAAACAGGGTAAATGGCAGGCGTATCAACGTCTGATGCGACTTGATAAGCCAATTGGCTCACTTTTGTTGTTATGGCCCACCCTCTGGGCGCTGTGGCTTGCGACACCAGGAGTGCCTCCGCTAACCATTTTATGCGTGTTTATAGCCGGAGTCTGGATGATGCGCGCTGCGGGTTGCGTGGTAAATGATTACGCTGACCGTAAATTTGATGGTCACGTGAAACGTACGGCGCACAGGCCATTGCCTAGCGGAGCTGTAAGTGAGAAAGAAGCGCGCATATTGTTCGTTGTGCTGGTGCTGCTCTCGTTCTTACTGGTGTTGACGCTCAACACCATGACAATCTTGCTGTCGGTAGCAGGGTTGGCGCTTGCCTGGGTTTACCCGTTTATGAAGCGCTACACTCATTTGCCGCAAGTGGTGCTAGGGGCCGCATTTGGCTGGTCAATCCCTATGGCATTTGCTGCGGTGAGTGAATCCGTGCCGCTAAGTTGTTGGTTGATGTTCTTGACCAATATTTGCTGGGCTGTGGCTTATGACACGCAGTACGCAATGGTTGACCGCGATGACGATCTGAAAATCGGCATTAAATCCACAGCCATCTTATTTGGCCGATATGACAATCTGATTATCGGTATTTTGCAGTTTACAGTGATGGTGTTGTTGGCGGTGATTGGCTGGTTAAACGGATTAGGTGGGGCGTTCTACTGGTCTATTGCGCTGGCGGGGATGCTCTTTGTCCATCAGCAACGGCTGACGGCGAATCGTGACCGTGATGCGTGTTTTAAAGCTTTCCTGAACAATAACTATGTTGGCCTGGTACTGTTTATAGGGTTGGTGTTGAGTTACCTACACTTCTAATTATACCCATCGCCCTTCAAGTTGCAGGGTTGTTGGCTGCTCTCATTCACCCGAATCACTTACTTGAGTAAGCTCATCGGGATTCGTTCGATTGCCGCCTACCTGCATCTCGAAGTAGCTCGGGTATAAGAAACTAAATGGCGGATGACACTTCGTTTATCCGCCAGATTTTTTACTCAGTCGCAGCCTGCGACGTCGCACTTTCAATTGTCAAACGCACATCCGGCATGATCAGCTCTGCCAGCATCTGGTAGACCTTCATCGTTTCGGTGGGTTCTGCATCTCCGGTGTCGCTGATATAGCCTTCATCACGCAAGGTTAATACCAGCGAGGTGAACACAGCTTTATCGAAGAACTCCGGTGCATTAATGCCATGCAACACCGACAAACGTTGGGCAACGGTGCGGCTTTCGCGCTCCAGCGTCCCACGGTTAATCGATGGATTTGCACTCAGCAGCCAGAAAGTAATCGCGTAACGTTGCAGCGTTTCACGAACACCTGCCGCCAGAAGCTGCATAGTGCGTGAGCGTGCCGGGTTAATCACCACTTCTTCACCCGTAAGGGTAATCAGATCCTGACGAACCAGTTCATTAAGCAGCGCATCCATTTCACTGGCAAGATCCGCTTTTTCCCAACGCAGGAACAGCTCAGACTTCAG
Organism: Buttiauxella massiliensis; assembly: GCF_902500225.1. Taxonomy (GTDB): domain Bacteria; phylum Pseudomonadota; class Gammaproteobacteria; order Enterobacterales; family Enterobacteriaceae; genus Buttiauxella; species Buttiauxella massiliensis. The sequence continues at coordinate 381,162 of NZ_LR722652.1, read as the reverse complement.
CATTGGGTAGAGCAGCTCAACCTGACGCAGAAGCTCGCTGCGGGAAATGTGGCGATGCTGCGTGATAATTGCAGCCAGCAGAGAAGGCAACACCAGCATATGCAGGATGTTATTACGGTAGTAAGTCATCAGCACTGCCTGCTCACGCGGCAGAATGATGATGTCACCAATCGTATCTTTCTCTACTTCAAACTTGTTCATCTGCAACGCGTGTTCGATAAGCGCTTCTGCTGGCTGGTCTGGTGCGGTAGCGTCCGGTGAATACGGCACATTACGCAACAGGCTCAGGTAACAGTTGAGCTGTTCGGTCAGTTGTTCGCGCGTCAGTGAACGCTGGCGCGATGCCAGGAGCGCGGTACAACACAGGTTCATGGCGTTTGCCGCGCCTGCATTGTTAATACGCACCATCAGTTCGGCAGCAATTTCATTAACCGTTGGCGTTAACCATGCCGGGCGAATGGATTCAATCGGGTCGATTGAATCACGCCACTCAGGCACTCGCTGGTTGAGGAATGTCATCAATGGCATTGGTTCGCCGAAGTTAACATAGCCCTGGCCGAGGTTACGCAGCTTGCTCAGCCCACGTACCATCTGCATGAAGCTCTCTTTTTCTTTGGTCGCACCGCGCAGCTCTTTTGCGTAAGTCCCCACTTCCATTACATGCTCGTAGCCAATGTAAATCGGCACTAATGTAATTGGACGAGTACCGCCACGCAGCATGGCCTGAATGGTCATCGACAGTGTGCCGGTTTTCGGGTCTAGCAAACGGCCGGTACGAGAACGGCCACCTTCCACAAAGTATTCAACGGAATAGCCACGGCTGAACAGCTCGCCAAGATATTCACGGAACACGGTGGAGTACAGTTTGCTGCCTTTAAAGGTACGGCGAATAAAGAACGCGCCCAGGCGACGGAAAATCGGGCCTGCTGGCCAGAAATTCAGGTTGATACCCGCTGCAATGTGCGGAGGAACCAGCCCCTGGTGATAGAGCACGTAAGACAGAAGCATGTAGTCCATGTGGCTGCGGTGGCAGGGCACATAGACAATCTCGTGGCCGTCGTGAGCCAACTGGCGCACACGTTCAGCATTGTGAACGTTAATGCCCTGGTACAAACGGTTCCACGTCAGACCTAATACGCGGTCGGTCAAACGAACGGCTTCATAAGAGAAGTTCGCCGCAATCTCTTCCATCAAGGCAACAGCATTTTGCTGTGCTTTTTCATGGGAGATTTTCTTGCTGCGCGCTTCGTCTTCTACTGCACGGGCAATAGCTTTTGAGGCCAGAAGTTTGTTAAACAGATCCTGACGTACCGGCAGACGCGGGCCAACAGTCGCTAAGCGCTGGCGAGCAAAGTGCATACGTGCCACGCGAGCCAGTTTTTGGGCGATTTTTTTATCTGTACCGTGATCGGTTGCCATCTGGCGCAGCGAAACAGGTGCAGAGAACCGCACAAAGCTGTCGCGCCCAAGCCACGAGACCGCGAAGAATTTCTGAATGCCATTAAGCATCTTCAGTGGCGGGTTAACTTCGCCTTTTTCGCGACCCGGAGAGCGGCCAAACATCACCGATACCGGCACCATCTGCACATCCAGATTTGGATTGCTGCGGTGCAAGTCGAGATAATCATGGAACAGCTTGATCGACTCTTCTTTTGGCGTGTAATAGGTGAACACACGCGGGCCACCATGGATAAAGACATAGCGCGGCAATACCGCACCGTCGATCTCTAACGGCTCGAGAGGGTCGGGCAAGTTGTGCGCGAGGCATTGCGCGCGCAGGGTTAATAAGTCCGCCTTTGAGTTATAAGGCAGAACATACATTATTGGGCGTGTGGGATCTAAGCCCAGTTCGGCCTGTGGATCTGCCGGAATGGACTTGCTCTTTACCAGAACGCCTAATGGTAAATTAAGTAATTTGTAGTAGATTCTTGGCCAGCCTGACATAAACGATGTAAAGCCTCAGGTTAATGATGCAAATTCGCCGCAAGAATATCAGAATCTGACCCAGATTTCTGTGGCGTTATAATTTTGACAAGCATTGATGCAAATAATTTGAAAAGGTTTCTTAAAATGGCGAGCAGTACCACTGGACTTACCCGTATCATCAAAGCCGCAGGCTACTCATGGAAAGGGCTCAAAGCAGCCTGGATCAATGAAGCAGCTTTCCGCCAGGAAGGCGTTTCTGCCGTTATCGCCATTGCCATCGCATGTTGGTTAGATGTCGACCCCATTACCCGCATTCTACTTATCGGCTCAGTCGTGTTGGTCATGATTGTGGAAATTCTCAACAGCGCTATCGAGGCTCTTGTCGACCGTGTTGGCACTGATTATCACGAACTTTCCGGGCGTGCCAAAGATATGGGCTCGGCCGCTGTATTAATTTCAATTATCCTCGCGGTAATTACCTGGGTCACGCTGCTTTGGTCGCATTTGCGGTGATCTTTCCAGAATAGTTAAGTGCCTGGTTTTTTGCTTAATTTGTGGTTCCAAATTGACCTTTGACTGTATATACTCACAGCATAACTGTATAAACACCCAGGGGGCGGAATGAAAGCGTTAACTACCAGGCAGCAAGAGGTGTTTGATCTTATTAGGGATCATATCAGCCAGACCGGCATGCCACCGACTCGTGCCGAGATTGCTCAACGTCTAGGATTCCGTTCTCCGAACGCCGCTGAAGAGCATTTAAAAGCACTTGCCCGTAAAGGTGTGCTTGAAATTGTTTCTGGCGCATCCCGTGGTATCCGCCTGTTGGTGGAAGAAGTGACCGGTATTCCACTGGTTGGGCGTGTTGCTGCAGGTGAGCCACTCCTGGCACAGCAACACATCGAAGGCCATTACCAGGTCGACCCATCACTGTTCAAACCAAATGCCGACTTCTTGCTGCGCGTCAGCGGTATGTCGATGAAAGACATCGGTATTATGGATGGCGACCTGCTTGCGGTTCATAAAACCCAGGATGTGCGTAATGGCCAGGTTGTTGTCGCGCGTATCGACGATGAAGTTACCGTTAAGCGCTTAAAACAACAGGGCAATACAGTTCATCTGCTGCCAGAAAACAGTGAGTTTGAACCGATCGTGGTTGACCTGCGCGAGCATAACTTCTCTATTGAAGGGCTGGCTGTAGGGGTTATCCGCAACGGCGACTGGCTGTAAAATCTCTTTAGGTGATGCGCATTTAAAGTGCGCATCACTGTCTTAATTCTCTTTGATCTCCTTCAGGAGAGGTCATGCAATTATTCTCCACAGCGGATCGTGCGCTCTGGCGCCTCGCTTTACCCATGATTTTCTCCAACATTACCGTTCCGCTGCTTGGCCTTGTCGATACGGCTGTTATTGGTCATCTGGATAGTCCTGTTTATCTGGGCGGTGTTGCCATTGGTGCTACAGCAACCAGCTTCCTGTTTATGTTGCTGCTGTTTTTACGAATGAGTACCACAGGCTTAACTGCTCAGGCTTTTGGTGCCAATAATCCCTCAGCGTTAGCTCGTGCACTGGTGCAACCATTATTGCTGGCACTAGGGGCAGGGGTGGCAATTGTCTTACTACGCGATCCCCTCATTTCACTCGCTTTACAAATTGTCGGTGGCAATCAGGATGTGCTCGTACAAGCGCAGCGCTTTCTTGAAATCCGCTGGCTGAGTGCGCCAGCCTCGCTTGCCAACCTGGTTTTGCTGGGATGGCTGCTAGGGGTTCAATACGCCAGAGCTCCGGTTATCTTGCTGGTTGTCGGCAATGTTCTGAATATCGTACTGGATGTGTGGCTGGTGATGGGATTGCACCTTGATGTTAAAGGGGCGGCACTTGCGACTGTCACTGCTGAATACGCGACATTCTTCATCGGATTACTGATGGTGAAGAAGGTTATGGGCATGCGTGGTATCAGCTTTGAGATGCTTAAGCAGTCCTGGCGTGGCAATGTTCGGCGCTTACTGGCGCTCAATCGGGACATCATGTTGCGCTCGTTATTACTGCAAGTGTGCTTTGCATCAGTGACCATCTTTGGGGCGCGCCTGGGTAGCGAAATTGTTGCCGTCAACGCGGTGTTAATGACGCTTCTGACGTTTACGGCTTATGCGCTTGATGGTTTTGCCTATGCCGTTGAAGCCCATTCCGGGCAAGCTTATGGCGCAAAGAATCGCGGCCAATTGCTCGAGGTTTGGGGGGCAGCTTGTCGCCAGGCGGGTTTAGTCGCGCTCATGTTTGCCGTGGTGTATGCCCTATTTGGCGAGCAAATTGTTTCTATTCTGACGTCCATTCCCCAATTACAGCTACAGGCCGATCGCTATCTCCACTGGCAGATTGTGTTACCCGTAGTCGGTGTCTGGTGCTACTTGCTGGATGGGATGTTTATTGGCGCGACAAGAGGAGCTGAGATGCGTAATAGCATGGCGGTTGCCGCTGTTGGTTTCGGGCTAACGCTCTTCACGGTCCCGTATTTAGGCAACCACGGCCTGTGGCTATCGGTTGCGGTTTTTCTGGCGTTACGTGGGTTGTCTTTGGGTTGGATTTGGCGTCGCCATTGGCAGCAAAATAGCTGGTTTAACAATGCACAAAATTAAGCCGTACGGTTAAAGATTCTTAGTTTTCCTCTGACTGCCATATCCTTGGCTACAATTATTATCACGTCCAGCAGATAGTGGGTGTTAGCCGAACGGCAACACAGTGGACGTTGGTAATTATTTAGCAGTTCTTAACCGATACGATGAGGATACTATTATGAATAAAGACGAAATCGGCGGTAACTGGAAACAGTTCAAAGGCACAGTAAAAGAGAAATGGGGCAAACTGACTGACGATGATATGACTGTCATCGAAGGCAAACGCGATCAGCTTGTCGGTAAGATTCAAGAGCGTTATGGGTACCAAAAGGATAAGGCAGAGGAAGAAGTCGTTGATTGGGAAACTCGCAACAAATATCGTTGGTAATTAGTTTCCCTCGGATGTGTTAATTCTCAAGGCTACCCTGCCCAGGTACATGGAGGTACCGTTCCATTCAACTCAAATCCAACCAATCTAACGTGACTTCTTTTTACTCTGAATAGAGTGGTCATGCCCGCAAGCATCCGGGTGGCTACAAGCTTCAACTTCTGCACATGCGCTGCATAAACCATGCGCCTCAATAACGTTATGATGCAAAGCAAACCCTAACTGGGCCGCCAGTTGGTGCATGATATCTTCCACACCTTCCGCACTACGCTCCTTCACCGCACCACATCTATCGCAAATAAACATCGCAGATGAGTGAGTTGGCTGATCGATAAGATTGCACAACACATAGCTGTTAGTTGACTCTACACGGTGTACAAAACCTTGTTCGAGCAGAAAATCGAGCGCACGATACACTGTCGGGGGTTTAGCTTGCGGTTCGCTGGCACGCAGTAAATCCAGCAAATCATAAGCACTGATAGCGCCTGCTTGCTGAGTCAGCAAACGCAATACTTCAAGACGTTGTGGTGTCAGGCGCACATTACGCTGCTCGCATAGTTTTTCAGCCTGCGCTAACACGTTTTGTGAAGTCGTGATGTCCATCAGTATTCCCCTGTAGATTAGCCCTACACTTTATCACAACGCGCAAAAAACGCCGAGTGGTGCGCTTAGCCACAATCTTTTGAGATGACTATCCCGGAGTTTGTTATGAATAAACCTGATTGCATTCGCCACTGGAAGGAAATAGAAGGTGACGATGATTCGACTTATCCAGACAGCGCAGAGCGGTTTTCTATTGGCGCGCCACTGGCCCGCAAACTGGGTCTTAATCGCCTGGGAATTCATCATGAGCGCCTGCTACCAGGTCGCCGCACATCTTATCCTCATGCCGAAAGCAGCGAAGAAGAGTTTGCTTATGTTCTCGAAGGGCATCCACAGGTGTGGATTAATGGGCACCTTTACCCACTTGAACCTGGAGATAGCGTTGGTTTCCCATCTGGAACAGGTATCTGCCATACCTTTATCAACAACACAGAGCATGAAGTCCGGCTGCTGATTGTGGGGGAAGCAAACAAAGCTGAGAATCGAATTTATTACCCGCTAAACCCAGGCTATGCCGCACAGCGTCAGGATCGCTGGATTGATCATCCCCCGCAATTTTTCGGCCCGCACGACGGTCAGCCTTCACGAAAGCCGAACGGTAAACTATAAATAAGTTTGCATGGAAATTTTGAACTCATAATCCTGAAGGATAGAAACGGGATTCCGATGGGCGAAACAGCCCACTTTTCAGCCTTTTATTCACAGCAATAGTCCGCCTCTGTTCAGTCATAACTGGCAGGGGCAGTTATTACATCTGATCAACAGACGGACGTGTGGTGAATGAAAAAAATGAAAACTTTGGCGGCGTTTAGCGCCGCATCTTTATTTATGGCAAATCACGCTTATGCGGCGGGCACATGGTCTGAAGCACGAAGTGATGCAATGGGTGGTACTGGTGTCGCTTCCGCGAGCTACGGAAGTGGGGTGCTTACGAACCCCGCGTTGCTGGCTAAGGCTAAGCAGGACGACACAGTGACGGTTATTCTGCCGTCTGTGAGTGCACAAATTACGGATAAAGATAATCTGCAGGATCAGATTGATGACATTAGCGATAAAGTTGATCAATACAAAAACGTTATCGACGATCTCACCCTGCAGGATATCCTTTTAAATCCAAATGGTTCGCTCAGCCAGTTTCAGGGTGCTGCAGGGGATCTGGCTGGTGAGCTAAATGATCTGAAAGGAAAAACAGCAAACGCGAAGGCGGGTGCCAGTATCGCAGTCAGTATTCCAAACGACGTGCTTTCAGTGGCTTTTGTCGCAAAAGCCTATGCACGCGCGCATGTTAGTTCTTCCATTGATCAGCAAGATATCGATTACCTCAATAGCATCGCAGGTTCTCGGGCAGTGGCCGGGGGCGTTGCGTTAGATGCTGCTATTAATGGCTCCGATGTTATCACCAGCAATCTGAATTCTACTGCTTCTGGCCGTGCGGCTATTGTCTCTGACTATGGCGTGGCGCTTGCGAAGGAGTTTGATCTCGGTGGAGTGCCGGTTTCTTTTGGCGTCACACCGAAGTTGCAAAAAACCTGGCTCTATAACTACACCACCTCGATTTATAACTACGACAGCAGTGACTGGAATAGCAGTCGCTATCGTAATGATGACACTGGTTTCAACGTGGATGCTGGCCTGGCGGCCGATTTCGGCGAAAACTGGACGGTTGGTCTAAGCGGTCAGAACCTGATTTCGCGTGACATTGATACCAAAGATATTCTGATCACCAATGGCAGAACCGGTGAGACAACTAACTACAAAGACACGTACCAGATTCGTCCATTGGTGACGGCTGGTGTGGCCTGGCATAACGATCTCATCACCCTTAGCGCCGATGGAGATCTCACCGAAACCAAAGGCTTCAAAAGCGAAGAAGACTCGCAGTACGTTGGCGTCGGTGCAGAAATTACGCCGCTGCCATGGCTTGCCGTGCGTGCGGGTTATCGTGCTGACGTCAAATCAAACGACAGCAACGTCTTTACCGGCGGTGTTGGTTTTGCACCATTTAATCGTGTTCATGTTGATTTAATGGGGCTGTACGGCGAAGACCAGACATGGGGGGCCGGAGCGCAGCTTAGCGTGACCTTCTAATAAAAATAGCCGTCGGGACGAGCGGGTGTCCCGACGCTGCTTTATGCTATAGTAGCGACCCTTTTTTAACCGTAGCCCGTAAACGCCCACAGCCTATGTCCTCACAAACCAACCAGACTCCTTTCCAGCCACATCGTTTCTCTATTGCGCCGATGCTCGACTGGACCGATCGCCACTGCCGTTACTTCTTGCGTCAGTTATCTAGCCAGACACTGCTGTACACCGAAATGGTGACAACCGGTGCAATTATTCATGGCAAAGGGGACTATCTGGCGTACAGCGAAGACGAGCATCCTATCGCGCTGCAATTAGGCGGTAGCGATCCGGCTGCATTGGCTATTTGCGCGAAACTGGCGCAAGAGCGCGGCTACGATGAAATTAACCTGAACGTAGGCTGCCCGTCTGATCGCGTGCAAAACGGTATGTTCGGCGCGTGTCTTATGGCTGATGCGCAGCGCGTTGCCGATTGTATTAAAGCGATGCGTGATGTGGTTTCTATTCCGGTTACCGTCAAAACGCGTATCGGCATTGACGACCAGGATAGCTACGAATTTCTCTGCGATTTTATTGGCACGGTAGCCGGGAAGGGTGAATGCGAGATGTTTATCATCCACGCCCGTAAAGCCTGGCTTTCTGGTTTAAGCCCGAAGGAAAACCGTGAAATTCCGCCGCTGGATTACCCGCGTGTTTATCAGTTAAAGCGTGATTTCCCGCATCTGACGATGGCGATTAATGGCGGTATCAAATCGCTGGAAGAGGCGAAAACGCATCTGGAACATATGGATGGTGTTATGGTCGGGCGCGAAGCCTACCAGAATCCAGGTTTACTGACGGCAGTTGACCGGGAGATTTTTGGCCTTGATACGCAGGAAATCGACACCGTTGCAGCGGTTCGTGCCATGTATCCGTACATTGAGCGTGAACTGGCAAACGGCACTTATTTAGGCCATGTCACTCGCCATATGTTGGGACTTTTCCAGGGTATTCCGGGTGCGCGTCAGTGGCGTCGTTATCTGAGTGAAAATGCCCATAAAGCCGGTGCAGGAATCGACGTTGTGGAACATGCTTTGTCGTTGGTTGCGGATAAGCGCTAAATTTTAGCAGCAATAACCGTGTGAATTGCTCAGGTATTGCGGAGTTGATCACAACCTCGCATCTTTCTGGCTAAGTTCGCGGGCTGTGGGATATCAATTATTTACCAAACCTGACATTATTACCGGGTTGCAAAAAAACGAATTCATCGCGCTGTACCCTACATACAGAGCGAACAAAAAAAGAATGGGCTTCCCTCGGGAGGCCCAAATTCTTTTATGGAATCAGCAAACTAGAACCTTGCGTGCTGCGGCTCTCAAGTGTTGCATGAGCCAGTGCAGCATCGCTCAGGGCAAACTTCTGGCTATCCGCCACATCCACTTTTATCACGCCGCTGGCAATCAACGAGAACAGCTCGTTGCACGCTTCTTCCAGCTCTTCGCGGGTGGTGACGTAACCATTTAGTGACGGACGCGTAACATACAGCGAGCCTTTCTGGTTCAGGATCCCCAGATTCACGCCCGTCACCGGGCCGGAAGAGTTGCCAAAACTCACCATCAAACCTTGCCGTTGCAGGCAATCGAGCGACGATTCCCAGGTATCTTTCCCGACCGAGTCATAAACCACCGCCACTTTCTTGCCGCCGGTTATCTCTTTCACGCGTTCGACAAGATTCTCTTCGCGATAGTTAATGGTTTGCCAGGCACCGGCTTTTTTGGCGCTTTCTGCTTTTTGCGCAGAACCGACAGTGCCAATTAATTTGGCACCCAGCGCTTTGGCCCACTGGCAGGCGATCAGTCCAACGCCGCCGGCTGCTGCATGGAACAGGAAAACTTCATTGGCTTTGATATCGTAAGTTTTACGCAGCAGATAATAAACCGTCAGCCCTTTGAGGAACGACGCGGCAGCTTGCTCAAAAGAGATAGCGTCAGGTAGTTTTGCGGCTTTATCGGCAGGCACATTGTGAACGCTGCTGTATGCGCCAAGCCCGGACTGCGCATATACCACGCGGTCGCCGACTTTAATATGTGTTACCGCACTGCCAACTTTAGTCACCACGCCAGCAGCTTCTGTACCCAGCCCGCTAGGCAGCATCGGCGGCGGATATAAACCACTGCGAATGTAGGTATCAATGTAGTTGATACCTATCGCTTTGTTCTCAACCTGGACTTCGTTTTCTGCGGGAGCGGTTGGGGTGAATTCAACAACTTTTAAGACTTCTGGTCCGCCGTGCTGACTAAATTCAATGCGTGTTGCCATGAGAACTCCTTCTGTTTCCTCGGAGGGAGATAGAGTAAACTCTCGTCTCTCTTATCTGATTTTGGTAACTCCCTCACTATGGCAGGAAATAAACCCTTCAACAAACCGAAAGAACCCCGCGATCGTCAGATGGAAGGGCTGAAAATGCCGCCACATTCTCTGGAAGCGGAGCAGTCGGTGTTGGGCGGTTTAATGCTGGACAACGAACGCTGGGATAACGTTTCCGAGCGAGTCGTGGCTAACGATTTTTTCAGCCGTCCACACCGCATGATCTTCACCGAAATGCAGCGTTTGCTCGAAATGAGCAAACCAATCGACCTGATCACGCTTTCTGAATCTCTGGAACTTCAGGGCAACCTGGAAAGTGTCGGTGGTTTCGCCTATCTGGCCGAATTATCAAAAAACACGCCAAGTGCTGCGAACATCAGCGCTTACGCCGATATCGTGCGCGAACGTGCCGTTGTCCGCGAAATGATTTCCGTGGCGAATGAAATCGCCGATGCCGGTTACGACCCACAAGGGCGCACCAGCGAAGATTTGCTCGACCTGGCTGAGTCACGCGTGTTCCAGATTGCTGAGAGCCGTGCGAATAAAGACGAAGGCCCGAAAAGCATCGACCAAATCCTTGAAGCGACAGTCTCGCGTATCGAAACGCTTTACCAGACGCCACACGATGGCGTAACGGGTGTGGATACTGGCTATCAGGATTTGAACAAGAAAACGGCTGGTCTGCAAAAATCGGATCTGATCATCGTGGCGGCGCGTCCGTCGATGGGTAAAACCACCTTTGCGATGAACCTGTGCGAAAACGCCGCGATGTTGCAGGAAAAACCGGTTCTCATTTTCAGCCTCGAGATGCCCGGCGAACAGATCATGATGCGTATGCTGGCGTCGCTGTCACGCGTCGACCAGACCAAAATCCGTACCGGCCAGCTTGATGACGAAGACTGGGCGCGAATTTCCAGCACCATGGGCATCTTGCTTGAAAAACGCAACATGTACATTGATGACTCATCCGGCCTGACGCCAACGGAAGTGCGCTCGCGCGCTCGCCGTATTTACCGCGAACACGGCGGCCTGAGCCTGATTATGATCGACTACCTGCAATTGATGCGCGTACCGTCACTATCGGACAACCGTACCCTGGAAATCGCCGAGATTTCGCGCTCGCTAAAAGCGCTGGCAAAAGAGCTACAAGTCCCGGTCGTTGCGCTCTCGCAGCTGAACCGTTCCCTGGAACAACGTGCAGATAAACGCCCGGTGAACTCCGACTTGCGTGAATCAGGTTCCATCGAGCAGGATGCCGACTTGATTATGTTTATCTATCGTGACGAAGTTTATAACGACAACAGTGACGAGAAAGGCATCGCGCAAATCATCCTCGGTAAGCAGCGTAACGGCCCTATCGGCACCGTGCGCCTGACGTTTAACGGGCAGTTCTCACGTTTCGATAATTACGCTGGCCCGCAATACGACGAAGACTAAATCCTCGTCATCCTTCACGCTGCAAGTGCGTTGGCTGCACTCGCTTACCCCAATCGCTTACTTGTGTAAGCTCATGGGGATTCACGAGTTTGCCGCCTTCTTGCAGCCCGAATGATTTAGAGGATTTGGGCATTCCAATTCCATATACAAAAATTTCGCAAGGATCGAACATGCAAGCGGCAACCGTAAAAATTAACCGCCGCGCTCTGCGACACAACCTGCAACGCCTGCGCGAACTGGCTCCAGCCAGCCGTATGGTGGCGGTTGTGAAGGCAAACGCATATGGGCATGGTCTGCTGGAGACAGCCCAAACACTGACCGATGCTGATGCCTTCGGCGTGGCCCGTCTTGAGGAAGGTGTTCGCTTACGTGTCGGGGGCATCACTCAGCCCATTCTGCTGCTGGAAGGCTTCTTTAATGCAAGCGACCTTGCGACCATTGCCGAGCAAAATTTCCAGACTGCTATCCACTGCATCGAACAGCTTGAAGCACTGGAACAGGCTGAGTTAAGCCATCCGATTACCGTGTGGATGAAACTGGATACCGGCATGCATCGGTTGGGCATCTTGCCTGAAGAAGCTGAGGCGTTTTATCAGCGCCTTTCGCGCTGTAAAAACGTCAGCCAGCCGGTGAATATCGTCAGCCATTTTGCCCGTGCAGATGAACCAGAATCTGACGCCACACTGCGCCAGCTAGATATTTTCAATTCGTTTACCGCGGGCAAGCCTGGAGAGCGTTCTATTGGCGCATCCGGTGGCATCCTGTTGTGGCCAGACTCGCATATGGATTGGGTTCGTCCAGGCATTATCTTGTACGGTGTTTCTCCGTTGGAGCAACAATCGTGCGGCACAGATTTTGGTTGTCAGCCAGTGATGTCACTGACTTCCAGCCTGATTGCGGTGCGTGCGCACAAAGCGGGTGAAGCGGTCGGTTACGGTGGTACATGGATTGCTGAGCGCGATACTCGTCTGGGTGTGGTTGCTATTGGTTATGGTGATGGCTACCCGCGTGCAGCGCCTTCTGGCACCCCTGTGCTGGTGAATGGCCGTGAAGTGCCAATTGTCGGGCGTGTGGCGATGGACATGATTTGTGTCGATCTTGGCCCGCAGTCAGCAGATAAAGTGGGTGATAGCGTGGTGATGTGGGGAGATAGCCTGCCGGTTGAACGTATTGCTGAAATCACAAAAGTGAGTGCTTACGAACTTATCACGCGCCTGACTTCAAGGGTTGCGATGGAATATCTGGATTAATTTTCTTGTCTTCCCCCTCACCCTCGGGGCTGTCTCTTAGTCTCATCTTTTTAAGTAGGGAGACTGTTCCGTTCACCCGATGTTCCGTGTTTCATATAGCTACTGTACCGGTGAACGACTTAGGGTGGCCACCGTCGCCACCCTAAGAACCCGGACTCCCGGCAAATCAATCGCCGCAAGCGGTAAACACCGTTTTTCACCCAACATTCGCGGTCGTTCGCGACTCGTTCCCGACGATCGCTCACTCACGTGGCTCCCGGCCACGTGACCCCGACTGAAGGGTGAAAAACGGCGCGATTGAAGCCGGAACCGAAGGTCAACGTCAAAACCCAAAGGCAGCACCGAGCAGGTTTTGACCTTGTACCCGGTATAAATTGCCCCAGTGTTCCCCATAAATCAGGGTTGAGCTGCCGGGAGCAGCGAAAGAGAGCGATCCGCCGGGAGCGAGTCGCGAACGACCCTGATGTTGGGGATAAGCTGGGGTTTACCGCTCAGCGGCAATTTAATGACCGGGCGCCAGGATTATCAAGGAGAGGGCGTTCTCTCCTTGATACGTTCACCGTTTTCGGGAATGAAAGAGATAACTGAACGCACGGGTGAACGGAAAATCAACGAGGCTTAAAGATCTCACCCTGACAAGATTGCCTGAGTGAGTTGTGTATAAGAGACCGCCCTCAGGGAGAGGGGTGTTTCTAAGCACAAACCCCTCGATCTCGCCCCAACTTCCGGTTTACATTGGTTGTTCGCAACACTGTAAACCAGGAGAATCTCACCGTGTTTCAAAAAGTTGACGCCTATGCTGGCGACCCAATCCTTTCCCTTATGGAACGTTTCAAAGTTGATCCGCGTAGCGACAAGGTAAACCTCAGCATTGGTCTCTATTACGACGAAAATGGGGTTATCCCGCAATTACAGGCCGTTGCTCAAGCTGAAGAACGCCTGAATGCTACGCCGCATGGCGCATCGATTTACCTGCCGATGGAAGGTCTGAACAGCTACCGTAGCGCGATTGCTCCGCTGCTGTTTGGCGCAAATCATCCGGCGCTGCTCGAAGGACGTATTGCGACCATCCAAACACTGGGCGGCTCCGGTGCGTTAAAAGTCGGTGCAGACTTCCTGAAAACCTATTTCCCAAATTCGCAGGTGTGGGTCAGCGATCCTACCTGGGAAAACCATGTCGCTATCTTTGGTGGTGCGGGTTTTGAAGTGAATACCTACCCGTGGTTCGATACCGAAACCAACGGCGTGCGCTTCGAAGCATTGCTGGAAACCCTGCAAACGCTGCCTGCACAAAGTATTGTGTTGCTGCATCCGTGCTGTCATAACCCGACAGGTTCTGACCTGACGGATGCGCAATGGGATGTGGTGGTTGAAATTCTCAAGGCGCGCGAGCTGATTCCATTCCTTGATATTGCCTACCAGGGCTTTGGTGCGGGCATGGAAGAAGATGCTTATGCGATTCGCGCGATTGCCAGCGCCGGGCTGCCAGCGTTGGTCAGTAACTCATTCTCGAAGATTTTCTCTATGTATGGCGAGCGCGTGGGCGGCCTGTCTGTCGTTTGTGAAGATGCCGATGCCGCAAGTCGTGTGTTGGGACAGCTGAAAGCGACCGTGCGCCGTAACTACTCCAGCCCGCCAAACTTTGGTGCGCAAGTGGTATCGGCCGTATTGAATGACGAGCAGCTGAAAGCCAACTGGCTGGCAGAAGTTGAAACCATGCGTCGCCGTATTCTTGATATGCGCCAGGCATTGGTTTCTGTGCTGAAAGCAGAAATGCCGGAGCGTAACTTTGACTATCTGCTGCAACAACGTGGCATGTTCAGCTATACCGGTCTGAGCTCAGAACAGGTTGACCGTCTGCGTGATGAGTTTGGCGTGTATCTGATCGCCAGCGGGCGGATGTGTGTCGCAGGACTTAATAGCAATAACGTTCAGCGTGTGGCACAGGCTTTTGCAGCTGTAATGTAAGTACTTACTTACTTTTTATCTTAAAAAGGCGATGTGTGATCATCGCCTTTTTCTATGATAAATCTTGAAAAATTCCTTCCTCTGGCGCTTTCGCATCGGTATGGTCGAATTGATTTTTGACCATCTGTTCTGCTTTATCACCCTCACTAATCATAATTAAAGGGAAAATGATGCGTAAGCTAACTATGGCATTAAGTGCCGTTTGTTTGTTATTGGGATTGAACCAGTCTGTTGTTGCTAAGGAATCTGCACCCGTACCACTCAACCCTGGCGTAACCGTCGCGCAACTGGCGCAGCAAGTTCCGATTCACTGGGTTTCTGTCGCACAAATCGAAAACAGCCTGCTGGGCCGCGCGCCGATGGCGGTGGGCTTTGATATTGACGACACGGTGCTTTTCTCAAGCCCTGGCTTCTATCGCGGGCAAAAAGAGTTTTCTCCAGGCAAACAGGATTACCTGAAAAATCCTGAGTTCTGGGAAAAAATGAACAACGGCTGGGATGAGTTCAGCATGCCGAAAGAAGTGGCGAAAAACCTGATAGCCATGCACCTGAAACGCGGCGACAGCATTTACTTTGTGACTGGCCGCAGCCCGACCAAAACAGAAACCGTGACCCAAACGCTACAAAATGATTTCCTGATCCCGCAAGCCAGCGTTAACCCGGTTATTTTCGCGGGCGATCAGCCAGGCCAAAACACCAAGACACAATGGCTGAAAGATAAGAAAATCAAAGTGTTCTACGGTGACTCAGACGGGGATATCACTGCAGCTCAGGACGTAGGTGCGAGAGGTATTCGCCTGCTACGCGCTTCAAACTCCAGCTATCAGCCATTGCCAAAAGCAGGGGCATTTGGTGAAGAAGTGATTGTTAACTCTGAATATTAATCAATTATCTGTTCAAAAAAACGGTGGCATGCGAAAGCAAGCTGCCGTTTTTTTCATCAAAATTTCCCCGTTGAGTTTTACCTTTTGGCGAGTTGCTCGCACACTTAGAGATGCCTGCGCCTTAAACTGGCCAGCACATCGTTTTCACGGGAGTCTCTCAAGGGGAATAAAATGACCAATTCGGAGCTATTGCAGTACTGCATGAACAAACCCGGAGCGGAACAAACGGTTCATAGCGACTGGAAGGCCACACAAATAAAAGTGGCGGATGTAATGTATGCGATGGTGCATGACGTGGAAGCACGCCCGGCAGTGTCGTTAAAGGCAAGCCCGGCACTTGCCGACTTGTTACGTGAACAACATAGTGATGTGCATCCTAGCGCGCATTTGAACAAAGCGCACTGGAGCACGCTTTATCTGGATGGATCGCTTCCGGATTCGCAGATTTACTATCTGGTTGATGCCTCTTATCAGCAGGCATTATCGCTGCTGCCTCAGCAAACCAGGCAGCAGCTTTCTGACTGACTACTTCATACCCGTCATACTTCAAGTTGCATCAATGTTGGTGGCGTTCTCTTACCGCCTCGATGCCACTCGAATTATTTTGGGTCTAGCAAAGGTTTAAGGAAACGAGCGGTATGTGACGCTTCGCACTGCGCGACAGTTTCTGGTGTACCGGAAACGAGAATTTCGCCGCCGCCGCTACCGCCTTCTGGGCCAAGGTCAACAATCCAGTCTGCGGTTTTAATCACGTCCAGATTATGCTCGATAACCACAATGGTGTTGCCCTGGTCGCGCAACTGGTGCAGAACTTCCAGCAACTGCTGAATATCTGCAAAGTGCAGGCCAGTGGTTGGCTCATCAAGAATATACAGCGTTTGGCCGGTACCGCGTTTAGAAAGCTCACGTGCAAGTTTCACGCGCTGTGCTTCACCACCTGACAACGTCGTTGCTGACTGCCCCAAGCGAATGTAAGACAGGCCCACGTCGATTAACGTTTGCAGCTTACGCGCCAGCGCAGGTACGGCATCAAAGAACTCACGAGCATCTTCAATGGTCATATCCAACACTTCGTGGATGCTCTTGCCTTTGTACTTAACTTCCAGCGTTTCGCGGTTATAGCGTTTGCCTTTGCACTGGTCGCACGGCACGTAAATGTCCGGCAAGAAGTGCATTTCGACTTTGATCACGCCATCGCCCTGACAGGCTTCGCAACGCCCACCACGCACGTTAAAGCTGAAACGACCCGGCGTATAACCTCGTGCACGTGATTCAGGCACACCTGCAAACAGCTCACGCACAGGCGTAAACACGCCAGTGTAAGTCGCAGGGTTTGAACGAGGCGTACGGCCAATTGGGCTTTGGTCGATATCAATAACTTTGTCGAAATGCTCCAGACCATGAACTTCACGATAAGGCGCAGGTTCTGCAAGCGTCGCACCGTTCAATTGGGTTTGAGCAATAGGGAAAAGCGTATCGTTAATCAGCGTCGATTTCCCTGAACCGGAAACCCCGGTCACACAGGTAAACAAACCTACCGGCAGCGTCAGTGTCACATCTTTCAGGTTGTTGCCTTTCGCACCAACCAGTTTAAGTACTTTCTCTGGATCGGCAGGCACGCGGTTTTTCGGCACCACAATTCCACGTTTCCCGCTAAGGAACTGCCCGGTCAGGGATTCAGGCACATCCATGATGTCCTGCATGGAGCCTTCAGCAACCACTTGGCCACCATGCACACCAGCACCAGGACCGATATCGATAATATGGTCTGCGGCGCGGATAGCATCTTCATCGTGCTCAACCACAATCACGGTGTTACCGAGATCGCGCAGGTGAATCAAAGTTTCCAGTAGGCGCTCGTTATCACGCTGGTGCAGGCCGATAGAGGGTTCATCGAGCACATACATCACGCCGACAAGACCCGCACCAATCTGGCTTGCCAGACGAATACGTTGCGCTTCACCACCGGACAGCGTTTCAGCTGAACGTGATAGCGACAGATAATTCAGACCGACGTTCACCAGGAATTTCAGGCGGTCGCCAATCTCTTTCAGCACTTTCTCAGCAATTTGCGCACGCTGGCCGCTGAGTTTCATGTTCTGGAAGAATTCCATCGCATGGCCGATGCTCATGTCTGAAATAGTTGGCAGCGGCGTGTTTTCGACAAACACATGGCGAGCTTCACGACGCAGGCGTGTACCTTCACAGCTTGCGCATGAACGGTTGCTGATAAATTTCGCCAGTTCTTCACGCACCGCAGAAGATTCAGTCTCTTTGTAGCGACGCTCCATATTATGCAGAACGCCTTCGAACGGATGGCGGCGCACCGAGGTGTCGCCACGGTCATTTATATATTTGAACTCAATGCTTTCTTTACCGGAGCCGTTAAGCACCACGCTTTTCACGCTGGCTGTCAGTTCGTTCCACGGCGTTTCGATATCGAATTTGTAATGCTCCGCAAGCGAACGCATCATCGTGAAGTAATAGAAGTTACGGCGATCCCAGCCACGAATTGCGCCGCCAGCAAGTGAAAGCTCACCGTTTTGCACAACACGATCTGGGTCGAAATATTGCTGCACGCCAAGCCCGTCACAGGTTGGGCAGGCACCGGCCGGGTTGTTGAACGAGAACAGACGAGGTTCCAGCTCACGCATGCTATAGCCACAAATTGGGCAGGCAAAGTTTGCCGAGAACAGCAATTCTTCAGCTTTTTCGTCGTCCATATCGGCGACAACAGCAGAACCGCCAGATAAATCCAGCGCTGTCTCAAATGATTCGGCCAGACGTTGTGCTAAATCCTCACGGACTTTAAAACGGTCAACCACCACTTCGATGGTGTGTTTCTTTTGCAGCTCAAGTTTTGGTGGGTCGGAAAGATCGCATACTTCGCCGTCGATCCTTGCGCGGATATAACCCTGGCTTGCCAGGTTTTCCAGCGTTTTGCTGTGCTCGCCTTTTCTATCTTTAATGATTGGCGCAAGCAGCATCAGGCGCCTGCCTTCCGGCTGAGCTAAAACGTTATCGACCATCTGACTCACGGTTTGCGCCGCAAGAGTAACATTGTGATCCGGGCAACGCGGCTCACCTACGCGGGCATATAGCAGGCGCAGGTAGTCATGAATTTCAGTGATAGTGCCGACGGTTGAACGCGGGTTGTGCGAGGTAGATTTCTGCTCGATAGAAATCGCAGGCGACAAGCCTTCAATGTGGTCGACATCAGGCTTTTCCATCAACGACAGGAACTGACGCGCATAGGCGGAGAGGGACTCAACGTAACGACGTTGCCCCTCGGCGTATAAGGTGTCGAAAGCCAGTGAGGATTTGCCAGAACCCGAAAGCCCAGTCACGACAATCAGCTTGTCGCGTGGAATGTCGAGGTTAATATTTTTGAGATTGTGGGTGCGGGCGCCCCGAACTTCGATCTTATCCATTCACCTTTCCCGGTTTAAACGCTCTTTGCCAGGCCGCACTGGAGGCCGCCGACGATCACAAACGGCTAATTATGACACAATAAAACCTGAATGGATATCCAGTGCTTTAATGCAATAATGTATATCCTACCGAGATTCTGGAATGCATCCCGCAGCTATAAAGATTAGGGGTGGCGTGGTAGAATCGAGGGTTTACACTACTTATTAAACGTTTCAGGAGACACGATCATGGCCAGCAGAGGCGTAAACAAGGTGATTCTCGTCGGGAATCTGGGTCAAGACCCGGAAGTACGCTACATGCCAAATGGTGGCGCAGTTGCCAACATTACTCTGGCCACGTCAGAGTCCTGGCGCGATAAGCAAACCGGCGAAACCAAAGAAAAAACTGAATGGCACCGTGTAGTGCTGTTTGGCAAACTGGCAGAAGTAGCAGGCGAATACCTGCGTAAAGGCTCCCAGGTTTATATCGAAGGTGCATTGCAAACTCGTAAATGGACTGACCAGGCTGGTGTTGAAAAGTACACTACCGAAATCGTGGTTAACGTTGGCGGCACCATGCAAATGCTGGGTGGACGTGCAGCGGGTGGTGCTCCTGCTGGCGGCGGTGCTCCAGGCCAGCAGCAAGGTGGTTGGGGTCAGCCTCAGCAACCGCAGCAGGGTGGTAACCAGTTCAGCGGCGGCGCGCAACAATCTCGCCCGCAGCAGAGCGCTCCGGCACCATCTAACAATGAACCACCAATGGATTTCGATGACGATATTCCATTCTGATAATGGTTCTGGCATTTAGAATTAACAAAAACCCCGCTTGCGGGGTTTTTTGTTTTTAACGTGAATAAAATGACATTGGCGAGTTATTAATAATCTGAATGTATTACTCCACGTCATAAGTATTCCTGCTTGCATTAAAACGTTATCCAGCTAAGTTGTTTATGCAAACACAAACACTTATAACTCCACCGGAGCGCAGCATGACGGATTTCGTTATTCCAGAAATAAAAGCATCAGAAGATGAGATGATTGCAATACGTCATTATCTGCATGCAAACCCAGAATTAAGTCTGGAAGAGTTTAAAACCAGTGATTTAGTAGCAAAGCAACTTGAATCCTGGGGATATAAAGTCACACGAGGAATTGGCACTACTGGTGTTGTGGGTTCTTTGAAAAAAGGGGATTCGAATAAATCTATTGGCCTGCGTGCTGATATGGATGCATTACCTATTTTTGAAGAAACCAATTTACCCTGGGCCAGTACAGTGCCTGGCAAAATGCATGCCTGCGGGCATGATGGCCACACCACCATCTTATTATCTGCAGCGAAATATATTGCCTCAAATGCCTGCGAATTTAATGGCACTGTGCATCTCATTTTCCAGCCTGCCGAAGAAGCGATTGGCGGTGCAGATTTAATGATTAAAGACGGACTATTCGACCGCTTCCCCTGCGACCGAGTTTTTGCCCTCCACAATATGCCTGGCTTGCCGACAGGAAAACTCGGGTTCTATTCAGGCAATTTTATGGCCTCGGCGGATACGGTAAAAATTACCATCAAAGGTTACGGCGGTCACGGCGCTTATCCACATCGTACTGTCGACCCAATCGTCACTGGGGCTGCGTTAATTACCGCGCTGCAAACCATAGTTTCTCGTAATGTCACGCCGGGTGAAACCGCGATTGTTACCGTGGGAACATTCCAGTCGGGCATTGCTTCCAACGTTATTCCAGACACTGCGGTGATGGAATTAACCGTGCGCGCGATGAAGCCGGAGATCCGCGATCTGCTGATTAAACGAATTGAAGAGTTAGCAGATTTTACCGCTAAAAGCTTTGGCGCAAGTTGTGAAGTGGAAGTCTACGACTCCTATCCGGTGCTAATTAACGATGATGAGCAAACGGCGTTTGCCCGAGAGCTGGCCGTTGAGTTCTTTGGTAAAGATGCGGTGCTTGATAAGGTTCTCCCTTCGACCGGCAGCGAAGATTTTGCTTTTATGCTGCAAGAGCGTCCGGGCAGTTATTTCCTGTTAGGGAACGGAGAGAAGGGCGATAAGGGTGGCTGTATGGTACATAACCCTGGGTATGACTTTAATGATGACATTATTTCTACCGGCGCCTCATTCTTTTCCCGCTTAGTCCAAACTTATTGTCGTTAACTGCCGGAGCTAATATGAAAAAATATATACTGCCATTAATTGCTCTGCTGGCGACGACTTCGGCATTAGCAAATAATTTTAAAGAAATCCGTTTTGGTGTGGACCCGACATTTGCCCCTTTTGAATCAAAAGACGCTAATGGCAAGGTGGTCGGCTTTGATATTGATTTAGGAAATGCTATTTGCGAAAAACTCCAGGCGAAATGCGTTTGGGTAGAGAATAATTTCGATGCGATTATTCCTGCGCTGCAAGCCAGAAAGTTTGATGCCATTCTTTCCGGGATGTATATGACGGAAAAACGAAAAGAGCAGGTCGCCTTTACCGATAAAATTTATAACGGCCCAGTATTTCTGGTCGCACATAAAAATACCAACATCAAACCTGAGCTTGAACAGTTAAAAGGTAAAACGATTGGTGTTGAGCAAGGATCTGCTCAGGAAGCCTATGCCAATAAAAACTGGCGTAATTCTGGCGTAAATGTCGTTGCTTATCAGGGGGCTGATTTGGTCGTTCAGGATTTAGAATCCGGGCGTATTGATGGTGCTGTGCTGTCTGGTGTAATGGCGGAATACAGTTTCCTGAATAAACCGCAGGGTAAAGATTTTGCCATGATAGGCGGAGCGTTGCAGGACCCTGAACTATTCGGTGCCGGTGCAGCAATTGGTTTGCGAAAGGATGATACCGAACTACGTGAAGCGCTCAATGGAGCGATAAGCCAGATTATTGCGGATGGAACGTATAAAAAGCTCGCCTCGAAATACTTTAGTTTCGACATTTATTCCGGGACGTAATGTGTAGCGGCTTGCCAGTAAAACAAAAACGGCCTCGCAATGAGGCCGTTATCAATTCTAATCCTGGCAATCAGGTCAGCACCATTGGCCATTCTGGCGGTGCATGGCTTGAGATCTCAATCATGATGTCTTTAAAGGATGCCCAAATCACCGGGAAGTCGGCCAGATTTAAACCCAATAAACCGGTCGCAAACCACAAAGCAGAAGCGATTCCCAGCAAGCTGCTGACGATTGCCAAAAACGTATAGTCGGATTTGCGAAACTGGATGTTCAACGTGCTGGCTAAAAACATCAAAACCGCACTGACTAAAGGCCAGCGCATCAGTAAAACGCTGGTGGTAATTGCCGCCATGAAAACTGTTCCTTAAGCATAACTCATTACGCTCAACGGTTAGCGCGACACAAGGCGCTGCAAATACAGCTCAGGGACCGTCAGGGAGAATGAGTGGGTACAGAAAATGTAAGAAGAATCCTGTCTCACAGGATTTGTGAACTATATCACATTTGTTCTTTTAATCGCCAGTTCTGCGGCGCATTTTCTGACCCATCTTATCGGGCTGTCAGGCAACAACTCTTCCACGAACTATATCAGGCGTGGTGGCGATAATCGGTTGGTGTACGGTCAAACTCACGACGGAAAACACGTGAAAATGTCTGCTGGGAGACATAACCGTAGTCCATCGCAATATCAAAAATCGGGCGCTGGGTATTTCGAAGCTCTCTGGCCGCCATCAACAAACGGCGCTGGCGAATGTATTCACCTAACGTCTGGCGCTTCACGGTACGGAACATTCGCTGAAGATACCATTTTGAATAGCCTGATTTTTTTGCCACAACATCAATGTTCAGCGGCTGATCAATGTGATCGTCAATCCATTCAGTCAAAGTTTGAATAATGTCCTGGTGTGCCATAAGCCATCCTGATTACGATTAGCCGGTTTTGTTGGCAGCGAGTATAATTCCTCAAGTTAACTTGAGGTAAAGAGCATTATGGAAAAGAAATTACCGCGCTTTAAACCCTTACTCAGTCCTGGCGAAGTGGCGAAGCGTAGCGGCGTGGCCGTTTCGGCTTTGCACTTCTACGAGAGCAAAGGGCTTATCAAAAGCAGACGAAACAGCGGAAACCAGCGTCGTTACACGCGTGATGTGCTGCGAAACGTTGCCATTATTAAAATCGCCCAGCGAATCGGCATTCCGTTAGCGACCATCGGTGAAGAGTTTGGGGTGCTGCCAGACGGGCATAAAATTAATAAGAACGACTGGAAAAAGATGTCGTCGCAATGGCGCGAAGAACTGGACCGGCGCATCAATATGCTGACTGCACTGCGCGATGAACTTGATGGCTGCATTGGCTGTGGTTGTTTATCGGGTGCTGACTGCCCGCTGCGAAACCCTGGCGATAAACTCGGTGAAGAGGGGACGGGTGCTCGTTTGCTTGAAGATGATTAACCTCAATAGCAGGCAAAACTAAAGCGCCCAACTTCGGCGCTTTAGTTTATTCCCGGTCTTTGTCTTTCGATCTATCCCGCTTTTCGCAAGGAGGGTTTCCCCCGACATCAGCGTCCCTCAATCACACATTCTCAGGAGGTTCCGGATTGCACTGACAACTTAATTGTAGTTCTGCTCAGCGAGGTTTCAAGGTGATTTTGAATGTTTTTTGAACGATTTTAATGCTTCACTCTTTGCACATTTACCTATAGTTAACTCATCTTGCTAAACAAAAGGTTACCTTATGCTTATCGTCCATCATCTCAATAACTCCCGCTCGCAGCGCATTTTATGGATGCTCGAAGAGCTACAGGTGCCGTACCAGATTGTTCGCTACGAGCGCGAACCAACCATGCTGGCACCCGCGTCGTTAAAAGCCGTGCACCCATTAGGTAAGTCACCGGTGGTGGAAGATAATGGCAACATCCTCGCGGAGTCGGGGGCGATCATTGAATACCTGCAAGAAACGTATGACGCCGAAAGCCGCCTCAAACCGATTACCAACGAAGACAAACTCCGTTACCGCTTTTGGCTGCATTACGCCGAAGGGTCGTTAATGCCTTTATTAATGATGAAGCTGGTATTTGGCAGCCTGGGCAAAGCGCCGGTGCCGTGGTTACTGCGTCCGGTGGGAAATTTATTAGGGCAGGGTGTGCAAAAAGCGTATCTCAATAAACAGATTTTGACGCATGCGCGTTATCTCGAAGATTGCCTGCAACAAACGCCGTGGTTTGCCGGACAAGCGCTAAGTGCCGCAGATATTCAGATGAGTTTCCCTGTTATCGCTTTATTATCTCGCGGCGGTATAAACGATCTGCCGAATTTACAAAACTGGTATAACCAAATCCAAATCCGTCCGGCCTGGCAGAGAGCCATTCAGCAGGGCGGCCCGTTCGAAATACCTTAAGTGCAGGTATCGAAAAATCCTATGAGCCAGGAAAATGCATTCCCCGTATCTTGCATCATTGTTGCTAAATTGCGCATCGACGATAACGTTTGCGCACGAGGTGGCGATATTTTGACCGGCTAATGCCTTTTTCGACAAAAAGCGGCAAAGTTCGGTTGAAAATCCATGTAAGAAGGCCGGATAATCGTTTGCCTTAATTTTGACGCCTAGTTTGTATGCGCGGAGTTAAACGTTTGCTTTTTTTGTGGCGCCCCTTTTTTGTCACAAACGCAGTATAGGGATCTACTCAACTTATTCGCGTTAACGGGAAAGTCCGTAACCCGAAAAATGAAGAGTATGAACGTTTAATTAGCAGTGGATTGTCCACCACGCATACCAACGTAATCATAAAAATCTCAGGGGATTTTTCACTATGTCTAATCATTCTCCGCGTGCAACCAGCGGCATTGACGCCTGGTTCAAAATATCTGCACGTGGCAGCACCGTTCGTCAGGAAGTTGTAGCGGGTTTAACCACCTTCCTCGCGATGGTGTACTCCGTGATCGTCGTACCGGGCATGCTCGGTAAAGCAGGTTTCCCGCCTGCGGCGGTCTTTGTGGCAACTTGCCTGGTAGCCGGTGTTGGCTCTCTTGTCATGGGCCTTTGGGCGAACCTGCCGCTGGCAATCGGTTGTGCCATTTCACTGACTGCGTTTACTGCATTCAGCCTGGTGCTCGGCCAACACATCAGCGTTCCGGTTGCTTTAGGCGCCGTGTTCCTGATGGGTGTGTTGTTCACCATCATCTCTGCAACCGGTATTCGTAGCTGGATTTTGCGTAACTTACCGATGGGTGTTGCGCATGGTACTGGTATCGGTATCGGCCTGTTCCTGCTGCTGATTGCCGCAAACGGTGTCGGCCTGGTAATTAAAAACCCACTTGATGGCTTGCCAGTTGCGCTCGGTCATTTCGACAGCTTCCCGGTTATTATGTCGCTGATTGGCCTTGCGGTGATCATCGGTCTGGAAAAACTGAAAGTCCCTGGCGGCATTCTGCTGACCATCATCGGTATTTCTGTTTTCGGCCTGATTTTTGACCCAAGCGTTCATTTCTCTGGCATTTTCGCTATGCCTTCGCTGAAAGATGAAGCGGGCAACTCGCTGATCGGTAGCCTGGATATCATGGGCGCGTTGAACCCGGTGGTGTTGCCAAGCGTTCTGGCGTTGGTAATGACTGCGGTATTCGATGCAACCGGCACTATCCGCGCCGTTGCGGGTCAGGCAAATCTGCTGGATAAAGACGGTCAAATCATCGATGGCGGCAAAGCGCTGACTACCGACTCCCTGAGCTCCGTTTTCTCAGGCCTGGTGGGTGCGGCTCCTGCTGCGGTTTACATCGAATCTGCGGCAGGTACTGCTGCAGGTGGTAAAACCGGCCTGACGGCAATCACCGTTGGCGTGCTGTTCCTGCTGATTCTATTCCTCTCGCCGCTCTCTTATCTGGTTCCAGCATACGCAACCGCTCCGGCGCTGATGTATGTCGGTTTGCTGATGCTGAGCAACGTGGGCAAAATCGATTTTGAAGATTTCGTTGATGCCATGGCGGGCTTGATTACTGCGGTATTTATCGTGCTGACCTGTAACATCGTTACCGGCATCATGATTGGTTTCGCAACTCTGGTGATTGGTCGTATCGTCTCTGGTGAGTGGCGTAAGCTGAATATCGGTACAGTCGTGATTGCTATTGCATTGGTCGCATTCTACGCAGGCGGCTGGGCAATTTAATTTTACTCGTCATACTTCAAGCTGCAGGGTTGTTGGCTGCACTCGCGAACCCCAGTCACTTACTTTAGTAAGCTCCTGGGGATTCGCTCCTTTGCCGCCTACCTGTAACTTGAATTATTTTGATTAAAAAGTTTTCAGAATATCCCTCCCGAACACCTCAAATCTTTTCCTGTTTCCTTCCGGTGAACCCCTAAATAATTCGAGTTGCGGTAAGGCGACAAGACCGCAAGTCCCCAGGAGCATAGATAACTATGTGACTGGGGCGCGCGGATGCAGTCAACGCATCTGCAACTTGAAGTATGACGGGGGTAAAAAGTTGTTTTACTATTGGGTAACACAACATCCTGCAAAAAGGGTTTCACAAAACACCTCGACTAAGGACAGTATGGAAATCTTCTTTACCATTCTCATCATGACCCTTGTGGTTTCTCTTTCTGGGGTGGCTACACGCATGCTGCCGTTCCAGATCCCGCTTCCGTTAATGCAAATCGCGATAGGCGCTGTGCTCGCCTGGCCGCACTTTGGTTTGCATGTCGACTTCAACCCGGAACTCTTCCTGGTACTGTTTATTCCGCCGCTGCTGTTTGCTGATGGCTGGAAAACGCCGACGCACGAATTTCTCAACCACGGGCGGGAAATCATCGGCCTTGCGCTGGTTCTGGTGCTGGTCACCGTGGTCGGCATTGGCTTCCTGATTTACTTCCTCGTGCCGGGCATTCCGCTGCTTCCGGCTTTTGCACTGGCAGCAGTCCTCTCGCCGACCGACGCCGTGGCGCTTTCCGGTATTGTCGGAGAAGGGCGCATTCCAAAGAAAATCATGGGGATTTTGCAGGGCGAAGCGTTGATGAACGACGCCTCTGGCCTGGTATCGCTGAAAATGGCAGTCGCAGTGGCGGTGGGCACCATGGTGTTTACCGTCGGCGGCGCCACGCTCGAGTTCTTCAAAGTGGCGATAGGCGGGCTGTTGGCGGGAATTGCAGTCAGCTGGTTGTACGGCAAATCGCTGCGTCTGATGAGCCGCTGGAGCGGTGACGAGCCCGCCACGCAAATCCTGCTACTTCTGCTGTTGCCATTTGCTTCTTACCTGATTGCCGAGCATATCGGCGTGTCCGGCATCCTTGCAGCCGTTGCTGCGGGTATGACGATCACCCGTTCTGGCGTATTACGCAGCGCGCCACTGGCAATGCGCCTGCGTGCAAACAGCGTCTGGGCGATGCTCGAATTTGTGTTTAACGGCATGGTGTTCTTGCTGTTAGGCCTGCAATTACCCAGCATCATGAAAACGTCGATTGCGGCGGCAAACGCTGATCCGAACGTCGAATTATGGATGCTGTTTGTCGACGTCGGGCTTATCTATTTCGCCCTGATTGGCGTGCGTTTCTTATGGCTGTGGGCGATGAAACGCATCAGTTT
Organism: Buttiauxella massiliensis; assembly: GCF_902500225.1. GTDB lineage: Bacteria > Pseudomonadota > Gammaproteobacteria > Enterobacterales > Enterobacteriaceae > Buttiauxella > Buttiauxella massiliensis. Next base: position 353,724 of record NZ_LR722652.1, on the reverse strand, counting down.
ACGCTTTATGAAAAAGCGCCCGCTGGAGTTCGGCTCTTACACCATGCGCGAGCTGTGTATTGCATCGTTTGCTGGCGTGCGCGGGGCCATTACCCTTGCCGGTGTGTTGTCCATTCCGTTGCTGTTAGGTGATGGAACGCCTTTCCCGGCGCGTTATGAGCTTATCTTCCTTGCCACCGGCGTGATTCTGTTCTCGCTCTTTACCGGGGTCATCATGCTGCCGATTTTATTGCGTAATGTGGAAGTCCCTGACAAATCAGTGGCGCGGCAGGAAGAGCGTACCGCGCGTGCGGCAACGGCTGAAGTGGCGATTGTCGCCATTCAGAAAATGGAAGAGCGCCTGCAATCTGACGTCAATGAGAACATCGATGACCAGCTGTTAAAAGAGGTCAGTTCGCGGGTTATCGGGAACTTACGCCGCCGGGCTGACGGGCGTAACGATGTAGAAAGTAGTGAGCTTGAAGAGAACCTTGAGCGCCGATTCCGCCTGGCCGCACTACGCTCCGAGCGTGCTGAGCTTTACCATTTACGTGCCACGCAGAAAATCAGCAACGAGACGTTGATGAAGCTGCTACATGATTTGGATTTGCTGGAAGCGTTGTTGGTCGAACAGCAGTAATCGACAATTCCTCTCCCTCTGCTGGGGGAGAGGATTGGGGAGAGGGCGCTATGAACTTACCGGCCAAAACTCCTTACAGCAGGCAATCCATGCCTGCGCACTTTGCGAAATATAAACCCCATCGCGCCAAATCATCGCCAGTTGCCACGTTAAATCGCTGTTTAACGGCAGCCACATCAACGTGTTTTTATCCAGTTTTTGGCAAATAATCTCCGGTAGAATCGCAATCCCTACACCGGCCTGCACCATCGCGGCCAGAAAATCCCACTGACCACTACGTACCGCAATCCGCGGAGTAAACCCATGTTCCTGGAAGAGCTGAATTAACTGGCGGCTTAACGCAAAATCTTCGTTGTAGATAAGCAGAGGATGGCCGGCAAGCTCTATGGGGTCGATGCTTTCTCGTGTTGTCCACTGCCCGGAGCGCGGAACCAGCACACACAGCGGATTATGCAGCAAAGGTAACGAGCAGAAAGTGTGGTGCTCATCTTCAAAAGGCAATGCGGTCATGGCTAAATCAAGCTCGCCATTAAGAACAGCCTGCTGCACCGTTAAACCGCCAAATTCAGAAATTTTTAATTCAACGCCTGGGTAGCGCTGGCGATACAGGCTAATTGGCCCTGCCATCATTGTGCCGACCATCGGTGGAATACCGAGGCGCAACACGCCTTTGTTGAGATGGTTAATATCACCAAGTTCGGCCTCCAACTGGTGAAATTCCGCCAAAATGGCTAATCCTCGTTGATAAACCACTTCGCCGGTATCAGTCAGTAATAGTTTGCGGCCATCACGAATTAGCAGTGTGCAGCCGAGTTCATCTTCGAGGTTACGCAGCATCTTGCTTATGGTCGGCTGGGTGACGAACATCTTTTGGGCTGCACGGGTAAAACTTTGCTGGCGAACCACTTCTACAAAATAACGTAGCGTCCTGATGTCCATAACTATTCCTGTTGACTATACCTGTGATGATTTTAATTCATTTTTTTCAATGAAGTTGGCTAACTATAATCTCCACATCACATTTACTGGAGTGCCACTCTCATGGCCCTGGCGTTACGTGGTTTTACGCCTGTTCTTTTTCGCCGCATTCAGGTGCCGGTACAAGTTGCACTATATGCAGGGCTATTTATTTTTGCCCAACAATTGGTTGACTGGTGGCACTTACCGCTGCCTGCAAACCTGGTCGGAATGCTGCTTTTACTCGCGCTAATTGTCTGCCGCGTGGTGCCGCTAAAATGGGTGCGAGCCGGTTCCCGTTGGTTGCTGGCAGAAATGCTGCTGTTCTTTGTGCCTGCCGTGGTTGCGGTGGTGAACTACGCCGAATTACTGATGGTGGATGGCTGGCGCATTTTCCTGGTTATCGCCATAAGTACTTTGCTGGTGCTGAGCACCACCGCCCTGGTGGTGGATAAAGTGTACCGTTATGAGCTGGCGCGAATGGCTCGCAGGCAGGCTCGTGGTGAGTAACTTTCAGCTGAGTCTTTTGTGCCTGGTTATTACCCTTGGGCTCTATTTTGCCAATAAAAAACTCTATCGCCGCTTTCGAAAATTGCCTCTGATGCCGTTGATTTTAACGCCGGTATTGCTGGTGGTGATGTTAGTTTTTGGTCATATCTCCTATCAAAATTATATGGGCGAAGCGCACTGGTTATTGTGGCTGCTTGGCCCGGCGACTATCGCCTTTGCAGTGCCGGTTTATGACAATCTTAACGTTATCAAACGCCACTGGATGTCGCTTTCTGCGGGGGTTATTACGGCGACAGTGGTTGCGGTTACCAGTTCGGTTTGGCTGGCGCGTTTGTTTACTTTGCCCGATGAAATTCAACGCAGCCTGGCGGTCCGTTCGATTACCACACCCTTTGCCTTAGCCGCAGCCAAACCACTCGGCGGGCAGCCGGAGTTGGTAGCGTTATTTGTGGTGGTGACTGGCGTGTTTGGTATGGCAGTGGGCGACGTGCTGTTTTTGCGCCTCGCCATTCGTGAAGGAATGGCAAAAGGCGCGGGTTTTGGTGCCGCTTCTCACGGCGCTGGCACCGCACGTTCCTATGAACTTGGCCCGCAGGAAGGTGTGGTCGCCAGTTTAGTGATGATGTTCTCCGGCGTAGTGATGGTGTTAATCGCGCCGTTGGTAAGCTGGTTGATGTTTTAATACCGGGGGGATTCACCACCCGGTAAGTGCTTACTTACTTTTCAGCCGTGAAACCAACTCGAACTCTTTAAAATTGACCGGGCGTTGTTGCTGCATGGAAATATTCCCGGCAATACCGGTCAAAATCGACATCGCCCCCGCGCGGTGATCGGCGGCGCGTTTTAACGGGTCGTTACTCGGCTCGCCAAACAAATCGGCCAACATCGCGTTGTCGCCACCGCCGTGGCCGCCCGCGCCAATACTGAAGTCGGCTTTATAAGGTGCTGCAAACATTGGGAACACGGTGATATCGCAGCTTTCCAGGCTACCTTCGTTTTCACGGTCGCCACCGGCATTCACATAAGACATTTCAACCAGTTTCATCTCAAGCCGCCCGCGGCTGCCGTTGAACACTACATTCAGCCCTTCCCACGGCAAATAAGCGTTAAGGGAATAGGTCATCTGCACCTGGTTTTGATACTTCACCAGCACGGATAACGTGTCTTCGATGTTGATACCATCGCTGAAAACACTCTGGTCGCGGTAATAGTTATCTTCGTGTTCCGCATCCAGATACAACTCTTTAAGCTGCGCATTTTCTTCCATATGCAGCGCAAACGGGTCATCTTTTGCGGCGCTGTAGCCATGAGTGCGTGGATAAAACTGCGAGATACCTCGTTTTTCTGCATTTTCTTTACCATAAAAACGCAGCCCGCCTTCCGCATAAACCCGTTCCGGATAACTACCCAGCCAGAAGTTCATCAGGTCAAAATGGTGGGTGGATTTATGCACCAGCAGGCCGCCGCTGTTGCGTTTTTCGCGGTGCCAGCGGCGGAAATAATCTGCGCCATGTTCGGTGTTGAGCAGCCATTCGAAATGCACTGAGAACACCTCACCGATGGTTTCTTCCATCAGCAATTCGCGGATTTTGCTGTGATGTGGTGCGTATCGATAATTAAATGCCACGCGCACCTGGCGGCCTGTTTCTTCGATGGCATCGAGAATGCGCAAAGCGCGTTGCTCATCAATCGTCATCGGTTTTTCGGTAATCACATCGCAACCGGCATGCAGTGCACGCACTATGTAATCGTCATGGGTGCGGTCCATAGTGGTGACGATAATAATATCCGGGCGCGTCTCGCGGATCATGGTTTCGAAATCCGCCGCTTTCCAGGTTGATACCTGCGCTGCACCTGAGTTACTCAACAGCTTATTGGCGTAATTCATGCGCGTCTGGTTGGTGTCGCAAAATGCCACCAGTTGCGAATTCTCTTTCCATTTACCGCTGATGGCTTCGATATATAAACCAGCGCGTCCGCCCGTTCCTACTAATGCATATCTTTTCATTCCATCCTCACCCGTTATGAAATAAAACAATGTTTCATTTATGAGCTACTGTAGCGCTCTGGGGAGGGAATAAAATGCCAGAAGGGTGAAAATGTGATCCCCGACTCGAACGAGCCGGGGAGAGTTGAAACTAATTAGTGTGCACGGCCTTGTTCAATACCAATCCCGGTCTGGGAACGGATGAACTGAGCACGGAATTTCTCACGTTCGAGATTGCCTTCCGGGCTGTTATCAGTGGCTGAGAACACCCAAATACCCACAAACGCGACCAGAATCGAGAACAGCGCCGGGTATTCATACGGGAAGATAGCCGTTGCGTGCCCAAGAACTTGCACCCAAACCGTTGGGCCAAGAACCATCAGGATCACCGCGGTCAGCAGGCCGAGCCAGCCGCCAATCATCGCGCCACGCGTGGTCAGTTTTGACCAGTACATGGAGAGCAGAATAATTGGGAAGTTACAGCTCGCCGCAATGGAGAACGCAAGCCCGACCATGAAGGCGATGTTTTGGTTCTCGAACAAAATCCCCAGCCCGATTGCCACCACGCCTAATATCACAACGGTGATTTTCGACACTCTCAGCTCATCACGTTCAGATGCCCCTTTGCGGAACACGTTGGCGTAAAGGTCGTGCGAAACCGCAGATGCACCCGCAAGCGTTAAACCTGCAACCACCGCAAGAATGGTGGCGAAGGCAACTGCCGAGATAAAGCCTAAGAACAAGCTTCCACCCACAGCATCAGCCAGGTGAACCGCTGCCATGTTGTTACCGCCAATCAATGCGCCAGCAGCATCTTTAAAGGCTGGGTTTGCACCCACCAACATGATTGCGCCAAAGCCGATGATAAAGGTCAGGATGTAGAAATAACCCATGAAGCCGGTAGCGTACAGCACGCTTTTACGCGCTTCGCGGGCATCGCTCACAGTGAAGAAGCGCATTAAAATATGTGGCAATCCTGCGGTACCAAACATCAAGCCTAATCCCAGCGACAGCGCCGATATCGGGTCTTTCACAAGCCCGCCTGGGCTCATAATGGCCACACCTTTCGGGTGCACTGCAATCGCTTCGGCGAACAGGTTGTTAAAGCTAAAGCCGACGTGTTTCATCACCATAAAGGCCATGAAACTTGCGCCAAACAGCAACAATACGGCTTTGATGATTTGCACCCACGTCGTCGCCAGCATGCCGCCGAACAATACGTACATCACCATCAACACGCCAACCAGAACCACCGCAACGTGGTAGTTCAGGCCGAACAGCAACTGAATAAGTTTGCCCGCGCCCACCATCTGGGCAATCAGGTAAAGCGCCACCACAACCAGAGAACCGCAGGCCGACAGAATACGGATTGGCCCTTGTTTCAGGCGATACGAAGCCACATCAGCAAAGGTATATTTGCCGAGGTTTCTCAGGCGTTCTGCAATCAGGAACAGGATAATTGGCCAGCCGACCAAAAAGCCCAGTGAGTAAATCAGGCCATCGTAGCCGGAGGTAAACACCAGCGCCGAAATACCGAGGAACGACGCGGCGGACATATAGTCGCCCGCAATCGCCAGGCCATTCTGGAAGCCGGTGATATTGCCGCCCGCGGTGTAGTAATCGCTACGCGTGCGGGTTCGTTTTGACGCCCAATAGGTGATACCCAGCGTAAAGGCGACAAAAATCACGAACATGATAATCGCCTGCCAGTTAGTCGGCTGGCGTTGCACAGCCCCCGTAATGGCATCAGCGGCAAATGCAGAGGCTGGCAGGCTTAACAGCGGTGCGGCAGCAAGGCCGAGAAGACGTTTCATGATACCTTCACCTCGCGCAGCACTGCGTTATTCAGACGGTCAAATTCGCCGTTTGCTCGCCAGACATAAACGCCTGTCAGGAAGAAGGAAATCAGAATCACCCCAACCCCAATAGGAATGCCGCGCGTGACGGTGGTGCCTGCGTGCAAAGGTGTGCCCAGCCAGCCAGGCGCAAAGGCAATCAGCAAGATAAAGCTGATGTAAATTGCGAGCATGATAAGAGACAAAATGGTGGCAAACCGTTGCCGTTTAGCGACTAACTCCCTGAAATGCGCACTGTCTTCTATCCGTTGATAAAGTTGATCACTCATCACAGATCTCTCCAGAGAAATTCCCTTCGTCTTTTGCGCCGCAGGGGTGTTGGCTGCATTCGCGCACCCCAGTCACTTACTGGTGTAAGCTCCTGGGGATTTGCTCGTTTGCCGCCTTCCTGCAACACAAAATCCTTTGGGAATTTGGGTTAGGTTGAGGTTTTTTTATTGTGTTTTCCCCTCTCTTTAAGGAGAGGGGCAGAGATGTTACGAAGGCATGGTAATTGATTGTTTTTCTTCCAGTAACTTCTCAACAACGCCTGGATCGGCAAGCGTTGAAGTATCACCAAAGTTACTGGTATCGCCGGCGGCAATTTTGCGCAAAATGCGACGCATAATTTTGCCGGAACGGGTTTTCGGTAGTGAATCTGTCCAGTGCAAAATATCCGGCGTGGCAAGCGGGCCAATCTCTTTACGTACCCAATTACGCACTTCGGTATACAGCTCAGGCGTTGGCTCTACGCCGTGGTTTAGCGTCACATATGCGTAAATCGCCTGGCCTTTAATATTGTGCGGAATACCGACGACTGCCGCTTCGGCCACTTTCGGATGTGACACTAGCGCGGACTCGATTTCTGCTGTGCCCAGACGGTGCCCGGACACGTTAAGCACGTCATCCACACGTCCGGTGATCCAGTAGTAACCATCTTCGTCGCGGCGTGCGCCGTCACCGCTGAAGTACATATTTTTAAAGGTCGAGAAATAGGTTTGCTCGAAGCGCTCATGGTCACCAAACAGCGTACGCGCTTGGCCTGGCCATGAATCGGTGATCACCAGGTTGCCTTCGGTTTCGCCTTGTTGCGGGTTACCTTCGTTATCCACCAGGGCTGGTTGAACGCCAAAGAATGGGCGTGTGGCGGAACCGGCTTTCAGCTCGGTCGCACCGGGCAGTGGGGTGATCATGAAGCCACCGGTTTCGGTCTGCCACCAGGTATCAACTACCGGGCATTTCTCGTTACCGATTTTCTTCCAGTACCATTCCCACGCTTCTGGGTTGATAGGCTCGCCCACAGAACCCAAAATGCGCAGCGACGAACGGTCGGTGTTTTCAATCGCCTTATCGCCTTCGGCCATCAGCGCCCGAATCGCGGTTGGCGCGGTGTAGAGAATATTCACTTTATGCTTATCAACTACCTGAGCCATGCGATTTGGTGCTGGCCAGTTTGGTACGCCTTCAAACATCAGCGTGATAGCACCACATGCCAGCGGGCCGTACAGCAGATAGCTGTGGCCGGTGACCCAACCCACATCGGCGGTACACCAGTAAACGTCGCCCTGATGGTAATCAAAGACATATTTAAAGGTGGTTGCGGCATAAACCAGGTAACCGCCGGTGGTGTGCAGCACGCCTTTTGGTTTGCCGGTTGAACCGGAGGTGTAAAGGATAAACAGCGGATCTTCAGCATTCACTTCCACCGGCTGGTGGTGCGCGCTGGCTTTCTCAACCAGTTCGTTCCACCACAGGTCGCGGCCTTCATGCCATTCGACTTTGCCGCCGGTGCGTTTGAGCACCACGACGTGTTCAACGGTTTTAACGCTTGGGTTTTTCAGCGCCTCATCGACGTTTTTCTTCAGCGGAATGGAGCGTCCGGCACGAACGCCTTCGTCGGCGGTAATGACCAGTTTGGAGCTGGAATCGATAATGCGCCCGGCGACGGCTTCCGGTGAGAAACCACCAAAAATCACTGAATGCACCGCGCCAATGCGCGCGCAGGCCAGCATCGCAACGGCGGCTTCCGGCACCATCGGCATATAAATCGCCACCACATCGCCTTTCTTGATGCCCAGTTCTACCAGGGTATTGGCAAAACGGCACACTTCACGATGCAGTTCACGGTAGGTAATAGTTTTACTCTGGGTGGCGTCATCGCCTTCCCAGATGATCGCAGTCTGATCGCCACGATCTTTCAGGTGGCGATCGAGGCAGTTGGCGGCCAGGTTTAGTGTGCCGTCTTCATACCATTTGATTGAGACGTTTCCAGGTGCGAAAGAGGTGTTTTTCACCTTCTGGTAGGGCTTGATCCAGTCAAGGATCTTACCTTGTTCGCCCCAAAATGCGTCGGGGTCATGTACCGAGTGTTGGTACATGGATTGGTACTGCTCCGGGGTTATCAGGCAATTGTCCGCGATATTGGCGGGAATGGCGTGTTTATGTATTTGGCTCATGCTTTTTTTCTCCTTTTAGGATGTTAATAATATGTCACGTAAACGTTAACCGCAGGGTGCCAAGGAGAGCTTTGTTTATTATTTGGGCGACAGATCACGCATTAATTAAAGTGTTGAAAATTTAATCAATGAATCCTGCATGGAGAAGGGGAATGAACGGCTTATTTATTGTGATAACAATGAGATGTGAGGCAGATAAAAAAAGAGCCGCCGGGCGGCAGCTCTTTCTGATTTAACCCGCCGCGCTTTCGCGCAAACTGGCTTTTAGCTTGTTGTACTCGTCAATCACATACTGCTCAGCAGCTTTCTGATCGGCGATAGGCTCGACACGTACGGCGCAGTATTTATACTCCGGCGTTTTAGTAATCGGGCTGAGGTTTTCAGTCACCAACTCGTTACAGGCACCAATCCACCACTGGTAAGTCATATAAACGGCACCTTTGTTAGGACGCTCGCTTACATTCGCACGTGTGATGACTCGACCTTTACGTGAATTCACCCAGATTAACGCTTCATCTTCGATACCCAAACGGGCGGCATCATCGATGTGGATTTGCGCATAACCTGGTTCATCCGCAAGGGCTGCCAGTGCCGCACAGTTGCCGGTCATTGAACGGCAAGAGTAGTGGCCCACTTCACGCACCGTGGAAAGCACCATCGGGTACTCTTCGGTGACTTTGTCGATTGGCGGCGCCCAGTCACAAGTAAAGAACTCACCCAGGCCGTTTGCACGGTCGAACTTGCCGTCGTAGAGGAACGAGGTGCCCTGATCTGACTCAGCTACATCGCGGCAAGGCCACTGGATATAACCCAGCTCGCCCATTTTCTCGTACGTTGCCCCGTAGAAATCTGGGCAAAGGCCGCGCAACTCATCCCAGATTTCCTGGGTGTTGTTGTAGCTCATTGGGTAACCCATACGAGTGGCGATTTCACTGATAATCTGCCAGTCCGTTTTCAGGTCCCACTTCGGCTCAACTGCTTTAAAGAAGCGCTGGAAGCCACGGTCAGCGGCGGTATAAACGCCTTCATGTTCACCCCAGGAGGTGGATGGCAAAATCACATCGGCCGCAGCCGCGGTTTTGGTCATGAAGATGTCTTGTACAATCACCAGTTCCATATCGGCAAACGCCTGACGAACCGCCGAAAGCTCCGCATCGGTTTGAAGTGGATCTTCGCCCATGATGTACGCGGCATACACTTCGCCATGTGCCACACGGTGCGGCAGTTCGCTGATGCGATAGCCGGTGTGAGCAGGCAGCGAGGGTACGCCCCACGCTTTCGCGAATTTCTCGCGGCTGACTTCGTCTTTCACGTACTGGTAGCCAGGATAAGTATCCGGCAATGCGCCCATATCACAGGCACCCTGAACGTTGTTCTGGCCACGAACCGGGTTAACACCCACGTTCGGTTTACCCAGGTTGCCTGTCATCAGCGCAAGGCTTGTCAACGAGCGAACAGTTTCCACGCCCTGATAGAACTGGGTTACACCCATGCCCCACAGGATCGTGGCAGTTTTCGCCTTCGCGTACATGCGTGCTGCGCTGCGAATTTCCGCCGCAGTAACACCGGTAATTTCTTCAACAGACTCAGGCGTGTAGCCCGCAACAATTTTGCGATACTCGTCGAAACCTTCGGTACGGGAAGCCACAAATGACTGGTCGTACAGATTTTCTTCGATAATCACGTGCCCAATTGCGTTAAGCAGGGCGATGTTAGAACCATTTTTTAACTGCAAATGCATGTCAGCGATGCGCGCGGTTTCAATTTTACGCGGATCGACAACAATGATTTGTGCCCCTTTTTGCTTCGCGCGAATCACGCGGTTAGCAACGATAGGGTGTGAATCTGCCGGGTTATACCCGAACACAAACACTAAATCGGTATCTTCAATCTCAACGATTGAGTTACTCATTGCGCCGTTACCGACCGATTGGTGCAGACCTGCAACCGATGGGCCGTGTCAAACGCGTGCGCAGCAATCGACGTTATTGGTACCAATAACGGCGCGCGCAAATTTCTGCATTACATAATTGGTTTCGTTGCCTGTACCACGGGAAGAACCGGTGGTCATGATGGCATCGGAGCCGTGTTTCGCTTTGATTTCACTCAGACGAGTACTGACGTAGTTCAGTGCTTCATCCCAGGAAACGTTTTCGAGTTTGCCGCCTTTCTGGCGACGAATCATCGGAGATTTCAGGCGTGGAGTGAGGATTTTAGTATCGTTAATAAAATCCCAGCCGTAGTAACCCTTCAGGCATAAATCACCCTGGTTAGTTTTACCCTGAGCTGCTTCCGCCTTGACGACTTTGCCGTTATCGACCACGAGGTTGATTTTGCAACCCGAGGCACAATAGGGGCAAACCGTGACGACTTTTTTCATCAGTGTTGCTCCAGTCAATGCACCCGTCATACTTCAAGTTGCAGCCTTCCTGCTACCTGAACTATTTAGGGTACTTAAAGGTGTGTGACACTCACACAGCTGATCATATCTACCCGCTTTAATGCATTATCTATGCCACATAGAAAGAGTGGGAATAACCGCCATCTTACGGTGATAAAAGCAACAAAATGCTGACGAAAAACAGGTCATCGTCAAAAGTGACGTGTCGAGAGAGGCAGGGATTGTGACACTGGTTGAATTTTCAGCATGGGCCGTTGGGATTTATGCGGCAGTCCATCAACAATCACTCACACTTATATTCACACCTGCATCCTCCCCGGAGATAAACCATGAAGCCTGCAATTTTGCTGGTGGATGATGATCCAACGATTTGTGACGTGCTGCGCGATGTGCTTAATGAACACGTCTTTGACGTTAAGGTGTGCCACACCGGGAATGATGCGCTGACAGCGATTGCTCAACATCCAGGTATTGCGCTGGTACTGCTGGATATGATTTTGCCGGATATTAATGGGCTGCTGGTGTTGCAGCACATTCAGCGCCAACGCCCGGACTTGCCAGTGGTGATGTTGACGGGCCTTGGCAGTGAATCGGATGTTGTTGTGGGGCTAGAAATGGGGGCCGATGATTACATCGCGAAGCCTTTTAATCCTCGCGTGGTGGTGGCGCGTGTCAAAGCGGTGCTGCGTCGTACCGGCGCGCTGGCAGTCGAAACGGTGACGACAAAAACCAGCGGCCTGCATTTCAACGGTTGGCGGCTGGATACCGGCCGCTGCCAGCTTTTTAATGCGCAGGCCGAACTGGTCGAGCTCACGCAAGGGGAATACGGCCTGCTACTGGCGTTGATGCAGAACTCGCGCAAAGTGTTGTCGCGTGAAAGGTTGCTGGAATTGACCCACAGCGAAAGCCTCGAAGTCTTCGACAGGACGATTGATGTGCTGATTATGCGGCTACGTAAAAAAATAGAGCCGAATCCGCATCAACCGGCATTAATCCGGACTATTCGAGGTGTGGGATATGTATTTTCGGCAGATGTTATTCAGGCGGAGAATAATGCGGCTTAAGACTCGTCATACTTCAAGTTGCCTCTTTTTTGGTTACGCGCCCTCACGCTCGGCACCATTCAGCCCCTCCCAGTTTTTTTTGTCCCTGCAGCCCGATAACACCCTCATTCTCAACGCCTTGTTTCAGAAGTACTGACTACATAAACATGTAATAAAAAACAGTGTTGACATAGCAGGAAAAAGACGTAAATTAGAGTTTAACGGCGGTGTGATAGATATATTGCCGTTAGGTTTAAGAGTATTAAATACGTCAATGAAACATGAAGTGTAAGTAAAAATCGCGATGATGTAAGGCTTTGTTTTTCATGTGTTATGGGTTCGCGAAAACATTAAACTGCAATAGTTTGAATATCGCGAAAGACGTAAAGCCACGCATCAAAAGTATATATCGCGAAATGGGGAATGTACGAGGTCAAATAATTTTTCCTTGATCTTGTTTTAAACCGATAACGTAGGGAGGAATGATCGAAACCCGATATTATCTGTAAGAACTTGTGCATTTAAAGTAGTACCAAATAGCAGTAAAATCCACGAAGCATCTTAATGTTAAATCCTAAGTTAGCAGTACCTTAAAAGCCCTGACTACTACAGTCAGGGCTTTTATCATTTACGGCTCCTGAATCCCTGACATTTACCATAACGCGTTATTACATGTTCCAATGAAAAAGCCCGCGATAGCAGGCTATTTGTCTGTGGGGAGCATTCGTTCGCGGACGGTGCGACCTGCATCGGTAAGCGGTGCAACAGAACGCGCTTTTAAATCGTCATCGATGCGGATGTTCAGAGTTGCCATATATGCGGCCCTCGTTGTGATTACATTTGTATACACCTGGTTTAAGCAGCAACGAAGTAAGAGGCTACACCCCCGAAAAGACCGCTTGTTCATTATTGTTACTCAAACATAATAGGGAACCACCGCCATAGGCTATTCATACCACATCTCAAACTCCACGGTGGTGCTCGCTGTACCTACTTCGACATCTCCAACGTCTCGTGTACGTATATAGTGCGCTTTCATCGGAATCGTGTAGCTGCCACCGCTAGTGCTATAGCCAGTGAGAGCAGTTTTCGTGTTAAAGGTTACGCTGTTGCCATTTTCGTACATTACCTGAATGCCAACCCCTTTGGCTGTGGAACTGCTGTCCAGGGTGAGGTATTGGTTATTCCCAGTACCGACAATATTCACCCCCGGTGCAGGTTTAAATAAGTAACTCACTTTGGCAATGCCGCTAGGGCAGTTATTAATTTTGAAATCAAAAGACTTGGTTGGACTGGTAGCATTCTGTATAAATATACCTCTATCATGAGTGCCGAGATTGACCGGGAAATTCGGGGTTTCACAGGTATATGCTGTAATATCAGCAGAGCCATTCCAGTTCAATACATTATATCTGGTGCCGCCTACGGTGCTTAACGTTGTATTTGCCCAGGCTTCAACGGTAATAGGAAGTGAAACCGTTCCTGTTTCAATGGGGCCAATGACGTAGTACTGCATTTTTATATTAGTAAGCCATGCCCCCCCATTATAATTACCAGCCGAAACGGCATACCATTTCTTAATGTCATTACCTACTACGACGGTTCCACTAAAATCATCCCATACTTTGATACCGATTCCGGGCACATCCGTTTTGTAAACGTCAGGGATATCTGAAGGCTCCAGTGGCGAACCAAATTTCAGATAGGTACTTGTTGCTCCTCCTGTGCAGCTTATGTTCACGGCAGCTCCTGCAGCAATAGATATCACGGAGCCTATTGGGCCTCGTGTTGTTATATCTCGCGGCATCTTGAGGGTTTGTTTTGGGCTTGTCACTGTGTAGCTATAAGGAGTACCACTACTACAACCTGCCCAACTCATGGAGCTTAATGAAAATAACCCCAAAAAAATCATTAACGTGTTTAAGTGCTTTTTCATTTTATTAATCTCATTAAAAACCGTAGAGATATGAAATATCAGCGACGATAATCAGCTTCATTTTTTTTAAAGCCACCCAAATCGTTAATTGTGATAAACACGATTTTTGATGCCGCAGACGCTACTGGCTTGTTAACACGGAACAGTTTGCTTCCTTTGGCCGGGCACATGCCGTTATTTTTATTGTCAGCATTTTCCGCTTCATTTTTGAATCTAACTTCGCTGATGGAAACGTTATATGCCGATGGGTTTACACATTCGAGGCTAAAGTCGCGTCCATTCTGGATTAAACGCCAGTTCAGGGTGCTGGCAGCTCCGTCAGATGAGCCGGTTAACCCCACCGGGCGGTAGAAAATCTTTAAGCGGGAGCGCACGGAAAATTTTAAATAACTGTCCACCTCTTCTTGCTTTCCACCTGGTTTTGGCTGAATTTCTAATATGTTAAGCCAGAACACCGATTCGCGATCTTTTGGGACATTACCAGCGGTGAAGACAATTCGCAGCGACTGCCCTTGACCGGGATTAATGCGAAAAACGGGAGGAGTGACAATAAAAGGAACAGATATTGTTTCCGGGGAAGCATCGGCATCGCCGTCATCTATCCACGACTGGATTAACCGCGGCGTGGTGGCATTATTTGTCATGCCGAGTGTGACTTCAGGATTCTCTGCCGGGTAGATGACCCGCGTACTGTTGATCTGAATACCCGCCTGGGCAGAACTGAAAACGAGTAAGAAGCCAAATAAGGCAATAGAGAAAACCTTCATAATCTTCTTCCTAGATATTTGCCTGTGGACGACCATCTCAAGAAGTATGGTTTAAGCGGTCAACCATTCAAACCATAGTTGAGAGTATTGAGGTATAAGCCTATTGGCTGGTTAGGCGAATTTCATTTATTTAACTAATTTACTATTTGTATTCATTAATAAAACTCTGTAATTCCACCAATGGCTTAGCTCCATCAATTGCATTTGCACATAATAAATTTGCACGTGCACACGCGTGAGCCAATTTCAGGCTATCGACCAACGACCATTTTTCATGGCAGCCATATAATATTCCGGCACAGAAAGCATCGCCCGCACCGACGCTGCCGATAATTTCCGTTTGAGTTAATCTGAATGACGGCACCCACACGCCTTCCATGCCTGGTTCAACACCCCAGGCACCTTCCGGACAGTGGATTACCACTCGTTGCCGAACGCCCGAATCCAGCAGCAAAGCCGCTGCCTGGGCGATATTTTCGATATGCGGATCGCCATTGGAACGGCGGATTTCCAGCCCGCTAAACTCACCGGCTTCCAGTTCGTTTATCACCAGATAATCGAGCCAACGCAGGGCAGGGAGCACCATAGGTCGATAGCGTGGGTCGCCCTGGCGGGAGACTAAATCGAGCGAGGTTTCATAGCCCTGTTGTGCCATCTGCGCGAGTAACCGTGCGCTGCGCGTACCGTATTCTGCATCTTCCATATCCAGGCTATCAAGCAGCAATAAATAACCGAGATGGAAGATTTTGAATGACGATTCAAGGCGGTCAAAGGCGGGTAAGTCGAGTAAGCGATTAGCACCTGGCGAGTGGAAAAACGTGCGTTGCCCGCTGGGGTCAGTCATCACCTGCGACATCGACGTTGGCGCAAAAGTGGTGCGATGAACGTGCTGGCGGTTCACATGATACTGATCGAGCATCGCCATAATGTAATCACCATCATGGTCGTCACCGACTAAACCCACCGCCTGAAGCGGCAGGCCAACGTGCATTTTTGCCAGGGTGAGCAGAACGTTAAGTGGCGCACCACCAGTCGAGCGTTCGCTGTGAACGATTTCCGCAAGCCAACCGCGCTGTGGCCACTGCACAATTTGATGCACATGGTCGACCAACATGTTCCCTGCGGCGATTATTCCACTGCGTTCTGTCATAATTTTTCCTTACGCCTTACCCGAACTACCAAAAATCTGCATCTGTTGTGCGACGACATCCGTAATCGCCTCTTCAATACCCAGCAATAACTCGGCGAATTCGTCATAAATGGCATGGCGTTGATTCATGCGTTGTTCGACTGCACCCAACGCGGCCTGTGACATGCCGGTATAGAAATTAATTTTGTGGATACCAAGCGTGATCGCTTTTCTGAAATCTTCGTCACTAATGCCGGAACCGCCATGTAACACCAGTGGTATGCCCGTCTGGCTACGAATCGCGGCCAGGCGGTCGAAATCGAGTTTCGGTTCGCCTTTGTATTTCCCGTGCGCATTACCGATGGCGACGGCCAGCGTGTCGATGCCGGTTCTGTCGACAAAATCGCGTGCCACTGCCGGGTCGGTAAACTTGTTGCTATCGGCTTCGCCATACAATGCGCCGCCTTCATCACCGCCCACTGCACCCAACTCAGCTTCAACCGAGACACCCACCGCATGGCACATCTTCACCACTTCGCGGGTCTGGCGAATGTTCTCTTCATATTCAAGTGTAGAACCATCGAACATGACTGAGCTAAAACCGAGGCGTAAAGCGCGAACTACCGCTTCAAAGTGCAGGCCGTGGTCAAGATTGAGCACCACCGGAATATCGTGGCGAGCAGCTTCGAATTTGACGGCTTCAACCAGAGAATCCAGCGAGACATACTTAAAATGGACTTCGGCAATATTGATGATAAACGGTGAGTTTTCCTGCCTTGCCGCGGCAAAAAGGGCGCGCAGAAAGTGGCTGTCGAGAACGTTAAATGCCCCTAATGCGTAGCCATTGGCGCGCGCGTGTTTGAGTCCGTCGGCGAGCGATATTAAAGACATAATGTTTCCCCTGGTATTGTTACCCCTCATACTTCAAGCTGCTTGTGCGTTGGCTGCGTTCATTCACCCCAGTCACTTACTCAAGTAAGCTCCAGGGGATTCACTCACTTGCCGCCTTCCTGCAACTCGAACTATTTTGGGTAAAAAGAAATTGGCGATATTCGTTGCACAGCAATTGCCGCGCAGGTTCGTCTTCAACGATGGAATTAAAGCGCTCAAGCGGTTTGAGGAAACGGTTGTCGCGGTCGTCGTCATTGACCATCGACACTTCCCCAACCAGCACGTCGCCATACCCTGGCTCACCCCAAAAACTGTGGTAAATACCGGGCACCAGACAAATGCTCTCGCCGGGTGAGAGACGCAGTTGGCTGCCCGCCGCGTGTGTCTGGCAGCAACCATCAATGCTGACCGTGACATCACTCTCTTCGGTCTGTTCGAACTGGTCAGAATTCCACAATTCAACAATCAAGTTACCGCCGCCGCGATTGATAATGTCTTCGCGTTTACGCCAGTGAAAATGCATCGGTGTGAGTTGCCCTTCGCGGACATGCATGATTTTTTCGGCATAGCATTTGGCATACGGTGTGCCGTCGGGCGAGCCATTACGCAGCGTGAATAGCGTCAGCCCTTGAGCCAGAAAATCGTTGCCGCCGAAGGCAGTCACATCCCAGCCGAGCTTGAGATCTAACACTTCCTGCCAGATTTGTTTGTCGACCTGCTGCCATTTCGCCAGGTCAAAAGAGGCGAAAGGGGGTAAATGGACGTCGTGCTGCATAAAGAAATGACGTGTTTGGGAGAGGATTTGGTTTACCTGGGAACGTTTCATTTTGCAGGGTTTTCCTCACGTTTTTGTCGGATGACGCTGCGCTTATCCGACCTACAAATGATCACTTTGTAGGCCGGATAAGACGTTATTTCACCGTCCAGCCCTTATACGTGCCGATATTGTTTTTATCGATCATGGTTACCGGGATCAGCACCGGCTCTTTAGGCGCTGGTTTACCTTGTAGAATGTCGTAACCAATCTCCACCGCTTTCGCCGCCATCACTTGCGGGTCTTGGGCAGGTGTTGCCACAAAAAGTGTTTTTCCGCCGCGTTTCAGAGCTTCTTCTGCATCCGGGCTTCCATCCACACCGACGATAAAGAACTCGTTACGCTGTGCTTGTTTTGCTGCCAGATCGGCACCGATCGCTGTCGGATCGTTTATCGCAAACACGCCGTCGATCTTCGGGTTTGCAGCAAGCAAAGACGTCATCACCTCAAGGCCACCTTCGCGGCTGCCTTTGGCATTCTGGTTAGAAGAAAGGACCTTGATATCCGGATGCTTTTTAAATTCGTTCTGGCAGCCTTCGACACGGTTCTGCACCGCAGAAACTGGAGGTCCGTTGATGATCACCACATTGCCTTTGTTTTTCAGACGATCCGAAATGTACTTACAGGCCATTTCACCCGCCTGAGTGTTGTTCGAGGTGATCGTTGCATCTGCACCTTCCGCTGCCACATCAACCGCAACTACCACGATCCCGGCATCTTTCGCACGTTTCACTGCCGGGCCGATCCCTTTAGAGTCCGCCGCGTTCAGAATGATCATGTCCACTTTGGCGGCAATAAAGTTATCGATTTGCGACACTTGCTGGCCGAGATCGTAACCGCTGGAAACCAGCGTCACTTTCACGTTATCACCGGCAAGTTTACGGGCTTCAAGTTCGGCACCTTTGGTAATCTGTACGAAGAACGGGTTGGCGAGGTCACCCACCGTCACCCCGATGGATTTCAGCTCTTTTGCCTGAACAAAAGGAACAGCGGCAATCATGAGTGCAGCAGCTAGTAGCTTTAAACGCATGGTGTTTTCCTCACATAGGGTAGAGTTTTGTTGTTATGCACTTTGATGGTGACGGGTACGGTATTTGTCGATCAGCACCGCAATGATGATCACCGCACCCTTGATCACCAGTTGCCAGAAATACGAGACGCCCATCAGCGTCATGCCATTGTTGAGCGTGGCGATAATCAGCGCGCCAACCAGCGTGCCGGTGATCGTGCCGATACCGCCGACGAAACTGGTGCCGCCAAGAATCACCGCAGCGATGGCGTCCAGCTCATAACCCATCCCAAGGTTGCCGTTGGCGCTGTAGAGCCGCGAAGCACTCATCACGCCACCAAGCCCGGAAAGCAAACCGCTCATGCCATAGACGAACAGCAATACCAGCCACACTTTGATGCCCGTCAGGCGTGCGGCCTGCATATTGCCGCCGACCGCGTAGATATGAACACCGAGCGTGGTGCGTCGCAGAATGAACCAGCAGACAACAATCACCGCCAGCGCAATCACGACCAGCCACGGAATCGGGCCAAGATACGAGTTGCCTATCCATTCAAAATTGATATTGGAGTTAATCACCGTGGTGCCATCGGCCAGCAAATAGGCCGCTCCACGTAGCGCGGTATAAGTGCCAAGCGTGACGATAAACGGCGGTAGCCCGGCCCAGGCGACAAGCATGCCGTTAAACAGCCCAAGCCCGGTACCCATCATCAGCGCGGCAGGGATCGACAGCGATTCCCACCCCGGCATTAGCGAAACCACCATTGCGGTCACCGCCGTGGTACCCAGAATCGAGCCCACGGAAAGGTCGATCCCACCGGTCAAAATAATGAACGTCATCCCGGCGGCGAGCACGATGTTGATCGACGACTGGCGGGCGATGTTCAGCAAGTTAGATTCAGTAAAAAAGTTCGGCGTGATAAAGCCAAAAACGGCGACGATCAGGATCAAAATCGGCAAAATCCCGACGGTTTGCATCAAATCACCAAACAGCGCTTTTTTCAGCGAGGCAGATTTGGCGACTTGCTGGGGAGTTGCGTGCGCCAGCGGCGTTTCTTTAGGTTGATTAGTTGCCATGTTGAACCACCTTTTTATGGGCATCTTCAACGCCGGTTGCCAGCGTCATAATGTTTTCTTGTGTGATTTCAGCGGGGTGCAACTCCCCGGCAATGCTGCCTTCGCGCATCACATACACCCGGTCGCTCATACCGACCACTTCGGGCAATTCGCTGGAGATCATCAGGATCGCCACACCCTGTTTTGCCATCTGGCTCATGATCCGGTAGATCTCACTTTTCGCGCCGACATCCACACCACGGGTTGGCTCATCGAGGATCAAAATGCGCGGGCCGATCGCCACCCAGCGTGAGATCAAAAGTTTTTGCTGGTTGCCGCCGGACAAGCCCCCTGCGCGCACTTGTGCATGCGGCACGCGGATATTGAGCAAGCTGATGGCGTCGTCAGAAATGGTCTGGGCTTTTTTGCGATCCAGCCAGCCGTAGTGGGCGTCGCGCTCAAGTGTTGCCATGGTGATGTTGTCTTGCGCTGCCAGTTCGAGGAACAAGCCTTGCTCTTTGCGGTTCTCGGTCAGGAAACCGATACCGTGGCTAATCGCTTCACGAGGGGAGTGAATCTTCACGGGCAGCCCGTCGATTTCTATCGTGCCGCCGGTGGATTTACGCACGCCAAAAATCAGCTGTGCGAGTTCTGAGCGTCCGGCACCGACTAACCCCGCCAGCCCGACAATCTCGCCCGATTTCACCTGTAGGCTGACCGGCTGCACTTTTGCGCCGTCCGTCAGATGATGAACGTTCAGGCGCACGGCACCTTGTGGAATGTCGCGCTCTTTATTGAATAGATCGCTTAGCGGGCGGCCAACCATCATGCGTACCAGCTCGTTGGCATTGAGATGTTCACGCGTCAGGCTGCCGACATATTGCCCGTCGCGCAGCACGCTCACGCGGTCAGAAAGCTCATACACTTCCGCCATGCGGTGACTGATATAGATAATCGCCATGCCCTCATCGCGTAGCCGCATAATCAGCTCGAACAGGCGGTGAGTTTCACGTGAAGAGAGCGCGGCAGTGGGTTCATCCATTACTAAAATGCGGCTGTTGCGGTGTAGCGCACGAGCGATTTCTACCTGCTGCTGTTCGGCAATGGTCAGGCGCGAAACCAAATCGCTGGCCTTAAACTGTGCGCCGAGGCGGTCAATAACCGTCTGAGCCTGCATCACCATCTCTTTGCGTTTTACTAACCCACCGCGTGACAGCTCGCTGCCAAGGAAGATGTTTTCAGCGACGGTGAGATTCGGGGCCAGTTGCATCTCCTGGTAAATCAGCGTGATGCCCGCGTTGAGTGCGTCTTTTGGCCCCTTGATGCTGTACGGTTCACCGTTAATTAAAATCTCGCCGCTGGTGGCGGTATAGGCACCAGCGAGGATTTTCATCAGCGTGCTTTTTCCCGCGCCGTTTTCCCCCATCAAGGCGTGTATTTCGCCAGGAAACACCGTTAAGTCGACACCTTTCAACGCATAAAACTTGCCGAATGACTTGGCAATATTGCGCATCTCCAGAATGGGAACGCTACTCATGGCGCGACTCCTACGGGTAAGGTTTCGATTGCTGCCAGTTGAACACACGCAGGTAAATGCAAGATGTCAGAACCCATTCATATTTGTCATGTTGGTGAAGAATTCATATGACTGCTTAACTCATTGAAACAAACCTGAATGGAGCCAAGCCATGCCTGCACCCCGCACGCCCTTTCTCACCAGCGCACGTGGCCGCCTGCTCTCCTTTAATCTGCTGGTGGTGGCGGTGACGTTGATGGTGTGTGGTGTGGCCATTCTCGGCTTTAATCACGCCAGCCGTTTGCAGGAGCAGGTGCAGGGGCAAACGCTAAGTGATATGTCCGGCAGCATGGAGTTGGCGCGGGATACTGCGAATGTGGCGACAGCAGCGGTGCGCCTCACGCAGGTGGTGGGTGCGCTGGAATACCAGAGCGAAGCGCAGCGTTTGCAGCAAACACAGCAGGCACTCCAGAACTCGCTTAACCACCTGGCGCATGCACCACTCGCCAGCCGGGAACCGGAATTGGTGAAGCGCATCACCGAGCGCAGCAATGAACTGGAAAGCAGCGTCACGCGCATGCTTGAACTTGGCCATCGCCGCCATCTGGAGCGCAACGCGCTGCTTAGTGCGCTGTATCAAAACCAAAGTTACTTGCATCATATTCAGGATATTAATGCTCGTGACGGGCGGGTAACCCCGGAAGCGCGGCTGTTAACCGAAATGGACAGGCTGATTCTGATTGCTATCCAGACGCCTTCCCCAAAAGCCACGGTTGTGCAGCTTACCGAAGTGATGGCGCAGCTTCCGGCACACGATAATTCGCCCTTAGTCGATGGGATATTGCAGGAGTTCGCGACTCATTTGCAGCAATTGTTGCCACTTTCCCAGCAGCTTGAAAACAGCGATTTAGGTATTTCCTGGTACATGTACCACATTAAAGCGCTGGTGGCGTTTTTGAACCGGGACATTAACCAGTACGTGCAAAAAGTGGCGCAGGAGTCCCTTAGTCGCACCGATCAAAGCCATAAAGAGCTGCAATCAATGATTGCCTTTATCGGCTTGTTTGCCTTGCTGGCGCTGGTGATCACCGGTTTTGCAGGTTGGTATATTTATCGCAACCTTGGCTCCAATTTAACGGCAATTTCCCACGCGATGACACGTCTGGCGCGGGGCGAGCGCGATGTTAGCGTGCCTGCCTTACAGCGGCGTGATGAGCTGGGCGAACTGGCGCGAGCGTTTAACGTTTTTGCACGCAACACTGCATCGCTGGAACACACCTCAAAACTTCTCAAAGAGAAAAGCACTCAACTGGAAACCACCTTCCACGCGATGCGCGACGGTTTTGCCCTGTTCGATAACGACGGAATTTTAGTGGTGTGGAACCCGCAATACCCGCTGCTACTGGGGCTGGCACCGGAACGATTGCAGCGCGGCCAGCATTATATGAGCCTGCTCAAACAGGTCACGCCGCTTCAGGAACACATCCTTGAAAACCTTTCGCGCCCGCTACCCAAACCACAGGAGTTGCGGCTGGCAGATAACCGCACCATTGAGCTGCGTTTTAGCCCGGTGCCGGGGCGCGGCATGGTGAATGTGGTGCTTGAGCGCAGTGAGCGTAAAGCGCTGGAAGAAGCGCTGGTTCACAGCCAAAAAATGAAAGCGGTGGGGCAGTTAACCGGCGGCCTCGCGCATGATTTCAATAACCTGCTGGCGGTGATTATTGGCAGTCTCGAGCTAACATCTTCCGATTCACCGGATGCCATACGTATTCAACGCGCCTTAAAAGCCGCCGAACGCGGGGCGCAACTGACTCAACGTTTACTGGCGTTTTCCCGCAAACAATCGCTGCACCCGCATGCGGTGTCGATGAAAAACCTGCTGGAAAACCTCGACCCGCTGATTCGCCATTCGCTCCCGGCAGCGCTGACGCTGGAAATTGAAGCGCAGCACCCGGCGTGGCCCGCATGGATTGACGTTAACCAGTTGGAGAATGCGATTATTAACCTGGTGATGAATGCCCGCGACGCGATGGAGGGGCAAAGCGGCACCATCAAAATCCGCACCTGGAACCAGCGCGTGGTGCGCTCGAGCGGGCGCAAGCAGGATATGGTGGCGCTGGAAGTTATCGACAGTGGTCATGGCATGTCGGCGGAAGTAAAAGCTCAAGTATTTGAACCGTTCTTCACCACCAAGCAGACGGGCAGTGGCAGCGGGTTGGGTTTGTCGATGGTGTATGGTTTTGTGCGCCAGTCCGGCGGGCGAGTGCAAATTGAAAGTGCGCCGGGGCAGGGAACGTTAGTGCGTTTACAATTGCCCCGCGCACCAGTGCAGGCGGTGAGTGAAACGTTACCCGAGCCGCTGGCAGTGAATTCTGATGAAGACCAACTGGTTCTGGTGCTCGAAGATGAACACGATGTGCGCCAGACGTTGTGCGAGCAGTTGCATCAGTTGGGGTATTTGACGTTAGAAACCAGCGATAGCCAGCAGGCGATACAACTGCTGAAAGAGGTACCGGATATTCAAATACTTATCAGCGATTTAATGCTACCAGGGCCAATGAGTGGCGCCGATGTGGTACAGCATGCATTTGAGCATTATCCGCATCTGACATGCCTGTTAATTAGCGGCCAGGATTTGCGCCGTAGCGGGCAGCAATTGCCGCAAGTCGAACTGCTGCGTAAACCATTTAATCAGCAAAAACTGGCCCAGGCTTTACGGCGAGCACGGCATCAATAAAATTTTGTGTCAGGTTTGCAAATCAATGAAAAGGTCATCGTCAAACAATTGACTCCGGGTCCTGAAACAGACATTAATAGAAAGACCCCTTCCAGTATCCCAGGAGGAAGTGGGTGGGTTTAGGAATGCAACTTAGCCGCCTCATCAATTGATATGCACCTCATTGATCATCCTGTAGCAAGGACTTAGCCCCTCTGCAAAGAGGGGCTGACTTTGAAGCCAATCCCATTAGGCTTTACCCATCTTTCCCCATGCCCGTCTGCTGAATCAGCATCAATGACACGCTATTAAACCAGCGATGCGCGAGACTCTGGCGTTTACTCTCAACAGAAATATCCGCGAGATTTTCCCGGTTGAGGGCTGCAGCTTTTCCGTCACCTTCAATTGATACGCGATACCAAACGCCCTGTGGACGCAAATCTTTTGCCTGTGCGGTTGGGTTTAATTGCACCGGGCCGCCGTGATCTTTAGCCAGCAACAAAGATGGCAGGCGAGTGACGACATTGTGGTCGATAGAAACCACGCGCCCGATAAGCGGCTGCCACTCATCATGTTGATAAATTTTTGCCTGAGCCCCTACGCGTAAGCGCCCCAAATCTTCTTCACCCACCAGCGCTTTCACCCGCCAGCGATCGGCATTCACCAGAGTGGCAATGTGCGTAGAAGGGGAAACCCAGCTACCGGGTTGCAGCGAAATATCGCTATCTTCAATACGGCCACTGGAGGCTGCGACCAGCCTCAGACGCAGCAATTCATTATTACCAGCACTTTGCTGGAGCGAGTACTGGCGCGCCATTTGCTCTGCCAGAACCTGTTTTGCCGGGCCATCTTTATCAAGCCCTAACGCACCGCGCGCGCTGAACTCCCATGCGCGGCGCATCTCCTCAGCTTTTCGCTGCGAGGTTTCCGGTAGTGGTGCGATCAGCTCGAACAGCGGCTGCCCGGCTTTCACTTCCTGCCCATCGGTGACGAGAATCTTCTCAAGGCGCGCACTGTACGGCGTATAAATCGGCTGTACAAAACCGGCTTCAATCACCCCTGGCAGATTCACTTTATTCGACCACGGCACAAAAATAACCAGCAGCGCGGCGATAGCAATCAGCAGCAATCTTCGGCGCTGGAAAGGCTGGCTTTCCGCGCGCCGTGCCCAACAGTGTTTGATTTCTCGGATCATCGGTTGCACCACAAAAGTCACAATCTCTATCAAAAACAGAATCACACCCAACGCCTTAAAAAAGGCGTGATAGATAACGACCGCAATACCGATAAACAGCAGCAGGCGATAAATCCAGGTGGCGAAGGCAAATACCGTCAGAAAACGGGCAAAGGCCGGGGTGACGTTGTCGGGTTTTGGATCGTTGATACCAAATAGATGCCAGCGCATCGCACGTTTCGCCCAGTTTCCTGCGCGTTCATGGAGCCCAGGAAAATCCAGCATGTCGCTCAGAATGTAATAACCGTCAAAACGCATAAACGGGCTGGCGTTAACCACGACTGTCATAACCCAGGCGGTGGTCGCAAGGAAAAATAACGCGTTTTTGACGCTGCCTTCCGGTGCAAACGACCACAGCAAGGTAGCCCATGCTGCCAGAACTAATTCTGAGGCAATCCCGGCGACGGCAATTTTTAAACGGTCGCGTGAACGGATGAGCTTCCAGCTTTCACCGGTGTCGGTGTAGGCCATTGGCAACATCACCAGCAGCGCGACCCCCATGTGCCCGACCCGCACGCCATGCTTTGTGGCGGTGAGCGCGTGGCCCATTTCATGCCAGCATTTGGAAAACACCAGAGCAATAGCAAAGGCCACCGCGCCATGCCAGTTCACCGAGTTATGCAACGTGGCAACCACGGTGTCCCACTGGCGAGCGGCGAGCACAATACCGGTAATCGCGACAAACAACGTTAACCACATGAAGGTTTTGCTAAACAGCGGCTTTAACCACGGCAGTGCTTTACGCAGGGCTTTTTCCGGGTGAACCAGCGGAATGCGGATAAACAAATAGCTGTGTAACAACCACTTCCAGGCAGAGGATGCCGGGCGATAGCGGGCGCTACGTAGCAACTGTTGTTGTTGTAAAAACAGCACAAAAGCTTTGATATCTTCTTCATCGACATTCAGCGTAGTTTGCTGATTAATCGCCTGCGCTATTTTCCCGGCATCCGCCAGTTGCCAGCGTTTGAGGATTTCAATTTCCAGCCAGCCAAGGCGAAAAAACAGATTACGCACCGGGTCGGCCAGGTGCCATGCCGGAGATCCGTCACGGTTGGTACCTGCGCTGTTCAGTCGCAATTCATCACGTAGCGCAGGCCACGTTGGGGCCGTTGCAGCACCAGGTATCACCACCCGCTCCCGGCACGTAATGTGGCAATAGGGCGACGTAGCAATAAGTAACCGAGCATTGCCCAATCACCCGTTACGCGCGCGGTTCCTTGCAAGCCAATACGCGCAACAGCAGGTTTACCTTCCAGCGTGCCGCGCAGCATATAACTGGCGACACCGTTGGGTGCTTCCACCGTTTGATAACCCGCGTATCCCAGTTTTGCGTCCAGTGAATCAAGAGGGGCGACTTTCAAAAAGATTTTCATCGGCGCCCCATGCTTCAGGTTAGTGGATTCACTTACCGGGGCCCAGGCACGAACGCCGAGATTATCAGGGTCTGCCAGCAAACCAATTCGCTCACCCGTTTGTACCGGGCGACCAGCCCAGTCGTCCGGGTCAGAATAGACAAATACGCCGTTATCAGGAGCACGAATGGTCAGCTTTTCGAGGTCGCGTGTTATCGATTCAACTTCAACTTTTTTCTCGCGCCATTTGCCTTCGGCCATTGCCAGTTCTGACTTAGCCTGTTGGTCTTCAATCGCCTGTTGTGAAGCCTGATGCAACGTGGTTTCAGTGGTTTCCAACTCCGCCTGTGCCACCGCAAGGCGGTTATGTAACGTGGTGTCATCAAGCGTTGCCAGCACCTGGCCTTTCACCACATCGCTGTTTGGCAGCACGACCATGCGTTTAATCACACCGGAGTCAGGAGCGGCAATCACTTCACTGTGTAGCGAGATAATTTCGGCAGGCACCAGTGTGTATTCGCGCACCGGAATACATAACACCAATAGCACCGCCAGCACGATATAACCGAGGCGCCGCCCGGTATTGCGCTGCCAGAATTGTTTGAAACGTGAAGGTCGTGCCGTTAAGGCCCACCATGCATAACCGTACAACCCGCTTAGTTGCAGCAGGGTAAACTCCGGGGATGTCGGTGCGAGCGTTGTTGGCCACGGGTCGTCACGGCCCAAAAACCATAGCGCGTGAATCTCTCCGTCGGCACCGGTTAATGGCAACACCCAGACATTTGCAGGCAGCCATTCATCCCACTGAGGGGCGAGGGTTTCGCTAAGTTGCGCGGGTGAAAGTGCCAGCACACGGGCTTCTGGCGGCAGTGCGCGGCAATGTGGCGCAATCTCTTTTGCTACGTCAGAGAGCCATAAGGCATACGGTGTATTGTTGTCGGTATCACTAAGCCCTGAATGAGCGACCAGTTTTGCACGGTTGGATGAGGTGAGAGACAACAGCGCCGCCTGGCGGTAATCCACCAGTTGGCGTGTTTCATTACATATAGCGAAGCCTAACTCTGCGGAGTTGCTTATCGCTTCTACCCGGGCTGCTAGCTGGTAGAAGGCTGTACTGGACATCACGAATTTGCAGCTCCGCTTTTCAGGCAACGGTTTTCATCAGGTGGGCAGATAGCAACGGCTTGTCCGCTCATACCCGGCAACACATCATCGGTTTTTTCCGGGAAGCGAGTTTCAATTTCGATAGTCTGACTAACCGCATCGACTTTGCCGCTGATATTCGTCACGGTGAGCGGGTATTGCTTGCCGGTTTCACCCACGGAGGCATTAAGCTGCGAACCAATTTTCAGCCATGCCACCCAGTTTGAAGGCACGTTTAAACGTGCGCGCAACGTGCCGCTTCCGACCAGGTCAATCACAGGCGCACCAGCACCAATCCCCTGGCCTTCTTTGACATAGATCTTGGCTACGCGACCATTGAACGGTGCCACAAAACGGCACTGCGCCAGTTGGGCGTCAAAAATGCCGACCTGACCTTTGGTACGGTTGACTTCAGAGGCGGCTAAACCCACCTCAAGTGCAGCAGCTGATTGTAATCCCTGTAGTTTTGCTTTGGCTTCATAGCGCAGTTGAGCGGCGTGAAACTCCGCTTCGGCGGCATTTTTACGTGCCACTAAATCGCTACAATCCATGCTTGCCAGCACTTTGCCTTGGGTAACGGGGTCGCCCAGTTGCACATTGATTTTCGCCATGCGCCCAGGCACCACGCTTGAAAGCGGGCTTTCGCGGTTGGCGAGGACCAGGAAGCGCACCGTGGTACTGCCTTGCGCGGTGGGTGTTTTTATCTCAGCAGGAGCCGCAAAAACAGGATTGGCGGCAAAGGCTGGCACAGAAAAACAGGCTAGCGAGAGTAGTAGAGCAGATGTGCTCTTTTTATTGTTATTCATACACAGCCTCATGGCGTCGCAGTCAGAACAGGGGTTGCCCCTGCAAGTCTTTGTAAATCAGTGGTAATGGATAATGTTGCTGCTTCGGCAAGTGCGCTGATGGAACGCGTACTGGTTTCGTTTGGCAGATAGCTTGTGTACTGGCGAGTCAGCACTTCAGAACCGTCTGCATCCAGCACACGCATTGTCCACACACCTTTACGTGTGCCGTTGCTGGCACCAATGTTGAAGCCCATTTGCAAGGTGAGACTTTTCGGTGACGGCTCAAGAGACAGGTGGTTTGCTTCAATCACCCGGCCAACGGATTGCGAAACGGTGGAGCGTGAAACGCCAGATGGCAGGCGCGTGATCTGCACAGATATCGGGTGTTTTTCCACCACAATACCGGCAGTACGAGCAAATACGCTGCTCTCTTGTTGGCGCAAACTGGTGGCAATTTGTCGCGATAAGCTGGCAACATCGGTTTGATTAACCTGATCTGGTAGCAAATCGATACCCACAGAGTTCAGCACTCGCCCATAGGCGGCCTGCGCTTCGGCATACGATGAAGCTTCCTGGAAGCGCGAAACAATCGAGCGTGCCTGAGTACGCAATGTTTCCAGATCACTGGTCAGTGAGTTATCAGAACCTGCGCGGGAAATGCTCGCCAGACGCTGATCAACTTGCGCCGATTGTTCGGCAATCTGGAAGTCATAGGAGGCGAGTTTGTAGCGTTCGGTGGCGACACGAACTTGCGTCAGAACCGCCATGCTCAGCGCCATGCGGCGTGCATCATCGGTTTGTGCGCGAGCATCGTTGGCGGTACTGATTGCCGGAATACTCAGCAGCTTAAACAGGTTCATCGAGACACCGACGCCGCCTTCAATCCAGTTGTTGTTGTAGAGATATTCGTTGGAGTCGTAATTCAACCCAGCGAACAGATTCAGACTCGGGAATAACGAGGCGATTTGGCGCTTGGTTTCATAGCTGTCGATGCGCGTTTTGTAATCTTCCTCACGCAGTTCCGGGCGACGCTCCAATGCCATTTGCTCAAGCTTATCAATGTTGGTCGGAGGCGGTGCCAGCGGCGTTGGTGTGTCTTGCAACACCAGCGGTGTGCCCGGCGGCAGGTTGATAAGCGCCGTCAGCTCGCTTTTTGCCAATTCCATTTGCTGGCGTTTTTGGTTCAGCAAGGTCATGGCATCAAGCAGGGCGCGCTGATATTCCAGCCCTTCAATTGGCGGCAAGATTCCGGCCTGTTCAGCTTCACGAGTTTTATCCAGCGCCTGGGCAATTTGCTCGGCCAGCGGTTGGGTTTCGTCGAGCAAACGCTGCGCGCCTAATGCACGCCAGTAGGCATCACGCACTTCCTGGACAATGTTTTGCAGCACTTTACGGCGGCGTTCTTCCGCAATATTGACTTCATCGGCCTGTTGTTTGGCGCGGTAATAACTCATACCGAAGTCGAGAAGATCCCAGGAGAATGTCGCGCTGGAAAGATAGTGTTCGCGTTCCTCCGACGTGGAAGGGCGCAAGCTGACGAGCCCGTCATCAATACCGATACTGGTGCCGCCCGAATCGTTATCACGCCAGCGGTAACCCGCATCTGCCATCAGCTTTGGCAACATGTCTTGTTGCGAGACATCCAACAAACTGCGCGACAACGCGGTTTCCATCATTTTTAGACGGTAGTCGAGGTTATATTTCAACGCGCGCGCCATGGCATCGGATAACGTCATCGGGCCGCTTAAGGATTCTTGCCCACGGTACATTTCTGCCCGGTCACGATTCACTCGCGCGGTTATCTCATCTTGAGTTAACGGTTCCGGTTTAATGGTGCCACAGCCAGCCAAAATCAGTACCGCAATCAACCCAGCAACAGGTTTGACTAACGGCACGCCACGTTTTTTCACTTCAGCCACCACGTATGCGTTCATTGTTGTTATTTCCATCTTAAACAGTTGCTTTAGCCTTTACCGGCGAGTGATTGTCGGGACTGTAATGTGCTTTCCAGACGCCAAAGTTTGTTTTTCCAGGGCAGCAAGCTGCATGGATAACGGTTGTGCACCCGCTGCGATAACAGTCGGTTGTTCAACCTGCGTCGCTTCCTGCGTGGCCGCTGTTTGAGCAAATGAGCTGCGCTCATCGGCTTGTCCAATACCAAACGGGCCAAATGAGTTCCCAAGCGAATTCTGCCCAAGGGCGTTACTTTCTAAGCCAGGTAAAGTGCGCTGCTCACGGCTGTCGCTGTACCAGCGTGAGAACAGAACTGCCTGCTGCATAACGGGTGCATTCGCATGCTCTATCCCATAACCATAGGCGGCAAACCGGCTGTTAAGCCGGGTTTGCAGACCAACTGCATCACTTTGTAAATCATAGACTAGCGGCAGAATAAACAAGCCCGGTTCGTAACTTTGGCTGTAGGCGGGCAGTGTTTCTTCTTCCTCACGGCCAAATATCTGGTCGCCATTACGGTCATCGACGTTTGGCATCGCCGTGACGCCATGAATCAAAATCGTAAGACGTGCTTCGCTTACGCCACCGTCGCTGTCGGTGATGGTGTAAACAAACACCTCAGTGAGTGTTGCGTTCGCTTCAAGTGCTGCCACACGAGGGTCGCTGCTGTTGACTTCATAGCGCCAGTTGCCCTGGCTATCGAGGGTTAGCGTGCCGTATTGGCCACCGCTTGAGCCGCCAATGGTGCCTGCATTCCCGGTGTTTTCTGACACGACGCCCGTGACAGGACCATTGCTCGCCGCACCATCTGCACCAATGCGATCATCGTTAAACAGGTTACCGCTGGCCGATTTCTGGTTCTGGTCCTGCAAGATCTCCGCGCTGTCATCGGTGGCGCTCGGGTTGTCATTGAAGACGGTAATGCGTAGCTGCCCGATGGTGGTGCCGTTCACCTGGACTGAGTAGTCGTTGTGCGTACTGGCCAGCCCCGGTTGCGACACCGCTTCACGTAAGGTGAAGTTGTAATCGAGCCGCGCAACACCGTCTGCGCTACTGTAGTAAGCCAGCAGCTTGATGGTGCCCGTTACGGTTTCGATAGTAATTGGCGACAGAGGGTTCAGGCGCAGAAGCTGTTCTGCGGTGATAACGCGCCCCTGGAAGGTCAGCGTTTGCAGCCTGTCGAGCGACAGAATATCTAGCGTACCGTTAACCTCCTGAGCACCAGGATCAAGCGGTGTCAGGCCATCTTCACGCACCGAAATTTCCACCGACGGTGCAACCAGAATACGCAGTTTGCCGTTGGTTTCGCCGCCTTCGTTGCCGTCGCTCACCGTATAGGTCACCGGAGGCACAAAGCCACGCCAGCTGGCCAGTGGGGTAAAGCGATAGCTGCCGTCTCTGAGAACTGTCAGGCTACCAACACCCGCTAACACGGCTGTTTCGCCCGCGTTGTAACTGTTGCCGCCAACCTGGAAACCAGAAATATGGATTGGGTCGCCGTTCGGGTCGCGATCGTTGGTTAACACGTTGCCAGAGATAGGCTCGCCTTGTGGAGTGATAACCCCTTCCGGGTTAACCACTGGCACGTCGTTGGTGACAAAAACAGTCACGGTGGAGGTTTCAGTTACCCCGCCGCTAGTCACGGTGTAGGTGTAGGTATCCGTGCCGACAAAACCGCTGCGAGGGGTGTAGATAATCTGGCCGTTTTGCAGCGTGGCAGTGCCATTTGTCCCGTTTGTAACAGCGGTGATAGTGGCATCTGGATTACTGAAGGTGTCGTTAGCCAGCACGTCGGTCGTTACCGAATTGCCTGCGTGAGTCGTGGCGCTGTCGGCATTAACATCGACTACTGGTGACACAATAATATTCAGCGTGCTGGTGGCGCTCCCGCCGATCAGCGCATCGTTAACCGTGTAGGTGATGGTCGGCACTCTGCCGTTCCAGTCTGCGACCGGAGTCAGCGTGTAGCTGCCATCGGCACGCAACGTGAACTCACCCACGCCTGCGATAATCACCGGATACCCTGCCGGAGCGGTCTGCCCATCGACATTGAACTGCGTGATGGTCAGTGGATCACCATCAGGATCGGAATCGTTCAACAGCACATTACCGGTGACGACATTATCTTCTGGCGTGATGTTGATATCAGGCCGAGTCATCGGCAGGGTGTTTTCCACGGTGACGCTGACCGTGGCGGTTTCCTGAATCCCGCCGCTCAGCACCGTGTAGGTGTAGCTGTCTGTTCCGACATAACCCACGTTTGGCTTGTAGGTAATTTTGCCGTTTTCGATAGTGACCGTACCGTGGCTGCCTTGAGTCACAGTCTGGATAATTTTATCGCCGTTGGTGAAGGTGTCGTTGGCGAACACATCGGTTGTCACCGAGCTGTTGCCGTGGACCGAAACCGTATCGTTAAAGGCATCCTGTACTGAGGAGATGGTGATGCTCAGTGCAGCACTGGAAACGCCACCCGTATTGCCATCGCTGATTTGGTAAGTCACCACCGGTAAGGTGCCGTTCCAGTCCGCAACCGGCACGAAATTCCAGCGGCCATCGGCTTGCATGGTCAATACACCCATCCCGGTGAGAGTGAGCGCAGTGCCTGGTGTATACAGTGTGCCGTTGACGGTAAATCCGGTGACGGTGAGGGCATTTTTATCGGCATTATCCGCATCGGTGTCGTTGGCCAGCACATTGCCGGAGGCGGTGCTGTCTTCAGGCGTGGTGCTGGTGTCCGGGTTCGCCACAGGTGGCGTGTTGGTCATATCCACGGTTACGGTAGCTGTTTCGTTTATGCCACCGCTTGTCACCGTATAGGTGAAGCTGTCGCGGCCTACATAACCAGCAATAGGGGTGTAAACCACTTTGCCGTTAACGATGGTGGTGGTGCCAAATGCGCCGTTGCTGGTGGCCGTAATCTGTTTGCCGCCATTTTCGAAATTATCGTTGGCGAGAACGTCGATGGTTACTGGCACCCCGGCATGGGTGGAGCTTGAATCGTCAACAATGTCCGCAACTTCGGTCACCACAAGAGTCAGCGTACTGCTGGCGGTGCCGCCGATATGACCGTCGCTGATGTTGTAGGTGACCACGGGTACTGCCCCGTTCCAGTCAGCGACCGGTACAAATTTATAGCTGCCGTCAGCATTGAGCGTAAGAGCGCCGATTCCGGTAATAGTGACAGTTTCCCCGGCCAAATGCGGCACCGTTTCACCCGGCAAGGTAAAGCTTGTGACGCTAAGAGTGTCGGTGGCGTTACTGTCGGTATCGTTGCTTAACACGTTCCCGACAAGCGTAGTGTCTTCCACATTGGTCTGCGTGTCGGGTGCCGCTACTGGCACGGTGTTTGTTACCGTTACGTTTACGGTGGCGATTTCCGTTCTGCCGCCGCTGGTGACAGTGTAGGTGTAGGAATCTGTTCCGACATAATCAGGCTGTGGCGTGTAGGTCACAATGCCATTGCTGCCGATAACGACGGTGCCGTGGGTTCCCTGAGTGACGCCGGTAATTGTTCTGTCGCTATTCTCGAAGCTGTCGTTAGTAAACAGATTGTCCGAAGACGACGTTCCCGCCTGAAGCGAGATGTTGTCATCCGCGATATCTACGACAGGGTTCACGAAAATATTCACCTTGCCGGAAACCTGGGTGTCGCCGTTGTCGTCGGTTACTACGTAGGTTATTTGCGGGACGTTGCCATTCCAGTCAGCGACGGGCTTGAAGGTGTAACTACGATCATAAGAGAGCGTAAAGGTGCCGACGCCCGGAATCACGGCGGTGCCAGTTCCGAATCGGTTAATCGCGAACACACCGTTCATGCCATCTACCTGGAAGGAGGTCACGCGCACCACGTCGGAGTCCGGGTCGGAAACCGTCAGCCTTCCGCTAATCTGCGCGCCATCTTCATCCATAGACAGGTTCATATCGGTGGTGACTGGTGCGGCGTTGGTGACGATGACCGTTACGGTGCTGGTTTCGGTAATGCCGCCGCTGGTAACGGTATACGTAAATGTATCTCTGCCCACAAATCCTGGCGGTGGGGAGTAGCGAATCGTGTTATCAGATAGCACAAACACTTGCCCAAGCGTGGTGTTGTCGCGAATAGCGGTGACGATTTGCGTATCGTTGCTGAAGGTGTCGTTACCCAGCACGTTAATGGCGACAAAGTTATCCGCATGAGTCGTCGCGGTATCTGGGGCAATATCCACCACTGACCGCACTTGAATCACCAGAGTACTGGTCGCCTGGCCTCCGTTATTGCCATCGCTGATGGTGAAGGAGATCGGTGGCACTATGCCATTCCAGTCGGCCACCGGTTCAAAGCTGTAAGTTCCGTTACTATTGATGGTCAGCGTTCCTTTGCCATCGAGAACCACCGGAGCGCCCGTCGTATACGTCGTGCCGTCAATAGTGAAATCGGTGACCGTAATAGTGTCACCTACGTCGGCATCTCTTGCCGTGGTGAGCAGATTGCCATCCAGCTGTGTGTCTTCGAGTGTGCTGCCTGCCGTGCTGCGCAACACCGGCACGGCATTGTTCATGGTGACGGTAATCGCGGCGGTTTCTTCAATGCCGCCACTGGTCACGGTGTAATCAAATACATCGTTACCGACATAACCGGCGTTCGGCGTGTAGATTACCGTTTTGCCGTCTGGGCTGATGGTTACCGTACCGTGTGCAGGCGCGGTAACGCCGGTTATCTTTTTGTCAGAGTTGCTAAAATTGTCATTGATAAACGGATCGATGGTTATCGGCTTGCCCGCATGTGTGGACACGGAGTCGTTGGCGATATCAACGATTGGCCGAACGGTGATATCCAGCGAGCTTTGTGTTGGCGGGGTGGCAGTGCCATCGGAAACGTTAAACGTGATGGTCGGGACGATACCGTTCCAGTCTTTAACAGGCGTAAAGGTATAGCTGCCGTTGGCATTGAGAACGAAAGTCCCACTGCCGTCAATCGTCACTGTTGCACCTGCCGGATGGTTCGTAGGCGAGCCTTCAATCTGGAAATCGACCACATGCAGCGGGTCACCGTCCGGGTCACTTAGTAACCGTAATACATCACCGCTAACCGGTGTATCTTCGTCTGTCACAGCAAACTGGTTGCTGGCGGTTGGCGGCGTGTTAGTCATAAAGATAAACACATTTGCAACTTCTTCTATGCCGCCGCTGGTCACGGTGTAGGTGTATTTGTCACTACCAATAAAACCGGGATTCGGGGTGTAAATCAGCTTATTGTCTTCCCCCAAAGTCACCACGCCGTTTTCTGGCTGGGTAAAGCTGGTGACGGTTTTGTCCGAGTTAACGAACGTGTCGTTTGCCATCACATCAGTGGTGATAACCGTACCGGTATGCTCGATTTCGATATTATCGCGGGCATCAACAACCGAGGCCACATGCACGCCCAACTGCCCGGTGGTATCACCATTTTGATTACCATCGGTAACCACATAGCTAACGGCGATATCACCATGCCAGTCGTCACCAGGCTTATAAGTATAAGTCCCGTTGGCATTCATGGTCAGCGTGCCGTGGTTATTAGCAAGTGTTGCGGTGTCACCCGCATTGTAAGTTCTTCCATCAATAGTGAAGGTTTTCACCGTGAGCGCGTCGCCATCGGGGTCGCGATCGTTAGTTAAAACATTGCCCAAGGCTGGGGTGTCTTCATCAATGCTCTTAATTTCGTCGCCCACAACTGGCGCAAGGTTGGTGACGTTAATAGTCACCTTCGCGGTTTCCTCCACACCACCACTTACCACGGTATAGATATAGCTGTCGGTTCCCACAAAACCAGGGTTCGGCGTGTAGGTCAGCACGCCATTAACATACGACAGGGTGCCGTTTGTCGGCGCAGTCACCATCGTGACGGCTTTATCTCCGTTGGAGAATGTGTCGTTAGCCAGCAGGTCTGTGCCCTGAATCACCAGCGGTACGTTGGAGTGGGTGGAGAAGGTGTCATCACGGGCATCAGCTACCGCCGTGATGGTGACCGAAAGCATGGCGGTATTTGACCAGTGCGAAGTCGGGTCGCTGTCTTTGGCAAAGTCGAAGAAATTCACCCGTCCGTTAGTGATACCTGCAAGCCCTGTGTCCGTGGTATCTGAGGCGCGTAACTGCAAACCGCCGGTCACAGGCCCGTTGTAATCTGGCTGGGGAACAAATCGCATCTGCGTATCGCTTGCCAGTACAAAGGCATTGCTTGCAGTGACATCAGACGGGATTGCAGCCCACGTTGTGCCATTGAAGTATTCCCAGTGGCCTTTGCTTGCATCGGTGGTGTCGCCGTAAATCGCGATATAACCCAGAGGGCCGCTGGCGTTGCCGCCACCTGCGATAGCGGTCTGGTTATCGGTGGCATCACTGTAAACCGACTGGAACATGTTCCCGATGGTTTGCGTACCGTTGGTATCTTCAGCGATGGTAATCGTTTTATCGCCAAGCGTTGGCCGGTCGTTAATGTTGGTGACATCGGTGCGGAGCGTGACGAGGGCTTCACTGTAAATTGAAGTGCCGCCGTGCCCACCAGCGCCGCTGATATTTGTCACCGCACCATTGGCTGGAACCGCAGGCGTAGTTGAAACATCGCCGTTATTGTTGGTTTCGACCAGGCGCACGCCAAGCGTTGAAGGAGTGCCAAAATAGTCCGGAGCCGGGACAAAACGCAGCGATGAGTTGGCAGTGAGTACCAGCGCATTCGCGTCGCTGCGGTTACCGACAGCCAGCCAGGTGGTGCCATCAAGAGAATATTGCCATTCACCTTGTGCAGCGTTGGCGGTGTGGTTAGTGATGGCTACGCCATAAAACGAATCGGCGCTGCTGCCGCCAGTTCCGCCATTTGCGCTGTTATTGATGGTGTCGCGAGAGTCATTAAAGAAGCCTGTAAACAGTGAACCTACAGTTTTGCCCCCCACTGCACCGCTGAGAGTATCTTCTTCAAGGGTCGGTATAGTTACCGTTGGCGTGCCGACCACTACCGGTGCATCGTTCACCGCATTGACCGTGAAGGTAAATGCGCGTGTGGTGATAAGCGCCGATGAAGTGCCATCTGCGTAGGAAACTTGCCCCGGATCTTGTTGCGGGTTAGTCGCGCTGCCGGGTAGCGTGCCAGGGCGCGAACCCGAGTTGCCGCCATCGTTGACCGTCACGGTCACGCCGAAACTGCCGTTCCAGTCAGAACGGTTCGCACTACCTGGTGCATCAGGTAGCGTCACCCGCAGCCCCGCCAGATAAGTATTTACCTGAGCGTAGGAGCCGGTAACAGTGAGCGTGTCGGTACCCGTGCCGGTAAATGAGCCGCCGCTGCCGGTTGGCGCAACAAAGACAAAGCCATTTGGCAATTTGACGGTGACCGTCATGGTCTGACTACCCGCATCCGAATCACTGATAGTAATCGGCGGGAGCGTTACGGTGGCGCTGTTTTCATTGGTGCTCAGAGCCGGGTTGCCGCCCAGCACAATCTGCGCCGGGTCGTTAATACTGCTCTGGAACACGGTGCGGTAAGTTGATGCCACGTTTTGCTCAAGCCCGGCAGGAATTGCCGCGTAAGGGCTGATAACCGTGTTTGGAGGAAGCGTGGTTCCTACGCCATTTGCTGCAACGTTATTGCCACCGTTGGCACCACTAGTCAGGTTGCCGTTCGCATCGCGTACCCGGTCATCCACAATTACTTCGACGCGGAAATACTGGTCGGCATCATCAAGGATTGCGCCACGCATGCTGACTTGTAATTGCGCGAGGTAGGCGTTGATTTGCGCGACTGTGCCGGTAATGACCAACGGAGCGTTTTGCCCATTGGATGGTGGATTAACACCATCCGGGCTACCGGTTTGGACAATCACACCGGAAGTGGTGTTGAGTGACGAAATGTTGATCGCCGAGTTCTGCTGGTCGCGATATTGCGACACGGACAGTGGGTTACCGTTTTCATCGGTGATGCGCACCGTGACCTGCACAATGTCTTTTTCACCCGTTGCGACACCGCCTGCATCCGAAATGTCAGGATCACCAATCACAAACCCGCCAACGTTGTTGCCTCCTGGAGCATTGTTATCGAGCAACAATGCTCCAGGAGGTGCAGTTACGGTTGGTGGGTCGTTCACCGGGATAATGGTTAATGCGATCTTTACATCAGCAGGTGGGGAATCGAAATTATCCCCGACGGTAGCCGTCGACGTATCCAGATGTACATTGAGCGTCACATCGCCTGCCGCAGCACCATTTTGGTCGTGGTTAGCATTGGCGGCACTTTGGTAGGTCAGCCCGTTTGCCGGGTCATTAATCAATTTCTGAATCGCGTCGGCAGTACCAGTAAGAATCAGCTTTCCAGAATTATCACCCTGAATCGAGACGCCGTTTATCACGGTGCTGCTGTCATCAGTGGTTAAGCTGCCGATCCCCAATTGCCCTTGCGCGACGGTTAACGTCACGGTGACTGGCTTACCGAAGGCCGTTGATTCCACGTCGGTAATAGTAAAATCGCCGCCGATAAACGTCGGCTGATCTTCAAAGGTCGATTTATTGGGATTGTTAACGACCAGATGCCCTGGATCGTTAACTGACGAGGCGTTAATCACTACCTGGTTGGCCGTGATATTGCCGTTCGTTCCCGGAACAGCATTCTGATACCAGTTATAATTTTGGCTATCGACTATGCCAGGCGATGCACCAAACGCCGGGTTAGCCGGTTGGTTAACCGGGCCGCCGTTCGCTTCACCTGTTAACTGGCCATCTGCCGTCCGTAGGCGGTCATCAGTAATAACCTGAACCTGGTAAACTGCGTTGCGATCGTTGGGGAAACGCACGATTAAACCGGTCAACGCGCTATTAATTTGCGCCACGGTGCCTGTCAGCACCAGATAACCATTTGTACCACCCGTAATTGTCGCGCCGCTTGCCGCATTTGCCGCTAGCACGATGCCATTATATTCAGCCTGGCTAAAGGCACTGCCATCACTGTGCAGCAGGCGTACGGTGGTCTGAAGAATGTTAACCGAGCTGTTCGTACCCGTAATATCCGGGTCGGCAACTGTAAAACCTTTCACTGCCTGAGAAATCCCGATATCAATCGGCCCGGAAGGCGCGGTAACAGTGGGTTTGTCGTTGGTTGGCGTGACATTAATGGCAAAGTGGTTGTTGGCTTGTTCCTTGTCACCATCAGACAGCGTGAAATTAAAGCCGTCGGTGTTCAGGCCGTTGCCGGTGACTTCATCACCGTTATTCAGGTAATAGATCCGACCGTTGTTAATGTCAGCCTGCGTGAAGGTCGAACCGTTGCCCAGGACGCTAAAGTTAACACCATCGGTTGAGTACGCGAGGCGGCCATGCGTCGGCGTGGTGGTAACGGTAAATTGCACCTGCTCGGGAGTGCTGTCCGGGTCGTAAGCCTGAAGCTGTGAGCTATTAATTTGCACATAGCCGCCTTCGACCACGGTCGCCGGGTTGTTAGCCGGAGGGCGACCTTCAACACCACCCACAAGGTTTGGCGAATCTGGAGGTACAACGATATCCGGGCTGTCCGGGGTCTGCGGGATTTTTGGGCCATCATTCACGTTGGTGATGGTAATGCCCACAGTGGCGTTGTTGGCCGACTGCAAGCCCCAGCGGTCCACCGCATAAGTCGTAAAGCTGGTGCTGCGGACTTCAGAACCATTGCTGACAAAACGCAGGCCGCTGGTGCCATCTTCCTTTAAAATGCTGGCATCAAGCTGCAATGTGCCGATATCCGCATTGGTGATGGTGACCCAAGTGGTGCCATTATAATATTGCAGCGCACCTCCAGCAGGCAGCGTCAGGAAGCCAAATTTCAGCGCATCCGTTCCGGTGGCATCATTGTTGTAAGCGTAGTTATTGTTAATGCCATCGGGCCGCAAAGCCGATCCTTCCCACGACGCGCCACTGTTTACATCATCCGGGTCGCTCAACTGCAACTGCGAGTTGGTGATAACGACCGTTTCACCTTCCGCTAAAATCGTGTTTGAAGAGCCTGCAATTACCGGCGCATCGTTAATCGGGGTGACGAAAACGACCATGGTCGGGTTCCAGGTCACCGCAACCGGGTTGCCTCGTGCATCCAGCGTCACCTGGCCTGCTGAAACCGAGAATCTGCCGTCAAACATGAAGTTTTCACCGCCGTCGTGACGAACGCTGATTAACCCTTGGTTCAAGTCGGCCTGGGTAAACGTACCGAACGCATTGATAACCCGATAACCACCCTGACCATCACTTTTCAGGATACTCAGGCCGGTTTGCCCGGAGGCGCTGCCGAGGAAGGTATAAACGATCTGCTCAGGTGTCGCGCCTTGCACGACATAGCTCAGGCCTGGCGTATTCGCAGTGATTTTCCCGGTACCTGAAAGCGTTAATGTCCCGCCCTCGTTGAGTACGCCATGGGGTGCATTGCCAGGGTTTTGCACGTCGGTGCCGATATACCCCGAGTTTGTAGTCTCTGCCGGGACATTTAACACCGGCAGGCCACCAGGGTCAGGGTTGTTGGGGTTATCAGTGGTAGCCAGGCCAATGGTGAATTGAATATGGGTGAGCTGG
Organism: Buttiauxella massiliensis; assembly: GCF_902500225.1. Classification (GTDB taxonomy): domain Bacteria; phylum Pseudomonadota; class Gammaproteobacteria; order Enterobacterales; family Enterobacteriaceae; genus Buttiauxella; species Buttiauxella massiliensis. The sequence goes on along the minus strand of NZ_LR722652.1, from coordinate 313,073 downwards.
TCGGTAGCACTTTCGCCATCCCATATCCCACCCTGGCGCGTGAACGTTGTGCCATCCGCGTTCCAGCGCAATGCGGTGGAGTGGTCGATGACGCGGAAATTAAATACGTCTTGTCCACCGACGTTGGAAGCAATGTATTGCGTATAAACAACCCGACCTTCGGCGACATCTTCCATCGTAAAGGTGTCGCCGCTTTTCATCAGTAGACCATTCAAGGTCAGATAACCGTGTGTTAACCCTCGGGTATCAACGATAAAACTCACGCGATCGGCCGACGAGTCGCTATCGAGTGCCGCTAACATTTCTGGTTGCAGCACGACGTTATTCGGGCCTGTTGTGACTTGCGCATGCAATGTCGAATCTGGATTGAGGTACGGGTCGTCATCAACGGGTTGAATCGTCAGTGCAATCACTGCATCGCTGCTGGCAGGAACGCCTGTACCGCCGCCCTGGTCAGTAACACGCACGCCAAAATTGTCCTGCGTATTGCCTTCTGCACCGTCGTTTTCATAGGTCAATTGATCACGTTCGGCATAGCTAATCTGCTGATTCAGAACCACCGGCGAACCCTTAAAATAAAGAGTGCCGAACGCTGGCAGTGATGTAATGGTTAAGGTCAGTACGGTGTCTTGCGTATCGCCACCGCTGGTGGCCACAATGTATTTCCCGACATTCCCGGTATTAACGGCGTTTTCTGGCTGGCCTTCAAAAACAATGCCACCACCCGATATGGTTGGCAGCTGGTTTTCTGGCGCAATCTGGAGCGTGACCGTGACCTTATCGGAAAGGTTGATAGGTGTTGCCCCATCATTCACGTTGGCAGAAAAACTGTCGGCGGTGTTTTGCGTCGCACCTGTCGCAGTGTGGACATATCTCAGTGCGCCATTTTGCACATCTTGCTGAGTGTATACCGAGCCAACACCCAGACGATTACCGTTTAACGTCAGATAGCCATACTGCGGCATCGCCGTCAGGCTGTAGACAATTTGTGAGGCACTTTGCGCACCGCTTGAAACATCAGGATCTATAGCAGTCAGTGTCTGAGTGGTAATCACAGTGCCCGAACCGTTCCTTTCCGGCACGATTAAGGTTTTGTTTGGCACAGTTACCGGGTCGTTAGATGGAGTGATGGTGACATGCGTGACCAGACTATCGTTGCCTGAAAAACTTAAGATATAAAACTGCACATCCGTTGAGGCGGACTGTTTGCCCAGTTCGGTATCACTTGCGGTGAATTTAAGTGAGTTTAACCAAGCTTGTGCATCTGCAACTGAGCCGACGAACTCCAGTGTCTTCCCTGATTTAGCACCATTAACCAAATCACCTACGGCACCGTTGGTCAATGTCACGCTGATCGCGACATTTGCATCACTGGCATTAATCGTTATGCCGCTGAAACTGCCGGTTTCGGCACCTGGGTGCAGTGAGCTTGGCTCAGAAACCACCATGTCCGGGTTAGTGGTGGTGAGTTCAGGGGCTTGCAGCACGCCATCGTACGCCAACTCCAGCGAACGTGTTTCGATAACGCCGGTACGGGATTCAAGTGTCCAGTCAGCCGCTTTTGCTGCGCTACCCGTTTCGTCATTTGAAGCCGCAATATCCGCATGGGTGTAGTCCGCCATACGGGTAATCAGGATGGTGTCTTTTGCCGTGACGTTGCAGCCATACAGCAAGATATCGCCGTCTGTACTGAGCTTTTCGCCAAGAGTTTCTAATTGCTGCTGATATTGAGCAATCGTTTTGTCATTAAGTTTGTCGCTACCGAGTGTTATCTCATCGCTGGCGCCATGGCTGATGATATGAATCGCAGTGATATTTTTATCGTTCTTTAGCGCTTCATTAATCTGCTCAAGCCCGGAGTGCTGAGAGTCCAGCACCAGCACGCGGCTGCCTTCTGGCAACTGGCTGACCAGCGATTGCCAATTTTGGACGTGACTATCGACAACATAAACTTCATGCGGCGCAGTCGCATCTGCGGGAGCCGGTGCTGTTATTGATGCTGGTGCAGGCACCGATGCAGGTGGGACAAAAACCGCTTTGGAGGCGTCTGGCGCGTTATCGTGGTGCTGGGTATCAAGCGGATTATCCGCATGATGAGCAGCCTCAGTGACGGCTGCGCCATCGAACAACTGCCGTGGCTCCAGGGCGAAACGGTGATGGCGTGGACGGGTAGGATTGTCGTTTCTTTGTCTGGACATAGCGCATCACTCTGTTAGCGGCCTCGGTAGCATTAACGGTAATGATACATCTGATTTACATAGTATGAATGTATTAGATCACCTCATTACATAATATTTACGAATGTATCTGAGATTATTCTTAGCGTGCTTTGCGGTTTTTTGTGGGGAGGTGTTCGGAGGTGCTGAAAACATAATTGCAGCAGAAATTGCCAAATTATTGCAATCGAATGTAATAAATAACCGTTCGGTTATTATTTTCTTTTAATTTTCATGGCTAAGATGCTTCTTAATCAATGGCCAGATTCGTTTTTTTAGCCGCTTGGTTTAATTGAAGAAAGTTTTCTTGAGTTAAATAATAATCAATTCTTTCGCATTGCTTATGTGAACTATTATAATAGAAATAGTTGGTTACGAAGCAATGTTAACAATTTGAGTTGTTCGGGAAATAAAAAAGCCACCGAAGATTGGGTGGCTTTTGAGTTTAGTGAATAGTGTTATTGATTATTTTGCGTTGCTGGCTTGAGAACCACAGCTGCTTTATCGATCTTCGCACTGCGTTTTAACGCATACCCGACAGCAAACACCGCCGCGGCACAGGCCAGGAACAACAAGCGGCCCCACATTGGGTTTGGAATCAGCATCATCGCCGACAAGCCAATCGCCATATAGATAGTCAGGTCACCCAGCTTGTTACGCTGCATACGGTCAACGATGTCCTGCGCGTCGTCTTCAACACACTCGGTTTCGACATCTTTAAAGAACGCATTAGTTGCTTCGACATTTGTATCTGCTTGCGGTTTATAGAACAACGCGCTCAGGCAGAAGAAGCCACCGGTCAGTACCAGATGTGCAACGATTGGAATGATTGTTTTCAGCTCGCTAACTTCACGGCCAGTCAGTTTCTCAACACCGAACCAGGACATGACATACTGCGGCGTGAACACATCAACCACCATCCAGGATACGCCCAGGCCGAATACGACGGTTGCCCATGGAGCCCATGAAGGGGTTCTGCGAATCAACATGCCGAAGAACAATGGAACCAGAATCGGTGATTGCAGCAGTGTTGCTACTTGCATCATCAGGTCGAACAGGCTGAGGTGCTTGAGAGAGTTAAAGAACTGCGCCATGAAGATAACCAGCAAGCCGTTAACCAGGCAGGCAACTTGACCGGCACGCAGTTGCTCTTTATCTGTTGCTTTACCTTTACGCACAATCGTTGCGTAGAAGCTACGTACGAAGATACCGGAGTTACGGTTTAATGCAGAATCCATGGAGGACATGGTTGCCGCGAACAGACCCGCCATCAGCAGCCCTACAGTACCCAGCGGCATGGCTTCACGAGCAAACACCAGGTAAACCGCATCACGTGCTTTAGCACCCAGCTCAGGATATTGCGCCCCGGCATTTGGGTACAGAATCGCAGTTGCCCATGGTGGAATGAACCAAATTACCGCGCCAATCAGCATCATCAGCAGTGCCATCAGAGCCGCTTTGCTGGCATTTTTGGAGTCTTTAGCATTCAGGAAGCGGTAGGATTCCTGCATGTTATTAATACTTTGCAGCTGTTTCACCACAAAGAACAGGAAGGTGCCAACCATCAACAGCGGGTAGTTCATATCCGGGCCAGTAAAGAAACCGGATGGGAACTCAGTCACGATGTTAGCCGGGCCACCGACTGCCCATAGGGCAACTACTGCGCAAGCGACTGAAATAACTGCAATAACCAGCGTTTGAATAAAGTCGGACGCTACCACACCCCACGCGCCACTCAGCATGGAAATAGCCAGAACCGCAAGGCCGGTAATCCAGATAGTGGTGATGATATCAGCGTTAAAGACGGCGGATGCGAACACGCCAAGACCGTTTAACCACACGCCTGCGTTAATCACGCTTAGTGGGATAATGACCCAGGTAAAGAACTGCTCGTTGACCGGGCCAAAACGGCGACGTACCGCTTCAGTTGGGGTATCCACACGCATTTGACGGAAGCGGCGAGCGAAGTATGCCCACGCCAGAAGATAAGCAAACATGTTGCCGACAAACACGGCAAGAACTGCGAAACCATCGGTAAAGGCTTTGCCAGCCGCACCGGTGAACGTCCAGGCAGAAAACTGCGTCATAAACGCGGTTGCCCCAACCATCCACCACAACATCTTGCCGCCTCCGCGGAAGTAGTCGCTGGTACTGTTATTGGCCATTTTTTTGAACAGTAGGCTAATCGCTACCATTAATAAGAAATAACCCGCTATTACAATGTAATCGTAAAACATTGTAGTTCCCTATGAGTTAGTTTGAATTGGAAAGATTAAAACACGCTATCCATATAAGTTGAAATAACGTTTCACTATTTATTTAAAATAACTGATGGTGATCATGTTTTTGAATTTTTTGTGGTTGTGAAAGTGAGGTATTTCCGAGCGATTGTTTTTTCTAAACTGTGTAATTTCAATCTAAATTGCTGATTTTTGGCTAAGTTAAACCGCATTGCTCGGGATTTTCGAATTATTACACAGGGTGGGAAGTGGTTGTTTTTCTGATTTTTTTTGCACCAAAATATGGCATGAAAAATCTGGATTGGGTTAAAGGTAAATATTACTTATAAATATAATTAAGGTGAAAATTGGGAATTCTCTGCTGTCAGGGTTCTGGCATTTTTTTTATCGTCCCTAAACTCTATTTTCATGAGATGGGCTTATGAATCGATACTCCACCGTGCTACTGCTCGGCACCCTGACCATGACAACCATTGCCCACGCCGATGCGTTGGATGGCCTGTTTGATAACTCCATTGTGGGGTCTATTTCGCAGGCGATTAACGATGCCTACAAACCGAATGACAGCCGTAGTGATGACAACGACGACCGCCGCTGGGACGAAAGCCAGCGTCGAAATGATGACGATCGCCGCCAGTATGAAGACCGTCACCGTCAACTCGAAGATCGCCGACGCCAGCTTGACGACCAGCAACGTCAGTTGGATCAACAGCGCCGTCAGCTTGAAGAGGACGAACGCCGTTTGGATGATGATTTTCGGTAAGTTTTGAAAATCGGTGAGTGATAAAAAGCACATTAAATTTGCGTTTTGCGAGTTGTCTTCTGAAAACTAAAAGCAAACAAAAAAGTGGTGAATTTTTATTCATTTAGTGTGTTAATTTTCTTATCAAGCTTAAGATTTGTTACTACAAGTACCCGTAATATCAGGAAAAACGTGGTTTTTTTAAGCTGGCTTTAAAGGGAAAAATAAGCATACTTAGGATAAGGATTTCACAACTAATGGCACCGAGATTGATAAGCGACGCGGATTTCAACAGAAAGCTCAACGCCCCAGATCGTAACCGGGAACACACCCTGGCGTTCCTCGCCAAAGGGGTTGAACCTTTTAGCTTACCCGGCTACGTTCCTCCGGCGGGATACCGTCTGGTGGTGTCGCTCGACGGTAAACAATGCCGCCTGCTAAAAGACGACATCACCGCCTATGCGGTAAAAATTGTTACCGGGAAATTTGTGGTGCCAGGCAAACAGCACTGTACGCAGGTCATGGTTTGGCGCACATTTATGCCGGAGTACCAGGATGCGTTGCAGGGATTAGCAAAACGGATATTTGCCTGGTTATTGGAAATGTATGAGATTGTTGTTTCTGATAATGAGCAAACCGCTGATGGTCGTCGTTTCTGGGAATATAGGATCACTGAAGCTATCGCCGACCCGCGATTTGAAGTGATGATTTGGGATGGCACAAAAGAAGATAACGAATTAACGCTTATCCAAAACGCTGAGGAGTTCGTCAGCAAATGGTCACCGTACGCTTGGGGAACCGACCCTGAAATTCATCAGCATCGGCTATTAGTGATTAGCAAGATTAAAGCGGCTAATCCACCCGAATAACCATTCCATCAAACCCCGCCTCGAACCCTTTCGGTAACGCATTCTCCATCAGCCAACAATCAAACTGGTGGCTGATATGCGTAAGGACAACGCGTGGGCAGCCAATCTGTTTATTAAGCTCGATAACGGTATTCAAATCGCAATGGTTTTTCGGTGTTTCAGGACGCGGCTCATGGCTGCAATCAATCACGATCACATCCGGTTTATTATTTGCCAGAAACTTCAGCGTTTTATCGGGCAGACCTGCGGTATCGCTTAACCACGCCACGCGGCTGTGCGGGGTTTCAAAAAAATAGCCCAGCGTCAGTTTTGAATGGTTGAGAGGCAGGGGGGTCACGCGTAGCGCCTGCAAGGTAAACCAGACAAACGGCTCAAGCTGGTGGCTGAAATCCAGAATGCCGGGGTGTTTAAACAGGTCGTCGCAGCCTTGTTCATCGGCGGGGCCGTACACCGGGATTTTTTCGCCCACGCCCCAGCGCAGTGGGAATAATCCCTGCACGTGGTCCATATGGTAATGGGTGAGTAAAAACTGCTTAAATTCCCCCGGTTGCCAGCTGTCCATTAAATCGGGAATGCCTGCGTCCAACAGTGTCACCGCGTCGTTAAACTTCATCACCGCGCTGCATGGCTTGCGGCGAAATTGCGGATCAGTGCGAGCGCGCTCGCAGGCCGCACAAAAACAGCCAAAGGCGGGGACGAGTTGTGCGCCCCCCGTTCCGCTAAGGGTTAGCGTCAGAGTCACGGTTTATCTCCACCGGTTTAGTAAAGCGGAAATGGGTATTTTGATACCCTTCGCGCTGGTAGAAACGGTGGGCGTCGAGGCGTTTGGCGCTGGTGGAAAGCTCAGTGAGTTCCGCTCCGGCAATCCGCGCCTGCTCTTCAGCCCAGGCTAACAGTTTGCTACCCACGCCGTGGCCTCGAGCAGCGGGCATTACCACCAGTTCCTGAATTTCACCCACCCAATTCACATGGTGCAGATGAAACTGCATATGCAGACTGATCATGCCGACAACCTCGCCGTTAAGTAGTGCAAGTTGGTAGCATAAATTGTGATCTTCAAGATTTGCTGCAAACCCGACGTTAAACGCCTGGCGGTTAAATTCTGCCTGTTTTAATTCGCAGATCAGAGCGTAAACAGCATCAATATCGGCAAGAGTGGCGGGGCGAAGTTCAAACATGGCGCGGTTCCTTGGGACGAAAATGGACGATATTGGCATTGCGCTGGCCATTCACCAGACGCATAAACGATAAGACAGACTCCGCCAGACTGCCATCGTTGTTAAGTATTAAACAGTCGTCCAAATCCGGGGCATAAAAGGCCGCACGTTGCAGGCGTTGTTCGATCTGCTGCGCAGTTTCACGCCCGCGTTGTTCGAGGCGCTTGCGCAAAACGTCCGTCGAAACATGCAGGCAAATCGGCACTAGCGCTTCGGCGTAACGCGCGCGCGCCTGCGCCAGATGCTGGCGCGAGCCGTTCACCACCACGTCGAACCCGGAATCGAGCCAGATATCCAGCTCGATACCCACGCCGTAACTTTGGTGATGCGCCTGCCAGCACAGCGCGAATAGCCCCTGTTCTTGGCGCTGAGCGAACTCCTTTTCACTCAAGGCAATATGGTTTTCGCACCCGGCGTCGGCGGCGCGGGTAATGTAGCGGTGCGCTACCAGTAGTTGATTATTCTCCTGCTGGCGCAGTGCCGTCAGCAGGCTGTCTTTCCCGGAGCCTGACGGCCCCATCAACCAGACTATTTTGCTCATCAGAACACCCGTATTCCCTGACGCCAGACATGGCCGACGTGGACATGATCGCCGTGAAGATGCGCAAGCACCATATCGGCACGTTTGCCTTCTGCGAGCACGCCGCGGTCATCGAGATTCAATGCTTTGGCTGGGTTGCGTGTCACCAGTGCCACCGCTTGTGGCAGGGTGAAACTGTTCGACTCGTCCTGGGCGATGCGGAACGCAGCGTCCAGCAAACTCGCCGGGTAATAGTCGGACGAGAGAATATCCAGCAGGCCGACTTGTGCGAGTTCATGCGCCGCCACATTGCCGGAATGCGAGCCGCCTCGCACAATGTTTGGCGCGCCCATCAGCACGCTTAAACCATGCTGGCGTGAGGCTTGCGCGGCTTCAAGCGTAGTCGGGAACTCAGCGATTACGCTGCCCAACTCGTGGGATTCCACCACGTGCGCCGCAGTCGCGTCATCATGGCTGGCGAGCGCGATATTGCGCGCACGACATTCAGCGGCAATCGCCAGGCGATTGGGCTGTGACCAGCGCTCAGCAAGCGCAAGTTGGTCCGCCTCGTAGCTGTTCATCTCCGTATCGCTGAGCGAATATTTTCCCTGGTAATATTCACGATACTTCACCAGGTTTGCGAACTGGCGCTGGCCTGGTGAGTGGTCCATTAATGACACCAGCGACACGCCGCTGCGTTCGATTAGCTGCTGGAATAGTGGCAGCGTGGTGTGGTGCGGCAGTTCGCAGCGCAGGTGCAGGCGGTGTTCGGCGCGGTTAACGCCACGCGCCTGGCTGTCCATTACCGCATTGATCATCTTCTCGAGGTTTTCCAGGCGGTCGCCGCCGTCGCGCACGTCGCCCAGCGCTACGGCGTCCAGCACAGTCGTGATGCCGCTCGCCACCATTAATGCGTCGTGGCTGCTCATCGCGGAATGCGCAGGCCAGTCGACTTTCGGGCGTGGGGTGAAGAATTTGTCGAGGTTGTCGGTATGCAGCTCGATAAGCCCCGGCAGCAACCAACCGCCTTCGCCATCGTGCGCTTGTGGTAACTGGCTTTGGCTATCGGCAAAATTACGAATCACCCCATCGGCCACTTCCAGTGAGCCACTCACCACTTCATTTTCCAGCACCAGTTTGACGTTATTAATGATCATTTTTTGCCTCGATGGTTGCCATGGAATGCAGTCTGTCCGCTACCTGATTGCGTACCGCTTCGTCGTGGAAGATGCCGACGACTGCCGCTCCACGTGCTTTGGCTTCCAGAATTAAATCCACCACGGCGGCACTGTTTTTCGCATCCAGCGAGGCGGTTGGTTCATCAAGCAGCAAAATCGGGTAATCGACGATAAAGCCACGGGCGATGTTTACGCGCTGTTGTTCACCGCCGGAAAAGGTTGACGGCGCGAGATTCCACAGGCGCTCCGGCACATTCAGGCGGGTCAGCAGCATCGACGCTTTGTCTTCACAAACGTCACGCGACACGCCCAAATCCAGTAGCGGTTGCATCACCACTTCAAGTGCTGAAATACGCGGGATGACGCGCAAAAACTGGCTCACCCAGCCGATGGTCTGGCGGCGCACCGCCAGCACGTCACGCGCCGGAGCCTGCACAATGTCGAGCCATTCATCGTTATGTTTGACCCAGATATGCCCTTCATCGGGTAAGTAGTTGGCGTACAGCGAGCGCAAAAGGGTGGATTTCCCACTGCCGGAATGGCCGTGCAGCACCACGCATTCGCCCGATTCCACTTCCAGTGAAGCATTCGCCAGTACCGGCAAACGGATACCGTGCTGATGGTGTAACACAAAGGTTTTGCTCAGGTTTTCAACCCGTAATCTGGTCATCGTGTTCACCTAATTCTGAAGGACGGAAGAAACAAGCAACTGGGTATACGGGTGGTGCGGGTCGTCCAGCACGCGGTCGGTCAGACCGCTTTCCACCACCTGACCTTGCTTCATCACCAGCAGGCGGTCTGCCAGCAAACGCGCCACGCCCAAATCATGAGTAACGATCACCACCGCCAGATTCAGTTCACGTACCAGGCCGCGCAGCAGGTCGAGCAAACGCGCCTGTACCGAAACGTCCAGCCCACCCGTTGGCTCGTCCATAAACACCAGTTTCGGGTGCGTCACCAGGTTGCGGGCGATTTGCAGGCGCTGCTGCATGCCGCCGGAAAATGTGGTTGGCAGGTCGTCGATACGCGAGGCAGGGATTTCCACCTCTTCTAACCAGCGCTCGGCGGTGGCACGGATATCGCCGTAATGACGCGCACCGGTTGCCATTAAGCGCTCGCCGATGTTGCCACCGGCAGAAACGTGGCGGCGTAGACCGTCCATCGCATGTTGGTGCACCACGCCCCATTCGGTGCGCAGCAGGCGGCGGCGCTCGCCTTCGCTCATGTCGTACAGCGACGAGTCGAGATAAACCACTTCGCCGTTTTGCGGGGCGAGGCGTGCGGAAATCGACTTTAGCAACGTGGTTTTGCCGGAGCCTGATTCACCGACAATTCCCAGCACTTCGCCCGGATAAAGCTCGAATGACACATCGCTAAATCCTTTACCGGGTGCATAAAGGTGGGTCAGGTTATTGACGGAAAGTAACGGTCGAGTCATTTGGTCGCAGCCTCGCTGTTCTGGCGGCAGAAATCGGTATCGGAGCAGACGAACATGCGGCTGCCCGCATCGTCGAGCACCACTTCGTCGAGGTAACTGTGGTGCGAGCCGCAAATCGCGCACGGTTCTTCCCACTCCTGGACGGTAAACGGATGGTCGTCAAAATCGAGACTTTCGACGCGGGTATACGGCGGCACCGCGTAGATGCGTTTTTCACGCCCGGCACCGAACAGTTGCAGCGCAGGCATCATGTCCATTTTCGGATTGTCGAATTTCGGGATCGGCGACGGGTCCATCACGTAACGCTCGTTCACTTTCACCGGGTAGGCGTAAGTGGTGGCGATATGGCCGAAACGGGCGATATCTTCGTACAATTTCACCTGCATTACGCCGTACTCTTCCAGCGCGTGCATGGTGCGCGTTTCGGTTTCGCGCGGTTCGATAAAACGCAGCGGCTCAGGAATTGGCACCTGGTAAATCAGGATCTGGTCTTCAGTGAGTGGTGTTTCCGGGATGCGGTGGCGCGTCTGAATTAGCGTGGCGTCGGCGGTGGATTCGGTGGTGGCGACGTTAGTCACGCGCTTGAAGAAGTTGCGAATCGACACCGCGTTGGTGGTGTCGTCTGCGCCCTGGTCAATCACCTTCAGCACGTCGTTTTCGCCAATCACGCTGGCGGTGATCTGGATGCCGCCTGTGCCCCAGCCATATGGCATCGGCATTTCGCGCCCGCCAAACGGCACCTGGTAACCTGGGATTGCTACCGCTTTGAGAATCGCGCGGCGCAGGGTGCGCTTGGTTTGTTCATCCAGATAAGCAAAGTTGTAGCCGGAGAGTGCCTTAGTCACGATGACGTTCCTTTTGCAGACGTTTAAGCAGTTCCAGTTCGGCCTGGAAATCGACGTAGTGCGGCAGTTTCAGGTGCGAGACAAACCCGGCGGCTTCGACGTTATCGGCGTGGGCCAGCACGAACTCTTCGTCCTGCGCCGGGCCTGCGATGGTTTCGTCGTAGTCCGGGGCTTGCAGGGCGCGGTCAACCAGCGCCATCGCCATTGCTTTGCGTTCGCTCATGCCGAACACCAGCCCGTAGCCACGGGTGAAGTGTGGGTCTTCATCAGCGGGTGCCACAAAGCCGTTAACCATTTCGCACTCAGTTATCAGCAGTTCGCCGATATTGACTGCAAAACCCAACTCTTCCGGCACAATTTCCAGATCGATATAGCCACTGCGAATTTCTGCCGCGAACGGGTGGTTGCGCCCGTAACCGCGCTGCGTGGAGTAGGCCAGGGCCAGTAAATAGCCTTCGTCGCCGCGCACCAGCTGTTGCAGACGCGAGGAGCGCGAGCATGGGTAAACCGGCGGCTGGCGGGTGATGTCGTCAGGCTTTTCGCCGTTATCTTCTTCAGCTTTTGCCAGCCCCTGTTTCGCCAGCAGACTGAACACGTGCGGAGCGGGTTCGCTGTGCTCGTCAGCCGTTTTAAGAGTTGGTGCTTCGCCGTTTGCCAGCAAGGTGAAATCCAGCAGGCGATGGGTGTAATCGTAAGTCGGGCCGAGTAACTGCCCGCCGGGTACGTCTTTGTAGACGGCTGAAATGCGGCGTTCGATACGCATTTCAGCGGTGTTCAGCGGTTCGCTCACCGCCAGACGCGGTAGCGTGGTGCGATAAGCGCGCAGCAGGAAGATGGCTTCAACCATGTCTCCGCTGGCCTGCTTGATGGCGAGTGCCGCCAGTTCACGGTCGGCAATGCCGCCTTCAGTCATCACGCGATCAACGGCCAGCCCTAGCTGTTGCTCGATTTGAGCGACGCTTAGTTCGGCGAGATTTTGGTCGCCACGGCGGTTGTGTTCCTGCAATTCATGGGCGGCGGCAATTGCCTTTTCGCCCCCTTTGACGGCGACGTACATCAGCACACCTCCACATGAGTGGTGCGAGGGATCGCCAGCAGGCGGTCGCCGCAGGTCAGTATCAGGTCGATGCCCAGCGGGAACGGGTGCGGGCGCTCGGTGAGTTCATGAATGACGCAATCAGGCAGTTGTGGAGCAATCATGCGTTCTTCGCGGATGCCCGCGCCGGTTAAGCGCAACATGCGGCCACCACTCAGGCTCGGCACCTGTAAAATCAGTGTCGCGCTGGTGTCGGGGGCCACGTCGGTTCCCTGTGCCAGCGCGTTAAGCTGATCGGCGGTTATCGTGCTGTCGGCAACGGCGAATTGTGCGTGTTCTGGTGCCTGCGAAATTGGCGTGTTGGTATGAAAACGGACGTTTTGCAATGTCACATCGTTGCTCAGAGCGTTACTAATCCACACCGGCGTGTCGTTATCGGCAAGGGTCAGCAGTACGCTGGTGGAAGCAATGTTCAGTGGTTTCCAGCCATGTTGCAGTGAATGGAGCGCCACGATAACGCCCGGCTCGCTCATCGCTTTGAGCAGGCGGCGGAAGCTCTGTTGTGCATCCTGCACAGGCAGGTTAAAAGCGGTCATCAGGGTCATGCGTTATCTCCGCGAACCAGAGTGAAGAAGTCGACTCGGCTGCTGTTAATTTGGGTGCGACGGGCGGCCAGGCGTTGTTCACGGTTGGCGGCCAGTGGAGCAATTAAGGTTTCTTGCAATGTCCGGAACTGAACTTGTTCCTGCATCAACGCGTCGATCACGGCACAGCGTTCGGCGTGGGCTTTATCGCGCCCTGATATGTAGCTGTAACCGTAAGTCCCGTTGGCGAGTTGCACGACCGCACGGGTCAGCGTGGTGTCACCAGCAAAAAAACGTTGCCCGGTGGCGCCCATTCGCGCCTGAATTTGTACCAGGCCTGTTTCTGGCTGACGAATTACCTGATATTCGGGATTGAGTTTTTGTTCTGCCCAAAGTGCTGCCAGTTCTTGAGGCAGGCTGTGGGCGAGCACGGCCATCCACTGCTGGCGCTGTGCGGTATCAAAATGCGTTGCGTCCATTTAGTGCTCCATGGTGAATTCAATCATGTCGGCACGCGTCAGGCTTACGGAGTACTCCGCAGGCATTGCGTGACCTTCACGGTGGTTGAGAGTGCGAACACATAGCAGCGGAGCCATATTTGGGATCTCCAACAGGCGGCTTTCTTTGGCCTGAGCGCGGCGCGCGCTGATACGTGTTTGGGTGCGTCTGAGGTTGATACCGAGCTGGTCCTGAATCACGTCGTGCAGCGAACCGCTATTAAACTGTTGCATCACGGGCCACCAGGCGAGGTCGGCAAAGTAGTGGTCGATAAGGCACACCGCGATATCGTTAACGCGTCTTAGTGTGCGCAGGTGAATAATGTCATCGCCCTCGGTTACACCCAGCGCATCAGCAATATGGCTTGAAGCCGGGCGCAGTACCGCGAGTAAGCGCTCGCTGGTGGGGTGGCTTCCCTGATCGAGCAGGTTCTGGCTAAAGCGTGCTTGAGAATTTAACGGGTAATCGAATGGGCGCATCAGCACTAACACGCCAATTCCCTGGCGGCGCTGCACCCAACCTTTCTCCACGAGTTGATCGATGGCGCGACGCAACGTGTGGCGATTCACTTCGTAGCGTGCGGCCAGTTGGCTTTCGGCTGGCAGATAGTCGCCACAGCGGTAGTGGTTACGCAGCTCTACTTCAAGCAGGGCGGCAATTTCCTGGTAACGCGTCGGGTAACTGGTCGGATGTCTGGATAAGTGCATTTTCAACAAAGCCTCGTTAAATAAAATGCTTACGTAACCGTTGCGACATAAAGTCCAGCAGACTTACTGTGACGATGATGATGACCATCAGCGCGCAGGTTTGCTGGAACTGGAATCCACGAATCGCTTCCCAAAGCGTTACGCCAATCCCGCCTGCGCCTACCATGCCAACCACCGTTGCTGAACGGACGTTCGATTCAAAGCGGTAGAGCGAGTAGGAGATAAGCAGTGGCATCACTTGTGGCAGCACGCCGTAGAGAATTTCTTCAAGCTTGTTAGCGCCGGTTGCACGAATGCCTTCCACCGGGCCGGGTTCAATGGCTTCAACCGCTTCAGAAAGCAGTTTGGAAAGTACGCCAGTGGTGTGGATGAACAGCGCCAGCACACCGGCGAATGGACCAAGACCAACGGCGACTACGAACAACATTGCAAAGACCATTTCGTTGATGGCGCGGCAGGCGTCCATCAGGCGGCGCATTGGTTGATACACCCACCATGGCACCAGGTTGTCGGCACACATCAGGCCACAAGGAATGGAAAGTACGATGGCAAGGGCGGTGCCCCAGACGGCGATTTGCAGCGTGACGCCCATTTCACCGAGGTATTGTTGCCACTGGCTGAAATCTGGCGGGAAGAAGTCGGCGGCGAAGGTGGCCATGTTGCCCGCATCGCGGAACAGCGTCAGCGGAGCCATTTCCGCGCCTTGCCAGGAGGCAACGAGGACCGCTAACAAAATCGCCCAGGCAAGTAGCGAGAACCAGCTACGTTTGGGTGTGGCGACCTGAATGGTTTGTTGCATGGGGTGCTCCGTGTTTGGGGCTTTAACCCTCTCCTTCAGGGAGAGGGTTAGGGTTGTATTTACTGAACCGCTTTATTCACGTTGCTCATCGCGGAAAGCGCGGCGGTCAAACGATCCAGGTCACTAAGCTGGTTTTGCAGCGCGGTGACTTTGGTTGCTTTCTCAGGCTCCGCTAACCCTTTGTTGTCCTTCACACCCTGCATTTGTTTAAACAGGGCGAGCTGGCGAATCGGTACCAGTTGCAGGTCGCTGGATGGGCGGAACGGCGCCCAGGTCAGGCCTTTGAGCACGGCGGCTTCTTCCGG
Source organism: Buttiauxella massiliensis (assembly GCF_902500225.1). Classification (GTDB taxonomy): domain Bacteria; phylum Pseudomonadota; class Gammaproteobacteria; order Enterobacterales; family Enterobacteriaceae; genus Buttiauxella; species Buttiauxella massiliensis. Next base: position 297,879 of record NZ_LR722652.1, on the reverse strand, counting down.
CGTTTTGCCGTAAGTCATGAAGAAGTCATAGATTTTGTCTTTGGTGGCTTCGGAGAGGTTTTTACGCCACACGATCGGATCGCCTGGGATCAACGGAGATTTCCAGATGACTTTCAGATCTTTGAATTTCTCAGGTGCGGTTTGCTTCAAACGATCGAGGTTTTCGGTGTTGTTGGTCGCCACATCCACCTGTTTGTTTGCCACCGCCAGCGCGTTGGTCTCATGGTTGGCGTTCACTGAGCGTTTAAATTCGTTCGGTGCCGCATTGTTTTTGGCGAAAACGTAGTATCCCGGGACGAGGTAGCCAGAAGTAGAGTTCGGGTCACCATTGCCGAAAGTCAGCTCTTTACGTTTTGCCAACATGTCTTGCAGGTTATTGATTGGGCTGTCTTTGTTAACGATAAGCACGCTCCAGTAACCCGGGCTGCCATCTGCCGCTACCGTCTGAGCAAATACCTGGCCGTTAGCGCGGTCTACTGCTTCCATGGCCGAAAGGTTGCCATACCAGGCGATATCTACTTTGTTAAAGCGCATACCCTGAATGATCCCGGCGTAATCTGGTGCGAAGAAAGCATTCACTTTCACGCCAAGTTTCTTCTCCATATCCTTCAGGAACGGGTCCCACTGCGGTTTCAGGTTTTGTTGTGATTCAGTCGAGATGATGCCGAAGTTCAGGGACTTTTCTTGTTCATCCGCATGAGCGGTGCTGAACAGAGTGCTGACGCTTAGCAGGCTGGTAAAGGCGAGGGCGGCAACTTTTTTGTAGCTCATGGCTGACTGTTCCTTGAAAGAGATAACAAAGTTGTTAAGCAGCAACCGCATCAACGCGATTCATGCTGCGGTAAAGATTGCCCAGACGTTCGTTGTCGAACTCAGAGCTGCTTCCGTCGTAAAACACATGACCCTGACGCAGAGCGACAATGCGTTCGCAATAGCGCAGGGCGTAGTCCACCTGATGCAGCGTCACCACAACGGTGATGCCATCCAGGCGGTTAATGTCGTGCAGCGTTTCCATTACGATGCGTGCTGATTCCGGGTCGAGGGAGGCAATGGGCTCATCGGCGAGAATCACTTTTGCTTGCTGCATCAGCGCACGGGCAATCGCCACGCGCTGTTGTTGCCCACCGGACAGGGTGGACACGCGTTGATAGGCAAATTGCGTCATGCCGACGCGGGTCAGCGCCTGCAACGCACGTTGCTGTTGTTCGCGGGTAAACCAGTTAAAACAGGTGCGCCAGAACGGCGTGGAACCCAGTGCTCCAATCAGTACGTTTTCCAGTACCGTCAGGCGGTTCACCAGGTTGAACTGCTGGAAGATGTAGCCGGTGTGAGCGCGACTCTTGCGGATGTCGCCTGCCAGACGGCCCGCTTTTTGGACGGTACGGCCAAGCAATTCAACATGGCAATCTGCTGATTTATCAGAAGTAATCAGACCGCTCAGGTGGCGTAAGAGGGTGGATTTGCCTGAACCAGACGGCCCCAGCAGAGCGACCATCTCACCTTCATTAACTTCCAAATCAACAGCATTTAATGCCTGATGCTGGTTGAAGGTTTTGCTCAATTTGTTGACGCGAATAATTGTTTGCATCATTCAGGCTCCTTAAAAAGTTGCCTCATGGTGCCGATGGAATGTGACGATTTTGTTAAGGATAAGTTTCGATATGATGAAGAGTGAGTTCCAGCCTGGAAGTCATCAGGCTAATCAGCTATTTGTCGTATTGTTTCACGCTTCGTTTTTGTCTTTGCTTACAGGTACCCTTTGGTGTTGGGAAAGCAGCGATGAGCAAAAACATTATTTTTTGTGCCGATGGCACATGGACCGCTCCCGGTGTAGAAAATCAAGCGGATGACGAAGCCGCAGCGAGTAATGTTTATCAATTGTTTGTTGATCTGAAAGGAAATGTTGATAAGCAGAGTTTGTTGTTAGCCAATGAGCAAGAAAAGATCCTTACCAATAGCAGTGGCGGGATCGTACAAGTTGCCAAGTACATTTATGGTATGGGCGATCCGCATAATGGTTTGGTGAAACGCCTCGGTGGTGCATTTGGTGCCGAGTTGATCGTGCCGATCATTCGCGGGTATAGCTTTATTAGTCGGCACTGGCAGGCAGGCGATCGTATCTATCTGGTGGGATTTAGCCACGGTGCTTATACCGCGCGAGTGCTGGCGCAGATGATTATCGACCGTGGTTTATTAAATCGTGAAAAGCTGAATTTAAACGCTCGCAATAAAGATGAAGCCTGGCGTTTTGCTTCATCCGTATGGGCGCAATATCTTGCTCATGCTCCGGATATGAGCCCTAGCCTTTTGGGAAGTGTGGTGCGTGAGTTGCCGGGATTTTTTTGTGACAGCGTGGACCCAACCTGCATTTCTCGCCCGATCTCCATAGAAGCGGTTGCCGTGTGGGAAACTGTTGGGCAGATGGGGATTCCTAAGTATTTCAATGACAAGCGCTACAACGTTTTTCGTTTTAACAATACAGAGCTGCATTCACGGGTCAAATACGGGCTTCAGGCCATCGCCATTGATGAGCAGCGGCTCGATTTAGCGCCGGTGCTGTGGGATAACCGCGATCGTATTTTGCAGGTGATGTTTCCCGGTATTCATCATGATGTTGGTGGGGGCTATATTGGCACGGACGAAGACCGCAGCTTGTCGAATGGCGCGTACCTTTGGATGCATGATGCACTCGACGATTTGGGCGTTAATCTGGCACCCAGTGAAGTGGTGGCTGACCCACTTGGGCCGCTGCATTGTGACTGGTATCCACCCACGCGTTATTTGCGCATTATGCCCCGGCAACTTCCGCCGCCGGTTACTTCATCAACGATGGTCCACCAGTCGGTGATTGAGCGTCTTAGTTGTGGCACAACGCTACTTCAACAGTCGGCAATCAATGGTGAATGGCTAAGCGAATCATATAGCCCGCAGCCTTTGCAGGATTATCTACGCGGGGAGGGTGCAATCCCCATTAACTGGGCGATTGCACGTTAACGAATGGGAAACTACCGTCTGTTATGGAGCTGACGGTAGTTTCCCAGAGTTTGGTTACATTGGTTTTTCGACATTCACCATCCACGGAATACCGTATTTATCGGTAAGCATGCCGAATCCTTTTGCCCAGAACGTTTCCCCCCACGGCATGGTGACATCGCCACCTGCACTGAGATTATCAAACCAGCGTTGGCCTTCTGCGACATCTGTGGTGGTTAGGCTCAGCGCATAGCCTGTGTGTTTCACTTTATCGGCACACATATTGCCGTCGCTCATCATCACTTCGCCACCGCCAATACGCACATTGGCATGCATGATTTTATCGTCCGGCCAATTAAAACCGCTGCTGCATCCTTCAGCCGACTGATTCTCGTCTTTTGGCATTTCACCAAAAGTCATTTTAAACAGTAACTCAGCACCGACGGCTTGTTTGTAGAACGCTATTGCTTCTTCGCAGGTACCGTCAAAAAAGATGTAGGGTCCGATAGACATTGTTCGTTCCTCATAATGCGGAGTGCAGAATAAGTTTAGTTGGGGGAGCTTGGGCAAGCCAGGCGGGGGAAGGGGTATCTTATGCCTGGTTCGGTGAGTTTCCGTTCACCTGTACGTTATGCGATCCCACATGAATCTGTGAACGGTGAACGTGCCAAGGAGAGAACGCCCTCTCCTTGGCAATCCTGGCGCCCGGCAAGTCAATCGCCGCTGCGCGGTAAACACCGTTTTTCACCCAACATTCGCGGTCGTTCGCGACTCGCTCCCGGCGATCGCTCACTCACGTGGTTCCAGACCACGTGACCACGACTGAAGGGCGAAAAACGGCGCGATTGAAGCCGGGGATAAAGGTCAACGTCAAAACCTAAAGTCAAAAGCCAGGCTGGTTTAGGTTTTGACCTTGAGTCCCGGTATAAATTGCCCCAGCGTTACCCATAAGTCAGGGTTGAGCTGCCGGGAGCAGCGAAAGAGAGCGATCGTCGGGAACGAATCGCGAACGACCCTGAACGTTGGGGATAAGCTGGGGTTTACCGCGAAGCGGCAATTTAAAGACCGGGCGCCAGGATTATCAAGGGGTTGGCGTTAACCCCTTGATACGTTCACCGTTCACTAATCCATGCGGGATCGAATAACTTTCGGGTGAACGGAAAATCACCGTACTTGCATAGCAATTACAGCAATGGCGAACGAACCTAGTTCTTCTTAACAAACTCAGACTTCAACTTCATTTGCCCAAAACCATCAATTTTACAATCGATGTTATGGTCGCCTTCAACCAGACGGATACCTTTAACTTTAGTACCAATCTTCAACATTGAAGAGCTGCCTTTAACCTTCAGATCTTTAATTACAGTGACGTTATCACCGTCAACTAACAGGTTGCCGTTGGCATCTTTAACAACCAGTTGATCGTTGTCTGCAGCAGGTTCGGCATCATTCCATTCATGTGCACATTCTGGGCAGATAAACATACCGTTGTCTTCGTAGGTGTACTCGGAATTGCATTTAGGGCAATGAGGGAGTGTCATCGTCATATCCTCAAAAATAAGATTTAAAAATTGCGGTTTCCCGCCAAAAGTGGCGTGATTATACATTAAAACCCTACTTTTGTGGGGACGATTGCCGCTATGCCTTGTGCCAGCCAGAATATCGTAATAAGAAAATGCTATTTTAAAACGTTAATCAATTGCCAAATTCGCGACGAAAATACAGAATAAGTTTATAAAAATACGCTATGGTCTTTCTTTCTGGTTATTTAACCAGAAACTCACGCTATGAAAAAATAAGCCTGATTATAATATTGTCGAATAAATGATTTCTGCGCGTAATTATAATTTCCGGTACTGAATAGGCACAAAAAATATAAAGGTTTTTAAAAATCCGGATAATTTGATTTAAGTAAGGATTTTTTATGCACACACAAGCAATATTTGAGTTAAGTCAGGAAACGGAGCGGTTATTACAACTCGCCCTGCAAAATCTGAATACACTAAAAACAGTTTCTTTTACTACACAGCATGACGTTAATTATTTTGGGCAGTCCCAAGCTGGAGGGGCCGTCCCTGCGAAATTTAGCCCACGCAGCATCCAGGCGCAGCAGGCAATGCTGCAAAATGAGTTACGCAAAATAACTCAGCATGAAATGGTATTAGCGATTGTCGGAACAGTAAAAGCGGGAAAATCGACCACCATTAATGCCATTATTGGGACTGAGGTATTACCTAACCGTAATCGCCCTATGACAGCATTACCGACACTCATTCGTCACACCCCGGGCCAGCGTGAACCTGTGCTGCATTTTCCCTATGTTCAACCCATCGAACAGCTTATGAATACATTGCAAATTCGTTTGCAACAAACCGATCGTGAAACGCTGTCAAAGCACCTGGAAATTGATCGGGATATGACGGGATTATTAACCCGTATTTCCCAAGGGGAATCTTTCGCTAAGCATTATCTTGGTGCCCAACCTATTTTCCATTGCCTGAAAAGCCTTAATGATTTAGTGCGTTTATCGAAAGCACTGGATGTGGCTTTTCCATTTAAGGCCTATGCCGCAATTGAGCATGTTCCTGTTATTGAAGTGGAGTTTGTCCATTTAGCAGGAATGGATGAAGCCTATGGGCAACTGACATTACTGGATACTCCGGGGCCAAACGAAGCCGGGCAGCCGCATCTACAAAAAATGCTTCAGGAGCAGCTGTCGCAGGCTTCTGCTGTGTTGGCAGTATTGGATTACACCCAATTAAAATCCGTTTCTGACGAAGATGTACGTAAAGCGATATTGGGCACCGGGTCATCTGTCCCGCTCTATGCGCTGGTGAATAAATTCGACCAGAAAGACAGAAATGGTGACGATGCAGAACAGGTTAAAGCGTTAATTTCTGGCACGCTCATGAAAGGAACGATTGAGCCTCACCATGTCTTCCCTGTGTCATCGATGTGGGGATATCTGGCTAATCGTGCGCGCCATGAATTGGCATTGCACGGCAAGTTACCGGACCCGAATGAGCAGCGTTGGGTGCAGGATTTTGCTGATATTGCACTGGGCCGCCGCTGGCAAAGTGAGGATTTGGCCGATGCGGGCGCTTTGCGCCAGGCGGCTGAGCTGTTGTGGGAGGACTCGCAGTTTGCTGAGCCTATTCACACGGTGCTTCATGCGGCACATGCCAATGCTTCAATGTACGCATTGCGTTCTGCCTGCCAGAAATTACTGAATTACACGCAGGGTGCGGAGGATTACCTGAATTTCCGCTGCCAGGGCCTACATATTGCCAGCCAGCAACTGCAGCAGAATATCGCAGCCCTTGAAGATGACATGAATCTTGCTGCTTCCAGTCAGAAAGCCGCAAACGTCGTTGCGCAGAGCAATACTAAGCTGGCTGTTGAAGCGATGAGTGATTTTATTCGCCGTTATGAACAGCAGATTAATGACAATATTCAGAACTATTTTCAGCATGGAATAGTACCTGAAAAGCTCCAGCGGCAGGCTTTGTCGTTTGGGACTCAGCGCGGTAATGACTTTGATGCGCGCAATGAAACGCTCAGTTTTGACGATGAAGAATCGGCACAGATTGCGCTGCACAGGATCCGCGCTTCATGCGAAATCATCCTGACCGCCGCGCAGGAAAAGATGACTGAAGAGTTAACCCATCTTTTTAGTTATCTGGAAGTTGAACTGGCAGATACGCTGCGTAACACCCTAAAACCGATAGAGGCTCGTGTTGCACAAGGGTTAGCGCAAGCAGGATTTAGAACCAATATCAGTCTGCCGGTATTTCATGTTGGCTTATTAAACTTCAATGCTAATCAGGCATTTAATCAACTCATTGAAGAGCAGGATATTCCTGTCTCCCAACTGCGACGCCAGGCCGGGATGCGTGGAACGGTTGCGCGCTGGCTTAATAGCGAGGATTGGGGCTGGGAAGGATATACCGTGATGCAAAGTCGCTACGTCATTTCTTTAGCTGATGTACAACGCAAACTGTGTCAACACGTCAGCGATTTCCTGTTGCAGCTTAATCAGAATATGGCCGCGCAAATTGAAATGTCTGTGACTGAAGGAATGGCGGCGTTCTTTGTTGATTTTTCCCAGGCACTGGAAGCGATACGTCTTAACCTGCAACAAAGCCTGGTGGTGCGCCAGCAAAATGAAGAAGCGGTGACCGCTTTGCGCCAACAGCTTCAGCAGTGCGTAAGAATCACACGTTACATCCATGAGGACACCCGCCTGTTGCGGGATGATATTCAGACGCTTTTTACGGTAGAACAGCAATGAGCAGTGTATTACCAGGAACTCAAACTCGCGCTTTGGAGTGTGTTGCAGAGAAGTTTGTCGTCGATTTTGCCAGAAACAGCGGTATCTCTCGTGAACCGTGGCGTTCTCAGCAAAGCAAAGCGTATTACCAGAGGCTGACCGGGGAGTTTATTGGCCAGAGCCAGTTGCAAAAGTGGGCAGTGGATGAGGCTCTGCTTGAAAAACCTGAAGTGATGCTGGCGATGCTTGGGCATCTTTGCCAGCGGGTGGCGAAGAAGCACCTCGCAATTGAGAAAGTATATGAAAGCATCTGTGCCATGGCGTTAACTTCGGCACGGGTGACCAATGACACCTCAGAAGCCCGCAAGCAGCTCATTCAGGTTCAGCAGCAACTGGCGCAGCGTGTCAGTAATCTGGAAACACAATTACAGGGCACCGACCTCACTCATCTGGGCTTCGTACATTGCGAGCAAGTTTTTGCACGCTGGCAGGCTGGGCATTATTTTACCTTTTCTCCCGCTGGTCGCTGCTATGTCGCGTTGCAGGAGCTGTACTGGGGCGCGTTTGGTGACGCGCTGCGCTTTGGCCGTTTATCGCAGGCCACAGAATTAATTGAGCAAGCTCGCGCGCTGGCAATCAGCCAACTCGCCAGCGATGTGAATGCTTCAGCCCGCACGCGCCATTACTACTATGAGTGGCTGATGTTTCCTTCGACGGCTGGAATGATGGAAAGCAAAGAAGCTCTGGCGTGGTTTGGCGACGATTGTGACAGTGAGCATCAGCCCGTGAGTTTTGCAACTACCCAAACACACCAGGGCGTTTCACTTGGTATGCCACGTATTTGTTCCGCAATGCGTCTGGGAAGTGCAATGGTGGATGAAGTCTTTATTGATGGTGGATTTGCCAAATAAAGATCTTAATATTCCGGTGTGAGGCTGCTGATGAAAAAAATATGCTTTAAACGCAGCGTTTACACTGGTTTTGAAATATATCTAAACGTAGAAGTTTTTCTTATTATGTCGCAAATTTAGATATTAAATTTCAATGATTTTCTGAAAAGTAACAGTGCTATCCTTCTGTTTGTAATAACTAATTTATGCCTTTTGTCATCAAACACTGCAAAAGTACCAGACAATAAAACCAATTCTGTGTTGCGCCTCACTTGCTGCTTTTTCCCACACTCCTCAGAATATATTTTGCCGCATGCTGCGGGTAATCGTGCTTATTACACCAGGGAGATGTGATGAAAAAGATCTTTTTATGCTGCGCTGCTGGAATGTCCACCAGTATGTTAGTGGAAAGAATGAAACAGTCCGCTACCAGCCGCAATATTGAAGTAGAAATTACGGCGGTGCCGGTGTCAGATTTTGACCAAATCATCACGGACGCTGATGTCATTTTGCTTGGGCCACAGGTGAAATTCCAGCTACAGAGTATATCCAGCGCAGCCGCGCCACACGGCGTGCCAGTGGCGGCGATCGATATGATGCTGTACGGCTCAATGCAGGGCGATAAGGTGCTGGATCAGGCCCTGTCTTTATTAAAAAATGCACAATAAGGATGGGTCATGAAATATCGTTTTCCTGAGAATTTCTGGTGGGGTACAGCAACCAGCGCAACACAATCCGAAGGGCACCAGGCCGGAGATGGCAAAGGCGAAAATATTTGGGATTATGCCTCACATCATTTTAACGAACGCTTCTTCGGTGGCGTAACGGCTGACGATACCTCAACGTTTTACCAGAACTATCGGGAAGACATTCAACGCGCCAAAGATATTGGTCTGAATTCATTTCGTACCTCAATTTCCTGGTCACGCCTTATTCCTGATGGCGATGGGGAAATTAATCCTCAGGCAGTCGATTTTTATAACGCAGTGATTGATGAGCTCAATGCTCAGGGCATCGAGCCGTTTATTAACCTTTATCACTTCGATATGCCAATGGCACTTCAGGAAAAAGGCGGCTTTGAAAACCGTGAAGTTGTGGATGCGTTTGCCCGCTACGCGCGGATTTGTTACGAGCTTTTTGGCGACCGGGTGCGCTACTGGTTCACCTTTAACGAACCATTAATTCCTGCTGAAGCCGGCTATTTACATCCTCGCCATTATCCTTACGTGACCAGTTTCCGCCGCGCTGCGCAAGTACTCCATCATATTGTTTTGGCGCATTGCAAAGCGGTTGCCGCCTGGCGCGAGCTCAATATTGCCGGGCAGATTGGCATCATTATGGATGTTATTCCGGTTTACCCGCGCAGCGATACGCCGGAGGACTTACACGCCGCAGAAATGGCCGATCTGTTTTATACCCGTAGTATTAACGAGCCGATTTTGCTTGGGCGCTACCCGGATGAACTGATCGCCCTTTTGAAAGAGCACGACCAATTGCCGGTCATTCAGCCTGGTGATTGCGAGCTTATTGCCAACACGCGTATCGATTTACTGGGGATAAATTATTATCGTCCGCGCCGTGTTAAAGCGCGTGAAACCCTGCTCGAAGAGCCGCATGGTTTTGTGCCAGAACGCTTTTTTGAAGAATATATTATGCCGGGACGCAGAATGAATACCTCGCGCGGCATTGAGATTTATCCTGCGGCACTTTATGACATCGCGATGGTGGTTAAAGACCGTTACGGCAATTTGCCATGGTTTGTCTCGGAAAACGGGATAGGTATTTCTGACGAAGAACAGTTCATGGTGAATGGTCAGGTACAGGATGATTACCGCATTGAGTTTCTCAAAGAACATCTGAGTTATTTGCATCAGGCGATGGCTGATGGCAGCAATTGTCTGGGTTATCACATGTGGACGTTTATCGACTGTTGGTCATGGCAAAACGCTTATAAAAATCGCTACGGTTTTTATCGTCTGGATTTAGAGACTCAGCAGCGTTCGCTTAAAAAATCAGGCCTGTGGTTCAAGGCTGTGATTGAAAACAACGGATTCGAGGAGGCGGAATAATGTCTTACTTTGAACGACTGGCTGAAAAAATGCTGCCGGTGGCAAATGCGATTGGCAACCAGCGGCATATGCAGGCAATCCGTAATGGTCTTATCTCAATTTTACCGCTGACTATTGTCGGGTCATTCTTCGTTATTTTGCTCAATATCCCGATTAAAGGTTATATGGATTTTATCGCGCCATATCGCGATATGCTGGATGTGCCGTTCCGTTTTACCGTGGGATTAATGTCGCTGTATGCCGCTTTTACTATCGGTTCGTTCCTCGGTAAAAGTTACAAGCTTAACGATATTACCAGCGGGCTGTTGGCGATGCTGGCGACTTTGCTGATGATTGTGCCCGTCAATATCAAAGAAGGCATTACCGTTGCCGGAGACGCGGTCTCCGGGCGTTATATTCCCATTACGTCGCTAAGTTCTCAGGGGCTGTTTGGCGCGATTATTTCCTCACTGATTGCTATCGAGATTTACCGTTTTATTAAAGTCAGAAATATTGAAATCAAAATGCCAGAGGGCGTACCGCCAGTGGTGGCGAGTTCGTTTTCAGCGCTATTCCCGACACTCGCGGTAGTGTTGATCTTCTGGATCCCGCGTCACTTTTTGAATATCGATATTAACGCCATCATCAGTTACATCATCATGCCGCTCAAAGGGTTTATGACCGGTACGAACCTGTTTGGCGGCATTGTTACGCAGTTCTTTATCGACCTGTTCTGGGTATTCGGTATTCATGGCCATGCGGTAATGGGGCCACTGATTCGCCCGCTTTGGGATCAGGCGATTGTGCAGAATATGGAGATGTTCCAGGCGGGAACCAGCGCTTACGAGCTGCCAAATATTTTCACTGAGCAGTTCTTCCAGTGGTATGCGCAGATGGGCGGTACTGGCTCGACGCTTGCGCTAGTTGTGCTGTTTATCCGTTCTAAAGCTGCTTATTTGAAATCGTTGGGGAAACTCTCCTTTATTCCGGGGCTGTTTAACATCAACGAACCGATGATTTTCGGCGCGCCAATAGTGATGAACCCGATTCTGGCTGTTCCCTTTATTCTTGCGCCGATGGCAAACACCATAGTGGTGTATCTGTTTACTATCACCGGAATTATTCCACGCATGATGGTGAAACCACCTTTCACCATCCCTGCTCCGTTAGGGGCGTTGATCACCTCAAACTGGAATCTGGTCGCCTGTGGGCTGGTGTTCGTCTGCTTCTTTATTTCACTGGCTATCTACTATCCATTCTTCAAGGTTTACGAGAAGAAGATGCTGGAAACCGAGCAGCAACAACGCGAAGAAGAAGAGAAGGCGAAACAGCTGGCGAATGCCTAAAACACCCTGCTCATTTTCTGTGAAAGAGGGCTGAAGAGGCAGCCAATTTCTACTTAACTCTCACTTCTTCCAACATCCAATCATGAAACGCCTGAACTTCCGGGCGTTTCAATGATGTTTTTGAACAAACAACATAATAAGACCAGTTAATCGGCCAACGGTTTTCCGGGAATAGCTGCACCAGACGGCCAATATCCAAATCCTGCTGTACCAGTGCTTTGCGCACTAGCGCGACTCCCCTGCCACTGAGCACCGCCTGTATAACGGTGGCGGTGGAGTTGATATGAAGACGCGTTTGCTGCACGCCTTCGAGCCCCATTTTTTGCAGCACGCTTTCCCAGGACGGGAAGTTGGCGCCAGGGTGCGGTGTATCATCCTGAATCAGCTTTTGTTGGTATAACCATTCCACATTCGCGGCCCCCGTGGCAGGAAGCGTGGAAGGGCTGCAAATCATTACCACTTCTTCGTCCATCATCCAGTCGGCTACTAAATCTTTCCAGGTACCGGTGCCGCAGCGGATACCAATGTCTGCTTCGCCATGGCTGAGATCAATAAGCCGGTCTGCCACGTCCAGACGTACGTCTATTGAATCATTGTGTTCTGAGAATCGATTAAGTCGTGGCATCAGCCAGTTCATCACCAGTACTTGCGATGCTGTAACAACCAGCACCGAGCGAGCTTTACGCCCGCGAAGTTTTTTTAGCCCGCTTTCAAGTTTGTCCAGGCCAATCGTAATGTCTTCTAGTGCATCCTGCGCTTCGTTAATGAGCGATAAACGTTCATTGCCTGAGCGGCTACGCGTCAAAAGTGGATGCCCAACCCATTCCTCTAATGCCCGTACCAGCTGGCCTACCGCAGCAGGTGTTACACCAAGTTCATTCGCCGCACCGGTAAAGCTACCGTGGCGCGCGGTCGCCTCAAAAGCCTGCAACCATTTAAGTCTGTTCAGAATGCGCATCGGATCTCTTTACACTAGTGAGATAGTTTTTCTATCTCACTAGTGTAGTTCTTATGGTTCGTTACAGTCGAGAGGAACTGGCATTCTTTGCACATCGACAGGGAGACGAGCTTCTCCTTGTATCAACTAACATAGAAATTATTGTGGAGAGAATCATGAGCAACGTATTCGCAGGTAAAAAACTTTTGGTTGTTGGCGGCACAAGCGGCATGGGTCTGGAAACCGCTCGCGTGATTATGGAGCAGGGCGGCAGCGTAGTGCTGGTAGGCAATCGCCAGGCAAAAGCGGAAGAAGCACGTGCTGCGTTGGCTCCCCTGGGTCAGGTTTCCACTGTTATTGCTGATTTGATGACGACGGATGGCATGCAGCATGTGATGGATGTGGTGAATGCTGAACACCGTGATATCGACCTGTTGGTGAATGCTGCTGGCGTGTTCTTCCCGAAACCTTTTGCCGAGCATGAAGAAGCCGATTACGACATGTATATGAGCATCAACCGTGCAACGTTCTTCATCACCCGTGATGTGGTGAAAAACATGCTGGCGGCGGGAATCAAAGGTTCAATCGTGAATATCGGTTCAATGTGGGCGCAACAGGCCATTGGAGCAACACCGTCATCTGCTTATTCCATGGCGAAAGCCGGGCTGCACGCACTGACCAAAAACATGGCTATTGAGCTTGGCGGCAACGGGATCCGCGTGAATGCGGTATCGCCAGCGGTAGTGCAGACGCCGATTTACGAAGGCTTTATTCCGAAAGAAGAAGTTCACGGCGTAATGGACAGCTTCAATAGCTTCCACCCTATTAATCGTGTGGGTACGCCGCGAGATATTGCTGAAACTGTGGCTTTCCTGCTGTCTGACAAAGCCGGTTGGGTAACGGGTGCGATTTGGGATATCGATGGCGGCGTGATGGCTGGCCGTAACTAATATTAAGCCCGGTGGCGGTAACAGGCCACCGGATAAGAAATTTGAGGAATGACCATGAATAAATTAATTAACGGTATCGATCTGCAGGCCATTGGTGCGTTACGTGATGATATCGCCGCAGATTCTGAGAAAGGCGTTGTCGGATTTGATGTCACCACTTCCTGGTGTGGCGGTACACGCAGCGAAGCAACAGTTAACCCGTGGACGGCGCAAGGTGTGCCACAGCCAATAGCAGAAAAACCGATGATCATTGCGGCCGATGAACCTTCCGCACTTGGTGGTGTGGCAAGTGCTCCGAACCCGCAGGAACTGTTATTTGCTGCGCTGAATGCCTGCATGACGGTAGGCTATGTTGTCGCTGCTGCCGCAGAAGGTGTGACGCTGGAAAAACTGGAAATCAGAACCACAGGCAATTTAGATTTACGTGGTTTTATGGGTCTTGATAGCGAAGTGAAGCCGGGCTACGACAAAATCAATTACACCATTAGCGTAAAAGGCGATGGCACGATTGAGCAGTTTGAGCGTATTCACCAAGTAGTGATAGCGACTTCACCAAACCGCTGGAACCTGGCTAATAATATTGAAGTGCAAGGCGACCAGATTGTAGGCTAAGCGAATATTGTAATTGAAGTGAGTCGGGTAAGCGCAAAGTTTACCCACTTTTAGGACCTCACCATAATATCTGTAATACCAATCCTACAGTTGTCATCCAAATATGACCGACATCATGTTAAGTATTACTAAAATAATTATAAGAATCAGTCTCAAATCAATTAATTTGAATTTTCTCGTTTACTTAGTTCTGGTGTAAACATTTCACAACACCTAATTACATAATGTTATACCCTCATTCCCTCCAGATTTACCTCTATTTCCGTCATACTTCAATATATAGATGCATTGACGGCATCCCGGATTATTTTAAGCATAATTATCATAATACTGCACCTGCGGTCTGGCATCGCTTTTTCTTTTTTTATCAGGATCTTATAACGCAATGAACGCGATAATCGTTGACGATCACCCATTGGCGCGTATAGCCATTCGAAATTTGCTCGATACCAACGGTATTACGGTCACTACTGAGCTCGACAGCGGTGAGCGTGCGGTACAAACCGTCGAGAAACTCAAGCCTGAACTATTAATTATCGATGTCGATATTCCCTGCATCAGCGGCATTGAAGTGCTGGAACAGCTACGCAAAAGGCACTACCTGGGCATCATTATTATCATCTCTGCTAAGAATGAATTGTTTTACGGTAAACGCAGTGCTGAATGCGGCGCTAACGGCTTTGTTAGTAAAAAGGAGGGCATGAATAACATCCTCGCGGCTATCGAGGCTGCAAAAAATGGCTACAGCTATTTCCCATTCTCACTCGAGCGCTTCAGCGGTGCCGCGACGACGGAACAGGACAAGCTGGATACGTTATCTACTCAGGAAATGAAAGTATTACGCTATATCCTCAATGGTATTGATTACACGACCATTGCCAGCAAAATGAATATCAGTAATAAAACCGTCAGTACCTATAAAAGTCGCTTAATGGAAAAGTTAGATTGTTCCTCATTAATGGAACTTTATGATTATGCGCAAAGAAATAAAATAGGGTAATAAGATGCGGTTTCTATTATATGTTTATCTGGCAGCAATGTTTTTCTTGAACATTTTTTCAGCCTACGGTGCTTCTCAGTTAATTGAGCTTAAAAGTAATTATCAACCATCGGCACTGGATATTCGTTTAAGTGCAGATGAATCACGCTGGCTGGCACGTAATAATACTCTGACAGTCGGCACCTGGCTGCCGGAAGTTTCTCCGATAGATTATGAAAGTGGTGGAGAACATTATCAGGGTGTTAATGCTGATTATCTCGCGCTATTACAAAAAAACCTGAATATTAAAGTCGCTATCAAACAGTATGATAGCGAAAAAGAAGCCCTGGCAGCGCTCTCCCGAAACGAAGTGGATACTCTGCTCACGCAGTTATCTCAGCGCGAAGAAGTAGGGAGCGACTTGCTGCGAACCTCAGCGTTGATCAAGACCTGGCCAACATTGGTCACTTCTCTCAAAAACACCTTACTGCCACTGGCAACAAATAAAAAAGTCACCCTTGCTTGCGTGCGTGATTGTTCATTTCTCGATGTGATTAAGGTGGCTTTTCCTAACGCAAAAATCACCTTTTACGATAGCGATTATCAGGCGTTGTCGTCCGTTATGTCAGGTCTTAACCAATATTTTATTGGTAATAATGTTACCACCGGTAATTGCATCTCGAAATATTTCTCACAATCGCTGGTTATCACGCACTACTTTAACAAGCAGGAACAATATAACTATTTTGTCACTAGCCAGAATCAGCCGCTGTTGCGAAACATCCTTGAAAGTTTTATTACCGCAATTAGCAATGAAACCCATATGCGGGTCATGCAGAACTGGCTAAATCGCGGCAACCTTTCTTACCTGAATACCCCGATTCCGTTCAGCAGTGAGGAAAAGAGTTGGCTTAAAAAGCACCCTAAAATCCGCGTGCTGGTGAATCCAAACTACCCACCGTTTACGCTTATCGATCATGACGGTGAGCTGCGCGGCATCATGGCGGATTTGCTCAATATCGTCCAACTGCAAACCGGCCTTGAGTTTCAGCCAGTTATCGTTAATTCCAATAAGGAAATGGCGGAAAAAATGGTGCCGGGTCAGTGGGATATGATCCCAGCCGCCACCCTCAGTAACCAGCCACAGAAATTTATTTCGTTTAGCGATCCCTTGATGAATGTCTCTTTCGTACTGGTTACCGCACACCGAGAAAATGCCAACGTAATGCTGGCAAAACCTCGGCGTATCGCCGTGGCAGCGGGGCATATTTTGACGCACGACCTCAAGCTTCGTTTCCCGCAGGCGACCTGGGTTGAAACGGATAATGTCAAAGTGGCGATGAAAATGGTCGAGGAGGGGGAGGTTGATGCGGCGATAACCACCGAGCTTTCCGCTCGTTACATGATTGACCATTATTATCCGCAAAATATGCACTATACCCGGCTGCCAGGTATGCCCAGCGCGGCTCTTAGTTTTGCGATGGCGCGCGATGAGCCTGAACTGAAGTCTATTTTAGGCAAAGCGCTGCAAGCCATTCCTCCGCGCGAAATTCTGCAAATGACGGAGAAGTGGTCGAAGATTTCCAGCGTGCAGATTGACACCTGGAGCCTTTACAGCAAACAGTTCTATCAGTTGGTTCTCTTCGCGCTGATGCTTATCGCCATCAGCCTGGGATGGGGGCTATCGCTTTCGCGTGAAGTGCGTAAAAGAAAACAATCACAGCGGCAACTCGAAGAGCAGTTGCATCTTAAAGAGGCGCTTTCTCACGAACTGGAGGCTGAAAAAGATAAAGCGATTCAGGCGACTAAAGCGAAAAGTCGTTTCCTTGCGAGTATGAGCCATGAGCTACGCACCCCCGTCAGTTCTATTGTGGGTTTCTTAGAATTGCTGTCCAGTTCGGATCTCAGCTCCAGCCAACGCAAAGAGGCGATAGCGCTTGCCGGGGCGACGGCGCAATCGCTGCTGGGGTTGATTGGTAAGATCCTTGATGTCGATAAAATTGAGTCAGGTAAATATCAAATTGCTCCACAGTGGACTGATTTAACTCAGCTTATCGATCTGCAATGCCACTCGTTTGATGCGCTTGCACGGCAAAAGGGTATTACGTTGCGCTGCGTTAGCCATTTGGCTGCTAATGATCGGGTGCTGGTCGATCCGCAGGCTTTGCGACAAATCCTCACCAATTTGGTCGGTAATGCGCTGAAGTTTACCGAACAAGGGCATATTCAGGTGTCTGCTCGCCTGATCCCCGAAACGGATAAACAGGGCACGTTAGTGATTACGGTAAGTGATACCGGTTGCGGGATTAGCCCGGAAGAGCAGGAAACGTTATTCCACCGCTACGTTCAGGCACGCCAGGGACGTGAACAAACGGGGTCTGGTCTGGGATTGGTTATCTGTAAAGAGCTGGTCACGCTGATGGGAGGCTCGCTTGAAATGAGCAGCCGCCAATCGCTGGGTACCACTTTTACGATAACGCTTGCGGTTGAAACGGCTCAACAATCGCTAACGCCAACGCGCGATACGCCTGCTGCACTGTCGCCATTGCCGCGCTTATCGATTCTGATTGCGGACGATAACCCAACTAATCGCCTGCTACTCAAACGGCAGTTAAATACTATTGGTTTCAATGTTGATGAGGCTTGTGATGGCGAAGAAGCAGAAGCCAAAATCCTCAGCAAGCAGTACGACTTATTGATAACTGATGTGAATATGCCGAAAAAAGATGGCCTCGAACTGGCGGCGTCGTTACGTCGTCAAAATCAGCGGCTGCAAATTTGGGGGCTTACTGCCAGTGCCTTGTCTCAGTCACGCGAACAGTGTCTGGAAAGTGGGATGAATCAGTGTCTGTTTAAGCCAGTATCGATTCAAACGCTGACCCATGAGCTCAGCAAACTCGATGTTGGCCGTTCAATGCCTTGTGTTACCCGGCATTTGAAACTCAGTATTTTGACCGAGAATACTGGGGGGGAGCGGAAGTTGATGAATGAAATTCTGGAAACCTTCCGCGAAGCTTCGGCAAATGATTTGCAGGCTGCTGTGCGTTCAATAGAAGAAGATGAGCCGCAGATGTTTTTGCATGCGCTACATCGTCTGCATGGCTCGGCTCAAATACTGGAAATCACTGCGTTGCAGAAACTTTGTGAACCCTTTGAGTCACGCCGCCATGATTCGCTACCGCTTGAGGAGCGACGGGAGGCGTTAGAAGAAATTGCGACAGTTATGCGGGAAATCGAGGTGGAGATAGAGAGCTTGATGAGCCACTGAGATTGAATGGTCGGGCAGTTATCGCCCGACCATTCCCCGCGTGCACTCTCAATACAAACGCAGATTAGTTGCTGGCAGCAAACATTTCGCTATCAACTACGATACCGTCTTCAGCACCTTTCAGTACCAAATTCGCCTCGTAGTATTTACCGTCTGCCAGCAGTTTTTTGGCCTGAGCAACCGCTTTACGGGTCTGGTTAAGTGGCATCAGATACTGATTTTCCATCACGCCAATACCAGCCAGACGTAAGGTATCCATCGCACCTTTCTGGTCACCTTTTGCCAGTTTTTCATTAGCAGATTTGATGGCGGTCTCTTTTGCTGGGGTCGCAATGTAGTCTTCAGACAGCGCAACGGTTGCGTTAATGATCACGTATTGATCGTCGATCATTTTCGCTTTGGCGTCGGTTTTGACAAATTTCTTCCAGTCAGCGCTGTCATCTTTGAGCAAAGTTGCTGCGTCGTCGGTTAATTTCTTCGCGCTGGCAGGTTCACCGTGGAATAGCGCCAGGCGTGCAAACTGAATATCGCGCATTGCATTGGCACCCTGTACCGCAACTTGCATGACATCAGCCGCTTCTTTTTGGATTTGTGCGGTTGCAGCAGCTGTCTGTGCTGGGGTTGCAGTCGCTGCTGCTAATACAGGTGCGGAACTCATCATGGTTGCCAACAGGCCTGCCAGAATTAATTTTTTCATTATCTTCTCCTTAATAAAATAGGTGTTCATCACCAAACGCCACCAGAATAAAAAATAAGTATCACAATGAAAATCAGAGTGCCGAATGAATAATGCAAGCTGAGTCTTACATATGTCAGAAGAGACAGACGGATGTCAGACTCAGCGTATAACAATGACCCTTCACTCTTATTTACTCCGCAGCCAGGTGGGAACTACCATTTCAACCATTGAAATTACGGCGGAGATAATATGTTCATCTTTAACCAATATAGAATGAAGGCACTGAGCGAAGCTTCTCGTCTTTATTATAAAAAACATGCTCTGGTCATGGCGGTGCTGCTGCTTATATGTGGCGCTTGCTGTCTTATCTATCCATTTATGTCAGGACTGTATCTCAGTTATATCATTGGCATGATGTTTATGGTTTGCGGCTTTTATACTCTTTACTGCCTGGTTGTCTTTCGCCAGCAGCACTGGAAATCAAAATTTGTCAGTGCGATTTTCGCTCTAGCCTGGTTGTTACTGGGTTACAGCTTCGTCGCCAACCCAATGGTTGGGATGAACTCTCTATCGATAGTATTTTGCTGTCTGTTCATTATCGGCGGTGTTTCACGCATCGTTTCTGGCTTCACTATGCGCGGGCGTTCCGGGGCTATCTGGAACATCTTTATCGGTATTTTTGACTTGCTGATTGCCGCCATCTGGCTGGGCATGAACCCTGAGCAGTCTTATCTATTCACCACTGTTTTTATTGGCCTGGAGATGATCTTCAGCGCCGGGAGTTTTATCTCTTTGCGTAAGAAATTGGCGCTGGCACAACCTAAACGACTGGCGTCAAAAGATTCAAAATAACCACTGGAATAATTTATGAATATTAAAGTAAGTATCTCGATAATTATTGCTGCAGCTCTTTCTACTTCTATTAATTCTGCTTTTGCCGAACAGGAAACGACGCCACAAAATATGACTTGTCAGGAATTTATGGATATGAATCCGAAATCCATGACGCCAATCGCTTTTTGGGTAGTCAATAGAAATACCGATTTTAAAGGTGGCGATTATGTTCACTGGCATGAAGTCGAAACCATAGCGGTACCGAAAATATTCAAACAATGTCAAAAAACACCGCATGCCAAACTGGGTGAAATAACTCCAGCCCTAAAGTAACTGAATAATAAATTTATCTGATACGAAAAAGGATTAATTATGACTATGCTCATTCAACCCGCTGAAAATGAAAATGACGATGTTTATGCATCTGTAGAATTATCCACTTCACTGCCAAAAACCGAATTCCCGGTTCAAGAAAGCAATCCACGTAATGTTTTTCATGCCATTCATGACGAACTGATGCTCGATGGCAATTCACGCCAGAATCTGGCGACCTTCTGCCAGACCTGGGTGGATGATGAGATTCGCCAGCTAATGGATCTCTCCATCGATAAGAACATGATTGATAAGGACGAGTACCCACAAACTGCTGAACTGGAACAGCGCTGCGTGAATATGCTCGCCGACCTTTGGCATTCTCCAGCAGCCACCGATACGCTCGGTTGCTCAACCATTGGTTCTTCTGAAGCCGCGATGCTTGGCGGCCTGGCGCTGAAATGGCGCTGGCGCAAACGCCGTGAACTGGCCGGGAAATCTACTGATAAACCAAACATGGTGTGTGGCCCGGTACAAATCTGCTGGCACAAATTCGCCCGCTACTTTGATGTTGAACTGCGCGAAGTGCCATTGGACGGTAATCGCCTGATGATGACGGCGGAAGAAGCACTGAAATATGTCGATGAGAACACCATCGGTGTGGTGCCGACTTTGGGTATTACCTTCACCTGCCAGTACGAACCAGTAAAAGAAATTCACGATGCGCTCGATGATCTGTTCGAGAAAACCGGGCTGGATATTCCAATGCACGTGGATGCCGCAAGCGGTGGTTTCCTTGCTCCGTTCTGCGCACCGGAAATCGATTGGGACTTCCGTCTACCGCGAGTGAAATCCATTAACGCATCTGGCCACAAATTTGGTCTTGCGCCACTTGGTGCCGGTTGGGTGGTATGGCGTGAAAAACAGGACCTGCCAGAGGAGCTTATCTTTAACGTTAACTACCTCGGCGGCAATATGCCGACCTTTGCGCTGAACTTCTCGCGTCCTGGTGGGCAAATTGTCGCGCAGTATTACAACTTCTTGCGCCTGGGCCGCGAAGGCTATCGCAAAATTCACATGGCCTGTTACGAGACTGCGCAGTATCTGGCTCGAGAAATTGCCGCGATTGGTCCATTCGAGATTATTTTTGACGGCAGCCACCTGAACGGTATTCCGGCGCTGACCTGGGCGCTGAAAGCTGACCATCAGAATGATGGATACACTCTGTATGACCTGGCTGACCGCTTACGTAGCCGTGGCTGGCAGGTGCCTGCTTACTCCATGCCAACTCATCGTGAAGACTTAGTGGTGCAGCGCATCCTGGTCCGTCACGGGATGAGTACCGACCTGGCTGAATTGCTGATTGCCGATCTGAAACGCACTCTTGAGGCGTTGGAGAAAAATCCGGTTACGCATTCGCTGACCGCCGAAGAAGCGGGCGGCTTCAACCACGCATAAGACACTTTCTTATCAATTAACCAAAAACATCCGCAGGCTTCTGCTTGCGGATGCGGAGAGACTTATGTCCACCACAACGACAAATGCCCCCGCAAGGTCGCTGACTTTGCTTGGCTTTTTCGCGATTACTGCCTCAATGGTGATGGCGGTTTATGAATATCCTACGTTTGCCACCTCCGGTTTTAGCCTGATTTTCTTCCTGCTGATGGGCGGGGTTTTCTGGTTTATTCCCGTTGGTTTATGCGCCGCTGAAATGGCAACCGTTGAAGGCTGGGAGGAGGGCGGTTTATTTGCCTGGGTTTCCAATACGCTTGGTGAACGCTGGGGATTTGCGGCGATTTCCTTTAGCTATTTGCAAATCGCCATCGGTTTTATTCCGATGCTCTATTTTGTGCTCGGCGCGCTCTCATACATCCTTAACTGGCCTGCGCTAAATACCGATCCGCTGGTGAAAACCATCGCAGCCCTGATTATTTTATGGGGCTTGGCTCTGACACAATTTAAAGGTACACGCTACACCGCGCGTATTGCTAAAGCGGGTTTCTTCTTTGGGATTTTATTCCCGGCAATCGTGTTGGTGGGGCTGGCTGTCGCCTGGTTGTATAACGGCCAACCGCTGGCAATTGAAATGTCGGCCGCGACTTTCTTCCCTGATTTTTCACAAATTGGCACATTAGTGGTGTTTGTGGCATTTGTGCTCAGTTATATGGGCGTTGAAGCTTCAGCGACTCACGTCAATGAGATGACCAACCCGGCGCGTGATTACCCACTGGCGATGATTCTGTTGGTGATTGCCGCTATTGTACTTAGCTCGATTGGCGGTCTGTCGGTCGCGGCGGTTATTCCGCATGATGAAATCAACCTCTCCGCTGGGGTGATGCAGGCATTTAGTACTCTGATTGGTTATTACGGCCCAGGTTTTGAATGGGCGGTGCGTGTCATTGCGGCATTGCTGATGTTGGGTGTGTTAGCCGAAATTGCTTCGTGGATTGTTGGCCCTTCTCGCGGCATGTTAGTGACAGCACGACAAGGTCTGCTGCCTGCGCGTTTTGCCAAAGTGAATAAAAACGGCGTACCTGTAGCACTGGTGATCTCTCAGTTGATCATCACTTCCATTGCGCTGATTGTCCTGACCAATACTGGCGGCGGTAGCAATATGTCATTCCTCGTGGCTCTGTCACTCACCGTAGTTATCTATCTGTGCAGTTATCTGATGTTGTTCCTCGGGTATATCCAACTGGTGCGTAAACAGCGTGATAGAAAACGTGCCTTCCAGGTTCCAGGTGGGAAACCAGTGAAACTGGCTATCGCCTGTTCAGGGTTGGTGGTGTCGGTGCTGGCGTTTATTGTGTCATTTATTCCGCCAAGTTCTCTACCCGGTGCCCACGCCCACGATGTGTACGGCGGTTTGCTGATTGTCTGCTTTGTACTGGTGTTTATTCTGCCGTTTAACGTCTATCTGTTCCGCGATAAAACCATTAAAAGTCAGGCTCCGGATCTGGTTCATGTGAAAGTCGATAATGCGCCAGAAGGGCACTTTGCTGTGCATCCGAAAGCGCGTCCTTCGCATCTTCCTAAACCTTAAATTAAACGTCGTGCCATCCACCGCGCAAAGTGTGGATGGCGCTATCGCTATTTTTCTTTATTGAAGGATAATGGTCGATTCTGAAACGACAGTTTAATTTTGGTTAAGGGAAGAGGCGTGAGTAATAACGTTTCACGGTTTACTAATAAGAAAATCGCATGGATGGGGGCTGCTTTTTGTTGCCTGTTATGGGGTAGTGCTTACCCGGCAATTAAAAACGGCTATGAAATATTTCAGATAGCGACGGACGACCTGCCTGGCAAAATTGTCTTTGCCGGATACCGCTTTGTGATTGCTGGCTTGTTGTTGCTGGCATTTGCGTTTTTACAGGGTAAGCCGATTGCTCGTTTGTCGCGCCAGCAGTATTCCCAACTGGCCGTATTGGGGGTCACGCAAACCGCAATTCAATACATTTTCTTCTATATTGGCCTTGCGTACACCACCGGTGTTAAAGGCTCAATTATGAATGCCACCGGTACTTTCTTTAGCGTGCTACTGGCGCATTTTATCTACCAAAACGACAAACTCAGCATCAACAAAGTCGTGGGTTGCGTGCTCGGTTTTGCCGGTGTGATGGTGGTGAACTTCAACAGCCAGTTGATGGACTTTAGCTTCAGCCTGATGGGCGATGGTTTCGTGGTGCTGGCGGCGTTTATTCTTTCTGCCGCGTCGTTGTACGGTAAGCGTATTTCGCAAACCATGGATGCGACGATTATGACCGGCTGGCAACTGGCTATTGGTGGCCTTGTGCTCACGGCTGGCGGCTATGCCTGCGGCGGTACGCTTGCGTTTCATGGTTGGGAGTCGGTGGCCATTCTGGGTTACCTGGCGCTGTTATCATCCGTGGCGTTTGCACTGTGGAGCCTGCTGCTCAAACATAACCGTGTGGGCATGATTGCACCATTTAACTTCCTGATCCCGGTATCCGGTGCGGTATTGTCGGCAATCTTCCTGCAAGAGAGCATTCTTGAGTGGCGTTATGCGCTGGCGCTTGTGCTGGTGTGCTTCGGGATTTGGCGGGTTAACGTGGTGAAATCCCGTTTAAATTAGAACCAGGCAAAATCATTAAATGCAGGCCATTATTTATCTATCTTTTATCGATAAAGGGCCTGCAAATGACCAGACTTACCGCAAAAGATTTCCCTCCTGAATTACTCGAATACTTCGATTTTTATGTACATGGCAAAATCAGCAAACGCGAGTTTCTCGATCTGGCGGGGAAATTTGTTGTTGGTGGCCTTTCGGCTGTGGCACTCGGTACATTGCTGACCCCAAATTATGCCTTTGCGACGCAAGTGGAGTTTACCGACCCAGATATTGTCGCTGAATATATCGAATACCCAAGTCCGCAGGGCCACGGCAAAGTGCGGGCCTACATGGTGCGTCCGTCAAAAGCCGTGGGCAAAGTACCGGGAGTGGTCGTGGTGCATGAAAACCGTGGGCTTAATCCCTACATCGAAGATGTGGCGCGGCGCGTTGCCAAAGCGGGTTTTATTGCGTTGGCTCCTGATGGATTAAGTTCGGTTGGTGGCTATCCTGGCAATGATGAAAAAGGCCGCGAGCTACAATCCCAGGTCGACCCGACCAAACTGATGAATGATTTCTTTGCCGCGATAGAGTTTTTGATGCATCACGATGCGGTCACGGGAAAAGTCGGTATCACCGGTTTTTGTTACGGCGGAGGAGTCGCCAATGCCGCAGCAGTCGCTTACCCGGAATTAGCAGCCGCCGTACCGTTCTATGGTCGCCAGCCAAAAACTGAAGATGTACCGCGTATCAAAGCACCTTTATTACTGCATTATGGCGAGCTCGATTCGCGCATAAATGAGGGATGGCCCGCTTATGAAGCGGCTCTGAAAGCCAATAATAAAGTCTACGAAGGTTATATCTATCCTGGCGTGAATCACGGCTTCCACAACGATTCGACTCCGCGTTACGACAAAGCCGCGGCAGAACTTGCATGGACGAGAACCATTGATTGGTTCCGCAAATACCTGGTTTAAGACTGAATAATAATCCTGGCACCCAACGCGATACCATTTTTGCCGGTGCGTTTAATCAAGTACATCGACTCATCGGCGCGAATCACCGCATTATTAAAAGTGTCGTCCGCCCAAGATTCATTCACCCCAATAGATGCTCCTACTTTGGCGGCGCCATTACCTAATTCGAACGGGGTGATGGCGGCATCCAGACAGCATCTGGCGATGTGGTTTATTTCGGGATGTTCCAGCGACCAGGGCAATAACAGGATAAATTCATCTCCCCCAATGCGGCCAATGGTGACCTCTGGTGGGCAGGATTCGTGCAGGCGCTGGCTCAGTTGCAACAGCACTTCATCACCGCTGCGGTGGCCCAGCGTATCGTTAACGTTTTTGAAGTCATCGAGATCGATAAACGCTATCGAAAGTGGGCCCAATTTTTTTAGCAGATCGAACTGCGCTTGAAGCGCGTGGCGGTTGGCAAGGCCGGTGAGGGGGTCATGATTGGCAAGTTTTGCCAGCTGCTGCTCGTACTGCTTTTCTTTGGTCATATCAATGTGGGTGCCGGTAACTTTCAGCGGTTTTCCATCATCACTCCATTCGGTCACACGGCCCCGATCCAGCACCCATGTGATGGCGCCATTTTTAGCCTGCATGCGATGCAGTGCTTCATAAAATGGCGCTTTACCTTCGAGGTGGTTATAAAACGCGGACAGCACCATCTCTTTATCTTCAGGATGCAGATGCTCACGCCACACATCAAAATGAGCGCTAAGTTCTTTGGGCTGAAAGCCCAGCATGGAACCCCAGCGACGGTTGAAAATAACCAACTTGCCGCTTGGCACGTCGAGTTGCCATAAACATAAGCCTGTCCCGTCCAGCGCTGCACTGAGCTTATTGCGAGAGTCGTGTGCAATTCTTTTGAGTCGGGCATTGTGTTTTTTAAGGTTCTGAATCTGCTGCCTGAGTATCTCTTCTGACATTGACCACAGTTATGAGTAAATAATATCCATTCTTAACAGCTATTAATTACTTGTAAATATGGCGATGTAAAAATCGTGCTAATTCCACAAACGTTTTGTCGTTGTGGCCATTTTTCCTCTCTCTACAGGAATAACAGACAGCAATACGCCGCATAACATTCCCGCGAGCAGAATCCACGATGTTTGAGAAAATACGCTGCCCATCACCACACATTCCAGGATGACCGCGATAATGGGAAAGCAGATAAATACCAAAGAGGTGTTAAAAGTCGAAATGCGTTTTTGCAGCGAGAAATAACACAAGATCCCGAATACGCTAGCCACGACGCCCAGGTAAAGAATCGAAGAAAAAGACAACCAGGTGATGTTTTCAATTTCCGGCCTTTCCACTACCGCGCCAGTCAATGTGAGCAGTAAACCCGCAGCCAGGCAAGGCAGGGCGTTAAACGTGAAAAGCGAAATCTGGCAACTGCGCTTTTTGCATTGCACATACATAAAAGCATGCATGGTGACGGCCGCTACGACAGCAAATGCGCCCTTCCAGTTATTACTGAGACTGTTTCTGGACTCTTCCTGCAAGAGACAAAACAGGGAGAGCATTGCCAACATTGCGCCCATCAGCTGCAACAGGCTGGTGGGTGCATTGAGCACCACAATAGAAATCAGAAGCACGGCGACGGGCATTCCGGCGAAGATTATCGCCGCAGTGCTGGCGTTAACGTACTGCTCGCCGTAAATCACCAGCGTAAAGGGCAGGCAGAAACAAAATAGGAACACGCAGAACTGAAAGAACCGGTGCCCTGGCGGAAATAACAATGATGAGCGCGTAATGTGCAGCAGCCATAGCAGCAAGGGTGCTGCACTTAAGAAGCGCAGCCCGGTGGCAAATATCGGCGGCATACTGACCAACGCAAACTTCATGGCAAGCCAGGTTGTTCCCCACATCAGAATAACGATGGCGAAAAGAATAAACATTTTTGTTTTCTGCATGGGGCGGCTCCCTTTTTTACCTTAACTTAATGATCAATATAGAGATAGTGCATCCAGCTGGTCATGCGCAGCAGGATTTTACGAATAATGGAAACGTGCTCGAAATAACCGGAATACACTGCGACCTGGCCCATGGTTCCTGCGGGTAGCCTTTGCACATCGGCAACGTTTTTCAGCTCAATTTCCGCATAGATACCGTCGAGTTTTGGGTCAAGGCTCAAGCCTTGTAGATGGCCTTGCGCCTGATAGCTGCTGTTAGCAATCGCCGGGAGGATTTGCTTGACCGTACCTTGCACGACACTGCCGGGCAGGCCATTAAATACCACTTCGGCCTGGTCGCCTGCGACTAAGCGAAGGGCGGAGTTTTGGCGGAATACGGCATAAACACTGGTTTTTTGATCCGGAACGAACACCATCACCGGGCGCAGTGGCAAAGGGCGCACGAACATACCGGGTTTCAGCAAAAGCTGTGTCGCGTAGCCATCGCTCGGTGCGCGAACCACGGTTTTTGCAAGGAAGTACTCTGCTTCTTTAAGGTTTGCTTTCAGGCGATAAACCGTGGCGTTTTCACCGTTTATCATGGCATCAAGCTGTGCCGCTGTTTGATCTCTCTTTGAGAGGGAAGAGCGCCACTGTGCTTGCGCGGCCAGATACGTCTGCTGTGCGCGAACCACTTCTTGATCGGTAAACGGGCTTTTCAGTTTGTCCCGGCTGCCGTTACGGTAACGGTCGGCATCTTTCAAGGCTAAATCACGCTCTGCTTTCGCCTGCGCGATATCAGCGTTTTCGGAAGCAAGGCGTGCTTTGAGCATCTCTACATTTTGCTGAGCGCTTTCTATCTCACCTTTTATTGCTTCGACTTTGGCTTCATAAGCAGTGGGATCAACCCTAAATAAGAAGTCCCCTTTTTTTAGCTTCTGATTGGCATTGGCGGTCACTTCTACCACGACGCCTTGTACTTCTGGGATGATGGGTAACGTAACGGTAACCATCTGGGCTCGTTCGGTGTATGGATGGTTATAATTCATTAATAATAACAACGAGCCAATAAGAATAATGCCACCCAATACAGCAGTAGGCACACTCCATTTATTTAACGGAATTTTAAAGAATTTAAATATACCGAAGCAAATGGCGGTATATGTAAGAATAAGTAATAAATCCACAATGAATCCTGCTCAATTAGTCGGTTACTGATGACTTGCTTTGGTTTTTCTCATGCTGGGATTCCAGCCGGAGTAACCTTTCACGTAGCATTTCCATTTCATTATTTTTGACGGCAAACCCCCAGCCTCTGTCTTCACGATATAACATCGCCCAGATCCACAGGAACGGCCATAAAACATGCAAAGTAAATAGACTTACCCATCCTGCTGCATGAATAGCATCTTGATGGGGATGGTTACGATGCACTGCTATTTCATAGGGGATGTCGTGTACAACAATAACGCCATAAAAGAGCGTCAGTGCCACGAAAATAAGTGCGCCTAAGGCAAAGTAATCGAGAAACATAGATGGGTGCCCCCGTGAGAAAATGTCTGGAGACACTAAAGATAAGGCGTGTATCGCTCCACTTTTATTTTGTTTAAAAATAAATAGAGGGTAAATATTCAATTGCACAAAGCCATAATAGTGTGCAAGAGGAAAGCTTGAAAATTACAATTCTTTGCATCATAGAAATAGTTGTAAGAATGTTGCTGAATATTGTTTTAGTTTTAATAAACACGGTTGTATCTATAAGCCAAACACCGCAATGTAGCGCACCCAGCGAGATCTTTGGCGTGGTATATACTTCAAGGAACCTGTGCATACCGTGAGTAATTTCAGGAAAAATAATGACTATCTCTCCTCCAACCCGCCCGGAATCAGCTATCCAGCGTCTGATTGCCATCCTCGAGCCCCACGGAACACCGATGGAGGTGATTCCCCGTAAACGGATAAACTGGGAATATAAAGAGATCCCGCAATTTTATATCTTCAAGCAAGGCGAGATCTCTGTCTTGCGGGCGACCGATGGCCTGGTTATCGCCACGGTTTCTGGCCAGAATCTGTTTGGTATTGCAGAAAGCATCCAGCCATTACGTAGCCATATTTTGCGAGTAGAAACTGAATGCACCATGCTGCGTCTTGATGCCAGTCTTGCACATGAAATCATTACTCAGGAAGGGATGTGGAAAGATATTGCGGTGATACTTGCTTATTATACTACCCATCTTTTCTATCGCGATTCTGTGGTGGTGCAGCAACGCACCTATTCCATCATTCGAGGCCATCTTATTGAAATGAACCGCCTGCCTGAAGATTCGCGGTTGAGAACTTCCGTTCTTGATTACATTCAGGAAAGAACGCACTTATCGCGCAGCAGTATTTTGAATGTGATGTTTGCGCTAAAAAATGGTGGATACATCGATATTAAGCGTGGTGGATATTTACTGGAAGTGATCAACTTGCCAGAGAAATTCTGAGGCAGGTTTACATTCTGGATAATTACTAAAAGCACTGGCGAAATAATTTTCGCCCAATCTTCTTTTATTTAAAATTAAACAAAAATCAAATTCCCTCTCCCTGGGAGTCTGAATACCATCCATCCCTGAAATATCAAAACCATAGAGTAATCTCTCTGCAGTGATTTCAAGGATTATGATGAAAAAGACTCTTATTGCGTTAATCGTATTCAACACCTTTGCAGTAACGAATGCTAATGCGGTGGCATTTCACGGTGAGGCTGGTGCCGACTGGACTAATCTTGGAATGAGTTTTGGTGCAAACGAACCGGGTTTTACCTTCAATGGTAACTGGGCGCACAACGATAATGATGGTGATATTGCCAGTCTGGGAATGGGCTGGAATATACCGCTTGGCTCTGTTTTGGTGACATTGGGTGGGAAAACACTGTACCTCAATCCGAGTGATGGTGATGAAGGTTATGCCGTAGCCGTGGGTGGTGGCGCGCAACTTCCACTTGGCGATCATTTTAGTCTGTTTGGTGACGCATATTATTCACCTGATTCGCTCTCAAGTGGTGTTGAGCAGTATGGGGAAGCGAACGCAGGCATTCGCTGGAAAGTTAACCCAACGCTGTCAGTTGAAGGTGGGTATCGCTATGTGGGTATGCAGGGAAAAGATGGTCATAGCGATAACATCTTAGCCGATGGGGGCTACGCTGCGGTTAATTTCAACTTCTGATCAATTTATTTTTATATGTGAAGACAATTGCCCGATAACAAATTGCGCATTAAAATTATTTTGTTGATGCATCAAGTCTCATTGATATTATCAATCCCGAGTGATTAGATATTTTTTTAATGTTGTTTGTGCGTTTTATTGCGCCAATACAATGTGCCCGCCTGTCCGGCGGGTATTTTTTTATCCATAATGCAGCATTTATTTTTAAATAAAAAGATAATTGAGTACTGGGAGAAATGGTTCTATGCTGTTTATAGCCAATAAGGATGTAGGCTATGTAAGTAATAATCAAATAGTTAGTGCTCAGCAGCCACACTATGGCAACATAGTGTGGCTTTATCTTTATACCCGTCTTACTTCAAGCTGCATGTGCGTTGGCTGCGTTTGCTCACCCGAATCACTTACCAGAGTAAGCTCATCGGGATTCACGCACTTGCCGCCTTCCTGCCACTCGAATTATTTTGGGTATATAAAATTAATTTCGCGAGCCGCAGTAACATAGCAGTAAAACAAAACAACATCGATAATGATGTTACTTACTGAGAAATAAACTCCAGAAATTAATAATATCATCCTGTGTGTGGCGAAGTAAATAACCATAAGCACTGCGCCAATCTTGCTCTTGATAAAAATAAGATAGGTGAGTAGTGCAATAACTAAAAACTCAACAGGAGTTTGTAGGTATTTCAATTCAACATAATTACTGTATTCATTAAATATCACCGCAAATATAGTGTAGAGTAATGAAAATAATCCTGCCAGCCAACCTTGACGGTTCTGTTTTTCTTTGCAATGTGGTTTTTCACTTGATTCAATCTGGACATTTTTGGTTTTTTTCATTTGGCCAGCGTGCAGTTGCGATATAGAAGTATACGAACAAATTGATTAGCGGAAGCAGTAATAAAATTGAAACCCAGGGTTTCAGTCCGGTACGTTTGACAATAATCCATTGCAAAAATACGAATAAGAACAAAGTTATAATTTGCGTGATAAGCATTAGATACTCCATGTGACATATAACCTTTATTATAATAATAAACTTTTAAATACAATTAATTGGTTTGTTTAAAAATAAATAACTAATGATTTCTAATGATGTTGTTACTGCGTTAATAATGTGGGCGTTCAGATGCTATTAATACACACTATGTTTAAGGGTATAGAATGAAGAAAGTATTTAAAATTGCCACATTGATTACGGTACTGGCTTTTTCAGGAATGTCTGTTGCATCTTCTGCTACAGAAACGCTGCCGCAGGATTCATTGGCGAAGCAATTAAATTTCTCACCAGAGCAAACGCAGAAGGTAAAAGCACTGCGTGAAGATACGCAAAAAGAGATCGCCAAAATTAATACCGATGCTTTAACACAAGATGCGATTGTTGATATGTTCCATTCTGGCGTCTGGGATGATAGCGCAGCGAAAAAACAACTTAATGCCATCGGTGATATTCAGAGTAAGGTGCGCTACCAGCGAGCAAAGTACCTGTTTAATGTCAGCCAGGTGTTAACCACGGAACAAAAAAAGCAGTTACAGCAAATGCTGATTGAGAAGCAACTTTACTGATTATTGAGTGAACGAGAGTCGGATTTAGCGTCGCTTATCCGAGCTACGGTAAGTCGTTGGTTGGTGGACTAGCGTAAGCGACATCCACCAATTTTAGTTGGCTCAGGATGTTTTCTCTTTTATTGGTTTTAATGCTTTGCCAATCTGCACTAACCCATCTTTGTTTTGATCTTTTAGATAAGTGTTATTCAGCTCATCAAATTGTTCGAGCCGAGTCAGCGCCTGGAAAACATCATCAATACCATAGCGATTATCAAAAACATCTACACTTCTGAGGTTATCGACCCGTGCCGCTTTTATTTCTGTGGTGAGACGGGTAATTACCTCCTTATTAGAAGTATGCAAAGTTTGCAATTCTTCCGGGGTGCTATTAATCGCTGGAGACATCGTGCCGGGATGGAATTCGAGGGTATTTAGGGCTTCGACCGTTTCATCACCAGGATTGGCACATCCGGCAATAACGAAAGTGAATACGAGTACGAATTTTTTTAACACGATATTTCCTTGCAGTTTGCTCACTGAATAATTCAGACGGCAAGTTACCTGCAACGGTTAGGCTTAAACCACCCATAGTTTGTTTAATTTTAAATTTTTACGCCCTGCATACTGCAACTTGCAGGGCGTGGTTGAGTACAACTGTATCTACTTCGCCAGCTTATCTTCGGTACGTAACTCAAAGTCCGACGCATCGTGGCGTTCATGCAACTGCTCAGACGGCTCACCGAAGGTACGGTTTACAATGCGCCCACGCTTAACCGCCGGGCGGCTTGCGACTTCATCGGCCCAGCGTACGAAGTTTTTGTACGAGGCGAGGTCGAGGAATTCAGCCGCGCTGTACAGCCCACCTTTTGCCAGGCTGCCGTACCACGGCCAAATGGCGATATCTGCAATCGTATATTCATCACCTGAAATAAAGCGATGTGTCGCCAGTTGCCTGTCGAGCACGTCTAACTGGCGCTTGGTTTCCATGGCAAAGCGGTTAATTGCGTACTCAATTTTCATTGGTGCGTAATTATAGAAATGACCGAAGCCACCGCCCAGATATGGCGCTGAACCCTGCAACCAGAACAGCCAGTTCAAGGTTTCAGTGCGTGCGGCAAGATCTTTAGGCAGGAAATGGCCGAATTTCTCCGCCAGATACAGCAAGATTGCACCGGATTCAAACACACGAATCGGTGGTGTTACCGAATGGTCCATGAGTGCCGGGATTTTTGAATTCGGGTTCACGTCTACAAAGCCGCTTGAGAACTGATCCCCTTCACCGATACGAATCAGATGCGCGTCGTATTCGGCAGCACTTACACCCAGAGCCAGCAGCTCCTCAAGCAGAATAGTCACCTTCTGCCCGTTCGGTGTGCCAAGTGAATAAAGCTGCAAGGGATGCTTGCCAATTGGCAGCGTGCGTTCGTGAGTTGGGCCCGCTATCGGACGGTTGATGTTAGCAAAGGTACCGCCTTCGCCTTTTTGCCAAGTCCAAACTTTTGGCGGCTGATAGTTATTATCTGACATGTTGTGTCTGCCTTTTAATTGCCAGTGAGAGATTGAAAAGTGTAACCCCACTTTGTTTTGTTCGGTAATCGCCCGCTATTTTTTTTAACTTTCTGAGGTGTGATCTGAGGTAACAATAAATTAACTATAAATTTGCAATATGAACCAAATGATACAACATTAACCGACTTATCCCGACAGACCAGGAGCTATCATGCAGCGTTCAATTGCAACCGTATCCATCTCTGGCACGTTGCCTGAAAAACTGGCCGCAATTTCGGCTGCTGGTTTTGACGGTGTAGAAATCTTTGAAAA
The DNA here is from genome assembly GCF_902500225.1 of Buttiauxella massiliensis. Classification (GTDB taxonomy): domain Bacteria; phylum Pseudomonadota; class Gammaproteobacteria; order Enterobacterales; family Enterobacteriaceae; genus Buttiauxella; species Buttiauxella massiliensis. The sequence goes on along the minus strand of NZ_LR722652.1, from coordinate 264,228 downwards.
TGATCTTCTTTATTACCCAGGCACGCCTGCCGATGTGCGAAAAATGGCGGCCGATCTAGGGCTTACTATTACATTGTTTCAGCCGTTCCGCGATTTCGAAGGCGCGTCGCGCCCGCAGTTTGCCAGCAATCTGGAACGCGCGCGGCGCAAGTTTGCTCTGATGCACGAGCTGGGGTGCAACACCATGCTGCTGTGTAGCAACGTGGCTCCCGATTGTTCGCCGAATCTTGATTTGCAGGTCAGTGACCTGGCGCATTTGGCTGAGTTAGCACAACGTAATGAAATAACCGTTGGCTATGAAGCGCTGGCGTGGGGCACACATGTGAACCGTTATCGCCAGGCATGGGAGCGTGTAAAACAGGTAAACAGCCCGGCGTTGGGGTTGGTTCTCGACAGCTTCCATGTGCTTTCGTTGGGTGACCAACTGATTAATCTCGACGACATTCCGGTCGATAAAATTACCTTCCTGCAACTGGCCGACGCACCGTTGATGAAAATGGATGTGCTTGAGTGGAGCCGCCATTTCCGCTGCTTCCCTGGGCAAGGCGAATTGCCGGTGGTTGAGTTTACCCGCTTGCTGACGGAAAAAGGCTACCGTGGCCCATGGTCGCTGGAGATTTTCAACGACAGTTTCCGTGCTACGCCAAATGCACCAACCGCCAAAGATGGTTATCGCTCGCTGCTTTGGCTGGAAGAGCAGATCTGGAATGCTAATCCGCAAATTGATGCGCAGCTGTTCCATAGCGCAACCCAGGCCAGTTACCAGGGTATCGAGTTTTTAGAATTTGCCACCGATGCAAAAGATGCACAGGCATTGGGCGAAGCACTGCAACCACTGGGTTTTGCACAAGCCGGTGAGCACCGTTCTAAGGATGTTTCACTGTGGCGCAACGGTGGGGTGAATGTGATTCTTAACCATGAGTCGCATAGCTGGGCTGATGAGTTTCATCGTCGTCACGGTGTTTCGCTGTGCGCGATGGCGTGGCGCATGAAAGGGGCGGCAAATGTAGTGCAACGGGCGCAGGATTACGGTTACCCGATTTGGCATGAAAAGCATGGGCCAGATGAGCGTGCGCTGGCGGCAGTGTGTGCGCCTGACGGCAGCCTGATTTATCTGATAGAGGCACCAGATCAGGGTGAAAACGATATTTATCAAACCGATTTTAACCTTTCAGAAACCGCCAACCAGGGCAGCTTACTTGGGATTGATCATCTGGCGTTAGGGCTGGTAGAAGGCAGCCGTGATAACTGGATTATGTTTTTCCGCGCGGTGTTCGGATTTGAACTGGACAACGAACTTAGCGTGCCGGACCCGTATGGCCTGGTCAGAAGCCAGGTGATGCACAGCCCTTGTCACTCGATCCGCTTGCCGCTGAATATGTCGCACAGCCTTGATACGCAAATTGCCCGTTCGGTTGCCAGCTATCAGGGCACGGGCCTGCAACACGCGGCGTTTGCTTGTGATGATTTACTCGCGACGGTAGAAAGCCTGCAATCACAAGGGCTGAAATTGCTGCCAATTCCGGCAAACTATTATGACGATTTGCTGGCGCGGTACGGGGCAAATAACCCATTGCTCCAAGGGCTTGAGCGCCTGGATATTCTTTATGAACGAGATGCGCGCCAGCATGAGTTTTTGCATGCCTATACGCCACCTTTCCGCCCGGACCGTTTCTTCTTTGAGTTAGTTGAACGGCGGGGGGATTATCAACAATACGGTGCAACTAACGCCGCCGTGCGGTTGGCCGCCATGCAAATGCGTTAATGCGATTTACAACAATAAATGAACCTTAAGGTTCAATAAGACACCTGTAACCTACAAATAACCGAGGTAAAAACCATGGCGAGTTATGGCCAGGGCGACATCGCTGCCCAGAAAACTGGTGTTGTAAAAAGAACCCGTACCCGAATGGTTATCCTGACTCTTCTGGCTATCGGAACCATGATTAACTATCTCGACCGCACCGTGCTTGGCATTGCTGCACCGCAACTGAGTGCCGATCTTGGCATCGGCGCGGCAACGATGGGGATTGTGTTCTCGGCGTTTGCCTGGACTTACGCGGCAATGCAAATCCCCGGCGGCATCTTCCTTGACCGCTTTGGCAATAAAGTCACCTATGCGCTGGCACTGTTTTTCTGGTCGGCATTTACCCTGTTCCACGGTTTAACCGTTGGCCTGAAAACGCTGCTGCTATGCCGCTTAGGTTTAGGGATTAGTGAAGCACCATGCTTCCCGGTGAACAGTCGCGTGGTGGGAAAATGGTTCCCACAGCATGAGCGTGCGCGCGCTACGGCGGTTTACACCGTCGGTGAATACATTGGCCTTGCTGCGTTTGCGCCGCTGCTGTTCTTTATTATGGAAACCTTCGGCTGGCGTGCGTTGTTTATCACCGTCGGCGTCGTGGGCATTTTGTTTGTGCTGGTGTGGTGGCGTTTCTATCACGAACCGCACGAGTCCAAAACTGCCAATAGTCTTGAGCTTGAATACATCGGTCACGATCTCAAAGAGGCCGAGCCTGAACCGAAGATGAACTTTAGCTGGGCGAATGTCGCAAGGCTTATTAAATGCCGCCAAATCCTCGGTGCGGGCATTGGCCAGTTTGCCGGGAACACGACGCTGGTGTTCTTCCTGACCTGGTTCCCAACCTACCTTGCTACCGAACGCCATATGCCATGGCTGAAAGTGGGCTTCTTCGCCATTCTGCCGTTCCTCGCCGCCGCAGTGGGCGTGATGTTTGGTGGTTGGGTCTCCGACCAAATCCTCAAACGCACCGGTTCGGTGAATATCGCCCGTAAATTGCCAATCATTTCTGGGTTGTTGATGGCCAGTCTGATTATCTCGGCTAACTGGATGCCAACCGATGCGCTGGTGATTACGGTGATGTCGGTAGCGTTCTTCGGGCAAGGCATGGTGGGACTCGGCTGGACGCTGATTTCCGATATGGCACCGAAGAATCTCGCGGGGCTGACCGGCGGCTTATTTAACTTCTGCTCAAACCTGGCCTCTATTATCACGCCACTGATTGTCGGTTTTATCGTTGCGGCGACCGGCAACTTCTTCTACGCGCTGGTCTATATCGGCGGTGCTGCACTTCTGGGTGTGTTCGCGTATGTCTTTATTCTTGGCGATATCAAACGTATTGAGCTGGCGGACTAATTATGGACATGAGTGGCAAGACGCGTTTAATCGCCCATCTGGGCTACCCGACAACCACGTTCAAAGCACCGATGATTTACAACCCCTGGTTTGAAGAGCAAGGCATCGATATCAAAGTGGTGCCGATGGGGGTGAAAGCAGAAGACTATGTGCAGTTGATTCCTTCTCTATTTCGCATGACCAATATTATTGGCGCGTTGGTGACGATGCCGCATAAAGTTTCGACTTGTGAGTTGGTTCACACTATTAGCCCAACGGCGCAAATTGCCGGGGCGTGTAATGCCATTCGCCTTGAGCCAGACGGCTCATTGCGTGGCGACATGTTTGATGGCGACGGTTTTGTTCGTGGCGTGTTGCGCAAAGGTATTCAGGTGGGTGGAGCTCGTGCGTTAGTCGTGGGTAGCGGTGGCGTGGGTTCCGCTATTGCGGCGTCTCTTGCGGCTGCTGGCGTTGATACGCTGGCGCTGTTTGATAGCCGGGCTGAAAGCTGCGAAGAGCTGGCAAAACGGCTACGTAGCCACTATCCGTCTCTTAAGGTGCTTACCGGGTTGCGCAACCCGAAAGAGTTTTCCATTGTTGTTAACGCAACGCCGCTGGGTATGAATGCCGGTGACGAATTACCGGTGGATGTTAGCGCGATAACGCCCGGAACCTTCGTGGGAGAGGTGGTAATGAAGAGCGAAATCACGCCATTTTTGCAGGCCGCCATGAAAAGAGACTGCCAGATACAACCTGGAACAGATATGTTGTTTGAGATGATTCCTGCATATATGGAATTTTTTGGCCTGCCAGAAGTGACGCCTGAAGCACTGCGTCGCGTAGCTAAAATTGATTACTAACAATTGGTTAAGGTAGTGGTAGATGGGTGCGAAAGGATGCCATTCGCACCCCCTAAACGAAACGGTAAATGAGACGTAATTTAGCTATAGAGCTGTGGACGGCTAAAATAATCCTTGTCATTCATCGCCTAAGCATGAGTTAATACGCCCCATCGGTTTGACGTACAGACCTTTAAAGCAACCTAGTAAAGCAGTCCTTCAAGAGTCATCCCTGGATACCCTTTGTCGTGTGCTCCTCTACCGCTTCATAAAATCTGTAAAGCATACCAAATCGCCGTAAGGCACACTCAATTCAAAAGGTAATACACATGTCTAACAAAATGACTGGTCTGGTAAAATGGTTCAACGCTGATAAAGGTTTCGGCTTCATCACTCCAGACGACGGTTCAAAAGACCTGTTCGTTCACTTCTCTGCAATCCAGAACGACGGTTACAAATCTCTTGATGAAGGCCAGAAAGTTTCCTTCACCATCGAGAACGGCGCTAAAGGCCCAGCAGCTGGTAACGTAACTAGCCTGTAAGGTTAGCGTTAACTAAGCTCTAAAGAATTTAAAAACCCGCTTCGGCGGGTTTTTTCGTTTCTGTCCGATACGGTTCCCCACCGGATCACTTGTTGAAAATTTATTCATTCCACTCTATAGTCAGCGTACGGAAAAATACCGTACATAATTTCCGATGCCAACGCGAGCAGTTATGGAGCGCACTATGTCAGCATTAAAAAAACAGCGCATCGATCTCAGATTAACTGACGACGACAAGAGCTTAATCGAAGAAGCTGCGGCAATGTCCAACCAGACTATCACTCAGTTTATGGTAGCCAGCGCTTCTGAACGTGCTGCACAAGTCATTGAGCAACATCGCCGTCTGGTTCTTAATGAAGAATCGTGGGATTTGGTGATGGAGGCTCTCAGCAATCCGCCTGCACCGAACGCCAGGCTTAAAAGTGCCGCTAAACGCTTACAAAATATGGAGTAACGCGTGGCTGACCTGATGATTGAGATTTTTTCGCAGGATGCTGAATACGATTTTTCCGGCTTCGATTGCGGTGAAGAATCGTTGAATACTTTTCTAACCGATCATCTTGCACGTCAGCATAGTGGCCGTATCTTACGCGGCTACTTGCTTGTTGCTAAAGAGCAGAAATCGAAAGTGTTCGGCTACTATACGTTGTCGGGCAGCTGCTTTGAAAAGGCGACACTTCCGTCGAATACACAGAAGCGGCAAGTCCCTTATGCCAATATTCCCAGCGTCACGTTAGGGCGCCTGGCGGTTCATAAAGATCTTCATGGGCAAGAGTGGGGCACAACGCTTGTCACGCACGCGATGAAAACGACCTGGCTTGCATCACAGGCGGTGGGGATTCACGGAATGTTTGTGGATGCCATTAACGCGGGGGCGATGCAGTTTTATCTCAAACTCGGATTTACTGCATTGGTAGGCGACAATGCGAATTCGCTTTTCTACCCCACTAAGTCCATCGAACAGTTGTTCGCAGAATAAGAAGACTTCATTTTAAGGTGGATGGCGTTCATGCTTATCCACCCTATGATTTACTGTTTTGGCGATTCCGGAACACAGGATTTCGGGTCAAACACCGTTCTCCAGTCCTGCTTCATATCCACTACCGTCCAACCTTTTTCCTTCGCCACCGTTAACCCTTCAACCAGTTTTCCGCTGGCTGGTGGATGACTGTCGTACGCATATTCACGTTTTGCATCCGTATGGTGAACCAGTAAGCCGAAAGTTTTGTAGTCCGGGTTTGCTGCGGTGTACTGCATCATCGCCAAATCGCCGTCACTGTTACCAAATGCTGCAACCGGGCGTTGGCCCATAAATAGATGAATGGCGACAGGCTTGGCGGCGGCGTCGTCGTTAAACGCGCCTTTCATGGTTTTACGCAGTTGCGTGCCGTTGTCCGTTAGCGAAAACTCGCTCAGTGAGAATGATCCCACCACTTGTTCTGGCGGGATGCCGTACATCCTCTGCGCCACGACACGCATAAAATCGATGCCGCCGCCGGAAATAATCCACGTTTTAAAACCATTGTCGCGCAGGTAGTCGAGCAGCTGACGCATCGGTTGGTAGCCCATCTGGTCGTAATGGCAGCCAAAACGGTTATCACGATGGCTGGCCACCCAGTTACTGACGCGTTGGTCGAATTCATCCGTGGTGATATTGCTGTGCGTTATCTCCAGCAGTTGCATCAATCCTTTTTCACCTGCGGCGGCGACGCTTTGCAAATCGTTGTTCAGCACAGCACTTGCAATCGGGTCGCTCTTCCATTCAGGGTGTTCAGGTGCAAGGCGTTTCACTTCATCAATAGCAAACTGTAACTGGAAGGTCAGAGGTGCTTCAGGCCACAAAGTACCGTCGTTATCAAACACAACGTAGCGTTTCTCAGGTGGAATAAAGGTCGAGCGATCTTTGTTGGTTGCGTTTTGCACCCATTGCTCAATCGCTTGTTTCGCGGCGGTATCGTTCCAGGCAGAGAGCGGGTCGGCGGCCTGTGCTGTGCCAATAGCGCTAAAAATCAGAGCGCTGAGTAATAGTTTATTTTTCATCGTTCACCCCTTTTGGTGGGAGTCAGTTCGGGTAGTTGAACCGGGTTCCAGAAGCGTCGCCAGGCATGGTGCAGGTATTTCAGGCAGCGCTTGAGCAGGCGTCGCGTAAACCAGATAAGTAGCAAAAGGATGGCAATGGCGCTGATAACCAGCACGGTTTGCCATTTATCCTGGCCTGTCGTGCCGCGTAGTGCCGATTCGCTACCCGCTGCGCGTGCTTGTACGACTGGCATCGTTGAACCGGGTAATTGCGCGACTTGCCATTGCTGATTGGCGGTATCCCACCAACGCAATTTAATGGGGGGTAGCGTGATGGTTCCTTCCTGCGAGGGTAGATAACGCAATGTCTCTTCACGCTGTGCGCCTTCGATTTCGCCGCGCCCAGATTTCAGCATCGTATTTACAGGCGTCAGGCGCTGCGTTTCTGTGCCTGGAATGGCGTACAGCAATTGCGGGATTTGCGTCGCCACAATTCCGTTAGCTTTCACCGTGACAATGCGTTCCACAACATCTCCGGCGTGCAGAGTGGTGTCTTTGCGGGCGTGATACTGGGTGATTTTTTGGCTTAACGTTAAGTTGCTGGCAGGTAAGAAACGGTCTGGCTGCTCAACGCCTTTCGGCCAGACCACCTCTTTTTTCAACTCTGGCAACTGCACCGTTACCGGCGGCTGGTTTGGTGATGTCAGCGTAATTTCTACTGCAGGTAGAAGCAGCACGCCTTGATCCCATGCCGTGACCTGTTTTTCCAGGCGAATACCGCTCCAACTAATGCCATTTTTCTGGCGGCTTAACAGCTGGTTTGGCAGTGGGGTGCTCATTAACGAGCCGTTTTCAATTTTAAAGTCAGGCCACTCAGGCGGCGGGTTAAACCAGCTATCTGTCCAGAAAGTAATAGCGATGCGTACTGGCTGGCCCGGCACCACATGTTCCGGCACCTCGAGTTCACGTGTGATGTCCATTGCTGCACGAGCTGGAAGTACCGCCAGCAAAAGCAGAATCAACAAGGCTCTCATGGTGTCTCCTCCGTATTGGCGCGGTAGAGATTTTCCAGCAGGCCGGACGGGGAAACTTCGAGGTTTTCAAACCATTGGTTAACCTGCGGGCTGCTGCTTTCAACCGGTTGAATATCCTTTTGATTCACGCCCTGATCTTTCTTCAAATCATGCTTAATCTCATCGGGTTTGTAGTCTTGCTCTTTGCCTTGGGCCGCCTGGCGATCGCGCTCTTTTTGCCGCAACTCCATAATGATTTTGGCGATTGCAGCTCGGTTTTGTTGCGCCATTTTCCAGTCTGGTCGCAGGCTTAACGCGCGGTCATAGCTGTTGATTGCCTGTTGCCACTGCTTTTGCTGGGCATAGCTATTACCCGTCCATAACAGGGTTTCAGCGGTTTGTGGTGCCTGGTGAAATGCCGAAGTGGCAGCGACAAAATCCTCCGCACGGTAGTAAGCAATGCCTTGCCAGAGCGGGTCCTGGAAACGTTCAGCCGCTTTTTTGTAATCACCATTTTTGAAAGCGATCTGCCCCTGCATATCCGGGCTAACCCACGCATCCTGCCATGCGGCCTGGCTTTGTGGCAGATAGAGCAGCGGTACCAATACAATGAGCCAGCAAATTAGCTGACGCCGCCCAAGCAACAACAAAATCAGCATCGGGATAACCAGCAGATAGCCGCTATTTTTCCAGTGCAAATCACCGCGTGCATTATTCTGTGCACTGACCGATTGCTGGATATGGCTGGTGATGACGGATAAATCGCTGTCGTCACTGGTCACAAGCGTTACGGGAATACCACCGTCGCGAATCTGACTGAAACGTTCGACGTTAAGTCGGGTATCAATGCCGCGTTGGGCGTAGCTTTCCGGTAGTTCGCCACCGCGTGCGGTGCCGGGCACCCAGATTTGAATCGGCGCTTTAAGTTGTGCGAGCCAGGCCGCGTCCTGCGCTGAAACGGTGTCGGCGACCAGCAAAATATTGCGCGGCATATTCGGTGTGGCTGGCATGTTTTTCAGCGCCAGAGCGATGGCCTGTTTTAGCCCTGAGCCTTCTCCCTCAGGCAAAAGATTTGGGCTTTGGGCATGCAAAAACAGCGCGTAAAACGATGGGTCTGAAGTGAGCGGGGTTGTTAAATATGCATGGCTGTTGTAGACCACCAGGCCAAAATGCGTGCCGGTTGAGCGCGACATCAAATCCATGATTTTGCTTTGCATCCGCTGGTGGCGGCTGGGTGCGAGATCCTGCACGTACATTGCCGGATCTTGTTGCAGAACCACCATCATATTGCTTTGCTGCGTTAATGCCGCAGGCAGTTCGCGTTGCCATGTTGGGCCTGCCAGCCCGATAACGCCTAATGCGCACAGCCATGGTAAAACCTGAGTGATTCGTTTTTGCCGCCCGATAATGAGCGCCTTAGCGAAAGGCTTGTCCATAATCTTGTGCCAGGCGCTGCGCTGCCCGGTGCTGATAAACCACAACAAAGCGCAAATCAGCAGGCCGAGTAGCCGCCAGGGATAAACAAAATGGAAATCACTCATGCTGTTTTCCCCCGAACAAAACGACCGATGGCGAGCAAAATCAGCAATACCAGCGCGAGCATTAGTGGCCACTGGAACAGCGGAATATGCCACGACCAACCGATGGATTTGACCTGAACAGGCGTGATGGCGTCGATTTCCTTCCAGACGCTATCGAGCGACGCGCCCGAACTGGCAGCAGTCCAGGATTTGCCACCGGTAATGCGCGCAATTTCCTGCATTAGCGGGAGGTCGACTTTGTCATCGCCGATGCTGTTGAGGTCGCCAAAAGCAATGGTATGCACCTGAACATGATGTATTGCAGCCAGTTGCGCGGCTAGCGGTGGGGCTAATTGCGAAGCGGTGTCGTTGCCATCGGTGAGCAAAATTGCCAGCTTGCTGGCATCTTTATTGGTGGTACTGTCGAGCAGTTTCACACCCACGCCTAACGCGTCACCAATCGCGGTTTGCTGGCCAATCATGCCGGGAGCCAATTGGTTGATACGGGTTTGTAGCGCCTGTTTATCTTCACTAACAGGTGCGAATGGCCAGGCGGAGCTTGCGAAAATAACCAGCCCAATACGGTCAGACTTACGGGCCGCGACGAATTTGCGTACTGAATCCTGAACCGCCTGCAATCGCGTTACGCCACCCTGAACGTCGTTTTTTGCCATCGAACCCGAGACATCAAGAATCAGCACCACATCGCGCATCGGTTTTTGAATATGCTGTGGTGGTGTCAGGTATTCCGGACGCGATAGGGCGGCAACTAATAATATCCATACCAGCCAGAAAAGCAGGCTTGAGAGTCTGCTGCTGCGCACAGGCTGGCTGTTAAGCTTTAGTTCATCAATCAGTTCAGGCAGAAACGGCACGCGAACATGCTCTTTCACTTCGCGGTCTTGCGGCAAAAAATAGCGGCCAATCAATGGCAAGAAAATCAATAACCAGGCCCATGGCCAGGCGAAATCTATGCGGCTTAGAAACTCAGACATACGGCAGTTTCTCCAGCCAGTTTTTCAATTGAGTTTGCAGGCGTGCAGCCTGACTTGCATTGAGCTGGTTATCGGGCCTGCAATATTTGTCGCTAAGTTGCTGGCGTAAATCGTTGTCGATTTCCACCTGCTGTAAAAGCTGTTCCGGGGAGAGCGTGTGGCTGACGAGGGTTCGCGGCTGGTGCATCAGAAGAATGCGTTTTATTAGTTCAAGCCAGCTATCAACACTGTGCGGCTGCTGCAAAGCCGCCAGTGCTTCACGTCGCCACAGGTTTCGCCGCCAGCGTGCCAGGCGAAATAGCAGGAAAATGAGCAGGGCAATCAGCAACAGACCGGCAGACACAAACCAACCTGGGGGTAATGGAAGCCAGGAGATACTTTGCGGAAGTGCTGGGTTTATTAGATCCGGCACGCTAAATCCTTTCTCCAGCATTCAGACTCCCTTTTGTAGCTGCTTGAGAAGATCCTGCGCGACCACTATCTGATTTACGCGGATCCCAAGTCGTGTGAGCCGGTTTTGCAGGCCAGAAAGTCGGGAAGTTGTGCTTTGCGCAATCTCATCTTTCAAGCTGGCTGAAAGAGAAAATGCCGCTTCACGCCCCTGATAGCTGGCGGCTAAATCACCTTGCGCGGGCAGTTTAAGATGGAGATCGTCGAGGATCACAAAGGCGCTTATCTCGCAGCGTCGTCTCAAGGCTGCAAGTAATGCCTCACTTGGCGCATCCAGATCGTGGAAATCGCTGATGACTGCCACCCACGATCCGCTGGGGATCAGCTGAATTGCGTGTTGTAGCACGTGAGTCAACGTGACAGAGGCGGGCGTTTCATCAGGATAGCGTTCGGGTAACTGTTGGTTGTATTGCAGCACATCATCAAGCACGGCAGGGAGATTGCTTTTCGGAGAGCGGCATTTTTGCAGGCTGTATTGGGTATCGCTGAAAATCGCGCTACCCAGACGATCGCCGTCGTGCCAACTGCGCCATGCCAGCAGACCAGCAATTTTGGCGGCGGCGACGGATTTGGTTTGCCCACGAGTGGCAAAAAACATATCTAACCGTTGGTCGACTATCAAGAAAACCGGGCGCTCGCGCTCTTCGTTGTAGAGCCTGATCCATGGCGATCGCAGGCGCGCTGTAGCTTGCCAGTCGATCAACCGCACATCATCACCGGGTTGATAGCGCCTGAGGCTGTCAAAATTAAGCCCACGCCCCTGTTGGCGTGATACGCGTTCACCTGCAAGCGCCCCTGGTGGGATTTGCCCCGGCGGGTTTGATAGCAGCCGCGCTTCGCCTGCCAGTGCCATCAGGGTTTTTCTGTCCACCTGCAATGCGCTGCCCATCACGCTACCACTGCATCAAGCAACATCCGAATCACATCATCTGGTGAGCAATTATCGGCGTTGGCCTGGTAGCTCAGCATCAGGCGGTGGCGCAACACCGCTGGTGCGACATGTTGAATATCTTCCGGCAATACTGCATCGCGGCCTTCAAGCCAGGCCAACGCACGGCCACATCGGTCGAGTGCCAGTGTGCCGCGCGGGCTGACGCCAAAGGTGATGTAACTGGCGAGGGTATCGCTAACACCTTGTGGATGACGGGTCATATCCACCAGGTTCACGATGTAGTTTTCAATAGTGGGGGCGACGTAAACCGCAGAGATTTCCTGCCAGCAGGTAGCAATATCCTGTTGCGATAACATCAGCGTTTCCGGCTGTTTTTCCCCAGCTTCAACCGAGCCTGCCTGGTACTTTTTCTGCTGCTCATCACGTACCAGTTGCATCACTTTTTGTTCGTTCGCTTTGGATGGGTAATCCACCAGGACTTTCATCAGGAAACGGTCGAGCTGGGCTTCAGGCAACGGCCATGTGCCTTCCTGGTCGACCGGGTTTTGTGTTGCCAGCACCATGAAAACACCCGGCAATGGCCAGGTTTTCCCGGCAACGGTGACGTGGCGCTCTTCCATGGCTTCAAGCAATGCTGACTGTACGCGTGCCGATGCACGGTTGATTTCATCGGCCAGAATAATATTGCCGAACACCGGGCCTGGGCGGAAGCGGAACTGGTCTTCTTCCCGCGTAGCGTTTTGCTGGTAAATCTCGCTGCCGGTAATATCCGACGGCAGCAAATCCGGCGTGAACTGAATGCGGCGGAATTCACCTTCTACGTGTTTAGCGAGTTCACGCACCGCACGGGTTTTAGCCAAACCTGGCAAGCCTTCGAGTAGCACGTGCCCGTCGCACAGTAGGGCGACAATCAACATGCGTACCAGCGATTCCTGACCCAAAACTTGTTGGTTCATACGCTGCTCAAGTTCGAGCAGTTTCTCTCTGTTTGTCATTTGCGCAATCCTGCAAAGTCACGTTTCAAAAGCGTGGCGAGACCGACAAGAATCGGCTCGGCGTAATTGAAGAAAGTTTTAATACCAGGGCAGAGATAGTTAAGGCCAGGCTCGCCGTCTGGTGTACGGACAAGGCGGTTTTTCGGGCACTCTCCCCAGCACAATTTCAGGTATGGGCACTGCTTGCAGTATTCTGGCAGGGTATCTTTTTTGCCCATGCCAAATGCTTTCTGGCGCTCAGAAAAGGCCAAGTGCGCGAGTTTGGTGTCTTCGATATTGCCAATCTGGTATTCGGGGTAAACGTAGTGGTCGCAGGAATAGATATCGCCATTTTTTTCAATGGCCAGCCCTTTGCCGCAGAACTCAGACGCAGTACAAATTTGCGCGGGCATACCCATGGTTTGAGCAACAGCGGTTTCGAACAGGTTGACCTGCACGCGGCCTAAATCGTTATTCACCCACTCTTCAAATACCGTTTTCAGGAACGTACCCCAGTCTTCCGGGTCGACTGACCAATCGGTGACGATAGAGTCCAGATCGCCTGGTCGAGCACGGCGGGAGCCGGTAATTGGGATGGTGTCATCGCGCCAGAATTGTGGGGCGGTGACTTTGAAATCTACAGGTTCTACGCACGGGTTGAACTGCACGTAGGTTGCGCCCAGTTCGCGGGTCACAAAGCGGTAAACTTCCAGTGGGAAGCGGGCATTGGTGCGGTTGACGGTGACAAGTGCGTTAAACGGGACTTTGTATTTTTTTAGCGCTTCAACGCCTTTCATCACTAAATCGAAAGTTGGTTTGCCGCTGCGGGTGACGCGATAGCGGTCGTGCAATTCTCGCGGGCCATCAATCGATAAACCCACCAGAAAACGGTGTTCTTTAAGAAATTCGGCCCACTTATCGTTTATCAGTACACCATTTGTCTGTAAGTCGTTTTCGATGCGCTGGCCGGGTTTTTGGTACTGCTTCTGGAATTTCACCACCTTTTCAAAGAATTCCAGCCCCATCAGTGTTGGCTCACCGCCTTGCCATGAGAAGACCACTTGCTCACCATCTTGTCCGTCAATGTACTGACGGATGAAGTTTTCCAGCACTTCATCGCTCATGCCGGTGTGGCGGTCTTGATGCAGTAACTCTTCTTTGTGTAGGTAGAAACAGTAGGAGCAATCGAGATTACAAGTTGAGCCAGTCGGTTTTGCCATCACGTGGAAACGGCGTTTGTATTCAGGGCCTTTGCCATCATATTTTTCTGCTGACGGTAATGCTTTAACCGGCAATGTCGTGCTGTATTTCATGGCAATCCCCTGACAACAGGCGTTGAAAAACCGGGCAGTTTCCCGCCCGGCTGACTGATTTAATTATTCGCGTTTGAACCTTGTTCAATCATCGCTGAGGCATCGGAGATGGTGAAGGAACCCGGTTTCTGGCGTGGTGGGAACTCTTTGAAGGTCGCCAGCATTTCTTTAACGTATTTCTGTGCACCACCCATCAGGAACATACGGTCGTAGAACCAGGTCTGATAGCCCATGCCGTCGGAAGCTTTTTCCAGCGGATCCACTTCCAGATCGAAGATCATCGGCGCGCGCAGTTTGGTAAATGGATAACGCCACAGATCAAGGCCGGTGTGCTCCTGAATCATGAAGTGCGCTTTCCAGCGACCATAACGGATGGCCAGCAAGTCGCCGTCATCGCTCCAGTAGAAGAACTCTTTACGCGGGTCTTCACCTTTGCCTTGCAGGAAGTCGAGTTGGTTATAGCCATCAAGATGGACTTTGTAGGTGATGGACGGTGTTTTGTAGCCCTTCAACAACTGCTCTTTGATATCAGGAACGCCAGCTGCAGCAACCAGTGTCGGGAACCAGTCGTTACTGCCAAAGATATCGTTAATCAGTGTGCCTGGCTTAATATGGCCCGGCCATTTGATCATAGCCGGTACGCGGAAACCGCCTTCCCAGCCGGTATTTTTCTCGCCACGGAATGGCGTGATACCTGCATCAGGCCAGGTTGCCGTCATCGGGCCGTTATCGGTGGTGTAGAGAATGATCGTGTTGTCTTCGATACCGAGATCTTTAATCTTTTGCAGTACTTCGCCAACCATCTTGTCGTGCTCAACCATGCCATCTGCATATGTCCCAAGCCCCGTTACGCCGATGCTGGCATCTTTGAGGTGAGTCTTGTTGTGCATGCGAGTGGTGTTAAACCAGGTAAAGAATGGCTTACCTGCTTTGGTCTGGCGCTCCATAAAGTCGTTGTTGGCGGCGAGAGTTTCTTCATCGACTGTGCCCATACGTTTGACGGTGAGCGGGCCGGTATCTTCAATTTTTCCGTCGGCGGTGCTCTTAATGACGCCGCGCGGGCCAAATTCTTTACGGAATTCAGGATCTTTCGGGTAATCCGGGTTTTCGGGTTCTTCTTCAGCGTTCAGGTGGTAGAGATTACCGAGGAATTCGTCGAAACCATGTGCGGTTGGCAGGAATTCATCGCGGTCGCCGAGGTGGTTTTTACCAAACTGACCGGTGGCATAACCGAGTTGTTTGAGGATATTGGCAATCGTCGGGTCCTCTTTGCTCAGGCCTTGTGGTGCACCCGGCATACCGACTTTACTCATCCCGGTACGGAATGGCATTTGCCCGGTAATGAACGAAGAGCGTCCGGCGGTAGAACTTTGCTCTGCATAATAGGAGGTGAACTTGGCCCCTTCATTAGCAATGCTGTCAATATTCGGCGTTTTATAACCCATCATTCCCTGGTTATAACTGCTGATATTCCAGTAACCAATATCATCACCGAAAATAACCACGATATTTGGTTTTGATGTGTCTTGTTTCGGTGCATTTTCGGGTGAGGCGGTAGCAGGAGCGGCATTAACAGAGGACACTGCACCAGACATCAAAGTAAGCATGCTGGCAATCATTGTCCTTTTGAAAGGGACGTTGTTAAGCATCTTTGGGACTCCGTTCATTTAGGGGACTGAATGAGTATAGTCAAGGGTTGAAACTTGCTATTACATTATGAATTACCAGGAAAAATTTCTGATTAAGATAGTTAAAGATATTCTTAACGTGAAAAAATAAGAGGAATTAGCTAACTAATTGAAATTTAATAAATGGCGCTATATACAGTACCATTTTGGATTAAAGAGAATGTTATGGATTTATTTAATTTTAAACTTTATAGCTAAAAATTATGCGGGGTTTATGAGGGAACCAAAAGGAATAACCGAGCAAAGATTGCCTTTACTCGGTGAGGAATAATCAACAAAACCTAGATATATCACACCATTGAATCTGTTTTTTTCATGGGACTATTAACATCTAATAGCAAACACAGTTTCTACCATTTTTCTTAGCTTTATAAAGTTGTTGGTCTGCTTGTTCAACCAATGCTTCCAGTGCCATTCCTTCTTGCCATTGTGCAATACCCTGGCTGATGGTTAGCACCGAAGAGACGTCTGAACCCTTATGAAGAATATGGGCATGAGCAATATTTTGCTGAATCCTCTGACTGATCGCTTTGACCTGGGAGATATCATCACACACCGTCAGAACGACAAACTCTTCGCCACCAAAACGAAACGCACTATCGCTCTCTTTTCTTAGTGATTTTTCAATGCATTGCGAGACTTTTATCAAGCATTTATCACCGGCAACATGGCCATAAACGTCGTTGTATTGTTTGAAGAAATCGATGTCCATTACAATCATGAACAGCTTTTTGTTATTCCCGGAAAGTGAGCTTACGCATTCTTCAAAGAAACGAGTCAGGCTCAGACGGTTAAATAGCCCGGTTAATGCGTCATAGTGCGCCTGCTGTACCAGCTTTTTGATCAGGATATTTTTTTCATATTCACTGCGCTGCACTCGCTGATACCACTCCAGCAAAATGTAGCGGGCGGAATAGATAACTAACAGCATGATCAATGCACCGACAAATTGCGCCACATTAAATCTTTCTTGTAAGAAGTATTCGACGTAGAGCAGTGACAAGACCAGAGGAGCCGAGAACAAAAACAACAACCGCCCTGAAATGTAAAAGGTGATGGTTGCTGGCAATAATACCGAAATGGTCAGCATTAACGTCATCAGCGGATTTTGGTAATAAACCGTGAAGTTAAAGGATAAAATTGACCACAGTAATCCAAGGGTTAAAACCAGGAAGGGAAGTATTGTATGATAAAACCCATCGTTAATATTTTTCTTAATTTTTAGTGTAATAATGATATTGACCAGTGAAAGAGCAACGATGCACCCACATATTATTTGTAAAGTCAGTGGAAGGGCATCAATGTCACTGCGGTTAGTGCCGCGCAACAATAACCAGATACAAAATATTATGTTCAGAGACAAAAACCACATATAGCCTTTGGTACTGGTAATGACGTTTTCGCCAGTGTTGTGATTAATGTCCACAAATAACACTCCTTTAATAAATTTATTAAATGATACCGTGCTCACCCCACCGATACCACCCTTGATATCCTTGTTCACCAACCCTTTAATATCACTCTTGTTATCTTGAATATGCTTAATGCTGGTCTATGCTCAAATCAGATATGACTCGGCAGAGCGCTGCTCGTGTCATTGAAAAATAAAACAAAATCATTCCTTTTTGGGTAAAAAATATGATTAGGGCGCTGCTATTCCTCCTGGCATGGATACCTCTGATAACCGCTGGTGTGCTGCATGCGGCGGAACCCAGGCAACTTCCTTCCGAACAAGATCAAGCACGCACGATCTCAATCTTTCATCACCCAATTGTTATGTTGCAGGCAAAATTTGGCCTGACCACGCCTGAAGAGCGCGTGTTGCGCGTTCGCCGAACCTTACGTTCTCTGAGTGAAGAAGACATTCGCCAGCCGATATTAATTACCCCTGTCACTCGCTATAACCAGCAAGGCCGCTTATTTACGGTCAACGGTAAGATGCTGATGTTATTAGCAGAAGGTGATTTAGATGAAGGTGATGATCTGACGCTCGATCAAGCTGCGCAACGAGTGTTAGCTCGTATGGATGAGCAGCGCACTTCCTTGAAAGATCAGTACTCCTCGTCATACCTCGCCACTGCAGTTGTAAAAACCTTAGCGGGAACAGTTGTTTTAGGGCTGCTATTTTATGGCGCGTTCAAATCCTGGAAAAAAGTTAAGCAATACTTTGAAGCACGAATCAGCCGTAAAAAAGGCTTAATACCGGCTAAGTGGCGCGAATTTCTTGGGGCGGTGGAAAGTTATCTCTATGGTTTATTAATGATTCTCTTAGGCATTGCGGCATTTTATCTCTGGTTGAGTTGGATCTTCAGGTTGTTCCCGTGGACGCGAGTCTGGGGAGAATCGCTGGGTGACTGGTCTATTAATGTTGTCCAGAAAATTGCGTTATCGATTGTTTCAGCGCTTCCCGGATTGTTGATTGTGATGATTATCTTTTTAATCACCGCATTTATTCTCAAGTTGCTCAAAATTCTCCTCACGCGCGTTGAAAGCAGAAGAATGATGGTGCCAGGCCTGCACCCGGAAACGGTGGGAGCCACACGTAAACTGATTTCCGTGATGGTCTGGTTATTTGCGCTTTCAGCGGCTTATCCATTCTTGCCCGGTGCTAACTCGCTGGCATTTAAGGGGATCAGCGTTTTCTTCGGCTTGATGCTAACGCTCGGCTCGGCAGGGGTAATGAACCACGCCATGAGTGGCCTGGTGCTGACCTATTCCCGTGCTCTACGCAAAGGAGATGTCATTCGCATCGGCGATAACGAAGGGCTGGTGAACGAAGTCGGTATGCTGGCAACCAAAATCCTCACACGTGAAAACTACATCGTCACGGTGCCAAATGCGGTGGTCGTGAGTGGGAAAATCACTAACCTCAGCGCTCAGAATCCAGGTTCTGGCGTCAATCTGACAACCAGTGTCACTATCGGTTACGACACGCCCTGGCGGCAGGTTCACGCCATGCTGGAGCTGGCTGCTAAACGTACACAAGGCATTGATCCCAGTACACCACCGCTGGTTCGCCAGCTCAATTTGATGGACTGGTACATCGCATACGAATTACAGGTCAAATTACGCGTGGGTGAATCGTTGGCGGGCGTGAAGAGTGAATTGCACAGCCATATTCAGGATGTGTTTAACGAATTCAACGTGCAGATTATGTCGCCGAATTTTGTTAACCAGCCGGAAGGTGCGGTGATGGTGGCGCGTGATAACTGGTTTGCTGCTCCTGCCACCCAGCCTGAGAAGCCTTCGTGAAAAGGTCTGGCTATTCGTTAGCACTGCTTCTTGGCGCGGGCTTGTCACAGCCATTGCTCGCCAGTGCCAGCGGACTGATTGACGAGGCGGACGGCATGCTGGATATGAGCGAATACCTCAGTGATAACCGTTACGGCTTTTTGCCGGTCCCGGTGGTGATAACCGAGCCTGCGGTAGGTTACGGCGGCGGTCTGTTTGGCCTTTTCTTGCATGATACGCCGGACAGTGAAGCCGGGAAAAACCATCCTGGTGGAAAAACTATCCCGCCTGCAGTCACGGCGTTTGGTGGGGGCGCGACGCAAAATGGCACCTGGTTTGTTGGCGGCGGTCATCGCCACACCTGGAACAATGACAGCATCCGTTATTTGGTCGCACTCGGTTATGCCGATGTAAATCTTGATATTTATTCAGGTGACGTTGCGGGATTCTCTCGAGGAAAGGGCATCAGTACGCAAACCAAAGGCTACGGCGGTATGCAAAAATTACAGTTCCGAGTAGCAGATACGCCATTCTTTATTGGCGCTTCACAGTTTTACGCAGATACCAAAATCTCTGCGGATAACCCGGTTATTAGCCGCGCATTGCAGCGTGTTTTGGGTGAGGAGAGCGCTTCATCAGCGCTTGGGTTGGTCATGGAATATGACACCACCGATAACTTTTTCTACCCGCACAACGGGCTGTCAGCCACGGCGGAATACCAGTTTTATAGCAGCTTCCTCGGTGGTGATTATCGCTACGACATGTTGACGCTCGACGGTAAATATTTCCAACCGCTTGGCACCGATTTTACGCTGGTGCTGGCCGGGAATTATCAGTCACTTTCAAACCATGACCGGCATTTGCCACCGATGGCACGGCCCTATATCAAATTGCGAGGCATCTCGCAGTATCGCTATCAGGGAGATTATGTCAGCACTGCGCAAACCCAGCTTGAATGGCAAATGACGCCGCGCTGGGTGTTGCAGGGTTTTGTGGGGGCAGGAAGCGCCAGCAAAGAAGCCGACGATCTCTTTAATAAAACCGAAGTGGCGTATGGCGGTGGGTTTCGCTACCTGATTGCGCGCAAGTTCGGATTGCATACCGGGATTGATGTCGCCTTTAGTGATAGCGAACAAGCCGTTTATTTCAATGTGGGGGCGGGGCTATAGAAGGAATTTGCCGCCTGACTGACAATGCAAATATCAAAGAGAACGCCATGAAGAAAATCCAAAGGAGTGTGCAACAGTGCCGGGTGATTGCGCTGCCGCTACTGTTTTTATCCGGTGCGGCGTTTGGTGCGACAACGGACACTGCGACAGACAGCAGCACGTTTCCCATCTGGGGAGATGAAGCGCGTGCGCGCGGATATTCTATCCCGCTGCCGTTTGGTGTGAATCTCAGCTATATGAATATTCGCCAGAATGTCGACGTTGATAGCATTACCTTCTCCGGGTTGAAGCTTGGCGCGCATCCCATTCCCAGCGATATGTTTGCCATTGATGTCGGCCATACGCGCGAGCGCAGTAAGACTGAAAACCTGCGTCTGGATATGTGGGTGTTCCCGTTTTTAAATATTTATGGGCTGATGGGTTACACCAAAGGCTCGTCGATTTCGAACGTATCGGTAGATGCCGACCCGTCACGTTATACCGGCATTGACCGGATTATTGCCTCGTCGGTGCATAGCCTGAACCAAAGCGGTGATTTACAGAACATCGATTTCACTCTCGATTTTGAAGGTGTTACTTATGGCACCGGCGTTACGCTGGCGGGTGGGTATAAAAACTGGTTTACGCTGGTGGACACCAACTACACGCGTACCAATTTCGATATTCTGGACGGCAAAATCTCTGCCCTGACGGTATCGCCACGTGTCGGGTATCGTTTCGATATGCCGCAAATTTCCGGGCCATCGCATTTAAGCGTGTGGGTCGGGGCGATGTATCAGGACGTCCAGCAGGAGTTCAAAGGCAATCTATCCGACTTGCATATGCCTGCCGAACTTCAGCCGCTGATTAATTCGGTAAATAAAGATGACGATGGGCGCTTTGACGTTAAACAGCATCTGACTTCGCCATGGAACACGTTGATTGGGGCACAATATGAACTCACGCAAAACTTTAACGTGCTGACGGAGATTGGTTTTAACGAGCGTAATAGCTTCTTCCTCGCAGGTGAATATCGATTCTAATGAAGAAACGTGGCGCGCTATTTTTGGGCTTATTAAGCCTGATAAATCTACCGACTGAGGCGGTTGCCATGACGCGCGAGGAGATTGACGGTTTTCTGGGAAAGCTGGGGGCTGATAATCAGTATGACCCCAGTAAAGGCATTGACTGGAGCGTGTTGCCTGGGCCGTTTTATACCCCGGAGTTGAAACTTGGCCTGGGGACTGCCATCGCGGGCGTGTACCGCGTTGATCCCAATGATCATGTCACGCAAAACTCGTCGGTGTCGTTTACCGGTTTTGTTAGTACTAGTGGCGCGTTAGGGCTTGGCATGAAGAATTACACCTTCTTTGCAGGGGATGAATGGCGGCTGTTTGTCGATGGATCGCTGGCGAAGATCCCGACCGGTTTTTGGGGCATTGGCTACGATGCGGCGCAGGGTGATGAGCAGAAATACACGCAACAATCGATTAGCCTTCAACCGCAGATCATGCGCCAGGTGGTTGATAATCTGTATGCCGGTTTGGGTTGGGACTTTTCAACGTATGACGCTGAAAATATTGATGATCAACATCCTGGTGATAACTTCTCGCGCTACAACGTAAAAGGAAATTCGCTAAGTTCAGGCATCACGGCGGCTATCAACTACGATTCTCGGGATGTGATAACCCGGCCGCAACACGGGCAGTTCTTTAGTGCCGAATACAGCCTTTTTGATCCTGCTCTTGGTTCGGATAACCACTTCACCGTTTTGCAGCTGCAATATAATTATTACCTTCCGCTAAACAATCAGGATGTGTTGGCGTTCGATCTTTGGGGGCGTTTTGCGCGTGGTGATGTGCCATGGGACCGCTTGTCGCAGGCCGGGGATGATAATCGAATGCGTGGCTATTATCAGGGGCGTTATCGCGATAAAGACGTGGTCAGCACACAACTGGAATACCGTAAAAAGCTTAACTGGCGGCACGGTTATGTGTTGTGGGTTGGCACGGGCGCATTGGGTGACAGCCCGCATAATCTTTCAGACAACCCGCTGTTACCTACCATCGGCGCGGGTTACCGCTTCGAGGTTAAGCCTGACATGAATATTCGCCTCGACCTGGGGTTTGGCAAAGAGAGTGCCGGGTTTTACTTTCAAGTTGCGGAGGCATTTTAATGCAGCGCTGGATTTTTTCTCTGCTGCTTTGTGTGGCATCCCTGAGTTTTGGCGCGTCACCGAAATCAGCAGATATCTTGCCCATTGAGAAGGCGAGGCGAGTATGGCCAATAACACAAGAGCTCACGGCTCCTGAGTCTTTACGGCCTTGCTGTGCCTTTGGATATGACCTGCAAGTACGAGCCGTTGGTGTACCCATTCCGGTCTACCAGATTGGTAATATTCTGACGCTTACGACCCTTGGTCATCATCGTTACAACGATAGCGCGTTGGGGGCGGTCAAAAATATTGTTGGTTTGAGTGAGGAGAAAAGTGGCCTCATTTACACTCGCCGTGGGGGTTTTATTGATATCGCCCATGTGCGTGATACTGCTGATAATACCTTCTATCTTTTCACGCAGATCTACTCGCGGCTTGGCCAGGACTGGCGGCTGTTCTATAGCGAAGAATTGGGTGTCCGACGCATTCAGCTTCATGCGTTCAATCCACCTGCGTCCATGGTTGAACGCTATACGATTGCCGCCTGGCTTGCGGGGCATCTCGCCTTTCAGCTAGCGCAATGGCATGAGATTGCTCAATGGTATGGATTCCAGTCGGTTCCGGGATTTTCTGAGGAGATATCTGCTTTTTCACCCGAAGATCTCTATTCCAATTTATTGGGCGCAAGGCTTGCGATAAACGTGATTTTGCACGGACACGCCAGGTCAATTGAGTCTTACGATCATGCGATAGACAAGGCGTTGCACAAGGCATTGGTACAACTTGGCGCGGTCAGCAAAGCAGAATCAGAAAGAAAATTCCGCGAAGTGGACGGCGACTGGTGGAACAGCAAGCGCCGGGTGCCGGATAAATTTTTGGTGCTTAACCGTAATTATGATCTCAGCGAGAACCGTTACCCGACTCCTGTCCCATTTGAAAAGGCGAAGCCCTACCGCTTGGTGATGCCTGCGGCAGTTGCCGGGATGACGATAAGTCAGCTTGGAGAATTGCAAATCCACACTGGCAGCGACATGCGTGGGCTTAGAGTACCGGAGAGTTTTTATCTTCCGGCACAGTTTCCAGCGCTGGCAGAACAAGCCAAATACGCCGATCAGATTCAGTTACAGCAGATGAAGAAGTGAGAGCTATAAGTAATCGTTATTGGACGAACAGGCGATTGTTCGTTTTGATGTTGCAAATATGTTACTTGCTCTCTACCCAATATTTGGAAATCTCGCATGTTCACAATCAAAATTGACGATCTTTCGCATCCGGTGGTGCAGACATTAGTGGCCTACCATATTTCCGGCATGCTGGAACAGTCACCACCCGAAAGCAGCCACGCGCTGGATGTGCAAAAACTCCGCGATCCGGCAGTGACATTTTGGTCTGCGTGGGAAGGGGAGCAATTAGCCGGAATTGGTGCATTGAAAATGCTCGATGATGGGCATGGTGAGTTGAAATCAATGCGTACCGCGACGGACTTTTTACGCCGTGGTGTGGCGAACCAATTTTTGCTGCACATTTTGCAAGTGGCGCGTGAGCGTGGATTCCAGCGTCTGAGTTTAGAAACCGGAACTCAGCCGGGCTTTGCTGCTTGCCATCAGCTTTATCTTAAGCATGGATTTGTCGATTGTCAGCCGTTTGCTGATTATCAACTCGACCCAAATAGCCGCTTTATGACGTTGGTTTTGTAGCGGGTTTAACGTAAAGCTACCCAAAAGTAAGATTGTGTCTTTTGGCCTGGGCTACTATTTTAAAACCATGCATCTTTGTGGAACATCGAATTTTGCGATGTTCCCTTTAATGTATTTGCATAATCCCTTCTTCATCTTATTTTACTTTATTTTCCCTAAAAATATGAGCATTCAATTTATCCATTTATATTAATTATTGAGTGAGTTGTCATTTAATAATATGTTTGATTTTCACACGGCTATTCAGTAATGTTTATTACCCTCGTAAAGTTCATAATAAATATCCAAAAAAAGACATCGCTGGGACAATGAATATATTAAAGTTAAGAAAAATCGCGCTATTTATTCCTCTTTTGTTAACGGCATGTGGTGGAGGCGGTGGTGGTAGCGACTCGGGCTCTCCTCAAACAATAAATACTCCAGCTATAAAACCCGATGTGCAAACTCCAGGATCAAATAATAATAAAGTCAAAGTTGGGGTGTTGGATTCAGGAATTAATAAAAATCTCAATAATATAACCGGTAAGGTTGCTATTATTTTGCATTATGTCGGGCAGGGGAAGAACCTTGGCTCAGGTGCATTTACTCCCGAGGATATTACGGCGTCGCTGGCACTGGCTGATATGGATACTTCTGGACATGGTAGCTATGTCTCTCAAATCCTTGCCAGTACGGGGAGTGGTGGGACATATGTAGGTAGCCAGAACATTCAGCTTTATGAAGCCAAAACGACCAATGACCCTCTTGGCCATTCAATGATTGATGATCAACTTGCTGCAATTATGGATCTGCATCAGCATTATGGGGTCAATTTATTTAATGCCTCATGGGGGAGTTATAATCATTACGATGCAAATTCACCGATTACATCAGTATTAAAATATCTGGTTAATAGCAATGGTTTGATAGTTTTTTCTGCCGGGAATGATTTATTTAATGAACCCTCCGCAGAAAACCTGACCCCGTTGATTGATCGCTCTATCGAAAATGGATTAATCACGGTAGTGGGTCTTGATGGTAATAAGCAGCTCTATAGTGAGTATGACGAAAACGGTGTAATTAAAGGCAGTAATGCTTGCGGAAGGGCTGCGGCCTGGTGTCTTGCTGGCGATTATGTCGTTGGGCCACTGCTCAGCGAGAATAACAACGGTCATGTTTATTTCTACGGGACTTCAGGTGCCGCACCTCAAGTTACGGCAGCGGCAGCAAATGTATGGCAAAAATATCCCTGGATGACCGCAAAGCAGGTAAAACAGACAATATTAACGACCGCAACCTATCTGCCTGATGGTTCCCCACAAGGGGCACATTATAACGCGACCTATGGTTGGGGTGAGTTAAATGCTCTGCGTGCAGAAAATGGCCCAATGCTGTTTTCTTCTCTCTTTGGCGACTTTAATGCTCAAGTACCCGATTCACATTACATCTTCAGCAACAATATATCCGGTGATGCTGGTCTGGTTAAGAACGGTAACGGCACTCTGGAACTGGCAGGGGATGACAGCTATACCGGCGATACGACGATAAATCAGGGCTCACTATGGGTTAGTGGCAGTATTCATCGTGGCTCGGTAAACATTTCCCCTGGAGGGTTATTAACGGGTTCGGGTTCAGTGAGTTCGACTTATAACAATGGGACGATAGATTTATCTAACGGCTCACTGAAAGTGAAAGGCGATTATTCACAGAGCCATAACGGCATACTTAATGCCTACATTGATAATCAGCTTGATATTAGCGGTAACGCGGCGCTGGATGGCACGGTCAACGTGGTTAATCAGAATTACGTGGTTAACGGGACGTACGACATTCTGCATGCGCAAAATATTCAGGGGCAATTTAGCCAGGTTAATGGCAGCAAATTCCTGAAGATTAATCATGTTAATTACACGCCTGACCACGTCAATCTCGATGTGGAACAAGTCTCTGCGAAAAATGCTGTCAGTAATGGAGATTCTCTGTCAATGGCGGGCGCCAAAGCGGTAGACAGCATTTTTGCTGCGGCTAATGACATTGCATTAAAGCAGCACAACGGTGAAGTACTGACGGTAGACGAGCAGCAATTATTGGATTATTCCGCGGGCTTACAATCTACTCGTTCAGGAGATGGTGTTCAGCGCATTGTGGATAGCCATTCTGGCGTCATTTATTCCGAGCTGCCTTCCGTGTTACTGGCGGAGCAAAATCGCCTTACGCAAACTGTCGTGAATCGTTTAAGTGCCATGTATGGCATGGGTAAAGTTACCCCTGGCGTGTGGACTTCTTATGATTATATGAAAAACCAGTATCAGCCTGATGGATGGAACCAGGTGAGCAGCACCACTAATAACACCTCTGTGGGGATGGATGGTCGTGTGAGTAATGCCTTGCTGCTGGGTGGCTTCGTTAATAAAAATAATATCACTGCCAAACTGGACAGAAACGGTGGGAGTCTTGACGGGAGCCAGAATGGTATTGGCGCTTATGGGCAGTTCAACGATGGAGCGTTTTATCTGAACGGTCTGGCAAGTTACCAGCGTGGTGATGCAGACATTAAACGTCCTGTTATCGGCAATGGCACGCAAAGTAGCCAGAATTCGAATACGGATATGAGCAGTGCGAGCCTCTACTTTGAATCAGGCTACGCATTTCATTTACCGCATGAAGCCGATATCACGCCTTATCTCGGCGTTGAATACGATCGTTCTAATACCGATAGTATCGATGAAGAAAACTTGCAGGGTGTGAGTGTTAGCGGCATGAAAGGGCGCCAGAGCAGCGTAGCGTTGGGCTCTCGCTTTAATTATATGGTGAGCAATGAACTGCATCTGGCTGCATGGGCGCAGGCCAGCAAGATCGTGGCGCGTGATATCAGTGATATGAGACTGGCAACCAATATGAGCGGGCAGGAGATTTCGCTTAACTCGCCAGAGTTTGATCGGAACAGCTTCGATTACGGCTTAGACATTGATTACGTTATTTTGAATAGCGTGCAGCTTTTTGCCGGAATGCAGAATAGCACGGCGAATGACCAGGCCTTTTCTGCCAGCGCGGGTGTGAAGTACTTCTGGTAATTGTTATATCAGGGCGAGTCGCAGGGAAGCGACGAGTAATCGAACTATTGAACGAAGTTCGATGAAGAGTCCGAATCCCCGAAAGCAAAAAAACCGCCATAGGCGGGTTCTTCTAAATAGTGGTGCCCGGACTCGGAATCGAACCAAGGACACGGGGATTTTCAATCCCCTGCTCTACCGACTGAGCTATCCGGGCAACGGGGCGCATTAAACCGTAAAGGCCGTTAGGCGTCAACGGCTTTGTCATAAAAAAGGGGCTAAATGCGTTTAAGTGCTTTCTTTTCATGCAAAATGGCGAGAAAACAATTCATCAGGTCAATGCACCACCTTGTCGGCACTGGGCAAATCGCAGAATATCTTCGGCCAGTCGACGGGCAGTTTCGATATCGGCCTGGCTGCGTTTCACCAACAAACGGCTCAGGCAGCCTTCCAGCACCAGTTCCATTTGATGCGCCACCATCGTTGGGTCATCCACTTCCAGCTGCATTAGCATTTCATGAGTGAATTCCCAGGCGGCTTTTTTCTGCTGATCGGCCAGTTGGTGAATCGGGTGCGATGCATCCGGGTAAAAAGTGCAGGCAGCGATAAACAGGCATCCTGGATAGCGATGGTTGTTGACGCATTCGGTCAACGCTTCGTAGCGCTTCAACAGTTTCTGCTCGAGTGACATCTCTTCATTAAGCGCGAGCTGACGGCGCCAGACATCAATTTGCTGACTCAAATAACGCAGGGCGTCATAGAGTAATGCCTCACTGTTTGGCCAGAAATTGCTGATCTCTGTAACCGGATAGTCTGCCTCTGCGGCGACCATATCCAGGGTGGTGCTGGCAATTCCTTCACGTTCAAGTACGTGTAAGGCGTGCTCTAGTACTGTTTCGCGTTGCACGGTTATCTCCTCCGTTGTACCCGTCATACTTCAAGCTGCCTCGATGCAAGCTGAATTATTTAGTGTACTTCCCACAATGAGTGTTGTTTACGGCGTCAGTTTCTGCAAATGCGTACGGAAGGTGTCAGCATTCATAAAACCGGTCACACGTGCTTCTGGCAACTCGTGCCCTTGTGTATCAAAGAACAAAATCGTTGGTAGCCCTAAAACCTGGAGATGCTTTAACAGCGCCACATCTTGCGCGTTGTTGGCGGTAACATCAGCCTGGAGTAAAACGGTATTTCCCAGCTGTTGCTGTACCTGCGCATCGCTAAAGGTGTATTTCTCAAACTCTTTGCAAGCCGCACACCAGTCGGCGTACAAATCGAGCATCACGGGTTTGCCTTTTGCATTGGCGAGTGCGGCATTGAGCTGCTCAACGTTAGCAATTTTGGTGAAATTGAGATGTGCCTGGCTGGCGGTTACTGTATTACCGAATGCCCAGTCTTGCAGCGGGCGAGCGCAAACCAGTGCCGCACCGAGCAGGATTATCTGCACCACGCGCATCCACGATTTAGTCGCTTGCAGGCTGGTGATAAATGCCCAGCCGAAGAACGCCACGCCGAGCAAACCCCATAACCGAATACCCCAATTATCTCCCAGTATGCGTTCCAGCAGGAAAACCGGCAGTGCAAGGATCACAAAACCAAATGCGATTTTGACGGTTTCCATCCACGGGCCACTTTTTGGAAGCAGACGGTTGCCGAATACGGTGATGAGCATCAATGGGAGGCCCATGCCTAGCGCGTAGAGATACAACGTGCCACCTCCGAGCCACATGTTCCCGCTCTGGGCGATGTACAGCAGAATGGCACTCAGCGGTGCGGTAGTACAAGGCGAGCAAATCAGCCCGGCTAATGCGCCCATCGCAAACACGCCACCCGCGGAACCGCCTTGCTGCCGATTGCTCATCAACGTAAGGCGCGTTTGAAGCGATGATGGCAGTTGTAGGGTGAATAGCCCAAACATAGAAGCCGCGAGCAGTACAAACAGCGCTGACAGGCCGATAAGCACATAAGGGTGTTGGAGGGCTGCCTGGAATTGCAGTCCCGCCGCCGCAACCACAAGGCCCAGCGCGGTATAGGTCAGTGCCATTCCTTGCACATAGACAAAGGTCAGCAGCAGGGCACGAGCAGTGGATAAACGCTGTTTACCGCCGAGCACAATGCCGGAAATCAATGGGTACATCGGCAGCACGCAAGGCGTGAAGGCGATACCGATACCGATTAGGAATGCCCAAAGTGCAGAGAACGGCAGTTGGGTGGTTTTAGTATCTGTAGCGTCCGCTGGTGGTTTTGGCGCATCGGCCACGGGCGCAGATGAATTTGCCGTTGGCAGAACTTCACTAAGTGGCACCACGCGCGTCTCAGGCGGGTAACAGAAGCCCGCTTCGGCGCAGCCCTGATACGTCACGCTAACAGTTGCCCCTTTGGTCGCCTTCTCAATCGTTATCGGTAGATTAAGCTGCTGGGTATAGATCTCAGTCTTGCCGTAAAACTCGTCTTCATGCCAGGTGCCTTTTGGCAACTCTGGCGGGGCGAGTTCGGCCTGCGCTGGATTCACTTTGATTTGCTGGCGATAAAGGTAGTAGCCGGGTTTTATCTGCCAGTTCAGATTGAGTTGGTGGTCAGATTGCTGGAAATCGAATGCAAAAGCCTGGTCGACCGGCACAAACTGAGATTTGCTTTGGTTGTCGAAAAGACCTGCAAAAGCGTGTGAGCTGAATAGCGCAAAAATTAGCGCAAAGATGCGTAGAGCCATGAGAGGTATTCACTATCTCCGTGGGTAACTGGCAGAACCAGTAATTCAGGGGTTTGATATGGGTGATGCGATTTCAGGCAAGCCAGCAGCGCTTCCTGATGCTCAATGTCGCTTTTGAGCAGCATCTGCACCTCATACTCCTGTTCCATTTTCCCTTCCCAGTAATAGAGCGATGTCGCACCGGGCAATAAGGTGACGCAGGCCGCCAGTTTCTCAGCCAGCACAAGGGCGGCAAGTTCCTGAGCGGTGGCTTCATCTGGGGCAGTACAAAGGATGACAACAGCCTGGGTAGTCGGCATAGCTAACCTCGTATCTGGTGGATTAGCGGTTGACTATAGCATGTGGGAGTGAGCGGGGGCGTTAAACGGGCCGCAGTGCGACCCGTGTTTTAAAAGATTTACAGAACCAAGCCGCCGACAATGAAGCCGAGGATCACGCACAGCGTAATAGCGATAACGCCAGGAATTAAGAACGCGTGGTTAAACACGTATTTACCAATACGCGTAGAGCCAGTGTCATCCATCTCTACCGCAGCCAGTAAGGTTGGGTAGGTTGGCAGCACGAACAGCGCTGAAACGGCGGCGAAAGAGGCGATGGCGGTCAGCGGGCTAACACCGAGCATTAATGCCGCTGGCATCAGAGCTTTAGTGGTTGCCGCCTGGGAGTAAAGCAGAGTGGCTGCGAAGAACAGCACTACAGCCAGCAACCACGGATAGCTTTGCAGCAAGTCACCCGCAACAGCCTGAATATCCTGGATGTGGTTTTTAACGAAGGTATCACCCAACCAGGCTACACCCAGTACGCAGATACAGGCACTCATGCCCGATTTGAACGTGCTGGCATTAAGGATTTCGCCAGTATCAATTTTACAGGTGAAGCAGATAAGCGTGGCGATGGTCAGCATGAACACCACAATCGCTTCGTTACGCGGCAGGATTGGGTTTTGAATCAGGCCAACGGTGTCGCTGATGGCGGTGGCGTACAGCATGACGGCAACAATACCGATAAGGAACAGTAGCACCGAGCGTTTTGCATGAGGTTTTAATTCAAACACGCTGGCCCCACGCAGTTTTACTTCGCCTTTCGCCAGACGTTCCTGATAAATCGGGTCGTCTTTCAGTTCACTGCCCAGGAAGTTACACACAATCGCTGTCAGCATAACTGCTACCAGCGTAACTGGAATGCAGATACTCAGAAGCGTCAGGTAACTGATGCCCATTGGCTCAAGAATGCCGGAGAAGAACACTACTGCCGCAGAAATTGGCGAGGCAGTAATTGCAATTTGTGAAGCCACAACGGCGATAGACAATGGGCGCGACGGGCGAATGCCTTGTTCTTTCGCAACTTCCGTAATTACCGGTAGCGTGGAAAATGCGGTATGACCCGTTCCCGCAAGAATAGTCATAAACCATGTCACGAGGGGAGCGAGGAAGGTGATGTATTTCGGATGGCGACGCAGCAGTTTTTCTGCAAGGCTGACCAGATAGTCCATTCCGCCTGCTACCTGCATAGCGGCAATCGCGGCAATAACTGCCATGATGATTTCGATGACATCGAAGGGGATAGCCCCGGGTTTAATCTGGAAAAATAGCGTTAAAACCAGCACACCAAAACCGCCAGCAAAGCCAATGCCTATGCCGCCGAGTCTGGCTCCCAGGTATATCGCTAGCAGCACGATAACAAGTTCAGCTCCAAACATGATTTCCTTCCTTGTGTTTGCTTATTTGATAATTATATGTTGTGTATTTGTTTAACGTAGAAATGAAAAAGGCACGTCCAATGGACGTGCCTTTTTTTAACTACCGGTTGGTCTACTGTTCATTTTCATCGGTATAACGCTTCGCTTTATAAACCGGGTGCATCAGGTTGTTGATAGAGAAAATATCATCCAACTCGGCTTCGGTTAACAGGCCACGCTCCAGCACGACTTCACGCACGCTCTTACCGGTTTCGGCACAAATCTTCCCAACGATGTCGCCATTGTGGTGGCCAATGAATGGGTTCAGATAAGTCACGATACCAATTGAGTTGTAGACGTAGCTTTCACACACTTCTTTATTAGCAGTGATGCCGTTGATGCATTTTTCCAGCAGGTTGTAGCAAGCGTTGGTCAGGATGTGAATAGACTCGAACATCGCCTGGCCAATGACAGGTTCCATTACGTTCAGCTGCAGCTGGCCGGCTTCGGAAGCCATGGTTACGGTGATGTCGTTGCCAATCACTTTGAAGCAGACCTGGTTCACTACTTCTGGAATTACCGGGTTTACTTTGGCAGGCATGATGGAAGAACCAGCCTGCAATTCTGGCAGGTTGATTTCGTTCAGGCCAGAACGTGGGCCGGAAGAGAGCAGGCGAAGGTCGTTACAGATCTTCGACATTTTCACCGCCAGGCGTTTGAGCGAGCTGTGAACCATGACGTATGCGCCGCAGTCGGAAGTCGCTTCAATCAGGTCTTCAGCTGGTACGCATGGCAGGTTGCTGACTTCAGCCAGTTTCTGGACCGCAAGTTGTTGATAACCGTCAGGGGTGTTCAGGCGAGTACCGATTGCGGTCGCACCGAGGTTCACTTCCAGCAGCAGTTCTGCGGTACGCAGCAAGTTGCGGGTTTCTTCATTCAACAACACGTTGAATGCGTGGAATTCCTGGCCTAGCGTCATTGGTACGGCGTCTTGTAGCTGAGTACGACCCATTTTCAGGACATTCTCGAACTCAACCGCTTTGCGTTGGAAGCCATCGCCTAACTGGTTGATAGCATCAATCAGTTTCACAATAGAAGCGTACACCGCGATTCGGAAACCTGTCGGGTAGGCATCATTGGTGGATTGGCATTTGTTTACGTGGTCGTTCGGGTTCAGGAACTGGTACTCACCTTTCTGGTGGCCCATCAGCTCAAGCCCAATGTTGGCGAGCACTTCGTTGGTATTCATGTTGACGGAAGTACCGGCACCGCCCTGGTAAACGTCCACCGGGAATTGGTCCATGCACTTGCCGTTATTCAGCACTTCATCACAGGCCTGGATAATGGTGTTTGCGATGCTTTTCGGAATGGTTTGCAACTCCTTGTTCGCCATTGCCGCTGCTTTCTTAACCATGACCATGCCGCGCACAAATTCAGGTATGTCACTGATTTTACTGTTGCTTATGTAGAAGTTTTCAATCGCTCTCAGAGTATGAACACCATAATAGGCATCCGCTGGCACTTCCCTGGTACCCAACAAATCTTCTTCGATACGAATGTTATTTAACATGTGAACCTTCTTAATTAAAGCTGCCATTGATTGATCATTGCACACACAGGATCTACGGTTGTGCGATGAATAGACCGACGATTATGTCCATATTCGGTCTGCGTGCCGTGATGATATGCTGATGATAGCGAAAAGCAGTAATCTGGATCACTTATTAAACGCCAGCTCACATAACAATTATTAATATGTGATGCTGATCAATTGTTGAAAACTTCCAAAAAAATAATAAGGCGCTTAGATTGATTTTTGACTATAGAGTCGCCATCTCTTTGACTGTGCATAATTGCTAACCTATTTTCGCAAGTGCTTGATGGCGCTTGCTACAATTGCTCCGGTTTTACTACGGGCTTTTCCAACTACAGGAGTATACGGTGCGCTGGATACCGTTAATTGCCGTCTTTCTCTATGTATACATAGAGATTTCATTGTTTATTCAGGTCGCCCACGTCATGGGTGTCTTCCTGACGCTTGTGCTGGTGATATTCACTTCAGTAATTGGTATGTCGCTGGTTCGCAACCAGGGTTTTAAAAACTTCATGCTGATGCAGCAAAAAATGGCAGCGGGTGAAAGCCCGGCAGTTGAGATGATTAAAAGCGTTTCGCTAATCATCGCAGGGTTGCTGTTGTTGTTGCCAGGCTTCTTCACTGACTTCCTGGGCTTGTTGCTGTTACTGCCACCAGTACAGAAGCATCTGACGCTGAAACTGATGCCACATCTACGTTTCTCGCGTACACCAGGCGGTGGTTTTAGCGCGGGCACTGGCGGTGGCTCAACGTTCGACGGTGAGTATCAACGTAAAGATAATGCTCCCAAACAGCTAGATGACCGCGATAACGACGATCGTCACAATCGTTAAAAATCGAAAATTTTTTTGTTTTCCCCCTTGAAGGGGGGAAGGCTCATCCCCATCTCTCAGGTCACCAGCCGATAACCCATTTTGGGCCGGCGTTACCTAAACAATTGATAATGACTTTCTCAAAGGAGAGCTATCACATGAGCATTCGTCCATTACATGACCGCGTTATCGTCAAGCGTAAAGAAGTTGAATCTAAATCTGCGGGCGGCATCGTTCTGACTGGCAGCGCAGCAGGCAAATCAACTCGTGGCGAAATCATCGCTGTCGGTAAAGGCCGCATCCTGGAAAACGGTAACGTACAACCGCTGGACGTTAAAGTCGGCGATATCGTAATTTTCAACGATGGCTACGGCGTGAAATCTGAGAAGATCGACAATGAAGAAGTGTTGATCATGGCAGAAAGCGACATCCTGGCAATTGTTGAAGCGTAATACGCGCAATAACTGAACGAACATAAACGAATTTAAGGAAAGTTAAGAATGGCAGCTAAAGACGTAAAATTCGGTAATGACGCTCGTGTGAAAATGCTGCGTGGCGTTAACGTACTGGCAGATGCAGTGAAAGTTACCCTCGGTCCTAAAGGCCGTAACGTTGTTCTGGATAAATCTTTCGGTGCACCGACTATCACTAAAGATGGTGTTTCTGTAGCGCGTGAAATCGAACTGGAAGACAAGTTCGAAAACATGGGTGCCCAGATGGTTAAAGAAGTTGCCTCTAAAGCGAACGACGCTGCGGGCGACGGTACAACCACTGCAACCGTTCTGGCTCAGTCCATCATCACTGAAGGCCTGAAAGCTGTTGCTGCGGGTATGAACCCAATGGACCTGAAACGCGGTATCGATAAAGCTGTTATCGCCGCTGTTGAAGAGCTGAAAGCACTGTCTGTTCCTTGCTCTGACTCTAAAGCAATCGCTCAGGTTGGTACTATCTCTGCTAACTCCGACGAAACTGTTGGTACTCTGATTGCTGAAGCAATGGAGAAAGTGGGCAAAGAAGGCGTTATCACCGTTGAAGAAGGCACTGGCCTGCAAGACGAGCTGGACGTTGTAGAAGGTATGCAGTTTGACCGTGGCTACCTGTCTCCGTACTTCATCAACAAGCCTGAAACTGGTTCTATCGAACTGGAAAGCCCGTTCATCCTGCTGGCTGACAAAAAAATCTCCAACATCCGTGAAATGCTGCCAGTTCTGGAAGCCGTTGCGAAAGCAGGCAAACCACTGCTGATCATTGCTGAAGATGTTGAAGGCGAAGCGCTGGCGACCCTAGTGGTTAACACCATGCGTGGCATCGTGAAAGTTGCTGCTGTTAAAGCACCTGGCTTTGGCGACCGTCGTAAAGCAATGCTGCAAGATATCGCAACTCTGACTGGTGGTACCGTAATCTCTGAAGAGATCGGTATGGAGTTGGAAAAAGCGACTCTGGAAGATCTGGGTACTGCTAAACGTATCGTTATCAACAAAGACACCACGACTATCATCGATGGTAATGGTGAAGAAGACGCAATCCAGGGTCGTGTGACTCAGATTCGTAAGCAAATCGAAGAAGCA
This sequence comes from Buttiauxella massiliensis, assembly GCF_902500225.1. Taxonomy (GTDB): domain Bacteria; phylum Pseudomonadota; class Gammaproteobacteria; order Enterobacterales; family Enterobacteriaceae; genus Buttiauxella; species Buttiauxella massiliensis. Next base: position 229,225 of record NZ_LR722652.1, on the reverse strand, counting down.
ACTTCTGATTACGACCGTGAAAAACTGCAAGAGCGCGTAGCTAAACTGGCTGGCGGCGTTGCAGTAATCAAAGTCGGTGCTGCTACCGAAGTTGAAATGAAAGAGAAGAAAGCACGCGTTGAAGATGCCCTGCACGCTACCCGTGCTGCGGTTGAAGAAGGTGTGGTTGCCGGTGGTGGTGTTGCGCTGATTCGCGTAGCTTCTAAACTGTCTGAACTGCGTGGCCAGAACGAAGACCAGAACGTGGGTATCAAAGTTGCGCTGCGCGCAATGGAATCCCCACTGCGTCAGATCGTTCTGAACTGCGGCGAAGAGCCATCTGTTGTTGCTAACAACGTGAAAGCGGGCGACGGTAACTACGGTTACAACGCAGCAACTGAAGAATACGGCAACATGATCGACATGGGTATCCTGGATCCAACCAAAGTAACTCGTTCTGCTCTGCAGTACGCAGCTTCTGTGGCTGGCCTGATGATCACCACTGAGTGCATGATTACCGATATGCCAAAATCTGACGGTCCAGACATGGGCGGTGCAGGTATGGGTGGTATGGGTGGCATGGGCGGCATGATGTAATTGCCCCAACACCTGGTGTGAAGTAACACCGTGTTAAGAAAACCCTCAGGCAGAAATGTCTGAGGGTTTTTTCTTTTTGGTCGCACTCTGGTATAAGATCTCACCGGGCGATGACTGCCCGCTACTATTCAAGACGGCATTGATAACGGGGAAGAACATGCGCATTAAAGTTTCAGCAGGAATAGCTGTGGCAGCGCTGCTGCTGGCAGGATGTAGCACCAGCAATGATTTAAGCACTAATGGCCAGAGCGTTCGTTTCGTTGAAGAGAAGCCAGGCACTGAATGCCAGCTGATTGGCACCGCAACCGGCGAGCAAAGTAACTGGTTGTCAGGCCAACATGGTGATGAAGGTGGTTCTATGCGCGGCGCGGCTAATGCTCTGCGTAATAACGCAGCGGCGATGGGTGGTAACGTGCTGTATGGCGTGAGCAGCCCGACGCAAAACTTGTTGTCGAGCTTTGCTCCGACTGCCAGCAAAATGACTGGTCAGGTTTATAAGTGCCCGAACTGATCTAAGTTTAATTTTGTAGGTCGTGTGGTGTTGCGCTTACCCGACCTACAAAATTCATTTCTGAATTAACTTTGCCGTAACTGCAAATCCAATGGTGTTTTACTCGGCTCACCGCCAATCTCACGCGCAAGCTTCGGCACCATATAGCCGGAAATCAACGTCAGCAACTCACGCATAATCATTCTGGCTTCATCATCACTCACCATGAAATGCGCCGCACCTTGCACTTTATCGAGCACATGCAGGTAATAGGGCATTACGCCCGCATCGAACAGTGCATTACTCAGGTTTGCGAGAGTCTGCGCGTTATCGTTCACATCGCGCAGCAGGACACTTTGGTTAAGCAATGTGACGCCTGCCTGGCGTAAGCCCACCATAGCCGCTCTGAACTCTTCATCAATCTCATTGGCATGGTTGATATGGTTTACCAGAATCACCTGCAACCGTGAGCGCGCAAGACGTGCTACTAACGTTTCGGTAATACGTGCCGGGATGACAATCGGCAAACGGCTGTGAATACGTAGACGTTTAATATGCGGGATTGCTTCCAGTTCACCGATCAGCCAGTCCAGTTCATGATCTTTTGCCATAAGCGGATCGCCGCCAGAAAAAATGATCTCATCGAGTTCAGGGTGATCGCTGATATATGAAATGGCGGCCTGCCAGTTACGCTTGCTCCCCTGGTTATCGGAGTAGGGGAAATGGCGACGGAAACAGTAGCGGCAGTTGACCGCACAGCCACCTTTAACCAACAACAGCGCCCGGTTACTGTATTTATGCAGCAGCCCCGGAACCACGCTGTGCTGCTCTTCGAGCGGATCAGTGCTAAAGCCGGGAGCGGCAATAAACTCTTCTTTCGAAGTTAACACCTGGTGTAATAGTGGGTCGTTCGGATTGCCTTTTTCCATGCGCGCGACAAAAGCTCGCGGCACGCGCAAGGCAAAAAGTCGGCGTGCATCACGTCCCGCTAACAACTCTTTGTCAGCGTTGAGCTCTAAAATATGCAGCAGTTCGTCAGGATCGGTTATAACATCGCCAAGTTGCGTTAACCAATCTTCTCTGCGAGGGGGATTTAGGGTTACAATGTGTGCCATTTTTTGGCTAAGCTACCAATTAACAATTTCAGAGGGCCTTATGGCGACTTATTCTAGCAACGATTTTCGTGCCGGTCTTAAAATCATGTTCGAAGGCGAACCTTACGCGGTTGAATCCAGTGAGTTCGTGAAACCAGGTAAAGGCCAAGCCTTTGCTCGCGTTAAAATGCGCCGCCTGTTGACTGGCACCCGCGTAGAAAAAACTTTCAAATCTACCGACTCCGCTGAAGGCGCAGACGTTATCGATATGAACCTGACTTACCTGTACAACGACGGTGAGTTCTACCACTTCATGAACAACGAAACTTTCGAGCAGCTTGCAGCTGATGAAAAAGCCATTGGCGAAAATGCTAAGTGGATGCTGGATCAGGCCGAATGTATCGTCACCCTGTGGAACGGCCGTCCAATCGCCGTACAACCACCAAACTTTGTAGAGCTGGAAATCGTTGAAACCGATCCAGGTCTGAAAGGTGATACTGCTGGTACCGGCGGTAAGCCTGCAAAACTGTCTACTGGTGCTGTGGTTAAAGTACCTTTGTTCGTTCAGACTGGCGAAGTGATCAAAGTTGACACCCGCTCTGGCGAATACGTTTCTCGCGTTAAGTAATACGTGAAGATTTGCGGTGAGGCGGTTTTTCGCTTCACCGCAGCTTACAAAAGGCAGGGAAGATGAACCGTTTGATTAAGCATTTAATTTTCATCACGTTGTTAACCTCGTTTCTCGCCGGTTGTAATACCACCCGCGGCTTTGGTGAAGATCTCAAGCACCTTGGCGGCTCCATCGAACGTGCAGCAAACAAGTAATTACCAACACTCCTAAAAATCCGCTTTTTCCTTCAGCTTGCCAATTTTTGTCTATGCTTTAACTGCTATACACAAACAATATGGTCAAAAAAGGAAACGGTCATGATTAAGAAAACTATTGCAGCGTTCTTTTCTCTCATAGTGCTTTCGTCGTTACTTACCGCGTGTAATACCACCAAAGGCGTGGGTGAAGATATTCAGGATGGCGGCCAGGCCATTTCAGGTGCTGCAACAAAAGCGCAGAATTAAAGTATCACCGACGGTACGGTATCATTGCCGTACCGTAATTCCTTTCGTTAATGTTGTTGCTCTATAAACAATGAATAGCGATTATTAATCCCTAACTTCATGCGGATATTCCGCTTATAGGTATAAACCGTCTTGGTACTAATCCCCATTATTCTGGCGATAAAATCATTATTGGCCTCATCGGTCCACAACTTTAATATACGCTCCTCACGCAATGTAAGAAGAGGCGATGCATACTGCCGTACCGGATGAAAAGGTGGGCGGGCACTAAGTTGCTTCTGAATAGTGTCGTAAAGCTCCGCTAGTGGAACGGATTTACTATGTAGCGAGCGTGAGCCCTGAGCCAGACAGTACTCTTCGATCTTTTCATGACGGATACTGTTAAGCAACATTAATCGAATTGATGTACCACAGGCAGAATAAATAGATGAGAGCTGTTGGATATTATGTAGAGAGCTGGCGAAACTGGTGAAATCGGCAATAACAAGATTAGGTCGCCATTGTATTATTTTCTCGCGAGCTACAAGTAAATTATCAGTTTCAGAAATAGAAAAAGCAGGGTTTTGACTGAGCCAATATTTGAATCCCTGCCGGGTATAATGGCAGCGGTCAATTAACAATATCTTATGCATAATTACCGTTCGCGTGACTCACTATTACAGCCTTTTCTGAATGCCAAATAAAACATTATAATATGAAAAAAGCACCTGAAATGAATTGTGGATTTACGGGTTAAATTGCGTTCATTTCTCGGCTTAATGTCAAAACTCCCGCCAGATGTGGAAACAAAACTTTACTGGTTTTTATGATAAGAAAGTCCTGTTGGACTTTTTTGTCTGCGGCCGATCGTTAAAATAGTGCCCTCACCAGCCTTATGGGACGACCCATTCGCGCTTCTTGATTTCCGGGGACGGCCCCAATAATGGAGCTGTATATGGCCTGGTTTATTCTTGTTATCGCCGGTTTATTAGAAGTTGTGTGGGCTGTGGGCCTGAAATATACCCATGGTTTCACCCGCCTGTGGCCAAGCGTTATCACCGTAGTTGCCATGGTTGTCAGCATCGCGCTGCTGTCCTGGTCAATGAAAACGTTGCCGACCGGTACGGCTTACGCCGTCTGGACAGGAATTGGTGCCGTAGGTGCAGCCACCACAGGTATCTTGCTGTTAGGCGAATCAGCAAACCTGGCCCGCATTGCGAGCCTGGCTTTGATTGTCGTCGGGATTATTGGCCTGAAAATTAGCACTCATTAACTGGTGGGTTGTTTAATCCACAGTAACTTCTCGACCGGGAAGCCCTGTTGTGTCGCGATATTAAGCATCTGCTGCTTCACTTCACTGCTGATTGTCGGGGTGCGTGACAATATCCACAGATAGTCTTTATCCGGCCCGCACACCAGTGCGTGCCGGTAATCTTTATCAATGGCTATCACATTATACCCACCGTAAAACGGCCCAAAGAATGAGACTTTTAGTGCTGCGCGACTTGGGTTTCCAGTGAAGTAAGCTTTGCCGACACTTTGCTGCCACATCTGCCTGTCGGGATTAAATCCTCTGTTTATCACACGAATTCCACCGTCATCCATGGTGCTATATGTAGCAGTCACTTGCTCTAGCCCGCTTTCAAATTTGTGGTCAAGACGGGCAATTTCATACCACTTGCCGAGATAGCGTTTTGCTTCAAAATTATTGACCACCGTGGTTCCTGGTGGAGGGGTTGGAGAGCTACAGGCAACAACGAGAAACGCAACTGCAAGAGTGGTGATAATCGGCCAGATGCGCATAGCTAATTCCTTCTGCTGTTTTAGCTAAGTGTAGAAGGCAGCAGCAAAAAAGCGGTATGCGGGCAGAAATAAAAAGGCCTGCTGAGCAGGCCGGTATGCATTACTGTAATGCTGCGAGGATTTTGTACCCGGCTTTAACCCGCTCAGGATTGGGGTAGCTTTTATTTGCCATCATCACGATGCCAAGTTGTTGCTCGGGAATAAACGCTACATAAGTCCCAAAGCCCCCGGTTGAGCCTGTTTTGTGAACCCAGGATGCCTTAACAACAGGCGCAGGCGGTTCGATGGCTGTCGCCGTTTGAGGGGATAGCGCTACTTTATTATCGCTGCCATTTACCACGGTTTTGGCATCAACCGGCCAGTTATGCATCTCCCAACCTAAGCCCTGATACATGCTGCCAATGCGCCAGTAGCGCGTTTGTGCGAGCTCAATTCCCTTACGTAATGTTGAAGAACCTACCTGTTCAGGCTTGATGTTTGCCTGTACCCAACTGGCCATATCTTCAATCGTTGTTTTCACGCCATAGGCTTCTGCATCCAGCATGCCTGGTGAAACGTGCACTGCCTTATCGTTACGGTAGCCCCATGCGTAGTTGTGCTCCTCAGATGCGGGCACTTTTATCCATGTATGCACAAGGTTTAACGGCTGGAATACGCGTCTGGACATTGCCTCTTCAAAGCTCATTCCTGACGGCTTCACCGCTAACGCACCGAAGAGGCCGATGCTGGCATTAGCATAGAGACGAGTGGAACCCGGAGCCCATTGTGGATGCCAGTTCTGGTAAAAGTGGAGCAAGGAAGCCTGGCTTGTGACTTCATCAGGAACCTGTAGTGGTAAGCCACCTGCGGTATAGGTGGCAAGTTGCAGCAGGTTAATGTCTTTCCATTGCTTACCGGTGAGTGCAGGCCAGTACTTCGTTGCCGGGTCGCTTAGTTTTATTTCCCCACGGGCTACGCTGTCGCCACCCAGAACACCGGTAAAGGTCTTACTGACAGAGCCGAGTTCAAACAATGTCTCTTTGGTGACCGGTAAATTTTTGGCGATATCAGCCTGACCATACGTGAAGTAATAGGGTTTTCCCTGATAAATAACGGCGACGGCCATGCCGGGTATATTCTGCTCTTTGAGCAGGGGCTCAATGGTCTGATTCACTGTCTGAGCAATCTGTTTTTCGGTCAACGCTTTCGTGGCGGCAAGCGTTGAGCAGGAGGCCGTGAGCATTAGCACACAGCAAAGTGTTTTTTTCATCATTGAATAGCTTCCATAAAGTGACACGACAGCATGCCCTGAACGACTCAATTTATCATCAGTCCTCAGGGGGGGTTTAGCGAATATGTTTATGTGTCAGGCGGGAAGATACAAAGAAAAAGGCCTGCACATGGCAGGCCTTGTCACTGGAATGCTTAGCTTTAGAGAGTGATGACACCAATAAAAGTCACAACAGTCAGAATGGCAGCAAGACCGTAGAACACCCACTTGCCAGATGGCACATGAATTTTCAGGTCGTGCATTGCGTGGTGGATACGGTGCAAACCACACCACAGCGGCAGCACAATCATCAGGAAGATGAACAGGCGACCAATCAGGCTTTGTGAGAATGCCAACACACGGTCATAACCTAATGCATCGCCCGGGAAAAGCCCCAGCGGCAGCATGATGCCAACCAGCAGCACGATGACAGGAGCAATGATTGCACCCCACATGCCACCTGCGCCAAATAGACCCCAGAATACTGGCTCGTCGGAGCGTTTTGGATTCGGATTAATCATGACGTCCCCCTTACCAGAACAGTGCAATAAACAGAATGACGACCGTGGCAACAACCGTCACCGCCCACAACCCTTTAATCACTGGCTCCGGCCCCATTTTGTCATCTTTGATGATGATATTGGCGGCCTTTGGTGCCAGTTCAAACCAGGTTTTCGTATGCAACAACGCAGCCGCTAACGTGATCAGATTGAGGATAACCACGATAGGGTTCTGGAGAAAACTGACAAATCCTGCCCAGCTTTCCGGGCCACTTTTCAAAGAGAAAAGGCCGCACAGCAGCAAGATGCTGAACCAGACGGTAGGCACAGCGGTTCCTTCGCGAATCATATAAAAACGATAGAAACCCAGTTTTTTCCACCAGGTTGGGGTCATCGTCCGCACATATGGCTTACGTTTCGTAGTCATTTTGCACTCCTTAGCGTGGTTTCAGGGTGGCAATCAAAAAGTCTTTCGAACTTTCGACTTTACCCTGCTGGATGGCAGCGGCGGGATCGACGTGTTTCGGGCACACTTCGGAGCAGTAGCCCACGAAAGTACAGCTCCAGACGCCGTTCTGGCCGTTTAACTGCGCCATACGCTCTTTCTTGCCATGGTCGCGGTTATCCAGGTTGTAACGATGAGCAAGCGTGATTGCAGCCGGGCCAATAAACTCAGGGTTTAAACCAAACTGCGGGCATGCGGAATAGCATAGGCCACAGTTGATGCAGCCAGAGAACTGATGGTATTTCGCCATCTGGGCTGGAGTTTGAGTATTTGGCCCCTGGTCTGGAGTACGCGTGTTGCCGATGATGTATGGCTTAATCGCTTCCAGGCTTTCGATAAAGTGGGTCATATCGACCACCAAATCGCGCTCAATAGGGAAGTTTGCCAGCGCCTCAACCTTCATGCCTTTGGTGTATTCGCGCAGGAAGGTTTTACAAGCCAGTTTAGGCACGCGGTTGACCATCATGCCGCAGGAGCCGCAGATAGCCATACGGCATGACCAGCGGTAGCTCAGGTCTGGTGCCAGGTTGTCTTTGATATAACCCAGCGCATCCAGCAGCGAGGTTTGCTCATCATAAGGCACTTCATAGATTGCACTGTGCGGCTCGTTATCCGTTTCCGGGTTGTAGCGCACCACTTCAATCTTCAGGGTCTTCATCGCATCAGCCATTAGACGCCTCCTTCTTCTTATCGGCCGCTTCTGATTCCGCACCGTAGACGCGTTTTGCCGGTGGCAGGGTGGTGATTTTCACATCACTGTATTCCAGACGCGTAGTTCCATTTGCGTCACGGAAAGCAAGAGTATGTTTCAGGAAGTTCACGTCATCACGCTCGGTACAGCCTTCGTCCAGACGCTGGTGCGCGCCGCGAGACTCTTTACGTGCCATCGCCGAGTGCGCCATACATTCCGCAACATTCAGGCCGTGGCCCAGCTCAATGGTGTACAGCAAATCAGTATTAAACACGCTGGAAGTGTCAGTAATGCGAACGCGTTTGAAGCGCTCTTGCAGCTCAGACAGTTTATCAATGGTTTTCTGCATCAGTTCTGGCGTGCGATAAATACCGCAACCTTCTTCCATGGACAGACCCATTTCATCGCGGATCTTCGACCAGTTTTCAGTGCCTTCCTGATTCACCAGTTTCTTCAGGCGAGTTTCGACATCAGCCGCTTGTGCATTCAATGCAGCATCATTGGCGGGCTGTGCTTCGTTAGCACGACGCATCGCACCTTCACCTGCCAGGCGACCAAACACCACCAATTCTGCCAGAGAGTTCGAACCTAAACGGTTCGCACCATGCAGACCAACAGACGAACATTCACCGACTGCGAATAGGCCTTTAATGCGTGATTCGCACTGACTGTCGGTTTCGATACCACCCATGGTGTAGTGCGCGGTAGGGCGAACAGGAATCGGCTCTTTAACCGGGTCGACGCCAACATACGCTTTTGACAGTTCGCAGATAAACGGCAAACGTTCGAGAAGTTTTTTCTCGCCCAGGTGACGCAGGTCGAGATAAACCACATCGCCACGTGGCGTTGGAACGGTGCGGCCAGCACGCCATTCGTGCCAGAAGGCCTGAGAAACTTTGTCGCGCGGACCGAGTTCCATATATTTGTTACGCGGCTCGCCCAGAGGAGTTTCAGGCCCCATTCCGTAATCTTGCAGATAACGATAGCCATCTTTGTTGACCAGAATACCGCCTTCACCACGGCAGCCTTCCGTCATCAGAATGCCGGAACCTGGCAGGCCGGTTGGGTGATATTGCACAAATTCCATATCACGCAACGGTACGCCGTGGCTCAATGCCATGCCCATACCATCGCCGGTCACGATGCCGCCGTTAGTGTTATAGCGATAAACACGACCAGCACCACCGGTTGCCATAACAACGGCGTTTGCGCGGATTTGTACCAGCGAGCCTTCCATCATATTCATGGCGACCAGGCCACGAGCAGCACCATCATCAACCAGGATATCGAGCACGAAGTGCTCGTCAAAACGCTGGATTTGCGGGAACTGTAATGAGGTCTGGAACAGGGTGTGGAGCATATGGAAGCCGGTTTTATCCGCGGCAAACCAGGTGCGCTCAATCTTCATGCCACCAAAACGGCGAACGTTCACTGAACCGTCCGGACGGCGGCTCCATGGGCAACCCCATTGCTCAAGCTGTGTCATTTCGGTTGGGCAGTTATGCACGAAGTAGTCGACTACGTCCTGCTCGCACAACCAGTCGCCACCGGAAACGGTGTCGTTGAAATGGTATTCGTAACTGTCGTGATCCTGCGTAACGGCAGCAGAACCCCCTTCGGCGGCCACGGTGTGGCTACGCATTGGGTAGACTTTGGAGATCAGAGCGATTTTGGCTTGTGGATTGGCTTGTGCCGCCGCGATGGCTGCTCGTAAGCCCGCTCCGCCAGCGCCTATTATGGCAAGATCGGCTTGAAAGGTTTGCACGACATTCCTCCAGATTTTAGTTATTTCGCATAGCTAATTTAACCAAAGGTAGTTCACCGATACGGCGGCAGCTATAGCGAAAGGGTTTTCCCTGCTCCTTTGTAGGTAGCGGATTATAGCCGCAGGCTTTTTAAGGAAATTTGACGTGTTCGATTTTTTTGCTGTTCAGTTCAGCAATTAATTAGTAGTAGTGATGAGTTACGTCACGAAATTAGGATTCTTCGCGTCATAGTGGTTTCAGCAACGATGAAAATTTACTGCGCAAAATTTGTCTCCAATATGCGATGCGGGTAGACTTCTCGGCCTTGTTTGAATACGGAGACTCCACCATGAGCGAAACGGCCACCTGGCAGCCGAGCGCATCCATCCCCAACCTGTTAAAACGCGCTGCGATCATGGCAGTCATTCGGCGTTTTTTTGCCGACCGCGGTGTACTGGAGGTGGAAACACCGTGCATGAGTCAGGCTACGGTAACGGACATTAATCTGTTCCCGTTTGAAACCCGTTTTGTTGGCCCAGGCCACGCTCAGGGCGTGAATTTGTACCTGATGACCAGCCCGGAATATCACATGAAACGCCTGCTGGCGGCGGGTATCGGCCCGGTATTCCAACTGTGCCGTAGCTTCCGTAATGAAGAGATGGGCCGCCACCATAATCCAGAGTTCACTATGCTGGAGTGGTATCGCCCTTGCTACGATATGTATCGTCTGATGAATGAAGTTGATGATTTACTGCAACAGGTTCTGGAAACTGACGCGGCAGAGTCTCTCTCATATCAGCAGGCTTTCCAGCGCCATCTGGAAATTGACCCACTTTCTGCGGATAAAACGCAGTTGCGCGAAGTGGCGAAAAAACTCGATTTAAGCAACATTGCCGATCAAGAAGAAGACCGCGATACCTTGCTGCAGCTGCTGTTCAGCATGGGTGTTGAGCCACATATTGGTAAAGACAAACCGACGTTTGTTTATCACTTCCCGGCAAGCCAGGCAGCCCTTGCACAGATCAGCACCGAGGATCACCGCGTTGCGGAGCGTTTCGAGGTTTACTTCCGAGGTATTGAGCTGGCGAATGGTTTCCACGAATTGACCGATGCGCGTGAGCAGCAGCAGCGTTTCGAGCAGGATAATCGCAAACGTGTCGCTCGCGGTTTGCCACAGCAGCCGATTGATGTGAATTTGCTGGAAGCACTCAAGGCAGGATTGCCGGATTGTTCAGGTGTTGCGCTAGGTGTGGATCGTTTGATTATGTTAGCGCTGAAGGCTGAAAGTCTGGCTGATGTGCTGGCGTTCCCGGTAGATAGGGCTTAGAGCCCCTCACCCCGGGCCTCTCCTTGATACGTTCACCGGTTCAGTGGCTATATAAAACACTGAACATCGGGTGAACGGAACTGTCTACCGACTCACAGAGATGTGACTAAGCGACAGCTCCCTGAGGGAGAGGGGATTGTCCGGTTTTCTCCTTCTCTTGGGGGAGAAGGCCGGGATGAGGGGAGTTGGCTTACAAACTCCCCGGCGTACGTCCCGCTTTCCCCGAAGAAGTCACCGTCTTAGCACTACGTTGCCCGCCCAGACTATCCAGACGCATCTGGAATGGTGGGAATGGCAGTTCGATATCGTGTTCGCGGAAGCCTTGCAGAATCAACTGGTGAATCTCGTGGCGCAGCGGCATACGGTGGTTCATCTCAGCGGCATAAATTCGCAACTCAAAGATTTGAATACCCGCCTGTAAATCGACCAGGAAGGCTTCTGGTGCCGGGTTATCAATTACCAGCGAGCAGCGCTCGGCTGCCTGCAACAACACTTTCGTGACTTCCTCGCTGTTTGCATCAGACGGTGCCGGAACAGTTAGCACCACACGCGTTACTGAATCCGACAATGACCAGTTGATGAACTGCTCGGTGATAAACGCTTTATTTGGCACGATTATCTCTTTGCGGTCCCAGTCGCTGATAGTGGTAGCACGAGTGTTGATCTTGGTGACGCTGCCGGTGAGATCGCGAATCGTCACTGTGTCGCCAATACGAATCGGCTTCTCGAACAGGATTATCAGGCCAGAGATAAAGTTGGCGAAAATTTCCTGCAAACCAAAACCCAGACCAACACCGAGGGCCGCAACCAGCCACTGCAATTTCGACCACTCGATACCAATCATTGAGAAGCCGACCAACGTACCGACCAGTAACAGCAGATATTTAGTTACGGTGGTAATGGCGTAACCCGTACCTGGCGCCAAATCCAGGTGCTGTAAGAGCGCAAGTTCGAGTAGTGCAGGGAGGTTACGTACCAGTTGCATGGTGATAATCAGCACCAGAATGGCAATTAACACTGAACCCAGGGTTATCGGCTCGATGCTTTCCACGCCTTGTACCGTTGAGGTCACATCCCACAAGGTGATGTTTTCAAGGAAGCCAAATGCAGAGTGGATTTCTGACCACAACACAATGACCGACAACAGCGCAATCAGCATCAAAATCGAACGCACCAGACGCAGTGATTGCACGCTGATGGTATCCAGATCGATTTCAGGTTCTTCGATGGTTTCTGATGAGCCTTCATTGCTGTGGCTATGTGCGGCTTCTTCTTCACCACGTGCACGTTGGGCGAGTATTTCAGCACGGCGATGTTTAGCGCGGTCAAAGGCCAGGCGGCGACGCTGAATCAGCATCCAACGGCGGAAGATATGGTACACAACGAGCAGTAAGAACCAGATAGCTACTGACGTTTCAAGCCTTGCCAGCAAGGCCTGTGCAGTTGCCAGGTAACCCACAGCCGCTGCAAGAATGGCGAGCAACGGGGCGGCAAGCAGCAGGTTCCACAAAATGGTGTTAGCGATGTTTTCGCTATTACCTTGTTTATCCAGATACAGCGGAATGCCCGCGCGTTTCAGGCTCAGGGTGACCAGTGCCATTGCACCGCAAATTAACATAAAGCACAGTCTGCCGAGAGAGCCGGAGAACTCCCGATCGTTCAGATTATCAAACATAATCAATGCCATAATTAGCGGCACGATTAAGCCGATGCTCATCAGGTAATAGCGCATGGCGCGGGCAACACGGTGCTGCGGCCAGCCAAAATGAACAATGAACAAACCATTTGGACGGGCAAATGTGGCGCAAATCATCACGGCCCACAGCAGCGGAACCGTGGCAGTCACCCCATCACCGATAGCTACTGCAAGGGGATACGGCCAGGCAGCTTGCAGCCCGTAACCGAGCGTTGCCCACAAAACAGGTAAAGGCAGAGCCACCAGAATCGACCAGAACACGGTACGCAAGGTTAGGCTGAAGTGATCCTGAGTAACCTTACCGACCTTCGCACTCGAACGCTCAAGGAAAGCAGAAAAATGCCGGCGGGAGCTGACACTAAAGCCCACCAGTATCAATGCACCGAACAGTGGCAGCAATGTTTCCTTGCTGGTTAGCATCATGATGGTGGCACTGCCAAGCTGGCTGAAGGTGTCCATCGATACCAGACGACGCAAATCCTGCACAATCTCCACCGGCCAGGTGATGCCCATCGGGCTGACATCTGAGGTCCAGAACAGGTAACGGTGTGTTGCTTCGTTGACCTCTTTTAACGCATCTTCCAGTTGGCTATTCGCCACTTTCAGTTTGGTGAGCTCAAGAATCAGGTTATCGCCACCTTGCAGCAAGGAATTGAGCAGTTCGCGCTGGGTGCGCAATTGCGCTTCCAGAATACGGTTTTGCTCACTGGTAAGCTCCTGGCCATCGTTCTGACGAATCTGGCGTAATTGCTGCTGCTTGTTCATCAGGTCTTCATAATGCAGACGCTGTACACGCAACTGGCCAAGTTCGGTATCCAGTTGCTGAGGCTTTGGCATTTCAGGTAAACGAGCTACCTGAGCGCGTAAGGCTTCACCCAACACATTCGACACGCCAAGCCATTGTGACTGTTCGCGCAGTGTGTTGAGTGCCTGACGCACTTGCAAGGTCTGGCTTGAGGCCTGGCGTTGCTGAGAGGCCACTAAATCCATGCGCTGAGCCTGTTGATTCAACGCCTGGGATAATTCACGGTTATTTTTAAACTGGTCAACGATACCTGATGGCAGGTTGGCGCTACTTTCAGCCAGCAATTCTGTGCTTTCCAGGGCCTTTTCAGCTTCTCGCTGGCGCTGGTTATTCAACTGATTACGTAATGCCTGGAGATAGGCATCCAGGTGTTCGCTCTGTTTCTGGGCAAGCTCAGCGCGCAGGCGAGCAAGTTCCTGGCGGTTACTGGCTGACAACTGTGCCAGCTCCAGTTCATCGACCAGGGCTTTCAGGCGTGATGATTCAGCCTGTAAAGAGAGATTTTGTGCCTGCGCTAGAGGTGTGCTGGTGGCCGGCGGGGTGCCCATCCGACGTTCCACCTCGTTTAGCTGGCGGCGCGCATCGGTTTGCTGTTGAGGCAGTTGGCTGAGCGAATCGGTGATTTCTCTAGTGCGTTCCTGCTCTTGCTGTGCAAGGCGGCTTTTATCCAGTAATTGGCTGCTAACTTGCAGGATTTCCTGATTTAACGCATCGGTGCTCATGGTCTCTGGCACTTTTGGCGGTTCATCGCGCAGATTATTGATCTGCCGACGCAAGGTGTCAGAGAGTTTGGGGAAGTTATCGATAACTTGTTGGTATTGCGTGGCTCGTTCCAGCGAGACTTTGCGTTCATCAAGCGCGTTGAGCGCGGTCTGAAGTGCTTCCACGGTTTCAGGGCTGCCAGGTTTGTCTTTTGCAGACTTAGCTTGTTCTAGTTCCTGGGAGATTTGTTTGGCGTCGGGGGCGGTGGCGGCATACGTCGGTAGACTAAGGCACCAGGCCATCAGAAGTGTGATTATCAGGCGCACGTCAGTACCTTTAAGTGAACCAGCCCTCGTAGCGATGTCACGAGGGCTGGGGAGAGCAGGTTAACTTTCGGTTTTGTTTTCCACAGACGGACTGGTTTGTTGTTCAGCCGCAACTTCGACTTCCAGAATCTCACTTACCGGGATTTCTGGCTCAATCACAGGCTCGGTAGAAATCGCCAGTGGCTCACCAATCTTAGTCGCAGACAAGCTTTGCAGCTGTTCAGCCAGGTTCACTTTGCCTGGCGCGAACAAGTTGATGACCGTAGAGCCAAGTTTGAAGCGACCCATTTCCTGGCCTTTCAGCAGCGCAACGGAGCCTTCGCTTTCACCCGCAGGCCACGTCCAGCGTTTAATTACGCCTTCACGCGGTGGCGTGATAGTGCCCGCCCAGACGGTTTCGATGCTGCCAACAATGGTGGCACCCACCAGGATTTGTGCCATTGGGCCGAATTCAGTATCGAACAGGCAAATCACGCGTTCGTTACGGGCAAACAGGTTCGGCACGTTTTGCGCGGTTAAATGGTTTACGGAGAACAGGTCGCCCGGTACATAAATCATTTCACGCAAAATACCGTTACACGGCATGTGAACACGGTGGTAATCACGTGGTGACAGATAAGTAGTAACGAAGCTGCCGTTACGGAACAAATCGGCCATTAAGTAGTTACCAGCGAGCAGGGCTTCGAGGCTGTAGTTATGGCCTTTTGCCTGCAGGATTTTATCTTCTTCGATAGGACCTAACTGGCTCACAACACCGTCTGCTGGCATCACCAGTACATTTGGGTCGGTATTGATTGGACGGACATCGTCACGCAGTGGGCGCACGAAGAATTCGTTGAAGGTGCGATAGCTTGCGGTATCCGGCTTCTGAGCTTCCTTCATGTCGACTTTGTAGTATTTAACGAACAGGTCGATAACCAGTTTGGTCAACCAGCCAGCTCGTTTGCTTGCACCCCAACCTGCCAGGCGAGTCAGCCATAGTTTAGGCAGGATGTACTGGAGCGAAAGTTTAAAGTTGTCTAACAAGATAGCCTCCTGGCTAAGTACCCATATTTAGCGGGCATACACAAAAAGGAGCGCGATTTTAGCGATGCCCAGCTTAATTGTCAGCGGTCAGTATCGGAAAAGGTTTTACGCGATTTTACCTCGGACATACTTTCCAGTATGCGATGGTAGTTTTCGAAACGCGATTGGGCGATATCCCCACGCTCAACGGCTTCGCGCAGTGCGCAGCCTGGATCGTTGGTGTGGCTGCAATCACGATATTTACAACGGCCTAAGTAGTCATGGAATTCAGTGAAGCCATGAGTGACTTGATCCGGTTCTAAGTGCCACAAACCAAATTCGCGCACCCCTGGGGAGTCGATAACATCACCGCCGCCCGGGAAGTGGTACAGACGAGATGCAGTAGTGGTGTGCTGGCCTAGGCCTGAGTTGTCAGAAACGTCATTCACCAGAATCTGGACTTCTTTGAACCCCAGCAGGTTATTGAGCAGGCTCGATTTACCCACACCTGATTGCCCGGCAAAAATACTGACGCGGCCGATTAGGGCTTCTTCAAGCTCTTTCAGACCTTCAACTTTATGGCTGGAAACCATCAACACGCGGTAACCAATCTTGCGGTAGATATCCATCTGTTCATTGACGAATTTCAGGCCTTCTTCGTCGAGCAGATCGGTTTTATTCAGTACCAGCAGTGGCTCAACGTCCAGGGTTTCGCACGCCACCAGATAACGGTCAATAATGTTTAATGACAGCTCGGGCAGAATGGCGGAAACCACAATGATTTGGTCGATGTTGGCGGCAATGGGTTTTACGCCGTCATAGAAATCAGGGCGTGTCAGGACGGTTGTGCGCTCGTGCACTGCATCAACAATGCCTTTTATGGTTACGCCAGCCGCAGCTTCTTTGGCTGGGCGCCAGACCACATTGTCGCCGGTTACCAGCGAACGGATGGTGCGGCGAATATTGCAGCGGTGAATGTCACCACCTGGTGATTCAACATCGGCATGTTGGCCGAAACGGCTGATTACGCGACCATCGCGCGGTTCGCCAAACTGAGAGTCGTCAGGATCGGCTTTCTCCACAGTCTGTTTAAGCCGACGCTGGTGGTTTGCTGAAACCCGGCGCTGCTGTCCTTTGGAGAGTTTATTTTTGCTCAATCTTACTGGCTCCTGGTCGCCCGTGGTGGGCAAAACCTCTATGATACACACTATTTTATACGAATTAACCCATCGACAACGGTGGGCTACGCACAAGAAGGGTGGAAAATAGCATGAGTGGAAATGAAAACAATCTGATTTGGATTGATTTAGAAATGACCGGCCTGGACCCCGAGCGGGATCGCATAATTGAAATTGCCACGCTGGTTACTGATGCCAATTTGAATATCCTCGCCGAAGGGCCAACGATTGCGGTTCATCAGTCTGACGAACAGCTGGCGTTGATGGATGACTGGAATGTGCGTACCCATACTGGCAGCGGGCTGGTAGAACGCGTGAAAGCAAGCACCATGGACGACCGTGCGGCTGAACTGGCAACACTTGAGTTCCTGAAAGAGTGGGTTCCCGCTAATAGTTCTCCAATCTGTGGTAACAGCATAGGCCAGGATCGTCGTTTCCTGTTTAAGTACATGCCAGAGCTTGAAGAGTACTTCCACTATCGTTATCTGGATGTCAGCACTCTGAAAGAGCTAGCGCGCCGTTGGAAACCTGAAATTTTGGCTGATTTCAAAAAGCAGGGTACCCATCAGGCGATGGATGATATCCGTGAGTCAGTGGCGGAACTTGCGTTCTACCGCGAGAACTTTATCAAGCTATAAGAAGTTATTAGCCTCGGTCCTGTTTTTTTTACTAACCCGAAAAAAGGCAGGATCGAGAGATTTTCCTGATATTCGCTGGGAAAATAATCATTTTGTCGAATTAATCAGCATTCAAACAAAAATAGCGAAAAAAATCGTTTGAGGGCTTGCGACTAAAACGATTTCTCGTATAATGCGCCTCCCGTACCGATGCAGAATTTGCAGCGTTACACAGAGCGGGAATAGCTCAGTTGGTAGAGCACGACCTTGCCAAGGTCGGGGTCGCGAGTTCGAGTCTCGTTTCCCGCTCCAAATTTGATTTAAGCAGTACCACCAAATTCGATGAATTTCGAGTTGCGGCAAGGCAGCAACTGAGTGAATCCTTAAGAGCTTACTTCGGTAAGAGACTAAGGTGAACGAAGGCAGCTAACGCAGCAGCAGCTTGAAAGACGAAGAATATGCGGGAATAGCTCAGTTGGTAGAGCACGACCTTGCCAAGGTCGGGGTCGCGAGTTCGAGTCTCGTTTCCCGCTCCAAAATTTGATTGGCTTTTATAAGCCACGCACCACCCAAGCGGGAATAGCTCAGTTGGTAGAGCACGACCTTGCCAAGGTCGGGGTCGCGAGTTCGAGTCTCGTTTCCCGCTCCAAATTCTAATATCCAGTACAAATTATCCACAACGCTAACCAGCGTCGGTGGTGGTTTTTACGTTCGCGATAAATTCTTGTAAACAGACTTATCCACAGCCTTCGTCTATTCACTTAGATCGCTAATTATTTCTTAAATTTTATAAGAATATTTTAACCACTTGATTAATATCATTTTTTTAAAATTTTAGAATATTGAGCAGATCGCTTGCAGTTTTTTTTTCGTTTGCAGGACAAGGCGTTCAAATTTTTATTCACATCCTGTGGACATGTCACGCATCACGTTTTAACCCCTTTTCGATCACACGGACCAGGCGCTGTTTCTGTGGGAGCTGGACTTCAGTTGCATTAGCGCTTCGCTTGATTAATTGTTGCGCAATCGCCCAATCAATGTGCTCATCAAGAAGTGGGTGCTCACCTTTCCGTTGCTGTAACTTCTCCAGAATCGCCTCATCCCACGGTGCATTTCCCAATGCCACGGCAATATTTCGCAGCCAACGTAAATGGCCAATTCGACGAATCGCCGAACCTTCTGTCACGCGCAGGAAATATTCTTCACTCCAGGTGAACAACTCAGCCAGCTCCGGCGCATGCAACTTGCTGCGCGGGCTAAAGTCGTCTTCTGTGGTTAATTGTGAGAAACGGTTCCACGGGCAAATCAGCTGGCAGTCGTCGCAACCGTAGATTCGGTTGCCGATAAGCGGCCTGAACTCTTCCGGGATTGCACCTTCAAGTTCAATAGTGAGATAAGAAATACAACGGCGAGCGTCAACAGTGTAGGGTTCTACAATCGCGCCAGTCGGGCAGATGGTCATGCAGGCCACACACCGCCCACACTTTTCCTCGATGGGTTTATCAATTGGAAGCGGGATATCGACTAACAGTTCGCCCAGGAAAAAGAACGAACCTGCTTCCTGATTGAGGATTAGTGAGTGCTTACCTGTCCAGCCAAGCCCGGCTTTTTCAGCCAATGGACGTTCAAGAATCGGCGCTGAATCCACAAAAGGTCTAAAATTCAGCGTGGAACAATGGGACTGGATCATTTCGCCCAGTTTTTTGAGCCGATTACGTAGCAGTTTGTGGTAGTCACGGCCAAGGGCGTAGCGGCTGATGTAACCAATTTTGGGGTTTTTGAGCGTGGAAGCAAAAGCCGCATTTGCGGGGAGATAATTCATCCGCACGCTGATAACGCGCAAAGTGCCCGGCAGCAATTCGTGTGGTCGGGCACGCATCATGCCGTGACGGGCCATCCAATCCATCTCGCCATGATATTGTTTATCCAGCCACATTTGGAGCGCAGGCTCGCTGGCAGAGAGATCGGTATCGGTTATGCCAACTTGTTGGAAACCGAGTTCGATACCCCACTGCTTGATATTTTGCGCTAATTGATTGAGATCGAGGGGCTGTGACATGACGGACCTGAGCCTAAAAATAACCGCCAAAAGTATACCACACTCAGTCTGGTCCGCAGACTGGCTGCGCACCGCTGAGAAACACGCGGCAGATTACTTAGGGTTAACGCTATACGAATTGATGCAGCGGGCAGGGGCTGCGGCATTTAATCTTGCCCGCGAACTCTATCCACTAACCCAACACTGGCTTGTTGTGTGCGGGCATGGCAACAACGGCGGCGATGGTTATGTCGTCGCGCGACTTGCGCAGGCTGCCGGTATTCGCGTCACTTTACTGGCGATCGAAAGCGACAAGCCTTTGCCTGAAGAAGCCGCTTACGCACGTGATGCCTGGCTGGATGCAGCAGGTGTGATTCATGCGCCAGAACATGTCTGGGCAGACGATATCGATCTTGTGATTGACGGCGTACTTGGCACCGGACTTAACAGTGCTCCCCGAGATGTTGCCGCGCAGCTGATAGAAAAGTGCAATCAGCATGCGGCACCTGTCGTCGCGCTGGATATCCCTTCCGGCTTGCTTGCAGAAACCGGTGCAACACCTGGCGCTGTGATCAACGCTTCCCACACCATCACCTTTATCGCCCTTAAACCCGGGCTTCTGACCGGAAAAGCTCGCGATGTCGTGGGCAAACTGCATTTTCATGCTTTGGGTCTTGAAGCCTGGCTGAATGGGCAGACTGCGCCGATAACTCGCGTGGACAGTGCGCAGTTAGTTGGCTGGTTGCCGCCACGCAAGCCGACCTCACACAAAGGTACGAACGGGCGTTTGGTGATTATAGGTGGCGACCATGGGACTGCGGGTGCCATTCGCATGACCGGAGAGGCTGCGCTACGCGCTGGAGCGGGGTTGGTCAAGGTTTTAACTCGTTCAGAAAATATTGCACCGCTTATTACCGCCCGACCTGAACTGATGGTTCAGGAACTCACATCAAATTCACTTGATGAATGTCTCGAATGGGCAGATGTGGTGGTTATTGGTCCCGGGCTTGGGATGCATGAATGGGGCAAAAAAGCCCTGGAAAAAGTAGAGAACTGCCGTAAACCGATGCTGTGGGATGCAGATGCGCTCAACCTTCTGGCAATCAATCCCGATAAACGTCAGAATCGCGTTATTACACCGCATCCGGGAGAAGCCGCCCGGCTGTTAAATTGCGCAGTATCACAAATTGAGAGTGACCGCTTACTTTCCGCAGACCGTCTTGTAAAACGTTATGGCGGAATTGTGGTCTTAAAAGGTGCCGGTACGGTTGTTGCCAGCCAAAACGGCGAATGCTCACTCATTGATGTGGGAAATGCCGGGATGGGAAGCGGCGGTATGGGGGATGTGCTATCCGGAATCATCGGAGCATTGCTGGCACAGAAGTTAACCTCGTATGATGCGGCATGTGCCGGATGTGTTGTACATGGCGCTGCTGCTGATGTGCTTGCTCAGCGCTTCGGTACACGCGGCATGTTAGCAAGCGACTTATTCTCGACGATGTACCCTTTTGTTAACCCGGATTTGAATAGCAAAGAAAATGATTAATCGAGTTATCGCATTACCTGATGAAACTGCGACCTTAGAATTGGGTGCGCGTCTGGCAAAAGCCTGTATCGGTGCCACCGTGATTCATCTGTATGGTGACCTGGGTGCGGGCAAGACGACATTCAGCCGTGGTTTTGTTCAAGCGTTGGGCCATAAAGGCAATGTTAAGAGCCCAACTTACACGTTGGTTGAACCGTATGAACTTGGCGATTTGATGGTGTATCACTTTGATCTCTATCGCCTTGCTGATCCAGAAGAACTCGAATTTATGGGAATTCGTGACTATTTTACCAATGACGCAATTAGTCTGGTGGAATGGCCGCAAAAAGGCCAGGGTGTGCTGCCGGAACCGGATGTCGAAATACACCTAAGTTACCAGGCCGAAGGGCGCGAGGCGTGCCTGAAAGCAGTTTCCTCATCTGGTGAGTCGTTACTGGCGCGGTTTGCCAAATAACAAGGATGACGGGATGATCGTTCGCGTGAAAAGTTGGTTGATGGCGGCGTGCTTACTGTTGCTTACGGCACAGTCGGGTGCCGCGAGTTTAGCGGATATTCAGGTATCAAATGGTGATTCTCAGGCGCGAATCACCTTTAGTTTTATTGGTGATCCTGAGTATGCCTTTTCTCAGGATGACAAAAAAAGCGTTGCTCTGGATATCAAACAAACCGGTGTGATTCGCGGTTTACCTCTGTTGTTCAGTGGAAATAACCTGGTGAAAAGCATTCGTTCAGGGCAACCGAAAGACAGCGATTCCTTACGCCTGGTGGTTGATCTCACTGAGCCCGGCAAAACTCGCGCGGTGAAACAGCAAAATGGTTCTAATTACACGGTTGTGTTTACCATTAACGCCGATGTGCCGCCGCCGCCTCCACCACCGGTTGTTGCCAAACGCGTGGAGGCCCCGCCAGTTACCCGCCCGACAGAACCGGCAAAAAATCCGTTTAACCCACAAACCGTTACTGGCGCAGTCAGTTCGAATACGGCGATGCATCCTGCGCGAACTCAACGCACCACAACTCAATCCGATACCGTGGTTGTGGCGATTGATGCTGGACATGGTGGACAAGACCCGGGTGCGATTGGTCCAGGTGGGACGAAAGAGAAAAACGTCACTATTTCTATTGCCCGTAAACTGCGTTCCTTGCTCAATGATGACCCGATGTTTAAAGGCGTGCTGACCCGTGATGGCGACTATTTCATTTCGGTGATGGGGCGCTCGGATGTGGCGCGTAAACAGAACGCCAATATTCTGGTTTCCATTCATGCGGATGCTGCACCAAACCGCGATGCGACCGGAGCATCCGTCTGGGTGCTGTCAAACCGCCGTGCAAATAGCGAAATGGCTGGCTGGCTCGAACAACACGAGAAGCAATCCGAGTTGCTGGGTGGTGCGGGCGATGTACTGGCCAATAGCCAGGCTGACCCGTATCTGAGCCAGGCGGTACTGGATTTGCAGTTCGGCCATTCCCAGCGTGTCGGGTATGATGTGGCGACAAAAGTGCTGGCTCAAATGCAACGTGTCGGCGCGTTACACAAGCGTCGCCCTGAGCATGCAAGCCTTGGCGTATTGCGCTCACCAGATATCCCTTCTGTGCTAGTGGAAACCGGGTTTATCAGTAACAACTCGGAAGAGCGCCTGCTTGATAGCGATGACTATCAGCAAAAAATTGCCCAGGCCATTTATCAAGGTTTGAGGGACTATTTCCAGACGCATCCGTTACAATCAGCACCTGCCCCGGGGCAAACCGCACGTTCGCAAGGTGCGGGTCTCGATCAGGTTGCGATTACTCAATAAGGAAATTTCATGCCGATTCAGGTTCTGCCGCCGCAACTTGCCAACCAGATTGCTGCTGGCGAAGTGGTAGAGCGCCCCGCATCGGTGGTGAAGGAGCTGGTTGAGAACAGTCTGGATGCTGGCGCTACTCGTATTGATATTGATATCGAACGCGGTGGTGCCAAGCTTATTCGTATTCGTGACAACGGCTGCGGTATCAAAAAAGACGAGCTGGCGCTTGCGTTGGCTCGCCATGCCACCAGTAAAATTGCTTCACTTGATGACCTTGAGGCGATTATCAGCCTTGGTTTTCGTGGCGAAGCGTTAGCCAGTATTAGCTCAGTTGCCCGTCTGACGTTAACGTCACGTACCGCCGATCAAAGTGAGGCCTGGCAAGCCTATGCCGAAGGCCGTGAACAAGATGTGACGGTGAAGCCCGCAGCGCATCCAGTCGGAACCACGCTTGAAGTGTTGGATCTGTTTTACAACACACCTGCCCGACGCAAATTCATGCGCACTGAAAAAACCGAATTCAACCATATTGATGAGATTGTCAGGCGTATTGCGCTGGCACGTTTTGATGTGTCGATAAACCTGACGCACAACGGCAAAGTGATTCGCCAGTATCGTGCGGTCGCAGAAGGTGCGCCTCGTGAACGCCGTCTTGGCTCGATTTGCGGCACGCCGTTCCTCGAACAAGCTCTGTCCATTGAATGGCAGCACGGCGATCTTGCTTTACGTGGGTGGGTGGCTGAACCAAGTGCGACGACTTCGGCACTGGCAGAGATTCAATATTGTTATGTCAATGGCCGCATGATGCGTGACCGCTTGATAAATCACGCCATTCGCCAGGCGTGTGAAGATAAGCTCGGAGCCGATCAGCAGCCTGCATTTGTACTCTATCTGGAGATCGATCCGCATCAGGTGGATGTGAATGTGCATCCTGCCAAACACGAAGTGCGGTTCCATCAGTCGCGTCTGGTGCATGACTTTATCTATCAGGGCGTGTTGAGCGTGCTGCAACAGCAGACAGAAAACCGTTTGCCACTGGAAGAGACAGCCGAAGAACCGCAACAGCGCTGGCAGCCGGAAAACCGCGTTGCATCTGGACGTAACCAGTTTTCAACACCTGCATCCACTTCTTCTGTTGTTCGCGAATCATCGCCTCGCAGTTCTTCGCCAAATGGTGGTGAATATAGCAGCGGCGGTGCCAGCAAAAACACACCTCTATGGCCTCATGCGGCACCAGGTTTCCAGAAGAAAGAAGGGGCGCTGTATCGCGAGCTTCTGAATACACAAGCTTCCCCAACGCCAAAAAATCGTGCAGCTGAACCTGAAACCAACGAAGTATTAGACGCCCACGCACAAAGTTTTGGCCGTGTACTGACGGTGCTTGCACCAGACATGGCATTGCTGGAACGCGACGGCAAAATTATGCTGCTTTCATTAACCGTGGCTGAACGCTGGTTGAAAATGGCGCAGTTAGTACCAGGTAGTGAAGGTGCGCGGGCACAACCATTGCTGATCCCTGTACGCCTGAAAGTGACGAAAGAAGAACAGGACGTTCTGGTTAAATATCAGTCGCTTTTATTGGAAATGGGCATCGAATTTGTCGCAGAGTCGCGTCAGATAACAATTCGCACCGTACCTTTACCTTTACGTAAACAAAATTTACAAATCTTGATTCACGAACTGCCAGGATACCTGGCGCAACAGACAGAGGTTAACGCAACACAGATTGCTCAATGGTTTGCTCGTCAAATGGACGGCTTTCATGAACAATGGAATCTGGCACAGGCAATTGCCTTGCTGGCTGATGTAGAGCGCCTTTGTCCGCAGCTGGTGAAATCACCACCTGGCGGTTTGTTACAACCTGTTGATTTACAATTGGCGATGAACGCCCTGAAACATGACTGAAGTTAAGCAAAGCCTGCCACAGGCAATTTTTCTGATGGGGCCGACGGCCTCAGGTAAGACAGCGTTGGCCATTAATTTGCGTAAAACGTTGCCGGTAGAGTTGATAAGCGTCGATTCGGCCCTTATCTATCAAGGAATGGATATTGGTACAGCGAAGCCTACTGCCGAAGAACTGGCTCAGGCTCCGCATCGGTTACTCGACATTCTCGACCCGGCACAGGCTTATTCAGCCGCAGATTTCCGGCGCGATGCGTTGGCTGAAATGGCAGACATTACCGCAGCCGGGCGTATCCCCTTGTTAGTTGGGGGAACGATGCTCTACTTCAAGGCATTGTTAGAAGGTTTGTCACCGTTGCCATCTGCCGATCCGGAAGTTCGGGATCGGATAGAAAAACAGGCTGCAGAGCAAGGATGGGAGGCGTTGCATCGTGAGTTAGCACAGGTTGATCCTGTCGCCGCTGCACGTATTCATCCAAATGATCCACAAAGGCTTTCCCGCGCACTGGAAGTTTTTTTCATTTCGGGTAAAACTTTAACGGAACTGACGAAAACGTCAGGAGAAGCTCTGCCTTACCAGGTGCATCAGTTCGCCATCGCCCCGGCGAGCCGTGAACTGCTCCATCAACGAATTGAGCAGCGTTTTCATCAGATGTTAGCTTCTGGATTTGAAGCTGAAGTACGGGCTCTTTTTGCCCGTGGTGATTTGCATACGGACATGCCTTCCATTCGTTGTGTGGGTTACCGGCAGATGTGGTCTTATCTGGCAGGTGAAATTCCGCATGATGAAATGGTTTATCGTGGTATTTGCGCGACGAGACAATTGGCTAAGCGCCAAATGACCTGGTTAAGAGGTTGGGAAGGTGTTCACTGGCTAGACAGTGAGAATCCGTCTCAATCTTATAACGATGTAGTACAGGTTGTTAGTGCGAAGCACCAATGAATGTGTACAATTGAATCGTTATGGTGCGCAGTATCTTACGCAGTTTTTCAGAGCCTCAGGGTTCTTGAGTTACAAACAACAAGCATATAAGGAAAAGATAGAATGGCTAAGGGGCAATCATTACAAGATCCGTTCTTGAACGCACTGCGTCGCGAACGTGTTCCAGTTTCTATTTATTTGGTGAATGGTATTAAGCTGCAAGGGCAGATTGAGTCTTTTGATCAGTTTGTGATCCTGTTGAAAAACACGGTCAGCCAGATGGTCTATAAGCACGCGATTTCAACTGTTGTTCCGTCACGTCCGGTATCTCATCACAGCAATAACACCGGTACTAGCGGTTCTGGCAGCTATCACCATGGCGGCAGCGCGCAAGGTTCTGCGCCACAACAAGACAACGAAGAAGCTGAATAAGGCATAACGTTGTTTTTCCAAGACGGGGAACCAGGGATGATGGGTTCCCCGCTGGTCTTTTAGAGAGGTTATACGCTTGTTTGACCGTTATGATGCCGGTGAGCATGCGGTACTAGTACACATCTATTTTTCGCAAGACAAAGACATGGAAGATCTAGAGGAATTTGAATCTCTGGTCTCTTCAGCCGGTGTCGAAGCATTGCAGGTGGTTACTGGTAGCCGTAAAGCTCCTCACCCGAAGTATTTTGTTGGTGAAGGTAAGGCAATTGAAATTGCCGATGCAGTGAAAGCCACTGGGGCATCGGTCGTTTTATTTGATCATGCGTTGTCTCCAGCTCAGGAGCGTAACCTCGAAGCGCTGTGTGAATGTCGTGTCGTCGACAGAACCGGCCTGATTTTAGATATTTTTGCTCAACGTGCGCGTACCCATGAAGGTAAGTTGCAGGTTGAACTGGCTCAGTTACGTCACATGGCAACTCGACTTGTGCGCGGCTGGACCCACCTTGAGCGTCAGGGAGGGGGGATTGGTTCACGAGGCCCTGGGGAAACTCAGCTCGAAACCGACCGTCGTTTGCTGCGCAATCGGATTATGCAGATCCTTGGTCGCTTAGAACGAGTCGAAAAACAGCGTGAGCAAGGGCGAAGATCGCGTGCCAAGGCTGATATCCCGACCGTATCTCTGGTGGGCTACACCAACGCCGGCAAATCTACCCTGTTTAATCAGATAACTGCAGCTGGCGTTTATGCTGCAGATAAGTTGTTTGCCACACTTGATCCAACATTACGTCGTATTAACGTTACGGATGTTGGTGAAACCATACTGGCCGATACAGTAGGTTTTATTCGTCATCTGCCACACGATTTAGTGGCGGCGTTCAAGGCAACCTTGCAGGAAACTCGTCAGGCGACACTGTTATTACATGTCATTGATGCAAGCGACCTCAGGATTGAGGAAAACATTGCCGCGGTAGATACCGTTCTCGAAGAGATTGAGGCTGATGAAATTCCAACGCTCCTGGTGATGAATAAGATAGATATGTTGGATGATTTCGTTCCACGTATCGACAGAGATGATGAAAATATGCCGATTCGGGTCTGGCTTTCTGCCCAGACCGGAGACGGTATTCCACTGCTTTTCCAGGCTTTGACAGAGCGTTTATCTGGTGAAATTGCACAGCATACGTTGTGCTTACCCCCCCAGGCTGGGCGACTTCGGAGCCGGTTTTATCAGCTTCAGGCAATAGAAAAAGAGTGGATGGAGGAAGACGGCAGTGTTGGCTTACAAATTCGTATGCCTATTGTTGACTGGCGTCGCCTCTGTAAACAAGAACCGGCACTCGCTGACTATATTGTCTAGCCAGTCAAGGGAATGTCCTGAAGACTTTTTCCCCTTCGGGGGATATCACCGCACAACAAATATGGAGCATAAACATGGCGTGGAATCAGCCCGGTAATAACGGACAGGACCGCGACCCGTGGGGAAGCAGCAAACCTGGCGGCGACTCTGGGGGTAACAAAGGAGGGCGGGATCAGGGGCCACCTGATCTGGATGATATCTTCCGAAAATTAAGTAAGAAACTTGGTGGTCTGGGCGGCGGTAAAGGCGGCGGTTCCGGTTCTGGTGGTGGTTCTTCGCAACTTCCACGTCCTCATATTGGTGGCCGCATGGTTGGCATCGTTGCCGCCGTGGCTGTTGTTATTTGGGCAGCGACTGGGTTCTACACCATTAAAGAAGCTGAACGTGGTGTTGTAACTCGTTTTGGTCAATTCAGTCATTTGGTTGAGCCGGGCCTGAACTGGAAACCGACATTCATTGATAGTGTCAGAGCGGTAAACGTTGAGGCAGTACGTGAATTGGCTGCTTCCGGTGTGATGCTGACTTCCGATGAGAACGTCGTTCGCGTCGAGATGAACGTCCAGTACCGTGTTACCGATCCGCGTCGTTATCTGTTTAGCGTAACCAGCGCAGACGATAGCCTGCGTCAGGCAACCGACAGTGCATTGCGTGGTGTTATTGGTAAATACACCATGGATAAGATCCTCACTGAGGGTCGTACCATTATTCGTAACGATACTCAGCGCGAACTGGAAGAAACCATTCGCCCGTACAACATGGGTATTACCCTGCTGGACGTCAACTTCCAGGCTGCTCGTCCGCCGGAAGAGGTGAAGGCTGCATTTGATGATGCGATTTCTGCGCGTGAAAACGAACAGCAATACATCCGTGAAGCAGAAGCGTATACCAACGAAGTTCAGCCGCGTGCTAACGGTCAGGCGCAGCGTATTCTCGAAGAAGCTCGCGCTTATAAAACACAGACTGTGTTAGAAGCTCAGGGTGAGGTTGCTCGCTTTGCCAGATTGTTGCCGGAATACAAGGCTGCGCCGGAAATTACCCGTGAGCGTCTGTATATCGAAACCATGGAAAAAGTGCTTAGCCATACCCGTAAAGTTCTGGTTAACGACAAAGGCGGTAACCTGATGGTTCTTCCTCTGGATCAGATGCTTAAAGGTGGTTCACAGCCTGCGGCGAAGAGCGATACTAGTGGTGCGAACAGCTTGTTGCGTCTGCCACCTGCATCCAGCTCAAGCAGCGGTAGCGCCAGCACACCGTCCTCGTCAAGCCGGGGCGATATCATGGATCAGCGCCGTGCCGACGCACAGCGCACTGATAACCAGCGCGTAGGGAGTGAATAACGATGCGTAAGTCAGTCATTGCTTTAATTATCATCGTGCTGGTAGTGCTGTTTACCTCGGTCTTCGTGGTACAGGAAGGTGAGCGCGGAATTACGTTACGCTTCGGTAAAGTGTTGCGTGATGACGAAAACAAGCCGGTGGTCTACGAACCAGGTCTGCATTTCAAAGTACCGTTTATCGAGTCGGTTAAAACCCTTGATGCACGTATTCAGACTATGGATAACCAAGCCGATCGCTTTGTAACCAAAGAGAAGAAAGACCTGATTGTCGATTCCTATATCAAATGGCGTATCAGTGATTTCAGCCGCTACTACCTGGCAACCGGTGGTGGTGACGTTTCTCAAGCTGAAGTGCTGTTAAAACGTAAGTTCAGTGACCGTCTGCGTTCTGAAATTGGTCGTCTTGATGTGAAAGACATCGTGACCGATTCTCGCGGTCGTCTGACTCTGGACGTTCGTGATGCGCTGAACTCAGGTTCTGCAGGTACTGACGATGAAGTGTCAACACCTGCTGCGGATGATGCGATTGCCTCAGCAGCTGCGCGTGTAACGGCGGAAACCAAAGGTAAAGTGCCAGTGGTTAACCCGAACAGTATGGCAGCGCTGGGTATTGAAGTGGTCGATGTGCGTATCAAGCAGATCAACCTGCCAGCTGAAGTGTCTGAGGCAATCTACAACCGTATGCGCGCTGAGCGTGAAGCGGTTGCTCGTCGCCACCGTTCACAAGGTCAGGAAGAAGCTGAGAAGCTGCGCGCTACCGCCGACTACGAAGTGACTCGTACTCTGGCAGAAGCCGAGCGTATGGGCCGAATCAGCCGTGGTGAAGGTGATGCAGAAGCTGCCAAACTGTTTGCTGACGCATTCAGCCAGGATCCAGATTTCTATGCCTTCATTCGTAGCCTGCGTGCTTACGAGGCGAGCTTCAATTCTGGTCAGGACGTTATGGTGTTAAGCCCGGATAGCGATTTCTTCCGCTACATGAAAACACCAGCGAACAGTTCACGTTAATATTCGCAAGTTATCTATCAAGAGCCGGTCTGACCGGCTCTTTTTTTATGGGTGTTAGAGGAAATTATGAATTCGACAATCTGGATGGCATTAGCACTGGTATTAGTGCTCGAAGGACTCGGACCAATGCTTTATCCGCGTATGTGGCGTCGTATGATAGCCGCTTTAATCCAATTACCCGATAACACGCTGCGTCGTTTTGGCGGCGGACTAGTGGTTGCAGGTGTCGTTGTCTACTACATGTTGAGTCGAAGCGGTGGTTAAGCCACGTTGAGGTGGCTGATTACCATTTTGTATACTAAAAGGGCTGATCATCGGGGAAACCGATGGTAGAATCCTTTTTTAAGCAAACGGTGATTTTGAAAAATGGGTAACAACGTCGTCGTACTGGGCACCCAATGGGGTGACGAAGGTAAAGGAAAGATCGTAGATCTTCTGACTGAACGGGCTAAATATGTTGTGCGCTACCAGGGCGGTCACAACGCAGGCCATACTCTCGTAATCAACGGTGAAAAAACCGTTCTTCATCTTATTCCATCAGGTATTCTGCGTGATAACGTTACCAGCATCATCGGTAATGGCGTTGTGCTGTCTCCTGCTGCACTGATGAAAGAGATGAAAGAGCTGGAAGACCGTGGGATTCCGGTACGTGAGCGACTGCTGTTATCTGAAGCATGTCCGCTGATCCTTGATTATCACGTAGCGCTGGATGTGGCTCGTGAGAAAGCGCGCGGTGCTAAAGCTATCGGTACTACCGGTCGTGGTATCGGTCCTGCGTATGAAGACAAAGTGGCCCGTCGTGGCCTGCGCGTTGGCGACCTGTTCGACAAAGCCACCTTTGCCGACAAACTGAAAGAAGTTCTGGAATACCATAACTTCCAACTGGTTAACTTCTATAAAGTTGAAGCGGTTGACTACCAGAAAGTTCTGGATGATGTCATGGCTGTTGCTGACATTCTGACCAGCATGGTCGTTGATGTGTCCGATCTGTTGGATCAGGCACGTAAGCGCGGCGACTTCATCATGTTCGAAGGTGCTCAAGGCACACTGCTGGACATCGACCACGGTACCTATCCGTACGTGACCTCTTCCAACACCACCGCGGGTGGCGTGGCAACAGGTTCCGGCATTGGTCCACGTTATGTTGATTACGTTCTGGGTATTATCAAAGCGTACTCTACTCGCGTTGGCGCAGGTCCGTTCCCAACTGAACTGTTTGATGATATCGGCGAGTTCCTGTGCAAACAAGGTAACGAGTTCGGTGCGACCACTGGTCGTCGTCGTCGTACTGGTTGGTTGGATATCGTTGCTGTGCGTCGTGCAGTGCAGATTAACTCCCTGTCAGGTTTCTGCCTGACCAAGCTGGACGTACTGGACGGCTTGAAAGAAGTTAAACTGTGCGTAGGCTACCGTCTGCCAGATGGCCGTGAAGTGACTACCACTCCAATGGCTGCTGACGATTGGGAAGGTATCGAACCAATCTACGAAACCATGCCAGGCTGGTCCGAAACGACCTTCGGCGTGAAAGAGCGTAGTGGTTTGCCGCAAGCAGCGCTGGACTACATCAAGCGCATTGAAGAACTGACTGAAGTACCAGTAGACATTATTTCTACCGGTCCAGACCGTTCTGAAACCATGATTCTGCGTGATCCGTTCGACGCATAATGATGTGATGGGGTGTGCTTAGCGCACCCCAACTGTTTTATCCTGCCGTTTTATCTACCTTCCCCTATTAAATAAATTAGCTGGCAACCTTATGGCTGGTTTATCATCAATCTATACCCGTCATACTTCATGTTGCAGCGGCGTTGGCTGCACTCACTCACCCCAGTCACTTACTTAAGTAAGCTCTCGGGGATTCTTGAGCTGGCCGCCTGGCTGCAACCCGAATTATTTAGGGTATAGTATTTACAGCTATTAAGCGTTTCCCCTCCCACCCTAGAGGTTGATGTGCAGTTAACGAGTTTTACTGATTACGGTTTACGTGCTTTGATTTATATGGCGTCTTTGCCAGAAGGCAAAATGACGAGCATTTCTGAGGTAACAGAAGTGTACGGAGTATCACGTAACCACATGGTGAAAATCATCAATCAACTCAGTCGCGCGGGCTATGTGACGGCAGTGCGCGGCAAAAACGGTGGTATTCGCCTCGGCAAACCTGCGCAAACAATTCGTGTGGGTGATGTGGTGCGCGAGCTGGAACCGCTATCTTTGGTGAACTGTAGCAGTGAGTTTTGTCATATTACCCCCGCATGTCGCCTCAAACAGGCACTGGCTCAGGCGGTGCAAAGCTTTCTAACAGAGCTGGATAAGCACACGCTGGCCGATTTGGTGGACCAAAACCAACCGCTCTACAAATTATTGCTGGTGGAATAAATCACGATTTCCTCAGCAAATGACAACGGAGGAACCGCAATGTCAAAAGATCCTTTTCAGGAACGAGAAGCCGAAAAATACGAAAACCCGATCCCAAGCCGGGAGTTTATTCTCGCTCATCTCTCCAAACGTGAAAAACCAGCCAATCGTGACGAACTGGCTGAAGAACTAAATATTACTGGTGAAGAACAACTTGAAGCGCTGCGTCGCCGTTTGCGAGCCATGGAACGCGATGGACAGTTGGTCTTTACCCGTCGCCAGTGCTATGCCCTTCCAGAACGTCTTGATTTGCTCAAAGGCAAAGTTATTGGTCATCGCGATGGCTTTGGCTTCCTGCGCGTAGAAGGTCGTAAAGACGATCTCTACCTTTCATCTGAACAGATGAAAATGTGTATGCATGGCGACATCGTACTGGCGCAACCGCTGGGTGCCGACCGTAAAGGCCGTCGCGAAGCGCGAATTGTGCGTGTGCTGGAGCCAAGAACTGGGCAAATTGTTGGCCGCTACTTTACCGATGCTGGTATCAGTTTCGTGGTGCCAGACGACAGCCGTCTGAGCTTCGATATCCTTATCCCACCAGAAGGGGTAATGGGTGCACGTATGGGCTTTGTGGTAGTGGTTGAACTCACCCAACGTCCAACTCGCCGGACCAAAGCGGTTGGTAAAATTGTTGAGCTTCTTGGCGACAACATGGGCACCGGCATGGCCGTCGATATGGCGCTGCGCACCCACGAAATCCCTTATATCTGGCCACCAGAAGTTGAAACCCAGGTTGCTTCCCTGAAGGAGCAAGTGCCAGAAGAGGCCAAAGTTGGCCGCGTAGATTTGCGTGATCTGCCACTCATGACCATTGATGGTGAAGATGCGCGTGACTTCGATGACGCCGTATTCTGTGAGAAAAAACGTGGCGGCGGCTGGCGTTTGTGGGTTGCGATTGCTGACGTGAGTTATTACGTTCGCCCGCCAACCGCACTGGATAAAGAAGCGCGTAACCGCGGCACGTCAGTTTACTTCCCGTCGCAGGTTATCCCAATGCTGCCGGAAGTGCTGTCCAACGGCCTGTGCTCGCTCAATCCACAGGTTGACCGTCTGTGTATGGTCTGCGAAATGACTATATCTGCAACGGGTCGCCTGACAGGCTTTAAATTCTACGAAGCGGTAATGAGTTCCCATGCGCGTCTGACCTACACCAAAGTGTGGCATATGTTGCAGGGCGATCAGGAACTTCGTGAGCAGTATGCGCCGCTGGTTAAGCACATCGAAGAGCTGCATAACCTGTATAAAGTGCTGGATGTTTCTCGCGCCGAGCGTGGTGGCATCTCGTTTGAAAGTGAAGAGGCGAAGTTTATCTTCAACGCTGAACGCCGCATCGAGCGCGTTGAGCAAACTGTACGTAACGATGCGCACAAGCTAATCGAAGAGTGCATGATCCTCGCGAACATTGCAGCCGCTCGCTTTGTTGAAAAACATAACGAACCGTCACTGTTCCGCGACCACGATCGTCCAACCAACGAAGCGATCACCTCGTTCCGTTCTGTGCTGGCTGAACTGGGTCTGGAATTACCGGGCGGGCAGAAGCCTGAACCGCGTGATTACGCAGAACTGCTGAACTCGATTGCCGATCGTCCGGATCATGAAATGCTGCAAACTATGCTGCTGCGCTCCATGAAGCAGGCGGTTTACGATCCAGAAAACCGTGGTCACTTTGGCCTTGCGCTGCAATCTTATGCGCACTTTACTTCGCCTATTCGCCGCTATCCGGACTTGTTGTTACACCGTGCAATCAAGTATCTGCTGGCGAAAGAGCAGGGCCATAAGGGCAACAGCACCGAGTCTGGCGGCTGGCACTATGACATGGAAGAGATGCTGCAACTTGGCCAGCATTGTTCCATGGCTGAACGCCGTGCCGATGAAGCCACACGCGACGTTGCCGACTGGCTGAAATGCGACTTTATGCAGGATCAGGTCGGTAATACT
Source organism: Buttiauxella massiliensis (assembly GCF_902500225.1). Lineage (GTDB taxonomy): Bacteria > Pseudomonadota > Gammaproteobacteria > Enterobacterales > Enterobacteriaceae > Buttiauxella > Buttiauxella massiliensis. The sequence goes on along the minus strand of NZ_LR722652.1, from coordinate 195,182 downwards.
TTCACTGGCATCATCGCAAGCGTCACCGGTTTTGGCTTCTTTGTCCGACTGACGGATCTGTTTATCGATGGCCTGGTACACGTTTCTACTCTTGATAACGACTACTATCGCTTCGACCAGGTTGGGCAGCGCCTGATTGGTGAATCCGGCGGTCAGACTTATCGCCTGGGTGACCGTGTAGAAGTGCGCGTTGAAGCCGTTCATATGGACGAGCGCAAGATTGATTTTGCTTTGCTCTCTAGTACTCGAGTACCTCGAGGTGCGGGTAAAACTGAGAAAGACAAAGCGAAAAGAGGCGCTAACGGCAACGGACCGAAACGTCGTCAAGCTGGCAAACGCGGAAACTTCGAGTCAGACAGTGCTTTCCGTAAAGAGAAAGGCCCTGCGAAGCCGAAGAAAGCGAAAGCCGACAAAAAAATCGAGAAAAGCGCCGAACCGAAGGTGAAGAAACCAAAAACGCCATCGGATAAAACTCGTAAGATAGCGGCAGCCACGAAAGCTAAGCGGGCAGCGAAAAAGCAGCCGAGCTAGCCTTGAAAGGGTGGATGGTTCTTCGTTTATCCACCCTGACACTGCTTTTCGTAGGTCGGATTAGCGTAAGCGACATCCGACATTTACGAGCAAATTAACACTGGTGCATCAGCACCTGAAAAGAGTAACAGTAATGAGTGAAATGATTTACGGCATTCACGCCGTCCAGGCGCTACTTGATAACGCCCCCCAGCGTTTTCGGGAAGTCTTTATTCTTAAAGGCCGTGAAGACAAACGTCTGATGCCTTTAATTCATGCGCTGGAAGCCCAGGGTGTGCCGGTTCAAATGGCAAACCGCCAATGGTTGGATGAAAAATCTGAAGGCGCTGTGCACCAGGGCATTATTGCTCGCGTGAAACCGGGTCGTCAGTATCAGGAAAATGATATTCCGGACCTGCTTGCAGGTCTTGAACAGCCATTCTTGCTGATTCTGGATGGCGTTACCGACCCTCACAACCTCGGTGCCTGCCTCCGTAGCGCAGATGCTGCCGGCGTGCACGCGGTTATCGTACCGAAAGATCGCTCTGCACAACTGAACGCCACTGCCAAGAAAGTAGCCTGTGGTGCCGCTGAGCATGTTCCGCTTATCAGTGTGACCAACCTGGCTCGAACTATGCGTTTATTGCAGGAATCGAACGTTTGGATCGTCGGTACCGCGGGTGAAGCAGACCACACCTTGTTCCAGAGCAAAATGACTGGCCCAATGGCGCTGGTGATGGGCGCTGAAGGGGAAGGTATGCGTCGTCTGACTCGTGAACATTGCGATGAGCTGATTAGCATCCCAATGGCTGGAACCGTTTCTTCATTGAACGTTTCCGTCGCGACCGGTATTTGCCTGTTCGAAGCTGTGCGTCAACGCAAATAAAATATACTTTTTTCTGAAATAAGAATAACCATCTTTTAACGGATGGCTATTCTTATTGTGGGTGTTAATATATCTCTTCACAATGAAACATATATTCACTGCATGAATATATGTTTCATTTATATTAGTTTATAAAATGGAAGAGTAGTTATATGCCATGGAGCATTGCGTCACTTTATGACGCGTTAGTTATTAATCCCAATTATTGCATTGTTCAATTTGATTCTGCATTGATAATTCGCTTAAAGGATTATGGCGATCTTCAATTAATATTGACACTGACTCAAAAGCAGATGCTCATTGAAACATCTATTTGTCCCGTTAATGTTATAGCGCGGCCTTCAGAGTTTAATCTGTTCCTGTTACGCCACCAGAAAATCCTGCCTCTTTCTACTGTCGGAATTGCTTCCATAAACAAGCAAGAGTTTTATATTGCTTTTGGAGCACTGGCGACTCATTCCTCTATAGAAAACATTAACATGGAAATAGATACGCTTGCCGAAAATGCCCTTGAATTAGCGGAGCTAATTGAAGAGTTTATTTGATCTTAAGTTTTATCTTTGGAGGGATTCATTATGGGTATTTTAAAAAAATTATTTACTTTTGGTAAATCGTTTGTTGCTGATGCGGAACAAGCCTTAGAAGAGAGCCAGGGAATTCGCTTGCTTGAGCAGCATATCCGCGATGCTCGAAACGAATTAGATAAAGCAGGAAAATCACGTGTCGATTTGCTGGCCAGAGTTCGAATGAGCAAGAGCAAACTTGCTGGTCTTTGGGAACGGCAGGCAATACTTGAAGCGAACGCTGTTCAGGCTATGGAAAAGCAGGCTGATGAGGCACTTTTACAGGAAGTGGCTGTTGAGATTGCTCGTCTGGACGATGCCATCAGCACAGAAGAACAGCTTCTGGCTAATCTTGAATCATCACAACAATCTGTTGAAAAAGCGGTAACGACGACGAGTTCGCGTATCGCGCAATTTGAACAGCAATTAGAGATGATCAAGGCGACAGAAGCCACGCAAAAAGCACAACAGGCCGTCACGGCTTCATCACTTGGAGCAACAACCAATGTTGCTACTGCGGCGGAATCGCTTAAACGAATCAAAGCTCGTCAGGTCGAGCGTCAGGCCAAACTGGATGCGATCGATGAACTGGAAAAAGTAAATTCTGGTGCCAGCCTTGATGAAAAATTGGCAGAAGCGGGTATTGGTAATGCTAAACGAACTTCGGCTGATGATGTACTTGCTCGACTAAGGAAACAAAGCGAGGAGTAATGATTCTTAAGCATGTTCTAAAGCTCTGCCAGCTGCATTTAGCGCGCCTGTCATGGTTTGGTTTAATGGTCATGTTTGTTGTTCATTACATCAGCTGCTATTGGCTATTAAGGTGTGTGGGTGAGCAACAACTTACCAGTAATGTCATTGATTTTATTTACTATAGCTCAGTGTTGGGTTCGACTATTGGCTTTGGTGATCTGAGCCCTACGACTGCCGGAGGGCGTCTTTTTACCGCCATATGGCAGATACCCGTTGGAATAGGGCTTTTCGGTGCATTGATGGGGAAAGTCATCAGCATAGTACAGATGATCATCAAAAAGGGACTTAACGGTATGGCTGATTTCAGCGGCTTACAAAATCATGTGATTGTCGTTGGTTGGCGTGGGCACCAAACGCAGAAAATGATTTCACTTTTGCTAGTGGATGAGCGTCGCCAATTCAACAGGGTGTTGTTATGTGAACCTAACGAGCTGGATAGCCATCCGTTTACAAGTAATTCTCTTGTCGATTTTGCTCGGATCTCAAATTTTAACGACCCCTCAGAGCAACAGCGTATTGCTTTATCTCATTGCCATAGCGTAATTATTTATGCACTAAATGATGAGCAAACTTTCACTATTGCATTGTCTATTGCTGGAAAAGTCCCTGCCAGTAGCCACGTTGTGGTTTACCTTGAGGATGAACGCTACGCAACCTTACTGGAAGTGCATTGCCCTAATATAGAAATCAACCGTAATCTCTCTGCAGAACAACTTGCCCGCTCTATGCAGGATCCTGGCTCATCACAATCCATCGCAACAATGGTCAATCCATTAATTGGCGATACGGGATGTGTATTAGCTATTCCTGACGATGCTGGTCACTTCCAATACGGAGACCTAATGCGCTATATGAAGGTGGTGCATGATGCGACTGTGATTGGAATCAGTCAGTACAAAAATGGTCGCGATGTTGAACTTAACCCAGTGATATCAACCCTAGTTAAAGGGGGAATGTGGTTGCATATGATTGGCAATGCTCGAATCCTCGCGCAGGACGTTGCGTGGTCGGAAATAGGAAAATAGAAATGACAAATTTATTTAATCGCTTTAAGAATATTTTCGGCCCTTCACAGAAAAGCAATAAAGTCATCGGCCCTCTTGGATTGCATCTTCATGCTGCATTCACTTTGGATCTGCTGGAATATCGGCTTTGTGAAAACCAAATGTTGATAGAATTACCCGGCGAAGAATTTCTGATTGCAGCGCAAAGCACCATCGACCTTGGTGCTGGTTGTGATATTTATCGATATTACACCTCTGGTGACGAGTTTATTCAGATCAACACTGAGGGTGGGTTTGACAGTAATAGCATCAGCGATATTAAGTTATTTGTTTATGAAGATAGCCACGGGATTACAGGGAAAATGGCATGGGACAAAGCGATTAGCCCTGCCTGCATCGGCGCTGCAGAATTAAAGTGGCGAGATAAAACCTGGCTGCGTGTTTTTAACGCTGAAGAATCCGGTGCTGTGGCGCCTGTCTATCTGCTTGAAAACGTCAGTAATCAGCAGCAAGACGAATGGCAGGTTCATAATTTTACGATGGTATATCAACGAGAATTAAATGATTCCCAATATGAATATTTAATGATTACTGGGGAAGAAACCTTCGATGAGCAAAATCAACCTGAGTGGCTTCTCTCTTATGCACTTGGGATCGATTTAACTTTCCTTCAGGTCAATGTCATTGGTTAATTAACTTTACAGGATGTTTGAAATGCATGTTTTATCTTCACTGCTCGCCTTTTCAACCTATTTCTTCATTGGTCTGGCGATGATTTGCTGCTTCATGTTTATTTACACTCGTATTACTCCACATAACGAATGGAGGCTTATAAAAGAAAACAACGTTGCAGCAGCGCTAGCTTTTAGTGGCACATTTATTGGTTATGTTATTCCATTGTCTAGTGCAGCAATTAACTCAGTGAGTATTCCTGACTATTTGGTATGGGGAGTGATCGCCCTGGCAGTACAACTGATGATCTATTTTTCAGTACGTATTTACATGCCAAAATTGAGTGAAAACATTATCAATCATAATGTTGCTGCCGGTATGTTTATGGGCACGGCCTCATTGGCTGGTGGAATCTTCAATGCAGCTTGCATGACCTGGTAGGAGGAAAAATGAGCCGAAAAAAATCAACACGAAATAAAGCTATTTCTCCGATCCTCACCAAACCTAAAGCTAAACCTAAACCTAAACGGAAAGGGCCACACTTTTTGACTCTGATTGTAATGGGTGGAGCTGCACTCTTTATTCTGAAAGGATGTGATGACGAGGATAGTTCTACTAGCAACTTTTATAGTACGCCTTACGAATGCTCTGAGGATAGTCATCCCTTTGATGTTTGTAATAATGCTTTTGATGAAGCAAAAACGACTTTTTATAATTCTGCACCTAAAAATTTAAGTCGTACTGCTTGTGAACAGCAGTTCAGCACTGATAGTTGCCATTATGAGAGAGATTCGAATGGCTTTATCCCTGCATTTGCCGGTTTCATGCTTGGACAAGCTCTGGCTAATGGTCGGCAGAACAGTTGCCAATACGATGCTAATTACTGCAGGCAATATTCATCCACTCCTGTCTGGGGCGGATCTGGTGGGTATTATTCATATTCATCAAACACCGGGAAAAGTGATAGCAGTGATGCAAAACCTACCCGTATATCTAAAGTCACGACAGTTTCTCGCGGTGGTTATGGTAAGTCCTCCAGCGCACGTGGCAGTTGGGGGGGGTAACGACTTATGCTCAGACGCAAACTCCCTGTTCGCCCCAATCTGGATGAACAGGCAAAGCTACATGGATTTGATTTTCATATCATTGATGATGAAATTTATTGGGATGAAAGCCGTGCCTATTGCTTTACCCTTCGTCAAATTGAAGAACAAATCGAAAAACCGACAGCTGAACTGCATCAAATGTGTCTCGATATCGTTGATCGTGCCGTAAGAAGCGAGAAAATGATGGAACAACTGGCGATCCCACCCCTTTATTGGGATGTTATTGCTAAAAGCTGGCATCAAAAAGATCCATCACTCTATGGAAGGATGGATTTTGCCTGGACGGGGACTGGGTCGGTCAAGCTGCTGGAATACAACGCCGATACCCCAACATCGCTTTATGAGTCAGCTTATTTCCAGTGGACATGGCTGGAGGATGCGAAACGCCAAGGTTTGATCCCTGGAGATGCTGATCAATTTAATTCAATCCAGGAGAAGTTGATTGCTCGTTTTGGTGAGCTAGCGAGCGCAAACCCATTCTATTTTTGCTGTTGCAAAGATTCCGAAGAAGATCGCGGTACTGTGCTTTACCTCGAGGATTGTGCTCGCCAAGCTGGATTGGACACTCGCTTTACCTATATGGAAGATCTTGGATTAGGGATTGGAGGCGTGCTCACCGATTTGGAAGATAATGTGATACGCCATGCATTTAAACTTTATCCACTGGAATGGATGATGCGTGACGAGAATGGACCGCTTTTGCGCAGACGCCATGAGCAATGGGTTGAGCCATTATGGAAGAGCGTACTGAGTAATAAAGGCTTACTGCCGTTACTTTGGCAGCAGTTTCCAAACCATCCCAATTTATTACCTTCATGGTTTTCTGAGGACTTTTCTCGTAATAATCCGGCTATAGAAGAGTGTTTGCAGTCCAGCCGTGGTTATGTGCGAAAACCCCTTTTCTCACGCGAAGGTGGGAATGTAATAGTCTATGACATGGCAGACAAAATTATCGTGGAGGAAGGGGGGGATTACGCTGACGAGCCTATGATTTACCAGGCATTTCAGGCACTCCCGCGATTTGGAAATAGCTATACCTTGCTAGGTAGCTGGATTGTGGACGATGAACCTGCAGGAATTGGCATCCGTGAGGATATCTCACTGATTACTAAAGATACATCGCGGTTTGTACCTCATTACATCTCTGGGTAATTTACTCCAGAGACCGGTATTTTTGTGATGAAGCCCCAGGGCGGATCTTTCAGGTCCGTCCATACTAATGGCATTGCCATTAATGGGAGGGAACACGATGCGCTGGCAAACTCATACCGTTTTTAACCAACCAATACCCCTCAACAACAGTAACCTTTTCCTTTCTGATATCTCGTTAACCGAGGCTGTAGCTCGTGAAGGGGCTGGCTGGGATGCGGAACTTCTGGCAAGTATCGGCCAACAACTGGGTTCAGCTGAATCGCTGGAGCTCGGCCGCCTGGCGAATGCCAATCCGCCTGAATTACTCCGCTATGATTCCAGCGGTGAGCGGCTCGATGATGTGCGTTTTTATCCTGCGTGGCATTTACTGATGCAAGGGCTGTGTGCCAATCGAGTACACAATTTGCCGTGGCAGGAAGACGCCAGACAAGGCTCGTTTGTGGCCCGTGCCGCGCGCTTTGTTCAGCATGCGCAGGTGGAAGCAGGGACGTTATGCCCCATCACTATGACATTTGGTGCCATTCCTCTCTTACTTAAGCATCTACCCAAAGAGTTTCAGCCGTGGCTGAAACCGCTACTCAGCGATCGTTACGATGCGCACCTCTCACCTGGCGCTCAAAAACGTGGCCTGCTGATTGGTATGGGTATGACTGAGAAGCAAGGAGGCTCGGATGTGCTCAGCAATACCACGCGCGCTGAAGCCATCGATAAACGTGGCCCTGGTGAAATGTATCGCATAGTCGGCCACAAATGGTTTTTCTCCGTACCACAAAGCGACGCGCATTTGATTCTGGCGCAGGCGAAAGGTGGGCTTTCATGTTTCTTCCTGCCGCGATTTTTGCCCGATGGGCAACGTAATCAGGTTCGGTTTGAGCGCCTTAAAGAGAAACTCGGCAACCGTTCTAATGCCAGCAGTGAAGTGGAGTTCTGTGATGCGACAGCCTGGCTTATCGGTGAAGAAGGCGAGGGGATTCGTTCGATTCTTAAAATGGGCGGCTACACGCGCTTTGACTGCGTGCTTGGCAGCCATGGTTTGATGCGCCGTGCGCTTTCTGTCGCGTTGTATCACGCCCATCAACGGCAGGCATTCGGCAAAACGCTGATCGACCTGCCTATTATGCGCCAGGTACTTGGGCGTATGGCTTTGCAACTTGAAGGGCAAACGGCGTTTCTGTTTCGTCTGGCCCGCGCCTGGGAATCACCCGGTAATCCGCATGAGTTGGCTTATAGTCGGCTGTTTACGGCTGCGGCTAAATTTAGCGTCTGCAAATCGGGTATCCCCTTTGTCGCCGAAGCCATGGAAGTGCTTGGAGGAATGGGTTATTGCGAAGATAGCGAGTTGCCACGCATTTACCGTGAAATGCCGGTGAATAGTATCTGGGAAGGATCGGGCAATATCATGAGCCTTGATGTGCTGCGTGTTCTGGCCAAACAGCCCGGTGCGATGGAGATGTTGCATGCGGAGTTTGACGAAGTGAAAGGGCAAAACCGGCATTTCGATCGTAGCTGGCGGCAGTTGCAACAGCGACTTCATAAGCCACAAGAGGAATGGAGCAGAGAAGTTACTCGAACGCTGGCTCTTCTGGCGACAGGTACCCAGGTTTTACAGCATCTCTCTCCACCGTTAGGTGAAGCCTGGTGCCGTATGATGCTGGACTCGCGGGGGGAAAGTGTTTTACCGAATCAGGTACTTATTGATGTACTGCTCAGAGCGACAGGCCGCACAGGATAGAACAAAAAAGCCAGCGCCATAAGGGGAGTATCAATGGCCGCTGGCTTATTTATGCATAAATAATGGCTTGTACACGCCAGCCTTCAGCAAGCTGGTTTTCCTGCATTTTAACGATGCGATAGTATGATGCTCCATGTTCGTCAGCCTTCAGGGCAATGACTTTCTCCACATCTTGCACGCTACCGGCAATACCATTTACTGAAATCATGCCGATTTCATTCAAACCCGTCACACAATCTGCGGCAACATCTTCTGCCGATTGCGCCGAAGTTGTGATTAACCCCACGGACAGCAGTAATGAGGTTAAGGCAAGCGATCGTTTCATAATTAGCTCCTTTAATACTTACCCTAAATCAGCAGGGCATTCCTTCGCGTGGGTGAACTTCAGACCTGTCCGTTGGCTGAGGTTCATTGTGCATAACAAACGATCAATTGACGCAAAGCTATGTAAATATGCATAAATTAAACACAGCGCTAAATTACTTACGGTACAAAATCGCCTGGGCATACCACTGACCAGGTACTACCGTCTCATCGTTTAGCACGATGACGTAATAATCCGCTTTGGCTGCAACAGCTTTCTCTTCTAGCGCTCGTTCTGCGTCCATCGGAGAGCCGTGCTCAAGTGCTGTCACCGTCCCTATTTTGGTCAAACCCTGCGTTTGGTAACGCTGGATTTCCTGAGGGGTTCCGGTTGCAGGCGGCGCTGGTTGTGGTGTCCCTTGTAACACGCTGCAAGCACTGAGCGTGGTCGCAAGTATCACAGCTGATAGCAATCGCATGATCGTTTCTCGTCTCTTAATAGCCATAGTGTAGCCCCGGTTTTTTTCTGAGAAGAGGGAATGTTCCCATTTTGTTAGCTTCCCCGCGCTTTTTAATCACTTTCGAATGAAAATCGCTAAGCAGATCTCATAGTGAACAATAATCACAACCCATCAATGACTTGCCATCCACAGGACCCTGACATACAAAGGATATATCACACCGATATAGGTCTAATATCATGATTGAAATATATACCGAACAGCTTGCGGGCATTGAAGTTCTCCACGCTGTGCCCTCCGGGAAAAAAGAGTGCAAACTCCCGGTGGTATTTTTCTATCATGGTTTTACTTCATCTAAACTGGTTTACAGTTACTTTGCGGTCGCTCTTGCTCAGGCTGGAATACGCGCGATTATGCCCGATGCCGATCAACACGGTGCGCGATTTAACGGTGATGATAGCGCGCGTCTGTATCAATTCTGGTCGATTCTTAAACACAACATTGATGAGTTCTCGCCGCTTTATCAGGCTTTATCTGAACGCTATCCCGTAGATGAGCGACGAGTCGCTGTGGGTGGTGCTTCAATGGGAGGCATGACGGCTCTTGGTATTATGGCGCGTAACCCGCAAGTTCGCTGCGTGGCATGCCTGATGGGATCGGGATATTTTATGTCGCTTGGGCAAACGCTATTCGCGCCGCGGGCCGAAGATCTTGCATCGCTAAATGCGCTTGCCGGTTATGACATCAGCCATCAGCTAGAAAGCATCGGTAACCGGCCACTTTTACTGTGGCATGGCGAGGAAGATGATGTGGTTCCGGCAGCCGAGACATGGCGTTTGCAGCAAGCGCTAGTTGAGAAGGGGCTGGATAAACAACTGATCTGCTTACGGGAACCAGGCGTAAAACACCGTATTACGCCTACGGCGCTTGAAGCCGTCAGTCGCTTCTTTAGTGAGAACCTTTAATTACACCAGAATCACTTGCACACCCTGATCTTCAAGTTTTTTGACCACTTCAGAGTTTGCTTGCTTACCGGTAATCACTAAATCAATCTGCTCCGTGCGGCTAAAGAGCATGCCCGCGCGTTGCCCCACTTTTGAGCTATCGACCAATACTGCCAGCTTACCCACGACGCCCAGCATCTTTTGCTCTGCCATCGCCGTTAGCATATCCGTTTTATAAAGCCCTTCAGCCGTCAGCCCTTTGCCACTGGTAAACATCCAGTGCCCAGCATACAGCGAAGTCTCATTTTCTTGCGGCCCAAGGGTTATGGAATGGCTTTTATTGTACTGGCCACCCATGATCACCACACTTTCATGATCTTCGTCGATAAGGTAATTCGCCAGCGGAAGATAGTTAGTAATGATCTGCACCGGTTTGCCACAGATCTGCTGGCCGAGTAAAAAAGCAGTCGATCCGCAGTTGATCACGACACTTTCACCTTGTTTGACGAGCGCTGATGCAGCACTGGCAATACGGCTTTTCTCATCGTGATTTTGAGCCAGATGAATATTCATTGGCGTCCAGCGCAGGCGCTGCTGGCTAATGGCTTCGGCACCGTTACGGACTTTTTTCAGTCTGCCGCTCTCATCGAGCTTATTAATATCACGCCGTGCGGTCGCCGGAGAGATCGCCAGGCGTTCCATCACTTGTTCGACAGTCACAAATCCTGTTTGCTGGAGCAGTTCGAGCAGGATCTGGTGGCGTTGTGCTTCGGTCATGAATTTTTCCGATGAGAGATGATTTTTAAAGATGATATTTGAAATCAGATGGAATACCTAAAGGAAAAGCCGGATATTGACCCGGCTTCACAACATTACAAGAAGGACTTAAACGGCAGATCCGGTTCATGAGTAAAGCAATCATCAAACCCGCGTGGGTAGTGATATTCGAACTGATCTTTATCCAGCGGCCAGGTAAATTTGCCGCCCACCTGCCAGATAAATGGCTTAAAGCCATACTTCAGTCGATCTTTCTTCATATCCCATAGCACACGGATCTCTTGCGGATCGGCCTGGAAATTCGACCAGATATCATGATGGAACGGAATGACCACTTTGGTATTCAATGACTCCGCCATGCGTAAAATATCAGCACTGGTCATTTTGTCGGTGATCCCGCGTGGGTTCTCGCCATAAGAGCCTAGTGCGACATCAATCTGATGATCATTGCCATGTTTTGCGTAGTAGTTGGAATAGTGAGAATCTCCGCTGTGGTAAAGGTTGCCACCAGGGGTTTTGAACAGATAGTTGACTGCGCGTTTATCCATGCCATCAGGTAATATACCCGCCGCTTTTTCATCAGCAGGAAGCGTAATCAGCGCGGTACGATCGAAAGCATCTAGCGCATGAATTTCAATGTCTTTCACTTTCACGACATCACCAGGTTTCATTACGATGCAACGCTCGTGCGGAACACCCCAGCCAATCCATAAATCAACGCAGGTCTGCGGCCCAATAAATGGCACATCATCGGCACAGTTCTGCATCACTGCGGCCGCCACGTTCACGTCGATATGATCGTTGTGATCGTGTGTTGAAAGTACCGCATCAATATTGCGAATAGCGAAAGGATCGAGCACGAACGGTGTGGTGCGCAGGTTGGGCTGTAATTTTTCCACCCCAGCCATGCGCTGCATCTGGTGGCCTTGTTTCATCAGCGGATTACCGTGGCTTTGCTTACCGGTACCACACCAGAAATCAACGCAGATATTCGCACCACCCTGGGATTTCAACCAGATACCCGTGCAGCCCAACCACCACATGGCGAAGGTTCCAGGGGCAACCACTTCCTGCTCAATTTCTTCATTCAGCCAGCTACCCCATTCCGGGAAGGTGCTTAAAATCCAGGATTCACGGGTAATCGTCTCAACCTTACTCATCAGCCTTCTCCTTTCCATTTAGAATCAATAATCATAAGTGATCAAATTGTGATTTATATTGACATCAAATTTTTAAATTTAGAAGCTTTTTCTGACACGTTATATTGTGGATTTCACCTTTAAACACTTATTGAATTAGAAGGGTGAAAGAGGTTTGTTTTTATATTTATATGTTTTTTAAGGTTTATTTGTCTTTTTTGATTGCCTTGAATTAACCGCGGTGTAATTGTGGAAAATAAATTGCGTACTTCCTCACAAATAATCATTTTCAATCTTGTTGTGATTATTTTTGACAAATAGAGTGAAGGCGAACATTACTTCCGCCTGTTTTCTGATCGAAACAGGGAGCGACTACCCTACGGAGAGCTTTATGGAGATCCTCTACAACGGCTTTATCATTTTCTTTAACCAGGTAATGACAAACGCCCCTTTGCTACTAGGGATTGTGACTTGTCTAGGCTATGTGCTTTTGCGTAAAAGCGTCAGCGTAATTATCAAAGGCACCATCAAAACGATTATCGGCTTTATGTTGCTGCAGGCAGGCTCCGGGATTTTGACCGGTACGTTTAAACCCGTTGTCGCGAAGATGTCTGAGGTTTATGGGATTAACGGCGCTATTTCAGATACTTATGCATCGATGATGGCGACGGTCGAAAGAATGGGCGACGCCTACAGTTGGGTGGGATACGCCGTGTTATTGGCTCTGGCACTCAATATTATTTATGTGTTGCTACGGCGTATTACGGGGATCCGCACCATCATGCTGACTGGTCACATCATGTTCCAGCAAGCGGGCCTCATTGCCGTGTTCTTCTTTATCCTTGGCTACCCAATGTGGACAACCATCATCTGCACCGCGGTGTTGGTTTCCCTCTATTGGGGTATCACCTCCAACATGATGTATAAACCGACACAAGCCGTGACGGAAAACAGCGGTTTTTCTATCGGTCACCAACAACAGTTCGCTTCGTGGATTGCCTACAAAATCGCGCCGTATCTGGGTAAAAAAGAGGAGAGTGTTGAAGATCTTAAATTACCGGGCTGGCTCAACATCTTCCACGACAACATCGTTTCCACCGCCATTGTTATGACGCTGTTTTTCGGCGTGATCCTTTGTTCATTCGGCATCGATGTCATGCAGGCAATGGCCGGTAAAACTCACTGGACTATCTACATTCTGCAAACCGGCTTCCAGTTCGCGGTGGCGATTTTCATCATCGTTCAGGGCGTGAGAATGTTCGTCGCAGAGTTGTCCGAAGCCTTTAACGGTATCTCACAGCGCTTAATTCCAGGGGCGGTTCTCGCCATCGACTGCGCAGCTATCTACAGCTTCGCACCAAACGCAGTGGTGTGGGGATTCATCTGGGGAACCATCGGCCAGTTGATTGCCGTCGGCATTCTTATCGGACTCGGTTCTTCCATCATGATAATCCCAGGCTTTATCCCAATGTTCTTCTCTAACGCCACCATTGGCGTGTTTGCCAACCACTTTGGCGGCTGGCGCGCGGCGCTAAAAATCTGCCTGGTGATGGGCATGATTGAAATCTTTGGCTGTGTCTGGGCCATCAAACTCACCGGATTAAGCGCCTGGATGGGCATGGCTGACTGGTCGATTCTTGCACCGCCATTAATGCAAGGGCTGACGCTTGGGCTGTGGTTTATGGGGGTGGTTATCGTGATTGCACTGATTTACATGTTCTTCGCCGGGCGCACTCTGCGCGCCGAGGAAGATGCAGAAAAACATCTGGCAGAGTCATCTGCCCACTAAAAGGATCTGGATTATGACGGTACGAATTCTGGCGGTATGCGGTAACGGGCAGGGTAGTTCCATGATTATGAAAATGAAGGTGGATCAGTTCCTGACGCAGCAGGGCGTCAATCACTCAGTAAACAGCTGCGCGGTGGGTGAGTACAAAAGCGAACTGAGCGGTGCCGATGTCATTATCGCCTCAACGCACATTGCTGGTGAAATCACTGTGGTAGGCAATAAATATGTGGTGGGTGTGCGCAACATGCTTTCGGCTGCGGACTTTGGACCAAAGCTGATGGAAGTGATTACTGCGCACTTCCCGCAGGATCTGAAATAGAGAGGCACCATGAAACTTCGTGACTCATTGGCTGATAACCACTCAATTTTACTTCAGGCGCAGGCGGAAACCTGGCAGGACGCGGTCAAGCTGGGCGTTGACCTGCTGGTAAAAGCGGATGTTGTAGAGCCGCGCTATTACCAGGCGATTCTGGATGGCGTCGCACAACACGGGCCTTACTTCGTGATTGCCCCAGGTCTTGCTATGCCACATGGTCGGCCAGAAGAAGGGGTGAAAAGTACCGGTTTTTCGCTGGTGACGCTGAAAACCCCGTTGGTGTTTAACCACGAAGATAACGACCCGGTGGATATTCTTATTACCATGGCTGCTGTTGATGCCACTACACATCAGGAGGTCGGCATCATGCAGATCGTTAATCTATTTGAAGATGAAGCCAATTTTGATCGTTTACGCGCCTGCCGCACCGCGCAGGAAGTGTTGGATTTAATTGATCGCGCTACGGCGTAGGCCCACAGTTTAAGGAGCTTTTTATGTCTCATTCATTACCGATGCTGCAAGTTGCGCTAGATAACCAGACCCTATCAGACGCTTACAAAACTACGCGCCTGATCGCTGAAGAAGTCGACATTATTGAAGTAGGAACCATTCTTTGCGTGGGCGAAGGCGTGCGCGCGGTGCGTGACCTCAAAGCGCTCTATCCACATAAAATTGTACTGGCCGATGCCAAAATTGCGGATGCCGGGAAAATCCTCTCGCGGATGTGTTTCGAAGCGCATGCTGACTGGGTTACGGTGATTTGCTGTGCCGATATCAACACCACTAAAGGTGCGCTGGAAGTGGCCCGTGAATTTAACGGTGATGTGCAAATCGAGCTGACAGGTTTCTGGACGTGGGAACAAGCCCAGGAGTGGCGTGCTGCGGGCATCGAACAAGTGGTTTATCACCGCAGCCGTGATGCGCAAGCTGCGGGCGTTGCCTGGAGCGAAACGGATATTAGTGCAATCAAACGCCTGGCTAATATGGGGTTTAAAGTGACGGTTACGGGTGGTCTTGCGCTTGAAGATTTACCGCTGTTTAAAGGCATTCCGATTCATGTATTTATTGCCGGGCGCAGCATTCGTGATGCAACCTCGCCTGTAGATGCAGCTCGCCAGTTCAAACGTGCTATCGCCCAGCTTTGGGGATAAGGACTGCTCATGTTGAATAAGCAAGTGCCGCTGGGTATTTACGAAAAGGCGCTTCCTGCCGGGGAGTGCTGGCGGGAAAGGCTACAACTCGCTGCCAGTCTGGAGTTCGATTTTGTCGAGATGTCGATTGATGAAACTGATGAACGCCTCGCACGGCTTGACTGGAGTCGCGAACAGCGATTTTCGTTGGTACAAGCCATCGCGGATACCGGGGTACGCGTTCCTTCTATCTGCCTGAGTGCGCATCGCCGTTATCCACTAGGCAGTGAAGATGACGAAATTCGTAACCATGGGCTGGAGATCATGCGTAAAGCCATCAAGTTTGCGCAAGACGTTGGCGTACGCGTAATTCAGCTGGCGGGTTACGATGTCTATTACCAGCAAGCCAACGACGAAACCCGTCGCCGTTTTCGTGAAGGCTTGACTCAGGCTGTTGAAATGGCGAGCCGCGCCCAGGTCACACTGGCAATGGAAATCATGGACTACCCGCTGATGAACTCCATCAGCAAAGCGATGGGTTACGCGCATTACCTGAATAACCCTTGGTTCCAGTTGTATCCGGACATCGGCAATTTATCCGCATGGGATAACGACGTGCAAATGGAGCTGGAGGCAGGGCGCGGGCACATTGTGGCGGTTCACGTAAAAGACACGAAGCCCGGCGTGTTCAAAAATGTTCCCTTCGGCAGCGGCGTGGTGGCGTTTGAGGATTGCTTTGCGACCTTAAAACGCAGTGGCTACCGTGGCCCATATTTGATTGAAATGTGGAGTGAAAAAGCGGTGGACCCGATTGCTGAAGTTATCGCTGCTCGTGATTGGGTGCTCGCTCGCATGGCAACTGCCGGTTTGCTGGAGGCTGATTATGCAGCAGCTTAAACAGCAGGTTTTTGAGGCGAATATGGCGCTTCCACGGCATGGTCTGGTGACCTTCACCTGGGGGAATGTCAGCGGTATCGACCGCGAGCGGCAATGTATTGCGATTAAGCCAAGCGGCGTGGCCTATGAGCAGATGTCTGCTGACGACATGGTGATAGTCGATATGAACGGTATGGTGATTGAAGGGAAGTACCGCCCTTCGTCTGATACCGCGACTCACCTCGCATTATATAGGCAATATCCCGAACTCGGCGGAGTTGTTCACACTCACTCTACCCATGCCACCGCATGGGCGCAGGCTGGGCTAAGTATTCCGCCACTTGGTACGACACATGCTGATTACTTTTTTGGTGATATTCGCTGCACTCGCGCATTAACTATCGACGAAGTGCAGGGCGAATATGAGCTAAATACCGGCAAAGTGATTATCGAAACCTTAGGTAGCCATCACCCTCTGCACACGCCCGGCGTCGTGGTTTATCAACATGGCCCGTTTGCATGGGGGAAAACTGCCGAAGACGCAGTACATAACGCGGTGGTTATGGAGGAAGTGGCGCGAATGGCGTGGATTGCTCGTGGGATTAATCCGGCACTTAAACCTATCGACAGTTATTTGATGAACAAACACTTTCAGCGTAAACATGGCCCGAACGCTTATTACGGGCAGGGAAGATAAATACGCGAGATAATTGAGGTTACAGGGCACATGGCTTTGGCCTTTTAAATCGCATTTGCGCAGGTTCCAACTCTCTTTAATTTTCAGTATGAACCATAAAAAAGCCCCCGCAAGCGGGGGCAAGTCAAACGTTGGCTTTCTATGTCGTTGTGGTATTCCTGGTGTTAACGCCTTACTTCATTACCTCATTGCATTCTGCTACCGGTAAATGTCAGCGCTTACGCGCATATTGCCGTTACTACCGGATTCTCTCATCAAAATAGTGTGGTAGTACTTTGCATTGTGCTGATCTGCATCCTCATGGATAGCAACTTCAGCTTCCTGTTCTGTCGCGAAGTTATGGTTGATATAAATAACCCCAAGGCTCATCACATCATCCATATTCTGTGCCTGGCGACCATCAATCTTGATCGCGGCAGCTGCATTTGAACTAAGCAAAATCGCCGCCAGAAAGGCTAAAACTGTAATTTTCATAATCCGCTCCACTACAACTTAATGTGTCAGCTGCGGTCGTCGCTCCTGTTAATAAATAGTGGCGGCCTATGACAATAAGTGTAAACCCTTAGGGGTGGATAAAAAGCGACCATTTCTGATGGTGTTGGTCAAAAATTTTAAGTGATCCAGGTCAAAGTTATAGATTTCACTGAGTTAGCGCTTGTTAGAAATTTAGCCTTCATGCAAAAGAATTAATTTCCATATGACCTTGAGTTTACTGGGCTCCGCTTGTATGATTACGCGTCAATTTTTTCAGCCGCCTTTATAAACACGTTCCTTGCTTCCATGGGCCGCGGCTGACCCTGACAGGAGGCTGAATAATCCGTAAGGAGCAATTCGATGCGTCATTACGAAATCGTTTTTATGGTCCATCCTGACCAGAGCGAACAGGTTCCGGGTATGATCGAACGTTACACTACTGCAATCACTGCAGCAGAAGGTACGATCCACCGTCTGGAAGACTGGGGCCGCCGTCAACTGGCTTACCCGATCAACAAACTGCACAAAGCACACTACGTTCTGCTGAACGTTGAAGCTCCGCAGGAAGTGATCGATGAGCTGGAAACTAACTTCCGCTTCAACGACGCCGTTATCCGTAGCATGGTTATGCGTACTAAGCACGCTGTAACCGAAGCTTCACCAATGGTTAAAGCTAAAGACGAACGTCGTGATCGTCGCGATGACTTCGCTAGCGAAACTGCTGATGATGCGGATGCTGGGGATTCTGAAGAGTAATTTCCAATGACGGCCAACCGCCTGGTGTTGTCTGGCACAGTGTGCAAGACGCCTCTTCGCAAGGTCAGCCCGTCAGGAATTCCTCATTGCCAGTTCGTGCTTGAGCATCGTTCTGTGCAAAAGGAAGCCGGTTTAGATCGGCAGGCGTGGTGCCGTATGCCAGTTATTATTAGCGGGCACGCACACTCAGCCATTACTCAAAGTATAACGGTCGGCACGGTACTCACAGTTCAAGGTTTCATTAGTTGCCATCAGGCAAAAAATGGTCTGAACAAAGTGGTATTGCATGCCGAGCAGATTGATTTGATAGATTCTGGAGACTAGCCTAATGGCACGTTATTTCCGTCGTCGCAAGTTCTGCCGTTTCACCGCGGAAGGCGTTGTAGAGATTGATTATAAAGATATCGCTACACTGAAAAACTACATCACTGAAAGTGGTAAAATTGTCCCGAGCCGTATTACCGGTACTCGTGCAAAATACCAGCGTCAGTTGGCTCGCTGCATCAAGCGCGCTCGTTACCTTTCTTTGTTGCCATATACTGATCGTCATCAGTAATCGGCCACTGTCCATTAACGACTTTGAGAGGATAAGGTAATGCAAGTTATTCTGCTTGATAAAGTAGCAAACCTGGGTAGCCTGGGTGATCAGGTTAACGTTAAAGCGGGCTATGCTCGTAACTTCCTGGTACCACAGGGTAAAGCTGTTCCTGCTACCAAGAAAAACGTTGAATTCTTCGAAGCACGCCGTGCAGAACTGGAAGCTAAATTAGCTGACGTTCTGACTGCTGCTGAAGCTCGCGCTGCGAAGATCAACGCACTCGAAACTGTTACTATCGCGTCTAAAGCTGGCGACGAAGGTAAATTGTTCGGTTCCATTGGTACCCGCGACATCGCTGATGCAGTAACTGCAGCTGGCGTTGAAGTGGCTAAGAGCGAAGTTCGTTTACCGAACGGTGTTCTGCGTACCACTGGTGAGCACGAAGTGGACTTCCAGGTTCACAGCGATGTATTCGCTAAACTGATTGTAAACGTTGTTGCTGAAGCGTAATTTACGCTGATTCAAACACGTAAAGACGCCGGCCTCGTGCCGGCGTTTTGCATTTCTGAACCGGCTAAAAAATTAGCGCGCCCGTACAAAACTGCCATCAGGCTGACGTGTAAATAGCACTTGCTGATCGTTGCCAATATCAATTGTCAGCCCCGTCACTACACCATTTGCATTCTGGCGAATCTGCACCATCTGCCCGGTTTGCAAAGTACTCAGTGGTTTGTTGCTGCCTTCTACCTGCGCCATCGAATAAACATCAGCGGGCGGTAAATTATGATCGCGGAACAGTTGCGCCATAGTTTGCCCGGACTCTACGCGGTACGAACGCCATTGCTGGTCAATATCGTTATTCTCATGCGGCACAGGCGCTTGCGTTTCTGCCTGTGGTTGCTCTTCAACACGTGACGGTTCGACAGGAGTTGAGTTCTCTGGCGGGTTGACTAAGTGGGCACGAATTGGGGATTGTGACTCAATAGAAAGTTGTGCATCGCGCGTAACTGGCAGAGTAGGGGCATCAGGTGTAGGCCACAGGAAGCCGAGTACAACCACGATCGCCGCAATAATAATGCCACGGCGGTGCATCACCGGCAGTGGATCCATCAACCGGAAATTGTCGGGTGCATGCCAAATCCGCGCAAGCCAGGGTTTAACAGCGAATCGCATCGGCAACACTCCTCATTTCCACACAACGTGCTCTGTACATTTACCCACTCCATTATAGAACGCTAACTGTTTGATGCGCTGAATAATCCCGCGTAACGTGATTCTCAACCGCAATTTCACGCTCACTTAAACCATTGTTCCTGTTTCGCCTGCATTTGTCACCTTTGCCGCTTTTGCATTTTACCCGTCAGGTTGACGCTGCTATGCTGCGGGCTTGCTTTTAAATACCATTAAAGGAAATCCCATGACGACCCCTTCTTTTGACAGCGTCGAAGCGCAAGCAAGTTACGGTATTGGTTTACAGGTAGGTCAACAACTGAGTGAATCTGGTCTGCAAGGCCTGCTGCCAGAAGCACTGGTGGCTGGTCTGCGTGATGCGCTGGAAGGGAATGCCCCGGTAGTTCCGGTTGATGTGGTTCATCGCGCATTGCGTGAAGTTCACGAACGTGCCGACGCCGTTCGCCAGGAACGCCAGAAAGAACTGGCTGTTGAAGGCGTGAAATTCCTCGAAGAAAACCTGAAGAAAGACGGCGTAAGCAGCACCGAATCTGGCCTGCAATTCCGTGTTCTGACTCAAGGTACTGGTCCAATTCCAGCGCGTAAAGACCACGTTCGCGTGCATTACACCGGCAAACTGGTTGATGGCACTGTGTTCGACAGCTCCGTACAACGTGGCGAACCAGCTGAATTCCCGGTTAGCGGCGTTATCGCAGGCTGGATTGAAGCTCTGACTCTGATGCCAGTTGGCTCAAAGTGGGAACTGACTATTCCTCATAACCTGGCTTACGGTGAGCGTGGCGCGGGTGCGTCAATTCCTCCGTACAGCACTCTGGTTTTTGAAGTTGAACTGCTGGAAATTCTGTAAGCGTTCGAACGACCCCGCTTCGGCGGGGTTTTTATTTGGTGGTTAACAAAATTAGCGTGATTTTATCTGGTAAACGCTACCTTCCTGAGTGTTTATGTGAGACTGCTCACTTTATAGCCGTGATTTTGCACTCAAAACAAACATTAAATTAACAAATAATTTCTTTCTTAGTATTCATCCTGCCAATTCTTCCCTACTATCTTTGAGTTCCCCGGAACAACATCACATCCTCACTATTTTAATTTTTATAAAGGCCGGTAGAGCCTGAACACAACAGACAGGTACAGGAAAAATACAACATGGTAGATCAGATAAAGGTTTCTGACGTTGCTGAAGAGCCGTCAGAACAGTCTCTGCGGCGTAATTTAACCAACCGCCATATTCAGCTTATTGCCATCGGTGGCGCCATCGGAACCGGCCTGTTTATGGGCTCCGGTAAAACGATTAGCCTCGCAGGCCCATCCATCATCTTCGTATACATGATTATCGGCTTTATGCTGTTCTTCGTGATGCGCGCGATGGGCGAACTGCTGCTTTCAAACCTCGAATACAAGTCATTTAGCGATTTTGCAGCGGACTTACTCGGCCCGTGGGCGGGGTATTTTACCGGCTGGACTTACTGGTTTTGCTGGGTGGTCACCGGCATGGCGGACGTTGTGGCGATAACCGCCTACGCGCAGTTCTGGTTCCCCGGCTTATCGGACTGGGTGGCGTCGCTCGCGGTGATTGTTTTGCTGCTGAGCCTGAATCTGGCCACGGTGAAAATGTTCGGCGAAATGGAGTTCTGGTTTGCGATGATTAAAATTGTCGCCATCGTTGCGCTAATCGTTATCGGCCTGGTGATGATTTTAACCAACTTCCATTCCCCGTCTGGCGTAGAGGCTTCCATCAACAACTTGTGGAACGACGGCGGATGGTTCCCGAAAGGCATCAGCGGATTCTTCGCAGGCTTCCAGATAGCGGTATTTGCGTTTGTGGGTATTGAGCTGGTGGGAACGACGGCAGCAGAAACCAAAGACCCGGAAAAATCTCTGCCACGCGCCATCAACTCGATTCCGATCCGTATCATCATGTTCTACGTGTTTGCGCTGATCGTGATTATGTCGGTGACGCCATGGCGTTCCGTCGTCGCGGATAAGAGCCCGTTCGTTGAACTGTTTGTGTTGGTGGGCCTGCCTGCCGCCGCGAGTATCATCAACTTTGTGGTGCTGACCTCTGCGGCTTCTTCTGCCAACAGCGGAGTGTTCTCAACCAGCCGTATGCTGTTTGGCCTGGCACAAGATGGTATGGCACCGAAAGCATTCGCCAAACTCTCTAAGCGCGCAGTTCCGGCGAAGGGTTTGACCTTCTCCTGTATCTGCCTGCTGGGTGGCGTGGTGATGCTTTACGTGAACCCGAACGTGATTGCGGCGTTCACCATGATAACTACCGTGTCGGCGATTCTGTTTATGTTCGTCTGGACGATTATTCTTTGCTCGTACCTGGTGTACCGCAAACAGCGCCCACATTTGCACGAGAAATCGATCTACAAAATGCCGCTCGGCAAGTTTATGTGCTGGATGTGTATGGCGTTCTTCGTGTTTGTGATTGTGCTGTTGACGCTGGAAACTGATACGCGCCAGGCGCTGATCGTGACGCCATTGTGGTTTGTGTTGTTAGGTGTATGTTGGATGTTTATCGGCAAGAAGCGCATCGCTGCAATGCGTAAGTAATCATAATCCCCCTCGCCACAGGTGAGGGGGATTAACCCTTATTCCCCAGCCAAAGCCCGTGGGAACAGCACGTTATTCTCAAGACTGATGTGATTCATCAGATCGTCAATCAGCTCATTAATTCCGTTATACATCGCTTTCCAGGTCGTGCAGGCTTCTGGTGGCGGCGTCACGTTATTGGTGGTGTGCTTGATCACTTCCAGCAATTCGCCAGCGTCATCATGCTCGCTTTCCATCACGCTAATCGGGCCGTTGGCCTGCGTTCCCATGCCATTTTTAATCATCGGGAACAGGATCTGTTCTTCTTTCATCATATGGCTGCTGAGTTCCTGATGCAGCATGGTGAGATACTTCGCCAGCCCCTTCGGTACGTTAGGCTTATCGGCATGCACGCGCTCAACTTTGGTGGCCTGAAGAATCAGCTCTGGCAGTTGTTCGCGGTGGCGGTCATGGTAGCGCACCAGAATGTGGTCGATGATTTCCGCCAGCGGTGCCGTGCGCCACTCTTTCTCAGTGGGTTCTTCAGCAAGAGCAGTAAGCTCGGCTTCGATCGCCTCGAGATCCAACTCTTTGCGCGTTGCGGCACGCTCAAGCGTCTGTTTACCACCACAGCAGAAATCGAGATCCAATTTACGGAACAGCGCCGAAGCGCGCGGAATAGTTAAAGCCAGTTCACCTAAAGCTTGATCGCGGAAGGCCATAAGCAGATACCTCGTTGTCGATAATATAAGATGTATATTAAATGCATCTTTAAAGCGGCGCTATGACTATTTAGAGGTAAGGCGCTATTTGTCCGTCACGACAACCACTTCAGCGAGCGTGTTTTTCTGCGGTTTGGTCAACACAGCCATCACCACGCCAATTACCAGGCAAACAATCCCCAGCAATGTCAGCAGAGGTGGCCAGCTATGGCGCAGCATAAAGGTGTAAGCCAGGCCTGCGAGCGTTTCAAAGACAATCAGCGGGCCGACGATAACGGTAGGCAAACGCTGGCTGGCGATGTTCCAGCATAGCGCGCCGAGCCAGGAACAAAACAGTGCGATGGCTAACATCAGTGTTAAAAACACTTCCGGGCGTGGGCCAAAGGGTAGGGTGAAATCAGTGTTGGTGCGCGACATCCACAGGCAGACGGCGATGTACCCGATCAGTGAAAAGGGCAGAATCGCCAGTCCCTGCGCCGTCGCCCACATCAGCGGATTTTTATCCGGGTTTTCGCGCAGCCAACAGGCGTTACGCAGTGCATACCACGCCCAGCAGGCCACCGAGATAAACGCCAGGCTGATGCCGCTGATATATCGCCACCAGCTGAAATCAAGCTGCCCGGTGCGTAACTCTGCAGTATTTACCATCACAAGACCCAGGGCGATAATCACCAGTGCAGGCGCAAGTCGACGCCACGGCAGTTTGCCGTCACGTTTGCTGTAAAGCAGGTTGGCAAAGACCGGGATCACCACCGGAAGCGTGCCGATAATCATGGTAGAAATCGGCGCGCCGGTACGCTGAATGGCGCTCGCGAGACACACGTAATAAATGAGATTGCCGACGGTAGAGAGCTTCAGCGCGGTAAACCAATCCGAACGTGTCAGTTGGCGCAAGCGCTGGCGGCCAAACCAGGCCAGCGGTAGCGCAATAAAGCCCAGCGCCAGATAACGCCCGGTCGACTGCATGGCAGCCGGGTAATCAGGAACAATCAACGGCCCGACAAAAATCAGCCCCCACATCAACCCTGCGAGCAGGGCATACAGCACTCCAGTTAACATCTTCTATATCCAATAATGTCTTTGGAATGAGTGTAGGTGTGGCGGGATCAAAAATATTGTACCAGCTTGCGGTTTAGCTAACGGGCGACCTGTTTTTGATAGCGAACGGGCGTGATGCCATAACGCTGGGAAAAGGCGCGAGTCAGATGTGCCTGATCGGTTAATCCGCTGGCTGCTGCCACTTGCGCGGCAGGCATTCCGCTGGTTAGTAATCGCTTAGCGTGCCAAAGACGGATCGCCATTAGCATCTGATGGGGGGTGACGTGGAAGTGTGCTTTGAACATGCGTTGAAAATGATAAGGGCTAAGCGAAACCACGGCAGCGAGCTCATCAAGCGTTACCGGTTGCATATAGTTATCGTGCAGATAGTCCCGAATTTGTTCAAAGCGGTGTGCGGACTCTGTCGTTCCGCCAGCCTGATGTTGAGCGTAAGGCTGGAAAGTTTCGATAAGATTCAGCAACAAACCTTGCTGGGCCAGCGAATCGCTTTCGCTCCACAAGCCATTAATTAATTGTGAAATACAACCTGCACGCAGCGGATCGTGTTTAACCACATCGCTAAACGACCAGTTGCGCGATCCGGTCACGCTTTCAAGCAGTTCCGGCTCGAGATAAATCATGCGGTACTGCCAGCCGTCTTCCGTGGCGGCTTCGCCGGTGTGCAATTCATCCGGGTTCATCAGCACCAGCGAATCCTGCGCGGCAACATGTTGAACACCCCGATAGCGAAAGCGTTCTGCGCCTCGAGTCACCGTGCCAATACCGAAAGCTTCGTGAGTGTGCGGTTCAAAGGCGTAACGCGAGATATGGGCGTGATAAAGCTCAACGCCGGGCAATTGTGGTAAATGCCGGAATTGGGCGTTGTCTTTTTCATCAGTGAATAACTCAGGAACGCCTTGCACGCTAATCTCCGTATGGACACCCCGTAAGTATAGGGATGTCCTTCTTTAACGGAAAGTTAACATTTACAGCGCTGCGCGCAGGCTTTCTGCAAGCGGAGTGGTTGGGCGACCAATCAGGGTGCTTAGCTGGTGGCTATCATCAAACAGGCCACCTTTGGATGCGCCAACGTCAGAGTTTGCCAACATTGCTGCTAGCCCTTCTGGCAGGCCAGCACCGAGCAATGCTACTTTAAAATCAGCTTCCGACAAGTTCTGATACACCACTGTTTTTCCGCTCTGTTTGGTCAACTCAGCAGTCAGCTTAGACAGCGTCCAGCCGTGGTCGCCCGCTAGTTCGTAAACCTTGCCCGCCAGGTTGTCCAGAGTCATGACTTTAGCGGCTGCTGCTGCGTAATCAGCACGTGCCGCAGTAGCGATTTTTCCTTCGCCGGTGCTGCCAATAAACACGCCGTGTTGCAGAGCAGGCGGTACG
Source organism: Buttiauxella massiliensis (assembly GCF_902500225.1). Taxonomy (GTDB): domain Bacteria; phylum Pseudomonadota; class Gammaproteobacteria; order Enterobacterales; family Enterobacteriaceae; genus Buttiauxella; species Buttiauxella massiliensis. The sequence goes on along the minus strand of NZ_LR722652.1, from coordinate 169,720 downwards.
CTGGCGAGATAGTTTTCGGTATACCAGCCGTTGCGCAGCAGTACGAATGGAATGCCGGATTGTTTAAGCATTTCTTCGGTGGCGATATGTTCATCGGCAAGGCTCAGCGGCGAGGAGTCTGCATGCAACAGGCTTGTGTAGGCAATCAGTTTCACGCCTGCTTCTTTGGCTGCATCAATCACATTGCGATGCTGAACTGCACGCTGGCCCACTTCACTTGAAGAGATAAGCAGCAGTTTTTCCACGCCATTCAGCGCTTGCACCAAAGCCGCTTTATCTTCATAGCTGGCAGCTCGTACCTGAACGCCACGGTCAGCAAATGATTGAATTTTTGCCGGGTTACGCACGATGGCAACTAATTGGTTAGCCGCAACGGTATTCAGTAATTCTTCAACAACGAGTTGGCCCAGTTGGCCGGAAGCTCCGGTAATCGCGATCATGATAAATCTCCTGTAGAGTGACATTAAAGTTGTATCCTTAATGTAGAAAATGACACTAAAGTTGCATCCTTATTTTCGTATGCTATTGATCATTAAACCTTAGAATGGGGCTTCGCACTGAAGGGGGATAGTATCCGTAAAACGAGGCAGAGGACTTTGCGATGAGAATGTAATGAATGGTTGTTATGTTCACAGTAAACCTGCCAGCAATTGTTTTTTTGAGAACACTTTACCTTCAGTTTTATCTTGCTCAGAAAGAGTAAGCAATTTCAGAAGAACTATCGAATTATCGCGTTCTTGCCAGGCATCATAGGATTCAATCGCACATACAGGTATCCCATTCCTCATAACCAAAATAGGTTCAGCTAAATCGAGTTTCGCTGCATTTTTTTTCAAATAACCAACTGTTTTAACTTTCATTTCAGGCCTCCCAGTAGATGATGAGGTGGGTTTACCCACGGCAGTAGAAAAATTCTGTCCTCACGACGTGACCTGCTCCCCGTTGATTAGTCGAAGTGGAATACTAAATCTGGCCACCTGCATAGAGGTGGTATCATCACCTCTATGCAGGTGGCATTATGACCGGACGTAACAGACGCAATTTTAGCCCCGAGTTTCGCCTCGAAACTGCTCAACAGATAATCAATCAGCACTACACCATTTCCCCCCGCTGCCACTGCAATGAATGTCGGCAAATCCACAATGGACAAATGGTTCAACAACGGAAAGAAGAGCGAGCAAGAATACCAGAAAGTGTTCGGATTGCCTGAGGAAGTGCCTGAATAGAAACAAAGCGACACCCAATAGCTCCCTTCAACTATCTCAATAATTGCGATTTTTGAGATAGTCTTCGCCATTAATGCAGTGCATTTGTAAGTATCCCTGTAGTGGATATCCAGAATGACTATTTCCCCGGAGGGCTCTGGGCTCTAAAACATGTTGAGGCTGCGGCGAAAAATGCTGCTCAAGTGATTGCTTTTTTCCGCAAGCGTGGCGATCTCGTGGTACATATTCGACATGAGTTTACCAGTAATGATGCACCATTCTTTCGCCCTGGCAGCGAAGGTGCGCAGCTACATCCCAGCGTCATTAATAAAGGTGACGAATCAGTGGTGCTTAAGCATTACATCAACTCATTCCGTGATACTGAATTAAAGACTCTCCTTGAACAGGCTGGCGTTGAAGATATCGTAGTTGTCGGCAATATGAGCCATATGTGCGTGGATGGAATAACGCGGGCTGCTGTTGATTTTGGCTATTCCACCACTGTTTTGCATGATGCCTGTGCCACTCTTGATCTTGAGTTCAATGGCGTAAACGTGCCCGCAGAACATGTTCATGCGGCATTTATGGCTGCGCTACGTTTCGGCTATGCACCCGTGATTTCGACAAGTGAATATCTGAATAAGGTGGAGGGGGACTTATGAAAGATCTCTCCATTGTTGTCTTAGGTTGTTTACTGGCTAGCCCCGTTATTGCACATGACACAGGAGGTATAACCAGTGAAAAAAACGCTAAGGTGGATAAAGCGTTCGATCTCGTCCATACGCGAGTGTTTAAGGATGGCAATGACCTGGTGTTTGAACAACTTGTTGATGGTAAGGCGGGTAGCCGTAAACCTTCGGCCAGGGGAAAATTCGCCGGGTCTGAAGTATACAGTTATGTATGGCCCACCAGTCTGGATAGTAGTGCAGTCGGTTTCGAACCCGGCTCGGGTATTTTGGCGCTGGCTCTCACCTCAAATCCTGACTTTGATGACACCCCTCAACTGGATGAAAATGGTGATGGCGATAAAGTAAATGATGGTGGCCTGTGGCATTCTCACTGGGTAGTACTGAGTAAAGACACCAGTTGCGGCCCTGGTGGGCTGAAAGTGCGAGATATTCCCGAAGGGGCAAAGCCTAAATTGCCCCCAACCTGGCCTGGAGTTCCCATTTATATTGGCTCACCCGGTTATCATTTCAGCCTGAAGAATGATGCAGCACAGATCCGCGTACCACTGGCTGCTGTCGGATTTCCGGCAAGTTTTAATTACGATGGTGTGACGACGGCCTTGCAGGTTAATGCCAATCTCCATAATCCATTACTCTGTGTCAGTAGCGTATGGGACATTGCTTCCGGTGACCTTTCTTTGCCTGCCACATGGAAACCACATGATTAAACCGTCAGGGATAATGATTATGAGTCCGGAACTCAACCGGGCTCAGCCCCTTTCATTTCAGGTTCTTGATAAAGGCTAGCGTTGCATTGACCAATTAAACTCACAGCAATAATAGGACATCTGTACTTTGCCCTGGGGAGTGCGGACATTTCTACTTAGCCTTGACACGAGTGCGAACTGAGCGAGCAGTGTTCCAACAAAGGTTAGCCGGCGAGTATGTGCCGGATAGACCTTCTGAGAGCCCGATTTATTTTTCATCGAATGAACCTTAAGTAGCGGTAACTAAATTATGCCCACTCTATTCCCTATTTATTGCAAGGGATCAGAAAAGGAATGAAGTGCCGTTAAAGCGGAATGAAATGCCTTTATTTCTGTATAAAATGCATCATTTGTATGATGAATTGGTTTCGGGTGCAAAAAAATAAACGAAAAAATACCGATCGGGATTCGATCGGTATTGTTCAGCGGGCTTCACAAAAGAAGACTATATGCGTCCCTTATATTTTGCCCAGGCAGCTGTGGCAAGCGGGGTTAAAACAGAAGTCACGATGATTGAGGTCGCAACCAGCGCTGTAGCCTGAGCAGCAATAGGCATAAATCCAGGCGACATTTGTGCAATAAGCATCGGGGTAGCGGCAGCAGCCCCGGCTGAGCTTGAGGCAGCTAAGCCCGCAGTCCCGTCACCACCACCGAAGTAACGGTCAGCCAACATCAATGGAATACCCGTAATGATCACAACGGCTATTCCCATCAGGATCCCCAACAATCCAGTCTGTGCAACCACATTCAGACTGATCGTATTTCCGAGAGCAAAACCAAAAAACGGGATGAGGCTTTTTGCCATTGGTGAAAATAGACTCCGGAATTCCGGGTCAATATTTCCTACTGCGTAGCCAATGATAAATGGCAGAACAGCGCCAACAAAGATGTGCGGCTGGAATGATGCTATCCCGGCAGTTCCCAGGATAATCATCGTCATCAGCGGACCTGACTCGATAGACATCAGCACGAATGCGCCGGCTTCTTCTTTGGTACCATAGCGTTGCATGATCCCCGCATACAGCCCCCCATTTGTCATATCCATTGCCGCGACCAGTGTCAGAGCGGAAATGCCAGCAAAAAAACCAGTGGTAATACCTGCGCCAGGAAGTACGTGCATCGCAATTTTTGCGACAACAAACGCGGTGAGCGTTTTTACAACAACTAATGTTCCGGATTTGCGGAAAACGGTCCCTGTTCCTTTTAGAGTTATTGACGCTCCCATGCAAAAAAACCACACAGAGAGTATCGGGACAACTCCGGTCATGATTCCTTTTGTAAACGAACCAAAATAATCGGCAAAACCCGGAAAATAGGTGTGAACCATAGCGCCAAGAATTAGAGGAACCAGCATCATTCCCCCTGGAACACGTTCAATACACTGTTTTATTTTCATGAAAACACCGTTTTAATTTATAAATTTATATTTTAAAAATAGTGTTTATAGGGTGAGTATGTCTGTGATACTAGTCACAAACACACCATTCATCATACAAATAAAACTACATATAAAAGGAACTACGATTGGTATGAAATGCTTCAAGGTTTAACGCTGACCTGCTCCCGGGTGATTATCGCCCGGATGTTATGAATGTTTTCATCAGAAACGTGAGGACATCCTCATGATGAAGCATTTTTCCGACGAACAGATCATCAGTATTCTCCAGGAAAGCAAGGCCGGTATTTCTGCCTGAAAGCTTTACCATAAGCACGCCATCTTCGATGCACGTTTTACATCTGGCGTAAGAAGTAGGCGGTATGGAAGTGACCGAAGTTAAGCGCCTGAAGTCGCTTGAAGTCACTTGAAGAAGAGAACGCCCGTCTGAAGAAGCTGCTCAACGAAGCCATGCTGGATAAGGATGAGCTTCAGGTGACTCTTAAGCGAACGTACTGACGACAGACAAGAAGTGGGACGCTGTAGTGTTGATGTGTGATGCGACCGGTCTGTCGCAACGCCGTGGCTTCAGGCTGGCAGGTTTGCCCCTGTCGACCTGCCGCTATGAGGCTCAGCGTCCGGATGCGGATGCGCATTTATCAGGGCGCATTACCATGTAGCGTTGCAGAAAGGTTCAAACCGCTCGCAACAAAAAAAAACCAACAACCCCAAAAAGTTTGCATTATGGGGTTGTTGGGGTTATAAAAATTGTATCAGGACACAACAGAGAATGGCGATGGATAGCAGAAGGTTAATTGCAGAAATCAAGGAAGATGGTTGGATACTGGTAAGAGTAAATGGAAGTCATCAGCACTTTACTCACCCGACAAAAGCGGGACTGGTAACCACATCGCACCCGAAAAAGGACTTACCCATTAAAACGGTTAAGAGCATCAGGAAACAAGCTGGGATTAAATCCCAGCTTCATCATAAGGGCTTAAATTATGTTATATCCAATTGCGATTGAAGCAGGCGATGAACAACATGCATATGGTGTGACAGTGCCTGATTTACCTGGTTGTTTCTCAGCTGGGGATACGATGGAAGAAGCGATTGCTAATGCCAAAGAAGCGATCACTGGTCATATTGAATTGCTGGTTGAAATGGGAGGGGATATTCCAGCCGTTTCATCAGTTGGTGCGCTGGCCAAAAATCCCGAATTTGCCGGTTACACCTGGGCTGTCGTTGATATTGACGTAACGCGCTTACTTGGCGGCTCAGAAAAAATTAACGTCACACTGCCTAAATCTCTAATTGACCGGATTGACCGCTGTGTCGCAACACATCCAGAGTTTAAAACCCGCTCGGGCTTTCTTGCCCAAGTCGCGTTAGAAAGGATTGCACGAACAGCTTAACTGTCAGACAAATAGCCCACTCATCGTGGGCTTTTCAACCTTTTTGCGGCTTTGTTGAATAAATCGGATTTAGACAAAAGCGCCTCTCGTCACTGGCTTCTTCAGGCAATCCGTACACTTTTTGGCATACCGGCACGCGTCATTTTGTTTAAGGCACGGATCATCGCCATAGCTTCCCAACCTGCGCATCTTAATCCCGCAGCGTAAGATGTCCACTAAACAGCTGTTATACACGGTCCATCGCCGTTTCGGCCACTGAACGCTGGTTATAAGCCGTCTCCCGGTAAGCCGTTGTCTCGCCACCGCCTGTTTCGCTGATTATCAAAGGTCTTCACCTCGTTAGGTCAGTTAATTCACGTCGCAAACACATTCAAACTGCTTCCCTTCGCCATGTAATGGGCTTTCCCCATCGCGGACTACTACGGAAGCTCCGCCAGCCAGCGTGTCATCGACCAATTGAACTCACAGCACGAAGCGGACGCGGAACTAAAGTCAGCTACCAGCATCTGCCGGTAACCTTGTCGTGTTGCGGAAAAATACTGGGTCCCCAGAACTTTATTGTTCTGATCTACGACAGCGGCAACGTGCAAATCTTTATGTGTATCCACGCCACCCACAACGGTGGCTTCGGTAACGTTATCAGCCATGACAAAACTCCTGTGAGGAAACAGAGTTGAATCTCCAGACAGATAACCCGGACAGGACAGTAATGAGACAAGCCGTCAGGCCCTTCTTGAGTCACGCGCACCGATGAGGAGATGCCTCGCATGAAGGTGCTTCCGGCAACCGACGAGTCCAGGGCAAGACACAAAAGGTCGATCGCTGTGTGAGTCAGGATGCGGGAAGGTCTTCACTGCATCAGTAATCACACCAATCGGTTTAAACGGCAAACTGAGTGATGACAAAACTGACACCGGCATTATTACTATCGCTGTGCAATATTGGATGTTTCCCTTCAGTCAGCACTTTTAAAGCATCAGTGATGCATGGCTTTCACCATTGATGGTAAGGGCCGTGTAGCGAGGTTGTAAGCAATGATTTCACCATTATAAAGATCCATGATGGGGGACAAGTAAAGCTTCTTCCCATTAACTTTAAATTCAGTTACATCTGTGACCCACTTCTCGTTGGGGCGTTCTGCATAAAACTGGCGTTTCAGGAGATTATCGCAAATTCGTCCTTGTTCTCCTTTATATGAACGGTATTTTTTGACGCGGATCAGGCTGCTAATACCCAGTTCCTTTATTAGTTTTCTGACGGTTTTGCCATTAAGTAAAACCCCCTCGTTACGACATGCCAGCCTGATGCGTCTATAACCATAGCGACCTTTGTGTTGGTGATATATTTTCAGTACAAGCGTCCTGGCAGACTGATATCGGTCCGGGGCCGCAAGACGTTTGACATGATAATAGAATGTGCTCCGCGGCAGCCCTGCAACAATTTACAACCGGGACAATGACCACTCTTGCCTTAGTTCATTAACAATGCTTACTTTTTCTTGTGTGTTGAGCATGTTTTCTGCTGAACCAAGGCCTTCAGCTTTTTTAAATAGGCATTCTCGACTCTGAGTTGTTCAAGTTCCTCTCGCTCATTTTCGGTTAATGCTGGCAGTGGTGGGGCCGGAATGACGCTTTTATCTGGCACAGATATGTTCTTTTTATTTTTTCGGATGAAAGCATCCTCACCATATTTTCTATATTTTTCAAGCCAGGTGCATACAGTTCCAAAGGCTGGTATCCCATGTTTTACCGCAGTTTCACGAACAGAAAAACAATCATCCAGGACTTCTTTCACGACCATAAGTGTGAAATCAGCAGAGTAGCGCCACTTTTTATTTGTAAGTATGTCTATTCATGCACCCGGTAGGCATAAGCCCATTTTCTTACCGGGCAGGGGCTGATGTCATACATCCTGGCTACAGATTTCAGACTCAACTCGTCTTCCAGGTATTTTTCTGCAACTTCCTGTTTGAACTTCAATGAAAATTTTGCCATGTGCCCTCAGTTTTCGCTCTGGTGTCTAACTTTTGGGGCTCACTACAAAAAATGATGGACACTATTTTTCCCGAACCGGAGGCTCCTGAACAGACGGTCTAGATGAGCCGCTTACGATTCGATATCCAAACTGACCCCTCATAAGTCGGCAGCGATTCAACGCCAGACTTAGTGATTTAAATAGGGCATCGTTAAGACAGTTTATTAACTAAATGAGTTTTGGAAAATACAGAGAACAATGCAAAGCAACTCAAAATTGGCGCGAGGAATGCTAATCATGTAATACCGCATCCGGCGGTGGCGGTGCGACTTCATAACGTGATGGTGAAACACCAAATAACTGACGGAATGCGTAGGTATAAGCGGATGTACTACCGTAACCCAGCATTAATGCAATCTCAGTCACGCTTCGCGACTGGCGTAATAAAATAATGGAATGCAGCAAGCGATGACGTTGTTTCCAGTTGCTGAACGTTATGCCGGTTTCTTTAATAAAACGTCGTGAAAAGGTACGTCGCGACATACCCACTTTCTCAGCCCATTCTTCCATTAAATGGGGTAAATCGGGTGATTCACTGATTGCCTGGCAAATTTCCAGCAGTGCCGGTGCCGTAGGCCAGGTCATGGCAAAGCCTGCGGCCGGGAGATCGTTTAGCACATCGATCAATGTGGAAACCAGCCGCCCTTCTTTGCCATCGGCATCATAAAATTCAGGGATAGTCTGCGTAGCGTGGTGGATAAAATTGCGCGCAAAATCAGAGACTGTCACTAACTTCAGTTCGGCTTTAAATCCCGTGGCTGCGTAATAGTCAGGGTCGATATCGAGGTTTTCAAGCATCACTTCACTGGCGGTTTGCACCCGATGAGGCATAAAAGCCGGTATCCACAACCCGTAACAGGCCGGAATGATGTACGAATTATTCTCCACGGAAATGTATAAGGAGCCTTCACGGGCGTAGTGAAACTGAATGAAAGGATGAGAATGTAGTTCTGATTGCACATTCTCCGCCAACATAAACGACCGGAAGAAGACGGGACGAGCGAGTTTAGCCCCTTCAGCATCACCTTCGTAGCGGAACGAGTGCAGTATCTTTTTTGCTTTAACCATCTATCCCACCTAAATTGACGCTTGGTCTATACAACTTGGCATCCCTTCATGATACACAAACCGTGTTTGCTGCGATAATAAATTCATAAACTCGGCAAATGAATAACCAAGCATGAATAAAATCGCAACATGTGCTTGCATTAATTTAATGAAAAAATAATAGCCCCATTTAAATAATGATTAACCCCATCAACACTCGTCAATATTGAAAACGAACGGGATAACTATTTTTAAAATAAAAGAACGACTTGAGTTATCTATGTTTTTTAACAATGAATTGTGGATTAATAACAAACCCGGACCCCGTTAATGAGCCGTCCTTTATATCGCATATCGCTACATCATTTGCGTTTCGCTTTCAAACTGACTTTTGCAATTGCGCTTTCTTTGGCTATTGGTTTTGGATTTCATTTGGATATGCCGCGCTGGGCGGTAGTGACTGCAATAATTATCACCACTGCTCCGGCGTTTATTGCAGGCGGCGAACCCTTCACCGGAGCGATGCGTCACCGTGGGTTATTACGTTTTGCAGGAACAATAATTGGCTGCTCATCCGCGCTGATTATTGTCTGGGTGTTTATCTGGTCGCCGCTCACGATGTTAATTATAGGCGCGGTATGGACCGGAGTTTGCTGTTATGCCGCTACCGTAATTCGCATCGAAAATTCTTACGCGCTGGGACTTGCTGGCATCACCGCACTAACCATTGTCAGCGCCATTTATCTGCACCCGGAAATGGGGGTAATTCTGGCATGGTTCCGCGTCTCAGAAGTCTTTATGGGTTTGATCGCGGCAGTTATTGCCGATATGGTTTTTGCCCCGCGCTCAGTGCGTAAAAATATCGAAAATGAACTGCATGAATTGCTGGTCGATCATTACCGACTGATGCAGATATGCGTGACCGGCACTGACCGAAAAGAAATGGAAAAACTCTGGCATTCGCTGATTCAGCGAACCAAAACACTGGACGGGATGCGCCGCACGCTGGTGCTGGAGTCAGCGACAGCCGGGAAAACGAATCGCCGTTTAAAAGCGTTACACACGCTGTCGTTAACACTCATTACTCAGGCATGTGAAACCTCGCTGATTCAGGGGACCCGCAGTGGTTATTTTTCTCCCCTGCTTAACGAGATGTTCGCTCAGCACTTGAACAATGCCGACGAGGTGAAAATACAACTTAAGCGGTTGCGTCATAACGTCGGGGCGTTAGGCGCTAAATCAACGCCCGTCACGCTACGCAGTTGGGTCGGTGCCGCAAGTCGTTTCCATCTATTGATGCAGGGTGTTGTCGCCAATAAGCACATTTCGGCGATTGAAGAAGAAATTCTGCACGCAGAAACCGAAGTGAAACCGGTATCACCGGAATTTCATCGCGCGAAAATTAACTTCTGGCGCACTTCTATTTCCTGTGTGGCCTTCGCCCTGTTGTGGGTATGGGCCGGCTGCCCAGGCGGCAATGGCGGGCTGGTGATGGTCGGTGTGGTGACTTCTTTTGCGATGCGCGCACCTGATCCTTTGGCGGTCGCCAAAGATTTTATCGTGGCTTCGCTTATTGCGTTGGCGGTCGGAGCCGTGTATTTCGCCATCGTGCTGCCGATGCCCCAGCAGAACCCGCTGGTGCTGATTGGCGTGCTGTGTGTTGTCGGTTTTTTCTTTGCCATCGAGGTACAAAAACAGCGGCTTGGCATGATGACCGCGCTGCCGTTAACCGCCAATGTGCTGATTCTCGATAGCGACGCACCGTTTCATTATTCGATGTTCGTTCATGGCGCCTTGTCTCAAATTGTCGGTTGCTTGATTGCCACCGCGATGATTGTGCTTATCAAAGACGTCACCCGACAGCACACCGGACGCGTGATCCTGACCCAGTTAATAAGCGCAGTCATCGGCACGTTAACCAGCCGCGCAGCGCGCCGTGAAGAGAATCATCTTCCGGCTTTGTATCAACAGCTTTTCACGCTGCTGAACCTTTTTCCGAATGATATCGACCGTTATCGCCTGGCGCTGGATTTGATTGTCACGCATGAGAGGTTACGGGAGTGTGAATTACCCCAGGACGAAGATTTATCTCTGATTCATGAGCGCCTGCGTGAAACCGCGCAGCTCATATTGAAGGCGGAAGATGAACCGGCGCGGCGCCTGCATATCGAGCGCCTGAAAAAGGATATTTGTATTTATCGCGACAAACTTTATGTCCATGGCGTCGCCACTGAAATTGTGGAAAACGTGGAACGCCTGGCCACCCTTTTAACGAAATATAAACAAGTTCTGATAGTCGAGTAGAAAACTGACTTAGGCTTTTACTGAGGATGAGATATGAGTGTTGAAGTTGAAAGTGCACCTGTCGTACGCAAAGACAACTGGTATCGGATTGCGGAAGAACTTGTGAACCAGGCTGATGTCCGTTTTAACGGCAGCCGGAGCTGGGATATTCAGGTCCACAATCCTGACTTTTATAAACGCGTTTTGCAGGAAGGTTCTATTGGCCTGGGTGAATCCTACATGGAAGGTTGGTGGGACTGCGCTGCACTGGATGTTTTATTCGAGAAAATCCTTCGTGCAAAACTCGATGAGAAAGCACCAAAAAACTTCAAGGATTTAGCTCGCATCGCCGGGATGCGTTTGTTTAATTTACAGACGCGTAAACGCGCCTGGATTGTCGGCAAAGAGCATTACGATATCGGCAATGATCTCTTCGCCAAAATGCTCGATCCGTATATGCAGTATTCCTGCGGCTACTGGAAAACAGCCACTAACTTACGCCAGGCTCAAGAAGCCAAATTGAAAATGTTATGCGAAAAATTGCAGCTTCAACCCGGCATGAAACTGCTGGATATTGGCTGCGGTTGGGGTGGTCTGGCGGAGTACGCTGCCGAACATTATAACGTCCATGTTACCGGCGTAACCATCTCGGCAGAACAACAGAAAATGGCGCAGGACCGTTGTACCTGGCTGGATGTCTCCATCAAGCTGATGGATTATCGCGACCTCGAAAGCCATTTTGACCGCATCGTTTCCGTCGGCATGTTCGAGCATGTTGGGCCAAAAAATTACGACACCTATTTTGAAGTGGTGAACCGTTGCCTTAAACCGGGCGGAATGTTCCTGCTGCATACTATCGGGGCAAATAAATCAGATACCAACGTCGATCCCTGGATTAACAAATATATTTTCCCTAACGGATGTCTGCCTTCGGTAAAACAAATCGCCAGCGCATCTGAGCCATATTTTGTCGTCGAAGACTGGCACAATATCGGCGCAGATTACGACCTGACATTAATGGCATGGCACCAGCGTTTTAATAGTTTCTGGCCAGAGATCCAGGATAATTATTCTGAGTCATTTAAACGTATGTTCAATTATTACCTCACGTCTTGCGCGGGGGCTTTCCGTGCGCGTGATATTCAGCTCTGGCAAGTCTTATTTAGCCGTGGTGTCGAAGGCGGTATGTACGTTTATCGCTAAGATTTTCATTATCCCGACTGAATCACTACGTTATTAATTTAAGGATTTTCGTATGTCACAACAATTATTCACTTCAGAATCTGTTTCTGAAGGACATCCCGACAAAATAGCCGACCAAATTTCTGATGCCATTCTCGATGCTATTATTGAACAAGACCCCAAAGCACGCGTGGCCTGTGAAACACTGGTAAAAACAGGCATGGTTTTGGTTGGTGGGGAAATTACCACCGACACGTGGGTGGATATAGAAGAAATTGTGCGCCGCACGATTCACGACATCGGCTATAACAGCTCAGAAATGGGTTTTGATGCCAACACGTGTGCGGTTTTAAGTGCGATTGGCAAACAGTCTCCTGATATTAATCGTGGCGTGGATCGTGAAAATGAAGCGAATCAGGGTGCTGGCGATCAAGGGCTTATGTTTGGATATGCTTCCAACGAAACCGATGCGTTAATGCCTGCACCTATCACCTTTGCTCACCGTTTAATGGCGCGTCAGGCACAAGTGCGCAAAAACGGTTTATTGCCATGGTTACGCCCTGACGCGAAAAGCCAGGTCACCTTTGCTTATGAGAACGGTAAAATAATTGGTATTGATACCGTGGTGATTTCCACGCAACACAGTGAAGCCGTCACTCAGCAAATTCTACGTGAAGGCGTGATGGAAGAGATCATTAAGCCTGTTTTACCGCCAGAGTGGTTGACGCGTAATACTAAATATTTTATCAATCCAACCGGTCGATTTGTCATTGGTGGGCCAATGGGTGACTGCGGGCTGACGGGCCGCAAAATTATTGTAGATACTTACGGCGGTATGGCGCGCCACGGGGGCGGTGCATTTTCCGGTAAAGATCCGTCTAAAGTCGATCGTTCAGCCGCATATGTTGCCCGCTATGTCGCTAAGAATATTGTCGCCGCCGGGTTAGCAGAGCGCTGTGAGATTCAGATTTCTTACGCCATTGGTGTTGCGGAACCCACCTCAATAATGGTGGAAACCTTCGGTACTGGAAAACTTGAGAATGAAACTTTAATCTCACTTATTCGCCAATTTTTTGACCTTCGTCCACATGGATTAATTATCTCACTTAATTTGTTGCAACCCATTTATCAGCAAACTGCGGCCTATGGTCATTTTGGACGCGATATATTTAGCTGGGAACAGACAGATAAAGCTGATCTTCTACGTTGTTTTCTTTAAAATTAATCCTACCAAGTAGGACTAGTGAAGCATATTAAAAACAGACAATAGAAACTCATTTCACAGGTGAAATATTTATTTCAATTAAATGATATTTTAATATTTTTTTGTTTGTGTGTTCTTATTAATTGCAAAACCCACATAGTAAACGCTACGTGGATTTTTAATACTTTTAATTAATAATAATGTGTAAATAGACCCCTTTTAGTTCCATACAATTTTTGAGACCCCGGGCAGGGTGACACTCACTCCGTTATTCCGCTCAAGATCCTACAGAGCCTGACGGGACACCGGAGTACCAGCTCAACGGAAGTTGTTTGCGCTTGATGTGGCGACACGACACAGGGTGCAGTTTCAGATGCCAGCAGCCGATGCGGTGGCGATGCTGAAAAACAGCAGCAGCCAGAAGATTATGTAGCTTTAGTGGGCAGGGGAGTGTTGTACAGAGCGAACAGCTAAATCAGAATGGGCTAAAATTCCTGCGCAATATTGCAAAAACAGAAGAGATATCAGAATGAAAAAAATTGACTGGTTAATGAAATTACGGCGATGCACATGTTTAGAGACCTTAGAAAAAATAATAGAAAAAAACAGGTATGAGCTTTCTGATACGGAGCTGGAAATTTTTAACTCTGCTGCTGATCATCGGTTGGCTGAAATAACAATGAATAAACTCTATGATAAAATACCTGCATCGGTTTGGCAGCATGTAAAATAAATATCACCATAGGCATGCAAATGAATATACAACTGTTAAAGCAAAAGACCGTTTCAGCTGCTTTTATTTCTGGAATTACTGCGTAAATCCATCTAGTTGATTCAACAAAAAACACATTTCAGGTAGCGCAATACTTCTGGGCAAACTATGTCAGACCTTGCGCTCACCTGTATAAAGATGAATTTAGTGACAAAAAGTGAAATTATAAATAAACTGACTGTTTGATTTCATGAAGAGGACTTGTTTTTTTCCAAGCTTATAACGCATTAAGTTGACAATAAAAAAAGCACAATCTCATTTAGATCCACAAAAAAATTTACAGAAAATTTAAGCTTCCTACACTTTTAGTCGCCTTTAGCACAGTGCTTACAATAGAAGTCAAGACATATCTTTATTAGTAATAGTTTTCATGGAGCATTGTAGTCAAGTGAAAAACACCATATCACACAAACACATTCTATTATTTACTGTAAGCACATTCATTCCATTTTTTATAATGTTTTTTTACACCTTTACATCAATGGAATCAAGAAATAAAGAAGATTTGATTCAAACCATGACTCGATTTAATGAGAACAGTTCGAAAAGTGCTATAGAAAGACCTATCCAAGAAATGAGGTTATTATTCCAATCTATTTTAGGTCAGTTGAGTAGACAAGATATAAGTAACTATATATCGCCATTGCATTCAGAACTAAACTCAATCATTCCATCTATCGTAAACTCAACAACCTTTTTTGAAACAGTTATATTATCTGATAAAAATGGAAACTATTTAGTTTACCCTGAAACCAAAGCCAGGAAATTTAGCGTAAAACAAAGACCTTGGTATCCATCCTCATCAAGAAAAGATGAGGTGCGTTTCTCAAGTCCATATAAATCACTATCAGACAATAATCATTATAATGGCATGGCAATCACGGCCAGCATGAATATTTTTAACGAAAAGTCAGAATTTGTAGGTAATATTGCATTTGACCTAGACCTCAACAGTTTGAGTCAATTATTAAAAGGTAGTCACCCCCCTTACAATAGCCGATTTAAGGTTGTTTCCTATGATGGAAGCTTAATTATGTATTCTAATACTAAAGAGTTATTTAAAAGACCAATTCCCCAAGAATGGATAGATATGGCAAAAGAGTCTGAAGGTCATTTTTTTGACTCAGTAACACGAGCATTTGTTTTTTATAGAGTTTATGATAATCCTGAATGGATTGCATTTAGTATAGTCAGTGAGTCTGACTATGAAGCACACTCTGCTTCGGAAAAATATTCGTTTATATTAGTTTCAGCAGCATGTGTAATACTGTATCTGATCATTATGTTTATATCCAAACTGTATTTTAGACAGATTATCACTGCGCTTTATTTGAACCTTAATGGTATATCCCTTGACAATGATAGTATTAAAAAAGTTACTGAGACCTTAGCGGACAACAGCAAAAAACTCGAGCTTGCCATACATGAAGCCGAGACAGATGGCCTTACTAATTTATTTTCAAGAAAAAAACTTAACTCTGACATGCACAATATTCTACTATCCAAACATCCTTTTTATTTAGCAATTATTGATGTTGATAATTTTAAAAGTGTTAATGACTCGTTTGGCCATCATACAGGTGATATTGTATTAAAATACATTAGCAATATAGGGAGTGAGATCCTTAGTCAGGTATATAGATTTGGCGGAGAAGAGCTCGTCGCAATATTTGAGGGGAGTAATTATGATGCGTTCTATACATTACTTGATCTTTGGAGAAAAAGCGTAGAAGAAAAGCAATGGCGAGAAAATGGATTGAATGTAACATTTAGCTGTGGTGTTTCCTCATGGAATGAAGGCTCCAACCCAGATGAGATATTAGAAAAAGCAGACTCTCGACTGTACCAAGCTAAAAACTCGGGTAAGAATTGCATTGTGGGTCCGGAATAAAAGTAGCAAAACTGAATACATGCCTGTATGCACAACAGGCATGTATTGAATGAACCGCACCGGTTTACGGTGTGCGTAAGGTCTGGCGACAGCTAAAACGTGAAGGTGTTGATGCTGCCCGATGCACCATTGAACGTCTGATGAAAGCCCTGCAGATACGTGGGGTAACACGCGGTAAAAGAGTCAGAACCACCTGCAGCAGCAAAGCCGAAACACCGCAGGATCGGGTGAACCGTCAGTTCGTGGATGAGCGCCCCGATCTGCTTTGGGTGGCGGATTTTATCTATGGTGTGCCCGGAGTCCAGGGCGAGCATGGACGCTCAAATGAACCACGAGTCTGTCTGGAATATTGAACCGGTAACTCACGATGAGAAACCCAACAATCCCACCGGGTGTGACGGTGGAGAACCTGAGCGGCAGTGACCTGCGGCATGCCCGCAGGGTGATGTAACCCGCTGACAACGGGGATTGAGGCAAGATCACTAAGCCGAGATGATCCTCAAGGTTAAGTACTGAAAGGCTGAAGAACATGAACCCGTTAATCCGCCTCTGTGGGTTGAAAACGTCACCACGGCCTACGTGATCTGACAGGTCGTGCAGGAGGAACTGGCAGTGATACGAAAGCACTGCCGGTCGAAGGTGTTTTGACATGTATGCGAAACTCCGGGGCAGCAGCGTCTATCACGCTCGCGTTGCTGACTTCTGCCAACTTGCGGCAAGCAAGGATAAAGAGTGCGACGGGCAGCCTCCTCAGTATGCCTGAGTCCAGGCAGGTAAACCGGGGAAGGTCAGCGACGGATTGTGAGTTCAATTGGTCGATGCAACGCTATCCTTAAACAAGGAGGGCGTTACCATGAAACAAAGATCCCGTATTTACTACACGCCAGAACAGAAAGCGATTATCTGGGACAGGTATAAGCAAGGTGATTCTTTGCATGAAATCGCCAGAATGTTCGACAGATATCACTCTTCTATTATGCCCACGATTTACCAAACGGGTGGGTACCGTCCTCCAACTCGAAAACGGCACCGGTTATCTCTTTCGCTTGATGAAAGAGAGGAGATATCCAGAGGGCTGGTAGCAAAACGCAGTATCAGGGAAATAGCTGATAAATTATCAAGAGCCCCTTCGACTATTAGCCGCGAGATACAGAGGCACGGAGGTGCAAATCAATATCGTGCAGCAAAAGCTGATAAGGAAGCGTGGAACAGTACCCTCAGGCCTAAACCTTGTAAGCTAATTGAATGCCCCGCATTGTGTAAAATCATTGCGGAAAAAATGCATCAGGGCTGGGCACCAGAACAAATCGCCGGTTGGTTGAAACGCTGTTATCCCGATAATCAGGGTAAGCGTCGTTCCAGCACCGTCTGGCAGAACCTGACATTTCTGACAACATAGTGGACACCATATATGGTGGACGCTATCCATGAATTCATTAACTTCTGTTCGTAAAAAACACCCCAACTATCCCGTTGAGTTCAAAATAAAAATGGTCGAACTCTCATACAAACCCGGTGTATCAGTCGCACAACTCGCTCGTGAGCAGGGAATTAACGACAATCTGTTGTTCAAATGGCGTCAATACTGGCGTGAGGGAAAGCTTCGCGCGCCTCAACAATCTGATACCAACATGCCAGTGCTGATCCCTGTAACACTCAATGCTGATACTGTTCCCGTTGTTCAGCCTCCATCGGAAGCGCATGAACCTGAAACCCTCAGCGTCACCTGTGAAATAACCTTCCGGCACGGGACGCTCCGGCTAAACGGAGCTGTCAGCGAAAGCCTGCTGACAATGTTGATACGGGAGCTTAAACAGTGATCCCGCTGGAGCTGGTAGCCGGGCTGTGTTTCGAAGCGGACGGTTTTCTTACCCGGACGCATTTTACGTTTGGGCTGGATGTAATACCGCAGCATGGAACGTCCACCGGTATAACCCATTGCTTTGATTTCATGGAGGATGACTTCGGCATTCCAGACATTCTCAGCCAGCCGCATATCGATGTAGTCCATGAACGGGCGTAGTTTAGCCATCTTAAAGCGTGTTTTTCTGACCGGAGGCTCAGGATATTTGAGGTACCGCCTGACGGTTCTTTCGGAGCAGCCAATTTGCTCAGCAATATCGACAATGTAAACGCCCTGAAGGCGCATTTGCTTTATCATGAAAAAGTCCTCTCTGCTCAGCATGCTGGTTTCCTTTTCTGGTGTGGTAACCATCAGGAAACTACATGTCGGGTGGAGCGGACAATCTAAATGGCGTTTTATGGTTTTATATCACTGGCGCTGACACTATTTGCATCTTTAGGTAAATGCGTTGGATTTTTATTTAATTTCATTCAGTATGTCGACGTGTAATTAATTAAGTGGGTCTTCATCGGGCAGGATAAATGTTTACACATATTACATTTTTCAGTGTTTTGATAGATGTATATATATTCAATTACATCTGTGGGTTTAACAACGCCACAATATAAAACTGTTTTTGAAGTATTCTCTTTCCAAAAAGTCATAAACGGTTGGAAGTTTTCCTCGAAAAAACATCTCAGTATTTTTGATAAGATGTAATTTTTAAATAAATACGATTCATTGTAAGGCTTCCTAATTGTTGTTTTGTTAAAGGTATCACTTATCAATGCCATTTTGGGAAGGTCATTAGGATGTGTGCGTATGAAATTTTCAATTTCTGCTCTTAAACAGGCTGAAACAAAAATGAACTCACTATGATCATATGGCAATGTCCTCTCTACAAGTGTGCCTGTATCCGTTAATGATGGCTGTCGCTCTTTTAAAGGTCTATAGTTGAGCAGTATACTATAGCAACCCACAGGATGCTCCCCACTAATGATTGTTTTTAATATTTCATGGTTTTGTAGAGAACCATGTTTTTTGTAGTGAGTTAAAGGGATGTCATGAATAAAACAATATTCAGCAAACCTATAGTGCCATGATGATTTAAAATAACCGAATCCATTTGTATTAATAGATTCTCTGATGCAGTCGATGCAGTACTTTAGTTGGTGGTTATGTCCATGACCTCTGCGAGAATCTTGTCTTCTAAGGAGGTATTTTATTTCTGACATGTACTCTATCGGATTGTCGAATATTGCAACTTTTTTTCTGGCTTGCCAGGAGTTTCTCATTAAAGTAAGGAAGTTATTATCACTATATTGAGTAAAGTATTTCATTATCTTTACATTTAATCGCAGTTTTTCTTTCCACTGCACATGCAGGTCAGTAACGTCTGCGAAATTTTCATCACCGTTAACTAAGCAAACTCTAAAGATGAAACTGTGCAAGGTTTCGTCTGGTAGGTAACGTAATCTGGTTAACATACTAAGACCTTTTATGGAAGATATAGTATATATTATAACAAAAAGAGAAACGAATAAGAACAGAAGTTGAAGGTAAGTCCTTACTACAAAGAAATTGCAGTTTAAATATTTTTAATGAAATTTTACTGTCTAAAAAAATCTGACGTAAGTGTTGGTTGATTTATTCTGGCCGAAGTGGTTCTGTGATTGGCTTTATCGAGTGCGAACTTCTAATCCTATTTGATGCTGAGCTGATTGAGACAATATAATAAAATAAGATATTTGGAAGGAGATTGTGTAGATGTCCTGTAAAACAAGGTCTTCCAGTAATCATTGTGGTTTTCCTGAGTCGGGAATAAGTTTATTTCTTTGTGGTCCAGTTTTTTTGTAATTTTATATAGCTCTATGAGTATAGATTGGTCATTTATTATATGAGTGTGCTGCTCTAAGGTTTTAACAAGAGATGAGCTTCGACGGTTTTTAAAATCAGGTAGTGATTTACATATGTCATCAAATAAATGCGAAGTAAAGCGTGCAAACTTAAAGTCGTTTTCGGTACTTAATGATACCTGTCCTTTTTTGTATTGAGATAAATGATGTCTGATATCTGATAGTCTGGGGCGTGTTAAATGATTTAGTCTGACCTGATGATGATTGCAGGATGTGATACCAAATATTTGATGCTGCCGGTGCCAGTATGCAACGCCAAATTTCTTAACGTCATGATATGTGCAAACAGGGCAGTGCTTTAATATTGCAGGATGATGTTCAGCAAAGTTTAATAAGCTACAGATAGTTTGTAATTTAAAGGCCGAAATATCCAGGTCTTGAAGTTCAGGGTTAAATTCTTGTAACGCCCATGCATAAAGTGGAATAAGCGTTTGCCATGACAATAATTCATAGGCCGATTCTGATGTACTCTCAGATAAAATATTCAGTGATGTATTTAAGTAAGGATGAACAGAATGTGCTGTATTTTTAAAAAAAACGCAAAAAAACTGCTCCGCTGACATGCCATAAACTTCTCGAGTTCTCACGCAGCGGCTGTATAGTGTTTCATCAGGAAAGGGGGGCAGAAGCAACATAGGATACCACAGTTGCAAGTTGAGTATAGAATGATTATAGCATTTACTCCAATAAGGGGTCGGTACATAGTAATCCGTAAGCTGATAAGCGCGAAAAGCTTTCCTGTTCAATGGCAAGAGTTTGAAATGCCTGACTATATTCGATTAGGGATATTTTATCCTCAAATGTTTTGAGCACGTTCATTGTCTTATCAAAGAACTCAGCATGCTGAGGACGACTCAAATCACCTGCAATCAGTGTGGGATATGTTTTTTTATAATTATTTATAATTTTACTGGGTATATTTTCTGAGTTATCCGTTTCAGCTGTGATCGTTGCACTTGAAGATCTAGTGTAAGGGCGTTGAGTACTAATAAATTCCTCAGAATAGCCCGATAGAGGTGGCAATGCTGCTCGCAATACCGCTTTGTTGATGACCTCATTCCCACTTCCAATCACCATCATTTGTGCTCTTCTATAAATTGATTGTGCAATTGCGATGTTGCCTTTAGAAAGTAAGAAAATTTCCTCGTTCAGCTCCTGAGTCAATGCTGTTTCTATGTTAGTCCATTGAAGTGGCCATAGATAATTAATAAATGATTGCCAATCCGAGGTGTTGTACCCTGGCGCGGATATTTTCATGTACCCCCCAGATTCAGCCCTTCTTGCAATTCTGAGTTTTTTAGAGAGAGTTTCTTCGAATGGATGATTGCCACAGAACACCAGTGAAACCCCCAATGAGTCGACAATTTCATGCAGGAAATCAATCAGGGTAGCTTCGCCCCCTGTTCGTGAGAATTTAAGTCTTTGCATTTCATCAATGACCAGTACGCCAAGAAACGAAGATTTTATTTTTTGAGCGATCTGGCGTGCCAGTGAACCATTTCTGCTTGCCGGTATTGTCGCATCTATGCCCAAAGCATCATCAAGCATAGCGAGGATAGATTCGCAGAGATCACGGACGCTGGCATTATAGGGGCAGTTAACTTTTAGCCAAATGACCTGATTAGAAACTCTTGGAAAAGAGTTTTTGTATTTTTTATGTTCAATGACTTGCGGGAAATAGCCAAGAACCTGTTCTAGCATGGTGGTTTTCCCGGAACCACTTATACCAACAATTGTCATTGTATCGGCGCTTGGATGGAAATAGCCATCCTGAGGTTCAATTGCTGGTCTTTCATCACCATAGTAGTGAAGATATTGTTGCGTACTACTTTTGAGAGGATTTCTTGAGGCGTAACTATCCCTGATTATTCGGACCAGATACTTATAGCATTCAACGTAACATGTCTGTGGGCACCGAAAATTTTTGATGCGATCCACGTATTGTCCTCTCACTGCTGCAGAATTACTCTTCCTGATATGCTCATCGAGTGGAGGGAAATGGCTGAGAGCTAACAGGATCTCTGATTCCTCCAGGAGGGGCGGTAATGCCTCAATGAGCGGGTTTCCCCGATGTTCCGGGAGTATTGCTTCAGTGTAACGTGCAATAACTTTCTTCATTTTTTATCTCCCTGTTGGTCTTCTCGCGTATTTTTTGTTGCCAACCATTTTTCCTTTTCTTCTGGCCCAGGGAGGAGGGGGACATTTTCTGCTGAGAAATGGGGAAGTAACCGGGGTTTTTGTTCGGAGATACCGGTAGAGTTCAGTAGTTCCTCTTTCCTGTTATCAATTATATTCCTGGTCCGGGTTCTATTGTGTTTTTTCAGAGTACTGAGCCTTAGCAGGCCTGTTTCGTGTAATGTTTCGGAGAAGCCCTTCGCAGCAAACGAGGCTATGGCTACGGGGGACTTTTCAGTATACAGGTCAACCCAGTCAGCCAGAACATCAGCCTCAAGGTGAGGCAACCCTTTAAATATGTTACGTTTCTCCAGGAGGCGATGCCTCGTGAAGGGTTTGTTTTTATCTAGGCGAACATAGATATAGTCAACACAGTTATCATCTATGCGGGCTTCGCAACTTGATTGTCCAAAAACGCGTGCGGCGGAGGCCAGGTCGTCCTCACACTCATAATAGAGGTTGTTATATTTTAACCCACCGGAAGTAATACTGACTCGCTCAGGAGGCAGAAGCCTGGAAATGACTTCATCTTCTCTGATTGTCCGGGCGCTGAATCTGCTTTTTTCCAGACTAATTTGCCAGCTATTGAGTGGCGACATTTTAAGATCATGTTCAATCAGGAGTGGATTTATATAGGCCAGCTCTTTGAAAATCGACTGGTTATGTTCGAGGATGGCGAGAATAATGGACTTCGTTACTTCCTGCAGCGTCAAACAGGCTCTCGACGTTGGTGACGGCTCGCCTTTAACAATATATCCTCCCCGGGTAGAGCCCAGGAGAGAATGTATGGTCTCTTCATTTAAAATACCAAATCGCCTCTCGACAATACTTTTCCTGTCTGCTCTGTAGCTGGGCGCAAATTCAAGAGTTGTCATCGGAGTAACAACATTCTGAGGCTTCAGACCTATCATTTCTCCGTTGTCGCATACCAGTTTCATCGGAACATGTGAACAGGGCCATTCCCTCTCAGTGATTGAAAGCCCGAATAGTTTGCAGAAATGTTTCTTGGGCATAAAACAGTTTGCCAGAGCCTGCCGGGCCGCTCTCCATGACGCGTGGTAGAGCGATACATGTACGCCAGTAATCATTCTGGTTGCCCGGTCAACAACGGTATATACGGTCGGCCGGCCAATGACATTTTTTTTATTCAGACTTGAAACGAGATGGACATCGGCAACGGTGGCGTCAATTTCGAAAGCATCGCCTGCGAGCGTGCGGGTATCCGCAGCAGAACCCTGGTGGGCACGTTGGTTGAGTAAAAAATTTGATTCCGTGGTTTTTGCGCGAATCGTTTCCCTTCCGGGAACGAGTTTTTCGCCCCAGTATCTAAATTGTCTAAGTGAAGGGACACAGGCAGCCCTTTTTTCCTGTTCGGCAAGCTCGATCTCATCGCGGAAAAAATCCATCAGGAACACTCTGTACGTTCGGGCGAGCGATAACCCCCCGACTTTCAGATTGTGTTTTTTGAGTGATTTAATGATGTTCTTTTTATCACTATCTTTCAATATGAAGGTACTGGCCCGTTGCATCGGGAGGACTCGATTTTTCTTATTTTTACCAAGCGGTACTGCATTGGTTTTTCGTTCCTTTCCAGGTGCGCCGCTGTGGGGATAAGCAGGCAGTAACCCATAAATATTTTGACCATACCGCCAGTAGTGCGTCAACAGGAGCCTGATATGCTGTGAATTAACACCCACACGTGACGCATACCGAGATAATGCTGGAGAACGCAGTGACAATGCGTAGTCAAAGAGAAAGTCCCTGTCATTAATTAGAGGCCGAATGAGCTGGTAATTTTCATTACGCTTATTTTTGCTTTTCTTATTTATATGTTCCTCATCAACCAGCATATATACCGGAAGAGCATAGCTGTAATGAACAGCAGTACGTGTCCTGACCATAAGATCGAAGCGCCGAAGTGAGAAACCGAATGGTTTGCTTATTCGCTTATCCTGGAGTTCAAAAAGAATAACGACATCCAGATCGGCATTGAGATCGAGGACTCTGTACAAGCCATTTTTTAGGTCATCAGTATCACTGATTTCCCAGACACTATTTTTTATTATCACCATTGTTCTGCCACCTTCTGGTAGTGGGTGTTACTCAGAACACGCAGGACACCGACCTCGAGTATCGGATTAGTTAAATCAACCTGAATGAATTTTTTGGCGATGGCTACCTGTATTATGGTCATAATCTCACAGCATTCGAGATGGAACGTTTGAGCAAGGTATGAACAAAGTTCGTCGACAGAATAGTCGACGGGTTGCAATATCGATACAACCTCGTGGCAGGGTAAATGTTCAAAGGGTGAAGCATCCATCCGGATTGCGGATGTTGCCCATGCGATATTTTTACTCACATTTTTATTTAATTCTGAGCCTGTATAGATTTTAAATTCGATGTCGTGTAATGCCCAAAACAGATGCTCGATTTCTAACTTTTCAGCGACCCGGAGTGAAGGAATGCCATCGGGTTTTACTGCAAATGCCTTGTATTTTATATCCCCATTAGCATTTTTAATCGTCAGAAGAAAATCGGTTGTCATGACATGCAGCGCGGCAGGGCCTTTTATGCCTTTGATTGTAGGATGTTTTACCCCAATGTGATTGGCAATCCGTTCTGTGAGGGTAAGGGGTAAGAGGGGGAATTGCTCACGAATATCAGCCACCGATTCATTAAACTCAGCCTGATAGAAGAAATCACTTTCTATAGAAGACATGAAGTGGTGTTTGCGCATGGTTTTCAGGCCAAAAATCACAGAGCGATTACCGTAAGATGGTACATCCTGGACCCTTAGCCAGGGTTGGTATTCTTGGAAATGCCCTAACCCAACTCCCTGACCTAGAGCTTGTTCGTAGTTCTGGTAGGAGTTAAATTTTCTTCCTCTGCTCATGATAAATGTGCCACTAAATGAACCCGCCGTATGCTGCTTTCAGTTAACTTAACCTAAATTTAAGTATACAACTTTGATGTCATTTTTCGAGCTTAGAGTTACAACTTTAGCGTCTAATATACAACTTTATTGTCACATCACACCTGTGGGTTTCTGGTTAAGTTGTGCCACACTATCACCGGCACTAACTTAAAGTAAGTACGCACAAAAAGGTAAGTATGAAATGAATGAGATTGAAATCCGTCCGCTGTCGTTAACTGAGCAAATGCGTGATGGCAATTTATTTGCTGAGCAGTGCCCGTCACGAGATGTGTTAAAGCACGTCACCAGCCGCTGGGGCGTGTTGATTCTGGTGGCCTTGCAGGGTGGGACTCACCGGTTCAGCGACCTGCGCCGTAAGATGGGCGGGGTGAGTGAAAAGATGCTCGCGCAAACGCTGCAATGGCTTGAGGCCGACGGTTTTGTAAATCGAAAATCCTACCCGGTTGTGCCGCCGCATGTGGAATACAGTTTGACGCCGCTGGGTTGTGAAGTTGCTGAGAAAGTAGCGGGGCTTGCCGACTGGATCGAGGGGAATTTGCCGAGAGTGTTAGCGTCCCGTGCGGAACGCTAACACTAGGCGGGTGGATGTCGCTAAGGCTAATCCATCCGACAAAAGAACGAAAATTACTTACCTAAATCCAACTGGTAAATCGCAAAGCCGATTTCATCCGTCCCCACATTCTTCATCGGATACTGGCCTTTCTCTTTGATAAATGCCGCCGCTTTTTCACCCGGTGAGGTTTCAAAGCGAATATCTAATTTCTGATTGCTGTGGATTGGCGCCAGGCGCCAGTTGTTATCAGCGGCCGGGTGGATCTCTTTGCTTGCGGTAATCCAGTTCGCCAGCACCGAGCGGTTTTCGTCTGGCGATGCAAACGCAATATGGCTGTCGCCAGTTCCGGCAAACTTACCGCCGTAGGCGCGGTAGTTATTGGTTGCGACCAGGAACGTCGCGTTCGGGTCGATTGGCTTGCCCTTGAACGTCAGCCCTTTGATACGCTCGGCTTTCGGGTTCACCATCTGGCATTCGCCGTCATAACGTGCCGGTTGTGACACATCAATCTGGTAATCCACGCCGTCGATAACATCAAAGTTATAGGTGCGGAAACCGTCCCAGTTGATCAGCGACTGGGGTTTCGTGCTGTTTACATCAATCTGGTTAAACTGCCCGGCAGAACATTCCAGCCACTCTTTGACCTCTTTCCCGCTAGCTTTCACCACCACCAGTGTGTTCGGGTAGAGATACAAATCTGCGGCGTTACGGAAGGTAAGCTGGCCTTTTTCCACTTCGACAAAACTGGCCGGGTCATTCTTACGCCCGCCAACTTTAAACGGTGCGGCAGCGGAAAGTACCGGCAGGTTCGCGAGGTCCGGGTCGCCCTGAATGTATTTTTCAACGTAGGCCAGTTGGGCGTTATTCACCACCTGCACTGTCGGGTCGTCCTGCACCAGCGCCAGGTAGCTATACATATTGTCGGAAGATTTACCGATTGGCTTGCTGACGAACTCGCGAGTGGCATCGTGATCGTGCTTCATCACTTCCACCAGTTTGGCATCTTCCGGCACCAGGGCTTT
The DNA here is from genome assembly GCF_902500225.1 of Buttiauxella massiliensis. Taxonomy (GTDB): domain Bacteria; phylum Pseudomonadota; class Gammaproteobacteria; order Enterobacterales; family Enterobacteriaceae; genus Buttiauxella; species Buttiauxella massiliensis. The sequence goes on along the minus strand of NZ_LR722652.1, from coordinate 143,430 downwards.
CTTCGCCACGCTGTCATAAATTGGGCGCGCTTGCGCTTTGCTGCTGGTAACTTTCCATGCGCCGCTATCGTTGTTCAGCACTAAATCAACCACGCCAAGATGGTCGCCCCACATGCCAGGCATCACCGCCGGAATACCGTTAAGCGTCCCTTTTTCGAGGTCAACACCTTTGATATTGGCAAAGTCTTTGCCTGGGAATACGGCGTGCGCGTGGCCAAACAGAATGGCATCCACGCCTGGCACTTCGCTGAGGTAATAAACCGAGTTCTCAGCCATCGCATGATATGGGTCGCTCGACAGGCCGGAGTGGGCGATAACCACCACTAAATCCGCCCCTTGTTTGCGCATTTCAGGCACATAATGGCGGGCCGTTTCGGTAATATCCTGCACCGTCACTTTGCCTTCCAGATTAGTTTTATCCCACGTCATGATTTGTGGTGGTACAAAACCGATATAACCGATGCGCAGCGTCTGCTCTTTGCCGTCTTTGTCTTTCACCACGGTTTCTTTAATCACGTAAGGTGTGAACAGTGGCTTATTGGTTTTGGCATCAATAATGTTGGCATTCACATACGGGAATTTGGCCCCCGATAGAGCCATATGCAGGTAATCGAGGCCGTAGTTAAATTCGTGGTTGCCCAGGTTGCCCACGGCGTAATCCAACGTATTGAGCGCCTTATAAACCGGGTGGATATCGCCTTTTTTGAGGCCTTTTGCCGCCATGTAATCGCCCAGCGGGCTGCCCTGAATCAGGTCTCCGTTATCGACCAGTACGCTGTTTACCGTTTCACCGCGCGCGGCGTTGATTAAACTTGCCGTACGCACCAGTCCAAATTTTTCCGTGGAGGTATCTTTGTAGTAATCGAAGTCCATCATATTGCTATGGAGATCGCTGGTTTCCAGGATACGGAGGTCAACGGTTGCCGCATGAGCGCCGGTAGCAACCAGCATGGCCAGCATCGTTGCGCTAAACTTGATCATGATAAAAGGTCCTTTTTAGAGATAGGCCGCAAAAGGCTATGTATATAAACGTTGTTGCTTACAGATTTGTGAAGTGTGCCAGAAAAAGGGCGAAGTAAACCGGAATGGGTTCACAGATAGCGCAACCAGGCGTGATGAGATATAAGTAAAACAACAGGTTAATCGCACGACACAACATGAGGTGGAGAATGCTAGATAAAATTTGCCAACTGGCTCGGGAGGCTGGAGCTGCCATCATGCAGGTGTATGACGGGCAAAAGCCGCTAGAGGCGACCCAAAAATCCGATGATTCACCCGTAACTGCGGCGGATATCGCAGCTCACACCATTATCCTGCAAGGGCTGCAAACACTGACGCCGGACATTCCGGTGCTTTCAGAAGAAGATCCGCAGAGTTGGGAAAACCGTCAGAATTGGGGGCGTTACTGGCTTGTGGACCCGCTGGACGGCACCAAAGAGTTTCTGAAGCGTAACGGGGAATTCACGGTCAACATCGCGCTTATCGAAAAAGGCAAAGCGGTGCTGGGGGTAGTGTATGCGCCAGTGCTGAACGTGATGTACAGCGCGGCAGAAGGCAAAGCCTGGAAAGAAGAAAACGGTGTGCGTAACCAAATCCACGTGCGTGATGCTCGCCCACCTCTGGTGGTGATAAGCCGTTCACATGGCGATGATGAACTCAAAGAGTATCTTCACCAGTTGGGTGAACACCAGACCACGTCTATCGGCTCATCGCTGAAGTTTTGCCTGGTGGCTGAGGGGCAGGCACAGCTCTATCCACGCTTCGGGCCAACTAACATTTGGGACACGGCAGCAGGTCATGCTGTGGCGGCCGCGGCAGGTGCTCACGTTCATGACTGGCAGGGCAAGTCTCTCGACTATACCCCACGCGAGTCATTCTTAAACCCAGGTTTCCGCGTTTCTATTTACTAAACAACTATTTACTCAACAGTTCGCGCAGCAGGCTCATGACCTGCTGCACTTCTTCCTGTGTCAGTGGGCCATCTTTAGCAAACTGCACGCGGCCTTGTTTATCCAGCACCACAATCGCTGAACTGGCTTCTTCCAACTGCCAGGCACTCTTCGCCACGCCGTTGCTATCGACAATAAATTGCGACCACGGATACTGCTTTTTATTGCTCTCAAGGCTGCTGCGCACAAACATTCCGGTACCCATAATCGCGTCATCCGTGTTCACGATAGTCGTTGTCTGGTAGCGGTCATGCGGGAGTTTGGCTGCCTTAATCGCTTCAATCAGCCCGGCGTTCTTCTCTTTTGCGCTCGTGCGGCCAGCAATATGCTGCAGCACTCGCACTTTTCCCACTAGCTGCGCGCTATTCCAGTTTTTATAGCTAAACTTATCATTGTCGAGCATCAACTCGCCTTTATCCGTAATACCAATAGGCGAGACTCGCTGATTTTTCTCAAAGTTATGTGCCGATGCCGCAAGTGGCAGTAGCAGCAGGGCAAGCGCAAGGGTTTTACGTAGGGACATGAGAACTCCTAATCTTATTATTTGTGAAAAGTTTGCAGGTGATCCGACCACTTCGTCGTGACGTTTTAAGCATATGTGCTGAATAGCCATCTGTCCCGCAACAACAATGCCAGTTTGCGGGTGACCGCACATATCCCTATTTTTTGAAGGCTTAGACTGAGTTTTGTTTACAATTACAAAGAATATTCTGAGAAATTGTAATCATACGGTAAATAAGATTGTGCAAACTAGGTGTCGGTTTGTATATGGACTATAGTTTCCAGGCACCAAATTTTTCGCCTCGTTTTGTCGGACCAAATGTGGAACCGCAGGGGTGTTAACACTGCAGGAGAGAAAAAGAATGAAAATTTTCCAACGGTACAACCCGCTTCAGGTGGCGAAGTACGTGAAAATCCTGTTCCGTGGACGGTTGTACATCAAGGACGTTGGCGCTTTTGAATTTGATAAGGGCAAGATTCTTATCCCAAAAGTGAAAGATAAGCAGCATCTATCTGTTATGTCCGAAGTAAACCGCCAGGTAAAACATATGCAGGCGGAATTGGCGTAAGGCCAAAAGAAGTACCAAAAACGGCACCCGAGGGTGCCGTTAGTGTTTCTGAGTTTTGGAAATTACGCTGCGTTCTGATCTTCAGCATCAGGCAGTTTTGGCGTCAACGGTGTCGGTTTATTGTCGATACGCGTCACCAGCAACTGGTCGATGCGGTAGTTATCGATATCTACTACTTCGAACTTATACCCTGAGAACTTCACCGAATCGGTGCGTTTCGGGATTTTTCGCAGCATAAACATCATAAAGCCGCCGATGGTTTCGTAATTTCCATTCTGCGGGAACTCGTCGATATCCAGCACACGCATTACGTCGTCAATTGGCGTACCGCCTTCAACCAGCCATGAGTTCTCGTCACGCGCTACGATTTGCTCTTCCATACCCTGGCCGACCAGGTCACCCATCAGCGTGGTCATGACGTCGTTCAGCGTGATGATGCCTACCACCAACGCATATTCGTTCATGATAACCGCGAAATCTTCACCGGCGGTTTTAAAGCTTTCCAGTGCTTCTGAGAGCGTTAACGTATCCGGCACAATCAACGTATTACGCAGATGTACGCCGCTGTTAAGCGCCATGCTCTGGTTGCCCAGTACGCGGTTCAGCAGCTCTTTTGAATCCACATAACCCACGATATGGTCGATATCACCATTACACACCAGGAACTTGGAGTGCGGGTGCTCGGCAATTTTATTCTTCAGGCTTTGCTCATCTTCATGCAAATCAAACCAGATGACGTTTTCACGTGAGGTCATTGACGAGGGCACAGTACGTGATTCGAGCTCAAACACGTTTTCAATCAGCTCATGTTCTTGCTTACGCAACACGCCAGCCAGCGCACCGGCTTCAAACACGGCGTAAACATCGTCAGAGGTGATATCGTCATTACGCACCATCGGCAATTTGAAAATGCGGAAAATAACGTTTGCCAGGCCGTTAAAGAACCATACCAGCGGGCGGAAGATAAACAGACAGAAGCGCATCGGGTTGATGATTCGCAAAGCAACAGATTCAGGCGAAATCATACCGATGCGTTTCGGGGTGAGGTCTGCAAACAGAATGAACAAACTGGTGACCAGGGTAAAGGAGATGATAAAGCTCAGTTGGTCAGCCATTTCTGGCGAGAAGAAGCGCTCCAGAAGCACTTTAAAGGCCGGGGAAAATGCCGCATCGCCGACGATACCGCCGAGAATCGCCACTGCGTTCAGGCCAATCTGCACTACGGTAAAGAACATGCCAGGACTTTCCTGCATTTTCAGTACGCGTTGCGCGTTAAGGTTGCCATCATCAGCCAGCAGCTTGAGTTTTATCTTGCGGGAAGCAGCCAGTGAGATCTCCGAAATTGAGAAGAATGCACTGACGGAAATAAGAAGAAGTATTAATAAAATACTGTTTAACATAGTTTATCCGGCTTTAGAGCCAGAGCCTCGGAAGGAAAGTTGAAAATCTAAGGGTTAGTACATTTTGACTGCCAGTCCGTGGAGGTTGGGCCAGCAATTTCAACGGGTAGTATAGCGTAAGGGTGCATGGGGCTGCCAGAGGGCAAAATTTGGGCTGCTAATCGCTAATACCAGGAAAGATGCCGGGTCGCATCCTGCGCATGGCTGAGTACACGAATTACCGTAATACTCGTCTGAGCAGAGAGAAAGAAAATGACATGTTGCTCTATCGGCAGCGAACAAATACCGTCACCTAATTCAGGTCTTGGCGTGCCGATATCATGTAACGCAAGAGCATTGAAAATATCTGAAAAGCGCGTGATGTAACTATCCGCTTTTGCCTCTCCGTAGCGCTCAAAGCTATACAACCAGATAGATTCAAGATCCTCAGACGCCTTCGGTGTTAGTTCAATTGTTCTCATCCCTTGATTTCACCTTTTCTTTCATCCTTTGTAGAAAAGTATCCTGTTCCCAGATTTGCGGAGCTCCGCTGCTGATGCCTTCAGCAAGTAAGTCGCGTAACTGCTGTAATCTGGATGCTGCTTGTTTCTCACGCAAGAGGCGTAAAGCATCACGTAAGACTTCACTTTGCGTTCTGTAATCACCTGATTCTACTAGTGAATCAATAAATTCGCGTAGTTCATCGCCGAGATCGACTGTAACTGTTCGTGCCATCATAGCCCCTCAATGTAAGACATAATCTTACATTGAGTATAGGTTTTGACTGAGTAGATTTCCATCACCCACCCAGTTTTTCTTCAAACCTTAACAATCGCCCGGCGTTGCCCAGCACCAGCAGTGTGCTCAGATTGTGCAATAGGGCGGCAATTACGGCCCCCGAGGCTCCCAGCCAGCCAAATGCGGCGGCGACGACAATCACCAGCGTCCAACCCAGCCCAATCAGCACGTTCATCTGTAAGGTGCGACGGCACAGGCGGCTTAAGCGCACGCAGGTTCCAAGACGGCGTAAGTCGCCACCAATTAATACAATATCCGCTGATGCCATGGCGATATCCGAGCCACCTGCACCCATCGCAACGCCAACCACACCCGCTTTAATTGCCAGGGAATCGTTGATGCCATCGCCGACTACCATTGGCCTGAAGCCATTGTCGATTTGCGCACTGACCTGGTGGAGTTTGTCTGCAGGTAATGCCCCGGCTATAACGTCGTTAATCCCTACGTTCTTTGCGATGCGTTGTGCCACGGCTTCGCGGTCGCCGGTCAGTAATAGTTGATGGTTAAGCCCAAGATCACGCAGCTCCGCCATTGCACTGGCCGCTTCGTCGCGTAGGCTATCGGCCAGTAAAATCCAGCCACGGAAACGCCCCCCTAGTACCAGCCCAACTATCGGCCCGTCATGTGGTGGTTCTTCCGGTAAATCAGCGACCTGAGTTTTTAACAGCTCATGTCGGCCGAGATAAGCCTCGCCCGCTGCTGTAGTGGCAGAAATACCCAAACCCTGGTGTTCATGCACATTTTCAAGCTGCGGCCATGTGTTTTGCGGGGCAATATTGACCAGCGCACGGCTGACCGGGTGGTTACTGGTGGCACCAAGGCTCGCCGCCAGTGCAGACAGAACTTCCGGCGATTCTCCCGCTTCAGGAATCAGTTCATGAAGTTGCAGCTTGCCGTGTGTGAGCGTGCCGGTTTTATCGATAATCACCGCATTCAGTTCGGCTAACTCTTCGAGGAAGGCCGCGCCGCGAATCAAAATACCGTGACGTGCGGCAACGGTCAGCCCGGCAATAGACGTTGCAGGCGCGGAAAGCACCAGCGCACAAGGACAGGCGGCGACCAGTACCGCCAACATGGCCTGGTCGTTTTGCGTCAAAAACCATGTGCTGGCGGCAATCAATAAAACCAGCAGCAGATAACGCGCCGCATGACGTTCAAGCAGGCGGGTAATCGGCGGGCTGGCTTGCTCGGCACTTTGCATCAATGCCACCACGCGCCCGAGTGTTGAGGTTTCGCCAATGTGCGTCACTTCAATTCGCAACCGCCCATCAAGATTGATTGCACCACCGTAAACGTTCATGCCCGGTTTTACTTCCAGTGGTACGGATTCACCCGTGATCGGTGCGGTATCCAGGCTTGCCGTTCCTTCCAGCACGCGCCCGTCAGCAGGTAACCGGTCGCCAGCTCGCACTTCGACGATGTCACCAGCCACCAGTTCATGGTTGTCAATTTCATGCAGATTGCCGTCTGCATCAAAGCGTCGCGCCCGGCTGTGGGTCAATTTGCTGAGAGCTTCAATCGCTTCTTGCGAACCAATCATACTGCGCTCTTCGAGGATATGGCCGACGATCATAATCAGCGGTAGCAATGCGGCAGTAAGCAAATCCCCGGTCGCCCACGAGCCAATTAGCGCTAGCGCAACCAGTTGATCGGTAATGCCATGCAAGCTCGGGTAACGCAGGCTGTAAAAGGCGTGGCGCAATACCGGAATGCCGACCATCAGCGATGCAGCACCCAGTAAGATATCGGCTACCGCAACTTGATCGGGTGCCAGACCACGCCATAGCAAACCAAGAATTAATGTGCCGCTGGCGATCAATGCCAGTATCAACTGGCGGGTAATCTGCCGTTGTTCCTGATGGCTCAGTGCGCCACCGGGGTTAACAGTGTGGGTACTCATGGTTTCGAAGGTTCCTTTTGCCCAGCAGCTTGCAGAATCAAATTCGCATCATCTTTTGGAGAGACGGTAATGACGGATTCAGCTTGCGCCAGAATCGCCGCAATGCGTTCGCGGTAAACTCGCGCTAACAAGTCGGGGTCGTGCGGGCTTTTGGCCAGACGATTCACCATTGCCGTGTCGGACTGAGCTTTCGCCACTCGTTCGCGGGCCTGTGCCTGAGCCGTCTGGCGTGTCTGGTCGGCAAGCTGGGTGGATTTCTGGCGAATTAAAGAGGCGTCGGTATTGGCCGTGGCTATTGCCTGTGACGCTTGCTGACTGGCAGTTAATACCGCATTGAATGCGGTGACTGTGGTTTCCGGCAAAGTGGATTGCACAGTAACCCGCTTAAGAGTAATCCCCAGGTCACTGCCTGATTGTGCCAGGCGCTGCAAATTTTGCTCGACGTTGTGCTGAACATCAGCCCGCAGGCGTTCGCGTTGCTGGGCAACATTTAAATCGCCGCTGACCATTTCCGGGCGGGCGACAAGAATAGTATCCAGATCGCGCGAGGCACATACCGCAACGGCAGCACGCTCAACCAGTCGATCGAGAGCCGGAATCACATGTTCGCCCTGCAATACATACGCCATTGGCGTGACGACACGGTAAAACACGCTGATATCTAACTGCACCACGCCTGAGTCACCAGTAAGCAGATAGCCGGAACCCGCCAGTGCATCGCTGCTGTTATCGCCACGAGCATCTGCATGCAGCGCATCATTCGAGCGTAATAGCGCCGTAACGTGGTGTTCAATCACGCGGTCAGGTGCCGGAACCATCACCACATCGTTAATCGGCTTCGGCCAGGTGAGCAATAAACCCGATTCGGCAATTCGCTGCTGTGCACCGAAGTGCAGTACCACGGCGCGGCTGTCTGCGGGTATCTGGCGAATATTCGAAAACAACCACGACGCTGCTGCCAGCAGTGTCAGTGCATACAGTGCGTAAAAGGCGAGGCGTATTGACTGTGTCCACGGGCCCGCAGGTTTATTTTTGTGATGCTCACTCATGAGTTGTATCCAGCTTTGGCCCTTCTACCAGCAGACGGAACGGTGCGGCATCAGTGCGTAACACCAGACGGGTGCTGGAATTAACCACGCCGCTGAGCGCATCAAGCTGGCGTAACAGGCTGTATAGCTGAGGTGAACTGGCATAAGCTTTGCCATAAATTTCGGCGGCTTGCGCCTGAGACTGTGCTTCGATATCTGCTGCCTGAACCTGTGCTGTCGCCTCCACAATGCGAGCATCACGCTCTGCCGCCGAGCGAATTTCAGCCGCGGCGCGTTTGCCTTCAGCGGTGCGTTCAGTCGCAATGGTTTCGCGCTCGGCGCGCATCCTATCGACTGTGGCGCTAAGCGTCACCGCGGGCAGGGTCAGGCGTTCGGTTCCAACCTGCACCAACCGAATACCATAGCTTTCCAATAATGGCTGGCTGATTTGCGCCTGCAGATGCGATTCAAACTGGTTTAACTGCACTTGTTTGCTGTCCGTATTGACCAGTTGAGAGAGCGTAAAGCCACTCGCGGTGGTTTCGAGTGCCGAGCCGAGATAAGCACGAATTTGCCGTGCCGCTTCATCGGGCTGATTTTGTACCGCGCGCATAAAGCGCTGCACATGCTCAGGGGTATTATCAACCTGCCAGACCGCATATGACTGCACAATGATGCGCAGCCCGTCCCGCGTGCCCACATCCTGCAAGCCGCTCGAAGTCGTTCGCAGACGCAGATCGACGGCGGTGGACATTTCAAAAGGTGCGGGCAGGCGCCACGCAAGACCTGGCTTGAGCAGTACGCGTACCGGATTACCGAACCGAGTAATAATCAGCGATTCGCCAGAGCGAACCTGCACAAGGCTTGCGGCGGCGGCAAGAATGAGCACCAGCGCACTTGCGCCAGCAATGCGCTTCCAGGCTTTTGTTACAGGAGCGTCAGAATGGTGGCTGTGGTGGCAACCGCTACTGCAACCGTGATGATGTGAATGGCTCAACGGGAAGACTCCTGTGTCGGTTTGGAAGGTGCATCTTTGCGTGCTGCCTGGCTTAACGAGGGAAACTCGCGCAGGTCGATAGTGGGCTGTGAGGTCGCGCCAATACGGTGATCGATAATTAACAACGGGCTTTTGCCTAAAGTCTGGTGCAACTGGCTAAACCATAATTCATCGACAAACACCTGGCCGGATTTCGCCACTGCTTGTTTCTGTGCGGCAAAACGCACAGCCGTTGACTGCGCTTTACTGGTCACATCGGTGGCGTTCATCTGTGCCTGGTTCTGGCGCGTGGTAGCTGTAGTTTGTGCGCTGGCGGCCAGCTCTGCTGCATGCCCACGCTCCCGGGACACGAGCGCTTGAGCTGCAATTTGCGCGGCCTGTACACCATGGAAGGCATCAGCAGCCCCTGCTGGAGGGTGGATAGCTTCGACGACGGTCGAGAGCAGTTCCACACCACTATGCAGGCCATCGAGTTTTTGCTGCACTGCCTGATTAATCTGGCTTGCTAATTCGATGCGCTGTTCCCCTAAAACCTGCTCAAGAGTCAGCGAGGAAAACTGATGCACCAGAACCTGGTTTGCGGCGCTGCGAATCAACTCTGGCAAATTCACGCTGTTATAGGTTGCCGCCAGTGCTGCGTTATCGGTTAAGCCAACGCGCCACATAAAACGGACATCGCTATTAATGATTTGCAGACCTTGCTGGTTACCGCTTTGGCTGGCAATAATCTGCGCTTTATCAAAGCTATGAATCGCATCCCACAGGCGATCGGCGCTTTGCGGTGCATTCCCTTCGGCATTCGCCAGCGGCTCCGCAGGTGTATCGGCTTCTTCTCCGGCCGCTAACTCATGCACCTGGCCATTTTCCGCCAGTATCACCTGGCCAAAAGGCCAGGGCAGCCCGTAATGCAGGCCCGATGGCAACACGGCAACCGGTTTGCCAAAGCGTTCATAAATACCGCGTTGGGTTGGGGAAACTTGCTGCATCCCGGTCAACAGCCAGCCACAAAACAGCATGACTGCCAGCACAGGTAAAAATGCCCGACGCAATACCGTGAATGCCCAAAGCTGGCGTAAATCGATGCCAAAGTGGTGGTGCAGCTCGCGTTGTAAAAAAAGTAGTGGGCGTGGCGGCCAGACGAGTTGTGCTGCCAGTTGGCTTTGAGCAAGGAACTTGGGTTCGCAGCCTTCTTCACCCGGTGGTGTGAATAGTGAGAACAGGCCGCGCAGCAGAAACTCAATTGCTACCAACACCACAAGGATCGCAGGCAGATTGACCAACAATGAGAGGTTTGTTGTCGGGAATATCAGTGCGGGCAAAGAGAGCAATTGCACCGCGAGAGTTACACGTAATATCGGCGCAATGAATTTGGCTTCCGGCCAGGCTTCGCTCGCCGTTGCAGCCAAATGACGTTCAGCAACCAGAGTGGCAAACATCGCCGTCGCAATAATCCCGACCGCCACCCAACGCACAGTGCCTTCATCAAGGGCGACGTAATGGGTATTCCAGCCCGAAAGCGCGACAAACAATACGAAGGCGGCCATCGCCGCCAGCCCAATTCCATCGCTTGTGAGCAACGCTCCAAAACGTTTGAAGCTTATGGGAATAAGTGCGCCAAGCCGCTGATAAATCATCGGCAAAGGTTCGGTTTCTGCGGCGTCTTCAGGTTTGAGCGTTGGCGCGAAGATAATCGCACGCCACTGGCAAATTCGCTGGGCGTTATACCACGCGACAGCCAATAAAATCAGCACGGCGGCGTTGTTACTTAATAGCGCAGGCCAGCGGGAAGATGACTCGAAAATATGCGCGAGCAGCGCCATAACCAGCATCAAAAAAATCGCTGTACCTAACCCGAAAACCACTCTTGCGGCGAGCATGGCCTGCGAGGACGCTAAAGAATATCGAGCCTGAGAGCTAAACGGCGAACATTGCGTGGGTTCAGTCATTTGAAAGGCGGTGTCGCTGAGGTTGAATTGTTATCATATAACATATCACGGAGGTGAATAATCCGTAAACGCAGCGCGGGTAACCGTTTGTACAGTTTTGCGTTTACGGTGAGGCGATTTGAGAGTGTTTGAGAGCGGACAGCCAGCACGGCCATCCGCTTTTTGGGGCGGTTACCAGGTTCCGCTGGCGTCGAGGGTTTTACTTTCGGTTTGCTTTTCAATGGACTGCGTAATCCGTTCATCAAGCAATTTCTTGAACAGTTTTTCGTCGAGCGGCAACGTAACCCAGTTATCCGTCCAGCTCGAAAGATGCATGGCGTTAGAAATAGTCAGGCCACGGATGCCTTCTTCCCCTGGAGCAATTAACGGTTCGCCGCGCAGAACTGCGGCGCAGAAATTGCGGGTGATAACATGATGCTCGCTACATTCCGATGCCGTGGATATCAACACTTCCCAGCATTCTGGTTCGCCAAAACCCCCTTTCCAGCGGGCATTAAATTCGGTTTCAGATTCCCGCAAACGCCAGTAACGTAGCTTGCCTTCTTCAACCACCACTTTGCCTTTGTCGCCGATGATTTCCAGGCGGTTGGTACCCGGCGTTTCCGCCACGGTGGTGATAAACACACCGGTTGCGCCGTTGGCATATTCGGCATAAGCGGTGACTTCGTCTTCCACTTCAATCTGGCGATGTTTACCAAACTGGCAAAACGCCCGCAGGCGCACCGGCATTCCTACCAGCCACTGCCACAAATCCAGTTGATGCGGATCCTGGTTGAGTAACACGCCGCCGCCTTCGCCTTTCCAGGTGGCACGCCAGCTTCCGGAATCGTAATAGCTTTGCGAACGGTACCAGTTAGTAATGATCCAGTTTGAGCGGCGAATTTCACCCAGCTCGCCACTGTCTATCAAATCTTTCACTTTCAGATACAGCGGGTTAGGGCGCTGGTTATACATCAGGCCAAAAACCACATCACACTGCTGCGCGCACTCGTTCATTTCCCGCACTTGCGCGGTATACACTCCGGCGGGCTTCTCGCACAAAGTATGAATGCCGTTGCGCATCGCCAGCATGGCAAGCGCAGGGTGATCGTAATGAGGCGTGACGATAAGCACCGCGTCAATCAGGCCGCTTTGCAGCATCTCTTGAGCGTCGCTAAATAGCGGGATATTTTCGCCAATCACCTGGCGAATCGCGTCATGTTTTTGGGGATTGTTGTCGCACACGGCAGCCAGCACCGCTTCTTTCACGGTACCCGCCAGTAAATAGCGAGCGTGAACGGTGCCCATATTGCCGACACCAATAATACCAAAGCGTACTTTTTCCATGTTATAGCCCTCGCGCCTGAATCAGGTTATCCAGAGCATTCACCGCGCAGGTAAATGCCGCTTCGCCGTGGTCCATTTTGCCACTGGTTATTTGTGCATTTTCCAGCGCCTTGAAGCCGCTGAAATCGGCCAGATGCGGCTCAAGGGACAAGAATCCGTGATAGCCACTGGCGGCCAGTTCTTCCAGCATGTCGCCGATTCGCCCGTCGCCCTGGCCCGCTGGCATCACGTCGCCCGTGGTGAAAAGAGCGTCTTTAATGTGGATGTAGGCGATGTGTTTTTGCAGCGCCTCAAAGGCATTTGGGAAGGGAGTCACGCCGCATTGCACAAAGTTTGCCGGGTCGAATACCGCTTTGACTTTTGGCGTATCGAGCGCTTCAAGCAGTTGCAGGCAGCGTCCGGCGGTGTCACCGAAAATGTCCTTTTCGTTTTCATGCAGCAGCGTGACGTGATAGCCATCAGCCGCAGCAACCAACTGTTGCCAGCGGCGAAGCACTTCCGGCCAGTGGTGTTGCGGGTCTGCATCTTTTGGCATCCAGAAACTAAACATGCGGATGTACGGCACTTCTAATATTTGCGCAATTTCTAACGTGTGGCGGAACAATGCAAGATGGGTATCAAAATCCTCATCCATGCCAATTTTCCCAATCGGTGAGCCCACCGAGGAAATAGCAAAGCCGCGTTCATCTAAGCGTTGTTTAATTAAACGCACTTCGTCCAGTGAATGTTCCACCAGCGGACGATCGTTCACACCGCGCATTTCGATATAGCGGATATTGAATTTATCCAGAACATCCATTTGCGTTTCCAGCCACGGCGAAATTTCATCTGCAAAGGCAGATAAAGTAAATTTGTGCATCTGATAAACCTCTTAGCTCATACCAAATAAATGGGGAAGGAATAATGAAATTTCAGGGATATACGTCACTACCAGCAATAAAGCGAATTCAATGGCGAAAATAGGTAATAACGGTTTAATCACCTTTTCCATCGGTACATTGGCGATACTGCAACCGACAAACAGGGCGCTGCCTACCGGTGGAGTGATGTTCCCGATGCACAGGTTAAAGACCAGCATAATGCCGAAGTGAATCGGATCCATGCCGATGCTTTGCGTAATCGGGAAAAAGATCGGCGTAAAGATCAGCAATGCCGGGCTGATATCCATAAAGGTGCCGACAATCACTAACAGCAAGTTCATGATCAGCAAAATAACGATAGGGTTTTCAGAAACAGACAGCAGGAGTTCGCTAACGGTATCTGGAATAGAAAGCCAGGTCATTGCCCACGACATAAATGACGATGCGGCAATTAAGAATAAGATCATGCCGGAAATAATCGCCGATTCGATCATAATTCCCGGTAAATCTTTCGGCTTAATCGTTCCATAACACAGTGAAAGAATTAACCCGTAAAACACCGATATTACGCCACCTTCGGTGGCGGTGAATATGCCAACAATAATCCCGCCAATCACCACGACAATCATTAATAAGCTGGGGATAGCATCAAAAACAATGCGCAGTGCCTGCTTCATTGGCACTTTATCTTCTACCGGGTAGTTATGTTTTTTTGCATAAACCCAGGCATAAAACATAACGCCGAGGCCCATTAAAATACCGGGTACGTAACCAGCAACAAACAGGGTGGCAACTGAAGTTCCGGTCATTAATGAGAAAACAATAAACAACCCAGTAGGTGGGATCAGCAAACCTGTTGGGGCAGAAGCGATATTCACGGCGGCGGAGAAATAAGGATCGTAGTTTTTCTCTTTTTGCAGCGGCCCCATAAAGCCGCCCACCGCAGAAGCCGCAGCCACGGATGAACCGCAGACACTGCCGAACAGCATATTACTGATTACGTTGGCATGAGCCAGTGAACCCGGAATACGTCCGCCCAGCAACATGGCGAGATTCACCAGCCGCCGGGCGATTCCGCCTTTATTCATTAAGTTACCTGAAAGAATAAAGAACGGGGCCGCCAGCAGGCCAAAGTTGTTGATGCCGGTAAACATTTTCTGGCTACCGGAATAGAGAATATCGCCTACCGACATGCTGAAAACCAGCGTGAAAATAGAAGACAGCATAATGGCAATCGCCACCGGTAAACCCAGCACTAAAAAGAAGATAAAGGTGCCGAGCAACATGCTACAGGCGACGAGAATTTCGGAATCAATCATGAGATTTCCCTCCCTGGAAATTGCTAAGAATATTGATGACTTCCAGCAGGATAATCAGCACGCCGCTCAGGGGAATAATGGCGTGAACCCAGCCCATTGGGATCCCCAAAGTACTGGAACGCTGACCCATTCCTTCAAGCATGAATTGCCAGCCGCCAAGGATCATGACGAAGAAAATGGAAACCATAATGATGACGTGATGCACGGTGTTCAGCCGCACGCGCAGGCGAATATTCAGTTTGCTTTCCAGCAAGGTCAGGGCTAAATGGCGCTGGGAAGAAAAGCAGCAAACCGCACCTAAAAAGCCCATCCAAATCATAATGTAACGCAGTAATTCTTCGGTGTAAGTGCTGGGGTCGTTCAGGATGTAGCGGCTAAAAACCTGCCACATCGCAATCAGGCAAAGTGCGGTGAGCAGGCACGCCACCAGTAGCCCAATACCTTTATCAAGGTATGACTTAAAGGTAATCAGTTTCATGAAGTACTCCGGGAAAGCAGCACAGACCTATTGGGTCGCTACTGTGGGCAACCCAATAGCGTGGCTGTTATTGCATAGAATTACGGATTTCAGTCACTTGCTGCATTTTTTCGGCGGGAAGCTCGGCGTACATCGGTTCAACTAAATCCTGGAAAGCCTTTTTCTCCGGGTAGTAGAACTTCACCCCCATCGTTTCGGCATCGGTCTTGGCTTTCGCCTGCAAACGTGCCTGCTCCTGAGTCTGGAAAACGGCGGAATTGAGCGCCGCTTGTTTCACTTTTGCTTGCTGATCAGGTGTCAGTTTTGCCCAGGTTTTCATGCTGATAACCACGATATCCGGCACCAGCGTATGTTCATCAAACGAATAGGCTTTCATCATTTCGCCGTGGCGGGCGTCAGTCAGCGTAGATACCGCATTCTCCGCGCCATCTACCACGCCTTGTTGCATCGCTCCGAACACTTCGCTGTACGGAAGTGGTGTGGCGGTGGCACCTAAACGTTTCATCATATTGAGCACCGTAGGGTCGGCCATGACGCGGATTTTGACGCCTTTTAAGTCAGCGGGTTTTTCAATGCCTTTATCGCGGGTATAGAACGAACGGAATGGACTGGTGTAGAAAGTCAGACCTTTAATTCCGCTGGTTTCCGGGTAGCTGTAGTAAGTCTCAGCCAACGGGCTAAGGCTAAATTTCAGATACGCATCGTTGCTGGCGAAAAGATAAGGCATGGAGAGAACAGAAAACTTATCGTTAAAAGATTGCAGATTAGAAGAAGATACACGCGCCATATCGACGGTGCCTTTTTGCACATCTTGTAAGACCTGGGTTTCATCTCCCAGCGCCCCGTTGGCAAAAATACGTAATTTCACTTCACCATTCGTGGTCTTTTTTAATTCCTCATTCATCGCTTTTAACGCAAGAACCGTGGAATCAATCGCTAAATGGTTGTCGGCAACTTTTAGAGTAATCGCCTGGGCAGAATAACTGGTAATAAGCGCGAGAGCACAGCTAATAACGGAACCTTTAAAGAGATTTTTTTTCATTATGTATTTCTCACCTGGAGGATAATCTCTGCCACCTTAAAAAACTGCTTTAATCTCGGCAAACTGATTTTGTGATAATAGTTGCAACATAAGTAATTGTCCGTCGGCTTTCTGTTTTTAATGTTTTAAAAACAATGAAATATGCGTGATAATATTTGCACGGATGCATTGTGTCAGGGGTCACAAAATGGCAGGGAAATTAAAAATGCAGCAAATATCCGTAATGACAGGCTATTCCGTCAGTACGGTTTCAAGAGTTTTAGCCGGGAAATTGAATACCAGTCCGCTGGCGCGGCAAAAAATACTTCGTAGCGCTCAGGACTTTGGGGTATTGGGTGAGCTAATAACTGGACGCTTATTAATTAACGGCGTGATTGTATTTGCGCCTGAGCGTGCTTTTAATAGTCGCGATGATATTTTTTATAATGAGGTGATAAAAGGCATCGTCGAAGCCATTTCTCCTCATGATATTTATATCCGTTATTGTGGGCTTGAGGAGCAGCAGGCAGATTTGGAGTTGTTTCTTAAAAAAACCAGCGACAGCAATATTAACGCCATTATTATTATCGGTGTTGATGACCCAACCATTCATAAACTCGCCGCCACGCTAAACAAACCCTGCATTCTTATCAACACCTCTGACCGGGAAATGATGCTGGATAACGTCTCGCCAGACCATCGGGCCATTGGTTTTAGTGCGGCTCGCCATCTTTATCAACAAGGGCATCGGCGGCTGTTGTGCCTGACTAGCCTGCGGCGGGATACGATGGTAAGTCGGCTGGAAGGGATCAAAGAAGCGGCACGTTATTTCCATGCTCCGTTTGATGAGTCGCTCAATCTGGTGGTGACGGAGGGGTTTGGCGCGGTGGAGTCAGAAGCGGCGGTTGAAAGCTGGTTTTTACAACATCCGCAGGAACAGTGGCCGAGTGCGATTCTATGCGCTGGCGTGTTTATGGCAAAAGGGGCGCAGCAGGTCCTTAAGCGGCGGAACCTTAGCGTTGCGCAAGATGTCTCGCTGATGGTCACTGATTTTAGCTGGACACTCTCCGGGCCATTTAGCCCGGCGTTATCGGCTATTCAGGTGCCTTGCCGCGAACTGGGCATCGAAGCCGTACATTTATTGCAAAGCCGCATCACTCGCCCCCATGCACCGGTGTTCAACCTGATGCTGCAGGGGCGTTTACTGGTTCGTGATTCGGTGGTTCGTACAACCCGCACCATGCGGCAGGATTACGATTAACTCTCTGGCGGCAAACACACACCAATGCCGCCGATGCCGCAATAGCCATACGGGTTTTTATGCAGGTATTGTTGGTGGTCGTCTTCGGCGTAATAGAACGGCCCGGCGTTGGCAATTTCGGTGGTGATTTTGCGATCGTCGCCGGAAAGATTCATCGCTTGCTGGAAGCGTGCAAAACTTGCGCGGGCGGCGGCATCCTGTTCTGGCGTTAATGGGTAAATTGCGGAGCGATATTGTGTGCCAACGTCACCACCCTGGCGCATTCCCTGGGCTGGATCGTGGTTTTCCCAGAACACTTGCAATAATTGTTCGTAACTTACCTCTTGCGGGTCGTAAACCACGCGCACCGCTTCTGTGTGTCCGGTCATTCCGCTACACACTTCGCGATAGGTTGGGTTAGGCGTAAAGCCCCCAGCATAACCTGCGGCGGTGCTGTAAACCCCTGGAATTCTCCAGAACATTCTCTCAACACCCCAGAAACAACCCATTGCGAAATAAGCGATCTCCATCCCATCTGGTACATTTGTCATGGAATGCTCGTTTACCGCATGTAAAGTGGCGATTGGCATCGGGGTATTGCGACCAGGCAACGCTTCTGACTGTGTCACAGGATGGGTTTTCTCAAATAATTTCATCAGTCATGCTCTCCCGATGTTGGCTAAATTTAACAACAACCGCCATGCGGTTGTAACGAGGCGTGTTATTGCAGACAATAACTCCTCTGTATGAGACTACAGTACATATAAGAATTATTTGGGTTATTGTGCAGTTTTCAACCCCGATTGTTGGGGTTTTGTAACGAAGACGTTTCCTTCCAGGGGTGGGAACAAGGATATTCAGGAGAAAACGTGCCACGATTCCGTACTATTTGCTCGGCTTGCCTATGCCTGGTAAGCACGTGGGCCAGCGCTGCCAACGTGCGTTTACAGGTAGAAGGGCTAAGCGGTGAACTGCAAAAAAACGTTCGCGCTCAGCTTTCAACTATCCAGAGTGATGAAGTTACGCCAGACAGGCGTTTCCGTGCGCGTGTGGATGACGCTATCCGTAATGGATTGAAAGCGCTCGGCTATTATGAGCCAACCATTGATTTCGACCTGCGGCCACCACCAGCCAAAGGACGCCAGGTTTTGATTGCCAAAGTTGATCCCGGCCCGCCAGTGCTGATTGGCGGCACCGATGTGATTCTGCGCGGCGGAGCGCGTGACGATAAAGACTACATCGCGCTGCTCGGTGAGCGCCCAAAGATTGGCACTATCCTCAATCATCACGATTACGACAGCTTCAAAAAAGATCTTTCCAACATTGCGGTGCGAAAGGGTTATTTCGACAGTGAATTCCTTAAAAGCCAGCTAGGTGTTTCGCTTGAGCGCCGCCAGGCGTTCTGGGACATCGATTACAACAGCGGCGAGCGTTATCGTTTTGGTGCCGTGACTTTTGAAGGCTCACAAATACGCGAAGAGTACCTGCAAAACCTTGTGCCTTTTAAACAGGGCGATTACTACCAATCGAAAGACCTGGCGGAGCTAAACCGCCGTTTATCCGCGACAGGTTGGTTTAATTCGGTTGTGGTTGCGCCGGAATTCGACAAGTCTCGCGAAACCAAAGTATTACCGTTGCATGGTGTTGTTTCACCACGTACTGAGAACACCATCGAAACCGGTGTGGGTTATTCCACCGATGTTGGGCCGCGCGTAAAAGCGACGTGGAAAAAACCGTGGATGAACTCTTACGGCCACAGCCTGACCAGCAGCATCAGCCTTTCCGCTCCAGAACAGATCGTTGATTTCAGCTACAAAATGCCGCTGCTTAAAAACCCGCTGGAACAATATTATCTGGTGCAGGGCGGCTTTAAAGCGACCGACTTGAACGATACTAAGTCCGACTCCAGCACCCTCGCGGTCTCACGATACTGGGATTTATCCAGCGGTTGGCAGCACGCCATTAACCTGCGCTGGAGCCTCGATCACTTTACCCAGGCAGACGTCACCAACACCACGATGCTGCTTTATCCTGGTTTGAGCCTTAACCGTACCCGTTCGCGTGGCGGTTTGATGCCAACCTGGGGCGATTCCCAACGCTATTCGATTGATATTTCCGATACCTCATGGGGCTCGGACGTCGATTTCGGGGTATTCCAGGCGCAGCAAGTCTGGATTCGAACGTTGCAGGAAAAGCACCGTTTTGTGGTGCGCGGCAATGTGGGTTGGATTGAAACCAATAACTTCGACAAAGTGCCGCCAGACTTGCGCTTCTTTGCCGGTGGTGACCGCAGTATTCGCGGCTATTCCTACAAATCCATCTCGCCTGAAAACGACAAAGGTGAACTGACCGGTGCGTCAAAAATGATTACCGGATCGCTTGAGTATCAATACAACGTTACCGGGAAATGGTGGGGGGCGGTGTTCGTCGATTCTGGCGAAGCGGTCAACGATATCAAACAGAGTAACTATAAAACGGGTGCAGGCTTTGGCGTGCGCTGGCAGTCGCCGGTTGGGCCAATCAAACTCGATTTAGCGGTCCCGGTGGCTGATAAAGATGAGCATGGTTTACAGTTTTACATCGGTTTGGGGCCTGAACTATGAGTCGTTGGAAGAAAATAAGCCTCGCGGTGTTGGTTTTTGTAGCGCTGCTGATTGGCGCGGTGGGTTTCCTGGTGGGAACCACTACCGGTTTGCACGTCTTATTTAACGCCGCTAACCGCTGGGTGCCGGGGCTGGATATCGCAAGCGTCACGGGCGGCTGGCGCAATCTGACCATCAAAGGTTTGCGCTACCAACAACCTGGCGTTGATGTGAATGCTGGTGAAATTAATCTCGCGGTGAAACTGGGTTGCCTGCGTGATAGCAGCCTGTGCGTGAATAATCTCTCGCTTAAAGACATTGATGTCGTTATTGACAGCAAAAAAATGCCGCCGGCAGCACCGGTTCAGGAAGAGGACACCGGCCCGCTTAATCTCACCACGCCGTATCCGATTACCCTAAGTCGCGTGGCGCTTAATAACATCAATATCAAGATTGATAACACCACGGTTTCGGTGATGGAGTTTACCTCTGGTCTTAACTGGCAAGAACGTAACGTGACCGTCACGCCCACAAACCTCGAAGGCTTGCTGATTGCGTTGCCGAAGGTTGCCAAAGTCGCTCAGGAACAGGTGGTTGAGCCGAAGATCCAGAACCCGCAGCCAGAAGAGTTGCCGCTGGGCGAAACGCTCAAACAGTTGTTTGAAAAGCCAGTTTTGCCAGAAATGACCGATGTGCATTTGCCGCTGAACCTGAATATTCAGGAGTTCCGTGGGGCGAACTTACGCCTGACTGGCGACACCGATTTACTGGTCAGCAGCCTGTTGCTAAAAGTCAGCAGCATCGACGGCTCTCTTAAGCTTGATGCGCTGGATGTTGATTCCTCGCAAGGGCTTGTCAACGCCACTGGTAGCGCGGAATTACGCGATAAATGGCCGGTCGACTTAACCTTAAACACCACGCTGAATATCGACCCAATCAAAGGCGAAAAGGTGAAGATGAAGATTGGCGGGGAGCTGCGGGATGTGCTGAAAGTGGGCATGAATCTCTCAGGCCCGGTTGATCTTGAACTCACTGCGCAAACTCAGCTTGCTGAAGCAGGCTTGCCGCTCAACCTTGAAGTGGTCAGTAAGCAACTTTACTGGCCATTTACCGGGAAGAAAGAGTACCAGGCCGACAACCTGAAACTGAAATTCAGCGGCAAAATGACCGACTATAAGTTGTCGTTCCGTAGCGATGTGAAAGGCGAGCAAATTCCGCCAGCCACCATCACTCTGGATGCGGCAGGCAACGAGCAACAGCTTAATCTCGACAAGCTGCGAGTTGCTGCGTTGCAGGGCAACACTGACTTGAAAGCGGTGCTCGACTGGAGCAAAGCCATTAGCTGGCGCGGCGAGCTGAAACTCGACGATATCAATACGGCGAAGCAATTCCCGGACTGGCCTGCGAAACTCGACGGCCTGGTGAAAACCAGCGGCAGTTTGTATGGCGGCAGTTGGCAGGTGGATGTCTCCGAGCTAAAACTTGCCGGGAATGTCAAAAATAACAAACTAAACGTTACCGGAAAGCTCAACGGCAACAGTTACATGCAGTGGAAAACTCCTGGGCTGCATATCGAGCTGGGGCGCAACAGTGCTGATGTTAAAGGGGAGTTAGGGCCGAAAGATCTGGAGCTTGATGCCACCATCGATGCACCGAATCTCGACAATGCTTTACCGGGACTTGGCGGCACAGCGAAAGGCACAATTAAAGTGCGTGGCGATGTGAAAGCACCGCAGCTGCTGGCAGACCTTACCGCGAATAACCTCCGCTGGCAGGAGCTGTCGATTGCAAGAGTCTTGCTGAAAGGGGATGTGAAATCCACCGATCAAATCGCCGGGAATCTGGATCTGCGCGTTGAGCGTATTTCCCAGCCAGGGGTCGATCTCAGCCTGGTAACACTTGACGCAAAAGGCTCCGAAAAACAGCACCAGTTAAAACTGCGCATTCAGGGCGAGCCGGTTTCCGGGCAGCTTGATTTAAGCGGCAGCTTTGACCGTGCGGAAGAACGCTGGCGTGGCAATCTCAGCAATACGCGCTTTGAAACGCCGGTTGGTCCTTGGTCGCTGAACCGCGCTCTGGCACTCGATTACCGCAACAAAGAGCAGAAAATTAATATTGGCGCGCATTGCTGGACGAACCCGAATGCTGAACTTTGCGTGCCGCAGCCGATTGATGCCGGTGCAAAAGGCCGTGCGTTGGTCAATCTGAACCGCTTTGATTTAGCGATGCTCAAACCGTTTATGCCGGCTGATACACAAGCGGTGGGAGCATTTAGTGGCCGTGCGGATGTTAGCTGGGATGCGGAATCTGAAGGCTTGCCACAAGGTTCAGTTACGCTCACGGGTAACGGCGTGAAAGTCACGCAAATGGTGAACGACAGCCCGTTGCTGGTGGCGTTCGACACGCTTAATCTCAATGCCGAGCTTAAAAACAACCAGGCCAAACTAGGCTGGTTGATTCGCGTTGCTCAAAACGGCCAGTTCGATGGCCAGGTTCGAATTAGCGATCCACAAAACCGCCGCAACCTGGCGGGGAATGTGAATATGCGCAACTTTGATTTGGCGATCGCTAACTCCATATTCTCACGTGGAGAAAAAGCCGCCGGAAAGATTAACGCTAACTTACGTCTGGCGGGGAATTTAGAGCGCCCGCAAGTTTTCGGCCAGTTGCAAGTTAACGGCGTGGATATCGACGGCAACTTTATGCCGTTTGATATGCAGCCAAGTCAGTTGGCGATGAACTTTAACGGCATGAACTCGACACTTGCCGGAACGGTGCGTACGAAGCAGGGTGATATTGCTCTGAGTGGCGATGCGGACTGGACGCAAATAGACAACTGGCGCGCGCGGGTGGCAGCGAAAGGCAACAAGGTGCGTATTACGGTGCCGCCGATGGTGCGCCTTGACGTTTCACCGGATGTTGAGTTTGTCGCGACTCCTAGCTTGTTCACGCTTGATGGGAGTGTAGACATCCCGTGGGCACGAATTGTGGTGCATGAAGTCCCGGAAAGCTCAGTGGGTGTGTCCAGTGATGAAGTGATGCTCGATAAAGACCTGAAGCCGATTAAACCGCAAACGGCAAGCATTCCTATCAACAGTAATCTGGTGATTCATGTTGGTAACAATGTGCGCCTGGATGCGTTTGGTTTGAAAGCGCGTCTGAATGGCGATTTAAAAATGGTGCAAGACCGTCAGGGTCTCGGCCTGAACGGGCAGATCAATATTCCTGAAGGGCGTTTCCATGCGTACGGACAGGATTTGATCGTGCGTAAAGGCGAGCTGTTATTCTCAGGCCCGCCAGACCAGCCATTATTAAATATCGAAGCGATTCGTAACCCAGAAGCGACGGAAAACGACGTAATAGCCGGTGTTCGTGTCACGGGAACAGCAGATGAGCCGAAAGCTGAGATATTTTCTGATCCGGCCATGTCACAGCAAGAAGCCTTGTCCTACCTGCTTCGCGGGCAGGGTTTAGACAATTCTGGCGACGATGGTAACGCCATGACGTCAATGCTTGTTGGCTTGGGGGTTGCACAAAGTGGTCAGGTTGTGGGTAAAATCGGCGAGACGTTTGGCGTAAGCAATCTGGCGCTTGATACCGCAGGGGTGGGGGATTCCTCACAAGTGGTGGTCAGTGGCTATGTACTGCCAGGTCTCCAGGTAAAATATGGAGTGGGTATTTTTGACTCATTGGCGACACTAACACTGCGTTATCGCCTGATGCCTAAGCTGTATCTGGAAGCGGTGTCTGGTATCGATCAGGCACTTGATCTGCTTTATCAGTTTGAGTTTTAGCTATGCGAATTTTTGTTTACGGCAGTTTACGACGCAAGCAAGGTAACAGCCACTGGATGACCAACGCCCAGTGGCTTGGGGATCATCATGTTGAAAATTACGCTTTATACAGCCTTGGCCATTATCCGGGGGTAGTGCCGGGTGAGGGGTCTGTGGTGGGTGAAGTGTATCGCATTGATGCTTCTACACTCTCTGAGCTTGACGCTTTGCGCACTAAAGGTGGCGAGTATAAACGTCAGCTAATTCAGACTCCTTACGGCAGCGCATGGATGTATGTGTACCAGCGTTCGGTGGAGGGGTTAACCCGCATCGAAAGCGGAGATTGGCTGGATAAAGATAGCGAGTAGTTCATTCCCAAACGGCCACTCATCTGAGTGGCCGTTTCACTTTTGCAGACGCATAAAAAAACACCGCCATCTGGCGGTGTTTTCACAAGCATTAAGCGAGGGTAAGAATTACTTCTTAGCGCGCTCGAAGGAAGCAACGATTTCAGCTTTAGCTGCTGCTGCATTGTCCCAGCCTTCAACTTTAACCCATTTGCCTTTCTCGAGAGCTTTGTACTGCTCGAAGAAGTGGGAGATCTGCGCTTTCAGCAGTTCTGGCAGGTCGTTCACATCTTTAATGTGATCGTATTCTTTGCTCAGTTTGGTGTGCGGAACCGCAACCAGCTTGGCATCTTCGCCAGCTTCGTCAGTCATTTTCAACACGCCAACTGGACGGCAACGAATAACAGAACCTGGTTGCAGTGGGTATGGAGTTGGGACCAGAACGTCAACCGGGTCACCGTCTAAAGACAGGGTGTGGTTGATGTAACCGTAGTTGCACGGGTAGAACATTGCGGTAGACATGAAACGGTCAACGAACAGCGCGCCGGTGTCTTTATCAACTTCATATTTGATAGGATCAGCGTTTGCTGGGATTTCGATAACAACGTAGATGTCTTCTGGCAGATCAATACCCGCAGGGACGTTGAGTAAGCTCATGTCTTTTTCCTTTAAACTGGTGTCATTCAAGTGCCGCGTATTATAGCTAACTCGATTTAAATGTCTTCGCCTCTTTTTGCCTTCATTTCTCACCTGCTGCCGTTTCCAGAACCTTCCGACAACGGGAAAATCCATAAACATAGCCGTATTCTTTATAAATTTTTGTAAGCGGTTACAAGGATATGCGCGACTTGTTGGAATTGTGATGTAACTCATTCTGTTACACCACACGTCGTCTATAGTTTTTTCGACGCCCAGATTTTAACCAACAATAACCCTACGAGGATGTCCCTATGTGGAAGCGCTTACTTTTGGTCTCTGCAGTCTCCGCAGCCATGTCGTCTATGGCAATAGCTGCTCCGTTAACGGTCGGATTTTCGCAGGTAGGTTCTGAATCCGGCTGGCGAGCAGCAGAAACATCGGTTGCGAAGAGTGAAGCTGAGAAACGCGGCATCACGCTGAAAATCGCAGACGGCCAACAAAAACAAGAAAACCAGATTAAAGCCGTACGTTCATTCATCGCCCAGGGCGTTGACGCAATCTTCATTGCGCCAATCGTCGCCACGGGTTGGGAGCCAGTATTACAAGAAGCAAAAGAGGCCAAAATCCCAGTATTCCTGCTCGACCGTAATATCGATGTGAAAGATAAATCGCTGTATATGACCGTTGTCACCGCCAACAACGTGCTGGAAGGCCAGTTGATTGGTGAATGGCTGCTTAAAGAGTTGAATGGTAAGCAATGTAACGTGGTTGAGCTACAAGGCACCGTAGGCGCGAGTGTGGCAATCGATCGTAAGAAAGGTTTTGCGGACGCCATTTCTAAAGCGTCTAACGTGAAAATCATTCGTTCTCAATCTGGCGACTTTACCCGCAGTAAAGGTAAAGAGGTTATGGAGAGCTTCATCAAAGCCGAGAACAACGGCAAAAATATCTGCATGGTTTACGCGCATAACGATGACATGGTGATCGGTGCGATTCAGGCAATCAAAGAAGCGGGTCTGAAACCGGGCAAAGACATTCTGACCGGTTCAATTGATGGCGTGCCGGATATCTACAAAGCGATGATCGACGGCGAAGCGAATGCAAGCGTTGAGCTGACGCCAAACATGGCAGGCCCGGCGTTCGATGCACTCGAGAAGTTCAAGAAAGATGGCACCATGCCAGAAAAAGTGACCATCACCAAATCAACGCTGTACCTCCCGGATACCGCGAAAGAAGAGCTTGAGAAGAAGAAATCGATGGGCTACTGATGAGTTATGCCCCTCCTGAAACGGAGGGGCTGTTTTATGTAGGGCGGATAAGCGTAGCGTCATCCGCCATTAAGGCACGGGCCAGATCGAGGGCGCTGCGCTTATCTCACCCTACAGTTGTGCGTTGGCAGGAGTGCGTTCATGAACACAAACAACAATCAGGAAATTCTGCGCACGGAAGGCTTATCGAAACATTTCCCAGGGGTTAAGGCGCTCGACAAAGTGGATTTCAGCCTCAATCGCGGCGAAATCATGGCGTTACTGGGTGAAAACGGAGCAGGAAAATCAACGCTAATTAAAGCCTTAACCGGTGTTTATCAGCGCGATAGCGGCAATATTTATCTCGAAGGGGAGCAGATTTCCCCGAAGAATACCGCCCATGCCCAACAGCTCGGCATCGGTACGGTGTATCAGGAAGTCAATCTGCTGCCCAATATGTCGGTGGCGGATAACTTGTTTATCGGCCGCGAGCCGCGTCGCTTTGGGTTTATACAACGCAAAGAGATGGAAAAACGCGCCACCCTCCTGATGGAGTCCTATGGATTCTCGCTGGATGTCGCCGAGCCGCTTAACCGCTACTCCGTCGCGATGCAGCAAATCGTTGCCATTTGCCGGGCCATCGATCTGTCGGCCAAAGTGCTGATCCTCGATGAACCGACCGCCAGCCTCGACACCAAAGAAGTTGAAATGCTGTTCACCCTGATGCGCCAGCTGCGTGACCAGGGCGTCAGCTTGATCTTCGTCACTCACTTCCTCGATCAGGTTTACGAAGTCACCGATCGTATTACCGTTCTGCGCAATGGATCGTTTGTGGGTACGCGAAATACAAAAGATCTGCCGCAGATAGATCTGGTGAAAATGATGCTGGGGCGCGAGCTGGAAACCAATGCCCTGAACCGCGCAGGTCGCACGTTACTGAGCGACAAACCGATCGCCGCATTTAAAGATTTCGGCAAGAAAGGGGTGATCAACCCGTTCAATCTGGAGGTCCGTCCGGGTGAGATCGTCGGTCTGGCGGGTTTATTAGGATCCGGGCGCACCGAAACCGCCGAAGTCATTTTTGGGATCAAACCCGCAGACCAGGGCAACGCGTGGATCAAAGGTAAGCCGCAATCGCTGCGATCGCCGCATAAAGCTTCGTCTCTCGGGATTGGTTTTTGCCCGGAAGATCGCAAAACTGACGGCATTATTGCCGCCGCTTCGGTGCGTGAAAATATCATTCTGGCGTTACAGGCCCAACGCGGCTGGTTGCGCCCCATCCCTAAGCGTGAACAGTATCAAATAGCTGAACGGTTTATTCGCCAGTTGGGCATTCGTACGCCTGGCCCGGATCAACCGATCGAATTTCTCTCCGGTGGTAACCAGCAAAAAGTGTTGCTCTCGCGCTGGCTGTTGACCAAACCGCAGTTCCTGATCCTTGACGAACCGACGCGCGGGATCGACGTTGGCGCACACGCCGAAATTATCCGTTTGATCGAAACTCTGTGTGCCGATGGCCTGGCGCTATTGGTTATCTCCTCTGAACTCGAAGAACTGGTGGGCTATGCGGATCGCGTGATCATCATGCGTGACAGGCAGCAAGTGGCCCAGATCCCGCTCGACGAACTTTCCGTATCGGCAATTATGAATGCCATTGCGGCATAAGGAGTAAAACGTGATGTCTCGTTCATTGCCGCAAACGGATGCCGAAAAGCCAAAGCGAAGTTTTCGCTGGCCGCCGGGTATTCCGCAGTTAGTTGCTCTGGTGCTGGTGCTACTGGTTGATAGCCTGGTCGCTAACCATTTCTTTGATATCGTGGTGCAAAACGGGCGGCTGTTCGGCAGCCCGATAGACATTCTTAACCGTGCGGCACCGGTCGCATTACTTGCCATTGGTATGACGCTGGTGATCGCCACCGGCGGTATCGATCTTTCCGTCGGGGCGGTGATGGCGATTGCTGGTGCGACGGCTGCGACGTTAACTGTCGACGGGCACAGCCTGACGGTGGTTATTCTGGCATCCCTCGGCGTCGGTGTTCTGGCGGGGTTGTGGAACGGCATTCTGGTGGCCATCCTGAAAATCCAACCGTTTGTTGCCACGCTGATTTTAATGGTGGCCGGGCGCGGTGTGGCTCAACTTATCACCGCCGGACAAATCGTTACTTTTGATTCACCAAACCTCTCGTTTCTGGGCAGCGGTTCGCTGTTCTTCTTCCCGACACCCGTGATTATTGTGCTGGCAACGCTGCTTGTCTTCTGGCTATTTACCCGCAAAACGGCGCTGGGCCTGTTTATCGAATCGGTTGGGATTAACATTCGCGCGGCGAAAAATGCCGGGGTAAATACCCGCCTCGTCGTGATGCTGACTTACGTGTTGAGTGGCCTGTGCGCTGCCATCGCCGGGATTATCGTTACCGCCGATATTCGCGGTGCTGATGCCAACAACGCCGGATTGTGGCTGGAACTGGACGCTATTCTGGCGGTAGTCATCGGTGGCGGTTCGTTGATGGGCGGGCGTTTTAACATCGCGCTTTCGGTGATTGGTGCGCTGATCATTCAGGGCATGAACACCGGCATTTTGCTTTCTGGCTTCCCGCCTGAGCTTAACCAGGTGGTGAAAGCGGTGGTGGTGATGTGCGTGCTGATTGTTCAGTCGCCGCGTTTTATTGCTTTGCTCAAAGGACTCCGTCGCCATGATCAAACGTAACTTGCCGTTGATGATTACCCTGGCGGTGTTTGTGCTGGGGTATCTGTATTGCCTGACGCAATTCCCCGGCTTCGCATCAACGCGTGTGATTTGCAACATTCTTACCGATAACGCATTTCTGGGAATTATTGCCGTCGGCATGACCTTTGTGATCCTCTCGGGCGGTATCGATCTTTCTGTCGGTTCGGTGATCGCCTTTACCGGCGTGTTCCTCGCCAAAGCGATTGGCTTCTGGGGTTTGTCGCCGCTGGTGGCCTTCCCGCTGGTGCTGCTGATGGGCTGCGCGTTCGGTGCGTTTATGGGGCTGCTTATCGACGCGCTGAAAATCCCAGCCTTTATTATCACGCTTGCCGGGATGTTCTTCCTGCGTGGGGTCAGTTATCTGGTTTCGGAAGAGTCGATTCCGATTGATCACCCGATTTACGACACCCTTTCAAATCTTGCCTGGCGTATTCCCGGCGGAGGACGTTTGAGTGCCATGGGCCTGCTGATGCTGGCCGTGGTGGTGATTGGCATTTTCCTTGCGCACCGTACCCGTTTTGGTAACCAGGTTTATGCGATTGGCGGAAGCGCAACTTCGGCAAACCTGATGGGGATTTCCACCCGCAGCACCACGATTCGCATTTATATGCTCTCTACCGGGCTGGCGACTTTGGCAGGAATCGTCTTTTCACTCTATACCTCTGCGGGTTACGCGCTGGCTGGAATGGGTGTTGAGCTGGATGCGATTGCCTCTGTGGTTATCGGCGGCACGTTGTTAAGCGGTGGCGTGGGAACGGTGCTCGGCACGCTGTTTGGTGTGGCTATCCAGGGGCTAATTCAGACCTATATCAACTTTGACGGCACGCTAAGTTCGTGGTGGACGAAAATCGCTATCGGCATTTTGCTGTTTATTTTCATCGCCCTGCAACGCGGCCTGACGGTGCTGTGGGAAAACCGCCAAAGCTCGCCTGTGAAACGCATTAACGTAACGCCCGGTCAAAGCTGACTCGCTTTGTCTAATGTTTACCCGGTGACGGTCGATAACATCTCCATCGTTTCTATCGTTTTGTCACCGGGAAAAGAGCATGTTGAAAAATTTGTCTATTCGCACGGGGCTGCTGACGCTGTTGGCAGTGATGACCTTCCTGTTGTTATTTGTCAGCGGCATGGGCATTTTTGCTCTGCAACAAAGCTCAACCTCACTCCAGAATATCAATCGCCTACAGGGCGAGCAGATGGTGCGCTTGTCTGATGGCTATGTTTCGTTGCTACGTGCGCGTAACGGTGCAGGGCAGGCGGTTCGCCAGATGGAAATTGGCCTGCTGGAAGATGCCACCAAATCTACCGATTACGTTGCCAGTGATGTGGCGGCGGCTCAACAGCAGCTAAAAGAGTTTATCGACAGCGGCGTCGGCGACGAAGAGGGCAATCGCCTGATTCAAAACTTATCGCAGAGTTATGCGGACTACCTCGCAAAAGGCATCAACCCGATGCTTGCAGCGCTCACCAAACAAAGCCCTGACGATTACTATGACCTGTTGGAAAAGACACTGATTCCGCTGTCGCAAAAGTTTGATACCGATGTGGAGATTTTCAAACAGTGGGGCGAGGCGCGCGGCAACAGCGAAGTTGAAGCGGTGCAATTGCATAAGAAAATCGTCCTTACGCTAATTATTATTGCCGCACTGCTCACCGCCGGGATAATCGTGCTGGTATGGCTGGCGCTCCGCTATTTACTGCTCAAGCCGTTGAATCAGTCGATTGAGCAACTGGAGTTTGTCGCCAAAGGTGATTTAACCCAGACGTTGCCACCAGCTGGCAATAACGAATTTGGCCGCCTGGCGACGGCAATTACCATCATGCGAGATTCCTTGATGGAATCGGTAAGCCGCGTGCGCGATGCCAGCTCGCAAATTGATACCGGCAGCCGCGAACTGGCCGCAGGCAACCAGAACCTTGCCCAGCGCACTGAATCGACCGCCACTTCTCTTGAGCAAACTGCCGCCAGCATGGAGCAGATTACCGCGACGGTGAAACAGAACGCCGACAACGCCGAGCAGGCGCATAAACTGGCGAAAGACGTTTCTGATACAGCCGATCGCGGCAGTGAAATGGTGTGCTATGTGATTGAGAAAATGCGTGATATCTCCAGTAGTTCTGACCGTATTGCAGACATCCTGAGCGTTATCGACGGCATCGCCTTCCAGACCAATATCCTGGCGCTGAACGCCTCTGTAGAAGCGGCGCGTGCTGGTGAACAAGGGCGCGGGTTTGCGGTAGTGGCGGGCGAAGTTCGTACTCTGGCAAGCCGCAGTGCTGATGCAGCAAAAGAGATCCGCACGCTGATTTCGGACTCGCAAAATCATGTTGGCGAAGGTCGTGAACTGGCGCAGCAAGCCGGGGAAACGATGGATGAAATCGCTGAAGAGGTGATGCGCATGACCAGATTGGTGAGTGAAATCGCTAACGCCTCGAACGAGCAAAGTTATGGTATCGAACAGGTGAATATCGCGGTCAGCCAGATGGATGAGGCAGCGCAGCAAAATGCGGCATTGGTTCAGGAATCAACAGCAGCTACGCGCTCACTTGAAGAGCAGTCGCAGCATTTGGTGGCTGCGATGGCGACGTTCAGGTGTACCCGTCATACTTGAAGCCGCATCTGCGTTGGCAGCGTTCAAATCTGCTGAAAGCAGATTTGAACGCTGCTAGCAGCGGCCCGAAGGGGTAGGCCCATGAATGGGCCTAATAATCACTTACCCTAGTAAGCTCATCGGGATTTGCTCACTTGCCGCCTTGATGCAACTTCAATTATTTAGGGTATAAATCTACCCTCATCCTCCGGGAGGGTGAGGGTAAAATTTATGCATCCGGATACTCACGGATAAAGCGTTCTACATCATCGACCATATGTTCGTTCCCAACGAAGAACGGACGGCGCTGGTGCAAGGTTTCCGGGATGATATCCAGAATACGTTCTTTGCCATCACTCGCTTTACCGCCAGCCTGTTCTGCAAGGAACGCCATCGGGTTGCCTTCATACAGCAAACGCAGCTTCCCTTGTGGGTGGCTTGCGGTGCTTGGGTAGAGATAAATCCCACCTTTCAGCAGATTGCGGTGGAAGTCGGCAACCAGAGAACCGATATAACGTGAGGTGTACGGGCGCTGGGTGTTGGAATCTTCTTCCTGGCAGAACTTAATGTACTTTTTCACACCCTGCGGGAAACGGATGTAGTTCCCTTCGTTGATGGAATAGGTGCTGCCAATTTCCGGGAAGCGCATACGCTCTTGGCACAGGCAGAACACGCCAAGGGAAGGATCGTAGGTGAAGGCATGAACGCCACAACCGGTGGTATAAACCAGCATGGTTGAAGAGCCGTAAACCACATAACCCGCCGCGACCTGACGGTTGCCGGGCTGGAGGAAATCGGCTTCGGTGACAGGAGTGCCTACCGGCGTAATACGGCGATAGATGGAGAAAATGGTACCAACTGATACGTTCACGTCGATGTTTGATGAACCATCAAGTGGGTCCATCAGTACAACATACTTGGCATGTTCCGCGCCTTCGAAAACAACGATGTCATCTTCTTCTTCGGAAGCAACACCGGCCACAATCCCTCGGGCTTTCAGTGCTGCTTTCAGTTTTTCGTTTGCGAACAGGTCAAGTTTTTGCTGCACTTCGCCCTGAACGTTTTCAGCTCCGCTGGCACCCAGAATATCAACCAGACCTGCTTTGTTGATATCACGGTGGATGATTTTTGCGCCGAGCTTTATTGCCGACAACAAGGCAGTCAGTTCACCGGTTGCGTGCGAGAACTCGTGCTGCTTTTCGACAATAAATTCACCTAACGTTTTCATAACACTTTCCCTGCTTCAGTTAATTAAATGAAACGACTGCAACAATCCTAACAAAGATTCAAATAGTAGCGTACAGGTGAATCGCGCCAGCAAAATACGGAATTAACTTAAATGCGATTTGCCAGCATCCAACATACGGTTAGAATGTGCGCCAAATAATAAAAGGATAGTTTTATGCGTATTCATATTTTGGGTATTTGCGGCACGTTCATGGGCGGCCTTGCTATGCTGGCTCGTTCACTCGGCCATCAGGTTACGGGCTCGGATGCCAATGTGTACCCTCCAATGAGCACTCTGCTTGAAGAGCAGGGTATTGAATTAATTCAAGGTTACGACCCAAGCCAACTCGATCCACAGCCGGATCTGGTGATCATCGGCAACGCAATGACGCGTGGAAATCCGTGCGTTGAAGCGGTGCTTGAGAAAAGTATTCCTTACATGTCTGGCCCACAGTGGCTGCACGATTTTGTGCTGCGCGACCGTTGGGTACTGGCTGTGGCGGGGACTCACGGTAAAACTACCACCGCAGGTATGGCAACGTGGATTCTGGAAGCCTGTGGCTACAAGCCTGGCTTTGTGATCGGCGGCGTACCGGGTAATTTCGATGTTTCTGCACGCTTGGGCGATAGCCCATTCTTTGTGATTGAAGCTGACGAATACGACTGTGCGTTCTTCGATAAGCGTTCCAAATTCGTGCATTACTGCCCGCGTACGTTGATCCTCAATAACCTTGAGTTTGATCACGCGGACATCTTTGACGATCTGAAAGCGATTCAGAAACAGTTCCACCATCTGGTGCGTATTGTGCCGGGGCAGGGGAAAATCATCTGGCCTGAGAACGACACCAACATTAAGCAGACGCTGGCAATGGGTTGCTGGAGTGAACAAGAGCTGGTGGGCGAGCAAGGCCACTGGCAGGCGAAGAAGCTTAATCCTGATGCATCCAACTGGGAAGTGTACCTGGATGGCGAGCGTGTCGGAGAAGTTCACTGGCAGCTAGTTGGCGAACACAACATGCATAACGGGCTGATGGCGATTGCCGCGGCACGCCATGTGGGTGTTACCCCGGCAGATGCCGCGAAAGCACTTGATAGCTTCATCAATGCCCGTCGTCGCCTTGAATTACGTGGCGAAGCGCATGGCGTTACGGTATATGACGACTTTGCTCACCATCCAACGGCGATTCTGGCAACACTTTCGGCATTGCGTAGCAAAGTTGGCGGTACCGCACGTATTCTCGCGGTGCTTGAGCCACGCTCTAACACCATGAAAATGGGCCTGAGCAAAGATGATCTGGCACCTTCTTTAGGTCGTGCAGACGAAGTCTTCTTACTTCAGCCTCCGCATATTCCATGGCAAGTGGTTGAAGTGGCAGAAGCCTGTATTCAGCCTGCTCACTGGAGTGCAGATGTCGACACTTTGGCGGATATGGTGGTGAAAACGGCTCAACCTGGCGACCATATTCTGGTGATGAGCAACGGTGGTTTCGGTGGTATTCACCAGAAGCTGCTGGATGCACTGGCTAAAAAATCAGATAACCAGTAATCGTACTCCCCTACCATGCCAGCTCGGCCATCGGGCTGGCATTTCCTGGCCTACCAATATGCTCACAGTTAAACGTATTACCTCTCCTGATGCTCCGTGGTTTTCGCCCGTGGATGCGTTATATGAAAGCGCTTTTCCATGGCATGAGAAACGTGAACCCGAAGCTAAGGTGAGTGCGCTCAGTAGTCCAAACTACACTTTGCAAGCCTGGTTTGATGGTGAGCAGTTTATTGGCATGATTGCGTCATGGAGTTTTGGTGATTACACCTACATTGAGCATCTGGCGGTAAACGGGGAATTACGGGCACAAGGATATGGCAAAAGAATGTTGAGCCAGTTTCTGCAAATGCAGCCGCTGACCATTCTGGAGATCGATCCGTTAACGACTGATATTGCCCAGAAACGCCTGCGATTTTATCAAAAGCTCGGCTTCCATGAGAATGGATTTAATCATTATCATCCGACTTACCACATTGATATATCAGATCATGAGCTGATTGTTTTGAGCTACCCGCATGCGATTAGCAGCGATCAATATCAGCGATTTAATACGGATTTATCCAGTGTGGTAATGGGGCGGGATTAATATGCCAGGCACTAATAAAAATGCCCGCAAATTTGCGGGCATTTTTTAGGCCTGGGTTTCAGCCAGTTCGCGCAGATATGAGAAAATCTGGCGATAAGATTTTGGCGGCTTATTTGCGGCCTTTTCTTTTTGTGCGTTACGAATCAGTACACGTAATTGCTGGCGGTCAGCTTCTGGGTAAAGTCTTAACACTTCACTCATTGCATCATCGCCTTCCTCAACCAAACGATCGCGCAGTGCTTCCAGTTTATGGAACAGTGCGACTTGTTGGTTGTGACGGTTTTTCAGTTTATCGAGTGCTACGCGGATAGGGTCCATGTCGCGCGAACGCATCATTTTGCCAATTAACTGAACCTGACGGCGACGGCCTTCTTTTTTGATTTTCTGAGCCAAATCAATAGCGGCACGCAAATCTTCATCAAGAGGGATTTTGTCGAGCGCATTTTTGCCCAACTCCATCAGTTCCATACCCAGGCGTTTTAACTCCTCGGCATCACGTTTAATTTCGCTTTTACTGACCCAGATAATCTCATCATCTTCGTCTTCATTTTCGTTATCTGGTACGTCGTCGAGCCAGTCATCGGGCTGCTTAGTCATATTAGGCTCCTTAAAAAAAGTGGCTAATTCTACCAGTAAAGCCTGTTCACTGCGAAATTGTTCTGTTCTGGGTTAGACTTAATTCACTCACCTTACATTATGGCAGTAGCGATGAAAGTAAACACGCAAGTAGCACAACAACGTCAGGTTCTGGAACAAGCGGTATCTCAGGCGCTGGAACTGGCTTCCGCTCAGTCCGATGGCGCAGAAGTTGCCGTCAGTAAAACCACTGGTATCAGCGTAAGTACCCGATACGGTGAGGTGGAAAACGTCGAATTTAACAGCGATGGTGCGTTAGGCATCACCGTTTATCATCAAAACCGTAAAGGTAGCGCATCCACAACAGACCTTAGCCCGGATGCCGTAGCGCGCACCGTGCAGGCGGCGCTGGATATCGCCCGTTACACCTCTCCAGACCCGTTTGCCGGTGTGGCAGATAAAGAGTTACTGGCTTATGAAGCGCCAGACCTGGATCTTTTCCACCCAACGGAAATGGACGCTGACCGCGCGATTGAGCTGGCTGCTCGCGCTGAAAATGCGTCATTGAACGTCGATAAGCGCATCAATAATACCGAAGGCGGCAGTTTTAACAGCCACTACGGCATTAAAGTATTCGGTAACAGCAACGGTATGCTGCAAAGCTACTGTTCAACGCGCCATTCGCTTTCTAGCTGTGTTATCGCAGAAGTTAATGGTGAGATGGAGCGTGATTACGCCTACACCATTGGCCGTGCGATGGAAGATCTCGACAGCCCTGAATCGGTGGGTATCGAATGTGCTCGCCGCACATTAGCGCGCCTGTCTCCTCGCAAACTGTCTACCATGAAAGCGCCGGTCATCTTTGCGGCTGAAGCTGCAACGGGCCTGTTCGGTCACCTGGTTGGCGCGATTGCGGGTGGCTCGGTTTACCGTAAATCCACGTTCCTGCTGGATTCTCTTGGCAAACAAATCCTGCCGGAATGGCTGACCATTGAAGAGCACCCACATTTGCTCAAAGGCCTGGCCTCTACACCATTTGATAGCGAAGGGGTTCGCACAGAACGCCGCGACATTATCAAAGACGGTGTCCTGCAACAGTGGCTGTTGACCAACTATTCCGCGCGCAAACTGGGTCTGAAAAGCACCGGTCATGCGGGTGGTATCCACAACTGGCGTATCGAAGGGCGCGGCCTGGATTTCGCGGGTATGCTTAAAGAGATGGGCACAGGGCTGGTGGTGACCGAGCTGATGGGTCAGGGCGTAAGCGGCATTACTGGCGACTACTCTCGCGGCGCGTCCGGTTTCTGGGTTGAGAACGGTGAAATTCAATATCCGGTGAGCGAAATCACTATCGCCGGAAACTTGAAAGATATGTGGCGTGAAATGGTCACAATTGGTAGTGATATTGAGAAGCGCAGTAATATTCAATGTGGTTCAGTGTTGCTCCCAGAAATGAAAATTGCTGGGCAGTAGTTAACCGTAACAGGCGCGTCCTGCCGCGCCTTTCTAATAAAAAAGGTGAGTTAATGCGTAAGCAATTAATTGCAATGTTGGCAGTATCGACCGTGTTATTTTCCGCAACGAGCATGGCGAAAGATGTAGGCGATGACATGGATACCATCGCTGAAAATTACAAAACCGTATTGAAGACCGAAAATGCGGCAGAGTTAAAAACCTCGCTAAACAATATGCGAACCGCAGCGCTGGATGCGCAAAAGGGCACACCACCAAAACTCGAGAACAAAGCGGCAGATAGTGCCGAGATGAAAGATTATCGTCACGGTTTGGATTTACTGGTTGGACAGATTGACGGTGCGCTGAAACTTGCCAACGAAGGCAAAGTGAAAGAAGCGCAGGCAGCAGCAGAAGAATTTAAAACCACTCGCAATGCCTACCATAAAAAATACCGCTAAGCTCATACTGGCCCCTAACCCCTAAGGGGCCGGAACATATCTGTTTATCTTATAAGGACATCTGATTTATGAAACCGATTCAAACCTTCATCAAAGGTGCTGCTACTGTTTCCCTACTGGCATTCAGCATTATGTCCGCCAATGCCACCGTCCTGCCTGTAGCAGGTGATTTCCAGGCCGATCATTTTTCCGCGAAAGTTGTTTCTGTTGATCAAAAAAATCATGTTGTGGTGCTGGAAGGGGAAGCAGGGAATAAAGTCTCTCTGAACGTTCCGCAAGAAGCCGGTACGCTGGCGAATATCAAAGCGGGCGATACGGTTGATACTACCGTTACGCGTTCCGTAGCCATTGCTTTTGATACCAACGTTGATAAAGCCGCACCTACGGCTTCAACCACCAAAGGGATGGAAAAAGCGACCAGTGGCTCACCTGAGCACGAAGCCTTTCGCCAGGTTAACGTTCAGTTGAAAATTAAACACATCGATCTGAAAAAGAATGAAATCACCTTCGTAGGGCCAAAAGGTCAGGAAAAAACGGTAACCGTTGAAGACCCTAAAGTTCAGGCAAAATTGAAAGATCTGAAAGTAAACCAAAGCGTGCGCGTGACTTACACCGACTCAATCAAAATCACTGCCCACCCGGCTAAATCATAATAGCTGATGCTTTAAACTCCTCTTTCTGCATCGTGGGAAGAGGAGAGTTTTTTCAGTCAAAGGTGAAACGCCACCCGCTTTCCGTTAGGGAGAGTGATATCAATACTCAGTTCCCCACCCAGCGCTGTCACATAACGTTTAAGAGTTGATAACCGTGGGTCATTGCCGGTTTTCTCAATTTTTGCGAGCGTTGGTTGTGATACACCAATGGTTCGGGCCAATTCAGTCTGTGAAATATTGAGCTCTTCACGCAACTGGCTGAGTATTAATTCCTGGCGTAAAACTTCGATTTTTTTAGCAATACGCTGTTGGCTTTCAGGGCTTTGTTGTGACAGCAACTCTTTGTAAGTAGACATATTACCTCTCCAGTTTAGCCAAGTGATTACGATACTCTGATTCAGCCCGCAGAATCATACTGCGATAAAATTGCTGCCCGTTTTTCCCGGTTTTATCACCAGCACATAAAATGATGGCCTGGCGTTGTGGATCAAAAGCGAAAAAGGCACGTATCGGGTTTCCGGCATGCTGAATACGAAGTTCTTTCATGTTGGGAAATACGCTGTCTTTTAAGGTATCGACATACGGCCGACCCAAATGCGGACCAAACTCTTCAAGGAACCCCATCATCGCAAGGACATCTTCTCTGAGCATTTCGTTTTGCGCTAAAAACCATTGATCAAAAACTTCCGTTGTCAGAACGTTCCACATCACTTTATCCCATAGCCAGAAGGCTATTGTTCAATCATAGCCTTTTAGCTATGAACTTAAAAGAAAGCGAAATGAAAATTGCGCTTTTCTCGTGAAGAATCGAGCGCATTCTACAAACTAGCTGCCAGCATCCTATTTTCACAGCTTCACGATGCGGCCTTTCTCGTAAGTTGGATTTTTAGGTAAGTCGCTAGCCCATCAATTCAGTGCTCGCCTTCCACCCCGATCACAAAACCAAAAATCCATTATTACTCTAAGGCTAATGATTGTTCCCCGAGCTTAATTGATGGTCTAACCAGTGAGGCGCACAATTTAACCAAGCTAAAGCAAATCAGAATGATTGGCTGAATCAGGAGGTTAAAATGACGGCTTTCCAAAAGCCAGCACGCCAGTGGAACACACGCCGCACCGAGAAACAGCGTCGTATGGCTTCCACCAACGTGCAGGGCAAGGTGCTTCCAACCGATAGCCTTGTCGAAATGTTGGAAAAACTGATCGCTCCAGGCGATCGCGTGGTGCTTGAAGGCAATAACCAAAAACAAGCGGACTTCCTTTCCCGCATGTTGGCCGAAGTCAACCCATCCAAAGTTCACGACCTGCATATGATTATGCCGAGTGTCGGGCGTAGCGAACACCTTGATATTTTTGAAAAAGGTATCGCCCGCAAGCTCGATTTCTCCTTCTCTGGCACCCAAAGCCTGCGCATCTCGCAGCTGCTTGAAGACGGTCAGTTAGAGATTGGCGCAATCCACACTTATATCGAACTCTATTCCCGCTTGTATGTGGATCTCGCACCAAACGTGGCACTGATTGCCGGTTTTAAAGCTGACCGCAAAGGTAACTTGTATACCGGCGCCAGCACCGAGGACACGCCAGCACTGGTCGAAGCTGCTGCATTCCACGACGGTATTGTTATCGCTCAGGTTAACGAACTGGTTGATGACGAATGCGATCTTCCGCGTGTGGATATTCCCGGCTCGTGGATTGACTACGTAGTTGTGGCCGACAAACCGTTCTTTATCGAACCGCTGTTTACCCGCGACCCGCGTCTTATCAAGCAAGAACACATTCTGATGGCGATGATGGCGATTAAAGGCATCTATGCAGAACATCAGGTTCAATCGCTCAACCACGGTATCGGCTTTAACACTGCCGCCATTGAACTGCTGCTGCCGACCTACGGCGAACAGCTCGGCCTGAAAGGCAAAATCTGTAAGCACTGGACGCTGAACCCGCACCCAACGCTGATTCCTGCTATCGAAAGCGGCTGGGTTGAAACCGTTCACTGCTTCGGCGGCGAACTGGGCATGGAAGAGTACGTGCGCGCTCGCCCGGATGTGTTCTTTACCGGTGCCGACGGTTCCATGCGCTCTAACCGCGCATTCTGCCAACTGGCGGGCCAGTACGCCGTCGATATGTTTATCGGTTCCACGTTACAGGTTGATGGCTACGCCAACTCCTCTACGGTGACTCGCGGTCGTCTTTCTGGTTTTGGCGGTGCGCCAAACATGGGCCATGACCCACATGGTCGTCGCCATGCAACGGCTGCCTGGCTTGCGATGCAGGCTCAACCAGACCTGATGCAGCGCGGCCGTAAGCTCGTTGTTCAGATGGTCGAAACCTTCCAGGCGGGTGTTAAGCCAACATTCGTGGAAAAACTCGATGCGGTGGACGTGGCTAAATCCTCCGGTATGCCGCTGGCTCCGGTCATGATTTACGGCGACGACGTGACCCACGTGCTGACTGAAGAAGGCATCGCGTATCTGTATCGTGCTGAAAGCATGGAAGAACGCCGCGCGATGGTGGCATCAGTTGCAGGTATTACAGATATCGGTTTGGGCGTGGATGCTAAACGCGTTGCCGCACTGCGCCAAAGCGGCAAAGTGGTCTTCCCGGAAGATATGGGCATTCGTCGCACCGACGCAACCCGTTCTCTGCTGGCAGCCAGCAGCGTGGCGGATTTAGTCGAATGGTCTGACGGTCTGTATAACCCACCTGCGAAATTCCGGAGCTGGTAATGAAACTACAGCCACAGATTGGGAGTGAAGGCAGCGCTGCATGGCTTGCAAGGGTTGCCACCCAAAGCTTGATCACAGAAGCACGCTTAAGCCCGAAACCTGGTCTTGTGGACAGTCGGGGAAGTGGTGCACATCACGACCTGACGTTGGAATTGATGGAGCGCTCTGCGCACAGCCTTTCCCCGACGTTTCATGCGCTGGCATTGCAAAGCTGGCAGCGCCCGGCAGATATCGCTCTGCGCCAACTCGTCGGCCGCTTAGGTCGTGAAGGTGAGGCGCAGATGATGATGGCTACAGGCGGAGTGAATACTCACCGGGGCGCTATCTGGGCGCTCGGTTTGTTGGTCTCTGCCGCCGCGATGCACGGCCTTGAAGGCAGCAGTGAAGAAATTGCGGCAAGTGCCGCAAAACTTGCCAGCCTGCCAGACAGTTCAGCACCAAAAGTTTTCAGTAAGGGGCTACTCGCAACACGGCGTTATCAGGTTCCCGGCGCTCGCGAAGAGGCGCAACTTGGCTTCCCGCACATCATGCAACTGGCGTTGCCGCAACTGCGCCGCAGTCGCCAGAACGGAGCAACGGAACCGCAGGCGCGGCTTGATGCACTGATGGCCATTATGACCTCGCTTAGCGATACCTGCGTGCTTTCACGTGCAGGCCTTGAAGGGCTGGAAA
Organism: Buttiauxella massiliensis; assembly: GCF_902500225.1. Taxonomy (GTDB): domain Bacteria; phylum Pseudomonadota; class Gammaproteobacteria; order Enterobacterales; family Enterobacteriaceae; genus Buttiauxella; species Buttiauxella massiliensis. The sequence goes on along the minus strand of NZ_LR722652.1, from coordinate 102,313 downwards.
CGATGCAAAACGGCGCGCGTAGCGTACTGGTTGCTGGTGGTACGGCAACATCTCAAGGCCGCGCGGCGCTCGCCTGGCTCGATAAAGAGATGCTGGCACTCAATGCCTCACCGGGTGGGGCCGCAGATTTGCTGGCCGCCACGCTGCTGATTGACCGCATCGCCTACGATAACGCGACGATTACCCCATTACCGCAACATTCACACTTTTAAGAGGGTGTTATGGAACACATTACGTTGTCATTTCCGGCAACTCGCACCGTTAGCGGCAAAGCGCTGGCGGGTGTAGTTGGCTCCGGTGATATGGAAGTTCTGTTTACCGCGACTCAGGGCGACGTCCTGACTATCGCCATTACCACGTCTGTTGATAACAGCGAGCAGCGCTGGAAAGCCCTGTTTGAGCGCCTTGGCGCACTGAGCAGCATTCCCGCCGGGCAGATGCAGATCCACGATTTTGGCGCGACGCCAGGTGTGGCACGCATTCGTATCGAACAAGTATTTGAAGGGGTGAGCCATGCGTAACGACAGCAGCTTTATCGAACTCAAAGCGCGCGAACGTGCGCGTTTGCTGCTGGATGACGGCAGTTTCCGCGAATTGCTCGACCCGTTCGAAGGCATCGTTTCTCCGTGGTTAGAAGCGCAGGGCATCGTGGTGCAGTCCGATGACGGCATGGTCGTTGCCAAAGGCACCATTAATGGCGGCCCGGCGGTAGTGATTGCTATCGAAGGCGCTTTCCAGGGCGGCAGCATGGGCGAAGTCTCCGGCGCGAAAATGGCCGCAGCGCTTGAACTGGCAGCCGAAGATAACCGCAACGGCATTCCGACTCAGGCCGTTTTATGCCTCGAAACCGGCGGCGTGCGTTTACAAGAAGCGAACCTTGGCCTTGCAGCAATCGCGGATATTCACGCAGCGATCGTGGACTTGCGCCGTTACACGCCAGTTATCGGCGTCGTCGCGGGAACAGTCGGTTGCTTTGGCGGCATGTCAATCGCCGCCGCACTTTGCAGTCACTTAATCGTGACTCGTGAAGCGCGTCTGGGCCTGAATGGCCCGCAGGTTATCGAACAGGAAGCGGGTATCGACGAATACGATTCACGTAACCGTCCGTTTATCTGGAGCATGACCGGCGGCGAAGTTCGCTTTGAGAGCGGCCTGGTCGAAACGCTGGTGGGCGATGGCGTTAACGCGGTTAAAGAAGCGGTTAACGCGGCAATCGCGCAAGGTGTTCCTGCTGCGCATCGCACCGATAACTATGCGTGGTATCTCGAACGCCTGAGTAATTTCGATACTACGAAACAGGCTGATTCCGAACAGATTAAACAGCTTTTTGGGGAGAAACGCGCATGAGCCAGAAACTGAATCGCGCCGCCATTTGGTTGGACAAACTCACTGCTAACGCACCACGTATGGCTGGCCTGTGCGCTTCCGTTCAGGTTGCCGATGGCAGCGTTGATGGCAAAGCCGCCCGTTTTATCGCGGTCGTGCCAGACGAAAATAACCATTATCCACGCGCTAAAGGCGGGGAAGTGGGCCTGCTCGAAGGCTGGACGCTGGCGAAAGTAGTTAGCGAAACCATCGCCGAAGATGCTGAAAAATCAGAGAAACGCGCCATCGTGGCGGTGATCGACGTTCCGAGCCAGGCTTATGGCCGCCGCGAAGAAGCGTTCGGTATCCACCAGGCACTGGCCGGTGCGGCAGCGGCTTATGCCAATGCGCGTCTGGCGGGCCACCCGGTTGTTGGGCTGATTGTTGGTAAAGCGATGTCCGGTGCGTTTCTGGCACACGGTTACCAGGCAAACCGCCTGATTGCGTTCAACGATTCCGGCGTGATGATCCATGCGATGGGTAAAGAGTCCGCAGCGCGTATCACACTGCGTACCGTGGAAGCGCTGGAAAAGCTGGCCGCCACCATCCCGCCGATGGCTTATGACATCAGCAACTACGAAACCTTGGGTCTGTTATCTGCATTGCTTGAAATTGCTCATCCGGAAGCACCGCAAAGCGACGATATGGACAAAGTAAATGCGGCACTGGTCACCGCAGTTCGTGAAGCACGTACCGATAACACACTGAAAAACAGACTGAATGCTAAGAATCGCCATAGCTCGGCGTTGGTTCGTGAGCGTATGCGCGCAGCCTGGTAACGATGGTTTAAAAAGACAGACCTGCCAGACGGTAATAATGGGCACCGTTAGAGTGCCCTATAAAAATTAACCGCCTGAAAATAATAATCATCGCACCGGTGCTGGAATTCTTTTTTTAACTACAGGTGAAGTTATGACTTACGTAATTGTTCATGCGCTTGCGCCCATTTTTGTCATCATGCTGCTCGGCTTTTTCGCTGGCAAAGCAAAGATGGTCGATAACAAAAATGTTTCCCTGCTCAATATCTTTGTAATGGATTTCGCCCTGCCAGCCGCGCTGTTTAGCGCAACGGTTCAAACGCCGTGGGCAGGTATCGTCAAACAGTCACCGATGAGTGTGGTGCTGGTTCTGGCGATGTGGATTACCTACGCTGCGATTTATTTCCTGGCGACCAAAGTATTCAAAAAATCTCCGCAGGATGCGGCTGTACTGACATTGACTGTTGCGTTACCAAACTATGCGGCGCTTGGCCTGCCAATTCTGGGCAGCGTTCTGGGCGAAGGTTCTGCAACCTCTCTTTCCGTTGCGGTTTCTATCGCTTGTGGTTCCGTGTTGATGACACCGTTCTGCCTGATGATTTTGGAGCGTGAAAAAGCGCGTGCAGCTGGCGAAGCAGTGGGTTCAACCCTCGCAATGCTGCCTGTTCTGATGTGGCGTTCGCTGAAAAAACCTATCGTCTGGGGCCCGCTGCTGGGTGTGATTTTATCGGCGATTGGTATTCGTATGCCTGACTTGCTGCTGTCGGCAATCAAACCGTTGGGTATGTCTGCGACCGCTGCGGCACTGTTCCTGACCGGTGTGATCCTTTCTGCCCGTAAGCTGAAAATCAACACCGTGGTTTGCGTTGCAACCGTGACCAAACTGCTGATTCAACCGTTCATCGCATGGGGTATCGTGCTGGCGTTGGGTCTGACTGGGCCGGTTGCCATCACCGCGATCCTGATGATTGCGCTGTCTGCGGGCTTCTTCGGCGTGGTATTCGGCAACCGTTTCGGCGTGCAATCGCCGGATGCAGAAGCTGTCTTGCTGCTTAGCTCCGTGCTCTCTATCCTGTCGTTACCGCTGTTTATCTCTTTGACTTCAGGAATGTAAATCATGAACACACCACGTCCCCACGACTTACTCTGGCTTAGCGACCGTGATGCGCTCGAAGATGTGAGCGAAGAGTGGGTGGCAAGCCAGTGGCGGCCTCAGCTTCCGGTGGTGGTGCGGCGTGATGTGAATCGTGAAGGGCGCATTCCGGTAGGCGTTCGTGGAATGCGCCGCGACCAGCGGGCAGCCGGATGGGCAAACGGCACAAAAGTTAAACGTGTCGTTTTCCCGGAATCTCTGGCTTCCCGCGATCTGTTAGTCAAATCTCCGTTTGTTTCGATGCCGCCTGTTCAGGGGGCAATTCAACTCGCACTGTGTGAATGGCCCTGGGTTTGGGGCATTACCGGAAGTGTTGGCTACGCGCTGGCGACGGAAGTCCCGGTGCTTCATGCACAAAGCGACCTCGACTTAATCATCCGTTGCCCCGAGCGCGTTGCGCGCGAAGCATTGTTGGAATGGCAGCAAGTTATCGGCCATTTGTTATGCCGCGCTGATACGCAAATCGAAACGCCGCAGGGCGCTTTTGCGCTGGCGGAATGGCTACGCGACGGACGTGTATTGCTGAAAACCAACAACGGGCCGCAACTGGTGAGTGACCCGTGGGCACTAAAGGGATAAGCATGAAAATTCTCTTCACTTTCCCCGGACAGGGAACGCAATGTGCTGGCATGTTGCAGAAGTTACCGCAAGATGGCGACATTATGACGCGTGTTCGCGCTGTATTAGGCGATGAAACCGATACGCTCGATACCGAAGATGCCCTGAAACATACCCGCGCCGTTCAGCTTTGCCTGTTGATTGCTGGCGTGGCTTGCGCCGAAGAACTCGAGCGCAACGGCGTGCTGCCCGATATGGTCTGCGGATTGTCCATTGGCGCGTTTCCGGCGGCTGTGGTGGCCGGGGCATTAAGTTTTGAAGATGCGCTGCGTTTAGTCGCGCTGCGTGGCGACTTAATGGAGCAGGCGTATCCGCAAGGTTATGGTTTAACTGCCATTACTGGCTTGCAACTCAATCAGGTTGAGCGGCTGGTGAAAGGCAGCGGAACGTACATCGCCAATATCAACGCCGAGCAGCAAATCGTGATTGCCGGGCGTGAAGAAGATATGGCTGCCGTGGCACAAAAAGCGCTGGCATCTGGCGCGCAGAAAGCCAAACAACTGGCGGTTAGCGTGCCGTCGCACTGTGAATTACTGGCTGAACCTGCACGAAAACTGCAACAGGCATTTGCTGATGTAACGTTGAACCGCCCGCGCTGCACGTATCTCAGCGGCAGCACGGCTCGCGTGGCCTGGCAACCTGAGCAAATTGCTCAAGATTTAGCGCTGAATATGTCGCGCACTGTGCGCTGGCGTGACGCGATGATTGCCGCCAACGAACGCGATGTCCGTCTGGCGATTGAAATGCCGCCGGGCAGCGTGCTGACCGGACTCACGCGCCAGGCATTCCGCGAGGGTGAAATGGTTTGTGCTGAAAACAACAGCGTGACGGTGCTCCAGCGTCTCGCCGAACGGGCTAAAGCAGCGCGTTAGGCTTATCAATAAACGAGCGGGCGTACATGCGGCCTTCGGCCGCAAGTGCCAGCAAGTTTGGATCGTGTTCGCGATTGCGGGCAAAGACAATCGCAATGGATTGCTGCATTTGATAAGGCTCGGCGAGCTTCAGCAGTTGCACTGAGTTTTCATACACTTTCTTCATTCTCCCCGGCATTAATGCCAGTCCCACACCTGCCTGTACCAGACTGATCATCGAGAAAATATCGTTCACACGCGTCACAATCTCAGGCTCAAAACCTGCAATGTGAAACGCTTCCTGGAACCCGTTATAGGTCGCAAACCCTTCGGCTAACGAAACAAACTTCTCACTATGATAATCACGAAGATCGGCAAGTTTGCTGGTATCGAGTGGGAAAGTACTGGAGGCGGCGAGGAAAATATCATCCTGAAATAACGGCAGCACTTCAAGACGATTACGGTCGATCTCGCCTTCTGAAATAGAAATCAAAATCGCATCCAGCACGCCATCTTCAAGCATGTTTAATAACATCTGATTGGAACCCATGGTGAGATCCATTTCCAGTTCCGGGCGGCGTAACTTCATGCCCATAATCAGGCGTGGCACCGTTTCAAGCGTTAACGAATACAGCGTACCAATGCGCAAACGCCCTTGCCCGACACCGGCGGCTTGTCGTGTTTCCACGATCCCGCGCGCCATCAATTCCACCGCTTCTTTACTGTGTTCAAGCAGGGTTAAAGCCGCTGGCAGTGGCACCAGATTACGGCCTTTATGGATAAACAGCGGGCAGCGCACGCCTTCTTCAAGCGTATGAAGCGCACGATGCACGCTCACGCCGCTGATCCCCAGCGCCTCAGCAGTACGGGCTATATTTCCCTTTTCCATAAACGACATGAATATTTCGAGTTTTCGGAAAGTGATTTCTGCGTCTATTTTCATTGATGGCCTGAATCCTGCACTGCTGCAAGTTCCTGGAAAAAAGTGGGGTTAGTTTGAATAACGGCCAGCACTTTTGCAGCCAGCCTGGTTGGGTTACGCCTTCCGGACTCCCAGCTTTTGATGGTATCAACGCTAGTACCAAGTGCCTTGGCCATCTCGCTCTGCGATACATTCAACTCTTCCCTGATTGCCTTAACATCAGCGATCTCATAACGGGTGACACGTGCGGGAGACTGAATGCCATTTTTAATGTCGACCGCTTCTTCAAGGGACGTTTTCAGGTCGTCAAAAAAGCTCATATCACACCTCGTTTTTCATTATTTTCGTCAATTTCTGGAGATCTGCTTTTTCCGCATCAGTCAGGTTTTCTTTAGTACTTTTCGGGTAGGCCATCACCAGATAGACGACCTCTTTGGTTGCGAGAAAATAAATGACTCTGGCGCTTCCGCTTTTGCCCTGAGAACCCGTTGCCATCCTGATTTTTCGCAACCCACCAGTTTGTTGTATCAGTTCACCTTTAGCTGGAGATTCAATGAGCTGTTTTTGTAGATCTTTAAGCTCATCATCCGTTGCGATTTGCTTTATCTGTCGGGTGAATATCGAAGTTTCGATAAATTCTAGCGCATGGCTCACCGGGGACTTTCCTTGTCTGGGTATAGAGTACATTGCAAGGGGTACGCTGTACACTTTTTGGGGCTTGAAAATTCATTCTACGAATTTCTCACAGCTCCTCTAACGCTATCGCGCAACTTTGCGTAGAACCTCGCAACAAGTAAGTTTATCGTTCAAAAACAGTTTGTTATGAAGATAATGATCAGGAGGGAATTGGTGAGAAAGCGCATTCGCTAAAATTGAAGATGCCCGATTAGCTTCGAGCGTGAGAGCAGCAGTGAAGAGCCTTTCTCATGCAGCGAGGCAATAATTTCGGCTTTATTCCAGTGGGAAGATCTCTAAAAGTGAATGGTTCGAATTAAAGGGACATTTTGATTTCAAGTGCAGCAAGGATTGCGGCTTCCATTTTCTCCGGGGTGGAGATCGGTGCAAAACGCTTGAGCGGTTTGCCGTCGCGTCCGATCAGGAACTTAGTGAAGTTCCACTTGATTCGCCCACCCAGCACACCGGGCAATTCATCCTTCAGGTAACGAAACACCGGGTGCGTTGCCGCACCGTTGACCTCTACTTTCTCGAACATCGGGAAGCTCACGCCGTAGTTGATGTGACAGGTCTGCGCGATTTCGTCGGCGTTGCCGGGTTCCTGCTTACCGAACTGGTTGCAGGGGAAACCAAGCACCACCAGACCCTGGGCGGCGTACTTCTTGTAGAGCGCTTCAAGGCCTGCGTATTGTGGCGTGAAGCCACAATGGCTGGCGGTATTAACCACCAGAACCAGCTTGCCAGCGTAGTCGGCCATAGAGATGAGCTGGCCACGCAGGCTGGTGGCAGTAAATTGATGAAAGGTGGTCATGTCGGAATCCTCAGAGCAGAATCAGTTTGACGTTAGCATTGCCACGTAGCGTGTAGTAAATACGCGTTCTGTGTTTCATGGCAACGTCCCCTTGTTTAAGGATAGCGTTGCATCGACCCGTTGAACTCACAGGACTTAAGCGACTGTCACTCCCTGATTATGCCCGTACTACCAAATCCATCAAAAGAACTATAAATCCTTCTCCAACTATTCCCTGGCTAACATTATTCACAAAAGCCAATGAATTAGGGGAAACACCGGGATTTGGTTCCCGGAGGGACGCCAAACCTGGTGGCCGCCCTGGGTATCTCAGTCTTAACCTAACCCGCAACCAACTCCCAATCCCCACTCATAAGTCTTTCCAATATTTCCCGCAAAACGTCCCTCATATCACAATTTTGCTCAAAAACTATCACTGTCACCAATAGATTCGACCTCTTTAATCCGTGACTGTAATCACATTAAGCCAGCGGATTATCATGAATCGGCCGCTTTTTGTGGCGCATATCACTCTTGCCTCTGGGATTTCCACTTCAAAGTGGAAAACAACTCGCTACAAACCTTTAACCCTCGCCGATACCTTAGAGCCATATCAGTAAACGAGGTATGCAGTGTGAATAACGGAGCGGTAAAGGTTAATGACGCCGGAAGTACCGACGCCACACAACTTACGGAGCAAGTGTTGGCGTTTATCAGGACGCTGCTGGAAGGCCGAAACATTACGCCAAACGCAGTTCAGGAGCAGATGCTGACATCCCACGTTCGCGCCATGGCGCACCGGTCACTGACCGGCGAACCGTTACCAGAAGTTGAAGAAAGCCTGTTTGAGGAAATTTCTGATGACTCTCTGGAAATGGCAAAAGCAGTCGTCGAACAGTTTGGCAATCTGCCGGTTGAAGAGGCGTGGTTGCTGTCAGTGCATTTCGAAGTCGCGAAAGACAATCTTTGAATAATCAGGAGATTCAGATGGAACAAATTACCGTAGTGATCGGCGACCGCCTGGGTAAAGGCCAAAAAGTGGCAGCAGGGATTGAGAAAGCAGGCGGCCGTGCCGTGGTTATTCCTGGTGTTGCCGCTGATATGAAACTTGGCGATGTGATGAAAGCTGAAAATGCCACGTTCGGCATCTCTTTCTGTGGCAGTGGCGGCGCAGGTGCCATCACCGCGCAAACCAAACATGGTTATAAAGCCAAATACGGTATGCGTTCAGTTGAAGAGGGCGTCACCGCCATCAACGAAGGCAACAACGTGCTGGGCTTCGGCTTTATGGATAAAGAAGAACTGGGCGAGCGCTTAGTTCTGGCCTGGGCTAAGAAGTACGGTAACTAAGCATGAAAGAACACTTCTCCGAAACGGTGAGAGTGAAAGGTCGTGGCGACACTAAAGCCAAGGCCTTTGCTGATGCCCTGAATCATGTTCAGGGCTCGGTTATGAAGTCATCTCCCCACATTTTACTGCGTATTGAGCCACAGGATGTGCAGGTTGTTCAGGCGCGAGTGCAGGTCAAGAAAGAGGCTTTTTTGTTCTTCTTTCTGAAACGTGAAAAACAGATGTTCAGCGTGGAGCTGGATGTTTCGGTCAGTGTGACGGCCATCAATATGGACAAAGTAGACTTCATCCCCCAATAAAATCACACAGAAAGGACAGACAGATGTTCTTAATTATATTAATAAAATCGCTAATCATCGGCGGTCTGGTTGGCGTTGGAGTGGGCGCCGGGGCTGCACGTATGTTTCATGCGCCGACCACGCAAGGTATGGGCGCTTTTCGTACCCTCGGCGAGCTGAACTCCTGCGAAGGCGACCCGGCTTCACACTTCTCATTTGGTTTAGGTTTCTTCTTCAACGCCTGGGCGTCGTCCGTTGCTGCGGGTGCTTTTACTCAGGACGTTGACCACCGAATTATCCCACACTGGGGTGCCGCCGCGTTGATGATGAAAAATCGCAACGTGGCTGAGACCCTGCACGATCCACGCAAAATGGCTGTCGCGTGCGGCATCATCGGCATGATTGTAGTGGCCTTCCTTAACACCACCGCGTCTGCCGTTCCCGCTGCACTACAGGTTACCGCAGTAAAAGTGCTGGTCCCTGCGGCGAACTTGCTGGTGACCATCATCATGCCAGTGATTTTCTGGCTGGCGGCGATTGATGCCGGTAAAAAATCAGGCTTCTGGGCCACTATTTTCGGTGGCTGTGCGCAACTGATTATGGGCAACGCCGTACCTGGTCTGGTGCTTGGCATCCTGATTGGTAAAGGCGTGGAAGAGAGCGGCTGGAACCACGTCACTAAAGTGATGATGGTGGCGATTATCGCGCTGTTTGTGCTGAGTGGCTTCTTCCGTGGCTTCGATATGAAAATGATCGAATCCTTCCATCTGACCGTGCCGGACTGGCTCAGTCTGATCCATAACTCGATGAGCGGAAAATAAGGGAGCCTGTGATGGAAACGAATAAAGGTTTTTGGTACGCCGACTGGTCATTCCCGATTTTCGTTGGCCTGCTTTCTTCCGGCGTGTTCGCCGGGACACACATGTATTACCTCTACGGCATTGGGGCATTCAACGAAGTGGCGTTTGTTTCCATGCTGCGTGCCGGGATTGATACCGGTGTGTATGGCGCAGTCGCCGCGTTTGGTGCCAGCTTTCTGTTTGCCCGCATCATTGAAGGTTCGCTGGTCGGGATTCTGGATATCGGCGGGGCGATTCAAACCGGCGTAGGTCTTGGCGTTCCAGCGCTGTTACTCGGCGCGGGCATTATCTTCCCGGTTGCGAACTTTGCGGCATCGCTGGTGACGGGGCTGGTGATTGGCCTGGCGATTGGTTATGTGATTATTCTGGCGCGTAAATTCACCGTCAACCAGAGCAACTCAACCTACGGGGCAGACGTCATGATGGGCGCGGGTAACGCATCCGGCCGCTTCCTTGGCCCGTTGATTATCCTGAGCGCAATGACCGCTTCTATTCCGATTGGTATTGGCTCGCTGATTGGTTCTCTGCTGTTTTATCTGTGGAACAAGCCGATTACCGGTGGCGCGATTCTTGGCGCGATGCTTTTTGGAGCATTCTTCCCGATTGCTTTGTAGGCCGAAGCGGGGGCTGGAGATACCCGGGGCGATTTCAGGGCTTGGCATCCCTCCGGGAACCAATTCCCTGAACTTCCCCTAATAATCGGCTACGGGATCTTTCTGAAGGAGAAAACCATGTTCGACTTAATCCTGCGCAACGCGTGTCTGGTGGATGACACCGTTATCGACATCGCGCTGAAGGATGGAAAAATTGCCGCACTTGGCGAAATCACGGGTGAGGCGCAAGAAGAACGCCAGCTCAATGGTGAATATTATGTCAGCGCAGGCTGGATTGATTCCCACGTCCACTGTTACCAAAAATCCCCCATCTATCACGATGACCCGGACAGTATCGGCATTAATACAGGCGTGACGACTGTTGTTGATGCCGGGAGCACAGGCGCTGACGATATCGACGAGTTTTACGAGCTAACTCGCAAAGCGACGACGGATGTTTATGCGTTACTGAACATCTCTCGCGTTGGACTGATTGCGCAGAACGAACTGTCGGATATGACGAATATCGACAAAATCGCCGCACGTGATGCGGTGAAACGCCATCCTGGTTTTATCGTTGGCATCAAAGCGCGCATGAGCAGCAGCGTAGTGGGTGCCAACGGCATTAAACCGCTGGAGCGCGCGAAAGAAATCCAGCGCGAAAACGGTAAATTACCGCTGATGGTACACATCGGTAATAACCCGCCTGACCTTGATGAAATTGCCGATTTGCTGACAAGCGGTGACATCATTACCCACTGCTACAACGGCAAACCGAACCGCATTTTGACATCTGCCGGTGAATTGCGGGCATCAATTTCAAGCGCCATTCAGCGTGGCGTGCGCCTTGATGTGGGCCACGGTTCTGCCAGTTTCAGCTTCGAAGTAGCGAAAATCGCCATCAGCAAAGGAATTCTGCCACACACCATCAGCTCCGATATTTACTGCCGCAACCGCATTAACGGCCCGGTACATAGCCTCGGCGTGGTGATGTCCAAATTCCTCTCCATTGGCATGTCGCTGCCACAAGTGATTGATTGCGTTACCACGCATGCCGCGCAAGGTTTACGCCTGACGAATAAAGGGCGTTTGTCTGTGGGGCTTGATGGCGACCTGACGATTTTTGCCCAACGCCGCCAGCCGACGGTATTTACCGATTCCGAAAATCAGACGCTCCAGGGCGAACAACTGCTGGTGGCACTTGCCGCCGTTCGCTCCGGGAAATGGTTTACGACCGAACAAGGGAAACAAGAACATGTCTTCGATTTATGAGAAATATAATTTAAAACAAGTCATTAATGCCTCTGGCCGCATGACGGCACTCGGTGTTTCTACCCCGCGCCCGGAAGTGGTTGAAGCCGTGACCAACGGTATGAATCACTATTTTGAGATGAAAGACCTGGTGAACAAAACCGGGGAGTACATCGCCAGGCTGCTGGATGTTGAAGCCGCAACAGTAGTGTCTTGCGCATCTGCGGGTATCGCGCAATCTGTGGCGGCAGTGCTTGTGAAGGACAACGCCTGGCTGATTGAAAACCTGCACGGCACGCCACTTGAGAACAACGAAATTGTGTTGCCGAAAGGCCACAACGTGAACTTCGGCGCGCCGGTGGGCACGATGGTTTATCTCGGTGGTGGCAAAGTGGTGGAAGCGGGCTATGCCAACGAATGTTCTGCCGAACAATTAGCTGCTGCCATCTCCCCACGCACTGCCGCCATTTTGTATATCAAATCGCATCACTCGGTTCAGAAAAGCATGCTTAGCGTAGAGCAGGCTGCTGTCGTGGCGCGCAAACATAACCTGCCGCTGATTGTTGATGCAGCAGCGGAAGAAGATTTGCAGTGCTACTACCGCGCAGGTGCTGACCTGGTGATTTACAGCGGCGCAAAAGCCATTGAAGGGCCAACCAGCGGCCTGGTAATTGGCAAAGCGCAGTATGTTGAGTGGGTGAAGCTGCAAACAGGCGGCATTGGCCGCGCCATGAAAGTCGGCAAAGAAGGTATTCTTGGCCTGACCAGCGCTATCGAACACTATTTAACGGCAGCCAAAGAAAGCGGCGCACAGATGGTCGAAAAAATGACGCCGTTTATCGAGAGCCTCAACACCCTTGAGGGGATCACAGCCCGCGTGGTGTGGGATGCAGCCGGTCGCGACATCGCCCGTACTGAAATTAAGTTTGATGAAGCGGCGATTGGCGTCAGCACCGTCGAGTTGGTGAGCGCGCTGAAACAGGGCGAATATGCGATTTTCTTCCGTGGCTACAAAGCCAACGAAGGGATTATCGAAGCCGATGTGCGTAGCGTCAGCTCGCAACAGTTAGAGATTATCTATCAATGCATTAAGGCATTGGTCAGCAAGGAGAAACAGGCATGAAATTGACCCCGAATTTTTATCGTGACCGTGTATGCCTGAATGTGCTGGCGGGTTCGAAAGATAACGCGAAAGAGATTTATGACGCTGCAGAAGGCCATGTTCTGGTCGGCGTGCTTTCTAAAAATTACCCTGATGTAGCAACTGCCGTAGCGGATATGCGTGAATATGCGGCATTGATCGAAAATGCGCTTTCTGTTGGCCTTGGCGCAGGTGACCCAAACCAGTCGGCAATGGTGAGTGAAATCTCCCGCCAGGTGCAACCGCAGCACGTAAACCAGGTGTTTACCGGCGTGGGTGCAAGTCGTGCGTTGCTTGGGCAAAATGAAAGCGTGGTCAATGGCCTGGTTTCTCCAACGGGAATGGTCGGGATGGTAAAAATTTCCACCGGCCCACTGAGTTCAGCTTCTTCTGACGGTATTGTGCCGGTAGATACCGCTATCGCGTTGCTCAAAGATATGGGCGGCAGCTCAATCAAATATTTCCCGATGGGTGGCCTGAAATACCGTGATGAGTTCCATGCGGTGGCACTGGCTTGTGCAAAACACGATTTCTGGCTGGAACCGACTGGCGGGATCGATCTTGAGAACTACGAAGAAATCCTGAAGATCGCACTGGATACGGGAGTGAGTAAGATCATTCCGCATATTTACAGCTCAATTATTGATAAAGCGAGCGGCAATACACGTCCGGAAGATGTGCGCACTTTGCTGGATATGACGAAGAAGTTGGTTGGCTAAAACCTGATAACCATGAGGATCATCAATGCCCGCAACACAAACGCAATTCGCCTGGGTCGGTACCTACAACCCAAATGGTGAAGGGATTTACCGTTTTAATGTCGATGCCGAAACCGGTGCACTGACCCGCAAAACGCTGGTCAGTGAACTGCCGAATGCCGCGCAGCTCACCGCCTCGAAAGAGGGTAAAACGCTGTATGTGGCAAGCGAAACTGAAAACGGCGTGATTGCAGCGTTGCGTGTTGGGGATGATGGCAATCTTACTGAACTGAATCAGGTTTCATCGGGCGGTGCTGGGGCGGTCTATCTCACGCTTACGCCGGACGAGCGGCATTTGCTGGTGGCGAATTACGGCAGCGGTTCCGTTGCCGTATTGCCAGTCAAGGGCGATGGCAGCCTGGGCCAGGCCACGGATATTCAACAGGATGCAGGGCCAGCGGGCGCCAAAAAACCAGAAGCCGCCGTGGAAGGCAGTTTTGCGGCCAGCGGCCACAGTGGCCCGCATGCACATATGATCGCCACCGATCCGAGTGGTAAATTCATCTTTACCACCGATCTTGGACTCGATCGGATCTATCAATATCGTTTCGATAAAACCCACGGCGAGCTCACGCCAAACGATCCTCCCTATATTGACGCCTCATCGCAAGGTGCAGGGCCACGCCATTTTGTATTCACGCCAAAGGGTGATGGCTTATGGTTGATCAACGAAGAATCTTCTACGCTTACCCACTACCAACTTGATGTAGCCAAAGGAACACTAACCGAGGGCGAGAGCATTTCCTCGCTACCTAAGGGGTTCAAGGGCACTAGCTTTGCGTCAGGCCTGGTGTTGAGCAAAGACGGGAAACAGCTGTATGTTGCGAACCGTTTGCACAACAGCATCGGCCATTTTAGCGTTGCTGCGAATGGCAGGCTGGAACTTGTGGAGCACGTCTGGACGCGGGGTGATTACCCGCGCACGCTAACGCTCGGCCATAATGAAAAGTATCTGTACGTAATGAATCAGCGCAGCGATAACATCGCGCGTTTTAGCGTGGCGCAGCCGACTGGAAAACTGAATTTTGTTGAGGATTACATTGCGGTTGGCAGCCCGTCACAGATGGTTTTGACAGGTGCTGCACCCGATTAACGAAAGGAAACGGCCGTGAGATTCCCAAACCAACGTCTGGCCCAACTGTTTGAAATGCTGCAAAACGAGACGCTGCTCCAGGATGAACTGGCACGGCGATTATCCGTTTCTACCCGCACTGTACGCGCGGATATTACCGCTTTAAATGCGCTGATGGTCGGGCATGGCGCGCAGTTTGTCCTGAATCGCGGAGCGGGTTATCAGCTCAATATTGCAGACCCAGCGCTGTATGAAGAACTCCAGCAGCAGCCTTCACGTCAGCTGCGTATTCCCCGTAATTCCCCGGAACGCGTGCACTATTTAGTGGTGCGTTTTCTGACGTCAGCCTTCTCTTTAAAACTCGAAGATCTGGCCGAAGAGTGGTTTGTTAGCCGTGCGACATTGCAAAGCGATATGGCTGAGGTTCGTGATTGGCTGGCACGCTACAACTTGACGATTGAAACCCGCCCGCGCCACGGCATGAAGCTGTTTGGCAGTGAAATGTCGGTGCGTGCCTGTCTGACCGATCTGCTTTGGAAACTCACGCAGGAAGATTGCGAAAATCCACTGCTGACTGAAGAAGTGCTCAATGCAGGAGTGCCAGAACAACTGGCGGCAGAACTGCACAATTGTTTTACGCGCTGCCGTATCCGCCTGACTGACGAAGGTGAACAGTTTATCCGTTTATATTGCGCCGTTGCGGTTCGCCGTATCAGTGAGGGTTACCCGCTGCCGGAATTTAGCGCTGACAATGTAGACGAAGCGGTGCGTGAAGCCGCAAAACAAATCACCGTACTGTTACAGGAGCTTGCTGGTAAAGCGCTTTCCGAGGCGGAAGAGCAATGGCTGCAAGTTCATATTGCCTCGCGCCAGGTGCAAGCGGTGGCGGCGAGCGCTATCAGTGCTGACGACGATGAAGCGCTGGTGAATTATATTCTGAGCTTTATCAACAACAACTATAACTACAACCTACTGACCGATAAGCAGCTACATGCTGATTTGCTCACGCATATCAAAACTATGATTACCCGTGTGCGCTATCAGATAAATATTCCTAATCCCCTGCTAGGCAATATTAAACAGCACTACCCGATGGCTTATGACATGACGCTTGCGGCGGTGTCGAGCTGGGGGAAATACACGCCATATGTCATCAGCGAAAACGAAATTGGTTTCCTGGTGCTACATATTGGGGTGGGACTTGAGCGGCACTACAACATTGGTTATCAGCGCCATCCGCGCGTGCTGCTGGTTTGCGATACCGGGAACTCCACGGTACGCATGATTCAGGCGATGCTGTTGCGTAAATACCCTCAAATTGAGGTCACGCGGATCATTTCCCTGCGCGATTATGAACAGCTCGACGACGTGGAAGAGGATTTTGTTATTTCCACGGCGCGCATTAGCGATAAACAAAAGCCTACTGTGGTGGTGGCCCCATTCCCGACAGAGTACCAACTTGAACAGTTGGGCAAGCTGGTGCTGGTGGATCGCACACGCCCATACATGCTGGAAAAATTCTTTGATGCCAGCCATTTCCGGGTGGTTGATGAGCCGATGACTCAGCAGGAGTTGTTCAGCATGCTTTGCCAGCAGCTTGAACGAGAAGGCTATGTAGCGGCCGATTTTTACCCTTCAGTGGTTGAGCGTGAAGCTATCGTCAGCACCGTATTGGGCGAGGGGATTGCACTGCCTCACTCATTGGGGCTGATGGCGAACAAAACCGTGGTGTACACAGTGCTTGCACCACAAGGTATTCGCTGGGGAGATGAGACGGCGCATGTCATCTTCTTGCTTGCTATCAGTAAAAGCGAGTACGAAGAAGCGATGGCGATTTACGATCTGTTTGTCACGTTTCTGCGTGAAAGGGCGATGCCGCGTTTGCGCGATAGTAAGAGTTTTGAGGAGTTTAAAGCGGTGGCAATGGATTGTTTGAGTCGGTTTTAGGGGGGGCTCTCCCGCAGGGGTTGTCTCTTAGTCACAACTCACCCGGGCATTTTGTCAGGGTGAGATCTTTGAGCCTCGTTGATTTTCCGTTCACCCGAGCGTTCAGTTATCTCTTTCATTCCTGCAAACGGTGAACGTGCCAGTGGGATAACGACATCCCCCTGGCGACCCCGTCGCCCGGTGATTAAATTGCCGCTGCGCGGTAAACCCCAGCTTATCCCCAACATCACGGTCGTTCGCGACTCGTTCCCGACGATCGCTCACTGGCGCCGTTCCCGACGGCGCCACCCTGACTTATGGAGAAAACTGGGGCAATTTATACCGGGAACAAGGTCAAAACCGGCTCAGTGTGGTTTTTAGCCTTTGACGTTGACCTTTGGTTCCGGCTTCAATCGCCTCCATTTTGACTCCAGGTGGCAGGGTCCAGCCGTCGGGAACGGCTGGAGGGCGCGATCGTCGGGAACGAATCGCAACCGACCCTGACACGGAGGCAAAATGGAGGTTTACCGCTTGCGGCGATTGATTTGCCGGGAGTCCGGGTTCTTAGGGTGGTGACGGCGGCCACCCTAAGACGTTCACCGGTACAGTGGCTATATGAAACACGGAACATCGGGTGAACGGAACTGTCTCGCGACTCACACAGAGATGACCAAGAGACAGCTTCCGTGGAGGATTACTTCAGCATCGTAAACGCAGTCGTCACATGCTTCACACCGCTGACGCGGCTGGCAATATCTGCCGCAGCTTTGGCTTCTCTGTCAGTGACTAAACCTAACAGGAACACTTCGCCGTTCTCGGTAGTGACTTTCACATTCGTCGATTTTACCTGGTCGCTTGCCAGCAGTTGAGAGCGCACTTTGGTCGTTATCCAGGTATCGTTAGACGCCGTTCCCAGGCCAATTGGCGCCATGTTACGGATTTCGTTATACACCTCTGTGGTGCCATCTACGCCTAACGCAATCTGTTTGGCACGCGATGAGAGTTCGGAATTAGGCGACTGTCCAACCAACAGCACTTTGCCCTGATACGCACTCACGTTGATACGCGTTTCTTTCTTAATTTGCTCGTCTTTGCCAAGCGCGCTATTTACGCGCAATTCCAGCGTACCATCGTCAACCTGAGTACCGACTGAACGCGGATCTGTCGCCGTTTTAGTGGCGACTGCTGCGGTACCCACGACTGCGGCAGCAACACAACCTTGTAGAAGTAGCGCAGTAATAAGGACTGCAAGTGGCTTATATGCCTTCATCTGTACTCCTTAATCGTCCTGGTGAGGGAATAACGTATTATCAATCAGATCGCATAAGCAGTTTACCGTCAGCATATGCATTTCCTGAATGCGCGCGCTGCGGTGAGAAGGGATGCGAATTTCCACATCCTGTGGCCCTAATAGCCCGGCCAATTCCCCGCCATCGTAACCAGTTAGTGCAACAATCGTCATATCGCGCGTTACGGCGGCTTCTACCGCTTTGACGATATCACGACTGTTTCCGCGGGTCGAAATGGCGAGTAAAACATCACCGGTTTGACCGAGCGCACGTACTTGTTTGGCATACACTTCTTCGTGTAAACGATCATTTGCAATCGCGGTTAAGACCACATTATCAGCATTAAGTGCAATGGCAGGTAAACTCGGTCGCTCAGTTTCAAAGCGATTGATCATACTGGCGGCAAAATGTTGGGCGTTGGCCGCAGACGTGCCGTTGCCACAGCAAAGGATTTTATTGCCGTTAAGCAGAGACTGAACCAGTGTCATTGCTGCACGGGAGATAGCATCTGGCAGAGCTTCCGCTGCGGCAATCTGGGTTTGAATACTTTCCGTGAAGCAGACTTTGATTCTTTCGAGCACGTTAGTTTACCTGGTTACTTTAAACATCTGCGGTGAACGCGTTGGTTAACCACTCTATTTCATTGCCGGTGAAGGCTAACACATCGAAACGGCAATCCACAGTATCAAAACTTCCTGATGTGCGGGCTAACCAATACGAAGCAGTGTGTAATAATTTTTGTTGCTTACGGCGAGTGATGCTTGCGGCTGCATCACCGAAGTGGTTTGAGCGGCGGTATCGCACTTCTACGAAGACGATAACGCTGCCTTGTTTCATGATGAGGTCGATTTCGCCACCGCGAGAATGGACGTTTGCGGCGATGAAACGCAGTCCATTGCGTTCAAGAAAGCGGCGCGCTTCTAATTCGTAGCGCGCGCCAGCTTGTTGACGGGTCAGGATGCCGGAACGATTTGACCTTGACTGAATTGCAGCCAATTTAACTTCCTGTTAATGACGCAATCCTGGGTTGCAGAAAGCGTGCCGGTATTGCCATTCACCTGATAGCCAGGGACCTGGCGGATTTGAGAGAAGTGATTTGCCAGTGACCACGCGTCCACGCCCATGGCGTAAAGACGTGCCAGTGAGTAATCGTTATTCACGCTACCCAGTGCTTGCTGCATCAGCGATGGATTGTTGCCGGCAAGCATCGGGATTTCACTGAACTGCAAACCTTCCATTTCCAGACGGAAATCCGGGCCACTTACACCCTGAGAGCTACGCGAACTGGCATATAGTTGCGCTGGGCTGCGGCTGCCGGTACGCATGGCGATCATTGGTTTGATCAATGCGACTTCGTCAGACGTTGCAACGATGTAGGCTGCATCTACGCCACCGGATGTACCACCCGTAATTTGTGCCTCTGTTGGTGGAGCAGGAATTGTCAGCCCACCAATGGTCACAGCTTCCGGTTGAGCGGCTGCGGCATTAACCGGAGTGCCGCTCAGCGCGATACCTGAACCGCTGTTAATCCCTTGTTTTAGCTCAGCCGTTGAACCGAACTTTTGCTGTAGTACCGTGCCACCACCGAGTTTCAACCATTCATCGGCAAAAGCTTTAGTGACGCGGTCGCCAAGGGCGCTACGCGGAACCAACAACAGCGGGGCACGATGGCCTTGCTGCCAGATATGATCGGCTGCATCACGCGCTTCGTCTTCTGGCGACAGGGCGAAATAGCAGATATTTGCACGGTTCTGCACGTTTTCAGGTTGGTTAAGCGCCAGGATATTCAGCGGGGAAGTTGTTGTTGCTAACTGATCGACGTTGTTTTTAAGCAATGGGCCGACAACAATCGTTGCGCCATCTTGCTGGGCCTGAGCGAGTATCTGAGCCAGCGGTTGTGTGGTGGTGTCGTAGACTTTAACTTCCGCAGACGGATTGGCAGGAGCTGCTGCAGCTGCAGCTGGCTGTGTTTGTGGAGCCGCTTGCGGGGCCGGAGCTGCTGGCGTTGCATCAGGCTGTTGAGTTAAATCATCAACCGATGCCGCCGCCGGGCTTGCGACCATATTTGGATCTGCGGGTTTCGGCAATGCGGCCTGAGTGGTGTCAACAGGCTGCCCGTTGGTATCAGCAACCTGCGCCGGAGCCGTAGTTTGTGCGACTGGCGCGGAGCCCATATTTTTCGCCGCTTCAAAACCTTGCTGGATAGTGCGACCAAATACAGCGGCCTGGCCACTTAATGGCAGCAACAGTGCGATTTTTTCAGTAGAGGCAGGTTTGTAATTCTGCATATTACTGAGCTGAGCTGGCAGTGTTTTCGCACCTGGGTTTTGCGGGTAACGCGTTTGCCAGTCTTTAATACCGGCTTTCAGCATTTCGGGATCGTTACGGTTGTCGTTCCAGACGCGTTGCAGATCCAGCCAGCCTTGCAGCGTGTTTTCGTCGGCATTAATGACCAGCGAATTCATCTGCTCCGGGATCATCTGAGACAGTGCCTGCCATGTACCATCGATATTCTTCTGATGCGCAGGGCCAGTCAGCATTGGCTCTTGTGCAATATACGCGCGCAGCAGGCCAAGCGACGGGCGGTTCTGGCTTGCGTCGATAACCGCCTGGTAGTAGCGAGTCTGCTGGTTTTTATTGAGTGTAGAAAGCTCGATTTTGCTCAGGCGCGTGTTGGCGTCAGCAAAATCCTTCTGGGCAACTTTCACCTCGACTGCCAGTAACTTCTGCTCACGCACCTGTTCTTCATTCATCTCTTTTGGCAGTTGATTGTAGAGATCAACAGCTTGCTGAGTTTTGCCTTCTTTTAACAGCGCATGAATGGCGAGTAATTGCCAGGTGGTCTTGCTATCATCGCTACTTTGCTGCATTTGTTGCAGGTAATACGCTGAATCAGCAGTCGCCTCGCCCTGAATATGGGCAGCAGACTGGTCTGGTGCTTTAGTTGTACAGCCGGCGAATATTAGCGCGGCCAACATAACAGGCAGACAACGCCCGGCTTTAGAACGAATAAATTTAGACGGTACCATTCTGTATCCAGTGTAATTTTTATCTCAGTGTTCAATATTAAATCGGCAATACGGATGAAACAATGAAACAACTCGAAACGGCGGCTATTTCTGCCAGCACGCTCTACATCGTTCCGACACCCATCGGTAACCTCGGCGATATCACACAGCGGGCATTAGCCGTGTTGCAAAGCGTTGACCTGATTGCCGCCGAAGATACTCGCCATACCGGTTTGCTGCTGCAACATTTTGCGATTAATGCGCGGATGTTCGCATTGCATGATCATAACGAGCAACAAAAAGCAGAAACCCTGCTGGCAAAGTTGCAAGAAGGGCAAAGCATCGCGCTCGTGTCTGATGCAGGAACGCCATTAATTAACGATCCTGGTTACCATCTGGTGCGTGCGTGCCGCGAAGCAGGTATTCGCGTGGTGCCGCTGCCAGGCCCGTGTGCCGCGATTGCTGCATTAAGTGCAGCGGGTTTGCCTTCTGACCGCTTCTGCTACGAAGGTTTTCTTCCTGCAAAATCCAAAGGCCGTCGTGATGCACTAAAAGCCATTGAGCAAGAACCCCGTACGCTCATCTTCTATGAGTCTACGCATCGCCTGCTCGATAGTTTAGACGATATATGCGCTGTGCTTGGTGAATCACGCTATGTGGTGCTGGCGCGCGAGCTGACGAAAACCTGGGAATCGATTCACGGCGCACCGATTGGTGAGTTGGCTGCCTGGGTTAAAGAAGACGAAAACCGCCGCAAAGGCGAGATGGTGTTGATTGTCGAAGGCTTCAAAGCCCCTGTAGATGACGCGCTGCCAGCCGATGCGCTGCGCACGCTGGCACTCCTGCAAACGGAACTGCCGCTGAAAAAGGCTGCAGCACTGGCGGCTGAAATTCACGGCGTGAAGAAAAATGCGCTGTATAAATATGCCTTAGAAAACAGCGAGAAATAGCGTTTTCCGAGCATGCTCGCACTCTTTCATTACAGGTATCACTATTGTTAGTGTGGTTTAAATAAGCGATGGTAGTTTGCTCATACTTTAGTCTGTTCAGGATGAGCAAATTATGCCGGTGTTGATTCGTGGGGATTCAAACATGATAGTGATGCCTCTTTCTTATAGTGCCTCAGCGATTGCGCGTTCGTTTGAAGTGATTGAAGAAATAACCATCGCTGAAAAGCGTTACCTTATTATCTTCGATAAAAAAACACCTCGCGCTTCTATTGTGAAAGCTGAATTAGAAGATGTGAGTGGCGAGCCCCGGCATGTTGCCGTTGCTATGTTGGAATTGAACAACCAAAAAGCTATTGGCGATAATGTCATTTCAGTAGAGCGGTTCTGGGAAGATTCAAGCGTACTTCAAGTGGAAGGCGTTTGTGTTGATAGGCGCTATCAGGAACTGGGTTTCGCTACGCAATTATATGAAGCTTTGGTTCTAAAATGCGGTGTCATTTTAATGAGTGATAATACGCAGTATGAAGGCGGGAAAGCTTTGTGGCAGAAGATTGCGAAAAATTCGAATGCTCTGTCCGTATTCATTCTTGACTCCGATGCAGGCCTCTTTTTCCCTTTTGACGGGACGAAAGCTATTTATGATGGGATCAGCATCCCAGAAGAAAAAATCTGGAGTGTTCATCCAGATGTTGAGCATTTTGGTATCGTGCGGATTGCTGAAGATAAGCGCAAAATCGAGACGCTAATCTCTGCAAATTAAAAACCCGCATTCGCGGGTTTTTAATCATCGAATTAAAGCTAAACAATCACTACTTCAACCTGGCTTTTCTCCAGCGCTTTTTTGTCTTCTACGCGAATACTTTCATCGGTAATCACACAGTTGATCTGCTCAAGAGGCAGTACCTGGTTAAATCCGCGACGATTGAATTTGGTCGCATCCAGTACGGCGACAACTCGATGAGCCGCTGCAGCCATGACGGCGCTGATAGAATAACCTTCATTAAATGTTGTGATGCCGTTAGTCATATCCATACCGTCCGCACCCACGAACATTACGTCGGCACTGATACCTTGAAACGAATGCTCTGCAAGTGTTCCATGCATGGAGTGTGTTTTATGGCGTACAGTGCCGCCGCATACGACCAGTGTAATATCTTGATTTTCCGAAAGTGCAAACGCAGCTGGAAGACTGTTGGTGATGACGGTGATATTGGATTTTTTCAGTAGAGCTTCGGCAATAAGTAGTGTGGTGCTGCCGCTGTCGAGTATGACCGTCATACCGTCATCAACCATGTTAACGGCGGCATCTGCTATACGCTTTTTGGGATCTTTAGCGAGTTGGTAGCGGTCTTCCAGAATAACTTCTTGGTTTTCAGCATCCATCAGATAACTACCTGGGCGGGCAGCCCCGCCATGGAATCGTGTGACTAACCCTTTTTCTTCCAGCATGCGCAGATCAGCGCGGATCGTAACTTCCGAGATCCCAAAAGAATTCGAAAGATCGAGTACCAGCGCACTGCCTTGAGAATTGACTATGTCGACTATTTTGTTGCGTCTTTCAAAGGAGTTCATCTTGATTTGCCTGATAATTAACTCCACTCAGTGTAAACGAAAGGGATATGAAAGAGGAACGCTGAATTTCGAAATAATGTGTGAGTCATGGCTCGAAAATGATTGGGCGGATTAGCGCGAGCATTCTCCGCCCTAAAATCATGCGAGCTTCAGCATGATTTTGCCATTCATGGGTTTTCCACCTAAAGCCTTCACTGCGGCAGCGTAGCTTTCTGGCTCGCCAACGTGCGCGATGAGTGGTTCAAGCTTAATTTTTTTCTCAGCCAGCAAGCGTGCGGCTGTTCGCCATTCTTCTCCTGGCCACGGCCCGGAATAGTTCATCCAACTGCCGGTAATGCTCATTTCTTTACGCAGGATTTGCCCAAACAATGCTGAAGGCAGATTGAGATCGTTATGCAGCGTTCCCACCAGGGCAAGTTGCGCGCGTGGCCCGGCTATATCAATTGCCAGCTCAACAGTTTGTGGCGCGCCAGCCGTTTCCAGCACCAATTGATCAAAACGCATTTCCCGCATCAGTTCACGAATTTCGGCAGCACTCTTCTCCTTGCTGTTAAATGCTTGAGTTGCGCCAAGTTGTAAAGCGAGATCTAGCTTTTCCTGATTAATATCAATGGCGGTTACCGATCGCGCGCCCAATGCGGCAGCACACTGTAAAGCCAGCAGACCAATAGTTCCTGCCCCAATCACCACCACATTTTTGCCTTCACAGCCGTTAACCAAATGAAAGGCGTGTAGACCCACCGTAATGGGTTCAAGGAAAGCGCCGTCCGCAAGCGTCATACCTTTCGGCAGTGGGAATATATTTGCGCGTTTCATGACGATAAACTCGGCATTTCCACCGTCGCTGCGCGATCCGACAAAAGAGTAGTTTTTACAAAGCGAGAAATAACTGCGTTGGCATTCAGGGCATTTAAAACAGGGCAGCAACGGCACGCAGGCTACCGCATCACCGGGCTGTAAATCTTCTATGCCATTACCACATTGCTCCACGATACCGCTGAATTCATGACCGAGCGTTATTGGGTAAAAATGTGCGCCATTGTGGAACACACGTGGAATGTCAGAGCCGCACAATCCTGACCAATGAATACGTACTAGCACTTCGTCATCTTCATGAAGGTGAGGTATTGGCTGTTCTTCAACGCGTATCTCGCCCTCAGCATGGATAACCACTGATTTCATAATGAACTCCAGAAAGGAAGTGGGGAGCCGCGGCCCCCCGAAGGTTTACAAAGCGGAACTGGCTGGTTTGTTCTCAGAAAGCAGAGCCTTCTCCTGAGCCACAAAATTGCGTGCACGGCGCCAGGTGAGCAGTACGCCAGTGAAGTAAATTGCACCAATCACGCAGAATCCGACTATGTTTTGCCAGGTCAGCAGTTGGATAAGCAGCCAGGTAATTGGCGAGCCGCCCTGATCCATTGAGGCCACCATGCCTCCCGCTTTCAGCGCGCCAGCATTTGCTGCAAGTTGCGTATGAAGACCGATGGTTTGCGTGGCAATCCACAGAGTGATAGCCATGATGATGGAGCCAGAAATCAGCGTGCGGAACAGGTTTCCCTGATGCACTGCGACTGCCATAGCGACAAAGAAACCGATGGTTGCCAGGTCACCAAATGGCAAGACCTGATTTCCTGGAACCAACACTGCAATAAGGATTGTCAGCGGGATAAAGATCAGGCTTGCTGAAACGACAGAGGTATGGCCGAGCAGCAGCGCCGGGTCTAAACCAATCAAAAACTCCTGGCTACCAAATTTGGCTTGCAGGCGTTTCCTGGCGTGCTTCGCGATGGGGGTTAAACCATCCATAATAGGTTTGATCACGCGTGGCATAAGCAGCATAACCGCTGCTGTTTTCACTGCCAGTTGCAATACACCTTTAGCGTCATAACCCGCCAGCACACCAATCACAATCCCCATAATAAAGCCGACTGTAACTGGCTCGCCGAATGGACCGAATCGCTTTTGGATATCGTCCGCGCTGAAATGAATACGGTTCAGGCCTGGGATTTTTTCAATGATGGTATCGACCAGTACCGCAATTGGCCCCAGATAGGCCGAGGAGCCATGTGGAATGGCGATACCATCAAGCTCAAAGTAATCTCGCGTATCCTTGGCAAACCAATCACCGAGCTTGTAAACGAACGCAGCATGAATCACAACACCTAGAATCCCTAGCCAGTAAGATCCTGTCGCAAGATGCACCAGCGCACCGGTGAAAGTCATATGCCAGATATTCCAGATATCAACGTTCACCACACGCGTCATACGGGTGACAAGCATTAACACGTTAACCGCAATGGCAATGGGAATAGCGACCAACGCGATTTGCGATGCCCATGTCATTGGCGATGAACCAGGCCAGCCCACATCGACAACGTGAAGGTTTATTTGAAATTGTTCGGCCATAGCCTTTGCCGCAGGCCCAATAGAATCGAGCATCAGACCAATCACCAACCCGATGCCAACAAAACCGATACCTATATGCAGGCCGGATTTAAAGCAGTCCCCAAGTTTCATTCCCAGCAGTTTCGAGAAGATGATGATCACTACCGGCAGCATAACGGTGGGACCAAGGTCGAGGATGTAACGCATGATTTCGCTAAACATGGCTCTACTCCGCGAGGATGGTGAGAATTTTCTGCTGCAATGCTTCGATACCTACGCCGGAGATAAATGGCATTCCGTGTACCACCGGAATATCGCCAAAAGTTCTGTCGACACGGGCGGTCGTGCAGATGAGATCTGCACCGTCCATATAGGTTTCGATTTCGGTCACTCGGCATTGCACTAAATCGAGTTGAATACTGTGGGCTTCACAGAGTTCTTTAATTTCTTCAGCTGCCATTGTGGAAGTTGCAACAGCCCCGCCACAGGCAACAATTACTTTACGTTTCATAGGGTATCTCCGTCTTATTATGCTTACGAAGCCGCGCTCATTTGCGGTTCGAGTAGAGTGTTTCGGAATAATTCGCCCAGTTGTGATGACGGTGCTGCTAATAGCGAATCCATCACTTCTGGGTTTTGCAGCTCACTAAATAGGCGCTTGAGTAACTTCAATTGCGCTTCGGGGTTTTCGACAATTAGGGCAATAATCAATGTCACTGGAATATCGTCATCATCATCGGCACGCTGAAAACGCACTGGTTCATCAGGACGAATCAGATAAATCGCCGGAGTTTTAGCGTGTATGGCTTCGCAATGCGGGATAGCAACGGCATGGCATTCCAGTGCGATCCCTGTTGGGAAAATGGCTTCTCTTTCGAGCAGAGCCTTCGGGTAGCTTTCGTGCACGACACCTTTTGCCAGCATCTCTACACCGATGTGTTGCAGTGCAGCTTCGCAATCTGCGAAATGAATGCCGGTACGTACAAATATTTGAGTCATAGTGGTTCCTCAGGCAGCAGAAAGTGAGCAGCCATAACGATAAGCGCGCAGCACATCCTGAATTTTGTCCAGGATTAGGTTATTCGGTGTGGCGAGCAACTGTTGTGTCATCACTCGCTCGAATTGCACGGGTAAATACTGGCTCAACAACCCCAGAGGAATGGCGATAGCGCTCAAATTGGTGACAAGGTTTTCAACGCTCTGGCGAATGCGCGGGTGCGGCCAGTAATAACGCATACGATCAGAAAGACTGAAGTGGATATCCACCATCGCCTGGCTAAACGTTGGGTGGTAATACTTCTTCCAATAGTTGGGTTCATTAAGCATGACTTCATCAATGACCTGTAAAACCTGACTGCGTTTTTCCGGCGCCACCAGTTCACTTTCAATCTTGGCCAGCGCAAAAATTGCTTCGCGCAAAGCGAAAGTTAGCGCAGGGCCTACTTTCAGTATCGCAAAGTGATCTTGTACTAATTCCCGATAGGCTTTACGTGACTGGTAATCCGTAGAGTGAGCCTCGTAAACCAGCGGTGTTTTCTTGATCCATGCGGACAACGCTTCAGCTTCCTGGGGTTGATAGTGAATAACCTGGGTATGATCAAATTCCACTCCAGGTTGCACAACTATCGCGATCACGCGTTCCAGCGCTTTTTCTAGCCCTAACGCTGCAAAAGCCAGGCGATGTGTATCGACTGTATTCGCGGCGTCACTTTCACGCGTAACATGCACGCCTTCTATAGCGCTGGACTCACCACCTGGAACAGGTACTTCGGTGCCAATCACGTAAGTCAGATGCTTTTTTTGTTCGTCCGTTGCCGTTTGCTCGGCTGCCTGGCAAAGCAGGGCGGCACGATTTGCGACTATTTGCGGATCGAGCGGTACTGCGTCGTCTGCGCAGGACATCGACGCGTCCAGGTGAATCTTGCTAAATCCTGCGGCGACATAGGCTTTGATCAAGGCGATAGATTTTTCCATCGCTTCTTCGGCAGGTTGATCCTGCCAGCAGTTTGGCCCCAGGTGATCGCCGCCGAGGATGATGCGTTCATGGGGAAAGCCAACTTCATTGGCAATCTGATAGACAAAATCACGAAAATCCGCAGGCTGCATACCGGTATACCCACCAAATTGATTGACCTGATTTGATGTGGCCTCGATAAGCACTTTTCTGTCACTTTCCAGATCGAAGCGCAGAGCAGCTTCAATCACCAGTGGGTGTGCCGAGCACACAGAACAGATACCAATATGCTCACCCGATTTATGACGTGCAATAATCTCTTTCATCTCAACCTCCGTTTTCTTTTGTTTATTTTCGTTATGTTTTGAATTGAGAGCAAAGATCATTATTCACTTTCGTGATCAATGTCTGATAAATATTCCTTAATAAGAATTTGATTATATTATTCAAGTGCTTGTGGTTTTTGGGCGTGTTGAGACGTAAGAAAACGTTCAGTTACCGGAAGCAACTGAACGCTTAAATCGAAAGTGATTGTTAGTTAAACAAACGGGTTAGCCAACTTCGCTTCAAGTCAGCGGCTCGTTCTGGTGCAGGCGTGGCGGGTAGCGTGGCGACTTCTCCTAAGCCGCTGGCAATGGCCTCACCAATGGTATTAAGGGCTTGTTTGGCATCAATTCCCCGCGCAATGAATCGCAGTCTTTGGCCACTCTTAACGCCAAGCGAAACGACACGCATCAAGTTTTTAGCATCAACCGTTCTGGATTGGGCATCAAGACTTTCAACCGTGATATCGCTTTCAAATTGCTTAACAGTTTTAACCAGAACAGCGCTTGGCCTGGCGTGCAGGCCGTGTGGGTTATGAATCAGAAACGTTGCTTGCTCGCCTCCTGGCAAGGTTTCGGGTTCATCTTCGATTAACGCCTGACCATTAAGAATCGCCAGAATATCGGCGGGCGTTTTGGATTGTGCAATGGCCGCAGGAACGCTGTCGTCACTTAATGCGTGGGTAAGTTGGCGCAAAATATCCAAGTGTTCATTAGACCTCGCGGCAATTCCGACCACCACATGCGCAACATTCCCGTCTTCCCAGTCAACTCCGTGACGAAACACAATCACTTTCACACCAGTGTTGAGTACGGCATCGCGAGTTTCTGGCGTGCCATGTGGAATGGCAATGCCATTGCCAAGGTAAGTCGAAATTTGTGATTCCCGCACCAGCATCCCGCTCAGATAGTCGCTGGTGGTATGGCCTGCTTCTACCAAACTTTGAGCGACGTATTTCAACGCCAATGTCTTATCTGCTGGCTCGTTGCTAATGTAAATATCCTGTTCACAGAGCTGCATTTTGGCCTCCTTGTTGCACCTGAATTTCAGCTGGATTGGCAGGATGTTTGCGCATCAACCATAAACGCCAACTGCCAAGCATTATCGCGCCACAGGCTGAACCAGCCAGAATACAAAGCACCCATGCCAGGGGTTTGCTCACTAACGGTAGGATCAGGAATCCACCGTGTGGTGCCGGAACCTGAATATGCAGGCTATAGCTCAGTACTGCGGAAACACTTGAGGCAATCATCATCATCGGGATCACGCGCAGTGGATCTTTTGCCGCAAAAGGAATCGCGCCTTCGGTGATATGCGTGCAGCCGAGAATGTAGTTCACCATCCCTGCGGCGCGCTCTTCTTCACTAAAGCCTTTCGGGAAGAAGGTTGTGGCCAGGGCTATCACCAACGGTGGGGTAATGCAGGCAGCGGAAACTCCTGCCATAAAGAAGTAATTCCCCTGTCCAAGCAGTAAAGTGCCGGTCACATACGCGGCTTTGTTCACTGGGCCGCCAAAGTCAAAGGAGCACATCGCGCCAACTACAATACCCAGCAGGATAGGGTTGGAGTCCTGTAATGAAGCAAGCCAGTTCATCATACCGTTATTAATAGCGGCGATAGGTTGACCGAGCAGTACCATTAATACGCCAATCACCAGCACGCCAATCAGCGGCATAATAAAAATCGACTTCAGCCCTTCATACTGCCGTGGTAAACCAGCGAGAAGATTTTTCACCCATAACATTAAATAACCAGCTGCGAAGCCTGCAATAATGCCGCCTAGAAAACCTGCGCCTGTGGCGTTCGCCAACAGCCCGCCGACAAAACCTGCCACCATGCCAGGTCTGCCAGAAATCGAGTAGGCAATATAAGCAGTGAACACTGGCACCATAATCGAAAAGGCCTGTTGGCCGATTTTCATCAACATGGCTGCAATGGCGTTATATTCAACGGATTTCGGATCGGCTGAATATATACCCCATAAAAATGAGATAGCGATTAATATCCCTCCAGCGACCACAAACGGTAGCATATTCGATACACCACTCATCAGATGTTTATAAGTCTGACGGCCGAAGGATTCTTTTTCCATCGGTTGTGCTGAAGTGCTTTTTTCTCCTTGTCTTACAGTCACCTCACCATTAAGAATTTTATTTATTAAATCTACGGGATGGTGAATAGCTTCTTTAACGGGAACTTCAATTACGGGCAGTCCATTAAATCTATCGGGATTAACGTCTTTATCCGCAGCAATAATGACACCCGCTATGCCGATTAAATCTTCTGGAAGAATTGCATTTTCTACGCCGCTCGCTCCGTTTGTTTCTACTTTAATATCGACTGAGAGTTTCTTTGCTGCATGCTTTAATGCTTCTTCAGCCATAAAAGTATGAGCAATACCGGTAGGGCAGCCGGTAACCGCGATTATTTTTTTCATAAGCAGACCTATATAAGTTTATGTCTACAGTTGTTCGACCTTGATATGAGGTAGCAAAGTCATGATTGCGTTGAGCTTACCTAATCCCGCGGAGCTTGCTACATCGGCTCCCGTTGCACTAGCGAGTGCTAAAGCACTTTCAATATCATTGCGGTTTAGCCAAATACTGAGAAACGCAGCCAGGGCAGCATCACCCGCGCAGGCAGAACTCACCAGCTCAATGGCTGGGGCGGTACAAAACCAACAGCGACTTCCATTAGAGAAATACATTCCCCGTGCGCCAAGCGTCAGCAAAATATTCTGTGCACCCAGTGCGTGCATTTCAGCCAGTGCTGCTTTGGCTTGCTGATGATTGGTGACAGATAAACCGAATATCTCCGCCACTTCTTCATCATTTGGCTTAATCAATAGCGGTTTGAATTCCAGAAGCTGACGTAATACCGGGTGGCTAATATCCAGAATGACATTGATTTTTTTCTTCTGGCACAAAGTCATTATCTCAGCGTAAAAACTACTTTCTATGCCTTGCGGTAAACTTCCACTTATGACCAGGTGCCTGGCATCATTTAACTGTGAAATCGTATTGATAATTTGCTGTTTGCAGTCGTCATTAATATAAGAGCCAGGATTAACTAATTTATATTCATGTGTACCATCATTAATAAAAATATTAATTCTGGTAGGTTCTTCTACCCAGGCAGGTGTGATGCCTATTCTTTTTTTGTGTAGCTCCTCAACGATATAGCGCCCAGTAAAACCACCGAAGATACCGAGCACGTGCGCGGGGTTTTTAAAGTGATTCAATATCAGCGCGACGTTAACCCCTTTTCCATTAGGGCAATACTCCGTGTGGTGAGTCCGGTTCACCACCTCCGGGGCAATGGGGTCGGTAAAAATGTTCATGTCGATAGCTGTGTTGAGAGTCAGTGTATAAATCACAGTACACTCCTTACAGTTGCCCTTCACAGCCACAGACGGTGATGACTTTACGTACCACCTCTTTCATCGCCTGTTTCGCAGGCTGCATGTAATGGCGAGGGTCGTTCGCTTTCGGGTTTTGCGTAAAATACTGTTTGAGTGCATCGGAGAAAGCGATTTTCAGTTCGGTAGCCACATTCACTTTGCATACGCCAAGACTGATGGCTCGGCGGATGTCACTTTCTGACAGGCCTGATGCGCCGTGTAAAACTAGCGGAATATCCACCTGAGCACGGATCTCAGCCAGGCGGTCGAAGTCGAGTTTAGGCTCTGCGGCATACAGCCCGTGTGCAGTGCCAATTGCCACTGCCAGCGAGTCAATTCCCGTGCGGGTAACAAACTCGCGGGCTTGTTGAGGGTTGGTATAAAGCGCGTCTTTACTGTCTACGACCAGATCGTCTTCAACACCGCCCAGACGCCCTAATTCCGCTTCCACACTCACATCATAACGATGGCAGAAATCGACAACTTCCTTTACCAGCGCCACGTTTTCTTCAAAAGGAAAATGAGAGCCATCGATCATTACCGAACGAATACCCGCATGAACTTTCGTTTCGATATCCGAGAGGGATTCATGGTGATCGAGATGAATCGCCAGAGGAAGATTGTATTCACGAGCCAGATCTCCAGCGATCGCCACTATGTTTCCAATCCCGGCATAACTAAAGGTTCCAGGCGTGCCCGCAACAATCAACGGTGATCGCATTTCTGCAGCTGTTTCCACGACGACCTGAAGGGTTTCAAGGTTATGAATGTTAAAAGCTGGGACGGCATATCCGAACTGTTGTGCTTTGATGAGCATATTCTTACTGGAAATGATGAACATAACTTTCTCCGATAACTTTCAATATTAAAGTTTAATTTCAATTTAACCTTCGTTTTGAAAGTAATGTAGCGATCATCCTCGCTGTTCGTTGTGATCCCTCCCGCAAAAATGCGATCATTTTTATAAAATGAAAGTTATTAGATGTATTTTAATTTTGTTTTGTAAGTTGTGGTGAGATTGGTATTTTTCTTTAACTTATTGAAAATATTGTATTGTTTTTGTTTTTCAATCATGGAGTTCAGTTGTGCATTTGACTTCACCCAGTGGAAATTTAAAAATGAAAGTTATTAGTCGGGGAATGCACCCTGAACACCAGCCCAAAAGGTCATGTTGTGGCAAAACCCTCTACCAGTCTGTTGAAAAGGCGCCTGGATATCGCAGATATCGTCCGTAAAACCGGCGAGATAAAAGTGGACGATCTTGCGGAGATGCTTGCGGTATCGGGTGTCACGATTCGTAACGATCTCAATTATCTGGAGCAGCAGGGCTATCTAAAACGCTCCTTTGGTGGAGCCATTTATACTGCTCAACCAACGAATGTCACTGCTGGGCGTGAAACATCGCATGCGCAGCCATTAGATAATGCAATCGTGCTCGAACTTGCCCGTCAGGTTGCCCGCCAAGTTCGTGACGGCGAAACTATTTATTTGGGTCCTGGTGACGTGTTGCGTAAATCAATTCCCTTCATGGCTGAGTATAGGGAGCTGTGTCTGGTTGTTAATGATTTGGCCCATGTTGCACCCGCGCGTGATTACATTGATGGTGAAATGGTTTTACTCGGCGGAGTTCTGGAAGCTGGTGGCCAAACGCTGGGTGGCGAACTGGCTATCCAGTCTCTCAGGCAGTATCAACCTTCGCGCTGCATGGTTGTTGTTGAGAGCATTAGTGACGATGGCACGCTAAATGTTGCCAGTGAGGCTACTGCGGCTTTGCTCCGTGAGTCGATTAATACGAGCTCGCAGTGTGTCGTGGTTATCGCTAAACGCCCGGTGCACGGTGAAGCGCGCCATGCGGTTGGGGCGATTGAAAATGTCAGTGCGGTGATAACGCCGCAGATGGTGGCGGCAGAATATCATTCGCGATTTCTTGCCTCTGGATTATCAAATAGTTACACCAACAACGAATGCCTGACCTGGATTAATCCTGACCTGCATCCAGCACGGTGAAGGAAACCGTATGAACGTGACCATCGCGACACTTGGTGAATTACTTGTCGAATTTCTGGCGAAAAAAGAAAATCAGGGTTTTAGCGCTCCTGGGGAATTTTGGGGGCCATATCCTAGCGGAGCTCCAGCCATTTTTGCCGACCAGGTGGCGAAGTTGGGCTTCAATTCACTCCTGTTTAGTTGCGTCGGAAGTGATGCATTTGGCGAGATGAATATTGCTCGTCTGACGCGTGATGGCGTAAATGTACAGGGTATTTCTGTGTTGCAAAAAGCGACAACCGGAAGCGCATTTGTCAGTTACCGTAACCAGACGCATCGCGATTTTATCTTTAATCTACCTAACAGCGCCTGCGGCCTGCTCAGTGCTGACCATCTTGATGAACGCCTTCTCAAGCAGTGTAATCATTTTCATATCATGGGTTCGTCGCTGTTTTCGTTTCGCTTAATTGATGCGGTACGTAAGGCAATCGGCATTGTGAAAGCCAATGGCGGCACAGTATCGTTCGATCCCAATATTCGCAAAGAGATGCTGAATATTCCTGAGATGTCTCAGGCATTTGAATACATCCTGGATTACACAGATTTCTTCCTGCCAAGCGATGGCGAACTGGACTATTTCGGGTTGAGCAAATCCCGTGATGAAAGCAAAATCGTCGCCAGTCTATTTAAGCGTGGCATCAAACATGTGGTGATAAAACGCGGGCCACGGGGTGCGAGCTATTACAGTAGCAGCGAGCAATATCACGTGCCGGGCTATCCTGTTGAAGTGGTTGACCCAACAGGCGCAGGGGATTGCTTTGGTGCAACGTTCGTCAGCCTGTTTCTGGCGGGTTTTAGCGTGCCGGACGGACTAGCTTATGCTAACGCCAGCGGCTCATTGGCGATTTCACAGCGTGGCCCGATGGAAGGGACTTCAACGCTTGCTGAAATTGAAGCATTTATGAAGCGCCCGGAGATTGTTTGATGGCCGGTTATTATTTCTTCCGCAATTAGTGGCGGAAGAAATAACAGCGGGTTACCCCGCAGCTAACTTATATCCCCGTACGCGACTCACGCTCAGCGCAATAGCTAACACCGTTGCGATAACTGCCATCCACAAGCTGAAATGCACTGCGCTGTTCTGCGCATAAATCGACATCATCACACCGACAAACGCGGCGCCCAGGCACTGCCCGAAGGTGCGCATGATTGCCAGAACACCAGATGCATATCCGCTGTTTTCCCGCGAGGCATTAGACAACATTTCTTTGTTATTTGGACTTTGAAAACAGCCAAAACCTATCCCGCAAATCAAACTGCGCAAACAGATATCCCACGCTTGAGCGTGTTCCGGAAGCATAGCCAGCAATGTCAGGCCAATGGCGAAGATACACAGCCCTGCTGTTGAGATTATTGTGGCTGAATATCGGTCTGCAAGGCGTCCGGCATGAGGTGCTGCCAGAATAATTCCGATGGGCCACGGTGTGAAAAGCAGTGCTGAAACTAGTGCGCTGTAACCGTAAACGCTCTGAAACAGGAAAGGCAGGGCAATGAACGTGATGCCCTGGCTGACAAAGGAGGCCAGCGAAGTGAGTGCTGCCAGCGAAAACCGTGAAGAGGCAAAGATATGGAGCGGAAGCAACGGCTTAGTCACGCGGCGCTGAACCCAGATAAATGCAAGGCCGGTGAGAATCGCGATGCTCGCGAAAATCACAGCAGTGGTCAGGTCTCCGTTGCCGGGATGGGTAAATGCATCTGCGGCCATAATCAATGCGCCTAACGCAACTGCCGAAAGTAAGGCTCCGGCATAATCGAATTGTTCGCGTTTTAACGCCGGGTTATTGGGAATAACACGCAGCGTGAGTAATAAAGCGATAATGCCCAGCGGAATATTAATCGCGAACAACCATTGCCAGCTCAACGTGGAAAGAATCGTGCCTCCGAGAATCGGCGCGATGGCAGTGCTAGTGCCAATCAGCAGAGCATTGAGGCCAAGTATTCGCCCCAACAGGCGGTTAGGGAAAACCGAGCGCAGGATTGCCGGACCAATACTTAATGTTGCCGCACCACCAATACCCTGCAAAACCCGCATGATAACTAACATATCCAGTGAGGATGAGAGTGCACATCCCACAGAGGCCAACGTGAAAAGGCCAAGACCGAAGGCGAAAATAGAGCGAAATCCGATGCGGCTGGACAGGGCGGCAAATATCGCCAGTGTCATCGCCGCTGATAATAAATATCCGTTGGAAACCCAGACGGTGGCACCCAATGAAGCATCGAGTGAGCGGGCGATTTGCGGCAAGGCAATGTTGATCATCGAGCCGTCAAACACGGCCATGGTCGTCATGGTCATGACGGCGGCCATCGCTAAGCCGCGCTCACGGCCAGGCAAACCTTCATCGCCTGGTTGGTCGGAAAATAGTGCCATTTTTTAATTCTCTCGCTTGGGTGTGCCAGAAATATAGCTGTACTGGAGATAAGGCGGAAGGCGCAGCATTTGCATTAATAACCTGCACCAAGCGCCTTCTCTCATTTCAACGCGCGCGCTACTATTGAGTTTATGACTGAACCCGATCTGAACTTACTTATTGCTCTTGATGTGCTTCTTGCTGAAGGAAGTGTGGCAGGGGCTGCGCGTCGCCTGGGGTTAAGCCCCTCGGCAATGAGCCGAACACTAGGCCGCCTGCGCGACACCACTGGCGACCCGCTGCTGGTGCGGGCTGGACGTAATATGGTGCTGACTCCTTATGCTGAAGAGATTCGTGAGCGCACGCAAAATGCCGTCTTTGAAGCCCGGGCGATACTGCGCCCTTCATCGGATGCTTTTAATCTTGCAACACTTGAGCGCAGTTTTATCCTGCGTACTAACGCCGGATTTATTGAGATATTTGGTGCTGCGTTGATTGCTGCGGTAGCCGCCGTTGCGCCGTTGGTCCAACTGCGCTTTATGCCCAAACCAGAGAAAACAGCAAAGTATCTGCGTGAAGGTTTAATTGATCTTGAGATCGGTGTACTTGGGGAGATGGGACCAGAAATACGATTAACAGCGCTTTATCGGGATAAGTTTGTCGGCGTGGTACGAAAAGGCCATTTGCTTGAGCAAGAGGATGATATTACCGCCGCGAAGTATGCCGATTTGGGGCATGTGGTAGTTTCCCGTCATGAACGAGGAACTGGCCCGGTTGATGTACTGCTGGCAGAGCTGAATTTACAACGCAAAATTGCGGCAATGGTGCCGGGGTTTCCCGCGGCGATTGCGGTGGCTCAGGCATCGGATTTAGTGGCGTTGGTGCCAGCTACATTCCTGCTGAACCAGCCGGGGTTGAATGGCAATTCAGGTGAAGCGAGACTTTATGTTTTTGAGCTGCCGGTGAAAACCAATGAGATTACGGTGTCTTTAATGTGGCATCCGCGCTCGGAAGCAGACCCGGCGCATCGCTGGCTGCGGCAGTTGGTGTTGAAGGTTTGTCGCGAGAAAGTGCCGGGGTAAGGCAATCATTGCCGTAATAAGAATACCCAAAATAATTCGAGTTGCAGAAAGGCGGCCAACCCGTAAGACCCCGGGAGCATAGTAAACTATGTGACCGGGGCGCACGGGTGCAGCCAATGCATCTGCAGCTTGAAGTATGATGGGTATCAGGTCACTGGCGCCGGGTTGAAAACGGCGAGCGCATTATGCAATCCCCACTGATCCGAGAACGTTTTCTTACGGCCACTCGCCACATCAAGAATAAATTTAAACAGCTCCCAACCCACATCCTCAATGGTCGCTTCACCGGTGGCGATAGTGCCGGCGTTGATATCCATTAAGTCATACCAGCGGTTTGCCAGTGCGGTACGCGTAGCCATTTTAATTACCGGAACCGCCAGCAAACCGTATGGTGTGCCGCGACCGGTCGTAAACACTTGCACCGTAATGCCTGAAGCCACCTGCTGCGTGCCGCAAACGAAGTCACTGGCTGGCGTAGCGGCGAAGATCAGGCCGCGTTTGGTTGGACGCTGCCCTGGGGAAAGCACTTCAACAATCGCGCTTTTGCCTGATTTAGCAATTGAACCAAGCGCTTTTTCCACCACGTTTGCCAGGCCACCTTTTTTGTTGCCCGGGGACGGGTTAGCGCTACGGTCGGTTTTACCCATATCAAGATAGTTGTCGTACCATTCCATCTCTTCGAGCAGGCGTTTACCCACTTCTTCGTTGATGGCACGTGGAGTGAGCAGGTGAATGGCATCGCGCACTTCGGTCACTTCAGAGAACATGACGGTTGCACCACAGCGCACCAGCAGGTCAGAGGCATAACCTACCGCTGGGTTGGCGGTTACGCCTGAGAACGCATCGCTGCCGCCACACTGCATACCCACAACTAAGTCAGATGCCGGGCAGGTTTCGCGTTGGCGTTGGTTCAGTTTGACCAGATGGCGTTCAGCTACATTAAGAATGTCATCGACCATCGATTTAAAGCCGACGTGGTGTTCATCTTGCAGACGCACGATGCTGGCATCGCCAACATTAATCGACTGCACGTCATCGGTGCCTTCCAGCAGACGCTCTGGCTGCAATTTTTCGCAACCCAAGCCAATGACCATGATCTCGCCGCCAAAGTTCGGGTTCAGGGAAATATTATGGATGGTACGGATAGGGATGACCGCCGCGGGGGCGTTGATCGCCACACCACAACCGTAGAGGTGATTGAGGCCCACAACACCATCTACGTTCGGGTAGCGTGGCAGCAAATCGCGTTCAATAATTTTGATGACATAATCCACGACACCTGCCACGCAATGTACGCTGGTGGTGATGCCTAGTAGGTTTTTGGTGCCGACGCTGCCGTCAGCATTGCGATAACCTTCAAAGGTATAACCTTCCAGCGGTGGCAGTGGCTCAGGCACTTTCGTGGCTAATGGCAAAGTGTGGAGCGGCGGGGCTTTTGGCAATTCAACTAATGATTCGTCAATCCAGCTGCCGCGTGGAATATCACGCACCGCATAGCCAATCACTTCGCCATAACGAACAATTTCGCCATGCGCCGGAATATCAACCAGTGCAGCTTTATGCCCTTGTGGGATATGTTCGATAAGCTCTAATCCATCCGGAAAACGGGTGCCAGCTTTCAGCCCATTATCATTAACAATAATAGCGACATTATCTGTCTCATGAACTTTTATATAAAAAGAACCAGGGGGTTGTT
This sequence comes from Buttiauxella massiliensis, assembly GCF_902500225.1. Taxonomy (GTDB): domain Bacteria; phylum Pseudomonadota; class Gammaproteobacteria; order Enterobacterales; family Enterobacteriaceae; genus Buttiauxella; species Buttiauxella massiliensis. The sequence continues at coordinate 63,895 of NZ_LR722652.1, read as the reverse complement.
GTTTAATTTCAATATTCGACATTGCCGCTATTCTCCAGAATTTTTTTCTAATCGTGACTTCTCACAAGCTAAATAAAGAATGTCAGGCCGTGAGAAATAAAAATGTGAGCGAGATCACTTTATATTGCGAGGCATTGCCCACCAGGCAGGGTTATCTATGAAATTGTGCAATACACCCCACAAACATGTGCATAAGTTTAATTATTTGGCTTTTAAAGTGTTATCTATTGGGCGTATGCCTAATGTCCATTTGTTCTGTGCTGGCTATACTGTGTTGCGAATGACAAACACCAGGTTAATTTCAGAGAGCAGTATTATCCCGAAAATATATTCGTGAAATACTGCTTTATATAAATAAAAAATCCTTGAATTAAGTACCCGCAACAGAGGATGTAGAAAATGATTTTGGATACAGCAGTTGAGTCGAAAAAAGGTAAGAACACACGATACTTAATATTATTAATTATCTTTATTGTAACGACGATTAACTACGCGGATCGAGCCACTCTTTCTATTGCGGGTACTGAAGTTGCTAAAGAATTACAGCTCAGTGCAATCTCAATGGGTTATATTTTCTCGGCGTTTGGTTGGGCATACCTGTTAATGCAAATCCCAGGCGGCTGGTTACTTGACCGCTACGGCTCGAAGAAGGTTTACACATACAGTCTGTTCTTCTGGTCTCTGTTTACGTTCATGCAAGGCTTTGTTGATATGGTGCCCCTGGCGTATGCGGGTATCTCCATGTTTATCATGCGTTTTATGCTCGGATTCTCGGAAGCACCATCGTTCCCTGCTAACGCTCGTATTGTTGCGGCCTGGTTCCCGACAAAAGAACGCGGCACCGCTTCAGCCATTTTTAACTCTGCACAATATTTCTCGCTCGCGCTGTTCTCACCTTTACTCGGCTGGCTGACCTTCGCATGGGGTTGGGAGCATGTGTTTACCGTGATGGGCGGCATCGGTTTTGTGCTGACCTTCCTGTGGGTGAAGTTTATCCATAACCCGACTGACCACCCGCGTATGTCAAAAGAAGAGCTGGATTACATCACTCAAGGCGGCGCAGTGGTTGATATGGACCACAAAAAACCAGGTGCCGTGGTAGAAGGGCCAAAACTTCATTACATCAAGCAGTTGCTGACTAACCGCATGATGCTGGGCGTGTTCTTCGGTCAGTACTTTATCAATACCATCACCTGGTTCTTCCTGACATGGTTCCCGATTTACCTGGTGCAAGATAAAGGCATGTCGATCCTGAAAGTAGGGATGGTTGCTTCAATCCCGGCGCTGTGTGGCTTCGCAGGTGGCGTATTGGGTGGCGTATTCTCTGATTCGTTAATCAAGCGCGGTTACTCACTGACCGTTGCTCGTAAGATACCGATTGTTCTCGGGATGCTGCTTGCTTCAACCATCATTCTTTGTAACTACACCGAAAGCACGGCTCTGGTTATCACCCTGATGGCATTCGCTTTCTTCGGTAAAGGTTTTGGCGCGCTGGGCTGGCCGGTTATTGCCGACACCGCACCAAAAGAGATGGTTGGCCTGTGTGGTGCTGTGTTCAACGTGTTCGGTAACGTTGCTTCTATCGTGACGCCACTGGTGATTGGTTACCTGGTTTCTGAACTTCACTCCTTTAATGCAGCGCTGATCTTCGTAGGCTGTTCGGCGCTGATGGCAATGGTTTGTTATCTGTTCGTAGTGGGTGACATTAAACGTATGGAATTGAAGAAGTAATTCACTCAACGGATAACTGAATAAATAAGGGCAACAGATGAATACCAACGTTTTCCCAAATAAATTTAAAGCCGCACTGGCAGCACACCAGACTCAAATCGGTTGCTGGTCCGCACTGGCAAACCCTATCAGCACCGAAGTGCTGGGCCTTGCTGGCTTCGACTGGATTGTGCTGGACGGCGAACATGCACCAAACGACATCACCACATTCATTCCACAGTTGATGGCATTAAAAGGCAGCGAAAGTGCCGCCGTGGTTCGTGCACCGACCAACGACCCGGTAATCATCAAGCGCCTGCTGGATATCGGTTTCTATAACTTCCTGATTCCGTTTGTTGAGACTCAGGAAGAGGCGGCGCTGGCAGTATCTTCTACCCGCTATCCACCAGAAGGTATTCGCGGCGTGTCCGTTTCTCACCGCGCCAATATGTTTGGCACCGTGCCGGATTACTTCGCGCAGTCCAACAAGAACATCACGATTCTGGTGCAAATCGAAAGCCAGCAGGGCGTGGATAACGTTGATGCCATCGCTACAACCGACGGTGTGGATGGCATTTTCGTTGGGCCAAGCGACCTGGCTGCGGCATTAGGCCATCTGGGTAATGCTTCACACCCGGACGTGCAGCAATGCATCAAACACATCTTTGCTCGCGCTAAAGCGCACGGTAAACCAGCCGGTATTCTGGCACCAGTTGAAGCCGACGCGCGTCGCTATATGGAATGGGGCGCGACCTTTGTGGCGGTGGGCAGCGATTTAGGCTGCTTCCGCTCGGCAACCCAGAAATTGGCTGATTCTTTTAAAAAATAACTACCACCTAAAGAGAGAGACTGAATTATGACACTGAAAGTTGGGTTTATTGGCCTGGGCATCATGGGCAAACCAATGAGTAAAAACCTCATCAAAGCCGGTTATTCCCTGGTGGTTGCCGACCGTAATCCCGAGGTGATTGCTGAACTTATCACCGCCGGTGCAGAAACTGCTGCAACACCGAAAGATATCGCCGAGCAGTGCGATGTGATTATCACCATGCTGCCAAACTCCCCGCACGTTAAAGAAGTGGCGCTGGGCGAGAACGGCATTATCGAAGGCGCGAAACCGGGCACCGTGGTTATCGACATGAGTTCCATCGCTCCGCTTGCGAGCCGTGAAATCAGCGAAGCGCTGAAAGCAAAAGGCATCGATATGCTGGATGCGCCAGTGAGCGGTGGCGAACCTAAAGCGATTGAAGGCACGTTGTCTGTGATGGTTGGCGGCGACAAAGCAATTTTCGACAAGTATTACGACCTGCTGAAATCCATGGCCGGTTCTGTGGTGCACACCGGTGATATCGGTGCGGGTAACGTTACCAAACTGGCAAACCAGGTGATTGTAGCTTTGAACATTGCTGCGATGTCTGAAGCGCTGGTACTGGCAACCAAAGCGGGCGTTAATCCAGAACTGGTATTCCAGGCGATTCGTGGTGGCCTGGCGGGCAGCACCGTGCTGGAAGCGAAAGCGCCAATGGTGCTGGATCGCAACTTCAAGCCAGGTTTCCGCATCGACCTGCACATTAAAGATCTGGCAAACGCGCTGGATACTTCCCACGGTGTTGGCGCTCAATTGCCACTGACCGCCGCCGTAATGGAAATGATGCAGGCGCTGCGTGCAGACGGCCATGGTAACGATGACCACAGCGCAATCGCGTGCTACTACGAAAAACTGGCGAAAGTAGAAGTCAGCAAATAAAAGAGATGGGCACCTTTCGGTGCCCGATTTTCTCGGCACTTTTTGGCATGGACACATTATGAAAATCGTAATCGCACCCGACTCTTATAAAGAAAGCCTCTCGGCGGTTGATGTGGCGAAGGCCATTGAAAAAGGTTTCCGCGAAATATTTCCTGATGCGGAATATATATCGGTCCCGGTTGCAGATGGCGGGGAAGGTACGGTCGATGCCATGATCAGTGCCACGCAGGGCAAGAAAATCACCACTACGGTGACCGGGCCGCTGGGCGAGCCGGTTACAGCATATTGGGGTATGTCCGGTGACGGTAAAACCGCATTTATCGAAATGGCTGAAGCCAGTGGGCTTGCGCTGGTGCCAATCGTGAACCGCAATCCTCTGATTACGACTTCGCACGGTACTGGTGAACTGATCTTACGGGCTCTGGATAACGGTGCGCGCAACATTATTATCGGCATCGGTGGCAGCGCAACTAACGACGGTGGAGCGGGCATGGTGCAGGCGCTGGGCGCGAAACTGTGTGACGCAGTCGGTAAAGAAATTAGTCACGGTGGTGGCAGTTTAATGAGCCTGAACAGCATTGATATTTCAGGTCTCGACAGCCGTTTGGCTGACTGCGTGATTAACGTTGCCTGTGATGTGACGAATCCATTAATTGGTGACAACGGTGCTTCACGTGTGTTCGGGCCACAAAAAGGGGCCGATGAAGCGATGATTCTTGAGCTGGATGCCAATCTTGCTCACTTTGCTGATGTGATTAAAAAAGATTTACGCATCGATGTGAAAAATGCCCCCGGAGCGGGTGCGGCAGGCGGCATGGGCGCGGCATTGATGGCGTTTCTCGGCGCGGAATTGCGTAGTGGAGTCGAGATAGTGACTGAAGCCCTGCGCCTTGAAGAACATATTCACGATTGTTCGCTGGTGGTGACTGGTGAAGGGCGTATGGACAGTCAGAGTATCCGCGGCAAAGTCCCGGTAGGCGTGGCTGCGGTAGCCAAAAAGTACCACAAACCCGTGATTGGGATTGCCGGTTCGCTGACCAGTGATGTTGCTATTGTTCATCAGTACGGCATTGATGCCGTGTTTAGCGTGCTCAATAGTATCGGCACACTGGAAGAAGCGCTGAAAAATGCGTTCGATAATATTTACCGTGCTTCGCGTGATATTGCGGCAACCGTTGAGATTGGGATGAACATCACTCGTTAAGCATGCGTGACATGGAGGGGCAAACCCTCTATAATCCGCGCCGAAGCTGACCAGACAGTCGCCGCTTCGTCGTCGTCCTTCTTCGGAAGGAGACGGGCGGAGGGGAGGAAAGTCCGGGCTCCATAGGGCAGGGTGCCAGGTAACGCCTGGGGGGGTAACCCACGACCAGTGCAACAGAGAGCAAACCGCCGATGGCCCGCGCAAGCGGGATCAGGTAAGGGTGAAAGGGTGCGGTAAGAGCGCACCGCGCGTCTGGTAACAGTTCGCGGCACGGTAAACTCCACCCGGAGCAAGGCCAAATAGGGGTTCATAAGGTACGGCCCGTACTGAACCCGGGTAGGCTGCTTGAGCCAGTGAGCGATTGCTGGCCTAGATGAATGACTGTCCACGACAGAACCCGGCTTATCGGTCAGCTTCAACCATTAAACAAAACGCCCGCACAGTGAAAACTGTGCGGGCGTTTTGTTTATACCCGTCATACTTCGCGCTGCCTCTTTGTTGGCTACGCTCACTCGCCCAAATCGCTTACTGGAGTAAGCTCATCGGGACTTGTTCTCTTGTCGCCGCGATGCACCTCGAATTATTTAGGGTATATATAGAACAATTGCCATAATACGACTCCCGCCATCACCGGATTCCGCACCGCCATGATCAAGTCTCTGTACATCGACAACTACCGCTCGGTGCGTAAACTTTCCATCGATTTGGGGCGGCTGAACGTGGTTTTCGGCCCAAATGGCTGCGGGAAATCCAATATCTATAAAGCAATCCATTTGATCCACGGCGCGGCGATGGGGCAGTTGTCACACTGGCTGTCTGATGAAGGTGGGATCCAAAAGGTTATGTGGGCAGGCTCCCGCGCCAAAGGGTATGCCAGTGCGCCACGGCGTATGACGCTTGCAGTAGATACCGACGACTTTGAATATGAATTGCAGGTCGGCTTCCCGGACAAATTACCGTACCCCACGATGTTCGATCTCGATCCTATCGTAAAAGAAGAGCAAATCTGGCTGAGTGGTTTTCGCCGCCGACCTTCTTCGTCAATTATGCATCGTCGCAACCAGGCTGTTTTTCTCAACGATGTTAACGGTGAGAAAGTCACGCACGCCGCCACACTCTACGAGAACGAATCGTTGTTCGGCCAACTTGGCGAGCCACACCTTTATCCCGAAGTTTCCAGCGCCCGCGAAACGCTACGTAACTGGCGTTTCTACCATGAGTTCGATATCACGAAAGGAGCCGGGTTGCGCTTGCCGCAGGTTGGTTATCGTTCGCCAGTGTTAGCGGGTGATGGGCTAAACCTGGCCGCCGCGTTCCAGACCATCGTTGAAATTGGTGATAGCGAGTTACTGTTTGAGGTGCTGGGTGAAGCCTTCCCTGAATGCACATTTTTCTGTGATAACAGTAACGGACGTTTTCAGATGATGATGCACCGGCAGGGGATTAACCGCCCGCTGGAGTCGGCTGAGTTTTCTGATGGGACATTACGATTTTTGTGCCTGACTGTGGCGTTACTTAGCCCGCGTCCACCGCGCTTTATTGCATTGAATGAACCTGAAAATAGCCTGCATCCACAGATGTTACCCGCGTTGGCTCGCCTGATTGCAGAAGCGAGTCGTTACACGCAAATCTGGCTCACCAGCCATTCGCCTGAACTGGCGACACTTATCGAAAAGCACACGCCGTTTACGCTCTATCAACTGGGGATTGAGAACGGGGAAACTTGTGTAAACCGTCTCTCGTGATCGTTTACTGTAAGCAAATGTCTTAATGGCAGGGAAAAAATCTTAACCTTAACCTTATTGAAACAATAATCAGAGGTTCCTGCTAAAGCGATGCCAGAGTGTGAAGTGCATCAAAATACATGTTCTCTGATGTTACACGCTATTAACTTCGCTTGTTGCGTCAGCTCACATTGCCTTGCTGGGTCCGAATTCAGCTTTAGATAAATATTCATTAAAAACTTTTTAAAAACAATATCTTAAGAAATCACCTCAACTGCCTAAATAATTATTTACTACTCAAAATGAAAAATGTGAATCAAAACTGAAGATATTTCTCTGAATGGAGAATTATTTGCTCTTTTATTGAGAATTCGCAGATGGAGTAGCAAATTTTTTCTCCTCCGCACGCGCTATCCTTTTTACATTCGAATAAGACCAGAAAACACGCATTCAGGTTTTTAATGGTCTGGGAAATCACTCTGTAATGAACACTCATAATTAAAACCTACACATTAAAGCGAGCATTTTTATGGAAACAGGAAGCATTACTGCCGTTAATATTCCGGCATCAAGTCGTGCAGGAATGACTGAAAGTGAATGGCAAGCCGCCACCAAATTTGACAGCACTGATGTCGGCTGGATCATTATGAGTATTGGCATGGCAATTGGTGCGGGAATAGTATTCTTACCCGTTCAGGTTGGGTTAATGGGATTATGGGTTTTCCTTCTTTCCTCGATAGTTGGTTATCCAGCAATGTATCTGTTTCAGCGTTTATTTATTAATACGCTGGCAGAGTCCCCGGAGTGTAAAGATTACCCGAGTGTGATAAGCGGTTATTTGGGTAAAAATTGGGGGATATTATTGGGTTTGCTCTATTTCATCATGCTGGTTATCTGGATGTTTGTTTACTCCACAGCCATCACTAATGACAGCGCCTCTTATTTACATACCTTTGGCGTTACAGAAGGACTGTTATCAGATAACCCCTTCTATGGCCTGGTGCTGATTTGTATTCTGGTCGCCATCTCATCGCGTGGTGAAAAGCTCTTATTTAAAGTTTCAAGATACATGGTGCTAACCAAGCTTTTAGTGGTCGCCGCGCTGGGTGTTTCAATGGTCGGGATGTGGCACTTGTATAACGCAGGTACGCTGCCGCCAATGGGCTTGCTGCTGAAGAATGCGATTATTACGCTGCCCTTTACGCTGACGTCTATTCTGTTTATCCAGACGCTCAGCCCGATGGTTATTTCGTACCGTTCTAAAGAAAAATCACGCGAAGTGGCTCGTTTCAAAGCGCTGCGTGCGATGAATATCGCTTTCGGCATTCTGTTTGTGACCGTTTTCTTTTATGCAGTCTCTTTTACTCTGGCGATGGGGCATGACGAGGCGGTAAAAGCGTATGAGCAAAATATTTCAGCGTTGGCTATTGCCGCCCAGTTTATTAACGGAGATGCCGGTGCATGGGTCACAGTGGTCAGCGTAATATTAAATATCTTCGCTGTTATGACCGCCTTCTTTGGGGTTTATCTCGGGTTCCGTGAAGCAACGCAAGGTATCGTGATTAATATTCTGCGTCGCAAAATGTCTGCGGAGAAAATCAATGAGAAATGGGTGCAGCGCGGAATTATGGTATTCGCCATCTTACTGGCGTGGAGTGCGATTGTGCTGAACGCTCCGGTATTAAGTTTTACCTCAATCTGTAGCCCGATATTTGGCATGGTAGGGTGCTTAATTCCAGCGTGGCTGGTCTATAAAGTCCCGGCATTGCATAAATATAAAGGTGTCTCACTGGTCATTATTATTATCACTGGCCTCTTATTGTGTATTTCTCCATTCCTTGCATTCTCCTGATTGCAGGCATGTGTTTTCTGGATATAAGCGTTAAGGCTAAAAAATGGCAAATTCTGCAATTAACCCGGCATGGGCTGAACTCATCCTGGCTGTGAAACAAAATGTGAAGCCCGCAGTGGGCTGCACAGAACCCATTTCGTTGGCACTGGCAAGCGCATTGGCTGCCTCGCATCTGGCGGGGCCAGTGACACGCATCGTGGCTCGCGTTTCACCGAATCTAATGAAAAATGGTATGGGCGTTACCGTTCCGGGAACCGGGATGGTCGGTCTGCCTATCGCCGCTGCGGTGGGAGCACTTGGGGGCGACCCACTTGCGGGGCTGGAAGTGCTGAAAGGTGCGCCAGTTGAAGCGATTGCAGCCGCAAAACTGCTGCTGGCACGTGGCGATGTGAAGGTCAGCATTCAACAACCTTGCGATGAGATTTTGTATACCAGCGTGACGGTTTTTACCGCCAAAGAGTCGGCAACGGTGGTCATCGCGGGCGAACATACCCGAGTGATCAGAATCGAGAAAGACGGTGATGTGCTGTTTGACGTCGCTGAAGATGGCCAGGTGGAAGGGAAGGCGCAAGCCTGCTCTATGGAAAATGTCAGCCTTGAACAGATTGTTGAGTTTGCCCAGGGTGTCCCCTTTGATGAGATTGGTTTTATTCTCGACGCGGCCTTGTTGAATAACGAGCTTTCCCGGGAAGGTTTGCGAGCGCAGTACGGTTTGCATATCGGTTCGACGTTACAGCGCCAGCTTGATCGTGGCCTGATGGCAAAGGATCTGTTGAGCGACATTATGATCCGTACGGCCGCCGCTTCCGATGCGCGTATGGGAGGCGCGTGTCTTCCGGCAATGAGCAACTCGGGCTCAGGCAATCAAGGTATCGCCGCGACAATGCCGGTGGTTGTGGTGGCTGAGCATCTCGGATGTGACAGTGAAAAACTGGCGCGGGCGCTGATACTGTCGCATCTGACGGCGATTTATATTCACCATCAGTTGCCGGCACTCTCTGCTTTGTGCGCGGCAACCACCGCAGCGATGGGGGCAGCGGCAGGGATCACCTGGCTCATCGACGGTAGCTACAAGAGCATCTCAATGGCTATCAGCAATATGATTGGTGATGTTAGCGGGATGATTTGCGATGGTGCTTCAAACAGCTGTGCGATGAAAGTGTCTACCAGCGCCGCTTCGGCATGGAAAGCGGTGCTGATGGCACTCGATAATACGTCGGTCAGCGGGAATGAAGGGATCGTTGCTCATGATGTGGAGCAGTCGATCCGTAATCTTTGTGCGCTGGCAAGCCAGGCAATGCAGCACACCGATCGTCAGATTATTGCGATTATGGCAAGTAAGGTCGCGTAATTCAGAGGCTGGCTTCTTCTTCCGCCAGTCGTACATCAGCTTCGACAACAATCGCTTCCAGTTCGTTGAGCATCTCGTCGTAACTCAGCTCGACATCAGCGGTTGTTGTCGCAACCACAACCGCTGACACTGCTTTTTTGGCCGTTTTCTTCGTCGATGATTTCTTGCTCACGGATAACTCCTGTTGGTCCATTCCTGATACTGGTCAGACCGGTAAATCTATCAGCAATGCACGCAATGGGGTATCTGCAACCAGCGTAATGTTAGCTTCATCACGGATAAAAGCGCCGTCACCACAGGTAAGCCCTTCTTTTTCTTCGGCAGATGTTACAGCGTGAACCGTACCGTGAATTGACTGTAAATAAGCACGCGGGCCGTGCAACTGGAAGCTCAACTGCTGGCCTTTCTCCAGTTCAATCTGATGAATCCATACTTGTTGGCGCAGTTGTAAGCTCTTTTTACTGCCATCCGGGGAGGCCAGTAATTGTTGTGACCCATCTGTAAGCGTGATTTTCTGCACCAGTGGATTTTCGCGCTCGGGGCAAGCATCAAGCCACAGCTGCATCCGCGTCAGAGAATTCTCTTTACTCAGGTTATGCTCGCTGTAACTCAGCCCTGGTTGAGTTGAAAGCAGTAAAGCTTCCCCCGCTTTAGCCTGAACGTGGTTGCCTTCGCTATCGCGATATTCCGCTTCGCCTTCAAGAATCAAATTGAGAATATCAACCTTCGGATAGGTTCGTGGCTGGAATGACGCACCCGGTGCTAACACTTCCTGGTTGAGTACGCGCAACGAAGCATAGCCCAACAATTTTGGGTCGAAATAGTGACCGAAGGAAAACGTATAGCGGGCTTGCAGCCATCCATAGTCCGCTTTCCCGCATTGTTTGGCAGTTCTTGGCGTAATCATAATTTCTTGACCTCTTTTTACACTGTACCCATGGTAAAGCTCTGGACGCTGCATTGTTAGCCAGTTAATCTGCTTGGTATGTTCAAATTTCCTGAATGAGAGCGAGATGGCTAAAGAGAGAGCATTGACGCTGGAAGCATTGCGGGTCATGGATGCAATTGACCGACGCGGAAGTTTTGCCGCAGCCGCCGATGAGCTGGGGCGCGTGCCATCGGCACTGAGTTACACCATGCAGAAGCTGGAAGAAGAGCTGGATGTTGTGCTGTTTGACCGCTCAGGCCATCGCACCAAATTTACTAACGTCGGGCGCATGTTGCTCGAACGCGGGCGAGTTTTACTCGAAGCGGCTGAAAAACTTACCACTGACGCCGAAGCACTGGCGCGTGGTTGGGAAACGCATCTCACCATTGTTACAGAGGCTCTGGTGCCGACGGCGAAGCTGTATCCGCTGGTGGAAAAACTTGCCGGTAAAGCTGACACGCAGCTGTCGATTATTACTGAAGTGCTGGCAGGTTCATGGGAGCGTTTAGAGCAAGGTCGGGCGGATATTGTGATTGCTCCGGATATGCACTTCCGTTCTTCATCTGAGATTAACTCACGCAAGCTGTATAAGGTGATGAGCGTTTATGTCGCGGCACCTGATCACCCGATTCATAATGAACCGGAGCCGCTTTCAGAGGTGACGCGCGTGAAGTATCGAGGTATCGCGGTTGCTGATACCGCACGGGAACGTCCTGTGCTGACAGTGCAGTTACTGGATAAACAGCCGCGTCTTACGGTAAGTAGCATGGAAGATAAACGCCAGGCATTGCTGGCCGGGTTGGGTGTAGCGACAATGCCTTATCCGATGGTCGAGCAGGACATTGCTGAAGGGCGACTACGTGTGGTGAGCCCAGAATACACCAATGAAATTGACATTATCATGGCGTGGCGACGCGATAGCATGGGCGAAGCAAAAGCCTGGTGCCTGCGTGAAATTCCAAAATTATTGAAATAAAAAGGGTGGGCAGCTTTCGCGCTGCGCCACCCTTTTTAAGTGAGTTTGTTGGGCGGGAAATCGCTGCGCTAGCCGCCACAATTCTTAAATTATTATTCACTAACGAATCGTGCATCCAGGCGCTTTGGATCCGCGCCGTACTCGTTTTCGCCTGGCGTGCCGTTCTGGCAATTAAACGCCAGAATAATCAACCAGCCCACCAACGGTATTAACAACAGCAGTAGCCACCAGGCTGAACGGTCGGTATCGTGAAGGCGTCGGAACTGTACGGCCCAGTAAGGCAGAAAAATCAGTACGCCGTAAACCGTCGTCAGCAGACCTTCATCCCCCGCAATCCGTAGCCCTAACATCTTATCCAGAATGCTTAAAACCACGGTGAGCACAAGGTTGACCAGGATGAACATCCAGAACTCTTTGCGGCGTGCACGTCCACTAAAGCCAAGATAATTTTTTAAAACTTTGAAATACCAATCCATTTGTAGCCCGCCTTGATTTTTTATCAATCACTTGATCTGTAAGCGATCTATTTCAAGAATAGCCGTGAATAGATTTTACGTAAATCATAGTTCATATGAATTTTATCAACCCTTGTTAAACCGTTCGTCGCGCCCGTGAGGCTCATTCAAATCCTGAGCGGGGCCAATGGAAATAATCCCGGTTGGGTTAATGGTTTTGTGGCTGCGATAATAATGGTTACGGATATGTGCGAAATCGACGGTCTCCGCAATGCCTGGCATCTGATAAATATCGCGCAGGAATCCGTACACATTCAGGTAATCACTAATGCGGTGTTTGTCGCATTTAAAGTGGGTGACATATACCGGGTCGAAACGCACCAGTGTGGTCCACAAACGAATATCCGCTTCGGTAAGTTGGTCGCCAGTTAAATATCGATGTTGCCCGAGGATCTGCTCAACGCGTGCCAGTGACTCGAATACTTTGGTGACGGCTTCATCGTAAGCTTCTTGAGAGGTGGCAAAACCGGCTTTATATACGCCGTTATTAATGCTGTCGTAAATCCAACTATTTAGCTCATCAATCTGGCTACGTAATGCCGTCGGGTAATAATCACCAGCGCGAGCCCCCTGCGCATCAAACGCGGAATTGAGCATACGGATGATTTCAGCGGATTCGTTACTGACGATAGTCTGCGTTTTCTTATCCCATAAAACAGGTACGGTAACGCGCCCGGTGTAATCAGAGTCAGCTTGTAAATAGAGCTGATAAAGATATTCATGCTGATATAAGCCATCACCGGTAGCGTTTGGGAAATCATCATCAAACGTCCAGCCATCTTGCAGCATCAGCGGGTTAACCACGGATACAGAAATGAAAGACTCGAGGCCTTTCAAGGCGCGCATGATCAACGTGCGGTGCGCCCAAGGGCAGGCGAGGGAAACATAGAGATGGTAGCGATCTTTCTCGGCAGCAAAACCACCTTTACCGGTTAGGCCGGGTTCACCATCCGCCGTCAGCCAGTTGCGAAAAGCTGACTCTGAGCGTTTGAAACTGCCGCCAGTGGATTTGGTGTCGTACCAGACATCGTGCCACACGCCATCAATTAATTGTCCCATTTCATTCTCCTCGTGAGCCTTAAAAACAAAAAAGCGAAGGGATTAACCTTCGCTTTTAGTGAAACTAAGTATAGAACCTTACCAGTTTTTCTTCAGAATGCGGTCGATGCTGTATGCACCTGGTCCGAAGATAGCCAGTAACAGGTAACCACCGGCGATGGTGAAGTTCTTCATAAACATGGTTGAGTTCATGCCCTGGCTGAAATCACCGTGGAACAAGAACGCTGTCAGAATCGTGAACACTGCAGTGATAATCGCTGTGGTACGAGTAAAGAAACCGAACAGAATCGCCAGGCCGCCGCCAAACTCAAGCAGAATGGTCAATGGCAGTAAGAACCCAGGAACACCCATCGCTTCCATATATTGTTGAGTGCCGGCATAACCGTTAATTTTGCCCCAACCTGCAACGATGAACAGAATCGGCATCAGGACACGAGCTAACAGAACACCTGCATCATCTAATTTTTTCATTTTACTCTCCAGCGAATCTCTTGTGGGTGCTATCAGCCCAGGGATGTTTGTCTTTGCAGTTTCCGGTAGTTACCGGTGACTGCGGTTGATGGGGAGGATAATAGACGTGACGTTAAGGGATTGTTAGCAAGGAAAACTGTCGATGTTTTTCAATATTACTGATTAATAAAAACGCCGCCTGAATAAGGCGGCGTTGGGTACTAATGCGATTGCGGCTGTATTGTGTTGCGAATCAGACGCCACGTACTCCAGGCGCCTAGCCCGCGCCTTGCCCAGCGCATCAGGAAGCTTGGGTGGCGCACTGTCCAGATAGCCATAACGCTGCTGGCGACAACTGCGTACCGGCGTAAGCTAATCAATGTGTTCCAGCTTCTATCATAAGTCGCTGTCACTTCAAGCCAGTCGCGCTTGCTTGCACTTAAATCCAACCGTTGTTGTTGAATCTGGCTGAGTAAAAATGCTTTGCGTTTATCTAGCTCGCGTTGGCTCATAGTTTGTCATCTTCCAGCAATGAACGGTCATTTTCGAGCTCGCGACGAGTATGGCGCAGCAAGGTGGATTGACGCGATTTACGCAGAGTCCAGATACCACCAATGAACGCCAGACCCAACAGGACGACTGTTGTCGCGATCATGGCGTTCAGGCGGTATTGCGGCTCGACGGCCCAGAAAACCAGCACCACAAGACTCATTAAGCCAAATGCAGCAAACAGCATGGTTAACCCAAGCATCAGTAGTAACTGGATGAGATGTGCTTTCTCCTCTTCCAATTCCACCACTGCAAGCCGCACACGCGTTTCCACCATCCCAACGATGATAGTGACAAGGCGCTGGCCAATGCCTAGAACGCCTTTACCTGGACCTTGAGGTTGATGGGATTCAGGCATAATTAACGACGCGTCAGCAGGACACCGAGTACGACGCCAATCGCCGCACCAATGCCAACACCGGTCCATGGGTTTTCACGCACGTAGTCGTCAGCTTTCGCGGCGGCTTCACGGGTTTGTTTAGCAATAACATCACCGGTATCACCCAGGCGTACACGGCTTTCTTTCAGTGCTTTTTCAGCTTTACCACGCAACTTTTCAAGTTCGGATTTTGACTTATCCGTCGATGCACTCAGCACCTCTTCAAGGGTGTCTGCCAGGGATTTCAACTCAGCGCGCAAATGTTCTGATGTAGTATCTTTTGACATGGTTCTCTCCAGGTGTTTGAGGTTGATCCTTGAACTTAGTAATCACGAGCCTGCAAAGTTTTCAGCTCGTGCTCAGCTTCAGCCAGTTTCTGTTCCCGTTTTGAAATTTTATCAGCATCGCCTTTGGCGCGCGCTTCTTGCAGATCTGCTTTACGTTCGGTGATTTCAGCTTTTTGTTCGTTGATTTTCTTTTCATGGGCGGCGCGTAAGCTGCTGTCTGTGCAATTGGCGCGCAATTCTTTCAACGCTTTATTAAGCCCATTAACACGATTTTGATTCTGATGTTTTTCCGCATAGCCAATTTCTCGCTGGATATCCTGCTCTTTTTCACTGCACAGTGAGTTCGCTTGTGCGGCAGATGTCAGAGATAACAGGGCGATAGCTAATACGGTACGAATGTTCATGATAAAAAACCTTCCATTGTGAATGTACGTTTACCCGCAAGGTTAAGCATACAAAAAGTCCAGAAATTAAACGAATGTGATGATTTGTAGCGGTTTAAGTAAAAACAAGCATAGTCAGGAATTGAGTAAAAACCCAATCCCCATTAGCAAATTAGGATTGCAGGAAAGGGTTAACCAATGCGGATATTTTCGTTAAGCACACGCGTAAGCCATGTGCTGGCGCTGTCATCTTCATCTTGCTGAGCGATGACGTAGCCATGTGGCAGCGTTTTATATAACACGGCTTTAGCAGCCTCGCTTTGCGCACTCGAATCAAACTTTATCAATAACGAATTGTTGTCAGGCGTAATACTTTTAAAGCGAATACCGTTGGCATCAAGGTGGTGCCAGACATAAAACCCGTCAGGCATGCTGATGCCTTGTTGGCTGGAGCGAATCTCAAGTGTGGACTCAGTGCGCTGCATTCCCGACCATATCAGTATCGAGGCCGCGGCAATTGCGCCAATCAACATCGTGGCCCTTAGGCCACGAAAAAAATGTGTTTTCATCGTTATCCCTCTTAACTGCGGTTACCGTATTTTTTACGCCAAAGCACAATCAACGAACCGATCAGACCAATTACCAGTAACACGACTGGTAGCAGCATCAGGCAGGACATCAATGCATCTTCATATTTCAGGAATACTGGCGTTTTACCGAGCAGATATCCTAGCGTGGTGAGGATTAGTACCCATAACAGGCCGCTCATCCAGTTGAAGAACTGGAAACGCGCATTGTTCAGACCAGATAAACCAGCAATAGTTGGTAACAGGGTACGAACAAAAGCAATGAAGCGACCAATCAGCAATGCAGACAAGCCATGTTTATGGAACAGGTTGTGCGCACGCTGGTGATAATGCGCGGGAAGATGCGATAGCCAGTTTTGCACGATTCGCGTATTACCAAGCCAACGCCCTTGAATATAACTAAGCCAGCAGCCGAGGCTTGCGGCGGTTGTCAGTAAAAGTAGCGTTTCCGGAAAACCCATTGCCCCTTTGGCAATCAGCACACCGACCAAAACTAACAAACTATCGCCGGGTAGGAAGGCTGCAGGCAACAGGCCGTTTTCAAGGAATAAAATCATGAACAAGACGAAATAAAGCATGCCAATCATTCCTGGATTGGCGAGCGTTTCAAAATCCTGGCTCCAGAGAGCGTTCAACAGTTGCGAGAGAAGTTCCATTCAGTGTTCCTGGCACATCGGTTAAGACCGCTGATCAATGTCAGCCTGGTAGAACGCGGCTTGATGTATTTATGCTTGGTGTGGTTGCCGCCTACAATCCACAGCTCATTACCCATACGCGCCACAACTCCGTGTGAATGCGACCGGGCAGGTTATTAGCAAAGCTAACACCGACAGTGAAATTGCATCTAATTGTAACAAAGCTCTGTCTAATGCGTCACAGTATTTGTGCTTTGTTGAGGATTGATTTTGATGAGTCGTAGGGGGGCTGGCGAGGGTATTTACAAACGCTGACACTATTGGTTGGTTTGCTTACCCTCGCGCGGGAAAATGACTATTTTTGACCGTTTGCGGCAGTATCGAGATGAATGACCGGGTTATCTGCAAATAAGTAGCGATCGGCGTTAAATTCAAAATCATCGCTGGTCGCATCAAATAGCATCTGTTTGGTATTTTCCAGATGTTGCCACATCGCCAGTTTAGCGGCATGCGGGTCTTTACGAATCAGTGCCTTAAGAATTTGGTCGTGGTCTTCACACCAGTTGTCCACAGTACGTTTATCAATGTGTTCGTGAAGTTTTTTCCAGTATGGGTTGTGGATACGTTGGCTCCACATTTTTTCCACGATGGCCGCAAGTGCACTATTTTGTGAGGCCAGAGCAACTTGAGTGTGGAAATGAAGGTCCCACTCTGAATCGCGGAAACTTTCCTCATTACGCGCCATTTCCTGAATTTCCATCAGTTTGACAATATCTTGCTTTGTAACCTGGGTGGCGGCAAATTCTGCGATATTGCTTTCAATCAATTGGCGAGCCTGTAACAGCTCAAATGGCCCAAAGCTTGCGAACTCAAACTGTTCATCAGGAAGGTTGGTGTACTTCGCCTGATTGGCGATTACGTGGATGCCAGAGCCTTTACGTACTTCAACGTAGCCTTCCACTTCCAGCATAATAATCGCTTCACGAACCACAGTGCGGCTCACGTTCTTTTCTTCAGCAATAAAGCGCTCTGCCGGGAGTTTTTCCCCAACCAGATAAACACCGTTTTCGATGCGTTGTTTAAGTTCAGCTGCCAATTGCTGATAAAGACGACGTGGTTCCATAACTTCCATCTGTAGCTCCGGGAAAGGTCCTGCGGGTAACCTTATTTGTTATACCACTTTTCAAAGTTTGGCTCCACATTCTAGATACACAAAAGCCGCCCGTGGGCGGCTTTGTAAACAAATTTGAGATACCGATTAGGCTATAGCTTGCTTCGTTTTTTTCGAGTCGTTCAACTCACTGATTGGTTTGTTTTGCAGCACGGTCCAGATAACGATAGCACCGAGGATATCGAATACTGCCAGTGCAGCGAACAGTGGGCTGAAGCCAAGGGTATCAGCCAGTGCGCCAACAACCAGAGCAAACATGGTGCTCGCGGTCCAGGCTGCCATACCGGTCAGGCCATTCGCCGTTGCCACTTCGTTACGACCGAACACGTCTGAAGACAGAGTGATCAGTGCGCCAGACAGTGACTGGTGAGCAAAGCCGCCAACACACAGCAGAGCGATTGCAACGTACGGGCTGGTGAACAGGCCGATAGTCCCTGGAGCAATCATCAGAATCGCACCCATGGTCACAACCAGTTTACGAGAAACAATCAGGTTCACACCGAATACGCGTTGGAAGATTGGTGGCAGGTAGCCGCCAACGATACAACCCAGGTCAGCAAACAGCATTGGCATCCAGGCAAACATCGCGATGTGCTTCAGGTCAAAGCCGTAAGCTTTAAACATGAACAATGGGATCCAAGCGTTGAAAGTACCCCAGGCTGGTTCAGCAAGGAAACGTGGCAGAGCAATACCCCAGAACTGACGGTTCTGCAGGATTTTCCAGGCGCTCATTTTTTTGCTGTTGTTAGTCTGGTGATGCGCTTCCTGGCCACCGATGATGTACTCACGTTCTTCTTCAGACAGACGTTTCTGATCGCGTGGATGTTTGTAGAAAATCAACCATGCCATTGACCATGCAAAGCTCAGTACACCGGAGATGATGAAAGCCATCTGCCAGCTGTGCATCACAATCGCCCAAACCACTAATGGTGGAGCAATCATGCCGCCGATAGAGGAACCTACGTTGAAGTAACCAACGGCGATTGAACGCTCTTTAGCCGGGAACCATTCGCTACTGGCTTTCAGGCCAGCTGGAATCATAGCCGCTTCTGCAGCACCAACGGCACCACGAGCGATTGCCAGACCACCCCAACTTCCCGCAAGTGCAGTTGCACCACAGAAAATTGCCCATGCGACAGCAAAGAATGCGTAGCCCACTTTCGTACCCAGTACATCAAGCACATAACCTGCAACAGGTTGCATGATGGTGTAGCAAGCTGAGTAAGCAGCGATAATGTAGGAATACTGCTGAGTGGAAATATGCAGCTCTGCCATCAAAGTCGGTGCAGCAGCCGCAATCGTATTACGTGTCAGATAACCCAGAATGGTACCCATGGTTACCAGGGCAATCATGTACCAGCGCAAGCCTTGAATCTTTCGCATTTAGAATTTCATCCCGTCTTATAAACAACCGCACATCATGTGGTCGTACGTCCGGCACTGCTGCCAGAGCGTTTGATCTATAAAGGGGTTCATATCCGGGGGTATCACCCGGTACGACCCGTACCTTGCCATATGTAAAAAACTGCCTGTGGCAATTCCGGTTTCCGTACCGTTATGCGCTTTTCGATATGTCAGCGTCTGATGTATTTCCATTACCTATGTATTGCGACGGCAGAAAGATAACTTGTCATACAGCTTCAAAAGTTGAGTGATATCACAAAAGTGTCGATCAGCTCACTCCAAGGGGGTAGGGGCTTGCAGGCCAGAACTGGCGCGGGATGCGGCTTTGTTTTAAACACAATATTAACAATAAAAGTGTGGTTTTTGTGACGAATACCACAAAAATCCACTCGGCCTTCAGAAATTGGTGTGATAACTTTATTTGCATTATGCGCAAGCATCGAACTGCTATGAACAGAGGAACCCTATAATGGCCCAGTTTATGACTGAAGATTTTCTGCTTGATACCGAATTTGCCCGCCGTTTGTACCATGAGTTTGCAGCCGATCAGCCGATCTTTGACTATCACTGCCACTTGCCGCCACAGCAGGTTGCGGAAGATTATCGTTTTAAAAACCTGTATGACATCTGGTTAAAAGGTGATCACTACAAGTGGCGTGGAATGCGTGCTAACGGTGTGGAAGAGCGTCTGTGTACTGGTGATGCGTCTGACCGCGAGAAGTTCGATGCTTGGGCTGCAACTGTTCCGCACACTATCGGTAACCCGCTGTATCACTGGACTCACCTCGAACTGCGTCGTCCATTCGGTATCACTGGCAAACTGTTGTCTCCAACAACTGCTGATGAAATCTGGAACGAATGTAACGAGTTACTGGCTCAGGACAACTTCTCTGCGCGTGGCATCATGAAGCAGATGAATGTGAAAATGGTCGGTACGACTGATGACCCAATTGACGATCTGCGTTTCCACCGCCAAATCGCGCTCGACGCGTTTGAAACCAAAGTGCTGCCAAGCTGGCGTCCGGATAAAGCGTTCAACATTGAACAAGCTACTTTTGCTGAGTATATCGGCAAACTGGCTGAAGTGTCTGATACCGACATTCGCCGTTTCTCCGATCTGCAAACTGCACTGAACAAGCGTCTGGATCACTTTGCTGAACACGGTTGTAAAGTTTCCGACCACGCACTGGACGTTGTTCTGTTTGCAGAAGCAGACGAAGCGACTCTGGACGGCATTCTGGCTCGTCGTCTTTCCGGTGAAACCCCAAGCGAGCACGAAGTTGCACAGTTCAAAACTGCGGTACTGGTTTGGCTGGCTGCGGAATATACCCGTCGCGGTTGGGTTCAGCAGTACCACATTGGTGCGCTGCGTAACAACAACCTGCGCCAGTTCAAACTGCTGGGACCTGATGTGGGCTTTGACTCCATCAACGATCGTCCAATGGCTGAAGAACTGTCTCGCCTGCTCAGCAAACAAAACGAAAACAACGAACTGCCAAAAACAATTCTGTATTGCCTGAACCCACGCGATAACGAAGTGTTGGGCACCATGATTGGCAACTTCCAGGGCGAAGGTATGCCAGGAAAAATGCAGTTTGGTTCCGGTTGGTGGTTCAACGACCAGAAAGATGGCATGGAGCGTCAAATGACGCAGCTGGCGCAACTGGGTCTTCTGAGCCGTTTCGTTGGCATGCTGACTGACAGCCGTAGCTTCCTGTCATACACCCGCCACGAATACTTCCGTCGCATCCTTTGCCAGATGATTGGCCGTTGGGTTGAAGCGGGCGAAGCTCCAGCTGATATCAAGCTGTTGGGCCAAATGGTGGAAAACATCTGCTTTAACAACGCCCGAGACTACTTTGGCATTGAACTGAACTAATCAGGCTCTGAGGTTGATATGCAATACATTAAGATCCATACGCAAGATAACGTCGCTGTTGCGTTAGTGGACCTGGCTGAAGGTGAAGTGGTTACCGTTGAAGGTGTAGAGGTGACTCTGCGCCAGCCGGTGCTTCGTGGCCATAAATTTGCGCTGGTTACCATTGCGCAAGGTGAGAACGTAGTTAAATACGGTTTACCAATTGGCCATGCTTTGGCGACGATTGAAGCCGGCGAGCACATTCACTCACACAATGCGCGTACTAATCTGAACGATTTGGATGAGTATAGCTATCAACCTGATTTCCAGTCTCTGGCAAGCCAGGCTGCAGACCGCGATGTGAGCGTTTACCGTCGTGAAAACGGCTCAGTAGGCGTGCGTAACGAGTTGTGGATCCTGCCGACCGTGGGTTGTGTAAACGGCATCGCGCGTCAGATCCAGAATCGTTTCCTGAAACAGAACCACGACGCCGAAGATATCGACGGTGTGTTCCTGTTCAGCCATCCGTTCGGTTGTTCACAACTGGGTGAAGACCACGTCAACACTCGCACCATGCTGCAAAACATGGTGCATCACCCAAATGCGGGTGCGGTGCTGGTGATTGGTCTCGGTTGTGAAAACAACCAGGTGAGCGCCTTCCGTGAAACGCTGGGTGAGTACGATGAATCCCGCGTGAAGTTTATGGTTTGCCAACAGCAAGACGACGAAGTTGAAGCCGGGCTTGAGCAACTGCAAGCCCTGTACGAAGTCATGCGTCACGACAAACGTGAACCAGGCAAAATTAGCGAGCTGAAGTTCGGCCTTGAGTGCGGCGGTTCAGATGGTTTGTCCGGTATTACGGCGAACCCAATGCTCGGCCGTTTCTCTGACTTTATGGTGGCTAATGGCGGCACGACTGTGCTGACAGAAGTCCCGGAAATGTTTGGCGCAGAACGCATCCTGATGAGCCATTGCCGCGATGAAGCAACGTTTGAAAAAACCGTCACCATGGTGAACGATTTCAAACAATACTTCATCGAACACAACCAACCGATCTACGAGAACCCATCACCAGGGAACAAAGCTGGCGGTATCACGACGCTCGAAGAAAAATCCCTCGGCTGTACGCAAAAGGCCGGTGAGAGCGAAGTGGTTGATGTGCTGCGTTATGGCGAGCGCCTGAAAACGCCTGGCCTGAACCTGTTAAGCGCACCGGGTAACGATGCAGTTGCCACCAGTGCGCTGGCTGGCGCAGGCTGCCATATGGTGCTGTTTAGTACCGGGCGCGGTACACCGTACGGCGGTTTTGTGCCAACGGTTAAAATCGCAACCAACAGTGAACTGGCGACCAAAAAGCCACACTGGATCGATTTTGACGCAGGCAAACTGCTGCACGGCACTGATATGAACACGCTGCTGACCGAATTTATCGACACCATTGTTGATATCGCTAACGGCAAAAAAACCTGTAACGAACGTAATGATTTCCGCGAGTTGGCTATCTTTAAGAGCGGCGTCACGTTGTAAAGCGTTGAGCAGGTGCTAACATGAAACGGCATTTTGATATTCGGAATGCCGTTTTTTTTCGCCTCATGTTTACTCACAAGGATTTGTCATGACCGCGTATTGGGTTGCCTAGGGCGTCGGCGTTTTAGCGTTTCTGGTCGGGATTACCACCTTCATCAACCGTGATGAACGGCGCTTCAAGTTACAACTGGCAGCCTACAGCGCCATCATCGGTGTTCACTTCTTCTTAATGGGCGGAAGCCCGGCGGGCATGAGCGCGGAAATTAACGCCATCCGAACCGTGATTTCTCTGCGTACCCGAAGCCTGTGGGTGATGGGGATTTTTATCGCGCTGACGCTGGGATTGGGCCTGTCGAAATTCAATCACGCCATGGAACTGCTGCCGATTTTCGGCACCGTTGCCAGTACCTGGGCGCTATTTCGCTGCAAAGGGCTGACCACACGCTGCGTGATGTGGTGTTCCACCGCATGCTGGGTGGCACATAACTTCTGGCTGGGATCGATTGGCGGAACGTTAATCGAAGGGAGTTTTCTGGTGATGAACGGCCTGAATATTATTCGCTTCTGGCGGATGCAAAGGCGGGGCATTGACCCGTTTAAGGTCGAAAAAGAGGTTCAACAACAAGAGGGATAACTCCCCGCCTCGAAGGGCAGGGAGCTTTGAGCATTAACCGCGTAACGGATTATTGTCTGCCAGACGTGCATCTTCGGCCTGGCAAGCCGCAGCTGTAAACAGCACGTCGGTAGAGGAGTTCAGTGCGGTTTCGCAAGAATCCTGCAACACGCCGATGATAAAGCCGACTGCGACGACCTGCATGGCAATTTCATTCGGAATACCGAACATGCCACATGCCAGTGGGATAAGCAGCAAAGATCCCCCCGCCACACCAGACGCCCCGCAAGCACACAGTGACGCCACCACGCTAAGCAGCAGCGCGGTTGGTAAATCAACTGGCACACCCAGCGTATTCACCGCCGCCAGCGTCAGCACGGTAATGGTGATCGCCGCGCCAGCCATGTTGATGGTTGCGCCCAGTGGGATTGAAACGGAATAAGTATCGCGATCCAGATTCAGCTTCTCGCACAGCGCCATGTTCACCGGAATGTTGGCCGCAGAACTACGGGTAAAGAAGGCGGTTACGCCACTTTCACGCAGGCAGGCGAACACCAGCGGGTACGGGTTGCGACGAATCTTGATGAACACCAGCAGCGGGTTGATGACAAGCGCCACACCGAACATACAACCAACCAGCACCAGCAGCAGTTGCGCATAGCTCCACAGCGTTTCAAAGCCAGTCGTCGCAAGTGTTGATGCCACCAGACCGAAGATACCGATAGGGGCGAAGCGAATCACGACACGAACGATGAACGTCACCGCATCAGAAACATCGTTAATCAGGTTTTTAGTGCTTTCATTCCCGTGACGCAGAGCAAAGCCCAGGCCCACAGCCCACACCAGAATGCCGATGTAGTTGGCTTTCAGCAATGCATCAATGGGGTTAGAAACCATGCTCAGCAACAGGCCGCGCAGAACTTCCACAATGCCTGATGGTGGCGTGATATCGGTAGCGCCGGTCACCAGATGCAAGGTAGAAGGGAACACGAAACTCACGACCACAGCAGTTAACGCGGCGGTGAATGTTCCCAGAAGATAGAGCACCAGAATCGGACGGATGCTTGTTTTCTGACCGTGCTTATGATTGGCGATAGACGCCATCACCAGCATCAGAACCAGCACCGGTGCGACAGCTTTCAGTGCCCCAACGAATAATGTCCCGAGCAGACCGACAGCGATTGCTGCCGGTTTCGAAATTGCCGCTAGTGCGATACCCAGCACCAGTCCGATCAGAATTTGTTTGACCAGACTGCCCTGTGCCAGGCGTTTAAGAATACCCGGAGATTGTGTAGCCATGAATAACCTTCCTGTGTTGTATGTCGTCCCATCCTGTGTCTGTACTCTGAGGTACTTTTCTGACCGGATGTAAAGAAATGTGTTTGCCTGGTCGAGTATAAGGAAATGTCGCAGGGTAGTAAGTAGTAATCACTGATTATTTCGGTACAGGCTAGGTTTTATAACTAAATATTAACAAATATGTGACATTAGCAACACTTCATGCAGTTGGCGCTATAAAAAGAAAAACCCCGCCATAGACGGGGTTTGAAGGGTTTCGTAGGTCGGATAAGCGATAGCGCCATCCGACAAAAATCTTACTTCGCGAGCTTTTTCTGATCGTTACGGTAGTTCACGATAGCGTTAAGAATCAGAGTGAACGCCAGAATACCGCCCACCACGCCAAGCGAAATTGCGATTGGGATGTGGTAGAAATCGACAATCATCATCTTCACGCCGATAAACACCAGGATCACCGACAGACCGTACTTCAGCATGGAGAAGCGCTCAGCCACGCCTGCCAGCAGGAAGTACATAGCACGCAAGCCGAGGATGGCAAACAGGTTCGACGTCAGCACGATGAACGGGTCGGTCGTTACCGCGAAGATCGCTGGAATACTGTCGACCGCGAAAATCACGTCGCTCAACTCAACCAGAATCAGCACCAGCAGCAGCGGCGTTGCGAACAAAATACCGTTCTTACGAATAAAGAAGTGCTCGCCTTCAATTTTATCCGTCATGCGCAGGTGGCTACGAATCCAACGTACCAGCGGTTTATCGCCAATCCCGCCTTCATCTTCCTTCGCCAGCGCCATTTTGATACCGGTGAACAGCAAGAATGCGCCGAACACGTACAGCAGCCATTCGAACTGGGAAATCAGCCAACTGCCCGCGAATATCATAATGGTACGCAGCACAATCGCGCCCAGCACGCCGTAGACAAGCACGCGGCGCTGCAATGCAGCAGGAACAGCAAAGTAGCTGAACAGCATCAGCCAGACGAAGACGTTATCCACCGCCAGCGCTTTTTCAATCAGATAACCGGTAAGGAAGGCGAGAGCTTGCGTATCCGCCACTTCACGGCCAGATGTCCCGGTGAGATACCACCAGAAGGCTGCGTTAAACAGCAGCGAAAGCGAAACCCAGACCAGGGACCACGCTGCCGCCTGCTTCATGGACATGGTGTGCGAGCCTTTACGCCCCTGTAAAAAGAGGTCGATAGCCAGCATGATGACGACCACGACGGCAAAACCGCCCCACAGTAATGGAGTGCCGACACTATTCATAAAAATTATTCCTATAAAAACAAAAACGGCCAACGTCGGAAGACGCCAGCCGCTAATGCTTGCAACAGGGATCTCGCCTTCCGGCAAGGTCTCACTTACAACACGGAATGGTTTTTTGTATAAAAAGCCATTCGTATTGCTCGGTAACCGGGTGCTTTCACACCGTAATGACGATTAACCGACAATGAAGTTACTCCCCTTTGCGGGTAACAAAATATTACGAATGCTACAATCCGTCAACATGCTGATACCCGGCTTTTACATACCTTTACGCCGGTTGCTGAGTAGAGACATCATCCGCCGGGAATTTCACGCCCGTTTGCTTGCGGATCTCCGTACTCAGTAATGCTGTGGAGCGTGAGGTGATCAACCCTGGATGGTTAACTTCGTTGTCATTCACCAGACGAGCAAAGACTTCGGCTTCATACAGCATAGTATTGATATGCTGAGGCTGCGTCAGATCCTGCGGCTTGCCGCCGCGCGGAATAAAGGTAATACGCTGGCATTCAGAAATCTTCTCGATAACTAACGAACCAGCTTCCCCCTGAATCTCGCTTGGAATAGTGGAATCGCTCACTTTTGAGTGCAGCAGATTCACATCAAAATCACCGTAATTCATCTGCACCGAACCGTGGGCATCGACACCGCTTTCCAGCAGACTGGCCGTTGCGCGCACCGAATACGGCTCGCCCCACAACGCCACCGCCGAGGCCAGCGTGTAAAAACCGATATCCATAATCGAGCCGTTCGAGAACGCTGGATTAAAGGTATTTGGATTCTCACCATCGAGATAACGCTGATAGCGCGAAGAGTACTGGCAATAGTTGAGCAGCACTTTGCGGATCTTGCCCACTTTGGGTAATGCCTGTTGCAGGGCGATAAAGTTCGGCAGGCTCGCGGTTTTAAACGCTTCGAACAGCACAACTTGGTTTTCACGCGCGCAGGCAATCGCCGCTTCCACTTCCTGCAAATTAGACGCCAGCGGCTTCTCACAGATCACATGCTTTTTATGACTTAAAAACAGCAGCGTTTGCGGGGAGTGCAGAGAGTTTGGGCTGGCGATGTATACCGCATCAATCGCGTCGCTCTGCGCCATCGCTTCCAGATTGGTAAAAAGATGTTCCACTGGATAGTCACTAGCAAAACTTTGCGCTTGTTCCAGCGAGCGGGAGTAGACCGCGGTGAGTTTATATTTGCCACTTTCGTGGGCAGCATCGACGAACTGACGGGTGATCCAGTTAGTTCCAATAACAGCGAGGCGTATCATAAACGGGTGCTATCTCCGAAGGCGGGGTGTGTTTGAAAGACTATCACGATGTATTGGGAAAACCAGTGTTGGGCTAGCGTTTTCTGAGAAGTGCATTCAGCCACATCTCGTCACGTTCAGGGCGCTTGTCCAGCGTCGTCCACATTGTTTCAATGGCAATTTGCGGCGCGGCTTCCAGTAAACGTTCCAGACTGCTTTCATTCATATCCGTAAAGCGACGCCCGTCTTTTTCACGTTCGCTATCGCCATACTTGAACGACACGTACCAGATGCCATCGGGTTTCAACGCATCCGCCAGTTTCTGCATAACACTGGGCAAATCTTGAGCCGGAACGTGGAGCAGAGATGCACAGCACCAGATGCCGTCAAATCGTTGCTGCACACTGACATCGGCGAACGTCATTTGCTGCACAGATAAACCTGTGTGCTGCATTGCCAAAGCCACCATTTTAGACGAGGCATCGAACGCTTCAACCTGGTAACCCATTTCCTGAAAAGCTTTTGCATCACGACCGGAACCACAACCTGCATCCAGCACTTTTGCGCCCGGCGGTAAATGGCGGGTAAATGATTCATACAGCGAACTCATATCGACATTTACCGTGCCATCGAAAAACGCCTGCGCATTGTGTTGGTAATAATTGTTCTGAAAATCATTGTGAGCCATCAGAGTGTTGCCTCGCCTTCTGCTTTCGGTTCCCAGGTATGGAACAGCCTGTTGTTTTTGGCAGCCTGCCAGTTCTGCGCAAGAAAGTCTTTGCGCTGCGCGGATTGTTTGCCCGTCTGATTCACAATAGTTTCATGCAGTGGCAATTTGCTTTGAATAAAATATTCATTGCGAGCGTGAAGCCTTTGCAGCAATTCACGGCTCGGCAAACGTGATGATTTACCCGCAATGCCACGATTACAGCATTTGCACGCCAGCACTAAATTCCACACGCCATTGATATTGTTGACCTCACCACGCGCCGCCCAGGGAATAAAGTGGTCAACATCAGCCAGTTCTTCATCGCCCGGAGTCAGGCTGATGGGCTTGAAACAATAAAAGCAGCGCCCTTTCTGGTAGCCATTCAGGCTATCCCGACAACTGGTGATATCCACGCGTCGCGCATTCACTCGACTAAACAGAAGCTGGTTGTCTTCATCGAACTCAACCGCCACAAGGTTACGGGAAACGCCCATCGCCCAGGCCTGCTCAACCAGATTCCAGCGGGCAGTCGTTTCAAACGTCAGGTTCTGATATTGCTGCCGCTCGCCCAACAAATAGAAGTTATCCGTCAGCCGAATCCCTTTGTGAGTTTTGCGCTCATCGAGGAAAAAACGTTTCTCAATTTCGCCCGCATTCACATTGTGGAAAGCATCAATCAC
The DNA here is from genome assembly GCF_902500225.1 of Buttiauxella massiliensis. Classification (GTDB taxonomy): domain Bacteria; phylum Pseudomonadota; class Gammaproteobacteria; order Enterobacterales; family Enterobacteriaceae; genus Buttiauxella; species Buttiauxella massiliensis. The sequence goes on along the minus strand of NZ_LR722652.1, from coordinate 35,787 downwards.
ATTGTTAAAACCGAGACGCACCGTCGTTTCCGTCAGTTTGTCCTGATTGATTTCGCCGTTATTAAACTGCACGCAGGCTTCCAGATACTGACTGCCACGCGATGTAATTTGTTTTGGTGCATGCAAAAGATGTTCACAAAGATGGCGACTGAACGGAACGGCCAGATCCTCCAGAGTGACGAGATCGCCGCCCGACTTATCCACCTCGTACAAAGCATGTGCGAGAGCAAATTTGTAAGATGCGACATTTCTTCCAAAAAGGATCACACCGCGCCAGTAATTCTCAAGCGTAGGGTCAGCCTCATAAAAGTTCATTCACGATTTCCCTGTTACGGTTTGGCAGAGCAGAAGGGGATGCGAGTTAGTGAAACCCGTAACGGGATCACATAACAAATGAAAGGTGATGTAAACCGGGGAACGATAGATTTAGTGAATTTGTGAGCGGTAAAGGCTGTGCAGAGCAGTAGAAAGGGTAAGGAATTGAAGATGCGCTGATTTTTTCAGCACTTAGCACGTAAACGATAGAATGGGGCTTGCAAGGTGAAGCACGACAGGTATAATCCCCAACGTTTTCCGCATACCTCTTCGTGCCGAAGTGGCGAAATCGGTAGACGCAGTTGATTCAAAATCAACCGTTGAAAGACGTGCCGGTTCGAGTCCGGCCTTCGGCACCAAATATGCAAAATTAGACGTCAATAGACGTCTTTTTTTATGCCTGAAATCCGCGCTGTACAAGGCTTTACGCGCTTTTCCTCTCAACTGAAGTAAATCCCAATTCCCCCACATCAATCTGCTTGTGAGTATACTAATGAGTATATCTGCCGATTCGATATTGCTTGTATACTCACGATAGTTCTATGGAAGGATGACCATTATGGCCCTGACAGACACTAAAGTACGTTCTGCAAAACCCACGGAAAAAGAGTATTCGCTCGTTGATGGCGACGGCATGTTTTTGCTGGTAAAACCTAACGGCTCAAAGTACTGGCGCTTCCGCTTCCGTTTTGGCGGAAAACAACATTTGTTGGCATTTGGTATCTATCCTGAAATTTCGCTGGCCGATGCCAGGCAGAAAAGGGAAGAAGCCAGAAAGCTGGTCGCAGCCGGTATTGATCCTCGTGAACACAAGCGAGCCGAAAAGGAAGAGCAGGCGAAAGCGGTATTTACGTTTGAAGTCGTCGCCAGAGAGTGGCACGCCACCAACAAAACGTGGTCGGAAGATCACGCTAACCGTGTGCTGAAAAGCCTGGAAGACAATCTTTTCCCGGCTATCGGTGCACGGAAGATTACCGAACTTGGCACCCGTGATTTGTTAGCGCCGATTAAGGTCGTAGAATTGTCCGGACGTCTGGAAGTGGCGTCACGCCTCCAACAACGCACCACGGCAATTATGCGTTACGCGGTGCAAAGCGGATTAGTTGATTACAACCCTGCGCAAGAGATGGCAGGCGCTGTCGCTTCTGCTAACCGAAAACACCGTCCGGCGCTGGAATTAAAACGTATTCCAGAGCTGCTGCACAAAATAGATGGCTATACCGGCAGACCGCTGACTCGTTGGGCAACAGAGTTAACCCTACTGATCTTTATTCGTTCCAGCGAGCTGCGTTTTGCCCGTTGGTCGGAGATCGATTTTGAAACGTCGATGTGGACGATCCCGTCAGAGCGAGATCCGATAGACGGTGTTAAACACTCGCATCGGGGATCAAAGATGCATACTCCGCACCTGGTGCCACTGTCTAAGCAGGCGCTGATGATCCTGAAGCAGATAAAGCATTTCTGCGGTGAGCATGATCTGATTTTCATTGGCGATCACAATCGGCGTAAACCAATGAGCGAAAACACGGTCAATAGCGCGTTGCGGGTGATGGGCTACGATACGAAAGTAGACGTCTGCGGCCACGGTTTCCGTACCATGGCCTGTAGCTCGCTGATTGAATCAGGGCTGTGGTCAAGGGATGCCGTCGAACGCCAGATGAGCCATATGGAACGTAACTCCGTTCGTGCGGCGTATATCCACAAAGCCGAGCATCTGGACGAACGCAAGCTAATGCTGCAATGGTGGGCTGACTTCCTGGATGCAAACCGTGAAAAAGGTATTAGCCCGTTTGATTATGCGAAGGTTAATACACCCGTGAAGTAATCATTAAAATTAATGCGGCATAATGGGAGTGTCCTCCGCTGCCTTATCTCCTTCATTTTGTCGCTTTTTATAGCCGACTACTGATGATGTACTAAATGTAGTAACAAACGGGGGGCAGAAACTTTCGCGGGCAAGGTCGAAGAGATATTTTTCAAAGAGAGCTTTCTTTTCTGGTTGGACAAGCATATAGGGAATGGATTTATTCTTTCCGCTGGGAGAGGGAAGCATGACAATTGCACTTCGGTGATCCTTCGTATCTTTTTCAGTATGACTCAGGCGATTGGGAATGGGCTGGTATCCACCAATATCTCCCCTTACAAAATCATCGGGGCGATATGTTCCATGTTTTGAAATAGGTATGCTTGCGCCCTGACAAATTTCTTGCCATAACATGCCGATATCTTCAACGAAGTGTTGAGTAGGCGTATCGTTAAGATAAATGTTTAAATGAATTCCCACGCAACCATTTTCTGTGCGTGTGAATTTATTGAATAGTGCCATCCAGAAATGCCCTTTGATGTTATCTTTTATCTTACTAGCGTTAAGTTTTTTCATTAGCTTAGTGGTACTTTTGGTGATTAAATCGAACTGCTCATAATAAGGTTTGTTATAGTCTATTGTGTTTAATGCCAGATATATTCTGAAACTGACGATTTTTTCTTTGCGGTTACTTTTTTTGATCATCCGAAAATGTTCAAGTAACGCGTCAAATGATATCTGTTTTTTTCGCAATGCTTGCTTGATGATCATTGCATTGTAAATGACTTCAGCATATTCAAATGGATTTTGTGATGAGCCTTTATTTATTAAGAAATTATTAAGATCGGCAAGAGTATCAAAAGAGGTAAGTATGGCCCGCTTTGCTGTTTTATTCCCTCGTGCAATTCTATCGATACTCGCAGGAGTGATAATTTTGTAACGTAGTGCTGAACGATCGATTTTTCTATCTGATGGATCAGACTGCCCACTTATAATAGTAGAAGTTTTTTTGAGAAAATCATCTAGCCCTGAGCGCGGTTGGACGTCGGTTTTTTCTGGGGAGGATTGGCAATTATCAACAGAGGATTGCTCTGTTTTATTGGGTATCACTATCCCATCTTTGCCAAAGGTATGTCCGTCTCGGAGGGTGAAGTCGTATGACACAATGGCGTAATGTTCCTGCGCAACTTTTAACTCACCAAGCAACTTCTCCCAACTACCAGTGAACTGGATATTAGCCGCACCTGCGAACAGTAATGTAAAATCATTGTTGGTATTTTGTTTCTTTTTGGTTTTGCTTACATTTTGCTTTTCGTTTTTCATCACTATCCCTGTCTGATTTAAATAGGTATTTCTTTGTCATTATAGCTATCTGATACTGTGAATTATGATACTCAAATCACATGATTTTTTATTACTAAATAGATGGCATTATATTATAAATTTTTGGAATTAAATTTTTCAGACTTAGCGTAGTCAAGACCTCAGAGGTGTTATATCTATTCGTAAATGCTGTTTTTTTAAATTCCATTTGAGTTGTTCTCTTCCGAGCGCCAATGGCCGTAACAGCATGCACTGGTGTTCAGGTGATTGAAGCTGTATCGCGGGTCTGTTATCTGTTTTTTCTAACATAGCCGGAGGATGCTAATGAGAGCATATTTGTAACATTTCTAACCGCTCTCCATACCCTTTTTCCAATGGAGAATCTCCCCATGAATACCGATCTACTCAACGACCAGCTCGTCGATATGAAGTTCCTCAAAGCATTTATCGGCACCAGCGACAAGTTCATCTACAAGCTGATTAGAGATGGCAAATTCCCTAAGCAGATTAAGATTGGCTCCGCGTCGCGCTGGCTGAAAAGCGAAATCGAAGCCTGGTTGCTGGCGCGTATCGCGGCTTCCCGTAGCGTCGCTGACGCCGCTTAACCCCTCTCAAGTCATTCCCTTCCTTGTTTTCAATTCAAACCCGGCCTCGGGCGGCTTAGTGCTGCCTGCGGCTGGGCTTCTCGCTGTGTTTTTTTACGTAACTGCCTCCCGGTATGTAACGCGCTGCCGGACACAGAACTTCAATCTTTCACTGCCTGGCGGCGTTTTCTTTAATTCGATTTAAGGAGATAGCCGGTATGCTTAGCCACTTTAACCACAACTTGTTTGCTGCACAGATTCAGAATGGCGAAGATGTCCTTGAACAGGCTGATTTCGCTGCGTTATGTGAGACCGATGCACAAGGCCTGATAACGGAAACGCCTCAGGAAACCCGGCTGATGGAAGAGGTCGCATCCCTTATCTGCCAGACGGATAACGATACACGCGGAGTTGTTCACCTGCGTTCACTGACAGAGCACGCGATGTTGGTGTTGACGCTAAGAGGTCTCGACGCTTACCGAACAGAATGCCACGAACCGCTCTTACAGTGCTTTCAACGTCACGCGGCTATTCTGGTCCCGGACGGAATTTCATCGTCACATCGGCTATACAGCCAGCCCGTTGAATGCGCGACGGCCGATGAACAACACGACGTGTTACTGGAAATCTGGGCACTGACAAATACCCGACTGGAATGGCGACGAGACGCTTTACGCCAGAACCCGCAATATCTCTGGTGGCGTGACCGTACCTGTGATCTGCTGGTGCAAATAAATGCGTATGGACATGCATTACCGGATGGCATTGCTTATTTACTGGCGAATGAAGCCCGCGCAATAGTGAATGAGAACCTGGCTATCGATGGAATCAAACCATCCCCTAACGAATGGTTGCGCTATTCCATATGGTGGGCGACGAACCTTGAAAAGCTAATGCTGAATGTCATTGTGGCAGCATTGGATGAATGGAATAACCTGATTGAAGATGGCGAGAGCTACGCCGGATTCTGATTCAAACTGAACCTGCATTGTCTGATGACGATGCGGGTTTTTTATTTATTTTTGTTAATCAGGTGCGAGTGGGTATTACCGGCTGGCTTGCCATAAAATTCGATTAAAGGCTTGTTAATGTTATTAGCAGTGTTTCTTTTGTCATGTTTGACCACTACCATCAGACAATATCATCCGGCATCAATTAATAATAATATGCAAACAATATAGACCTCGAAGTATATCACAGTAACGAGTTCTGAAATTATACGATGACAACGAGAAGAGGGAGCAATATCCCCGATTAAACGATCTGTATCGCATCGTGCTGCGTTTTTTTAGTTTTATAGGGTGAATGTATTTATCTCGCGTGTATGTCGCTCAAAATGGAACTGACACGTTCCAAATTACCACAGCAGAATAGCCGGAATATCAGTGGGAAAAACAATGTCGATGGTGTTCTTCAACTCACCCATATTCCACCAGTGATAATTGCTTATAGCGATCTTCTCGTTTTCACTCCATCCGCTGGCGGTAATTTCCAGCCCATTTACCTGCGTAGATGTAGTAACGATCAGCCGCAGTAAAAAATTACCGCACTCACCCATGACATGTAACCATCCGCAATCTGGAGCAAAACATGTCATACGCCACCGACCCACACCTTCTGGCGCTTCTCCGTTCACATTCTGATGACCTGCAAAAAACGTATTCCCGACTCAAACCGTTTCGTATGGATTTCTTCTTCCAACGGGACACGGCGCTGGACCATCAACGGCGCAGTGACTGGCTTAGCTGCGAGATGCACCGCCTGGCTGAGTACGCTCTGCATGAGCTGGATGGCATCGTCGGTTATGCCTGGGTACAGGAATTTACTCCCCGCCACGGTATTCACTACCACGCGGTGTTTTACCTCAATGCGCAACACTACCGGATGCCAGGCAAATTTATCGATGCGCTGACAGACTGGTGGCGTTGTTTCACGAATGGTGATGGCTGGTTCTACGACGGTTCAAAACGCCAGTCTTACCACACCTTCGATGGGCAACGGGTGCTGCATTACGACGATAAAACTCAGCAAGCGCAGTTACAGCGTGCACTTGGCTATCTGGCGAAGAAAGAGCAGAAAGATTACCGCAACTACTGCTTTGGTCTTAGCGATGTACCCGCGCCAAATGGTCGTGGCCGTCCACGTAAGCAATGAGCTGGGGGAGTTTCCTGTGCGTATAAGAAAAGCCTTTATGGCCTTAAATGCAGAAGGTCATGTCGTCAGGGCGTCAGATGTGGCCTCTGATTCAATATCATTATTTACCTGTCACCACTGTGATTGTCCGATGCGTTTTCATCGTGCTTCTGGTGGAGTGCAGGCCTGGTTTGAGCATGACACGCCAGTACTTACCCAAACGCAGTTGCAGAAGTGTGCTTATTTCGATGGTCTTTCACTGACGGAGCACAAACAGCTCGAGTTGCAGAGCCGGGTACAGAAACTACAGCCAGTAGAAGTCGTCCGTCATTGGCACTGTATTGAATGTGACCATGACTACTCGGGTAAAAAATGCTGCCCGAAGTGCGGTCATGGGATTTACAGTAGAGAAGCGCAGGATATTGCATGAGCGATGGGGCGCACAGCCCCATCGATGTTACCGAAGGTAAAGTGCAATAAACAAAATGCTGCCGATAAACAGAATGGCGATACCCATCATCAGCGACCAGACAATAATAAAGCGCTTCGGGTGCTTGATCAGTAGCCAGAGCATTCCGAAGATGATCAACAACGCAGGGATTGCAGGCATAACGTTCCGGTCTATGGCGTATAACTGAAGGTTTCTGCCTCTTTCGAGTCAGTCTCGTTTTTAATCACGCCATTATTGGGATCAGGCTGAGCCAACGGCGTATCGAAATAGCCCTGACATTCCTGCTGGGAAATCAGTTTCGATCCTTTGTAGACCGTCAGGCCATCCCAGACATCCCCTTTGGCATCAAGGGATATCACCACGTAGCTATAGTCACCTTTAGCGAAGCGGTAGTACGTCGTGGAATTTCCACTTGCACCCTGAAAGTAACCATACGCAGTGGCCGGAAGACGCAGATCGACGGTACCGGCTTTGTTGGTATGGATGTAATCCACGCCGATACCGTGAAAATCTACGGCAACGGCGCTGCCATTTTTGAGCTTGCAGGATGAGACGGTTGCTTGGGCAAGACCCATATTGAGTAGCAAAGAAGAAACCGCGAGGGTGATTAATGTTAATTTTTTCATAAGTTTAGTTCCTTTTAGTGCCCTAAGTTAATTTGATAGGAATCGGCTTGGCTGATAACGGTGTAACCACGCATTCAGGTATGAACGGGTAATGATAATTTTTGAGGGGTAATGATGGCAGCGAGGGCACCCGATAGTAAGAATACAATCGCCAGTGCCAGGCACTATTTTTTTCCAGTTGCATGCGGGGCAACTGTATACCAGGTATTTTTGCTCACTGATGCACATCCGCTAATACCATCCTGAAAAAATGAAAAGCCAGAGCATGAATGCTGTGCCGAACACGGGAAATGAAAACCAGGCGACGACATAGCACCAGCTCGGTAGTTTGCCTCGTGTCAATGCGATGAATCCGCCAAAAATCAGCAGAAACAAGATGATCATCGGCATCGGATTTATTCCGCAGAAGTGGATTCAATAAAAGTATCTCGGGCAACGTTTCCGATAGTGTTGCAGGCAAAACCATCAAATGCGCCGCCAATAACACCACCTAAAACAGGAACCATCTTTCCTATGTTGACCACGCCTTTAGCACCGAATTTAGTCAGTAGCCTGAACCCTACCGCTTTGTTGATAGCTTTAATCATCTCCCCAGGTATTTTTCTGATAGCAACCATCGCCAGTTTCTCGCCAGCCTGGACACCTGCTTTTTTGAGCACTTCGTTAGTCGCGCTGCCACACAGACAGAGGAAAACCAAGCTTTTCACCCGATCATCGTACAGATCATGTCCGCCCATGTGAGCGATTGCGGCGATCATACGGATCTGGATATACAGCACGCTGGTAATGTTGGCGGGCAGGGTGACAGGCATAACCAGAAGGCCGCCTAACCCAGTGGCAAATCCGGCGGCACCAGCTTTAGTGTTCTGCCATCGTATGAGAGAGTTCACATTATCGACAAGTTCTCCTTCCTGCTTCAGATAGTCCTGCGCCATTTCCCGCGCATTGTCGAGGCCTGGTATGTTGCTGTTGACTGCTTTATCGTAAGACCACTCCAGCGCCTGTTGGATTGCTTCGGTAGTCAGCGGATTTTTCATATTTATTTCCCTGTAAAAAGTTAATTAATTGTTTTCACTCTGATTGCTGCGCGGCATTAGAGCCAGATCGCTATGGCGTATCGCACACGCCCAGAACGGTTTTGAGTTCCTCTTCTAACTGCTGCTGCCATTCCACCGGCTCAACAATGCGCAGATGCGGCAGCCAGAAGCGGATCACTGGGAACAGCTGTTTTTGATGAGAGATTTGTGTGGTCAGCAGTAAAGATCCATCCGCACGGGATTCAATGATCTCCTGGTCTGGTAACTGTTCCTGATGGCGAAAATAATCAGCGACTTCGGAAGCAACGTTGACCATAACCGTGGTGCGCTCAGGGCTGCACCAGGGCGTTTTTTGCTGATGCAAAATGGCGCTTATGACGGGATCGGGGGTAAATGTTTTATCCATTAACTCCGCCCATTTAATGCCGCTGAGCCTGAACATTTTTATCTGTTGTTGCTTTGCTGCCGCCAGATACCAGACACCATCGAAATAAAACAGGCTGTAAGGTTCAATCTTACGTAAGGTGTTTTTGTAGCTGAACTGGCAATAGCGACGTTCCTGGATAGCTTTTTCCAGCAGGGCAAAGTGGTGTTGTAAATCCACCTGTACGTCTGCTTCGCTGGTGGAAGTGGTCACAACGATATGCTTTTCATCGATACGAGCAGGAAGCTTTTGCCAGAAATCGGCGCGTCCTACCGGCAGGAACTTACTGACGTCGGCAAAATCAGCAAAAGAACGTAACAGGCCAGACTGCTTAATCAGGTCTGCTGCGGGTGTTCGAACGTAGGTTTCGCCTTCCTGTAACTGGATCAGCTCCATATCACGAAGTGCGGCCAGATAGCGGTAAATAGTGCGTTCGTGGACAGCAAACTCGTCAACCAGTTGTGAGCGTGTTACAGCATTATTCCGGAACAACATCATCATGATGCCCAAAAGGCGGGTGGCATCTTTAGACACTTTCGCCATTACAGTAATCCTTCTGCAAAGTGTTGAACGCCGACAGCGTAGCAACGACCAATGACACATCTTGTCAGTGGCCTATTGTGCAATGTCATTATTTTCATGTGGTAGTTCGCTCCACGGGTACACCCGCCCGGTAGTGTCCATCACTTCAGCCTGACCAGAATTCCGGTGTAGATACTCATTCAGCGACTCGGTTACTTCACCTTTGCGCGTAATGCCCATCCACAGCTCCGCCAGCCGGTTATTGTTGACCGTAGACCAGAGGGTATTCATGTCGCCGACCGTCATGTTTTGCATCGCCAGCTGTGGGCTGAACCAGAGAAACATCGGCACCTGTAATGCCTCGCGGGGTGGGCGTGTTCCGGCATGGTGATACACGACAGCCTTACCAGGTTCGCGCATCAGGGCGTGGTCAGAGAAATACAGCAGCGAGGAACGGGAACCCTGCAACTCACTGAACAACTGGTCCATTAATGAATCGGTGAAGCGTACCGAGTTGTCATAGCAGTCATCGGCTGGGTTGCTGCCGGTAAAAACGGCAGCGTTTACCGGATAGCGGTCACAGGCATTTTCGTGACTGCCATATAAGTGCAGAACGATGAGTTTCTTACCGGGTTGTTGCAGGGCGTGGCGGAACAGTGGCAGCAGGGCATCGTCGTAGCCCGAATTCACCCACTGGCTGTGATGTGCGCCAGAAGCGATAGCCGTAATGACGTTGTTGTGCGCACCACCGCTGCCCTGGCGGCTGAACCAGTACGTAGTGAAACCGGCCTGATTTGCCACATTGATAATGTTGTCGCTGTAGTGGCTGATGTCGTGGTTTTCCGGTGTGTCAGCGGTGAGCGCCAGCGGCACGGCGGTAATCGTGACCGGCGTACCACTGATGGCCTGAGTAAACAGCAGCAGGTTTTTGCGTTGCGCCTCCAGTGCCGGTGTGGTTTCACGTTCGTAGCCGTAAATGCTCATATTTACGGTGCGCTCAGACTCACCGATAACCAGCACGTAGTTATCAATCCCCGTGTCGCTTACCACAAGCTGATAGCGCGGGGCATTTTTGGTCACAGAGGCAATAAGCTGCTTATCTTTCAGCGCCTGCAAAAACACGCTGGTATTACTGAGCGGCGTAGAGGTCAGCACCCGTTGCACCGGGCTTTGCAGATTATTGCGACGCCACTGGTGGAGGGCTGCCTGCACGCTGTAGCCTGCCAGCAAAAGAATCAGGGCAATCACGGGCCAGCGGCGAAAACGTCGGGGCAGGGTGGGCGTGAACGATACGCTCAGCAATAGCAGCGCCAGTACTCCGATAAACAGCAGCACATAGCGCCAATAAAGTTCCAGCATCGTAAACGCTTCAGTCGCGCTGGTTTCCAGCACGCTTTGCGCGAAACCGTAACTGAACGCCGAGTGGAAACTGAACCAGGCCCATAGCGTCAGTGTTAAATCCAGCGCAACAAAAGACAGCACAATTAATGAAACCAGACGGCACCAGCCCGTATGGCGTATCTGCGCGAGTGTCAGCATCAGCAGCGAAAATACCAGAACCCGGTGAAAGACCTGATGAACGGGAGCAATCAGAATATTGATTGCTGCTACCAACGCTGCGGCAAAAATAAAGCCCAACCACGTATAAAGGCGTGGTGTAACAACAGCATCGGTTTGGATTTGAGACATAGTTCACCCTGCCCGTATCGCAGGGCATTGATTAAAAGGATGTGTTATTAGCGTTTCAGGTAACGGTTGCCGTTACCGTAAAAAGAGCTGGTGGAGGGAGTGCCGGTGCAACATAACGTCCCTTTATCGGGAAGGGGTATTCAATGAGGGGCGATCATACTGCCAGTCGTTGAAAGGTTTGGTGAAAAGAATCGATCGGTTCGATCGATAAACCTTATCAATAACAAGGATTATTTATCGATGGGAGGCGATCTTTTGATTGAAGGGCTGAAAAACATGGATGTCATTGGCCTGTCAGTAGTTCAGGTTAGTACGTATAAAAGTGCTGTCCGATAGAAAACCATAAATGACATAGATGAAATGGCGCATTTAATGATCATGCTGAGGTCGCTTTCTATGTAATAACGCCTTGATTGCACAGTATGTTGCGAGCATCATCGCAAATATATGTACATGGACTCTCTGATCTGATGACCCTCGATAAGACTTTAAAGCAGGCGATAGCGAACATCACTATCTGGCGCAAAGGCGAACAACGTGCGCCGCATAAGCCTTTATTGCTGTTGTATGTTCTATCGCATTACCGACGGGGCCACGGTCGTCTGTTTAATTATAGTGCTGAAATTCATGAACCACTGTTAGACCTCCTGGAACGCTACGGGCCACAGCGCCGAGAGCAGCGTCCGGATATGCCATTCTGGCGGCTGAAGGGCGATGGTTTCTGGGAACTACAAAACGCAGAGTTATGTTCAACTACTGGAAGTCGCCAGCCTCCCCGGCGCGAGCTCACCGAACATAACGTTGCTGGTGGATTTGATGCCGACAATTTTTCTCTGCTGGTTAAAAACCGAAAGCTAATCGACTCGCTGGCACATCAGATCCTAGAAACCCATTTCCCAACAAGCATTCAGGATGATATTGCCGATGAGATGGGATTCGATATTCAGCATTCACTCAGACAGCGTGATCCACAGTTCCGCCAGATGGTGCTCCGTGCTTATAACTACCAGTGCGCAATCTGCGGATTCAATATGCGGCACGACAATGCGCCGATAGCCCTTGAAGCTGCCCATATCAGATGGAAACAACACCACGGTCCATGCGAAGTGCCTAATGGCATCGCGCTGTGCGCGATTCACCATAAAGCCTTCGATCGCGGTTCAATTGGCCTGGATGAAAATATGTGCGTGGTAGTTTCTGACGCGGTGAATGGGGGCGGGGTGGTACAGCGCCTGTTCTGGGATTTTGCCGGGAGAGAAATCGCGTTGCCGCAGGTTAAGGACAACTACCCTGGTGACGGGTTTGTTGAATGGCATCGGCGAGAGGTGTTTAGGGGCGCATTGAAGATTTAACTCAAGGGCAATGACTGCTCGCCCTTGAGTCCTGTAGCTCTTAACGCGATCGTTGTTGTATTGATGCGAAGAACATATCCCAAAGGTGTCCTGCCATCCCTTCGTTTGTGAGTAACGAATCTCTTGAATTACTGTAGCCAAATCCCATCATTGGACGAAAACCAAGAGTTTGCCCATTATCTGCAACACTCAGGCTTTCATTGCAGCTGTTGTGAGTCACGCCGTTTTGGCTATAACAGATATCTCCGAATCCCATATGACTACTCCCGCGCCAAATGCCGCACTGACCAACTTTGCTGCCGTTGGCATAAACAGCACAAGTGAAGGAGTCTGCATCACGTTGATGAAAATCAGCCTCTAACCCAGCATGACGCTTTTTGAGTTCGTCCAATGAGTTTTCAAAATAACGAGCTATATACTCAAAACCCTTACGACGGGCGAGATCTTTATCGAGGTCGGTAAAGCTCTTTGGCAGAGACAAGTTGCTGGACCGTGGAGTAAGAATGGTATCAGTTGCCTGTAACATTGGATGTGCTGGAACCGAAGAACGATGTTGCGAACTCTGCTGCGGCTTTTTCGCTTCCATATTGGCAATGGCGCGAGAGACGGCATCGACGACTTGAACGTAGCCTTCATCATGGCTGGCAAATCTGGTGATAGGCTTTCCGTCGATTGTCGCCGCCATAATGCTGCCGAACGGTAACTGCTGCCAGGCACAATCTCTTAAGATCACAGGAATGACCACCACCTCGCCCCGGTGATGACGCTCAAGCGCATTGGTCATCTCAACCTCATAACAGTAATCAGAATTAATGAAATCACTGCTGATCAGTAGCAATATGATATCTGCTTGCGAAAAGTACAGATCGATCTGATGTTCAAACTCTTGTCCTGGAACGATACGGCGATCGTGCCAAGTGGTGATCTTCCCGGTTCGCTTAAGGGGAGAGAGATGCTTCTCAAGCTCATTGCGTAACGCTTCATCTGCATGGGAATAGGAAAAGACGAGAGTGGTCATAGGGCGTAAGAGACTCCGGTAGAGAAACAATAAAATACCGTCATTTTGCGCCATAAGTGTAAAAGAGTAATCTCCTTTTGCCACAAGCTGTTCATCGAGAAATCAGCTCTTCGTCTTGGTATCACTTTGCCATCAGGGTATGATCCCCGACATTCACCACTTTTTACCCAACCTGGACACCGAGCCAGGCATAGCTGATTTTTTGAGGTTTTGATGGACAACGCTGAACAGCAATTTCTGAACGATCTAGATACTAAATTCTGGAAAGCCGCAGACAAGCTGCGTGCCAATATGGACGCCGCCAACTACAAGCATGTGGTGCTGGGGCTGATCTTTCTGAAGTATGTTTCAGATGCCTTTGACGCACGTCGGAAGGAACTGAAAGGGCTGTTTGAAGACAAATCCAACCCGGACAACATTTACGCACTATCTCGTGATGATTACGACACGGAAGAAGCCTATCAACAGGCGATTTTAGAAGAGCTGGAAGTCCAGGACTACTACACTGAGAAAAATGTTTTCTGGGTTCCCAAACTGGCTCGCTGGGAAACGCTAAAAACCAATGCTGCTTTGCCAGTGGGGACGATTCTGGGGAAAGACGATAGTGGTAAAAATATCGTCATGACGTCAGTATCAAAGCTGATTGATATCGCTCTGGATACTATCGAAAAGAGTAACCCAAAGCTGGAAAACATCCTTAACCGTATCGGCCACTACCAGCTTGGCAACGATCTGTTGATCAGTCTGATCAACGTTTTCTCCGATACCAGCTTCAGCGAGCCTAAATACAATGGCGTGAAGCTCAATTTGAAGAGCAAAGATATCCTCGGCCACGTCTACGAGTATTTCCTTGGTCAGTTCGCGCTGGCGGAAGGCAAGCAGGGCGGGCAATACTACACGCCAAAAAGTATCGTCACACTGATTGTGGAAATGCTCCAGCCTTACAAAGGGCGCGTTTACGACCCGGCGATGGGGTCCGGGGGCTTCTTCGTTTCCAGCGATCGCTTTATCGAAGCGCACGCTGATGAAAAGCATTACAACGCTGCTGAGCAAAAACGCAATATCTCCGTTTATGGGCAGGAATCCAACCCTACCACCTGGCGTCTGGCGGCGATGAACATGGTGATTCGCGGTATCGATTTTAACTTTGGTAAACAGAACGCCGATACACTCCTGAACGATCAGCACCCAGACCTGCGAGCCGATTTTGTCATGGCGAATCCACCATTCAACATGAAAGAGTGGTGGAATGCTAAGCTGGAAGATGACGTCCGCTGGCAGTACGGCACACCGCCACAGGGCAATGCCAATTTTGCCTGGATGCAGCACATGATCCACCATCTGGCACCGAAAGGTTCGATGGCGCTACTGTTGGCGAATGGGTCAATGAGTTCCAATACCAACAGTGAAGGTGAAATCCGCCGGGCGATTATTGAAGCGGACCTGGTGGAGTGCATAGTGTCCCTGCCAGGGCAACTATTTACTAATACTCCAATTCCAGCCTGTATCTGGCTGCTGACCAAAGATAAATCGGGCGGCAACGGTAAAGCACACCGTAAAGGTGAAGTGTTGTTCATCGACGCTCGCCAGATTGGTTTTATGAAAGATCGTGTACTGCGCGATTTTTCGACGGATGATATCAGGAAAATTGCTGATATTTTCCATGCTTGGCAGACGGATAAAGATTATGAAGATAAAGCCGGTTTCTGCTTTGCTGCCACGTTGGACGACATAAAGACAAAAGATTTTGTCTTGACTCCAGGACGCTACATTAGTGCCGTTGAACAAGATGAAGATGGCGAGCCATTTGCGAAAAAGATGGAACGACTAACGACCCAGCTTAAAGAACAACTGGCGGAAGGAGCTGAACTGGAGAAGCAAATTAAGGCAAATCTGGGAGGGCTGGGATATGAGTGTTAACAGGCCTTGCGTTCGACTTGGTGATTATTGTCTAAAAATTGGTAGTGGTGCCACTCCCAAAGGAGGGGCTAATGTTTATCTTACATCAGGAGATATCAGCCTTATCCGGAGCCAGAATATATATAATGCTGGCTTTAGACCAGAAGGTTTGGTTTACATTACCGCAGATCACGCTGAAAAGTTAAGTAATGTTGCCGTTCAGGTTGATGATATTTTACTTAATATTACCGGAGATTCTGTAGCGCGAGTTTGTCTTGCTCCTCAAGAGTTTCTGCCTGCAAGGGTTAATCAGCATGTGGCTATAATTCGTCCAGACCCGAAAGAATTTGATGCCAAATTTCTCCGCTATTTCTTGGCTTCACCGACACAACAAAATTATCTTTTAACTCTTGCAAGTGCAGGAGCTACTCGTAATGCACTGACAAAAGCAAATATCGAAACACTAGATGTATATAAGCCAAGCATGGTTATCCAAAAATGGATAGCAGACCAACTCGAATCACTTGATAAAAAAATCAGGATCAATAATCGTATCAATCAAACATTGGAACAAATGGCTCAGACCTTGTTCAAAAGCTGGTTTATCGAATTTGAACCTGTAAAAGTCAAAATTGCGGTACTAGAAGCCGGTGGCTCGCAGGAAGAAGCAACGTTTGCTGCTATGACAGCCATTTCTGGAAAAGACGCTGGTTCTTTGACTGTATTTGAGCAGGTTTATCCTGAAAAATATGCTGAACTCAAGGCTGCGGCAGAGTTGTTTCCGTCAGCAATGCAGGATATTGATTTAGTTAAAATACCTAGAGGTTGGCGTTTAGTTCGATTAAATAACATAGCCTCATTCGCATCAGGGAAGGTCAATGTATCTGAATTAACCAAAGATACATATGTCTCTACTGAAAATATGCTCGGTAAAAAAATGGGGATAGAGCGTGCTACATCACTACCTTCAGCTAATACCACACCATCTTTTAAATCTGGACACATTTTAATTTCAAATATACGTCCTTATTTTAAAAAAATCTGGCTTGCCCGATTTTCAGGGGGACGCTCTGCGGATGTTTTAGCTTTCGAACATAAAAAAAATATCACAGCCGAATATTTATATAATGTTCTTTATCAAGACTCATTTTTTGACTTTATGATGCAAACTTCAAAAGGTGTGAAAATGCCCAGAGGAGACAAAAAAGCCATAATGGAATGGTCATGTATAGAGCCAACTGTAGAGTTAACTAGTCTTTTCTCAAATAAAGTGAAAGAATTTTATTCTTATATTGAAAGCCACAATAGAGAAAATATTCAACTTTCAAAACTCCGGGATGCTTTACTCCCCAAACTCCTTTCTGGCGAAATCACTCTACTGGAAGCTGGAGGTGTTGTGAAAAAATCCAGCGAAACGGCAAAGGAAGCTGACTATGTTTAAAGTCGATCAGCCCAGCAATAGCCTGCAACCGCTTCAGGAAACCACCTTTAGCAACGCTGGTTTTACCGAACGTTACCACTTACAGGAATGGCTGGCGAAGCACCCGCAGGCGTTGACCCGTAATAGCGATGACGAGCTACTTATTATTCAAAAAGAGTTTGCCGGGTTTGACGACACCAAAGAGCGACTTGACCTGCTGGCGATCGACAAAGACGGCAATCTGGTGATCATTGAAAATAAGCTTGATGACTCTGGGCGCGATGTTGTCTGGCAGGCGCTGAAGTATGCGGGGTACTGCGCTAATCTGCGTAAAGAACACATTGTTGAGATCTTCCAGCGTTATCTTGACTTGAACGAACCAGACGAAGCCAGGCCTGCGGCTGACGTACTGGCGGAATTCCTTGAGTACGATAGCCTCGAAGAGGTGCAAATTAACCAGAGCCGATCGCAACGCATCATGATGGTCGCTGCGAATTTTCGCAAAGAGGTGACGAACACCGCTCTTTGGTTGATGCAGTTCAACATCCGAGCGCAGTGCTTCAAAGTTACACCTTACCGTTATGGTAACGATGTGCTCATTGATATCAGGCAGGTCATCCCTACGCCAGAAGCGGAATCCTATATGATCGGCATGGCACAGAAAGAAGCTGAAGAGCAATCAACCACTGGGGAATCAAAAGCGCGCCACCATTTACGCAAAGCGTTTTGGACGCAAGCCTTAGAAAAATTCCGCGTTAGTACTTGCACCCTTTACAACAATATCAGCCCATCAACAGACCACTGGTTAAGTGCAGGCTCTGGTATCAGCAGCGTTTCGTATAACTTGATTTTCAGTAAGAAGGAGATTCGAGTTGAATTATGGATTGCCAAACCTTCGGCTCAAAGCAATACATTCGCTTTTAATTGGCTATATGAACGCAAAGAATTAATTGAAAATCGTTTTGGACACGAATTGATCTGGCAACCTCTACCAGAGAAAAAATCCTGCCGAATTAGCTTTAAAAAACCGATTAACGGTATTTCTGATGAGCAAAACTGGCCGGAGATGATCGATTGGTTGATCGAAAGCATGACAGCTTTTGAAAAAGCATTTTTCACTTATCTACCGGATCTTAATCAGTTGATTAAACAAACCTTTAACGGGCATGATGAAGTTGAAAATACAATAGAAGAAGCCGAACACGTTTAACACAGGACGTTACCGATGCTGACTGAAGACGACTTAGAACAGCTTTGCCTGGGGTGGTTTGCCGAACAAGGCTGGGAAATTCATCACGGGCCGGATATTGCTCCTGATGGTAGTAACCCGCAACGCGCCAGCTATCATGATGTATTCCTGACACCCGTGTTGACCTCCTGCCTGCAAAAACTCAACCCGCATCTGCCCGCAGACGTCTTCGAACAGGTTATCTCCCGTATTACTCGTGCTGAAAGCCCGGATCTGATTGCCAGTAACAAAGCCTTCCATCACTGGCTGCTGGAAGGTGTACCGGTTCAGTACCGCCGCGACGAAGAACTTATCCACGACCATGCCTTGCTGGTGGATTTTAACCAGCCGCAAAACAACCGTTTTATGGTGGTCAATCAGATGACCATCAGCGGGACGAAACAGCCTCGTCGCCCGGATATCGTCTGCTTTATTAACGGATTGCCGCTGGCGGTGGTGGAACTGAAAAGCCCCATCGACGACAAAGTAGATATCTGGGATGCCTACCACCAGTTACAGACCTATAAAGATGAAATTCGCGATCTGTTTATCAGCAATGAAGCGCTGATTGTCAGCGATGGCTATCTGGCACGTGTGGGTTCTTTGACAGCCACGGAAGAACGTTTTATGCCGTGGAAGACCATCAGTAATGAAAATGACAAGCCCCTGCTGGAATGGCAACTGGAAACCATGGTGCGGGGGTTCTTTAACCGGGAACTGTTGCTCGACTATATCCGCTACTTCATCCTATTCGAGAACAATGACGAAAGGCTGGTTAAAAAAATAGCCGGTTATCACCAGTTCCACGCGGTACGTGAGGCCGTGCAGGCAACGATCGTCGCTGCTACCGGTAAGCAACTAGCCCTGCACAGCAACATTCAGCCAGGCAGTAAGAAAGCAGGTGTGGTCTGGCATACGCAGGGCTCCGGTAAAAGCATCTCCATGTGTTGTTATGTCGGCAAACTGCTACAACAGCCGGAGATGGGCAACCCGACGATTGTGGTCGTAACCGATCGTAACGATCTGGACGGTCAGCTTTACGGCACCTTCTGTCAGGCGCAGGAACTGCTAAAACAGATGCCAGTGCAGGCGGATGACCGCGAAGCACTGCGGGAACTGCTTGCTACTCGCGATGCAGGCGGCATTATCTTCACTACCGTGCAGAAATTCTCCCCGGAAGAAGGGGAAAACGCCCATCCGGTACTCAATGGGCGCAGCAATATCGTTGTTATTTCCGATGAAGCGCATCGCAGCCAGTACGGCATGAAAGCCAACCTGGACCGGGAAACCGGCGTCTATAAATACGGTTACGCTAAACATATGCGTGACGCGCTGCCCAACGCCTCGTTTCTGGGATTTACTGGAACACCGGTTTCGGCAGAGGATCGCGATACCCGCGCTGTATTTGGCGATTACGTCTCGATTTACGATATTCAGGATGCGGTGGACGATGGCGCAACAGTGCCTATTCACTACGAATCCCGGCTAGCGAAACTCGATCTCAATCATGAAGAACTGGCGGCGCTCTCCGATCAGGTTGATGAACTGATTGAAGATGATGAGTTGGACCTGCGTGAAAAAACCAAAGGTGAATGGAGCCGTCTGGAGAAACTGGTTGGTGCTAAACCTCGTCTCCAGCAGGTTGCCGCTGATCTGATTTCCCACTTTGAGAAGCGCAATACCGTAATGGACGGCAAGGCGATGATTGTCGCGATGAGCCGAGAAATCTGCGTCCATCTTTACGATGAAATTATCGCGCTACGCCCAGAGTGGCACAATGACGATCCTGAAAAAGGACAAATCAAAATCGTGATGACCGGTACAGCGTCCGATAAGGCAATGCTGCAACCGCATATCTACAACAAGCGAACTAAAAAACGACTAGAGTCACGCTTCAAGAATGTGAACGATCCACTGAAGCTGGTGATTGTGCGCGATATGTGGCTGACCGGCTTCGACGCCCCCTGCTGTCACACTATGTATATCGACAAGCCAATGCGCGGACATAACCTGATGCAGGCCATTGCCCGCGTCAACCGGGTATTTAAAGATAAACCCGGCGGGCTGGTGGTTGATTACATCGGAATCGCCAATGAACTGAAACTGGCACTGAAAACCTATACCGATGCAAACGGTAAAGGCGATGCGACCATTAATGCCGAAGAAGCACTGGCAATTATGCTGGAAAAGCTAGACATCATCCACGGTATGTTTGCCAAAACAGCAACGTCAGCGGGTTTTGACTACACCGGCTTTGAAGCTTACGCACAAAAGCTGTTGGTGCCTGTTGCAAACTACGTGCTCGGCCTTGAAGACGGTAAGAAGCGTTTTCTTGATAACGTACTGGCAATTACCAAAGCCTGGTCGCTTTGCTGTACGCTGGATGCGGCGCAGCCTTATAAACTGGAGATTGCGTTCTTGTCTGCGGTGAAGGCCGCTATCAGCAAATTTACCAGCGTGGACAAAAAAATAAGTCAGGCCGAGAAAAACTCCGCGCTGAAACAGATTCTGGATAATGCCGTAATTGCTAACGGCGTGGATGATATTTTCACACTAGCCGGGCTGGATAAACCCAATATTGGCTTACTTTCTGATGAGTTTTTGCAGGAAGTCCACGATATGCCGTATCGTAACCTGGCGGTAGAGTTGCTGGAAAAACTGATTAATGATGGTATCCAGTCCCGCACAAAAAATAACGTGGTGCAGGAGAAGAAGTATTCGGAACGTCTTCAGGCGGTGTTAATTAAATATAACAACCGGGCTATTGAGACGGCACAGGTGATTGAAGAGCTGATCCAGATGGCGAAGGATTTTCAGTCCGCAATGGCGCGTGATGATGCACTTGGCCTAAATCCTGATGAGATTGCTTTCTACGACGCATTAGCAGAAAACGAAAGCGCCGTTCGGGAATTAGGAGATGAGGTGCTTAAGAAGCTAGCGATAGAAGTGACGCTGAAGCTACGGCAATCCACCACCGTAGATTGGCAAGTGCGCGAGAGCGTTCGGGCCAGGTTGCGTATTCTGGTTCGTCAGACACTGCGTCGTTATAAGTATCCACCTGATAAAACACCTGATGCAGTAGAACTGATTCTGAAACAAGCGGAAGTGATTTCGAATCACTGGACGATGTGAATTTTGGGCTGGCCCTGTCAACTGCCAGCCATAGCTAAATCATCATTAGTTAAGAGGCACAGTCGTGAGCAAATATAGTGAAATACAGCAACAATTAGATAAAGTAAGCCCAATCCCTAAAGGAATCCCTAAAATATATCTTTTAGGCGATACTGGTGCAGGAAAAACAACTTTTATTCGAAAGGTTCTAGGGACTGAAAACACTAAATTCCCAACTACCCGACAGAATAGAACAACTGTTGCACCAACTGAATATGTAATATGCAAGTCTTCTGATTTTGAATTGACAATTTTATTAAAATCCGTTGCTGAAATTAAAGGATATATTAAGGAAATACTAAAGGAAGCGTTGGAAAAATCATTGAAAGGTGATGACGTTATAAGAAGCTTGCGTCAGACAAGCGATCAGCGGTTTCGTTTATATTACCTTCTTGATGTAAATAATATTGAAGGTTTTGCTAAAAAAGTTGTTTTGCTCACTCCATTGCTTTCTCAAAAAATAAATGAACTAAAAGAAATATTTAAAGGTGATATTACTGATCAGGATGAATATATCAGCTTTGCTATTGATGAACTTAATGATAAAGTTGAATGTATCCAAAATGAAATATTGGGTGCGGTCCAGCAGGTTGTAATGTCAATTTGTGATGGGAAAGAATTAAATAACGAATCACAGATATACAAATTTAGTTCCCCAGAAAAAGAAATTTTTATTACGAAATGCAAAAAAATACTATCAAGTGATAAAGAATCGATATCCCCTGTTGTTGAATATTCCAGAGTGAGTGGGGCGCTCAAATCAGAATGGGTAAGTGATAGCACGGAAATAGTCATTATTGATGGTGAGGGTATTGGTCATAATACGAAAGAAAGTGCCCAGTTAGATGCCAGACATTATGATTTCTTTTATGATGTAAATTCCATTTTGCTTATTGAAGAATCAAAGAAACCATTTATTGCTGGTGGTAAAAATGCATTGAAAAGCATATTTCAGCGTGGGTATGGTGATAAACTAAAGCTGATCTTTACTAAACTTGATGAAGTTATACCTTATGATTCTGATGAACCTACCGATGATGAAAGAATTGACTGTGTAAAAGATGGGCTTAGCAATGTACTGGATGCATTAAAAAAAGAAGATGTAAAATGCAATATTGCTATTGATGATATCTATTTTGTTGGTAATCTTGATAAGTCTGAATACAATGAGAGGTTAATGCTCGGTTTTAACTCGATATTCGAAAGTACAGTTTCCATGATTGATAATTATGATGTTTTTATAGAGCCGAGATATGACTTCGAATTATTAGCATTGCATATAAACACCACCTCTAATAATTTTAAATCAAAATACAATAGATTACTGAATAAGGAGCATTGGAAAACAATAGAGGCATTTAACAGGCGGATGTATTCAAATATAGATGAATTCAGAATGTTTATGCCAATTACTGATTTTGAAGAGGTTGCAAGTCAATATATTGGTGGTTTCTTGTCATCGCCAACAAGTTGGGAGTGTGATGCAGTTGATAATTTAAAACAAAAGAGCATTGATAAAATAAAAAGAGAGTTCAATAAACTTATTCTTGGTTTTATTCGCAATAATTTAATCATTGAACCATATGAAAAATGGAAAGAATCTTATTTATTTGCAGGTGCTGGCTCAACCATAAAGAGAAGAAATGCAGTGTCCACTATTATTAATGACGTGGTGGTCGATTCTTCTCAAGTTGAAAGTTTTAAAAAATTCAAAGATAAAATGAAGGGGGTCGTTGTTAAGTCAATTGATAATTGTAAATAGCACAGGTGGGTAAATAGCCCAAGCTAATGTTTTGGGCTATTTATCAAAATTTTTCTGTTAGTGTCATTGGTGGTTCTTTTTATATTCGTGTAAGGAGAGTAATAATGCCTTTAGATTTAAGTAACACCTTGGTTATCGGCATTAGCGCAACGGCGCTTTTTGACATGAGCGAATCCGATCGCACGTTTCGCGAAACTTATGCGACCGATCCCGATAGTGCTATCGAAAAGTATCGCGCCTATATGCTGGAGCACGAAAACCAACCTTTGCAGCCTGGTACAGGTTACCCCTTAGTCAAAGCTCTTCTGGGGCTCAACCAGCATCGTCAACCGGATGATAAATCACCGTTAGTTGAAGTTGTCGTAATGTCGCGTAACAGTCCTGATACCGGTATCCGCGTTTTGAATACCATTCGTCATGACAAACTCGATATCACACGCACTGCCTTTACCGCAGGCGAAACCGTTGCCGATTACCTTGATGCTTTTGATGTCGATCTGTTTTTAACTACCAATGTCGAAGATGCCCAAAAGGTCATTGATTCCCGGTTTTGCGCCGCCGCTATATTAAAAGATCCACCTTCCGACGCCTCCGATATACCGGAAGGGCAGGTCCGCATTGCGTTTGACGGTGATGCCGTGCTTTTCTCTGATGAAAGTGAGTTAGTTTATAAGACTCAAGGTATGGCTGCTTTTCATGCCCAGGAGGATGCACAGCAAGATATCCCAATGGCTGAGGGGCCATATGCCACTTTGCTAAAAAAAATAGCCAAGCTTCAGGAGCGACTACCGACAAGGGTTGAGTATTCTCCTGTCCGTATTGCACTGGTGACGGCCAGAAACAGCCCTTCGGAAATGCGAGTTATTAAAACGCTGAGAAGTTGGGGAGTTTATGTTGATGAAGCTTTTTTTCTGGGCGGTGTTGAAAAAACAAAAGTTCTGAAGGCATTTAAGCCGCATATTTTCTTTGACGATCAGGATGTGCATTTGAATGCTGCAGCAAGCGTTGTTCCTTCAGGGAAGGTTCCTTATGCCAGTAATTCTGAGCTTTTTAAGAGTGAAGCGTCATAAAGCGTCCAAAGCTATGACGCAGTAATATTTGTCGACGGTCAAGCAGCATAGCGCACCCAGTACAATCTCAACGCCAGCAAGATCTAACCCAGGGGGAAGTGTTTGGTAGTCGGAAACTCAGAATGCGAATGAGAAATCATGCCTCATAAATTTCTTCATTATGTAACGCTCTTTGGCTACCTTAAACTGTTCGCAAATAAGTCACAGGGAATGGTAAATGGCGCAATATTGGTGGAAGGATTTACTTGATCGGAATAACACCTGGCAGGGACTGGAGTTAATGGTCCGGGGTGAGCAACACTCCGATCAGGCGATGGAGATGCTAAGTGGTCACCATGGGCGTATGGCGCTTCAGCTTCAGGGAGAGACATTGTTCTGGGCTTCAATGCTTAAAGATCATTCCGGCGTCTGGCTGGTGTTTAATGCCGATCATCCCGGTCAGCAGGACTTGTTGCCTCCTGTGACATCGGCCGATGTGGAGTCAGTTAAAAAGCAGGCATGGATAAGTGGATGGTGTCGCTATTTTGCCCGGCAACTGATGGGTGCCCCTGAACCACTGTTACCTACGCGTCGTTGGTTATTGAGACCAATGGATTTGGTCAACCGTACTGCGCCATACTCCTGCCAACAGACTGTACCGGTTGCACACTGGTGTTTTAATTCGCCAGCCAGTACGGGAAATATTGGCTGTGATTGGACTCTCTATGGCGAAGATTTCCCTGATTTAACGGATCCGCAAAAAGTCAGGTTGGTGGACTGGTGGTGGGGCGGTAATTTGCTGCTAGGGCGTTACTCGATAAAAACCGATGCCGGGCGGCTAAAATGGTGGCGTAAAAAATGCCGTGAGGGGACGTTACCACCTGTGCTGGTCTGGTACATTGCCGGGCTGGCATCGTTTGTGATCCTGGATGGTCATTATCGTCTTCAGGCGGCGATTGAAGAAGGTATCCCGCCTCTGTTTCTGGTGCTCAGTGAACTGAATGAAAGGGAGTTTCCGTCAGATCCTGAACATCAGGCTCGTATTGTCCGGGCGCTGGAGCAACAACAGCGTAAAAACCCTGAATGTAGCGTTGATGGGGTGAACCAGACGTTGATTAATCTTTATGATACCCGCTATCTGTACGCTTCAACTCACAGTCGGGCTATTCTCGGCGAGGGGGAATCCTGGGCGCGAGACGTTGGAGCCTTGTTGCATAAACATCAGCTCGGGGAATACCTGGAAAGGATCCTTAATCGCGTGAGTGATTAGTTAAATCAATAAAGGGAAGGCGGTTATGGATATAAGAGCGTTTTTTAAAGAATACAGAGATACAGTTCTGGCATCAGCGGGAATTATTATTGCTATCGGTTCTCTTTTTTTCACAATCTGGCAAGGAAAGGAACAAATTCGACACAACCATATTTCTGTCGAACCACGAGTTAATGCCTACTTTGCCAATGATGGCCGAATTAACAAATCGGGTGTTTACATCATCAATAATGGGATGGGAACAGCATTTGTTTCTGCCATTTCTGTCACTGTCGATGGAAAAAAGGTTAATCCTATCAATAACAATGTATTTCTTGGTGCAGTGAGCTCTCTTGGACTAAATGCAAAGTGTTTCGTCGTTGGTGGCCCACGACCAAATGACTCCTTCAGAGTTGGGGACGAAACGTTTCTGATTGAGGCAAGGGGAACAGATAAGAGCTGTTCACTTGATTCTCTGATGTTAATGTTAGCGACGTTAGAATCATCTAGGTTGGATTTTATTCTGGATATTGAATCCATATATGGTGATAAGTTTCGATATATTTATTCAGAGAATAAACAAGTCAGAATTAATTAAATTTCTAATTTTCCACAACAACACTCCTCATCCCTGAATCACGCATTTACAACACTGGTCATTCAGGTCCCTGAGCAAATTGTTGGCGGGTGCACAGATTACTACCATATCCGCTTAATGGCTGGGTAACTATTCAGTAGAAGATACTTACGCCAGCGAATCCAAATATTTTCACACCCATATCACCCTTATGAACCTCCGGCTGGAATCATCTTCACGATGGTCCCAGCCTTCTTTTTATCTGTCTGATAACAAAGGAGTGATATGGATTTGAACAATCAATACGAAGACGCTGAATACTACGAAGATGACGATACCGATGAGTCCCCCGAAACCGCTCACCCACGCTCTTTCCACACCATTGTCGGCTGGCTCTACGATAAAGCTGTCAGCGGCATCGCAGGTGCCGAATCAGCCGAAATGCTCGCTGCTCGCTATCTTGAAGACGCCAACGGTGATGTGCAGCTCGCCTCCCGCAATATAGTCCATTGGGAGAGTATCAAAGCAGGTAGCAGTGGCTTTCTCTCCGGCATCGGTGGTGTAGTGGCTTTGCCTGTTACGCTGCCGCTGAATGTTACCAGCGTGTTGTTTCTCCAGACCCGACTGGTAGCGGCGATTGCTTGTCTTGGGCAACACCGACTGTCTGACGAGCGCATCCGAGCACTTGCAGGTTTATGCCTGTGTGGTAACGCGGCAAAAGCGTTGTTACATGAATTGTCGCTTCAGTCTATCAACCGCTGGGCGGTGACAATAACGCAGCAGGTGGCAGAGAAAACTCTGGCGCTGCTCGTCACCCGCGCCGGGCTGGTGAGCGCGGAAAGCATGATCCGTCTGGTGCCGCTGGCGGGCGGTGTTGTCAGCGGTGCTGTGGACATGGCTTCTACTCGCACTATTGGTGGTATTGCCCGTACTACCTTTCTGGATGCCATCCCCCGTCTCCCAGACTGAAACAACATTTTCTCTTATCGCCATGGCTTGCTGATAGGCTGTGTCACTGACCATTGGTATGTTATCTCTCTCCCAAACCTTCAATAATCCATTTCTAACATTCTGATGAATGAGGTTTTTTCATGAATAAAATACGCATTGCTTTATCCACCGTCCTGCTGATTTCTGCCAGTGTTTCCGCCGCTGTTACTGAACAGGAATGGGGGAACTGGTACGGCAACACCGGTGGCATGGAGTTCGCCCTGAACACGCAGAACCGTGCCGGACAGGCGCTGACGGTCAGTTGTAGTAACAAACAGATGCTGGTCACGCTTAGCTCGCAAAAGGAAAACTGGTCGGCCAGATCTGATGAAGCGCTGGATGATCTGTATCTGCGGATCAACAACAAAACCTATGAGCTGAGTAACGATACGATGTTCCCGAACGAGCCGGTTCCGGCGCAGCTTGTGTTTGAGGCGCTGGCGCACGCGAAAGCAAGTGACACCATTGTTTTCACTTCCCGCCAGACCGGTGATTCAAAGCCATTCAGCGCCCGTGGGCTTAACGAAGCACTGAAAGGCATCACCTGGCAGGATTGTATGAATCAGTCCTGAGTTGTTGCATCAGCAGAAAATATCTCTTTGATAAAGCTCGGACACCGATGTGTCCGGGCTTTTTGCCGTTTATAAGGAATCTCACTATGACCCGATTATCCACCCTTTATGGCGCGGCAACTTCAATTCGCCGCGACCGCCCATTGACCCACGATGAGTTGATGCGCGTTGTTCCCGGCGTTTTTGGCGACGATAAGCACACTTCACGCAGTTCGCGCTATACCTACATCCCGACTATCAACGTACTTGAGAGCTTGCAACATGAAGGGTTCCAGCCGTTCTTCGCCTGTCAGGCTCGCGTGCGTGACCCTGATCGCCGTGAATACACAAAGCATATGCTGCGCCTGCGTCGTGCCGGGCAAATCACCCAAAAGGAAGTTCAGGAAATCGTGCTGCTCAACAGCCATGACGGTACCAGCAGTTACCGCATGTTGCCGGGAATGTATCGCCAGGTCTGTTCGAATGGTCTGGTTTGCAGTCAGTCCTTCGGTGACATCCGCATTCCACATAAAGGTGATGTGGTGGGGCAGGTGATTGAAGGCGCGTATGAGGTACTCGATGTGTTCGACCGTATCGAGCAGGGCAAAGAAGCAATGCAGGCCATTACGCTCACGCCGGAAAATCAACAAGCTTATGCCCGTGCCGTGCTGACGTATCGCTACGGTGAAGAACATCACCCCATCACTGAAACGCAGGTGCTGAGCGCTCGGCGTTGGGAGGATGAGAAGAGCGATCTGTGGACCACTTTCCAGCGTGTACAGGAGAATCTGATAAAAGGCGGGCTAAACGGTCGTTCGGCACAGGGCAAACGCCGCCATACCCGCGCCATTCAGGGTATCGATGGCGATATCAAACTGAACCGCGCTCTGTGGGTGTTGGCAGAGAACATGCTGCAACACGTCTCATGAATCTTTCATCTTAATCACATGCTGTTAAAAGGATCTCTATGTCTGAACTGATATTAACTCCAGCCTTTCCGCCCAATGAGCAGCGTGTTATTCGCCGGGCAATGCGTCTGCTGGAAAAATACCAGCGTCACCCCGGCGAGCAATTTCTTGCCACAACGTTCACAAAAGTCTGGCTACAGCTGAATCTCTCACAGCAGGAGCGTGAAGCTTTTATGGTGCTTTACCTCGATAACCAGCATCGCCTGCTGGAATACGAAACGCTTGCGCTCGGCACTATTAATCACGTTGAGGTTCATCCCCGCGAAATCGTGAAATCCGCGCTGCGCCATAATGCGGCGGCAGTGATTCTGGCACATAACCATCCATCAGGAGCCGCAGAGGCCAGCCAGCAGGACAAACACCTCACCAGCCAGGTCATCAAAGCCCTGGCGTTGGTGGATGTACGCGTGCTGGATCACTTCATTATTGCTGGTGGCGATACCATTTCTTTCGCGGAACGCGGCTGGCTATAACTACACAGGAAATCATCATGGAAAAGAACACTACATCTGATCAGTGTTGGTGGGGCCTGCGAGACGATATCACACCATCGTTTGGTGCACGGTTAGTCCAGGAAGGTCAGCGACTGCATTACCTCCCTGATCGCTCTTGTTTTAACGGCAAGTTCACACGGAGGCAGTTACAGACGCTGAACCGCACGTTTCCACGGTTTGTTAAGAAGATGGAGGCGGCACTGAAAAGTGGTCAACTGGACCCTCGTCAGGCAAAACGCTTTAGCGTCTCGCTGAACGGTCTGAGCTGTGATGCCGATACCAACGGCAGTTACGGCTACGTCTATATCACCATCTATCCATCAAGCCAAACGAAAACCCTCCTGCTCTGATATACAAGGAAATCCCTATGCCACACGCCTTATCACTGTCTTCAGCGGCAGCGGCTTCCCCACGCCTGTCTCCATTGGAAGCCTGGCAAAAGCTGCTGACGTATCTGCTGGATCGTCATTACGGCCTTGCACTGAACGACACACCCTTCTGTGACGATGCGGTTATTCAGGAACATATCGATCGCTCTCTGTCGCCAATGGACGCGGTGAACTTCATTGTGGATCGCTGTGGGCTGGTACGTATCGATCGGCATGGTTTCACCGCCGACGCTCAGGAACCGTTTCTCACTCCGCTGGATATCCAGCGTGCCCGTCATGCGTGCAGATTAATGGTTGCTTCACTATCTGCCGCTGACAGGTTATGTCACTGACCTTTAGTAGCCTGAATGTTCTTGTTAACGCAGAGGTGAAAATGTCTGTTTACCAACACATTAACGGCGCTGACTGGCGCAACATTTGGGTTACCGGTGACCTCCATGGTTGTCATAGCCTGTTGCTGAAAAAGCTAACCAGCATCGGATTCGATATCTCGCAGGATTTGTTGATTTCAGTCGGTGATATGGCCGATCGCGGGGCGGAAAACGTTGAATGTCTGGCGTTGCTTACCCGCCCGTGGTTTCTGTCAGTGCTCGGCAATCATGAACAGATGCTGCTGGACTGCCTGCTGAATGGTGGCAGTACGAAACACTGGCGGGTGAACGGCGGTGGCTGGTTTTTTGAACTGGATCTTGAAGATGAGCAGCGGGTCAGGGCGTTGTTGCCGCAGATCGCCGCACTGCCACTGGTTATTGAAGTGACAATCCAGAGTAAAAGGTTTGTTATTTGCCATGCCGATTATCCTGATAATCACTACATCTTCGGCAAACCGGTCAATGAAGAGGCGATCCTCTGGAGCCGGGATCGCATTGCCGCGTCATCTCATGGGCAGGTTAAGGCAATCAACGGCGCTGACCAGTTTATTTTCGGTCATACGCCGCTGCAAACACCGCAGCAATTCGCCAATCAGTACTATATCGATACCGGTGCCGTGTTCGTTGACAACCTGACGCTACTACAAATTCAGGGAGGTGAATCGCAACTGTAATGAAATCAGTGTAAGGCCGCATCATTTCCTGCGAGCCGCTTTCCCGATTTACCTTTCTGACCTTCCCACACTCTTTATTCACCGCATAATGCGCCTGCCACTCCCGGCAGGCGCTTTTGTTTTGTACGGACAAAATATCATGCAAACAGAAGCTGAAGTCTTAACCGACCACACCGAGCTGATTTGCTCGACCAATATTGAACGAATCGTAACGGGGCGTGATGCTGCTCTGAAGCAGATTGAAGTGCTGATCCGCCAGCTTGATGCTATCTCGCGCCTAACTTCCGGCATTGGTGGCGACGTAGCGGATCATTGGGCAATGCGTCAGGGGCATTCGTTTGACTGCTGGCTGGTTCAACCTGTCGACAAAGCGATGCCTGTGATCACCCGCAATATCGACCGCAGCATATGGCGTGATCTTATGCTCAAATCTGGCATGTTGACGTTGATGGATGCAGAAGCCCGCAGCCAGTGGGCGAAGAATCTGGAGGAGGGCGATCTCCCGGCGATCAGTGAAGCCAATATCCTCAACACCTTTGAGCAGTTGCATCACAACAAACAGGAGGTATTCGAGCGCGGCATTATCAACGTGTTTAAAGGATTAAGCTGGGACTACAAAACAAACCATCCTTGCTATTTCGGCAAACGGATCATCATCAACAGCCTGGTGAAGTATGACAAATGGGGCTTCGGCCTGAACTGGGGTTGGCGGCGTGATCAGCTAGCCGATTTGGAGAGAATGTTGTGCCTGCTGGATGGCAAAACCATTCCCGATAACCGATACGATGTTTCCATCAGGTTTATGGATTTTATTCGCGATAACCCGCGTGAGCAGGTGTTTGAGGACGATCTCTTCACCCTTCGCTATTTCCAGAAGGGAAGTGGGCATATCACGTTTAAACGTCTGGATCTGGTAGAGAAGATGAATGATATCGTGGCGAAGCACTATCCGGGGGCGCTGCCAGCGAAATGAGGATAAGCATTGCTTTATCAAACTCACCCAGGGCTTTTAGCGAGGTAATCTTAATGAATTCGCTCACAACACAAACCATCAATGTACAAATTTCCGTGGAGTTGGCCGCAGCTGTTGAACATCTGGCTATTGAATTAGGCTTTTCCAAGAACTGGGTTATTAATGAAGCACTGACCCGTTTTCTGGCTGAAAGAGAACGACGTCACCAGAACATCCAGATCGGTCTTGCCGGTGTGGATGCTAGTCAAGTGGTGAGCCACTCGGATATGGTAGATTTTGCCAATCGTTTAAAGGATGCCTGACAAGCAAAGATGCCGCTCCCCCGATAGTCACCTCCCATTGCGATTTGCTTAAATCTTCCCCATACTAGGTACATGTGTTAACTACACGTGTAATTTCAGGAGGCCTTATGCCAGGTATGAGTGTACGACATAAAAAGACTGTCAGCGTCACGCTGGAACCTGTACTGCTTCAGCAAGCCCGTGATGCAGGTATCAATCTGTCTGCGGTGCTTACCGCTGCGCTGAAAGAGGAAATCAGTGCCACAGGTGTTGAACGCTGGAAAGCTGAAAACAAAGCAGGTTTGCAGGAGCTCAATCGTATTACTGATGAGCACGGCCTTTTGTCGGACGATTACAGGACGTTTTAACCATGCAATACGTGGTTTATCGCAATAAAGGAAACAGCAAGGCTTATCCTTATTTACTTGATGTGCAGAGCGATATTATTGATGAGCTGCATACTCGCTTGGTTATCCCGCTGTTTCCTGTGAGCAGCCTGGTAAATAATCCGGTTAAGCGCCTGACGCCTACTCTGAATGTGGAAGGGAATGACTATCTGGTTATGACTCACGAAATGGCCAGTATCAGGCTGTCACAGATTGGTGATGAGGTGATGGATGCCCGTTCATACCGGCAAACCATTAAAAATTCGCTCGACTTTATCTTTGATGGTTTTTAACTTACTTGCAGGCCTGCATGGGGAGTTGCTCGCGGCACGATTCGCCTTTGTTAACATCCTACTGACTGCTGCCGTTTCTGACAGGCAAAACAGAATGTCATAATGCAGCAGTTCTTTTTCCACTACCGGGCGTAAATTATCCAGTCCTCTCTGGCGGATCGCTTCTTCACCCCGTGTATCAACCCCCACCTGCTTAGACATTATTCAGCTTAAATGCGTATCCCGACCAACCCGGCAGAGATTGCGTAACAAAAAGACATCTGAAAATGGTTTTTCCGTACATATGGTAAATTTCGCTATAGGTAAACACAAAAGACCTTAAATAGGGGCTTTCGCGTCTATTAATGATCTTTATGCTTTTGATATCAGTCACATTATCCTCTTCTCTTACCTTTCGCTTTACTCATTTATGTGTTTTATACTCTTATCTGTGTTTTAATGATCGCATCTGCCTGATCTGAAGGGTGACACTATGCCGCAAAACAACATCAAACAACTTCGTACCCAGTTGTCGATCACTCAACGCGAGCTGGCGTCTATGGTCGGCACCAGTCAGCAGCAAATCCAACGTATCGAAACAGGAGCGGTTGCCGCGAAGCTGGGCCTCGCACAGTCAATATGCAATGCCCTGGATAAACCTTTAAACGTCGTGTTCCCGGAAAGCGATCGGTTGATAAACGACTTCCGTAGTAAGCGCCGTAAAACTGATGAAGATCTTGAGACGATAGCCTCAAGTGGCATTGAAATGGATAGTGGTCTCTGGACCGTAAAGCTTTGGCTGCAGGGGCAGCAGGACTATTTGTTGCTACCCATTTCGGCTGCGGATAAGCGGCGGTTTTATTATTATTTTCAGGAAAAAACCGCGCCAAACACAGAATGTTTCTTCGTTTTTGATTCCGCCGAGCATCGTTACGCGTTAAATATTCGTGAAGTGGTATTTCACCAGTTCCTGTCTGATGGCTTTGCACCCATCGTGAGCGAAGAGGATGATGACTATGAAGACGATTATTTTAATGTCCATATCACGCTGGTGAACGGCGGACCAGAGATACCGCTGAGTGTTGAGGCTGATGTGGCAACAAATGAAGAGACGGGCGAAATCGGTCAGTTGAATGCGTTCTTTGAAATGCTTGATAGCGATGCTGAAGCAACGGAGCGCTATATGCTAACCGATGAGGATGGCGAAGATGCTTTTATCCGTATCGGTTCTATTGCCATGGTGCGAGTCGCACTTGACGCGCTGGAGCCTGTGGAAGAAGATGACGAGTAATCATTGAGTTAGCTGATTTTCCAGAGAATAGCATTGAGTATACATGTGAGTATATCTGGCGGTTATCTTGCTTTGTAATGTTATTTATTTCAGTAAGTTACGTCGTAAAATGCGGTGCGGCCTTCGCACCATATGTATGTAAATAGACCTCAACTGAGGTCTTTTTTTATGTCTAAAATCCAGTCCCCGCAAGGCTTTGCCTGACCATTCTTCCTAGTGTAAGCATCCCCGTAATCCGCGCCATTCACTTTTAGAGTTCTTCCGACATACTGATTATGTCACCTGTGGAGATCACTATGCGTAAGATCCGATTCACCGAGCACCAGATCATCGCCGTTCTGAAGTCTGTTGAAGCCGGGCGCACCGTCAAAGATGTGTGCCGCGAGGCCGCTATTTCCGAAGCCAGCTACTACAACTGGCAGGAGAAATATGGCGGGATGGAAGCCGCTGATATCAAAAAAATAAAAGATCTTGAAGACGAGAACCGTCGTCTGAAGCAGATGTTTGCCGATCTGAGTCTGGAATGCCGGGCGCTGAAGGACGTTATCGAAAAAAAGCTTTAAAACCAGCGATAAAGCGGGAACTTGTCAGCTATCTGGCTGCACAATTTTCCATGAGCATCCGCCAGGCATGCAGGACAGTTTCGCTGAGCAGGACGGTGTATTTTTATCAGCCCGATACCCGGCGTGATGAACCGGTGATCCTGGCGTTGACTGAACTGGCAGAACGCTATCCGCGATACGGATTTAAGAAGCTTTTTCAGGTGCTTCGTAGACAAGGGCACGGCTGGAACCACAAACGCGTGCACCGGATTTACTGCGCGCTGAAACTCAATTTTCGCCGCAAGGGGAAACAACGTCTTCCGGTGCGCAATCCGGCTCCGCTGGCAACGCCGGAAGCACTCAACCAGAGCTGGTCGATTGATTTTATGCACGACGCGCTGACATGTGGCCGACGTTTTCGGACTTTCAACGTCGTGGATGATTTTAACCGCGAGGCTCTGGCGATAGAAATTGACCTGAATATCCCGGCGCAGCGGGTTGTGCGGGTGCTGGACAGGATAGTGGCAAACCGTGGATATCCACTGAAGATGCGGATGGATAACGGACCGGAGCTGATATCACTGGCTCTGGCACAATGGGCTAAGGAGCATGGCGTGATGCTGGAATTTATCAAGCCAGGCAAACCGACGCAAAACGCGTTTATCGAACGATTTAACCGAACGTACCGGACCGAAATACTGGATTTTTACCTGTTCAGAACACTGAATGAAGCACGGGAGATCACGGAGCGCTGGTTGTCAGAATATAACAGCGAGCGGCCTCATGAATCCCTGAATAACCTGACGCCGGAAGAATACCGGCTGATGGCTGATAACCCGGAAATCTCAAAAAGTGCGTGGAACTAAAACGGGTGTGCTTACATCCCGCTTGCTTACTTCTATATGGTTGATGATCAATTAGCAGAGCTGACATTAAGTTGGGGAAAGCTATCTGACCTGGATAAAATGCAACTGCTTGCTCAAGCAAAAGCAAAATCATCTTTGTAGTTGGGCTAATCTAAATCCAGCAACACCCAAGCTTGGCTCCCCGCGTAAATCTCCGGCTTAACGATTTCCTTCTTTATTACGCGCCAGGCACCCATCACGCAGTTCACGAACAGGTCGACAAAGACATCATCGTGCAGCGTACATTTATATAGCTAAACCGGTTCGCATGCGTTTCACTGGTTTGCTGTGTTTAAGCTGATAACACAGCTGCGAATCGACGCAGGCCGAAAGCAGATAGTACCGAAAGCCCGAAGTGTACTTATAAAGGAACGATGTGTGTGGGGTTCATCGTGGCTCGGCTGTAACAACTGTTCACTTGGGAGAAGCCGGATACATTCACGCACGATGCTGCCTCCATCAAAAGCCTTGCTCTCCATGTCGCCAAACTTCTTACGCCTTCTATATATAGAAGGAAGAACAGGAGGTGGCATGTTTAAGGCAGATCTCGCGGTTAGGAACGGCAACCTCGGCTTCGCGAAGGAGCGGTGAGGCAGAAAAATGCGTCTTCATGGGGCGTTTCTGGTGGTCCTGATGACGTTAGTACTGACTTTGAGATTAGTTTATCAAGGAGAGTCGATCAGTTTTGTGGATAACTTTGTGAACAACTGCGTATAAGGCGGGGTTTTGCTGGGGATTGCAGCAGTCAGTCAAATTACTGCATATTTAGGCTTGCAGCCTCAGAAGAACTCCCTATAATGCGCCTCCATCGACACGGAACATGTGAACAACATCACAGAGTAACGGCGGCGATGAGAGTCAAATATCCTGAAATTAAGGGTTGACTCTGAAAGAGGAAAGCGTAATATACGCCACCTCGAGTTAGCAAGCGAAAGCGTCTAACTCACTGCTCTTTAACAATTTATCAGACAATCTGTGTGGGCACTCGCAGGATTGATATCTCAGATACCTTCGGGTATCAAAAAAATATCAAGTCTTGAAGAGTGACCAAGCAGTAATTCATTTAG
>NZ_LR722673.1 GCF_902500225.1 Buttiauxella massiliensis | reverse complement strand
CCAGAATCATGTTGATATCTGGGTGGTGCATCAGTGCGTTAGACAGTTCGACAGATGGCTGGTCAATCCAACCGATCAGATCTTTAGGTGCACCAGCAGCGATCGCAGCTTGCAGAACGATGTCTGCGGCCTTATTTGTCGCATTGCTGGCGCGTGGGTGTGGAGAAAATATAATCCCATTACGGGTTTTAAGGCTAATTAGTGATTTAAAAATTGCTGTAGAGGTTGGGTTCGTAGTCGGTACAATACCGCAAATAAGGCCGATGGGCTCAGCAATCGTAATGGTCCCATAGGTGGTGTCCTCAGATAATACGCCACACGTTTTTTCATCTTTATAGGCGTTGTAAATGTATTCAGAAGCAAAGTGGTTTTTAATAACCTTATCTTCCATGATGCCCATGCCTGACTCATTTACCGCTAGTTTGGCCAACGGTATTCGCGCATCAGCTGCTGCGATCGCTGCTGCATGAAAAATTTTATCTACCTGCTCCTGAGTAAAGCTTGAATATATTTTCTGTGCAGCCTTCACCTTTTCAACTAGTGAATTTAATTTTTCAATATTATTTGTTGACATGGTTAAGCTCTCGAAATGGACTGTATAGGAAATAAAAAACTGAATCATTAAGTGTGATGCATATAAAAATTTAATAACTTAACTAAAGGAAAACAACTGCCTTGCGCGCAATTACACAAAATGATTCAGTTAAGTAAAACAGAGATTCAAGGAAAAAATAATTATCTATTTACCTGTTTTAAATTAAACAAGGGTTTCCTCAGCAGATAACACCCCCGCTGCACGCAATGCATCATCCAGCCACGGAGAGACCAGAATACCCTGCTCAATTTCTTTCATACGAGACTCTTCAGCTTTCACTTTTTTCTCAGCAGCATCCAGAACGGCATCTACCTCATCACGCGGAATAACAACCACACCATCGCAGTCACCGACAACCAAGTCGCCGGGTTGAACAGCCACATCCCCCAGAGAAATAGACGTACAGATTTTCCCACCTATGTTCTTAGTTGGGCCAGCCGGATTGCGCCCTGCTGCGAAGATAGGCATATGAGATTTACCGATAGAGTCGAAATCACGTGAGGCACCATCCACTACGAACCCACCAATACCTGCGGCTTCAGCCTGGGTGACCATCAGCTCACCAAACATGGCACTGGAAGCATAACCCTGACCAGCTACAACAATAACGTCACCCGGTTTTGCAAGTGCAAGTGCAACATGGAACATCAGGTTATCTCCCGGACGAGATTCCACAGTAAATGCCGTACCTACTACCTGCATGTCGTTACGCAATGGCTTGATTGAACTGTGAAGCGCCCCGCGACGACCAGCAACATCAGATAAAATAGCAGCCTGATATTTTCTGGCGCGATCAAGCTGTGCCTCAGAAAGACGAGGGAATGCAATGACATCATCAAATTTAGTTGTACGCATAATAAACTCCAGATTAAATAATTAAGTTTTTAGGTAACTGACCATTCAGAGCTGCATCTATATTATTAAATGCACCCATACCCATTCGAATGAGCGATTCATTACTACTACCGCCTACATGTGGTGAGCCAATAAAATTATCTAGCTCGAGCAGAGGGCAGTTTTTATTTAATGGTTCATCAACAAATACATCACAGGCGGCTGAAAAAATGACATTATTTTTGAGTGCGTGATATAAATCTTCTTCATTAACAATTCCACCACGCGATACATTAATTAGAACGGAGTCTTCTTTCATCATATGCAGCTCACGTTCACCAATCATATTTTTAGTTTGTGGTGTTAAGGGGACATGTAGGCTTATTACATCACATCTAGTTAGCAAATCGTCCAAGTGCTGAACACGCTCGACATTATTATCGATAAATACCTTTTGAGGTGCGAAAGGATCATATGCTAGAACTCTCGCACCAAAACCGCCGCTGAATATTTTGGCAGCACGCAATCCAATATCACCCAGCCCCACTAAACCAATGGTTTTCTCACTAATTTCAAATGCCTTTGGTAATGCCTTCCATTCACCATAACGAACACGATAGGAATAAAGTGGAACACTGCGATAAAGAGATAGCGTCAGGGTGACTACATACTCCGCCACGCTTACAGCATTTGCCCCTGGTGTATTGGTGACCAGAATATTGTGTGCTTTAGCTGCTGGCAGATCGATGTTGTCTACCCCAACACCATGCTTGGCAATAATTTTTAGTTTTTTCGCCTTCGCCATATCCTCTGCACTCACTACCCAAGTCCTGACAAGCAGCGCATCAGCTTCTTCATGCCAGTTGCGGTCCCGGCATTCCGGGTACGCAACGACTTCATATTTACTGGCTATTTCTTCCACAACTTTTGGACTTACAGGGTCCATAATGAAAACTTTCATGACTTTCTCCTCAGATTACTGCTGCTCAACGCTGACTGTTTTATTTATGACAATTTTTGGTTCAGAGACTAAACCTGATTTCTTTCCAACTGGCTCAATCATGGTGACTAATAGACATAAGGTGATGAAGGAACAGATGCTGAGGAAAAGGAAGACCTGACTCCATCCATAATTATCTAATAACACACCCACAATGAACGGAGATACTGCTCCACCAATTGAACCAACGGTGTTAACGACTGATGCAGCTAAAGGCACTTTCGCTTTAGCCACTAATCCCATTGGGTATACCAGGAAAGTAGAATAACCAATGTTTAATAAAATACCGGTAAGGAAAAACAGACCAGCAATAACAATGGGGATTGTCGGTGTATTAATTAGCACATACATCATGACTACGGTTGCGGCTGAAGTAATAAACATTACCGGCTTTCTTCTACCCTTAAATAAACGGTCCGATAGGATGCCACCAACGATATTACCTATAATCGCTCCAACCCACGGTGCTGAAGCCACAAACCCCATACTTAATACAGACATGTGTTTTTCGTTAATCAAGTATGATGGAACCCAAGTCATAATGGAGTACGTAATACCTACCATAAGGCCGTAGCCAATCGCACATGCCCAGTTGTTCCAGGAAAGGAAAATAGCGCGTGAGTTATCCAGTAAATCAACTTCCTTTCTTCTAATTAACTTATCGAGAATATTCTGGTTGGAAATAGAGGTATCATCACCGCCTCTTTGGTTATCACGTTCTTCTCTTTCATTATCAGAATTAAGAATGTAATCTCGCTCGGCCTCATTACAGTATTTGCTCTCTGATGGGTCGTCTTTAATGAATATCAACCATAACAATGCAATCAAAAAGCCCGGCACAGCAAAGATATAAAAGACTTCCCTCCAGCCCCAGGTCAATACGATAAAAGCGCACAACGGCGGGACGAAAGCCGGAGCAAACTTGATGGAAGACATGAAAATTCCGGTTGCCAGTCCTTTTTCTTTTGCCGGGAACCATCTGTTTATGATGGAAACAATACCGATATTTAATGGACCTTCGGATGCCCCCAGAACAGCACGAGCAATTTTTAGCTGAAATACACTACCGGTAAGACCAATAAACAAAGTGGAAATAGATGTCAGAATCATACATCCTGAGAGTATTTTACCAATTCCATATTTGCTAAAAAGAAATCCAACAGGTATTTGCACCAATGCATACGTAATATAAAAAAGGCTTGCCAGCAAACCAATATCCACATTAGTTAGATGAAAATCTTCTTTAATAAATGGAACCACGACACCTATATTGGCTCGGTCAGCTCCAGCTATCATATATACGATAAAGAACATTACAGCGACTATCCATCTGAACCGGCTTCGCTTTTGAGTTTCACGCTGTTTCATATTTGTTCTGCCTGTTATGTAGGGAGGAATTGTTTTTATTTGTGGCTGTATTTGTTTTAACAGATGATTTTTTTTCTGACGATTGAAATGTTTCTCGGGGGGGGTATTGAAAAAAGGAATGGCATGATTATTTTATACTATAAAAAATTGTTGATACTCTTTTGTGACAACCCACGCATATTATATGACTATTCAGCAGGTATTTGTCGTTTCTGAGCTTGACATTGATAGCGGTCACAAAATTATTTTTTGCCAATTGTTTTATCACCTCTCCATGATCTGCACTTGGTTAGTGGATAGTCATAAGTGACGGATCAGCAACTTACATTAGCTTCAGTAGGACGAGATGAGTTAGAGCTGTTTTTCTTGGCGTCGCCCCAATTGGAAAGCGCTATTGTATTTCTGTAAGAGGACGTTCTAGGCTGAAGCGAATTAGTCCCTCGTAGATAAGTGCCCAGCAATAACGTGAGTAGAAATGAGCGAAGAGCGATGTCTGTTTCGCTCATAGCTGACGAAGATTTTCTAGAGGCAGTTACGTGCCAGGAGCGGCCATTAAAATGATTCAAGAAAACTCTATATCGTGGCTAGTTTTAGTTAGCCACGATAGTTGAATCGTCATCACCTTAATAGACATTTCAAAGGCTTTTATCGTTGTCATGTGTGGAAATCGTAAAGCGTCCCCGTCTAAATTATTCTCACCAGACCTCCCTCCCTCCCTGACTAACGACGCAGGAACAAATCATCTGCAGTTTTTTTCCAGTCAAAAGGTTGAAGGGTTTCCCATACCACGCCTCGTTGTGTCATTCTTTCTGGTAACCTCTGTTGCGTGGCTATTGTGCCAATGCACATACTGGCTGGAAGGCCCGCGTCTTCTATCATTTTCACCACTTCTCGTATTTCCTCGGCACGCCGAACACCATGTTCTGCCACCCGGCTTATCATGTAGTGAGGGAAATCTCCGTCCCAGCCCAGCGAAGGAAAACTGGCGTGCAGCGAGGCTAAGACCTCGTCTTCGACGCCGTAATGTCGAGCTGCAAGCAGGCATTCAGTGGTTAATGCCTCCAGCCCTTTTATCATCACACTGCGGCACATTTTAATCGCTGATACATCACCCACTTGATTGCTGCCAAAGCTTGCATTGAGCCCTGATTGTTGTAAAAACTGCACGGTTTGTAGCGCAGTTTCACCGCCAATCAGCAGTGGTGTCGCGGCGCGTTTCGGTGGAACAGGTGCCATCACTGCCACATCGACATAGTTTGCACGCCCAAGACAACCTTCGGCAGCCTGCCGCTTTGTGCCCGGCGCAACAGAATTACAATCCAGAAAAGACTGCCCCTTGTGCAGTAATGGCTGGCATTCAAGCACCAGATTGAGCGAGTTTCCCGCCGTCACCAGGGAAAAAACCCACTCAGCATTTTCCAGTGCTTCGGCCAGGGAGCCCGCCGCGTGTACACCACAGATGCGGGCTTTATTGCGCATCGCCTCGCCTGCATCACCAATCAGTTTACTGTCCCAAACTGTCACCTGGTGGTATTTCACCAGTTCGCTGGCGAAAATCGTGCCTGCTTCGCCGAAACCAATAACTGTGATGTTCGCCATACTGTTTTCCTTATTACATGTCCTGAGGCCAGATCGTGCCTGAGATAGCCACTTGCCCTTCAAAAATCAGGCGGGCAGTACGCAGCAGACCGCAACCCGCAATATGTTGCCCTTCAAGCTGTAACAACACGCTGAATTCTCCAGTGGGATGTTCAACACTGACGCGCTGTGATGGGGTATCGCTGATTCGCGCCACTCCTTCAGCTACGGTATTGGGAATAAGGCAAGCAGTAGCAATACTGACTGCACCGAGCACACCCACTGACGCATGGCAACGATGCGGTATAAAAGTACGGCTGGAGATAGCGCCGCCGTTGCGCGGCTCTGCCAGTAATGTCATTTTCGGAACGGTGCGGTGAGTGACATCACCAAGATGCATTTTCGGCCCCATCTGCAAGCGAATGGACTCAATCTTTTTTTTCAGTTCTGAATCGTCATCCAGCGCTTCGCGGCTTTCATAACCGCTGCGTTGCAGATCTTTAGCACGCATCAGTATCACGGGCATGCCGTTATCAATACAGGTAACAGAAATGCCGTCGACGTAATCCTGGGCATTGCCAGTGGGCAGTAATGCACCGCAGCTTGAACCTGCAATATCCTGGAACTTCAGAACAATTTCCGCAGCACTACCAGGAACACCATCTATGCGTAATTCCCCCTCATATTCCACGCCTTCGGTTGTAGTTGGGATAATTGCGCGGGCAATTTGCCCGGTGTTTTCCATGTAGATACTGACTTGTGTGTTCCCTTCCTGTGGCGCGATAAGCCCGCGTTCAATGGCAAATGGCCCTACCGCTGCGAGGATGTTGCCGCAGTTCTGCCCATAATCCACAACCGCGGTATTCACATTCACTTGAGCAAACAGATAATCAACATCCACGCCTTCGCGTGAAGATGGCTGAATAATTGCTATTTTGCTGGTCAAGGGATCGGCACCGCCAAGGCCATCAATTTGCCGAGGGTCCGGTGATCCCATCACAGCTAATAACACGCTATCGCAGACTGCCGGATCATTGGGTAAATCGGAAGCCAGAAAACAGGCCGCTTTCGACGTGCCTCCGCGCATATACAAACAAGGGATTTTGCGCTGTTTCATTTCAATTCAACTCATCAAGAGTATCGATGTAGCGAAGGCCCTTTTCCGCTAGCCGTTGGCGCATATGATAAATATCCAATCCTAACTCACCGCCAGCCAGGCGCTGGCGTTTGCCTTCTTCCAGGGTTTCACGTTTGAGTGCATTTTCCAGCACTGGCAAGGCATCGATAAATGGCACCACCACGACGCCGTCATCATCTGCGACAACGACATCGCCTGGATAAATCACCTGACCGGCACAAAGAATGGGCACATTCACCGAACCTAGCGTTTCTTTCACCGTTCCCTGGGCACAGACGGCCCGGGACCAAACGCGGAAATCCATCTCACGTAATATATGACTATCCCGGATGCCAATATCGCCAATCAGCCCGACGACACCGCGCGCTTTCAGCGACGTTGCCAGTAAGTCGCCAAAGAAACCATCGCGGCAAGGTGAGGTTGGCGCAACAACCAGCACATCACCGGGGCGACATTGCTCGACAGCCACATGGAACATCCAGTTATCACCAGGTGTTACCAGCACAGTGACCGCATTCCCCGCGATAGCTTTCCCTTGCTGAACAGGGAGGATAGCGCTATCCAGTAGCCCTTTGCGACCTTGCGCTTCATGTACTGTCGCGACACCCAATCTGCGCCATAACTCAAACTGGGAAACATCACTGCGTGGAATATGGCGCACCACAAGACCACTTTTATTAATCAGGCTCATGACAAATCCTCCGTCACGCGCGGGAAGATGCTCTGGAACCCTTCGGCATGAGTGAGCGTTTTCGCCGCAGTAATACCGATGTTACGTTTTGCCTGGGCTCCGCGCTGTAAAGCGACACGCGTGTAGTATTCCCAAAGATGCTCCTGGCCCGCCATGCATTGAATAGCCTGATACTTTTTCTCCCACACAGAGGTAATGTCCAGCAGTACATCAGGCTTCCAGTTGCACTGCTCGGGTTGGTGCGGTTCAAAACAGTAAACTGGCGGCGCGCCGATAATAGGCTCACCAGGGCGATACCCTTCAGCCTGGGCGATAATGCGTGCTTCCTGCGCCAAATGTGTTGCCAGCGGGTGGTCGTAGTTATAAGGATCGTGCAGTGAATGGCTTAGAACAAAGTCTGGCTGAACACGGCGGTAAACATCTGCCAGGCGGAATAACGAGTCTTTATCCGCACGCAGTGGATAATCGCCCATATCGAAAAATTCAATGCTGGCCCCCAACACATCCGCTGCCGCCATCGCTTCTTCTTTGCGTACGGCTTTGACGTTTTCTTCCGTCATCTCACCTTTACGCCATAGCTTTGCCGATTCACCGCGTTCGCCAAAAGAGAGACACACAACATGCATGTTGTATCCGCGCGACGTGTGTAATGCGATGGCACCGCCTGCTCGCCAGACGAAGTCTGCTGAATGTGCGCTGACCACTAACCCCGTTTTTGTTGCTGTATTATTTGTCATGTTGGGTTCCTTGTTGTGCGTATGAGTAAATACTGTCATGCGTTATTCAGGGCGGGTAATCAGTTTAATTGCCTGAGGTATGATTTTTATTTATGTTGTTTATTCATCGGCTCTGGATAAATGGCGAAAGCATGAAAAAAAAAACCTCCTGTGAAATGATTAATATCATGCAAATCAGAGCCTTCTGTCAGGTTGCGGCTCAAGGTACCGTTTCCCGCGCAGCGGATAATTTATTTCGCACACAATCCGCGATCACCCGTTCAATTCGTGATTTAGAACACAGTTTGTCGTTAAAATTATTCGAGCGGCATGCCAGCGGAATGTTATTAACCGAATTTGGAAAATGTATTTTGCCGCGCGCACGACAAGCTATTGATGAGCTGTGCGCTATTCCGAAAATTATCGCCAACGTCAGGGGGAAAGAGATCGCCGGACGTGAACTTGCCGAACCCATCTGGCTGTATAACACCCGTCGTCTTGAAGTCTTTATGGCGCTGTTTCAGGTGCATCACACCCAGACAGTGGCTGACATGTTTCATGTCAGCCAGCCTGCCGTCAGTGCTGCATTGAAAATACTGGAAAAAGGCGCGGGTTTAGCGCTGTTCCAGCGCACACCAAAAGGAATGATGCCAACCCGCGGAGGGCAGGAAATTGCCAGTAATATCAGTCGGACATTGAATGAATTACGCCATATTCCAGCAGATATTGCCGCCCGCCGGGGGATTTTACGCGGCACGGTGCATATTGGGGCGCTGCCGCTAGGCCGTACGCGCTTGCTACCAGAAGCTATTCTCAGCCTGCTGGCGCGCTATCCGGGCGTGAACGTGATAACCAATGAAAGTGCATTCACTGCGCTGATTTCGGAATTACGTGCAGGCAATGTCGATTTTATTTTTGGGGCGCTGCGCGATGGTGTGGCAGACATCACCAACGAAGTGTTGTTTACCGAAGAGATGGTTATTCTTGCCCGACGCGATCATCCGTTATCTCGGGGTACCGTCAGCATGCAACAACTGGCTGCGGCACAATGGATTTTGCCACGCGCAGCCACGCCAGCCCGCAAACTGTTAAGCCAG
This sequence comes from Buttiauxella massiliensis, assembly GCF_902500225.1. Lineage (GTDB taxonomy): Bacteria > Pseudomonadota > Gammaproteobacteria > Enterobacterales > Enterobacteriaceae > Buttiauxella > Buttiauxella massiliensis. The sequence continues at coordinate 10,443 of NZ_LR722673.1, read as the reverse complement.
GCATTTGTACAATTGGGAATTGCTGAACCCCAGCCACTAGTGGAAACAGGTGATCTGGCGATTGCGCGTAATTTGTTGCTGAATTCGGAGATGATAACGGCGATTTCCAGCCACCAGCTTGAGTATGAGCTGGCAGCTGATGTACTGGTAAAATTGCCGGTCGAGCTACCGAATACTCACCGTGCCATTGGGCTAACCTGGCGCCAGGGGGCGCTGCATTCTCCTGCCGCGCAGGCGTTGTTGCAGGCCATCCGTGACGTGGTGGGTAAATACCAGCCTGTAAAGCAGGAACCCGAGGGTTACTCTTTCCCTGCAACGGAGTAAATCACCTGCTGATTTCGCGTTTTCTGAAAATCATCCAGTGACATACCACGCATCGCGGCATATATGTGCAGGTTAGAAACGCCCGTTACGGCACCGAATTTTTCCAGCAGGAAGAAGCTCGCACCATACTGAATCAGTTTGCGCCAGTCGCGGTCTCGCAACATCTGCTGTTCCTGGTCGGTAAGCCCTTCTTGCTGGTAGAGTTGTTCCGGCTGCTGGCGATAACGGGCACGCCATTCGGGCTGGACCAATTTGTGTAAGAAGCGGTTCAGGCGCAGCGCCTCCAGGCTGCGTTGATGCGTAAAGGGATAGGTACCTTCCAGTTGCTCCACTCCCGCCAGTTCCTGAGCAATGTGAGCACGATGGCGGGCGGCAGTATCGACGGGTAAGGTACGGGCATGGTTTTCCAGAATCAGCGTCGCGATACCGGTCATTGACGGCAAATAATAAGACTGGTGCGTTACCGTCACGTTTGCCGACAATGCGCCACGCATCACCAGCCACATAATCACTTCCGCCCCTTCCATTCCGCCTAACTGGGCATATTCCGCCACGGTCATTTGTGCCAGGCTTTCAGGATCGTTTGCCAGCGCATCAACAAACTGGGCATCCCAGTCAGGATTATTAAATCCGCAACGTTCACCGTGTACCTGATGCGACAACCCGCCTGTTGCCACCAGCGCCACAGTAAGATCTTCCGGGAAACTTTCAATTGCTCTACGCAAAGCCTGGCCAAGCTTGTAACAGCGGCGAGCGCTGGGGATAGGAAATTGCAGCACACCTATTTGCAGCGGCACCACTTGCGTCGGCCAACCACCCTGCGAAGGTAACAGCGCTGACAATGGTGAGAAGAGACCATGATCGAGCGGCTTATTCATAAAGAAGCTCATATCAAACTCATCGCTCATCAGGCTGGTGCCTATATGGCGTGAGAGTGCCGCATGGCCTTTTACCGGCGGTAAATCACGAGGGCCGCCGCCTTCATCCGCAACCTGATATTCGTCGTCGATTCCCAGCGCGAAAGTGGAGTAATGGTCGAAGAAAAACGACGTGACATGGTCGTTAAACACATACAGCAGCACATCTGGTTTTTTCTCTGCAAGCCAACGCTGCATCGGCTCAAAACTTGAGAATATAGGCTCCCATGCCTGCTCTTTTTGTTTGTTGTGGTCGACCGCGAAGCCGATGGTTGGCGTATGTGAAACGGCTAGTCCGCCAATAATTTTTGCCATGTTGTTTACTCCACGTATCGTTAAATTAGGATGTTTTTATTAGATTATTTTTGGCACTGCTGCATGCAATCTGGCGCAACCCCTGCTTCAGCCACCGCTAAATCATACAGGATGCGGCGCATCATCAATCCCGGGCGGTCCGGTGCAAAGTTAAGATCGAACTGCGGTTCACTGTCTTTGCGAACAACGTCGAGTATCCACTCAAGCGCGTCGACATCTTCGGTATAAGCCTTGGCTGACGAAACATACAAGTGCTCATCAGTGGCGGTGTTTTGTAGGTCAAAATCACGCGTACAGAACCACCAGTAATGAATGCTGCCATTGGTTTCCGGGGTGAAAATGTGCGAAATGTTGAAGCGGTAAGTGATGTCCCGGCCCGCGCCTTGCGAGGTATCAACGATACGGGCAAAGGCAACGTGCATAGCGGGCGACTGGAAACGAGCTTCTGAATAACGATCAACCGGTATTCCCGTTAACCCGGTTGGAATGGCATAGACTCCTGGCGGCGGCGAGTTTTTCAATACGCGGTCAATAATGACTACATTCCCTTCCTGGCGCACTTTCAGCTTCGAACGGGCATATTCGGGTGTGCCTATCGCACCAGGATGCAAGAACGGGAAATGCGTCTGATCGAGCAAGTTTTCGTGCATGGAAATGTAGTCAGATTTAAAGCTGAACTGGCCATTAACACTTTTCCACTCCGGGCTACTCAACCAATGCGTGTCAGGAATAGTCGCGGGGTCGGCGCTGTCGGGGTCACCCATCCAGATCCAAATCAGCGGTGCCCGTTCTACGACTTCGAAAGTTCGCACCTGCGCATTGCCCGGCACGTTGGCCATCGACGGTAAATTGACGCAACGCCCGCTCGTATTGAACTGCATCCCATGGTAGCCGCAGACCAGCGTGTCACCATCCAGTTTGCCTTTTGCCAGCGGAAACGAACGGTGTGGACAGCGGTTACGTACCGCCACAGGTTCACCCGCAAGGGTGCGGTAAAGCGCAACATCCGTCCCCAGAAAGCGGCGGCTGATTATCTCGCGAGAAACTTCATGACTGAGTGCTGCAACATACCAACAATTACGGATAAGCGGCGTGCTGTGATCAGCGAATCCACCCGTGCCAAACGTATCATCCTCAAAGGGATGTCTTGGATGATCAATAACCATATCAAATGAATGATTCATAATTTACCCTATTGCAAATCAAGCACTAAACGTTTTCCGCGTAACCGTGAGACACAGATACACATTGACTCACCAGACTGTTTTTTCTCTTCGCTGAGGTATTGATCCTGGTGCACCAGCGGCCCATCGGCAGAAATCACCGTTTGCTCACAAAGCCCGCACTCACCCCGGCGACAATCCCAAAGCACATCCACTTTTGCGGCATTCAGCGCATCAAGAATGCTGGTATTGCGGGCAATCGGAATGATGCGACCAGAGCGTTTAAGCTCAACCTCAAACGGCTGGTTTTCTGACATTACCGCCGGTGCAAAACATTCATAGTGCAGATTCTCTTGCGGGAAATTACGTTCACGAGCCGCAGCACATACGCCGTCAATCAACGATAAAGGGCCGCAAATATAGATGGCTGTCTCTGGTGCCAGCGTTCCCAGCAGTATATGCAAATCAATTCGCCCGGCTTTTTGGCTGTAATGAAAACGTACACGGCCGGGGATCAGGCTGGAGATGTCATCGTGAAAAGCCATTGATCCCGCTGTGCGCCCGCAGTAAAGCAATGAGAATGGCTTCTGGCGTTTCATCAGGCTGCGCATCATCGAAAATACCGGCGTGATGCCAATGCCTCCGGCAATCAACAATACCGGCTGTGTGGTTCTTTCCAGTGTGAAAGCATTTACGGGCACCGAGACACGAAGCCGGCAGCCTGGTTGCAAATGCTGATGTATCCAGCAGGAGACCGTTCCCTGTGGCTCCCGCTGAACAGCAATGCGGTAAAGATGACGGGCATCGTCATTGATACCATCACCACCGAGTAAAGAGTAATGCCGGACAAACAGGCCGCCTTCATGGTTATCAAGAAACAGCGTGATATGCGCGCCTGCTGTGTATTCCGGTAGCGGCGTTTTGTCTGGTGTCGCCAGCTGATACTCGCGGATGGAGGGAGTGAGCTCACGAACCGCGACCACCTCCACTTCTATTTGTTTAAATGCCATCTCGTTTCTCCGCTTATTTCATTTCACGGGTCACTACAGCGAAATCACTTCCGCTTGCGGTTTGCGCACGGCCATCACGATGATTAATCACCACCAACATTGCTAACAACGCCGGTAGCGCGAGAATGTAAAAGATTGCGCCAGGCCCGGCAAACAGACCGATAAGCAAACCACCCGTCGTGGTGCTGAGAATTGCCCCGGTACGACCTATTCCATGCATCCAACTAACACCCGTAGCGCGAATACCCGTTGGGTAGAACGCTGGCGCAAAGGCCTGCATGCCAGTCTGCGCACCGTTAATACATACGCCACTGATAAACACGAACAAGCCGAGCATCAACGGGGAAAAATTGAACATACCCAGCGTTAATAAACTGAGACTACCGAGCAGATAAAATGCGCCTATCACTTTCTTACGCGACATGCGATCCATCAGCGAACCCACAATGATGCCGCCGCCAATACCACCAAGCTGGAAGACACCCGTAATTATCGCGGCATGTTGCAGGTTAATTCCGCCGTCACGCAGCACCGTTGGCAACCAGCCATTGAGCATGTAAATCACAAACAGCCCCATGAAATAGGTCAGCCACAACACAACCGTGCCCCACGCATAGCTCGGCGTGAACAGTTGTTTTACGCGTGATGATTTTTCTACGACGGGGTTCATCAGGAAAAACTGCGTTTCTGCGGTGAACGCCCCGCCCATGCGCTGCAAAGTGGCAGCGATTTTTTCTGATGGAAAATGACGAGCCACCATAAACATAGGGGATTCCGGCATGAACCACAGCAGCAATGGTAAAAGCACCAGCGGGACAATGCCGCCAAAGATCAGCACAGATTCCCAGCCCCATGCCGGTATCATCCAGGCCGCAATGAAACCTGCAATGCCCGAGCCGATACTGAATCCGCTATACATTAAGGTGATCATCACCCCCTGACGACGAGCAGGAATATATTCAGCGATCAGCGTGACACAATTTGGCATAGCCGCACCAAGCCCAAGACCTGTGATAAAACGCATCAACGCCAGTTCTTGTGGGGAGGAGGAAAATGCCGACAGCAGGCTAAAAAGTGCAAAAACAGCAACGGAAAGCAGCAACAAACGTTTGCGCCCATAGCGATCGGCCAGAGGCCCGGTGATCAGCGCTCCAAGCGCCACGCCAAACATGGCACAACCGAGGACAGGGCCTATCTCAGCACGGCTCAAACCCCACTTCGCCAACAGTTCCGGCACAATAAAACCCATGATTGCGGTGTCATAGCCGTCAAACATGATGATCAGCAACCCTGCCGCCACAACCAGCCATTGATAGCCAGTAATGGGCCGTGAATCTATCCATGCTTTAACGTCTACATTATTTGAAATACTCATAACGTTGTTCGCCTGTTTTTATGATCGTGTTGCGATTACCGCCACTTGAAGGGACTGGGCGGTTTGTCGTGTAGGGTCTTTTTAAGGTAAAGCAACACTGCCAGGCTCGTGGGCTGAAAAAATTTTAGAGATATGAGTTTTATTTATACTGTGAGGTTTACAACAATTTTCAATAATAAAAAAGCGAGTTGCACATGCCAGGTATAATCAAATAAATCAGATGGTTGAAGCCAGTCTCTGGCGTGAGGCCTGCATACAGAGGAATTATAGTTTTTGCGGTGAATCATGATTAACTCAGTGAATCGCGGGGAAAATCTGGATACTTCCGAGCTGCTGATATTGCTGTACATCTTCGGCGAAAGACCTCTAATCACGCTGGAAGTTTCCCGCATAATCGTGCTATTCACTTTTAGAGTTCTTCTACAAACTGATTATGTCAGTGTTAGGCTAACTTCCGCTCCTCGCTCTCAGCAGACTTTATAACCAGAAGCGGATACATTTACCTGAAGATAGAAACTAACCACTGCGTTCGTCGTTCGGAACTGCCAGGGCTATCGGTGGATATTAAGCGACAAAAAAAGAAAACCCCGACTGCCGGAGGTAATCAGGGTTATTAATGTCATCAGTGCGGAACCCGCTACCAGTAAAATGTGAATGTATTGGTTGAATTTCATATTTTCCGTATTGAAAGTTAGCGTATTTTCTTTTTCTTACTCAGTCGTCGTTAACGACGAAACTGGCTCAGACATCACGCGATTCTTAAATGCTAAAAGCCCCTGTTGCGTGAGCAACAGGGGCTGTGTTTATTTTGTGTCGATAACGGTATCAGTATCCGGTTTTAACTTTGTACATCAGCAACGTTTTGCTTCCCCTGACAATGTTCACATACAGGCCGTTATCCTTCGCACCACGCACGAAACCGGCCTTCACATCACCCTGACAGTCACCGCCATCGTAGGGCACATTAATGCCGGTCTCATGTACCAGGTCTATGACACCAAAATTATTATCAGCACAGGCAGTGCCCGGCCAGTCCTGAATCAAAGCAAATTTATGGTCGTCACTGACACCGGTCAGCGAGCAGACGGAGCTATTGATATCGTTCCCCTGACACCAGTACGACTCGCCCGGATTGTCTTTATCCATCAGTTGTTCGGGTAACTGCGCTGCACTAACGGTAAAAGACAACACAACGGCGGATACTGCAGTAATCATCTTGAACATGGTTTACTCCCTGAATCATCAGTGGCGCATGGCTACGCAGATTTCTTCTGTGCCAGTCATGGCATGATTAAAAGCGTTTATAGCGGAACAGCTCTTTACCCTGGTACAGCACCACCAGGTCGTCGTAATCTGGCTTTTTGTGATTGGGCATAAAGGTGGCAATCGTCCCGGGACGGCACAGGTCTTTTACGGTGACACCAAATTTCTGGTCTGGTGTAATGGTGAAACCTTTTGACGCTTCATCGCGCCGGATGCTTATCCAGCCCCACAATCCACCCTCGCAGTCTTTGAGCGGTGCGGAACGTACGGTCACCATTCCACCACTGCGATCAGCAAACATAGCTTCGCATTTCCCGGTAACCTGACGGTGTGCATCACACCAGAAAATATTGCCGCTTTTATTGTTTACCGCAGCAGGTAATACTCGGTTGTAAGGCGCCCCCTGCACCGTGGCGCAAGTCAGCAGACTGACTGCTATCAGCAGCGTTCTGAACATTGGTTTCATGATAATTTCCTTTAAAGAGAAGCCATCGGTTGAAGGCCGATGGGAATACATTAGGCCACCAGCGTCAGGAACAGCATCACCAGCCAGACCCAGAAATAAGCTGATTTCTGCCCCAGTGATTTAGCCCGTCGCCAGAGATAGAACGGCACCAGCCACGCCAGCTTGCCGAAGGCTGTCGTATCCACCCCGGCCTTACGCAGACGTCTTTCATCCAGGTAGCCCAGAGAGATATTGAGCAGCAATGTAATAAACCAGTACTGTCCACCCGATACGGCGTCATAGGCCTCCTCAAAACCCATACCGCTCAGTCCCGCCGTCCACAGTTCAAGCGCGTAGCCAATGAACGGGGCAAAAGCCAGTGTCCAGACGACACCACCCGGAATGCGGTGCCCCGGCAGTGCCGGTGGTGTGATGCAATGCGCCAGCGCGGCCGTCAGCGGGGTGGTGAATAAGGGTTGCCAGTCTGGCATTCCCGGCCTCCACACCAGTGTGGAGGCGGTAAGTTCGCCGCGTTTAACACGCTCCGTTATTTCTTCTTCGGTGATACCGTCGTGACGGATACCATTTTTCTCGTAATGCCAGTTCATGATTCTCCTTATCTCTGAAATTCCGGCACAGGCCGGAGGTTGATTAAGCAGCACTGCCCGCTGAGCTTCTGTCAGGAGAGGTCAGTAACAGGGCTTCGCGAATGAAACTAAAGTGAGGAAGTGCGTGGATGAAAGCAGGCTGACTGGTCAACTGGCTGATGGTTTTTCTGGGTGTAAAAGTGGTGTTCAGCACTGTAACAGCGTGAATATCTGTCAGCGGATGGACCGTGATATTTCCCCGAAACTCTCCGGCCAGATACCAGCAACCTGACTGCAAAATCAGCCGGTACGGGGCCAGGCTCTCGCAGCGTTGCCCCTCGGCCAGCAGCGTCACCCGCTGGCGGGAGGTAATGGCGGTTACCAGTCGGTAAAACACCAGTGAGCCGGAAGGACTCACCCCGTGTGGCAGTTGCCACACCAGACAGGGTGCATCATCTGACGCCAGCAAGGCACTGACCAGTCTGCGGTCAAAGCCCGGAAAGACATCAGCGAGACCGGTGCGGTGAGCAAAAGTCAGCACATCCAGTTCACCCTGCGCACCGTTACCTCCGGTACGCAGGCGACAGAGACCCTGACGGTACTCTAGGTCCAGGTACATGAGCCTTTCACGAAAATCCCGCCGCAGGGTGCGAACCGAGACCCCGAACTCGACGGCAAGCTTCGTCACGCTCAGGGTTTCGCCTGCTACCAGACGACCAATGATGAGTGACAGTCTGACCGCCAGCCGGTCATGGCGACGTTCTGCCTGTGTCATGGAATATTCTCCGTGAAGATTAACTGACTGAAATTAATATGATTACTTTACAGAGGGGGGCGGACAGGGAATGGACACTGCGGGAACTATTTTTTGCATCTGCCTCATACGAGAGCGGGCGCGCCCCTCAGCGGTGTCAGGTCGTTCTATAAACAATCCTTGAGAGGGAAAACGGACAGGTGGTGTCCATAGTTAACGAGGTGGTAACAATACCAGTGCTGCAGACAGTCGAATTCTCCCCGTTACAACTGCTCCAGCAGGGTTTCCGCCATCACCCACAGAGCTCTATTAAGCTTCACATCACCATCTATGCCGCGTACAGCGCGGGTATGGGTTCGTCCACCTTTTGCACTACGACCACTTAGCCCTCCCTTAATCAGGTTCTCCTGAATGCGCTGATAGGTGGTCCACAGGTCATCGCTGTAATCTTCATAACGCCTTGGTGTCAGGACTTGTGCCGGGGTCACTGGCTGGTGGTCTTCGCCAAACCGGTAAGTAATCGCCGCTTTCGCCAGTGCCTGTCGGGCTGGTGGTGGAAGCATCAGCGACTGCATGGCATCGCGCTTCTCCTCCACCTGGTCAAAAATTCCCAATACCTCATACGCCCCTTCAATCACCTGACTAACCACGTCTCCCTTGTGCGGAACGCGCACCTCGCCAAACGTCTCTCCACAAATCAGTCCATTCTGGCAAACCTGGCGAAACAGCCCTGGCAGCATCTGATATGAGCTGGTGCCGTCATGAGAATTCAGCAGAATGATTTCTGGCACCTGCTTGCCAGTAATCTGGCCCTCACGGCGCAGACGCAACATATGTTTAGTGTGCTCGCGACGTTCCGGGTCGCGAACACGGGTCTGACAGGCAAAGAACGGCTGAAAGCCTTCGCGCTGCAGGCTGTCGAGCAGAGTAATGGTCGGAATGTATGCGTATCGTTCGCTGCGGGATTCGTGTTTATCCTCGCTAAACACACTGGGAACCGTGCGGAACAACTCTTCACGGGTTAATGGGCGGTCCCGACGAATAACATTTGCAGCGCCAAAGCGCGAAGCCAGACGGGTCATAAGCAGACTCCTACGAAAATTAAATAAAGAAAAGCCCCGTCGCATAGGCGACAGGGCTCATCGAATAGCAAAGAGTTGAAGAAAATTCAGAAGAAGAAACTCCAGACGGCACGGGCGACCGATACCACGGTATTGCGTACAGCTTGAATGATTGCCCGTATCGGGGCTGGTATCAGCGGCATGGAACTTACTGTGTCCAGCACCGAGCCAACCGTTTCACCAAAATCGTCACAGGCTTTTTTATTAACGGCATCGGTACGAAGCGGCGCACTGAGCTGTGCCGCTACCGGGCTGCTGGCCTCACGCGGTAAACAACGAATCATCCGCTCAGCCATCACCCTAAGCCCCCATTGCAGACGTGTTGATACAGTACACACCGGATGCACGGGCTGGAACAGTTCATGCAGCAGGCAGATTTTACGGCTGATGTTCTGCTTTTGCTCTGTGGATAGTTTATTGCCACCACTGGTGGGCTCGACTTTATCAGCCTGGCTTATAACAAACAGCACCTTATGCCGGTAAGACTCACCGATCACGTGGCGGTAAAAATGTTCATCCACCGCCAGCGCCCGGTCATCGGCCTTAATCAGCCACAGCACCAGGTCCAGCCGGGGAAACTGTTGCCGATAAAGCGCAGCATATTCAGCATCGCGGGTACCGTTTTCACCGACGCCCGGTAAATCCACCAGCGTCATGCAACGCTCGCCTACCTGCAGGCTAAAGCGCAGTGGTTCGCGCGTACAGGCGGCCACATCGCTGACAGGTGAAACCTCACCGGCAAACAGGGCATTGCACAGCGACGATTTTCCCGCCCCGGTTTTGCCCATAATGCCAATCACCGGTTCATAGTGAGTAAGCTGGTTTATCTGCTGCAAAATACGCTCTGATACCCACTGCGGCAGGCCAGAAAGTGACTGCTGCAGCGACTGCAAACCTTCAGATTTTTTCATCACTACTCCTCTGAAATGAAAACAAAAACGGCAGAGCCGTGAGGTTCTGCCTTTAATGAGGTATGTTCAGTTGAATGATATATATCTGAATATTTTTACAATGCTGATAGGCCGTTCTGTGCCAGAAGCAGATGTAAGTATCCCACCAAAATGGCCCATTCACTTTTAGAGATCTTCCGACATACTGATTATGTCCCCGAGGAGATCGCCATGCGTAAAATCCGGTTCACCGAGCACCAAATCATCGCCGTACTGAAA